>BOLD01000001.1 GCA_016861345.1 Oligoflexia bacterium
GAATTGTTGTTGTTTTCTGATTTTCGTTAACTCAAATTCAACAACATGGAGCTTCTGGATGCAATCCTTTCAACTACTTACAATCCAACCACTGCCATTCTCAACCTGAGACTACAATTATCGGTAATTCATGGGTTTGACTTGAGCCAGAATCTCAAGATGAAACATAATTCAACAAGAAATTATAAAGGTAAATTCTAAATGCTCCAATTTCGTTCAATATACGTATCCCTTTGAGAAAAATTCAAGCTCTTCTAATTGCCTGATGAAACCGGCTATACGTGTGTTTTAGTAGTTCAAATATGTTCCATTCGGATCATAATTAATACACGCGACCAAGCTCCATCGAATACTTCCCTGGAGCGTAATTCAATAAACGCTCCCGGTAGAGATCGTGAAACAATTCATCATCACTCGCACGACTGGCAAAGGGATAAATCGCAATCCCACCTCGGGGAGTAAACTCTCCGATGACCTCAATATACTTTGGTTTTAAGAGCTTAAATAAATCATCGCAAATGGTCTGGATACAGTCTTCATGGAAATCCCCATGATTGCGAAAGCTGAATAAATATAACTTCATGGACTTGGACTCGACCATTTTCTTATCGGCGATGTAGTTCACAAAAATTTTGGCAAAATCCGGCTGGCCGGTCTTTGGACATAGTGAAGTGAACTCTGTGCAAATAAAAGTCGTCCAGGCAGTTGCCTTTGGGTTTTTATTATCAAAGGCCTCGAGCACTTCTGGAGCATAGGTTGTTGGATATTGAGTTTTCTCAGAACCCAATTTGAAATTCTTTAATTCTTTTGCTCTTGTTTTTTTCTTTGCCATATTAATTCCTCATAATTCAATTTTATAGAGAGATCGCTCCGCATCAGCACTGCTTAACCAATGAGCACTCTCTCTTTGATATCCTGCCTCGACATAACCCTTGGTCAGACCTGGCCACAAGAGAACTTCACCATGCTTTTCTATCGCAGTAGAATCAAACGGATAAGCCTCTATCGCCTTCCAGCCATTTGCTCTTCCGTAATTTACCAGTTCAGATAAAATCTTTGACTGAAGTCCCTTTTTTCTAAATTTTGGTGCAACTGTAAAACAATAAATCGCAGCAGTTGTTTTCGCATTATCTCCAAGCTGTCCGACCCTTTTCCATGTCCAGTAAAAATCAATCATTGGGCCGACCGAAATCCAAGCAAGAAGCTCGTTGTCTGCATAAGCAAGAACGCCGACATGATATCCAGTTTGAACCTTGTCTAAAACAACTTGTCGATTGAGCTGAGGATTCTCTTTCTTGCGATTATCCCATTCTGCCATTGAAGTGATCTTCTGATGCCAAAATGAACAGTAACACCCACCGCCGCTCTCACAAGAAGTCAGGGTCTCATAATCAGCAAAATTTGAAGTCGTTAATTTTTGTAGAGTAATTTTCATAAAAATTTATCAGGCGCCTTTTCAAAACGCTCTTTGCATCGCTTGGTGCAAAAATAGAGTGTCTTTGCACCCTTCTTAATTGTATTCGAACAACGGTCTGGATTTTTAATTTCCCACTTTGGGCAAACCATACAATACGTTTTTTTTGTTGTCTTTTTTGCTGCCTTTTTCATTCTTCCCCCCCGCCCTATCCATATCTCTGAATCAAATGATAACCAAATCGAGATCTGGCTTTTTTGATTTCATTTATTTTTAAAGTCTCTGCGACCTCTCGAAAACTTTCATCCAGCCGATCCATTTTCTTGGTTAAATCTCCAAGATCCCCACCGGCTCTGGCCGAAGAGCATTTGGAATATTTTCTTGCAAGCTCTTCGAAGTTTTGACCCTTTTGAAGATGTCTCTGTAAATCTTCGATTTCATAATCATGTTGAACCAAAATATGACGAAGCTTCACAGTTCACCCCGAGCTATGAGTTCAAGCAGATAATCCTGGCTTGAATCTTGCGTTCGCATATAATAATGGGCCTTCAAAATTGTTTTCTGCCCTTCCGTCAAATCACCATGAAAACCCTGGCGACGAAGTCGATCCATGTAGATATGATAAAAACAGAGCGCTCCGGCAACAGAAATATTATAACTTTGCACAAAACCCACCATCGGCAAAATCACCCGGTGATCAGCGGCTTCGATCATTTCTTTTGAGACTCCGTCTTTTTCATTTCCCAGCACGATCGCTGTTGGCTTTGTGAAATCCACTTCTGAAATATTTTTCGAAGTCGAATCTAAATGGGTAACAACAATTTGCTTACCTTGGCTCTTCAGCAGATCCACACAGCTTTGAGTGGATTTCCATTTTTTAACTTCAACCCACTTATCTGCTCCCGCAGTGGTGCGCTGAGATTCTTTAAACTTTTCTCCAAGCTCGATTACATGAACTTGGCCCAGTCCCATGCCCTCTGCCGATCTCATGACGGCTGAAGCATTTCCCCGGTCATAGATATTTTCAAGAACCACGACAGGAGTAAAAGTTCTTTCACGAATGACTCTGTCAATTTTTTGAAACCGCTCTGGTGTCAGCAAAGGTCCGATTTTTTCACAGACCCTTTGGGCACTGACTGATTTGCCCTGACCTAATAAAATCTCACCAGAAAATGGAAACATTATTTTAAAAGCGCTCCAGGATTTTTAGCCAAATCACGAGTGATATTTTTATGATGGGCCTCAAGAGTTCCGCCACCGATCTCAAGAAGCTTTGCATCTCTCCACAGACGTTCAACAACATACTCGCCCACATAGCCGTAACCACCCAAAACCTGGATCGCTCGGTCAGCTACGTTTTTACCCATTGTGGTTGCCACAAGTTTGACCCCGTCGCTGTCCATGCGGTTGCCTTCTTTATTCAGATCTAATCTTCGAGCAGTGTCGTAAATGTAAGCTCGGCAAGCCATGTACTCGGCATAGGATTGAGCAATGTAGTGCTGAATCTGTCCAAAAAAGTTAAGCGGCTTTCCAAAGGCTTCGCGCTCTGTCGCATACTTGTTCATCACATCTAATGACCGCTTCGCGATTCCAAGACTCATTGCCGCTAACGTTAAGCGCTCAAGCTCAAGGTTTCTCATCATGTGAAGCATGGAATCCCCTTCATGCCCAACAAGATTTGCAAGAGGAACTTTGCAGTTATCATAAACCATTTCGGCCGTGTTTGATGCTCGCATTCCGGTTTTATCGCGAATTTTTTGCCCAACAGAAAATCCTGAATGACCCTTTTCAACCATGAACGTTGAAATCAAAGCCCGTCCGTTTTTTTCACCAGTCTTTGCATAAGTCAGAACACAGTCTGCCGGTGTGCCGTTATCATCCAAGGTCCCATTCGTGATCCACATTTTTCTTCCGTTAAGGACGTAATGATCTCCCTGCTTCACGGCTGTTGTCTGCATGCCAAGGACATCCGTTCCGACTGCTGGCTCTGACATCGCCATTGCTCCGACCCACTCGCCTGAGCAAAGCTTTGGCAAATATTTTTTCTTCATTTCTTCACTGGCGTTTACGGCAAAATTGTTCACACAAAGCATTGAATGGGCGAGATAAGCCAAACAAAATCCAGGATCAGAATACGAAAGCTCCTCGTGAACAATCACTGCCGCAAGAGCATCCATTCCCGATCCACCATACTGATCTGAAACCGTGATGCCAAGTAAACCCAAATCGCCCAGTTTGCGAAAAAGTGGCAAATTGAAAATTTCTTTTCGATCATGTTCAAGAGCCTGGGGCTCAACTTCAGATTTCACAAAAGATCTGACGGTCTCACGAAGCATTCCGTGTTCTTCGGTCGGGTTATAGAGGTCGAAATTTTTCAGCGAAACTTGCGTTGATTCTGTCATGATTTTCACTCCTGAAATTGTGGGGTGAATATCCACTCTTCAGAGATGACAAGCTAGGATTAATGTGGTGCGTTGCGGTCCTAATCGTTTTATGAAACACATTTTTCATTAATGAGTTTATTCAGCAATATAGTTTGAATTTCTGATGAGATAATTTTGCACATTCAGGACCAAAGTCACAGATCTTAACGAACTAGCCCCTCATGGACTCGCACTCTGCGGACAAACCTTGTTAAACTGAACAAGTGAACCACTCGACTTTATCAAACCAATCCAATCAAGTTCGTATACAAAAGGGATCGATTCTTATTTATCGAATGTTTGATATTGCTGAGGAAATTAATATTCCGAAAGTTCAAGAAATTCTCAGAGACAACCGAGGACCGGATCGCTTCAATGTTCCGAAATACATCGATAAAGCCCTGGTTATGAGAAATCCACCGGTCACTTTCGGAATGGGTGAAGAGATTTTTGATCTTCAGGGAAAAGAAATGAAGGCTGACGTACTGGTCAAGGTCAGAGACTTTGGGGTTCTCTCGATCCTTTATCAAATTAATATCGCGCCGGGAACAGACTGGAAAAGTCTTGTTCAAATTGCCTCTGATCTTGAAGAAGGCTCTGAAATTGATCTCATCGCCAAACAACAGGCTCAAGAAGTCTCTACTGCCATACATCCCGCTCTAAAAAAACCAACAGAGTGGAAGGCCTTTGAGGACTATATCATCTACTTCATCGAAGAGTTTCAAGGTGGACTACAGATCAAGGATCTTTTAAATTCAGCAGACATCCCCGCGCTCTTGCTCGCTGAAGACAAAGTGAAGCTCTCTGAGCCTTCAAAAAAAGCCATTATGGAAAATGTTTTTCAGTATGGCGAGAATGACCTGACCTTAGTTGAATGGAATTCTGCCCTTGTTGTTGAGCCCAGTGGCGGACGCGAAGTGCCTGACATTCTCGAATTTGCCGTCACTCACTTAATGGAAATGCGTTTTTACGATGAAATGCTCGATCAAAAATTAGGAGCACTTTACGACGATATTGAAAAAAAACGAACTTCGATTTGGAGTTCACGATTTGACCGAATCTACGAAGACTCAAGCTCCCGATATATTGAATTTTTAGAGTTCATTGAGCGGGTTGAAAACTCTCTCAAAGTGGTCGGGGACTTTTATCTAGCAACGATTTATCGCGCGGCGACTCGAAAATTTCGTCTCAGTGACTGGCAATCCAATGTGACCAGAAAAATGAATATGCTGGCTCAAGTTTCAAACCTGCTTCAAGGCGAAATCAATATGCGAAGATCTCATATCATGGAAATCACCATCATTCTGTTGATTGCCTATGAAATTTTCGCGGCCTTTATCAAATAGCATCTGGCGTTATGGACATTTTTTGGACTGGTTATTCGCCTAGTCCAAGTGGTTAAAAATTCTCTCTTTTGAGAGACTGAAAGAATGGAATTCAATTTTACTCCACCGACCGTTCGAGAATGGCGCGACTATTTAAGCCGCACAACCAAGGCAACCTGGATGCAGACAATCGCTTATGCCTCTGCCGCTCGCAAGGTCGATCAAAGATCGACACGTTTTGCAAGGATTGTGAAAAATAATGAAGTCATCGGCATTGTGGCTATTCAAGAATTAAAAGTCGCCTTTATTCATTTCGTGAGCATCTACCGGGGACCACTTTGGTTTGATGGTCAGAACACAGAAGAAAATATTAAAGAATTTATTTCTCTCTTTAATCAAACTTTTCCCAAGCGACTATTTCGCCGAATCCGCTGGATGCCCGAATGGAGTTTAGATGAAACAAATTCCGTCGACTTTATTGAAAAGTCTGGCCTTCAAAGAGCAAATGAAACTTTTGAAACACTTTGGGTGGATATCCGACCCAGCCTTGAAGACTTAAGAAAAAAACTGGATCAAAAGTGGAGAAATGCTCTGAATAAATCCGAACGTTCTCCACTTCAAATCACAGTGGACACAAGAGGCAAATTTCTGAATCTCTTTTTAAAAGAGTACGACATTTATAAAGCACAGAAAAAATTCGTTGGACCCACAGGCCGATTTTTCAAGGCTGAGATCGAAACCGCACTTCAATACGGAGATGCCATTATTCTATGGGCAAGGCTGAACAATGTGCCCGTGGCGGGAATCATCGTCATGAAACATGGAAAATCAGCATCCTATCGCGTGGGCTGGAACAGCCATGAGGGACGAGATCATAACGCTCACTACTGCCTTCTTTGGAAAGCCATCGAGGTTCTTAAAGCCGACCACATCGAACACTTTGACCTGGGCGGTATTTTACCAGATGAAAAAGACGGTCTCACTCGGTTTAAACTGGGACTGAGCGGTACTCGATTTAAAACCGAGGTTTTAAAGTAGTCTACACTGACTCAACGTGAACTAAATTTACCCATATTTTCAGTATTTTTTGTAGATTTTGACCCTTATTTATAGCATGAGACAAAGTCCTTTATTCGCCACATTCGAAGTCTCAATGATTCTCGTCGCAACGAATATTGTAGACATCTGGCGAGTGATTGCTCCTGATAATCCGAATAATTTTTGCCTGAGATAACTATTCTACGCGCATCCCACCACGGTTCCACAGTTCACACAGCGAAAACAGCCACCAGCTAATTCAGTGGGCGCTCCGCAATCCACACATTTTGGAAATTGAGATTCATCAAATGGTTTGGGGGCGATCTTGGTTCCACCTGATTGCAAGGGCTGACTTTGCTTGCACCCATCACGGTAGATCGCAATGGATTTTAAGCCCAGTTTCCATGCCTGCATATAAAGGTCTGCCACATCCTGAATTGTAGCATCCTGATGAAGGTTCACTGTTTTTGAAATCGCCCCGCTGACAAAGGGCTGAATAGCCGACATCATTTTCAAGTGCCCTTCTGGTGAAATTTCAAGAGCTGAATTAAAGATCGGCTTGTGCTCTTTTTTAAGGATTGAATTATCCAAGCTGCCTGTTGTTTTCAAAGTTGCAAAAATATCTACAATCTGTGCTTCAGAATATTTTAAAGTCTGAAGTCCTTTTTCAAGAGCGCGACTGAGGATTTGAACTTCTCCACCGCCAGAAAGTTTTTTTATTTTCAAAAGAGAAAATTCCGGTTCAACACCCGTGGTTTCTGAATCCATCACCAACCCAATGGTCCCTGTTGGAGCCATCACGGTCACTTGAGCATTGCGGTACCCATATTTTTTTCCTGATGTGATTGTGTTTTTCCAAATCTCTTCACATTGATTCCAAAGTTCAATGGGCAAGTGATTTTTCGCTTGAGACTTTACTGCTTTGTGATGTTTCTGAAGAACTTTCTGCATGGAGGTTTTATTCAGTTTGTAACCTCGAAATGGTTTTTTCTTTTGTGCCAACTCTGCACTGGTGCCATAGGCTACACCTGTTAATGTTGCTGCTAAAAAGCTGGCCCACTCTCGCCCTTTTTCTGAGTCATAGGCAACGGCTTTTGCCATCAAAAAAGCCCCAAGCCCGGCAAATCCCAATCCGAGAGGTCTAAAATCTTTCGCATTCTGTGCAATTTTTTCTGTTGGATATCCGGCATAGTCGACAAGAATCTCTTGAGAAATGAGAAGTATTTTTGCCGTATGAATAAAACCTTGAAAATCAAAGCCTGCATCCGAGTTTAAAAATTTTGTCAAATTCAGGCTTGCTAGATTGCATGCCGAATCATCAATGAACATGTACTCAGAACAAGGATTGCTCGCTCGAATAGGAGCTGTCTTCGGACAAGTGTGCCAAGACTGAATCGTATCTGAATATTGCAGACCTGGATCTGCACAGAACCAAGCTGCTTCTGCAATTTGTTTCCACAAGTCTTGAGCCCTCACTGTGCGTGAGATTTTTTTTGTGGTTCGCTCTTTTAAATCCCAGTCCTTGTTTTCAAGGACTGAGTTCATGAATCGATCTGAAACTCGAACCGAGTTATTCGCATTTTGCCCGGACACTGTCCGGTAGGCCTCGCCTTCAAACTCGACATCCCATCCTGCACGAATTAAGTCCTGAGCTTTTTTCTCTTCACGAGCTTTCCAGGAAATAAATTCTTGAATCTCGGGATGATCCGCATCCACGCAAACCATTTTTGCCGCCCGGCGAGTGGTCCCACCTGATTTCACTGCTCCCGCTCCGCGATCGAGCACATCGAGAAAGGCCATCAGTCCTGAGCTGGTTCCTCCGCCTTCAAGCTCTTCGTACTTGCTTCTCAGATTGGAAAAATTTGTTCCACTGCCTGAGCCAAATTTAAATAACCGGGCTTCGTTTTTGACAAGATTAAAAATGCTTTCAAGATTGTCTTCAACACTTTGAATGAAGCAGGCTGAAACCTGAGGGTGTTCAAAGACTTTCATTTTATATGATTCAAAAAGCCCGCAATTAAACCAGACAGGGGAATTAAAAGAAGCTCTCTGTGAAAGAAGAATGTATTTTAATTCTTGAGAAAAAGTTGGAGCTTCTGATTTGGTGAAATACTTTTGTTTCATTCCTTGGTGAGTGATCGCGGCCACCACTCGGTTCACCATCTGCCTGACTGACTTTTCAGATCCAGTTTTGGGGACTCCTTTTTTACGAAAATATTTGCTGGCAGCAATGTCAATTGCCAACTGTGACCAGTCAGAGGGAGCCTCGACATTTTTCATTTCAAAATAAATTTTTCCTGAAGCGTCTTTAATGACTGCGTCTGTTTTTTTCCATTGAAAAAGTTTTTCTGTATTTTTTTGTTTTAAAGTAAAATAAGGACTTATCTTGATTGCCATTTGCCTATCTTTGCAGACAAGCAATGTGTCATCAACTTTATAACTCGGTTGACTCAAGAGCCAAGAGTTCGATACCTTGCCTCCATGCAAAAAGACCTCTATTTTGACTATTGCGCAACGACTCCTGTGCGCCCTGAAGTGCTTCAGGCAATGCTGCCCTATTTTCAAGACCAGTTTGGCAATTCCATGAGCTTGACCCATTCTTACGGGCAAGAGGCTCACAAAGTTGCCGAGGCCTCGCGAAAACAAATCGCAGAGCTTTTAGGCTGCCAGCAAAAAGAAGTCATTTTTACCTCTGGAGCAACTGAGGCCAACAATTGGGTTTTACAAGGAGTCATCACCCACCTTCGCCAGTCAAATTCACTTGAGCCAATCCACATCATTTCAAGTCCCGTGGAACACAACTCTATTTTGAAATGCCTTGATTATTTAAAGAAGCATCTTCAGGTAGAAGTGGATTTCGCCCCTGTTAACTCATACGGCCAAGTTGAGATTGACCAAATCAAGACTCTGATCAAACCCCACACGAAATTAATGAGCCTGATGTGGGTGAATAACGAAATCGGTACAATTAACCCCATCCGTGAAATCGCAAGCCTGTGCCAAGAAAAAGGAATTCTTTTTCACACAGACGCCACCCAAGCTGTGGGAAAAATCCCCCTTAACTTATCTGAAGTTCCTGTGGATTTTCTCTCTTTTTCGGGTCATAAAATTTATGGCCCCAAAGGGATCGGCGCTCTAATTACTCGAAAAAAGTTATCTCCATTAATCTTTGGCGGAGGCCACGAATTCGGCCTTCGCTCAGGGACCTTGAACATCCCCGGAATTGTTGGCCTTGCCACAGCTCTTGAGATTTCCCAGCAAGAACTTTCAAATAACTTAAGAAAATTTGAAAAATTCCGCGAAATCCTTCTTCGAAAATTAGAAAATTCTCAAATCAAATTTCATCTGAACGGCCACCCCAGCGAAAGAGCTCCCCATGTCTTAAGTTTGACTTTTTCTGGAGCCAATCTCCCCACCGTGATTCCTGGTTTAGCGGTCAGCCGAGGTTCAGCCTGCTTGAGTGGATGCGCCAGCCAGTCCCACGTTTTAAAAGCCATCGGAGTTTCTTTTGCTGACATGGCCAACACCATTCGTTTTTCATTGGGGAGCCCGACAAGCCCCGAAGACCTAGAAATGGCTTTAGGGATTCTGACAAAACACCTGACAAAAGACATAAACCCTAGGGTTGAGACTTAAACCCGACCGTGGCAATATCGGGCCATGATTCAAATGACTGAACTTGCCGCAAAGAAGATCCAATCTCTCAAAGCCGAAGAGGGTCGATCAGACGATCATTTTCTTCGAGTTTTCGTGAAAAAAGGTGGCTGCTCTGGCTTATCTTATAAGATGGATTTTGATTCTGAAATTAAACCTGGAGACAAAGTTTTTGAAAACCACGGGGCTAAGCTCGTTGTAGACACTGAGAGCTTTATGTACTTGATCGGGATGACTTTGGAATACCAAGGTGGCCTCAACGGCAAGGGATTTATCTTTAACAATCCCAACGCCAGCAAGAAATGCAGTTGCGGAACAAGCTTTAATGTTTAATCATTAAAGCCTGATGAGAATTGAAAATATCAAATTTGTTCTTCGACCATATAAGACTCTGACCAAGGGGCCCTTTACTGTCATTCAAGGCGGGTCTAAAGACATTGAACTGACTCACCAGCAGTACCAGTACTTTGATCATCTTTCGCATGGAACAAGCATTGAGCAAATGGTGGATATTTTCTTAAGACAAGGATGGCTTGTTTGCTTTCGTGATCTTTACTCTGTGATTGAAAAATTAACCCAGGTCGGCCTTATTCAAAATCCAGAAGTCATCAAATACATTTCCGAAGTGAATCACCAAGATGAAAATCCATCTTTTTGGTCAAAGCTCACTGAAAATTTTGAAAATCAAAAACAACGAGCTCCGACTGCGCAAGACTTAAGCGAACTGCCCTTTTTCAGAAGTCTTTCGCCCGATTTGAAGAATTTGTTCACAAAAAATTGTGAGATCTTTGATGTTCCTGCCCAGTTTCGTCTCTGCAAAAGCGAAGATCAATCTCGGGATCTCTTTGTACTTCTCAAGGGCGAAGCATCAGTTTACAAAGTTTATCCTGATGGTCGTCGCCAACTGATATCTCAAATTCCTGAAGGTTCTGTCGTCGGCGAAGGTGGTTTTCTTTTAGGAAAACCCCGCAGTGCCGATATCATCACCACAACTCCAGCAACCTTGGGACGAATTAGGTTCAATGACCAAGTCTTTGGACCCCTCATCAAGAGTGACAAAGCCTCAGCACTTCAACAACGCTTTTGGGTTGTTCACGGACTTTTGAACTCGGACCTTTTTCAGCAAGTCCCCAACGAAACTTTGGATGCTCTGATTTTTGTGGGCCAGCTCAAAGCAGTAAAAGAAAATGAAATTGTCTGCCGCGAAGGTGACCCCGGCCGGTCCTTCTTTGTAATCATTCAGGGCAGTTTGGTCTTCTCCCAAGCGGGAAAAACTCTTCGAGTCCTTAGCCAAGGCGGTCTCTTTGGCGAAATCGCCCTGATGGTCAGCGGCGGAGTGCGCACCGCCACCGCCATTGCTCAACGAGACTCTCTTCTACTTGAAGTCCAAATGCCGGCCTTTTACAAAATCTTAGGCCAGCACCTGTTCTTAGCTAAAGAGCTTGAGACCATTGCCCAAGAGCGGTATCTCAATCGGGTGAAATAACGCTAACTTCAATAGATTAGATGTGTCATAAAAAACAGGCGCAATTTTAGACCACATCTTGTAGAGTGGCCCTGATCAAAAGGAGTTATCCTATGCGCCAGTCCCTACTTATTATTTCAAGCCAACTGGTTTCTGCATCTGCCTTTGCTTCACAAATTCAGATTAACTGTGAAAACAATATTTTGAATCTCAAAGGCACCCTTGAAAGAAATGAGAATACCGTCACAGGAAACATGGAGATCACATCTCTCAACAATCCTCATGCTGAATTGAACGGCACTTTTCCAACACAGGGATCAATGAAGTTCTACCCCGCAGGGTCCTTTTTTCGAGATGATACAACTATGATCCAAATCAGTGGTGAGCTGGATGGACTACGCCTTGCCCTGAAGGTTTTAAATCAATCAGGCACTCTCTACAATGCAGGCCTGGCCCAACCGATGGCTTGTTCAGTTCAAGAGTCTGCTCAATAATCAACCCGACATTTTTTGCAAGCTGTCATAGCAAAACTTAAACTGCACTTTGAGTGTACTTTCACTCTTTGTGCTTTTAATCTATCTCAATAATTTTGTTGAGAATTGCATAAGGAGTTTGCATGAAAGTCGGCATTCCACGCGAAATATTGGCCACCGAATCAAGAGTGGCCGCCACACCCAAGACAGTACAACGACTGAAAAAGCAGGGCTTTGATGTCTATATCGAATCAAAGGCCGGAGATCAGTCTTCTTATTCCGATAAAGAATATCAAGAGGCTGGAGCAACTATCCTCTCATCTGCTTCTGCTCTTTATGAAGCCGCAGATATTATTTTAAAAGTTCAGCCTCTCACAAAAGGTGAAATTAATTTGGTCAAATCAGGCACTCTGGTGGCCTCTTATCTTTGGCCTGCTCAAAATGGTGAGTTGATGAACCTGATGGCGGATAAAAAAATTAATGCCATCGCCATGGATGCCATTCCTCGAATCACTCGCGCTCAAAAGATGGATGTTCTTTCCTCAATGGCCAACATTGCTGGATACCGAGCTGTCATCGAGGGCGCAAACCATTTTGGTCGATTTCTCAACGGTCAAATCACTGCTGCCGGGAAAGTTGATCCCGCGAAAGTTCTCATCATCGGAGCTGGGGTTGCCGGTCTTGCGGCCATCGGTACAGCAAACTGTTTGGGCGCGATTGTTCGCGCTTTTGATACAAGAAAAGAAGTTCGGGAACAAATTCAAAGTATGGGCGCTCAATTTCTGACCGTTGAACTTGACGAAGACGGAGCAACAGCCACTGGATATTCAAAAGAAATGAGCCCTGCCTTTATCGAAGCTGAAATGGCGCTCTTCCGTGCTCAAGCAAAGGAAGTCGACATCATCATCACCACAGCACAGATACCTGGTAAACCAGCTCCAAAGTTAATTTTGAAAGACATGGTCGAGATGATGAAATCAGGTTCTGTCATCGTGGATCTCGCGGCCCCAACAGGTGGAAACTGCGAACTGACTCAACCGGGTGAAGTATACAAATACAAAGGCGTCACTATTGTTGGCAAAGTTGACCAGTTACCTGCTCAAGCCAGCGGGCTCTACGGAAATAATCTCTGCCATCTTTTAGATGATATGGGAAAAGCCGCCAATTTTAAAATTGATATGAATGACGACATCATCAGCCGCGCGATGGTGGTTCATGATGGAAAAATCAACTGGCCCCCAAAACCTCTTAGCGTTGCCGCGAAACCAGCGGCACCAAAGACTCCTGAAAAGCCCGCAGAGCCAAATCCAGAGGAAATCAGCAAAACAAATAGCCGCAATTCAGCTCTTGCTTTGGGAGCCCTGGGTGCTTTTCTTTACTTAATCGGACAGGTAGCACCGCCAGATTTCTTATCTCACTTTACAGTCTTTGTTCTTTCTTGCTTCATTGGATGGCAAGTGGTGTGGAACGTGTCTCACTCGCTCCACACTCCACTCATGAGTGTGACAAATGCAATTTCTGGCATCATCATTGTGGGTGGAATTTTACACATCCAAGATAATTTCACTGCTCCCATCACCATTTTAGCGGTCATCGCTGTTCTTGTTGCCACGATTAATATTGCCGGTGGTTTTTACATCACTCACCGAATGTTGAAAATGTTTAGAAAGTAGGATCAGAATATGTCTAACGGATTACAAACAGTTTCATATATCGCAGCCAGTGTTCTTTTTATTCTGAGTCTCGGGGGACTTTCTTCTCAAGAAAGTGCTAAACGAGGAAATATCTACGGCATCATTGGTATGTTCCTTGCCATCATGGCGACAGCTTTTGGTGGAAGCACTCATGGACATGGGATTCTCATTGCCTCAATGGCCGTGGGATCTTTGATCGGAATCATCGTTGCCATGAAGGTTGAAATGACCGCAATGCCTCAGCTCGTTGCTATTCTTCATAGCTTCGTGGGTCTTGCGGCCGTTCTCGTGGGATTTGGCAGCTATCTCGACGCTCACACTCAAACACTTCAAGGTGCTGCGAAATCAATTCATCTTGTTGAAGTCTACCTTGGAATCTTTATAGGTGCCGTAACCTTTACAGGTTCTATCATTGCCTGGGGAAAACTTCAGGGTAAAATCATGAGTCGCCCCTTGATGTATCCAGGTCGACATGCAGTTCTGATTGCTATCGTTGTTGCCTCAATGGCCATGCTCATTCGTTTTCTTGATATGGGAACCGATGCAGGACTTCAAATTCTGATTATCATGACAGTCCTCTCTTCGATTATGGGAATTCTTCTTGTGATGGCCATCGGCGGAGCAGATATGCCTGTTGTCGTCTCGATGTTGAACTCTTATTCAGGCTGGGCCGCTGCCGCAGCGGGCTTTATGCTTTCAAATGACCTACTCATTGTGACCGGTGCCCTAGTTGGATCTTCAGGTGCGATTCTTTCTTACATCATGTGTAAGGCCATGAATCGTTCTTTCTTCTCCGTGATTTTCGGTGGATTCGGTGCTGCCGAGGGCGCAGCTGCAAAACCCTCTGATCAAGCCATCGTTGGAGAAGTTAAACCTATTTCTCCAGAGGAAACAGTTGATCTTCTCAAAGAATCAAAACACGTGGTGATCGTTCCCGGTTATGGAATGGCGACTGCCAAAGCCCAATATTCAATCTTTGAATTGGTGAATCGATTAAAGGCTAAAGGCTGTGATGTGAAATTTGCCATCCATCCCGTTGCAGGACGACTGCCAGGACATATGAATGTTCTTCTTGCTGAAGCCAATGTTCCCTATGACATTGTTCTTGAAATGGATGAGATCAATCCCGATCTTCCTGAAACAGATGTGGTGATGGTCGTTGGAGCAAATGATATCGTCAACCCATCTGCTCTGGAAGATCCCTCAAGTCCGATCTACGGCATGCCCGTCATCGAAGCTTGGAAAGCAAAACACGTCATCGTTTCTAAGCGATCCATGGCTGCAGGATATGCGGGAATTGAAAATCCTCTTTTCTATAAAGAGAACACACGCATGCTTTACGGAGATGCGAAAAAGACAGTGGATCTTCTTGTTGCTTCTCTTGATAAGTAATCACTCAAGCCCTGGGATGAGCTTGAGCGACCGGCCACTATTCCGAAACCCCGACGGCCTGCAATGCGGCTTCGGGGTTGATCACACCCCCTTGCATTTTTTCGCTTAGGCTCGGCGATTTTAAGGATGTCTGGATCAGAATCTCTTTGATCTGCGTTGGCGTGAGTTTTGGATTTTTCATTTTCATCTGAGCCACTAATCGTGTCACTTGTGGCGTAGCCATCGAGGTTCCTGACTTCTTACCCATATGTCCGCCTGGTGTTGCTGCTAGTACACTTTCACCCACTGCTGCGACATGCACAGTCTGAGCGCCGAAATTTGAAAAAGCAGAAAGCTCACCCTGCGCATTTACAGAAGCCACACAAATAACGTTCGGCAAATGCCACCCACTTGGGTATTTGGGCTCTTGGTCTAAATCACGGCCAAAGTCATTTCCAGCAGCAATCACAAATGTGACCTCTGGAGCGGACTGTGCAGCCTTTCGAAAGGAAATCCAGTCTTCCTCTGTCGGAGAACTCATGCTCATGTTAATCACTTGCACTCCACGTCGGACCAAGTACTTTATTGCCGCTCCTGTATAGCGAGGAGCATTTCCCACACGCACAGGAACAACTCGAACATCTAAATCCCGTGAGGCCAAATCAGCCACATGGGTGCCATGATCAAAGGGACCAATTTGCGTATCAAGGCCGACTGATGTTGTGTAATCAAATGGCAAAAAATCCTCGTCAACAAAATCTAAGCCAATCTGTGGGGAACTTCGCATTTTATAGGCAAGGGCCGGGTGATTGTAATCAACACCAATATCAATAATACCAATCCCGAAATCAGACTCAGACGGAACATTTAATGCATCTAATTTCTCTGGAGAATAAATTTGACTAAGGGGCTGAACAAGTTGATTAACAACTACTCGACTTAACAGCTTGCCCTTCCCATCAAACCACTCACGATAATGAAGTTTTTTAGTTTCTGGATCAAAATAGGAAACCTTCGATCTTTCTAATTCACACTTTTTATTAAAAGTTACAGAGGCTATGGTTTCTAAAATACTATCTTCTACTCGCAGATCAAAAAAGATGGCCTGAGCAGAGCTGTAAACATTAAGTGCTTCAATCTTTCTCTCATTTTTCTCAAAGTAGACAGAGAAATCATTGGCAATGCCTTTGTTTTCTACAATGCCCACATGACGAACTTGTTCTTGAGTTAACTTTTCAATTTTTTGTACAAACGAAGAGGGCAAAGCATTACCGGGTACTGGCTTTATTTGTTTTGAAATTAACGATCGACAGGTCTGCGAAAAAAATTGAAAGTAGGGCTGCCGTTTTCCAAACATATCTGCTGCAAATGAGGGGAACGCCATGAGAGAAATCAACTGAATGAGAAAGATAAATTTCATACACGTCACCTCATGCACTTTTAGAAACTGAAGTGAAGTGATTATAACAAACTCAAATCTATAATTCTGATGAATTGCTCGGCTTTGAAAATATTGCCGGGACCAGTGTCAAATGGTTAGACAGGGTTCGAGACTATTTCTTCTCTCGGCCTTTTTCTGTGCCCTTTGAAGCCTCTTTATCAGAGTCCTTCAACACCAAGGTATCAACCACTGCATGAGATTCAGGCTGCTGACCTTTGCCTCCAGCGACGCGGAACCCTCGGACTTTCTTGCTCTGACTCTCAGAACGCTGAACTTGTTCGGTCATATCCACAGTGATGTCACCAAAGGCTCTGACCTGACAAGAAAGGCGGCGACCATCTAAGTAATAATTATTTCCGATCACGGCCAATTCACCCTGTGTGGGAGGCAGAACATTATGCTCTCCACCGACAATTTTCACTCGGCACTCAGCACATTTAGGGACACCCTTACAGAGTGAGTAAATATGAACATTGTTTTCATGGCAAATTTGAAGCAGAGATTTATTAGGATCTCCGTCGATTTCAATATTTTGGGGCAAGAGCTTTATTTTCACTTCACCACCACCTTGGCAAATTTTCTTTTTCCCGCTTTCAAAATGAACTGCATTCCTGATTTTAAATCGAGCTTCAATTTATCATCCTGAACTTTCACCTGATCCATCTCGACTGCTTTTCCTTGAATCAAACGGCGAGCTTCAGAATTCGTCTCTGTTAAACCGACCTGAGTCATCAAAGTGCAAATTCCCACAGGTTCTGTTGTAGGGAAAACTTCGATCAAAGGAATTTCATCAGGCAATCCCTTATCGACAAACATTCGATTAAACTCTTCTTCCGCAGCTTGAGCCTGGGCCTCGCCATGAAAACGCTTAACCAAAAATTTTGCTAAATTCACTTTGGTATCTCGAGGATGTTTCTTGCCCTCTTTCAAATCTGTTTTCAGCTGAGCCAATTGCGCCGGAGTAATATCTGTGAGCAGCTCATACCATCTCATCATCAACTGATCTGAAACCCGCATTGTTTTTCCGAACATATCTTTCGGAGAATCCACAACAGCAATGTAGTTATCTAAAGATTTTGACATTTTATTAACGCCATCAATTCCTTCAAGAATCGGAACGGTAATTACACACTGCTGGTCCGCTTGGCCATAGGCCTTTTGCAACTCACGACCAACAAGCAAATTAAACTTCTGATCTGTTCCACCTAATTCAACGTCGGACTTTAAATGAACTGAGTCATAGCCTTGACATAAGGGATACAAAAATTCATGAATCGCAATGGGAGTATGGCTTTGAAACCGTTTTGTAAAATCATCCCGCTCAAGCATCCGGGCCACCGTGTACTGCGCTGAGAGACGGATGAAATCGGCAGGGCTTAGTTTTGAAAACCAATGAGAGTTATAAACAATCGTCGTCTTCTCAGGATCTAAAACTTTAAAAATCTGAGCGGCATAAGTCTTGGCATTCGTCTCAATTTCTTCTGGGCTCAATGGCGGCCTAGTTTCATTCTTTCCCGTCGGATCACCAATCATGGCGGTGAAATCACCAATCAAAAAATTCACATGATGGCCAAAATCTTGAAACTGACGAATTTTATTGAGCACCACTGTGTGACCTATATGCAAATCTGGACGAGTTGGGTCTGCCCCAAATTTAACAGACAAAGGCTTTCCCGTAGCCACTGACTTTTCAATTTTCTTCAGCAACTCGGATTCAGCAATAAAATCCACTGTCCCGAGTTTGAGCTGCTCAATCTGCTCCCTTGGAGTCGCCTTAATCATCGAGCAATCTCCACGGATCTCGTTTCTCTGACCACAGCAACCTTTACTTGCCCCAGATGAGGCATCTCCCGCTCGATCTTACGAGCAATATCATGAGAAATCATAATGGATTGCTCATCAGTTACCTTTGCTGCTTCAACAATCACTCGAACTTCGCGGCCAGCCTGAACAGCAAAAGTTTTTAAGACTCCGTCAAATGAGTTTCCAATGCTTTCAAGATCAGAAAGGCGATTGATAAAGTTATCCATTCCTGGGCGCCGAGCTCCAGGGCGTGAATTTGAAATCAAATTTGCTGCCTGCACAAGATGAGCAATTAAGGAATTCGGTGGCTCGTCGTTATGATGGGCGCGAATCGCATGGCAAATAGGTTCACTTTCACCAAATTTCTTACAGAAATCAGCTCCCACATGAGCATGAGTGCCCTCGACTGTGTGATCAATCGCCTTGCCAATATCATGCAAAAGCCCTGCACGACGAGCCAGCTTCACATTGGCTCCGACCTCGGCGGCCATCAGTCCCGCAAGATAAGCAACTTCCATCGAATGGTTGAGAAGATTTTGCGTATGGGTATGGCGGTATTTCAATGATCCTACGGAACGCTGAATTTCATGATGAAGGTTCGTGATTCCAAGTTCCACACAAACTTTTTCACCTTCTTCACGAAGAGTTTTGTTAAGTTCTCCTCGCTGTTTTTCGACGACCTCTTCAATGCGTGCTGGATGGACGCGTCCATCTTCCATCAACTTTTCAAGCGATCTCTTCGCCAACTCACGACGAACAGGATCAAACCCAGAAATGACAACAGCCTCTGGAGTATCATCTACAATCAAGTCCACACCGCAAAGCCCCTCAAGTGTTCGAATATTTCGACCTTCACGGCCAATGATCTTACCCTTCATTTCTTCACTGGGCAATGCCATCACAGTCACTGTACGTTCAGAGGTGTATTCAGAAGCAAAGCGAGATACTGCCACGGCAAGAATTTTCTTTGCTCGGCGATCCGCTTCTTGCTCAGCTTCCTTTTCGATATCCTCAATTTTCTTCGCAGCAGCAAGTTTGGCATCACTAGACAGAGCTTCAATGAGCTCACGCTTAGCTTCTTCTGCTGTCATCGAAGCCGCATTGGCCAATTTATGCTTGAGTTCTTCCACTTGCTGTTCTGATTTCTTTGTCAAATCATGAATTCGATGCTCAGCAATTGCTATTTTTTCTTCCCGATCTTTTAACTGCGTAATTGTTCTTTCATTTTCTTCAAGCTTTTGCTTTTGAAGCTCATCAATTTCTTTCAGGCGACGCTCAAGCTGACCTTCTTTATTTTTAAGAGTTGATTTCTGCTTTTGAATGTCTGCTTCGATATTCTTTCGAGCCCGTGCTTCAAAATCCTTTGCTCTATTTTTTGATTCTTTATCAATACGAGCCGCCTCTGACTTGGCCTTATTAATAATCTTCTCAGCCTCTACTCGTGCTGATTTTTTCTTTGACTCGTCTTGAATTCTCTTAACAACAAAAACGCCAACTCCACCCAGAGCCAATCCAACTATAGCCGCGATCACTATTTCCATTTTTTCCCCTATCATTCCTTATCGCTGTTGATCACTTAACATTGAATTGCCTGCTTATTGGTGATCACATAGTCCATGCGAATATCATGTGTTTCGCAGGGAACTTGGTCGATCATCTGAACTTCCCAAGCAATTCCAACTTTTAAACCCTGAAAGTCCACTAAAGCTTTATCGAAAAAACCTCGACCTTGCCCTAGCCGACCTCCCTTTGCATCAAAGGCCAATCCCGGAACCAGTATCCCTGAGATTGACTTTAGTTCACAAACCCGCCCACCTTCTAAAGCAGGCTCTTCTATCCCAAAGGGACCTCTTGTGAAGCCCTTCGGTCCCGGCTGTATCCACAACAACTCTTCCCCCATCATCTTAGGATAAGCCCAGATGATATGAAGATTCAGCTGCGTGGCTGACTGAAGATTTGGCTCCAGTCCATGAGCACGAAAAGCGCCCCACACTCCAGTTTTTGTTTGAAGAAAATCGCACAAGTTTTGATGAAGACTTTTGTTTTCAAGTTGGTGGTGTTGATTCACCCACTCTGCAAGTCGGCCCCTCATGGCTTTACGCCACTGAGATTTCGTCATAAAGTCTCCACCTAAAAGCTATGGATTCGCTTCTGTTTTAGAGACTTTGGAGTTTTCAAGGTCTTGAGTGATTTTTAAAGCTCGATCTTCGAGACGATCTAGCTCGAGAAGAGCACGACGTTTTAATAAAATTAATTCCTCGGCAATATTCAAGGCCGCCAGAACTGCAGCACTTTGATACGATCCACTTTTTGTGGCCACGAGAGCTTCATTTAATTTTTTATCAACAAATTGAGCCAGTTCTCGAACTGTTTGCTCATCATGCGATGTTCGCAGCTTAAACGGAAGTCCTGCGAACGAGAGTTCGTAGGTTTGTTTTTCTGTCTTTTCAGAAGATAAGCTTGCGATCGCCATCAGTTATAAATCCTCAAAACAACTTTGAAAAATTCAAAGTCTCTATAAGTGGATTAGACTATTTTGGTCTATCTAATGTCAATAAAACCAGCCCTTGACTTGATGCATTCCAAAATCCCGCGGGGCGGGTTTTTGTAAGGAGTAGCTGTCAAAAATTCGAACAGTCGCTTTTTCAAAATGACATGCAGTATAAGAAGCCTGTTACACGGGGTAATAATTGGGAGGGTTCATGAAGCAGTTACTATTCTTATCTGCCATTCTCTTGGCAGCACAACTTAGCCAGGGCGCCATTTGGGAAGAGCAAAACCAGTGGAATCAAGCTATGGAGGACAAATACTCCGAATGGGTGAGAACTCAATACAATGAAGACTTCTTCACCACTGGGAAGTGGGCAGGTATTTGGACTGACTGTGCCGACGCAGTTTACACTGCTCGCATCATCTTCTCTTATGAAAACAAACTGCCCTTTATCATTAAAGACCCCACAGGTGGTGGCAGCCGCATCTCAAATCGAATGAGTCGCTTTGACAATGCCCAATCTCAAAAATCCCGAGTCATAAAATTCATTGAATTTGTGAACGAAGTGACCAGCACCCAGTCCCTGCCCTATGACACTTATCCACTTGCCATCAATCGAGACAACATCCGCCCTGGAGCAATTTGGCTTCGAGCAAGTATTGCATCAGAAAATTTTATTGTCCGTTTACTCACCGGTGGCTCCAACGCCCCCTCCGGCCACACAGAACTGATCAAAGAAGTCAGAGAAACCGGAACTGTTTCTCTGATTGGCTCGACTGTTCCTGCAAAGGTCAGAAAACTTCTAATATCATCCAGCTTTGTGTCTTATCCCAAATCCACAAAAACAGGGCTTCGCTCTTGGATTCCCGCTCAAAACTTTGGCCAAGATGAGTCGGTTAATAAAGGCTATAGCCTTGAACAATTTAAAATGGGAGTTATGCAGAGCTACAATAACGGGGAAAACAACTTTAACAATACATCCTCAGGACAACAAACCACTGATCAGTGGGAAAAAGACGTCAAAGAGCGTCTGGCTTTACGTGGAGAATCTCGGGACGAAATGAAAGATCGCTATATTCAGGATCTCTGCTCCATGGCCAAGGCTCGCATTGAGGTGGTCACCGATGCGCAAAAATTAAAGGCAAAGAAGAAGGCCTGCATGGACAGTGAAGAGTATGATGCCTTATCCACTCCTTCACGGGATAAGCGCATCAAACAAACTATCGAGAATTTTCTGGATATGGAAAGCTCTCTTTCTTTATTCCGAAAAAATAATAAAATCATTGATCGCAATGGTGAACGTTTTGACAGCTGTGGTCAGCTCGAATTGGGGTTTGGCAATGTACTCTCTCTTCGCCAGTTCGCGAAAAATATTATGGCCGGCCGAGTATCCTCAAACCCAAATGATACCCTTGAGGCTCGCTGGGGCATGGGTCCCTCAGATACCAATGGCTGCCCTGCTTACGAGTAATTTTAACGAATTTACTGTCTAAAAAACTGACAGTCGTTAAAACTCAAAAACTCAAGTAAAGTCTCTTTCTCTTGAAGGAGACTTTATGTTCAAAACCATCCTCTTCTCTCTCATCGCTCTACTTGGCATGAGTTTTACTTCTTATGCATACGGCCAATCCGCTCCTGAAATCGTCTGGAAGAACTACGACCATATCGACCCTTTTCACCTTGTCCCCGATGCCCCACTTAAGAAAGCCATTCAATATTTTGATCGTTATAAGGACCGAATTCCAAATCGAGATTATCTAACTATTGTCGATTTTACTCCCAAATCCACGGCGAAAAGATTTTACCTGATCGATATGCGCAGTGGAAAGGTTGAGTCCTATCTTGTCGCCCACGGAGAAGGATCTGATCCTCAAAAAACAGGTTACACTTCTCTATTTTCAAATATTGAAAACTCTTTCATGAGCTCTCTTGGCTTCTACATCACCACAAAAGATGTCTTTGACGGAAAAAATGGAATTTCTCTACGCCTGAAGGGCATTGAGAAAACAAATGATCAGGCCATGAAACGAGCCATCTTGGTTCACGGTGGTGATTATGTTAAAAATGGACTAAACCCATTAGGCTGGAGCCAAGGCTGCTTTGTCTTAGATCATCAATACGCAGGTGATGTGATCAATAAAATTGCCGGTGGTTCAATCATCTATGCTTGGATTGATCCACAACTACTGGGCGAAAAGGTGAACGGTGTTCAAACGATCATCCGATAATTTCGGCCTCATCCTTACTCTCTTCGCTCTGATGGGATGTCATCCCTCCCCAGAGAATAAGAGTCATCTGATTGAAAGCTCCCCCTCTGTCATCTATTCAGAAGACACAAGAAGAAACACTGCCGAACTCAAAACGGCAGAAGAACTTCAGATTGCCCATTCCACTGTTGCGCTCATGAAGGCAAGTGACTTTACAACCGATGGACAAATTCTGAGATCCAATAAAAACTACACCCTCAGTCAAACTCATCATTATTGTCCATCTGAAAAATACGTCCAGGAAACAAGCCAAAGCTTTTGCTCCGGATTTCTCATCGCGCCCGACCTTGTCTTAACTGCCGGACACTGTATTGACTCTGCACAAAAGTGCACAGAAACTCTCTTTGTCTTTGATTTTGTCCGCACACTTCGTCCTTACTCAACACCATCGGCAAAGACCTATCGATGTCAAAAACTGATCAGTCAAACCTCTCGGACCTCTATAAGCGGAGGTGACTATGCACTGATTCAACTGGAACGACCTGTTGCAAACAGAAAACCACTTCAAATCGATTGGAATCCAAACTTGCAAATCAATATGCCACTTTCACTTTACGGATTTCCAAATGGCATTCCCCTCAAGGTAGATAATGGAACATTAAGATTGATCGAGGACAATGGGAATTTTATTAAAACAGAAATTGATAGTTTTTCAGGAAGCTCAGGCTCACCCCTTGTGGACTCCGAAACACACAAAGTCATCGGGATGTTAATCTCAGGTGAAGATGATGTTGATGAAGATCTTCTTTTTGATGCTCAAAAAAATAACTCTTGTGTCCAAATCAAACGCTGCACATCAGGCAATTGCCGCGGAGAACGAGGTGTGTTACTTAAATCCTTACCTGAATCTCTGAAACATTGGATTCAAGAAAGATAATTTTGGGACAAATTCCTCGATCCATACTTGCCGTCGGCCTTGTCAGTTTTCTCACAGATGTTTCTTCTGAGATGATCTACCCGCTTTTGCCAGTCTTTCTAGTTGGAGTGTTAGGAGCAACGCCAACTATATTTGGCCTCATTGACGGAACAGCTGAAACCGTAGCGGCTCTTTTGAAATGGGCCAGCGGCTACTGGACAGATCTTTTTTCAAAAAGAAAACTTCTCATGGGCATTGGCTACTCGCTGTCTTCACTGATTCGCCCCCTGGTTGGCCTTGCCAACACATGGCCCTTTGTCTTTTTCTGCAGAGTTGCTGATCGTGTTGGAAAAGGAATTCGCACGGCTCCACGGGACGCACTGATCGCTGATATCACCGAGCCAAGTTTGCGTGCAAAGGCTTATAGTATTCACCGATCTATGGATCACGCTGGCGCTCTCACGGGTCCGATCATTGCCACCTTGCTACTATTGATCCCTGGTATGACGGTAAAAAATGTTTTTTTGCTAGCCATTATTCCTGGCATTCTCTCTATTCTCGTCATCTATTTCTTTGTCGAAGAAAGTGAAAAGAAAATAGGTGACGCCAAAGAAAAACCTGGGAACCCGATTAAAGATCTCAAGAAAATGGGTTCTCAATTTCATTTATTAATTACAGCTGTCTTTATTTTTGCCCTTGGAAATTCGTCAGATGCTTTTTATCTCTTGCGATTGAAAGAAGTGGGAGTTTCAGAAACTTGGATCCCCTTAGTTTGGGCTCTACATAGCGGAGTCAAAATGCTCTCTGTTTACTTTATGGGCCCCTTATCAGATAAAAAGGGTCACCTTAATATGATCCAACTGGGATGGACACTGAACACTCTCATTCTGATTTCATTCTGTTTTGTGGATTCACGAGATGGCCTGATTGCACTTTTTTTGGTTTATGGTGCCTACTATGGATTAGTTGAAGCTCCAGAGCGAGCATGGATCTCGACTGTCGCCCCAGCTCATCTTAAAGGTTCTGCCTTTGGATTATTTCATATGGTCACAGGCTTAGCCTTTCTGCCCGCCAATTTACTTTTTGGATGGATCTGGACAAAGTGGGGAGCTCCCTTCGCCTTTTTCACTGCCGCCATCTTCTCTGCAATTGCTTTGGTGATGCTTGCTAAAATGAATGGCCGCGGGGCCAAAAACACCCCGAATCCAATTTCATAACTTGGCTTAATAATTGCTGTATGTGACCTGGTTGCCAAACTGAGCCCACGCTCAAGCTCCTTCGAGGTCAGCATGAAGAATACCTTTATTTTGCACATTTTACTCTTATTGTTCACGACTTCTTCATATGGTGAAACGGTCAGCATTCCCACAAAAACCGTGAAAAAACCCGCCGTCGATTTATTAGACAAGAGCGGAGCCAATCTGGATGTGGGTTTAGCAGCACAAATGGCGGAAAAGGGCGAAGATTTAAGCCAGCTTGATCCCATGGACAATAAGCTTTGGCAAAATCAAAACTACTCTCTGACCGATGCCGATCAGAGAAACTATCCTCAAGCTGACCAGGGTGTTACTTTTCAATATAAAGAGGCCTCAAGCCGCGAGTCCTATATGTCCATGTATATGGCCCGCGTCCAATCAAGCACTCAACCTGGAGAATATTATCGCCTCACGCTCAGTCGCTCGGTTCATGCTGCTGTGATGAGAGCTGCTCTTCTCAGACGCCTGGGTTACTTTTTACCCTCGCCTCGATTCTATAAAAATCTGGTCGTTCGATTTTCTTCTGAGGAAGAAAAAGAAAAATTTCTTAAATCAGCTCAGGAGTCCATGGGCACTGATTTTACCAGCAGAAACTGGGTTCTCAGTGAGGATAAAAATCTTCACACAGTGACCTTGGCTAGCGCGACTTTAGAGCCCGCAAGCTCAGAGTACTTTGATATTCACTGGGGTTTTGTTCCCAGCGCGAAAGACCCCTCTCGAGTGGCCTTTCTTCAACGTTTGTCACGGTACCGCGCCTTTCGTGCCCTTATATTACCTCTAGCTCTCATTGATATTCCTGAAAGTATTAACCGCTATTCGGCAAAATCAGGTGCCATGATGATGGGAGATATTCTTCTGACTCATCCCTACGCTGATTCATTTTCTGCTGCAACCTATGAAGACGTCAGATGGCTCGCTCGAAAGTTATCTGCGCTATCACCACAAGAGTTAAAACAAATAGTTGACCAAGCTCAGTTGCCACAAAGTTTAAGTGATCTTGTCTATGCCAAATTAGTTCATCGAATTCATAACATTCTTGAATTATTTGATCTTCAATCTGAATTTCGACTTTCACTGCCATCTCTTCAGATCACAAGTTCTGATGGATACGTTTTAAACGGTAAGGTCACCCAAGAGCTGATCCCTGGCTACCCCCTTCGATTTGCTCATGGCGACCGATCTTCTCCCTACAGCGAAGGGGATCTGGGGCGGTATCTTGAAGTGGACGCAAAATCTTCGCTCATTCAGTCCCTGCTTGATCAAGTAAACAAAAAATTAGAAGTTCTGAGCGTTCAAGACCTTGCCGACAAACGCCAACAGGACATCATTCAAAAAATTCAAGACCACATTCGCACAAAACCCCACGAGCCCCTGTACCGCGAAGTCGAATCCTGGGGCGGACCCATTGCGAGCGGTCTTTTGCGAGCAAGCCGTCACGTCTCTACAGGTACTTACTATCAAAGCTCTGCTCCCGTTCAGTTGGTTGACAACTTATCCGTCGGAGGCACTGTCGGTGTATTCATGGCTCTTGATGGAATTGAGAAATGGACCCCGATTTCTTCGAATACTGTGAGCTACGTTCGAGATTATACTCATGTGCGCCCCATTCTTTCTCTTCAAGAGGGCTCAAAACAGGCCTGGAAGGATCTTCTTGTCCCCAACTTTATGAAAGGTCTCGCCAAAGGGCTGACAACTGAAGAAAGTGTGGACCAACTGCTCAGAGATTTGCGTGACGGAGAGGTTTTCACAATCACAGACTCAATTGCACTTTCGACCTATAATCAAGTCAATGCCCCTTTAGACAATTTATTGGGTCTAAAGCCCTTTCAGTTTTTGAACTCAGTCAGCTTTGGTGCCGATGCCAGCCGTGTGATTCTCTCACAAACAGCAATCATGCGCACTAAAGAGGGCTTACAAATTTTTATCCGAAAACAAAAATCAAACATTCTTGGCGCTCAACTGGATGTGAATTATTTCATCAATGTTCTTCGCCTCCGAGCTCAGCAAAATAATACTGACATTAAAACAGATGCTTTTGTGATTGAATACGATCCCGAGTACGTTTCATTTCTTGATCTGAAAGATCCCAAAAATAAATCCTATGTCGAAATGCGAAAAAACCTGCAACTGGCTCTACCCGCTCTGCTCAAGGGGAATAATACCGAGTTCTTGTACGGAAAATTTCCACAGGTTTTATTTAAAGTGGAACATGAGCTGAACACGAAAGAGCTTCAATCAAAATTCTTGTGGCAAAAAATGACCTCGCTTCGAGAATCTCACCTCTTATCCATTCAACCTCCGGCAAATCCAGATCAACCCAATTTGAAACCCGAAGATGCCAAGGTTCTGCTCTATTCCTACAAGCGAGGGCAACTTGTGGGCCGAGATCTATTAGGTTTCGCTATGGATTTAGTGGACGGACTGCTGAAAAATAAAAACACAAATGTCAGTCTTTCTAAACTGGATAATCCCAACCCAGCGAATATGCCCTACGGAAAAGCTTACTGGAGATTGATTAATACAGAGGCCGAGCTTTCATCAAAAGATGTCAAATACCCCATGACAGCTAGCCTTCAGCACGTTTGGGGTGGGTGGAGTCTTTCTCAGAAAAAATTCTTTGATTTAATTGACGAGATCGAAAAAGATTTAAACCAAAGTCATCTGACGTCCTATCGACTGATTGAAAAAGAAGCCTTTCAAAATGTTCAGAGCATTGATTTTTATCGGATCACAAAGCAGCTCTCTCTTTTGCCAGAGGGCATTGCGAAAATTCGAGATTTGATCACTCAACCCGATGCGGATGGAAAATCTGTCCCCAAAGCAAAGTTTCTCGCCCGGCTGTTTCAAAAGCTCAGTCAAATGGGAAAAGAAAAAGCCAGAGCCAACGACAAAGAAATGTTTGATGATTTAATATCCATCATCGGCGGTGGAAATGCCAAACTTGGAATGGCTTACTACACTCAACAATGCCAAGAGTATTATAAGAATCAGGGCCTCGATATTCCCCCTTCGGCATGGCAATTTGGCACAAACTATGACTGTTTAGTTCCTTGGATGAAAAAGCTCATTGATCTGAGCCGAGCCTACCCAACAAACGACAGACAGGCTCAAACAAAATGGTCAGCCGAAGTTCTCTACATCCTAGATGAATATGTCCCTCTTCCACTTTTGATGAAATACCTAGGAGATGAAAATTATATTTTCTTTGTGCGAGTCAATGGCTTCCGTAAAGGCGATGAAGATGGAGACCTTGAGTTTTTCTCAAACACGATTGGCCGACCACCAGGAAATTACGATTACAGCAATGGACTAATCAACTATTGGGCCAAGAAATCACGCATATCACCCATTGAGTTAGATCGAAGCAACGGAGGTTTCCGATGAAGAAACTACTCTTTACTCTTCTTTTGATACCTCTCTTCAGTCAGGCACAGGGTCTTGATTTGACTTTATCTCTTCAGAGAAATACAGAACAGGCAGCCCAAGCCCTTGTTCTATTTTTAAAAAATCCTTCTGTTATAAAAGCCCGACCTGTATTTTCTGATGCCGAGAAAAAGATTCTCGCAGATTTAGGAACAAATTATCTCGCTTATTCTCAGGTGATTACGGTTCAAGATGAAATCATTTTCCATAAGCTAAAAACAAAAATTCGAGATGAGAATTTGCCTTTAAACCTGGATTTAAACGAGATTCAGCTTGAACCACTTTCCTATGATTCAAAGATTGATCCCCTTGCCAGCCAACAATGGGCTTTGAACAACAAGGGCGAGGCTCAATTTGTTGACCTTGATCCTTTACAAACCTACCGGGTCCCTGGCCGCCCCAAAGAAGACCTGGGGCTCACCAGCGTGCGACCAGCACAGGGAAAGAAAATTCTTGTCGCTGTTCTTGATACAGGAGTTCAAAAAAATCACCCCGATCTAATTGGTGTCTTACACAGAAATGAATCCGAGTGTCGGGCCCTTGAAAAATACTTGGAATGCACAAAACAAAAAGATAAAGCCACCTGTGAAAAGCAGTGGTTTAATCTTCAAAACCCTGAAGTGGACCAAGATCAAAATGGATACCCCCTTGATTGCTCTGGCTGGAGTGTTATCGGTGGTGCCAATGCAATGAAAATCTTAGGAAAACCTGATTTCTCTGATGAGGCCGGCCATGGTACCCATGTGGCTGGAATTATCGGAGCCCAACAAAATAATGGGATTGGAATTAAAGGCATTTCATCAAATGTCGAGATCCTTCCTGTCCAAGTTATCAGTTTGAAACCAACCGAACCCATTAAGCCATTATCAACTGACTTTGATCCAAATGAAGACAAACTTCCCCCCGCTCGAGGCCTAAGTGCCGTGGGAGATCTTGTCGCCCGTGGAGTGATTTATGCTCTACGCTCAAAGGCTCAGGTGATTAATTTTTCATTGGGCTGGCCTCAATCAAGAGACTCTCAATTTTTACGTCAAGTGATTCAAGAAGCACAAAAACGCGGAGTCATCATCGTCGCTGCTGCGGGAAATGATTCCACTCGGGCTTTGCTAAGACCCTGCGCCTATAGCGGAGTGATCTGCGTTGGAGCCCAGGGACCTGACGGAGCTCTGGCTCATTTTTCGAACTATGGCAGTGGTGTTGATATTTCTGCCCCTGGTACAAATATATTAAGCACCTATCCAGAATCAAAACGCCCTGTCCGCATGCGAAGCGTGATGGGATATGAATTTTTAAGTGGAACTTCTCAAGCGACACCTGCTATTTCCGGTCTTGTTGCGGAAATGTTTTCTCGCGGCTTCAGCGCAGAAGAGACCTACAGTCGCTTGATCTTAGGTGCCCGCCCCGCCGCCACCCCCTTAGAGATTATCCCTGGGGGAAGTCACCAGGTTACAAAATCACCACAAACCATGCCCAGCAAACCTGATCAGCAAAAATTTATTCTGTCTGGAAATGCTGATCTTGCCAGAGCCCTTACCATTGAGAAACAAGCCCTGATTTTACCTCTTTCAAAAGAAAGACAAGAGATTTTGTGGAATGCCCAAAGCGCTGAAATCAATTGGAACATTGATTTGATTAATCGATGGGAATCCATCGATTCAAATAAAGTTCAAGTCACTGTTGAAATGATGACAGAAGGCCCCTTAAGCGTTCGCCCCCAGGTCAAGTCTGCAACTCTGAAGCAGACAGGTGGCAACTGGAGTTCCGGTGAGGTTCGTCAACTTCAAGTTCAACTTGAAATCACCGATGACCGTCCTGAGCGATCACGCCTCCCCAGTGATCTGGAGCTTAAATTAATTATTCAAACTGGATCACAAAAACGAGAGGTCATTGTCGGAGCAGAAATCATCAGACCCCTTTCTATTAATTCACGAGGTGAAGATCTCACCGCTTTACCTATTGAGAATTTCCCCAAAGCAAGAACCAACACCATTCCTGTCGAAAATAATTTCGATGGCCGCTTTGAAATGGACTATGTGCTGGTTTCATACCAACAAGCCTACTGGGAATACTGGCTGATGACTCAAAAACCAAATGGGTCCTACGCGACATTTGGTCCTGTTCGCACAAAAGCTGTCACAAAAAATGTGGACTATGTTCGTGAGCAAATCTTTCGATTCGATGTGAATCAAGATGGAAAACCTGAATACATCATCGGCATTATGGATGATCGCAGTGGAGAGGATGATTATCAGCCCTCGCCCATGACCTTCTTTGTTTTCAATGATCAGTTCCAGCTGGTTGAGACCATCGACTATGATTCAAAAACTTCTCAAATTCCTTATGTTTTGCGATGGCAACAAATTGGCCATAGCCGTCGCCCTGTTTGGCTAGGCCCCGGCAAAGACCCCAATAAAAAACCCTCGCTTTGGGATCATTGGCAAAACAAGGCCGGAGTAGAGGAAAAAGAAGAAATCAGACTTTATTATTTAAATGAAAAAAATCAGCTCCAAGCTATTCAGGAACATCAGGGTTACCGAATTGTGGATATCTTAGAACCCACAACGGAGCAGGCCCTGACTGGCCGGGTTCCTTTACTTTTGGCAAAGAACCGAGGAACAGAGAATCATCCTTCTTATATGTATGATTTTGCCCAGGCCGAGTTCACCGAGGGCAATGTCACAGAATTTAAGAAAATTGATCTCTTCAAAGAGGGCACAACTTATCGAAACATTTTAGACACCAGAGTCGATCGCATTCTGTCCTTGGATTTTGAAAACGAGGTATCAAAAGGAACCTACTGGTTCTCTGAGGGCAAAAGTCGCGAGCAGCATCTTTCACTTCTAACTCATGAAAATCACGAGATTTTGCAATACAATCTCAAGTCCATTCGCCCCCTTGTCGATGCGGCTCTATTGGTGAGAACGGTCTTTGCAGGAAGCCGCCTGAGTGGTGCCTTTTTGCTGACAAACAGTGAAATTCAGTACCACGACTTAATCAGCGGGGATGTGGTGAATCAAAGTATGGATCGGTACTCTTTCTTTCCAAGCAGCATGATGACGAACATGCAGTTTCCGATTCTTGCGACTGATGAAAAATTGGGTTCAAAGCTGCCAGGTCTCTTCACCAGCGAAGGCAGCGGGCTGAATAAAGGCATGAAGGTTCTCGTTCCCAGCTACTCAAGCAATGGACAACTGATTGAACTCTCATCCCCTGCTCGCTTTCGCTTAAGAGCAGAAGCCGGTTGCAAACCGCTGGATACTCCCATCTGGGGTGGTCGGCAGTCGGCATCGTCCATCGATTACATCTGTCGAGATCGGGATAAAGGCGACCAAATTATAAGAATGAAAATGAATTACTAGTTTTGAGTCATAAAACACAGGAGGAAGAAATGAAGAAAATGAACCTAGTTAAGTTTGGACTAACTGCAATGTCAGCAGTTGCTCTGAGTACTGTTTTCACAGCCTGCGGCGGTGGTGGCGGCGGCGGTGGTGGTAGCGGATCAGTTCTCTACTACCCATTTGAAACAGTTTACGGAGATGTCTGTACAACAATGGAAGCCACTCCAGGATGTACATTTGACCGCATCACTGGCGACCGAATTACTGTGAGCCGAGATCCAGACTATAACCGAACAGGATACGGATCAGACGATCTTTGGTTTGTTCAATTTTTTGCCGATGGAACTGCGGACGTTTATGATCAGTACGGATTCTATCAATACACAGCCAGCACAAGCTCGTTTGCAGGCTGGGTTGGTGGCAACACAATCGGCGTCGGCACAACTGGTCTTTTCTGGGAAAACGTAGCTGGCGGAACATACTGGCTGGGCAAAAATGGAGTTCTCTATAACGCGAACCCTGGCGAAGGTAATTACGGCCAAGCCATCAACGATCAAAATGCTGATGATGCCTCGGATACAAATTTTGCCGCCATTCAATCAGAAACAAATGAAAAACTTGTTAAAGCTGGCGCAGATAAACTGATGAAAGAATATGGATTTAAAGAAGACAAGGCTCGTGCAGTTGCTTCAGCTCTCAATTCTTGGGCGGTTTCCTCTGCTGAGCGAGGATTCACAACAGATAAAGATATGGATAAAACATTCCAATCTGTGTTTGGTGTCGAGTTCTCAAGCGCCCTTGCTGCTGTTAAAGATCTTCAATCAGGAAATAAGGCTTCAATGAAAGCTTTAACAAATAGAACTGCTGCTGAACTGGGATTGACTCCTTCACAAGCTCAGAACTTTATCAAAGGCATGTACAAAAAAGCCCTGGCCAACTGGGGTCTGGATGCTGATAATTTTGTTTGGTAAGCAAACAAACTCAACAAGCGCACATAAAAAAAGGGCGATTCCAACATGGGATCGCCCTTTTTAATTTCACTTCAACTTAAAACAATTAGTGCAGAACTGCACCAAGCATTAAGAACGCCATGAAAGTCGAATAACGATAGCAAGCCTGTCCGTTATTCAATTTGTACATGATCAACTGACCTTCATAAGTCACAACGTACTGTGGATTGATGTAGTGGTTGTTTTCCATAGCGTCAGCCAAAACAGTCACAACTGCAGGCTTGCCATTCACTTCGAAATTGATCTTGTTGTTGTCTTTATCAAGACCTTTGAAAACGATGCGAGTGTCAATTGCACGACCTTCAACCTCGTGATGGATAGTTCCACCCAACTCGTTTCCTTCTTTTTGGAAAACAGTACGGATCATTTGTCCGTCTTTTTTCATTGTCAATTCAGCAGAGTTTGAAGTCTCACTCACGTTACCAAAGATAACAAAATCTTTAACCGACCCAGCGATTGAGTGATCGTACTCTTTCAACTGAATGTCATGTGATCCAGTGATTGTTGTCAGCTTGTGCTCTTCTGCTTGAGCAAAAAGACCGAAGCAAAGCGCTGCGACCATCATTAATTTTTTCATAAACCCTCCAAGGTTATTATTTGTTTAAACAGCTCGTGCATTAAACAAATTGAGTTCTGAAATTGCTACTCGTAATGCAGGTGGTTATTAAAATTTATGGGCTAACTACTCTAGATCCAGAAGCGAGGCGATAAATTCCTGGCTCGAAAAGGCTCTTAAATCCCCGATTTTCTCTCCCATGCCAATAAGACGAATCGGGATTTTGAGTTCCTGTGAAAGACCGACGGCGACTCCACCCTTGGCTGTACCGTCCATTTTCGTGAGCACAACACCCGTTAATCCAAGAGCCGAGTGAAATTCACGGGCTTGAATCAAGGCATTCTGCCCTGAGTTCGCATCTAATACGATTAAGGTCTCATGAGGAGCATCGGGGATAACTTTAGTCATGACCCGCTTCATTTTCTTTAATTCGTCCATCAGATTGGCCTGAGTGTGCAGTCTTCCAGCGGTATCAATAATCACCACGTCATAGTCTTGAGCTTTCGCCTTGGCGACAGCATCAAAGGCAACGGCACTGGGATCAGTTACTCCTTCAGGAGAAAAAATTTCGACCTGGGCGCGCTCAGTCCACACTTTCAGCTGACCACCAGCAGCCGCACGGAAGGTGTCTCCCGCAGCAACCAAAACTTTTTTCCCCTCTTTAGCCAAATGAGCGGCTAATTTTCCAATGGTCGTCGTTTTTCCGGCTCCGTTGACTCCAACCACCATCCACACTGTTGGCTTTTGGTCAGTTCGAAGATGAGCAAAAATATGTTTTGAATCTGGCTCAACCACATGAGCTTGAGCAAAAATATCCGTGAACTCTGTTTTCAGCAGAGCTTGAATATTTCCAATATTGGATTGTTCTTTTGAACTGAGCTCAGATTCAACTTTTCCCATCAAGCGCTGAACGGTCTGAGGACCTAAATCGCTGGTGTACAGAATCTCTTCAACTTCATCAATATTCTTTCTTGCTGTTTCATTTGAAAAAAGTGATTTCAATCGACCAAAAAGATTTTTCTCTGTCTGAGCCAAAGCTTCTTTTAAGGTTTTTGTGGATTGAAATTCATCCTCGACTTGAACGACTGGATCTGGCTGGGGGTGAAATTTAACAGGACAGCCCTGCTGCTGTTCACGCTTTTTATTTTTTTGATTTTGAATATAGGTAATTGAGCCAACAACCACTACCGATATAATAACAAGTATGATTGCTAGCTCAAGCTGACCCATTTTCGATCCTATTTAATATCGGAAAGGTTAACAGAAACCATTGTCGAAACCCCACGCTCTTGCATGGTGACTCCGTAAAGTTTCTTCGCCACTTCCATCGTGTGCTTATTGTGCGTGACGACGATAATCTGTGATCGCTTAGCCATCTCTCTGACAAGATCATTGAAACGGAAAACGTTCGCATCATCAAGTGGAGCATCGACCTCATCCAGTAAGCAATAAGGTGAAGGCTTCACCAGGAAGATCGAGAAAACCAGAGCCACTGCAGTCAGAGCTTTCTCACCACCCGAAAGAAGAGAAATATTTTGCATCTTCTTTCCTGGAGGTTTGGCAATGATCTCGATTCCCATTTCACCTTTTTCCACATCTTCAACAAGTTCCAGTCGCGCCTCGCCACCGCCGAAAAGAACAGGGAAAACTCGAGTGAAACGCTCATTGACCAAATCAAAGGTCTCTTTAAATCGCTTAGAACAAATTCTGTTAATACGATCAATCACACGGCGAAGCTGCTCTTTCGCTTCGTTTAAGTCAGCCTGCTGCTGAACTAAGAATTCGTAGCGTTTTGCTGTGTCTTCGTACTCTTCAATTGCAGAAAGATTAACTTCACCAATCTTGCCTAATTTTTCACGAAGTTCTTTTAACTCAACATCTGCTTGAGCTGGGTCACCCTCTCGAGTCAAATGCTGTTCATAGATTTCAGGCAGGTTCAGCATATAGCGCTCACGGATTTGGTCCACAAGGTACTGCTCTTTCATCTTAGCCTGTTCAAATTTTAATTGAGAATCATTCATCTTATGCTGACGCTCATTTCGAGAACGCTGAGCCGTTTGAACCTGCTCTTCAATTTCTCGAACTGTCGCAGCCATTTCTTCATAAGCATTTTTGGTGTGCGCCGCTAATGTTTTTAATTCTTCTACTTCGTGAGCCATTCTCTCAAATTCAATCTTCTTTTCTTCAAGTTGGATTTGAGATTCAGTCATCACAGTCACGTTTTTCTGAGACTCTTCACTCATGCGGGACAACTGGCCGTTCAGATCATCCACTTGACGGCGAACCATCTCTAGATGCTTTTGGACACCTTGATATTCTTGAGTTTTTGCAGCCGATTTCGCCTGAAGGTCCATGACCTCGGCCTGCATTCCATCAAAGCCCATGCGAATGTTCGTTAATTCACTTTGCAGTGATTCAACAGCCTCTTCGACAAAAACTTTCTTCTCACGAGCCTCTGTCAGGGCTGACTGCAGCTCTTCCATTCGATTTTCAAGAGTTCGAATTTGTTCTGAGATTTTTGCGATCTCTCGCTCTTGTCGCTCAGTCGCATATTTTGCGTTCTCAACTTCAGTCTCTGAACGCTCAAGGTCTTTGCGAAGCTCAGCAACCTTAATTTCCTGCTCCATCTTACGCTTTTGAGCACCCTCAAAGTCAGCAGTCACTGTCATGAGCTGCTCTTCAAGTTTTTTAAGAGCCATTTGTGCTAACGCTAGTTTTCCTGACCACTCATCTTTTTGCTGACTAAGTTCTTTAATCTCACGACGACGCTTGAGTACTCCGCTATCTGCTGATTCTGAAGAGCCACCCGTCAGAACTCCGTCAGCTGTTAATGTGTCTCCGTCCATTGTCACAAAAGTCCAACCCTCGTGCTTTGGTCGAAGCATTAAAGCTGTGCGAATAGAATCAACGATAGCCACACCATCAAGTAAGAAGGACACAGATTGAGAGAACTTGTCTGAGGCAGTGACCACATCCTTTAGGATAGCTTGAACACCCTCTCCGCTTGGAGCTGGTGCGCGATGAGCGACTCCTGAAGCCTCGCCTGAATAAAAGCTTGATCGGCCAGAATTTTGACCTTTCAAATAATCAACAGCCTGAACTGCTTGACCTGAATCCGAAGTCAAAAGCATCTGAAGGCGTGAGCCCAGAGCAGCTTCCATTGGGACTTCGTACTCAGCTGGAACTTCGACAACTTCAGCAACAGGTTGGAAATAGACCGAACCGTCAGCAGTGATCTCTGCTTGCTTAGTTTTATGCCAAAGCATGACGCTCTTAACACCTTCTTCAAAACCTTCAAAATTATTATGAAGATTCTCAAGACCGTAAAGTCGGCTGGCCACTTGATTGAGATTGTCTTTAAATTCGTCAACTTCAGATCGTTTGACTGCGATTTGCTCTTGAAGAATTTTTTTGTTCGCCTCAAAAGTATCCGCGTCATTCATCAGATCCATCTGCATCTGACGTTCTTTTTCTAAAGTTTCATAAACTTTTTGACGACGATCTGCGAACTGGATTTGTTTTTCTTTTAATTCAAAATGAACCGCTTGCTCATTGGCTTCGCGCTCACGGATATCAGAAAGTTGATGATCTAAGGACTGAACTTTAGCATCAATTGAGGACTCAGTCTGCCCCAGAGCAAAAAGCTCTCGGCGTTTTGCCGTTAACTCTTCATCAACCTCTTGAACTCGAGCCTGTGATTCTTGAAAATATTCATTTTTAGAAGCAAAGAGTGTTGAAAGTGATTCTGATTCAACTTTCAATGTTTCATTTTGCTCTTCAAGTTGAGACAAATCCCGTACTAAAAGTTCACGACGAGCCTCTTGCTCTTGCAACAGCGATCCGGTCATTTGCTCATTTCTTCGTGCCTGCTCGATTTCAAACTTGAGCTCTTGAATCTCCATCTCTTTCTTCTGAGTGAGAGATTGTTTTTCATAATGCTGAGCTTGAAGCTCTTCAGCTTTTTTCTCTTGCTCCAGCAAAGATAGCTTTAAAGTTTCGAGATCAGACTGAAGAGTTGAAAGCGAAGATTCGCCCTCGACCTCTTGAGACTGACACTCTTGGAAAATACGCTGACATTCATCAGCTGCAGCCTTGAGATCATTAAACTGAAGCGAGGAAACCCAAAGGTCTAACTCTTCAATCTGAGTTTTCAAATTACGATATCGCTCAGCTCGCTGTGCTTGACGCTGTAAAGAATCAATTTGGCGTTTCAGCTCACCGATGATGTCCTGCAAACGAACCAAATTTTGCTCTGTTTGCACAAGCTTTCGCTGAGACTCTCGCTTACGAACTTTAAACTTTGTGATCCCCGCAGCTTCTTCGATCAGCATGCGGCGGTCTTCTGGCTTTGCGGTAATGATCTTACCGATCATGCCCTGCTGGATAATTGAAAATCCTTTTGATCCGGCACCTGTATCCATGAAAATTTCTTGAACGTCTTTGAGGCGAGCAGGTTCTTTGTTCACAAAGTACTCGGACTCGCCATTGCGGTGAAGACGACGAGTCACCATGATTTCAGTGTGCTTAATGTATTTGACTGGAAAAGGGCCCCCGTCATTCTCAAGAGTCAGAGAAACTTCGGCCATTCCTGATGGAGCGTAACCTTCAGCACCGGCGAAAATCACATCCGTCATCGTCGATCCGCGAAGATCCTTGGCCGACATTTCACCCATAACCCACACAAGGGCATCAACGATGTTTGATTTTCCACAACCATTCGGTCCAACGATACCGGTAATCCCTGCATCGAAATGAATAACTGTGCGATCTTTAAAAGATTTAAAGCCAATGAGTTCAATTTTTTTAATTCTCAAAGGAGTCCCTCCGGCAATGAGTGTATGCCCAAAACTCACTGTCCCTAGACCTAAGGCTGATGTCAATGAAGGTGTTTTTGAATGTTTTGATATGCTGAGTTAATCAACATGGGGCGGAGGGTTAATTTGGCATTTTTGATGAGTTTTTGTTGCAAGTTTTAAGATGTACTTTTTCAACAGCCAATCCTCCGCAGGATTGTCTAATTATTAGACAGAATTTCCCCCTCAAAAACCGATTATTTGCAGCCCATTCGGGCGCGATTTTCGCACAACCTGAAATTTCGAATAAAACCACGGAGGCCATGTATGTACAAATCTATTTCACGCTTTCTCCTTTTCTCACTTCTAATGACCTCAAATTCACTGTTTGCCTCAACCAACATCGACCAACTGGTCGGCCGTCAATTCAGTGGCATGAACGAAAATAATCAGCCCTGCTCTGTGGAAATCACTCGCCAAGTGGACGATAAAAATATTGAAATCCGCCTACAAAATCAGAATCAGTCAGAAATGATCATCTTAAAGAAAAAATCTGGTTTATTCTCTGAGTCTTGGCGATCAAGTGAAATCATCAGCAAAAGAAGAACCCGCACTTACGACATCACAACACATCTTGAGGCCGAAATGCAAATCCAAGATGACGCCGAAAATAAAATGACTGTCTCATTCACGCGTCAACACTTCGTTTCCTACTCAACAGGCTTCAGTGATTTTTACGAGATTCATCCCATTACAAAATGTTCGAACTTGAAATGAATTGGTCCGATAAAAAGCAAGCTCCCTTATTGCAAGAGAGCTTGTCCCGTTGAATCGTCAAATCCATCACAGTTCGAATCAAGCTCAACGATTGACTGACACCAAAGAGGAACTTCTTCCCCGGGAGCAATGCCTGTGCCTGTATCAACGTTTGCATCTGTACCTGTTCCAGAATCTACACTTGTACTTGTGTCTGCACCCGCATCGACAGCGCCATCCACAGAGCCCCCGTCTTCAACATCACAAGTTCCAAGATAATCTTTTTCATCATGAGTATCCCCACCATGATGAAGATGAGTCTTGGTTGCTGCCAATGGAAGAAGCATGGTCTTTGAATTTGTAGGATCACCCGGAGGGCGATGACAAATCTGAACGCAAAGTTTATTACCATGACATTCAAAAACATAATCACTAACTTGCTCCAATGTGGCTTGATCGAGACTGACTTTTAATGTTGTTAATCCCTGACCTTGTGACCCATTTAATTCTGATAAAACCTGTTGATTTGCCCCACTCTGGCCATCTTGATTACATCCGATTAACCCCATTGAAACTGCGACAGAACCGATCAGAAGTAGGTTTCGCATTGTCATAAAAGACCTCCGCATAACAAAAATCCTACCACCCAAATAGATTGTCACAAAATTTTAACGCTCTTTTCTCACACGAGAACAATCACTTTTGGAATGATTAAATTTCTGGAAAAACTTTTGTCGATGATTCTTCAGAATAGTGACAAACTTCTGAACACTGGCTTAGAAAATGCAAAAGCGAGCCTAGCAGACATGCGGGGACTCGCTTTTGGGTTGCTATTCGGACATTTCCGACGGGAGGTCCGAATGATTAACTCTCAGTTAATTATGTCTCGGCGTAAAAAAGACTTTGTTGAACGGGTTTTAAGTCTAGTTTTACTAGTGCTAAAAATCCTGAAAGCAATCTTTGATCTCTTAGGTTAGTAACCCTGGGGTGCTTCAACATGTACACCTTCCCCATGGGTTGGGAACTTAAAATCCTTCGATTAGCAAACCAGGGAGGCTTGCCCTGCATGTTCTGCGCTTTAATATTCCCACTTCTCAATCTCAAGATACTCCGAAAAAACATGGCCAGACATTTGATAATTTTTTAATCCCTTGGGTATGACTGAGTTATTCGGCCGATAATAAAGGGGAATTGCGGGGAGTTCTTCTGTATAAGCGCGAATCACTTTTCGCATCAATTCAATGCGCTTTTTTGATTCAAATTCTGTCTCCACTTTTTCAAGCCACTGATCCACTTTCAGATTTTTCCACCCGGGTCGGTTCGATCCGGAGAAAGAATTTTTCTCAGAGGGAATTTTTTCAGAGTGAAGGAGATTGAGCTGTGACCCATCAGGATTGAGAACCCAAGAATAAAAACCCACCTCGAATTTTCGTTTTTTAAGAATTTCCGGAAATAGCACTCGCGCGGGATAATTTTTGATTTGAAGTTCCACTCCAACCTGCTTCCACGCACCTTGAATAAAAACTTCAACCATTTCACTGAGCTTGTTATCTGCCGCCGAGTTGATGGTCAGCGTGAGCGACTTACCCTCTTTTTCTCGAATCCCCTTTTTACCCATTTTCCAACCTGCAGCCTCGAGAAGTTCATTTGCTTTTGCTCGAGAGTACTCATATTTTTTCACCCACTTGGGATCATCCGTAAACCAAGAATCAATTTCGGCCGCAAAGTGATGAGAGGGCTTGATTTTATTTTTAAAAAAAGCTTTAGCTAATTCATCTCGATTAATAGCATGAGCCAATGCCTGGCGAACTTTGATGTCCTGAAGCACGGGGTGATCTAAATTCAGATCTAAATGTGAATACACAAATCCAGGAATTATTTTGACTTCAAAAGGCAATTTCTCTTTCTGAATTTTCTCTTCAAAAGCCAGGGCCTGATCAAGACTGAGCCCAGAACTTGAAGCCATTTGAACAACTCCGGATCTGAGATTGGCCTCAATCGTTGCAGTGTTCAGTATCCATTTAAAAATCACTTTATCAAAATACGGCTTTAATCCATAAAATTTTTCATTTCGTTTCAGCAAAATATGAGAGCCCTGTTTGATCTCAGAAACAACAAAGGGCCCATTGTAAAGCCCTGGATTTGCTGGCTCTCGCACATAGAGAGAATTTCTCTCGTATCCCAGATCCTGATCTTTATATTTTTGATAGATCGGAAATTCTAAGTGAGCGGGAATGGGCCTTGGAAAAGTGAGATAAAAATTCCACTTGGCCTCTTTAAAGTGAACCTGACATTTCTTGGGATTATTTTGGTCGACAATAATGCCCTTGATATTTTCATAATCTTCTCGGTTCGCTGTGGAAACTTTTGGACCCAATCCAATCTCTAAAGTTGCCTTAAGATCCTGACAGGTCACAGGATTGCCATCCCCCCAATTCGCCTCTGCGCGAAACTCGATCTCTGTCATCAGCCCTTGGGCCGTTTTTTGTTTAGCTTTTGGAATATCTTTGAGAAGAACAGGCTCAATTTTTCCATTTGGGGTGATTTTCACAAGAGGTCTTAGAGTCGAATCTTGCACGTAAATCGCGGCCATCATTGTGTTGACCAGTGGATTAAGCGTTTCAAATTCGGCATTCAGTGCAATGTTCAGTTCTTTGGAGTTTGACTGAGCAAACCCCAAAGACCCCATAAATAGAAGCGCGATTACTTTGAACATTAGCTATGAAGCTTTTTCCCCATCAGCGCAGCCCGAGCTGCTGCCAAACGAGCAATCGGTACACGGTAAGGTGAGCAAGAGACGTAATCAAGTCCGACACGATTAAAGAACTCGATACTGTCTGGATCTCCCCCGTGCTCTCCGCAAACTCCGACCTTGAGATCAGGCTTTGTCTTTCTTCCTAAGTCTACACCCATTTTGACGAGCAAGCCTGTACCTGCCTGATCAATGCTGACAAATGGATCTTTTGCGTAAATGCCTTGAGAAACGTAAGAGCCTAAGAATCTCCCCGAGTCATCACGAGATAAGCCAAGGGTGGTCTGAGTTAAGTCATTCGTTCCAAAGCTAAAGAAGTCCGCATGATCAGCAATCAAATCTGCAGTCACTGCCGCTCGAGGAAGCTCAATCATTGTTCCAACAAGGTAGTCAAATTTGATCCCTTTTTCTTTCTGAACAGTTTCAACTTCATTCACAACAAGGTCTCGTAAGATCTCAAGCTCTTTATCAATTCCCACCAACGGGATCATAATTTCAGGAACAAGCTTATCTCCAGATTTCACAAGCTCCGCTGCGGCTTCTGCAATAGCGCGAGTTTGCATTTTGTAGATCTCAGGATATGTGATCGCCAGTCGGCACCCACGATGGCCCAGCATAGGGTTAAACTCGTGAAGCGAGCTCACCTTTGATCTCACTGAATTCACATCCATTGACACGCGCTTTGCAAATTCTTGAATCTCATGCTCTGTGTGAGGAACAAACTCATGAAGTGGTGGATCCAAAAGACGAATCGTCACAGGATAGCCCTTCATGATTTTGAAAATAGATAAGAAATCACTTCGCTGCATTGGCAAAAGCTTTGATAAAGCTCTCTCACGATCAGTTGTGTTGTCCGCAATAATCATCTCACGAACAGCATCAATGCGATCAGGGCCAAAGAACATGTGTTCTGTACGGCAAAGACCAATCCCCTCTGCCCCAAAGTTTCTTGCAGTCTCTGTATCTTTTGGAGTATCGGCATTTGTTCGAACCTTCAAACGACGAACGCTGTCTGCAATTTTCATAATGCGGTCAAAAGTTCCAGACAACTGCGGTTCTAGAGTTTTCACCAGCCCCAGATAAACTTCTCCTGTTCCTCCGTCCAAAGTGATCACATCACCTTGCTTCAGAACATAGCCCTTCACCTTCATTGTTTTTTGGTTGTAGTCCACTTCGATATCACCACAACCGGCCACACAGCACTTGCCCATTCCGCGAGCCACAACAGCTGCGTGTGATGTCATTCCTCCACGAGTGGTGAGAATTCCCTGAGCTGCCACCATTCCGGCAATATCTTCTGGCGAAGTTTCAATACGAACAAGAATAACTTTTTTCGCCTGTTCTTTCCATTCAACTGCTTCTTCCGCTGTGAAAACGATCTGACCGCTCACACCACCGGGGCTGGCAGGAAGACCTTTTGCCAGCTGTGTTTTTTCAGCCTTTGGATCAAGAGTTGGGTGAAGCAGTTGATCCAAAGAAGCTGGATCAATACGAAGAATGGCTTCTTCATTGGTGATGAGCTTCTCATCCATCATATCACAAGCAATTTGCAATGCTGCACTGGCTGTTCGCTTGCCTGTTCTGGTTTGAAGCATCCACAGCGTGTTTCTTTCAACTGTGAACTCGATATCTTGCATATCACGGTAATGCTTCTCAAGTTTCATGTAAATATCAGTGAGCTGCTTGTAAGGCTCAGGCATAACCTTTGCCATCTCTGAAATCGGAATCGGAGTACGAATACCCGCAACAACGTCTTCACCCTGAGCGTTGACAAGAAATTCTCCGTAGAACTTTTTCTCACCTGTGCTGGGATTTCGAGTAAAGGCCACACCCGTTGCCGAGTCATCACCCATGTTTCCAAAAACCATGGCTTGGACATTCACCGCTGTTCCCCAGCTTGCAGGGATGTGATGAAGTTCACGGTATGTGATCGCTCGAGGCGTATTCCATGAACGGAACACTGCAGAGATTGATCCCCACAACTGATCCCAAGGTTCAGTCGGGAAAGACTGACCCGTCGTGCTCTTGACTAAATCTTTAAACTTTTTCACCAGAACCTTCAGATCCTCTGTCTTTAATTCTGTGTCATAGTGATAACCTTTTTCTGCCTTTAAATCTTCAAGCGTTACCTCAAGCAAAGATCCATTCATATTCATGACGACATCAGAATACATTTGAATGAATCGACGATACGAATCCCACGCAAATCGAGGATTTCCACTGATTTTAGCTAAACCCTCGACCGTTTGATCATTTAATCCCAAATTTAGAATTGTATCCATCATCCCTGGCATTGAAGCTCTTGCTCCAGAGCGAACAGAAACCAAAAGAGGATTGGCCACATCACCAAATTTCTTTCCGATTTTCGATTCGACTTTTTTCATCGCCGCTTCAACCGCAGGGCGAGTCCACTCTGGCAATTTTCCGCCGCACTCATAATAGTGCGTACAAACTTCAGTCGAAATCGTAAAACCCGGAGGAACTGGAATTCCCAAAGCTGTCATCTCAGCCAGATTCGCGCCCTTACCGCCCAGAATTGATTTCATTCCGGCGTTACCATCGGTGTCCCCAGCTGAAAAGAAGTAAACAAACTTTTCAGGGATTGGAGTTTTTTGATTTTGTTTAGCTTGTGTGGATTGAGTTTGCATTAAAAGCTCTCCTTCATTCCTTTACGAACATATTCATTCAACGCTGAAATCGCGACTCGGTCCTGCTTCATTGTGTCCCGATGTCTAACCGTCACCGCCTGATCATTTAAAGTATCAAAGTCGACCGTTACACAATATGGAGTTCCAATTTCGTCTTGGCGACGATAACGTTTTCCAATTGAGGCGCTCTCGTCATATTGAACCTCAAAATCTTCTGCCAATTGGTCACGTAATTTTTCACCAAGATTGCATAATTCATCTTTTTTCGACAGCGGCAATACCGCAACTTTAACTGGTGAAATCTCAGGATGAAGTCCCAAGACAACACGAACGTCTTCTTGACCCTTTTCATCAAGAGTAACTTCTTCTCGGTAAGCATCACACATAAAAGCCAAGAAAAGTCGGTCACAGCCCACAGCTGTTTCAATCACATAAGGAATATATTTTTCTTTCGAAGCTTCATCGAAGTACTCTAAGTTTTTTCCTGAGAACTTTGAGTGCTGAGTGAGATCAAAATCTGATCGATTGTGAACACCCTCTAGCTCAGACCATCCCATTGGGAAAAGATACTGAACATCTTCTGCTGCCTTGGCGTAGTGAGCTAGTTCTGTTGGTCCATGGGGATGGAACCTCAGATTGGCCATATTCATTCCGTATTTTTTATAGAAAGACCAACGGATCTCTTTCCAGTCATTAAACCATTTCTCGTCTGTTCCTGGCTTCACGAAAAATTGCATTTCCATTTGTTCAAATTCACGAGTGCGGAAAATAAAGTTGCCAGGAGTGATCTCATTTCGAAATGATTTTCCGATGGCCGCGATTCCGAATGGAATTTTATATCTTGTCGTCACCTGACAGTTTTGAAAGTTCACATAGTGACCTTGAGCTGTTTCTGGGCGAAGATAAATCACTGATCCCTGATCTTCAACCGGGCCCATGTGAGTTTTAAACATCAGGTTAAATTGTCTTGGCTCAGAAAGGTTTTTCCCTCCGCAAGTCGGACACTGCTTTTTGTTGATGTAGGAATCAGTGTTGTCCGCACGAAATCGTGTTTTACAATCTTTGCAATCAACCAAAGGATCCGAAAAACCATCCACGTGACCAGAAGCTTTCCAAACCATTGGGTGCATCAAGATAGCAGCATCAATACCGCACATGTTCGGTCGACGAGTCATTGCATTCCACCAAATGCGCTTCACATTGTACTTCATTGCTGAACCAAGAGGCCCATAGTCCCAACATGAATTCAATCCCCCGTAAACTTCAGAGCTTTGAAAAACAAAACCCCTTCGTTTTGACAAAGAAACCAGAGTTGCTAAATCTTTCAGACGGCGTACCGTGACGGTGCCATTTGGTGCTGTCATAAATCCTCCAAAAACTAGACTACTTAGGGCTAACACTTGCTGAAAAAACATTCAATAAAAAGAGGTCTTGGCAACCCCTGTCTAGAGCGGTTAACCTAATCGTGAGTTGGACCGTCAGGAGGACAAATGACTGCTCAGAAATCAGGCAAGGCTGCCCTTGTCAAACTTGTGATTTTCTCACTTTTTTCACTCACAATTCCCATTTTACTCATCGCGCCACAGTCAGAATCTCAATCCCCAGTTAAATTAAAAACAGAGGACGAGGCCTATCGCCAATATAAAATTGTTCTTTCACGTCAGTTGGGCGTCACCTGCTCTGCTTGTCACAACACTTTAGATTTTTCCTCTGATGAAAAACTCGCCTTTAAAGTCGCAAAAGATCATATGAAACTCACTCAGCTTCTGATTGACCACGGCATGGATGGACAAAAAGGACGCCCCAAGGCTGATTGTTACCTTTGTCACCGGGGCAAATTAAAGCCTGACTACAAAGAACCTACTCATCCCATGCTCAATGATAGGCCTAACCCTAAAAAAGAAAAATCCCCTTCAACAACAGATGAAGAGGATTTAAAATCGGAAAAAGATAAGAACTAGAATCCTAAGCGGCGCTTCCAAAACTGTTTGACTGGGAACTCACCTCAGATGCTTGAGCATCTCCCTGCTTATTCTCAACTTCCTTACCTGTCATAACAGACATCATTTGATGAACAGCTCTATTCAGCTCATGAACTTGTCCACCAAGTTGTCTTGATGAATCCGCAGACTGCTGCACCATCACAGCATTCGTTTCAACACCCATGCTGATATCAGCCACAATATTTAGCATCTCTTTGAGTTTTTGTTGCTGCTCAGCTGCGGCACGGGCAATCTCTTGAGAAGAGTCCGCAGCTTTAGTCGCCTGCTCGGAAATTGTTGTGAAGCTTTCCGTACATCGCTTGACAGAATCAACTCCAGTTTCCATACCTTTTTTGGATTCCTCAACAAGGACATCAACCTCTGACTTCATTTGATTAACAATCTCTGTAACGCGCTCTTTGCTTTCATGCACTAGGCCTACAATTTCAACAGCCGCACTGCCACTGACCTGTGCTAATTTACCCACCTCTTCAGCAACAACTTGGAATCCCTTACCGGCCTCACCCGCACGAGCCGCCTCGACAGAAGCATTAAATGAAAGCAAGCGACTTTGAAAAACGATATCGTGAATGATTTTTGTCTTCTCTTCGATTCGACTAATCATATCAGTAATTTCTTTGAAGCGAGAATGAGACTCTTCAATTTTTCCACACAGTCTCGAGTTGCCATCATGAATCGTGTTCATTGATGAAGCCACCTCACCAATCAAACCGCGACCGACCTCGATATCAACCTGACATTGAGTCATCGCCGACATTGTTTGCTGTGCTGTTTCGCTTGTTTTTTCAAAGACCAAGGTAAATTCATCCAAATTTTTAGTTGTCTTACGAATCAGATCCGTTTGTTGACTACTTGTCGCATCCAATTGTGATGAAAACTCTAAGGCCAAAATGGAAAGACTTTGTAACCGATCTGAAACATCAAAAATATTCGACGAGGCTGAATTTACCTCTCGCATCAGAATGCGAACCATAAAGAAGGTTACCGTCAGAACAAAAATTGCCATAATCAGCGCAACGGCTCCCAGTATTGTGATCTTCAGATTCGCCGAAATCTGCGCCTCCTCTGACTGAGCTCGGATGCCAGCTAACTGCTTGTCATGAATGACCTTTAACTCATCAACAGCCGCACTAATCTTCTGAAAATATTCTTTTGGGTCAATACCATAGCCACCCTCTGGAGACTTCTGTAAAACTTGATCAACAGCTTCGAGGGATTTTTTATACACCTCAGACTCTCTGAACTTCCTGAGACTCTCGGCCTCTGCCGTTTGCAATAGCAATGTGGGACTTTGAACTGCCGCTTGCAGGCTTCTCTTTAGTCCATTGATTTTATATGCCGTCAGATGAGAAATGGGTTTATTATCAGATAAAATCTTTGTTACATTTGCTCTTAATAGACCCGCATAATCTTTTGCTGATTCAAGAAGGGTCATACTGAGAAGATAAGTTTCTAGCCCACCCAAACGAGAACTTCGCGCATAATTCACTTGCGTCGCAATACATTCTTCAATCAGTTGGCTAAACTGAGCAATAACCTCGTCAGCTGGCTTTTTATCGATAACAAGTTTTCGAATTTCGTCAATTCGATATTTCATAGCTTGGGCCGACAAAGTCACACTACTATCCGTTTGATCTTGTTGCTTCTTGTATTCTTCTGGGGAAATTGCACCTGAAAGATAAAGGCTGTATTTACCTCTTTCCTTTTGCAATTCATGAACCATTTCAGAGAAGGCCTGAGTTTGACGGACCATCTCAAGCCCGTATTTGACTTGTTGATAAGACGTCCAATTTTGATGGATGTAAGAAGCAGCCATCAATATAAAGGAAATCAGTGGAAGAATAACGAGGCCTGCAATTTTGAGTGACAAAGGTAAACGTATCATGCCCTAGCTATCGGCTATTTCTCAAAAAAACTTACAGGGCCTAGATCAAGACTTTTAACTTTTGAAAACTGGACCAAAGTTCTGATCGCAAATCATACTCTAGACTACTGCCCCGTCAGGGATCGATATGCAGTTTCAATAAAATTTTTGGAATCAGGACCGACTTTTTGAATCATCTGAGCATAGGCTCGATCAATTTCACTCCGTCCACTCCCCGCAGGTATCCCCAATACCTCATAGGCATCCCAAGAGTGTCCATTGTACATAAAAAGAACATTCAAGTTCTTCATCTGAAGCCCTTGACTCATCTCGGATTGGGTCGACAGACTCATTTTTGCCCCTAAAGAACCAAAGCTTGAGGGGGATTTTTGAGCTTTCAAATTCAGACGCGAGGGGGCACGAATTCCTGATTTGCTTTTATACATAAAAATAAAAGCGAAAAAACCGCCCAAACCGATGATGAAATAGAAAACTGCTTGGCTCCCCATCTACTCTATATTAGACCTTGTCTTGCCAAAGTTATCAAGATTAAGAAAATGCAAGCGAGGTCGACAATGTCTCATTCTCATAATCCCTTCGAAAAACAAGCCCCCATTCCCAATGTGAAACACATTATTGCTGTCAGCTCTGGAAAAGGAGGGGTTGGAAAATCAACCGTTGCCACAAATATTACCCTTGCCCTATCAAAGAAAAATAAAGTTGGTTTATTAGATGCTGATATCTACGGCCCCAGCATTCCTCGTATGATGGGCGCTCTGAACCAACAACTTTCCGTCAACCAAGATAAAAAAATAGAACCCATTGTGCGATATGGAATGAAGCTCATGAGCATTGGTTTCATGGTTGCTGAAAATGCTGCCGTTGTTTGGCGAGGCCCCATGCTCTTTAAGGCAATTGATCAATTTCTCAGAGACGTTCACTGGGGAGAATTAGATTACCTCGTCGTGGATCTTCCACCTGGAACAGGAGATGTCCAACTGACTCTGGCTCAATCCGTTCCGATCAGTGGAGCTATCACTGTCACCACCCCACAAAATATCGCATTGATTGATGTTAAAAAAGCAATCGATATGTGGGAGCGCATGAACATACCTCTTCTTGGCACTGTTGAAAATATGGCTTACATGATTGCCCCTCAAAGCGGAGAGCGAATCCAACTTTTCCCTAAAGGAGAACTGGATGCCTATCTGGATTCAAAGAAAATTTCAAAAATTGGAGAAATCCCATTTCATCCCCATGTCAGCCTTGGGTCGGAAGCTGGGATTCCGATTGTTGAATCCCATGCCTCAAGCACTGAGGCACAGGAATTTTTTAAAATTGCAGAAAAAATCAGAGAAAAGCTGCCTGTTTAGGCAGCTCGCTTGACGAAACTATCGTCGCGTCCCTCTAAAATATCTTTTAACTCACCGACCAGCGAAGAGAGTCGATCGGCCTCAATATTGAGTTCCTGAGATGCCCGCGACGCCTCACTGGAGACAATTTCATTCTCCTTGGCCAATCGATCAAACTCCATCACAGCCTGATTAATACCACCAACCCCTGTGGCTTGCTCTTTCGAAGCTACAGAAATTTCTTTTACCATTGATTGGACCTGTCCAACATTGAACGATTTCTCGGAAAGTTTCTTCACATCGAGCGGCGACCTGCCCGCCATAGTCAACCTTTGCTCGACCGATCTCAATAACTCGCTCCACTTCCTCTTTTGTCTCTCGCGCCATAGTCTCTACTTTTGTAATCGAATTCTGAAGAAGCTCGGTGATCTCCCTGGCTGCATTACCACTCATCGAAGCCAGATTTCCTACCTCTTCTGCGACGACGGCAAAGCCTTTGCCTTTATCTCCGGCGCGCGCCGCCTCAATTGAGGCATTAAAAGAGAGCAGCTTTGTTTGGAAAACGATATCGTTAATGACCTTCGCCTTTGATCCAACCTCTTGAATTAGTTTCACGATCTCCTGATTTTCCTTATTCGACTTATCAATCTGCTGCATAATCATCTGATTAGCATCGTTGATATCCTGAATCGCCTGTCGCATCTCTTGGATCACTTCTTGACCCGTATAGGCGGCCTTTGAACTCAACTCGGCTTGACCGACAGATTTTTCTGAATTCTCAGCATTTCTTGAAACCATGGAACTGACTTCTTCTGTGGTCGCCGTGGTCTGCTGCAAGAGCGCGGCCTGTTGAGCCGCACCACTATTTAATGTCATACTGGAATAATGAATCCGCTCAGAAACTCCAGTTACATTCGCCGCTCCATTCATCATTGTTTCTGCTAACCCATGAAGTTTTTTTATCAAGCCTTTGCCGACAAGGATGGTAACGCTTAAGGTAATGAACACCACGATCAATCCAGCTAAGGGCACGATCATCAACACAAGATCGGCTTGCTTAATCGCTGCCTCGCCCGTTTCCTTTTGGCTCGCCGCACGTCGCTCCGTCAGTTCATTAAATATTTTTGTCAAAGTATCTGCAACAGGACGAAGTCCTGAGTTGATATAATACTTGCCCATCTCGTCATATCGAGGATCATTACGACCAAGATAATCCAATACTTTTTCTGCCTGTTCCTTCATCTTTGGCCACTCTTCAATAACTGGGGCAAAAATCTGCTTTGCTTTTTCATCTCGTGGCAAGGCAACGTATTGCTCCATGGCTGCGTCAAACTTAGCAATTGATTGTTTCACAAGGGTGGCATGTCTTGCCCGCTCTTCAACATCCAACCCCATCCCGAAAATGGTCCATGAGTACCGAACAACTTCGTTCACCGAATTTGCCATCTCTGTCGAGTAATGAGAAAGTGGAACTCGGATCGAGGTATTAAATTTAATCTCACCAACAAGCTGACTAACAAAGTAAAAGTTTGCTCCAACCATTAAGATGATAGCTGTGACTTGAACAAAGGCCGGTATCGCCAGCCGAAACTTCAAGCCAGTAAAAAACTTTCTTAGCTTGGATCTCATAAACTCTCCTCTGATATAAATTTTCCTATCGAATTCCCATCGGAAAATGACAAAAAAAATGAATGGCCCAATGTCCAGTTCTAATGAAAATAACCCTGTATTTTCAATCAAGCTGGATACTTTATTTTCGTAGATAAACATAAACTACAGATATGGCAATTGCCATCATGTAAGCATAGGCGCAGCAGATCCAGGCCAAAAAGTCTTGTCTCAATGTCATCAAGAGAAACAGACTTGATTTTACCTTCATCTTTCTTCAGTCTTAGTAATGCACAATAAACAAGGAGATTGTTCATGAGAAAACTGTTCGTATTGGCTACACTATCATTATCTCTTTCAGCATATGCCGCTGAGGATAAATCTTGCACACCAGCAAAGAAAGTTGCTGTCTGTAAAGAGGACATCGTTAAAGAACGAGTTGAATGGGCCTGCAAGCTCATCGAAGCCAAGGGCAAAGGAGCTATACCTGAAGTCAACGCCATGAGATTTGAATGTTGTGGTGAGCCTAACTATGTTTGGATCAATGACATGCATCCAAAGATGGTTATGCATCCAATTAAACCTGATCTGAATGGAAAAGATGTGACTGAAAATAAGGATCCAGATGGAAAGAAACTTTTCGTAGCTTTCGTTGAAGCAGTGAAAAAGACTCCATCAGGAGCATGGGTTGATTACAAGTGGACAAAGTTCGGTGATTCCGAGGCTACGCCTAAAACTTCATGGGTCAAAGCATGTAAAGTTGGCAGCACTGATGAAAAGTGGGTTGTTGGTTCAGGAACTTGGAAGTAATTTTATTTTACAATTTGATCCAAAAAAGCCCGCCTTGTGCGGGCTTTTTTTTGGCCTAAAATGATACAGAACTTTTGATCTCTCATTATTTTTGAACTCTTTTGAGAAAGTCTCTGAAAAAATTTTGCACCTGACGATAGTCCTGTTAGACTGAAAGTCAATTAAGGAGGTCTCGGTGAAAAGGCGTAGAGCAGGACGATGTCATCACCTTGCCGATCCCGGCTACGAGTAGCGGAGCCTATCACCAGGATAGCTACCGCGTGCCGCTTCAACATTAACCCAAGTATACATTAACTTTAAAAGGAGGATCCCGCAGGCGATATTTAGTTAGGATTTTTATCCTTCCTTTGCCAAAGGCACACCCGTGAGAAATCCGGGGCCGCAAAGCTAGAGGGGCTTCTCGGAGTGAAAATGAAAGCTCTGAATGCCAGCCAGACTGCCAGAGGACGTGAAAGCTGAAATGCTTTTTGCGAACAGCCGAATGGGTATCATTCGCAACGGAAGGACGTTTTATGTTATTCAATACAATTCAAAAGTTTCATTCCCCTTAGCCCGCGGTCCCCATACCCTAATGCCGCGGGCTTTCTTTTTTTGTAGAACGCTCTTTAATCTCGAGCTATTGCAGACGGAATCAGGATTCGAGCCCCAATAAGGATTTTCGATCCACCCTCAAGGTTATTTTTCTCTTTTATTGACTCAACAGTAACGTTATATCTATTCGCAATTGAAAGAAGATTGTCTCCTCTTCGAACGACATGAACTTTAACTTTTGAAACATGTGTTTGCTTCTTTGTTTTTTTCAAATTGATCTGCGCGCCCTTAGTTGAAGCTGGCAAACGAGTTCCGCCTGAATCAACTGAGTTGGGTCGCTGAGAAACTGGAATGGTGAGACTTGACCCCACTTTCAGCATGGATTTCCGCCCCATGTTGTTTGCCTTACGAAGAGACTGAACCGTCACTCCGTATTTTTTTGCTATATTTGAAAGATTCTCACCAGCCCTCACAACATGAGCAATTCCCTGAGAGCCGGGTTCGGACTGAACAATATCCTCTAAATCTTCCCTACTGGATTTAGATGACTGAGCAACCCGGCCTGGATCTGAAGGTAAACCATCATCCTTTGGCACTCGAAGCTTCATTCCTGCTTTTAAAACACTACCTCGTCCGAGCTTGTTCATTTTTCGAAGCTCATTCACAGTTGAATCATAGTCATCGGCAATCGCCGACAATGTATCACCGGGTTGGACCATATAGAAAACACCCTTCGTGGTGACAACTTCAGGATTCGTTGAGGCTTGCTCACTATCATCTTTTGTTTTTTCTATTTTAGGCTTCTTTGCAATCACAACTGGTTTAGTTTTGAAGCTTGATGAGCGATCTGGAACTTGAATTCGCATTCCTATTCTCAGCTTCTTGCCCGGTTTAAAATCATTCACATCTCGAAGCCAAGCAACTGTTGTTCGGTACTTTCTTGCGATTGTGTACAGGCTATCACCCGATCGAACCCGGTAAGTTTCCGTTTCTCCTGCATCGGCAACAAACTCAACTTTATCAACAAAACTTTGTTGAGCTGCAGCTAGAGCTTGCTGAGCTTGCCCGACAGGCACTCGTAATTCAAGCTGACCAGTCTGAGACCTTGTTGGCGCCACTTCACCACGAAATTTTGGGTTCAATTGTTTAAGATCGTCATAATCATATCCCATTCGCTCCGCCATCTGACGAAGATTGACGGGCTTATCGACCTTGATCAATTCAAACTCAATGGGCTGCTCATAATCAACATTTGTGAATCCGTAAGCCTCTGGTTTTTTTCCTATAATTTTAGCTGCAATATACTTTGGAATATAATTGATTGTCTCTTTTGGAAAACGCCGCTTACGGGCAAGCTCCCAGAAATCCCGCGTATAATGATTCATCACTTCTCGCTTAACTCTGTTTTCTCCAACATTGTAAGAGGCCATAGCCAGATACCAGGACCCAAAAATGCTGTACAAGCTTTTAAAGTATTCTGCGGCTGCCTGAGTTGAAAGGACTGGATCTCTTCGCTCATCAACAAACGAGTTAATCTCAAGTCCGTATCTTCTTCCTGTTGGTTTGATAAACTGCCAATATCCGACAGCAGCAGCTCGGCTCGTAGCTCGAGAACTAAAACCTGATTCAATCAAAGCAATGTAGATTAAATCCTCAGGTAAACCGTTTTGCTTAAGAATTCTCTTCATAACTCCAGAGTAACGCGTTGACCTGGCCAAGTACCTTTCCATATGAGGACGTCCTCTGCCCTGGAAATAGCGAATCCACTGTTCGACCCGAGGATTCATCTCAGTCGGAATTGAATCTAATTCTTGATCAACAACCTGAGGTGGCTCTGGATCTGAGACCCGATACGAGGGTAACTCATGGGGGCCTTGGGTTTGAGAATTTTCTGCAGTACGGACCGACGCCTGATGAGCGCAACCACCCAATAGGAAAAGAAAAACTATAGCACAGAGCTCTTTGGATAGATTGAGCTTCAACGACATTTAACCTCCGACCGAATATTATTATATTACTGAATACGCGATCGAGGAGCAATCAGAGAGAAACTGATTTCTTGTTTTCCCAAATCAATCCATCAAGCGAGACTCGACCTTGATCGAGTGATCGATAAATAATCATATTTCTCAAAATCGCTTTGACGTAAAAACTTGTTTCATACCAAGGAATTTCATCAAACCAGACTTCCTCAAAAGGATCTGAAGAAAAGTTTTTAACCAGATTTTGCAGCTCAGGTCGAGACCTCAAAAAAAGTCGAATTCGGTGTGGTCCTGCGTTATATGCGGCCAGCCCTAAAGGAACATTGCCTCCAAATTGATCAATCATTTTTGAAATATAGTGAGTTCCCATTGTGATATTCAGTTCAGATTCGTATAAATCATCAGGTATCTGTATACTTCCAATATTCAATTCTTGGGCAACTTCCTGAGCTGTCGGCGGGATGAGCTGCATAAGACCAAGGGCATTTGATGTGCTCGTTGCCTTTAAGCCGAATGCACTTTCTTGGCGAATCAAACTTCGTACTAAATATGGACTAAGCCCCTTTGCCGAAGATTCTTTTTGAATTTTTTCAAGATAGACTTTTGGAAAACCTATACTAATCAAATCCAGACTTCTTAATTGCGGATTTAAATCAATAGCCTCGTTAATCAATTTAATCACAGATGGAAAAGCATGATAAGTGACCCACTGTCGAGCTTGGTTTGCTTTCAAATTGGCCTCTTTTGGCTGAGGTAAATCGACCACTTCAGATTGAGCTTCAAGATACCACTCATTTTGAGCCAACAATTGAGCTCTACTCAAAACCTGATTATGATGACCCACAAATGGTATTTCCTGCTTCACATCAGTCGCCCGAATTTGATCTGCTGGCCACTCAAAGTAGTTTGATTTTCTCTCCGCACTGAGCCGAATTCCATAATAGGAAAGAGGATACTTATCAATAATGAGCGCCGCCTCTTCGAGGGCACGCATATTTTTTTCTGCCTGCAGACAACGAACAATCCAATATCGAGAACTCAACTCATACCGGTCCGCCCCCTTTGAAACCAGCAATCTTTCAAGGGTCGATATTGCCGATGCGTATTCTTTTTTACGAATTTGAACTAGCGCTAAGCGGAAAAGCACTTCATTCATATCATCTGCGCCTGGATGATACTGTATGTATTGACGGAAGTAGGTTTGAGCCTTTTGATACTGTCCTGTTAACTGAGCAGATCGCCCCAAAACATAGAGCAGAACTGATCCCTGTGGAGTTTTGTAGAAATCCTTATGGGCGACTTCTCCCATTCTTAAACTGAAACGATAGTCCGCCTTCTTGTGTGCTCGAAGGGCCCATTCAAAAGCCCGAGCCGAATGCACTCGATCCATCCCTGATAAAACATGCGAATGAACTACTGAAATCTGCTTTGGCGGATTTTCGGAGTTATTAAGCTTATCTGTAAGATCTTGGTATATTTCAAAAATCTTTTCTTGAACAGCCTTTGCCCTAACTCCGTTTGGAAATTGATTCAGATAAAGAACGCCGTCTTCAACATAAGTCACCCAATCACTTTGTTTCAGGGCCGCCTGTAAACGCTCATCAAATTTTCTTTCATCGTCTGACAAATTCTCTATGGGCGATGGCAGTTCTAAACGCACTGGAGCTTCATTCAAAGATGTGTACACCGAATTCAGTTTGTCTCGAACAGATTTTGAATCTTTTTCTCCAAGGCTGAGTTGATAAAAGTGCTTTGCCTTGACCGGCTGATGCAATCCCAAATAGACATCCCCAGTAAGTCCATAAAGCTTACTCTTTTGATCCTTCTCTAATCGATCCAAGAAAGGCATCAAATTATTGATCATCTCTAATGATTGACGTGGATTGAATTTCACTTTTTTATCAAGATACTCGAAATACCCTCGGACCATTTCATTCCAAAGATTCTGTCTCCAAGGACCGACGGCCAAATAGGCTTCATTTTTCTTTAAGGCAAGAAGACTTTGCAATAGCGATTCGGTCTGAGCATCTTTTGATTCAGAAGCTTCACTGAATTTACGGGCACACTTCATCCATGAGTTTAAAACCCAAGGACGAAGGGTGTGGTGTGAGTCAAAGTTCCTTTTCCCCAATTTAGCACATTCACCCCATTGGCGCCCTAGTTCTGCTCTCTTCATTAAGATTAACGATGAAGGCTGAGCTTTCGGTGCCCCTAACACAATTTCAGATAAAATGAGTCCAAGAATAATGGATCGAATCATTCTTCCTTCCCCGCCAAAGCACAAGCCTTCAATAATAATTTCTCAGAGCTGTCGACTTGAGCTTGAAGCTCATCTTTTTCTTTATACTTACCAACAACGTGAACAGGTGCAAAACTGAGAACCTGAAAGACCTCTATCTTTTTTTGAATCTCTGAACCCAATTCACGACGAAGACTGGGAGGACAAAGATCAAGCAGTCTTTCCATTTCCATATTCGCTCCACCTTGCCCCGACAACTCTCCAAGAACAAAATAAAAAACATTGGTCATCTCTGTTCCGGCTCGACGCCAATCATTCTCATGAACATAGGCTCGAACTTTCTTCATCCGTTCTTTGAGCTCAATTTTGATATTCTTTCTCTGATCACCTATGCCGAATTCGCGACGCGCCTTCCAACCCAAAATGGCAAATACAGCTAAATAAAGGAGTCCAATCAGTGGATTGATCAATTTCCCAGATAGAGATGAGGTCGCCACCCATGAGGTCACAACATCAGGGATTTCATTTTTCTTTTCCATTTTGGGCAAGTCTGAACCCTCTGTCTGAACTCGTGCCGACGTGAGCCCTGAAGACTGCGCACCCGGCGTAATCTTGATTGTCATTGGCTGTGTGACTCTTGAATAATACTTCTTTGTTGCAGGATCAAACATTGAGGCTTGTAAACCTGGAATGGTCAACTCACCTTCTTGTCTTGGAATGATGAGAACCTCAAACTCTTTATAACTGTGTCCATTTTTAAAAAACTTAGACTCATTCTTCGTGTCATAGATTTCCACAATAGCTGGCAAATTTAATGCTGGAAGCTCAATGAGCTTAGCATTTCCACTTCCCTCGAACCGAACCTTTAATGAAAACGGTTGATTCACCGGAAATTTATCTCCCTCGATCTGAGCAGACATTGCGAACTGACCAACCGCTCCGGTAAAATCACTTGGCCGCCCCTCCGTTGGCAAAGCCAAAACATTGATCTTGATTCGATCACTGGATCGAGTGTAGGAATATGGCTGTCCAAAACCAAAAGCACCAGTGGGGACTTGAATTGAAGCCTTCACTTTATATTCGTCAATCACAGCCTGTCCCGCTTTAATCGGGAATAAGGCATGGCTTGCCAGCAAAGCCTTTCGATATGGAATTCCATTGAGAACTTCTTGAGTAAAATTAAGCGCTGGGACTTCTTCTAAAATCTCTTTCCAAAATCCTTTCAGATCAGGAAACTTCAAACGGTCCAGAGATAAAATATTCCCTCGTGTGTAGATATACCAATTGGCCGTGATCTGCTCCCCTTCAAAGACTGTGTTCTTATCAATCTCAGCATGAATAAAAAATGATTCATTTGGATTTTTAGGGACAAAGTTTCCTGTAGGTGGAGGCGGTGCCCGGTGCAAACCCTGACGCTGCATCAGCTGGTTGAACAATTCTTCCGCTTCATCCAGCTCATCATTCTGCGGCAGTCCGCGCGGAACTTGAGTTGCTCCTGATCCCTGCTTCGAGACAGTAACAACGATTGGCTTTGTGGTTTGAACTTTACCTTCAACATTCACTTCAAATCCCGGAATCGTTAACCGCCCCGGCTTTTTCGGCGTGAGCATGTAATTAAAATCCTGCCGTCTGACGATTTGAAATTGCATCCCCGCAGGTCCCTGAACTAATTTGGAGCTCGTACTGCTTGAGGTCCACGAATTTACCAGCTCAAAAGCATCCAAATGAGGAATGCGCGGCTCTGAAACGTCAAAGCTCTCTTGTGCAGAAACGGCCACCGTTAAGGTGATCGTATCACCCAATCCCATTTCATTTCTGTCCACATAGGCCTGAACCTGCACGTTCGAAGAGAGGGCGACAGAGGAAAAAACAATCGACACGAAAAAGAGGAGAAAAAATGAAATTTTACCAATCTTTATCACGAGGCTTCTCCTTAATATCTTTTTTATTGTATTCAGCGCGAATTCTTTGTTCTTGTTGTTTGATCTCACTCAAAATTTTATTCACATCACTTTGTGTAAGCTCCTGGCTCTCAAACTTTTTGGGTTGAGGTTTATTTTTTCCATATTCTTTTGGTTGATCTTCCTTTTTATCTTTATCCTGATTCTGATTATCTTGATCTTGATCTCCCTGCTTTTGATCTTTTTTGTCTTTACTATCCTTACCATCCTTGCTGTCCTGATTGTCCTTCTGATCTTGATCTTGCCCCTGGCCCTTTTGTTGCTGCTGATTTAAAATTAAGAGCTCAATGTTTGTTTTTGCCTCAATTGAGTTCGGATTGACTTCAAGGGCCGCCTGGTAATATTTTAAAGCCTCATCAACCTTGTTGGCCTTACCTGCCATCTCTCCTAAATTAAATAAGCTAGCAAATTGAGACTGTGGATTCTGAGCCATTTCTAAGGCTGATTTATAAGAGGACTCTGCCTTTTCCATCTGTCCTTGCCCGTAGTAAGAGAGCCCCAAGTTCAATTGAACTTCAGAGGAAAATGGAGAACCCTTCAAGGCATGAACAAAATGTTCTTGGGCTTGTGAATAATTATTATTTTTTAAAGCTTCAACACCCTTTTGATTTTCCCGAATGGATTTTAACGAGGTTGACTCGCCCCCCACTGCAAAACTCGACACACACAGCAATAAGCAAAAAATAAAAACTCTCATGCTGGAGGCACCTCAAATCGTCCCTGCCAAATTCGAAAGGCACTTCGACGTTCCCCTAAGAATAGCTCTAACAGCAAAAAGAAAATGGCAAAAACAAGAAAAATTTGAAATTTTTCATCATACTGCACAGCCATCTCTGATTGAAACTCAGTTTTCTCTAACTTATTAATGTCCTCAACCAATGCTTTTAAATGATCCCCAGAACCCACCGCATGGTAAAATCCACCCTGCCCAGCTTGAGCAAGATCGCGTAATGCTGCCCCATGCACCGTTGTTAAAACGGTCTGACCTGATTTGTCTTTTTTGTACCCCCGCAAATACCCCAAAGAATCTCGCTCTGGAATAGGAGCGCCTTTCTCTGTTCCATAGGCAATCGTGAATATTCGGGTTCCATCTTTGACTAGCTCCTTTGCCTGATCGAGAGCTCCCTGCTCATGATCTTCACCATCAGATGCAACAACAATAACTCGAGTCACTCGAGTCAGATCATCTTTAGCCACACCACCCCTCTGAAAGGCATCTTTGGCCTCAGTGAGGGCTGACTTAAACTCAGTACCCTGAGAACTGACTGATGTTACCGAAAGTGAATCAATATAAAGTTTAAGTGCCCCCGGATCTGTAGATAAGGGCGACAACAGAGCTGGCGATCCAGCAAAGGCCACAATGCCAACTTTATTTCCTGGCATTAAATCCAGCAACCGGCTCAGATCTGTTTTCATCTGCTCAAGTCGCGAGGGACGAACATCATCCGCAAGCATACTTGTCGAAACGTCCGCCAAAAACATGATTTCAACACCTTCTGCTTTGACCTCTTGCTTGCTCTGACCCGCCTGGGGCCGTGCCAGTGCCAATACCATCATAGCCACAACAAGAGATTGCAAAAATATTTTCCACTTCCTTTTTGATTTCGAAATCGACGCCGTCAAAAAAGGAAGCATTTTTTCACCAAAGGATTTTTTCAAGCGCTCTTCTGACCTTTTCAATGTCACGAACCCAATCCCTAGCAAAACAGGTATTAAAAGCAAATATTGAAAAGCGACCAAATTTTCAAAGCGAAACATTACGGCAACCTCCTGAGCCATGTCACAGAAAGAAGCCACGACAGCGCATAACTAACAAGAGCCATGCTCACGAACTTTTGAAAATGTTCCGAGTATTTTGTGAATTTGTTGACATCAATTTTCGTCTTTTCCAGAGAATCAATTTCTTTAAAAACTCCCTCGAGTGAATCTTCACGGCTTGCACGAAAGTACTTGCCTCCTGTATCAGAAGCCATTTTAGCAAGAAGAGTCTCGTTAACTGTACTTTCAAAAGGCTGATAGGTTTTAACTCTGTTCCCAAAAACATCTCGCTGATAGATAGGAATTCTTGTTGGCCCATCTCTTCCAATTCCAATTGAGTAAATTTTAAGTCCATATCCTTTAGCAATTTCAAGGGCCGTTAATGGATCAATCGTCCCCGAATTATTCTCGCCATCCGTCATAAAGATGATGACTCGACTTTTCGCAGTAGATTCTTTCAAGCGTCCCGATGCATTGGCCAGAGCAACCCCGATAGCTGTTCCATCCTTAATTCTGGCCTGCTGAGCTGTTGTGATTTCACTGACTCTACTTAAAAGAAGCTCATAATCAAGCGTCAAAGGAACGAGAGTGAATGACTCTCCCGCAAAAATAATCACTCCAATTCGATCCGAAATTCTTTTCTTCACAAATTGACTGATAGTTTCTTTGGCGGCCTCTAGGCGATTAAGGGGCTTCATGTCTTCAATCAACATGGAATCAGAAATATCAAGAGCAATCACAATATCAATACCTTCGACATTCTTTTTCACCAAAGTATCTGAGGTCTGAGGTCTTGCTAATGCCATAACCAAAAACACACCTGACAAAATTTTGAGAGCGAAGGGCAAGTTCATTAATCTTGTTTTTAATGTTGGATGAACATTTTGTAACTGTTTTAAAGCCGAGTACTGAAGACTCGGACGCATCTTCTTTTTATTGAAGAAAACCCAGACGGCTATAAAAGCCAAAGGAATGAAAAAGAGAAACGCCCAAGTGGATTGCCACATCATAGACTGTCCTCTTTCTTCGCTCTCTCTTTCATCTTCTCATGAATATGATCGACAGTTTTACGTGAAAGCTCAATGAGCTGAATAACATCTTTTGAAAACAGATTTTGATCACTCTTCTTCGCGCGATCATATTCGGCAAATAGACTCTTTAGTTCTTCATCCAAATCTTCAAAAAGATGATGATGATCTGACTTAATTTCTTTTAGAATCGTCGCGTCTGACCACTGAATCGTGGGGATTAAGAGCGTTTTTCCAAGATATAACCGATATGCCTTTTCCAATTCTGTTAGAATTGCATTTGCTTCTTGAATTGCTACTTTTTGATTAGGATGAGCAAGGACAATGTGCTTACGCAAGACTTGCCGTAAAATATGATGATAATGAAAATATGGCGATTGTGCTGACTCGTGCGATAACATATCCTCAACCAATTTTTTCTTTTGCCACTTTCGACGAATTCTCAAGCCAATATACCCAGTTAAAGCAAGAAAAAGAGTCCCTGCAACAAGCCAAACCCAAAGTGGTAGATGTAGACTGAACGGCCCAATAGGGCCATAGGGCTCAGGGGGAGCCTCAGAGGGCTGTATCACTGTTGCAACTTCAAACTGAACATCACCCAGAACAATCGAATTCTCTGCGCTGACAAGTTGAATAGCCTTAATCTGATGCTGCCCTGTCTGATAACTGGTAAAAGTCAGTTTTGCCTTTTCCTTTGATTCAAAATCAATTCTGAGCAGTTTTAATTTATACTGATCTTGTTCATCCAGGCGAAGTTCATAGGACTCAGGCTTGACCTCTGGCCACAACCCTTCACAGAGAAGATAAAATTTTTCCCCCACTGTGAGTGGGATTTTTGATTGAGATAAATCAAGCTGACATCGGATATCTGACATAATTTACCTTCTCCGACGTCTTTGTTGAAAAAAACCAATCAAGGCATCGACATAATTTCCAGATGAGTCCACATCAATACGATCCACCTGGGCTTGACGCAATAATCGATCCCGTCTGGCCTCTAGCTCTCGGCGACTTTTTTGAAACTCATCTCGAAAGGCCTTTGAAGAGGTATCCACAGTGATAATCTCTCCGCTTTCAGCATCATGAAGCTCGATAATTCCCACATTTGGCAACTCTCGCTCCGCACGATCTCGAACCACAATCGCAGCTACATCGTGTTTGCGACCAAGCATTCTCAAAGAAGAATCAAATCCCTCGTCATAAAAATCACTTAAAATAAAAACCAACGACTTCTTTTTGAGCACACCGGATAAGTATTCAAGTGCGGAAGAAAGAGATGTGCGTCTGGATTTAGGCTTATGGTAATACAAATCTCTTAAGATTCGCTGAACATGACCTCTCCCCTTACCCGCTGGGACAAAGTGCTCCACCTGGTCCGAATAAAGAAGCAAACCCACTTGATCTTTATTGCGAACAGCGCTGAAGGCCAAAAGCGCAGATAAGTGGGTCATCGCTTCGCCCTTAAAATATTCTCCTGAGCCAAAATCAGTTGATCCACTGATATCCACAACAAGAAAAAGACTCATCTCTCTTTCTTCGTCAAATTTTTTAATGAAGGGTTTGCCCGTGCGCGCCATCAAAGGCCAAGAAATACTTCTGACATCATCACCGGGAACATACTCACGAAATTCCGCAAAAGTCATACCCTGGCCCTTAAAAGCCGTATGGTATTCACCAGCAAAGACATTATTCACAAGTTTTCTTGTGCTAATCTCAAGCAGTTTTACTTTTTTCAGTATCTCAGCAGGTAGCACAATTATGGCACCTCGATATGTCCCAGCAAATCTTTAATAATTTCATCCGATTTCATATTCTCAGCCTCGGCCTCGTAAGTCAGAATCAAACGATGCCTCAAAACATTGTAAGCAATCGCTTTGACATCCTCGGCAGTAACATATCCCCGCCCGCGCAAGAACGCATGAGCCTTTGATGCTCGAATCAAAGAAATACTGGCACGAGGAGAGCCGCCAACAGAAAGCAAATTTCCCATATGAGCCAAGCCATAATCACCTGGCTTACGAGTTGCCATGACAATTTCCACAATGTAGTTTTTAATTTTATTGTCGACATAAATTTGATCGACACGCTCACTGGCTCTAAGCAATTCTTCTTTGGTGATCACAGGCTGAATTTCATGCCTTGTGTTGGTGCCCATTCGGTTCACAATTTCAAGCTCATCACCCTTTGTGGGATAATCCACATTGATTTTGAACATGAAACGGTCCATCTGAGCTTCCGGAAGCGGATAAGTTCCTTCTTGCTCAAGTGGGTTCTGCGTCGCCAAAACAAGAAAAGGATTTTCAAGTTTATAAGTTGTATCCCCAATGGTGACCTGCTTTTCCGCCATAGCCTCAAGCAGTGCGGACTGAACTTTTGCAGGAGCACGGTTGATCTCGTCAGCAAGAACGATATTGGTAAAAATGGGACCCTTTTTAGGAGCAAACTCTCCCGTCTTCGGATTAAAGATCATGGTTCCAATCAAGTCTGTCGGAAGAAGATCCGGAGTAAATTGCAATCGCTGGAAATCCAGCGAGATCGCTTTTGAAACTGAGGCAATGGTTAAAGTTTTTGCCAACCCAGGCACGCCCTCGAGAAGCACATGCCCACCCGTGAGAAGCCCCATCAAAATTCCCTCGAGCATTTCTCTTTGCCCGACAACGACCTTACTGACTTCGCTCATCATCCGATCGACAAATTGACTTTCTTGTTTAATTGCAGCGTTGAGGGCAACAATATCCACACTCACAGGAGCCTCCTTGAACTAACATCAATATTGCAAACTTCTAAAGAGTATTTCACACCGATTTTCAAGTCAGGACAATATCTTAAGCGCCTCACCCATCCCTTGGCACTGAATAATCAAGTTGAATCTTGGTCCATTTTTTGGTTAAGTCAGAGGCGATGAAACTATTAAAAAATACGACCAAGGTCTGGTTCTTTCTGATCGGTGTCTCACTGGTTCTCATGTTTGGTGGATATCAAATCGGCCAAAGGCTGGGATTATTTATTGGTCTCCTCTTGGCGATTCTTTTTCATTCACTATTATTCTTCTTTGGAGAAAATCAACTTCTCAAATCCATGAAGGCCCGCCCTCTCGAAGGGCAGGACCCCTGGGGACTGTTGGACTTGGTTCGCCACTACACCGACCAACTCTCCATGGCCCCACCCGCACTTTTTCTGATGGACCACAGGGGAGCAACGGCCTTTTCCTTTATGACGAACACTGGAAAGGGAGCAATTTGTCTTTCAACAGGGTTATTGCAAAAACTCAGACCTGAAGAGATCGAAGCCATTGTTGCTCACCAAGTTTCCCATGTTCACCGCCTAGATACCTTTGGTTTTGGCCTCAGTCATTTGGTGGCTCACGCGATTATTGGATTTGGAAACATCTTGGACCATATGTGGCCACCGAATGTCATCGCACGTCAAATCAACCACCATCCCTTTTTAAATCTACTCTCCCCCCTTGCCTGGCTTATTCTCCGAATTGCCATTTCTGAAAAAGTTTTTTTTGAAACAGACGATCTGGCCATAACCCTCTTAAAAGATCGACGCACCCTAGCTGAGGCCATTTGGAAGCTCGACGGCCTTAGTCAAGCCATTCCCCTTCGTATTCCGCCCGTGACTGCCCACTTTTTTATTGTCAACCCCCAGGGCCCCACAGTGAAAAATTGGCTCTTACTCACCCACCCAAATATTGAAAATCGAATCAAAAGATTGATAGGCTACTTTCCAATATAATGGGGGAGGCCTATTTTGGATAAACAATCTCAATCAACAACAAATCAAATGCAGGCAACTTTTTCTATGCTTGTCATGTCTGTTGCCTCAAGTGCAGCTATGTCAATGGGACTAGCTCCCAATCCCCAAACAGGGAAAGTTGAATCCGACAAAAATATGGCTAAATTCAACATTGATCTTCTTCTCTGTCTTCAAGAAAAAACAAAAGGCAATCTGAGCCCCGATGAAAAAAAATTAATTGAAGATCTTCTCGGAGATCTTCAAATGAAGTTTCTCAACCTGAAATAAGAACAACGGGAGTTGCAAATGAAAAAACAAATGAAGAGCTTTTTTATTGTCGTCACTCTGATGATCACCACATCTGTATTCGCGTCTGAGAAAACGAATGGATTAAAATTTGGCGACCCACTGCCCGCCAATGCCTTTATTGAACTAGCTCGAGTCATTAACCCCGCTGTTGTGAATATTTCAACCAAGACTGTTCCCAAACAGCGATTCCCCCGTGGCTATCGCGATCCTTTCTTTGATATGCTCGAGCAAATGTACGGTCTCCGCATGCAGCCCCAACTGCCCAATGCTCGCCCTCAAATGTCCCTGGGAACAGGGTTCATTATTCGAGAAGATGGTTTGATTGTAACGAACAATCACGTCATTGCTGGTGCTGACGAAATCGAAGTTCAGTTGATCGAAAAATCCGATAAGTTTTACCAAGCCAAAGTGATCGGAAGTGACGACCGCACCGACATTGCTCTGATCAAGATCGAAGGCAAAAATCTACCCACAGTTCAGCTCGGCTCATCTTCAGATACCCAAGTGGGCGAATGGGTTGCAGCCTTCGGAAATCCCTACGGCAATGGCCATACAATGACAAAAGGAATTATCTCTGCCAAAGGCCGAGACATTAATGAGATCAACAAGTTTCCACTTCTTCAAACTGATGCTCCTATTAACCCCGGAAACTCAGGCGGACCTCTTGTGAATTTAAAAGGCCAAGTGGTCGGAGTGAACTCTGCCATCGATGCCAGAGCTCAGGGAATTGGCTTTGCAATTCCCATTGACGAAGTGAAAGCGATTTTACCCCAACTTGAAAAGCTGGGAAAAATCAAGAAAGGCTATCTTGGCGTTGGCCTTGCCGATCTTGATCCTCAAGCGGCGATGGCTCTTGGGTTAAAGGATACAGAGGGCGCTGTCATTGCCCAAGTTGAAAAAAATGGACCCGCAGCGAAGGCTGGGATTCTCACCTATGATGTCATCACTGAATTTAACTCGAAGAAAATTAAAAACTCTTCTGAACTCAGAGATGCAGTCGCTGACGCTTCTATTGGGAGCAGCATTCCCTTAAAAGTTATTCGCGAGGGGAAAACAAAATCTCTTCAAGTTGTCGTTTCTGAGCGTCCGGACTCTTCAACTCCTAAAAAACAACGAGATCAGAAAAAATTTACTGGGACAAAGGCGCCTCACGATTTGGGCTTCACAGTTGTCGATCCTAACCCCGTGGTCCGAAAAGAATTTGATCTTGAAGACGATGTGACCAAACCCGTGGTTGTTGAGGTGGAAAGAGGACCCGCTGCTCTGGCCGGTCTGATGGCTGGAGATGTGATCTTAGACATCAATCGCAAAGAGGTCTCAACGGCATCAGACGTTACAAAGGGACTTAAAAAGGGAACCAACACCCTTCGAGTCGCCCGCCAAGGCTCCATTGTCTTTATTATGATCGAAGTGCGCTAAAATATTCAGCATTCTCATTTTGAAACAATCTGACCCACGTATCGGCCTAAAGTATTAAGACTTTAGGCCGATAAGACTATTACATTATGCATCAAGTCAGCAGCAAAGTGAGGACACAATGAAAATCACCGAGGTTAAAGTCTTTCCGGTCAACGAAGACCGCCTAAAGGCCTATGTTTCCTTAACCATTGATAATTGTTTCGTGGTGCGTGACCTAAAGGTAATTCAGGGCGCAACGGGCTTATTTGTAGCCATGCCCAGTAAAAAGCGCAAAGATGGGCAGTTCCGGGACATCGCTCACCCACTGAATCAGGAAACCCGGAATATGATCGAAGATGCTGTCTTCGAGGCTTATGAAAACGAACTCAAATCCATGGGAGAATCCTTAGTCAATCTGAAGCGCCAAAAAGCGCCGATGAACAATAATGACGACTGATCCTTGACCAGTCCCGCTCACCAAACAAACTGGAAGAGCCATGGAGTGATGAAAAGGCGGGCAACAGCCCGCCTTTATTTTTTCTTGCCTAAAACCCCAATTTTTCATAAGTTAGTCATTCGTAACTGATGGGGTATCGCCAAGTTGGTAAGGCAATAGATTTTGATTCTATCATCCGCAGGTTCGAGTCCTGCTACCCCATCCACTTCCGCCAATGCGCAAATTGGCGAACGACGGAATCAAAGACTCCTCAGCTTTAGATAAATTCGAGCTGGGGATTTTTTTTGCCCGAAATTCGATGATTCTGTTGTTTGACTCTTCTGATAGCTGCTGAATTTCTTCAGATCTGTCCTTATGAAATCTATAATACACTTCAAGCCCCTTATCCGTCAGAACTAATTCTCCGAGTACTTTATGAACGAGACGCCTTTTCAGTGACGGAGGAGCTCGCTTAAATCCTTTTTTAAAGTCCAAAATATTTCTCTTAATTTCCTCGCAAATCTCCTTTTCGGACTTTTGACTAAATTCAATTTCTTCCAGCTCAAGTTGTCGGCTCACTAAAACCTTCTTTTTCTTCCCTAACCCCTCCAGATGCTCAGTGGCCAACTGCATTGCTTCACTTCCTTGAGCAAGGCGTACCTGCAACTTGAATGTCGATGTGATTTCCCTTTCAATCTCCTCAATATTCTTTTTTATGGACTGCATCTCATTTTTAATTTGCAGCGGCCCATCTACAAAGGATTCCTTTATTTTCTTTTCCAAATTATCAAAATACCCAACTCGCCCCATGATCTCAGTTAATTGATGAACTACTACTTGCTCAAGCTCATCAGCCCGAACCCTTTTCATCTTACAATTTGTTCCCCGACTTCTTTTGCTGCTGTGTGCATAATATCTATGGACTTGTTTTTTACCGTGTGCCGATTGGCCACTCAATGGCCTTCCACATTCTCCACAGGTTAATACTCCCGACAAAAGGAAAATTCGCTTATCGGCCACATCAAGACGCCGCCGCTCCAATTTATAGTTTTCTTTTAGAATATCCTGCACTTCATTAAATAATTCGTCACTAATGATTGCTGGCCAAGAAGCTTTTACCTGTTGATAATGCTGCCATGGCTTTAATGAATCATCTTCAATATCTTTATTCATCTTATTGACTTCTTTTCGACCAATATAAACAGGATTTGATAGTAGTGCTTTTAACTTTTCATAAGTCCACTTCATCTGTTCAACCTCATCCAGTTGAGATTCTGCGATCTTAGGAAGGATTTTTAAAGACTCAATAATTGGTATCGTTTTTCCGACGCTCCCCCGATCTCGAAATGTGTTGAATATAATTCGAACTTGCTCCGCTTCCACCTGATTTATAATGAATGTTCCTCGCTTTTCCTTATGGCGATCAAATCCTAACGGTGTTCGCCCACCATTTACATACCCTCGTACAGCTCGTGAATTACAATTAATAGATACTCGCTCAGAAGTCTGTTCTCTTTCAAATTGAGCCATATTGACTACCATGTTGATCATCAGGCGACCAGCCGGTGTTGTTGTGTCAAATTGCTCTTTCATTGAAAGATAGCTTGCATTGTATTGTTCAAGCTCCCGCAACAGAATACTAAAATCATGAACACTTCTTGAAAGCCTTGAAATATCTGCCACAAGAATTAAATTTATTTTTCCGCTTCGAACGTCACTCATCATTCTTTGATATTGAGGTCGTTTCACAGTTCCAGCAGATAATCCCTCATCAACATAAAAATCAATAATTTCGCCCCAACTTTTATTTTCCTTGTTCTTATTCTTTACAAATTCTTGCATCCGATACTTTTGCGTCTCAAGAGAGCCCTCAAATATCTGAACCTGTTTATCTGTGGAAACTCGAAGATAAGCTCCGACCTTAAGCTGCTTCTTCATATCTCTCCTCACTTTCAAATGTACGACTCTTTTTTCGTCCAATTAATACCATCCGAACAATAAGTGATTGAACATCAACACGACGCTTTCGGAACAGATCTTCTGATTCAACAACAGGTTTGTGTATCAAACTGATACTGCCCGCTGAAAAACTACATTCATCATTGTCAAATCGTCTACCCATTTGGCTTTCTCCGCGCAGGCTTGTCATATTCCTCATTGAGAGCCTTCAGATGCTTCTGGAATTCCTTAGACCTCAACCTGGGCAATCGATCTAAATACATCATTATTACTGCGGTTAGCTTGCTCGGCTTACGCACATCGCACTCGATATTGCTGACAACCCTTTTCCCAGAAAGGCAGAGGACCTCAGCCATCTCATCCTGAGTCAGGCCCAGACATTCCCTTATCGCCTTAAATTCAGCACCCTTCATCTCAGCCCTCTTTTCTCTGAAGTCCATCATTGATGGACTCTTTAGTCAATGATCGCTTGGACTTCTTCGGAGACTCGTCAGGAACTTGAAACTGCTTTCGCAAGGCATCTCGAAGAAAATCAGGCACTTCTCCTGTTTCTCGCATTTTACGATACATTGCCTCCAACATTGCTGCGTCATCATAATGCTGATTCCTGAGCTGCATTAAGTCCCTATCTGTATAGAACTCTTTAAATCTTCCAATAATAAAACTTGCCAGGTCCTGACGATTGATTCGTCCTCCCTCAAAGCCCTCATTCGCTTTCACCACAAGATCTGCCAGCATTTCCCCAGCCTCTTTTGTAACTGTTATTTTAATAATATTCTCAACCTCTCCCTTTTCCCGTTCAATTCCTTTTACTTCCTTTAACTCTTCCATACTACCCACCTCCTTATTCTTGAACTTACTTTCTATTTTTACTTCTTTACCTCCCCGCCCAACATAACCCCTGTTTCGTGACCACTTTCCACCAACATCGTTGGGGGGGAGTGGTCACGAACCGCAGGAAGGGGGTAGTTGGGCGGGCCCGGTCCAAATTTCATATTCATATCAACACTTAATCTCATGCGGCCTCGCCATTATGACCAGAAAAATTGCCAGAATGACTTCTGGTCTCAGTTTCCAATCTTGACCGAGCTAAGCTCTGCATGTTCTGGACATATTCATGAAATTTAATTTTTCGATTTTCAATCTCAAGATCAAATGCCGCAGGAAAACTCATTAAGTCATTAATTTTGCAAAACAGGATCGGACGAGTCCGTTGGGGATATCCTAACCGATTCATAGAATCTTGGATTGAATGAACAACATATGAATCATGATAGGCAACCAATACAAAATCAATCTGCTGATGCTTTGCATATGCTAGCACAAAAGCATCATAGCGTTTTTTTACCTTGCGAGTTCGCTCCACCTCAAGCGCACCCTGAATCTTGATCTGCTCCAGATTAATTTCAAATAATGCATCAGGAAGCTTATCAAAAACCCGCCCCCAATTATTGACTTGCGCACTCGCCTTCATCGACCGCAACATCCTCTCAGTTACCCATTCTGAGCGAATCAAATCAGAGTTTTCGGCAGCTAAAACAAAATTCATTACGACATCATCATGCTCAAAATGCAGTGGATGAGCTCTGCCGATTGGGACATAGCCCTGATCTCTTAAAAGGCTTAGCCCCTTTTTTGAAAGACTATAAAAATGCTGGGCTACGCCGATACGATTATACTCTCTCAAATAACCAGACTTAAGCAACCGCCCCCACAGCTCGTATTTGTAGCTTTGATTTGTCGACGTCAGATACTTCCAAAATATTTCTTTTCTCAAGTAGCCAAACTTGGCTGCTACGACAAGTGCCTTTTGAATAGGTTTTGGTTCAGACTGAAAGCTCATTGTCCCTCTGCTACTATCTTATATTCATAATGAGAAGGCACGATCACCGGACCTCTTTGCGCAGCAGAAACCCAGATAAATTCAACTTGCTGCCCTTTTGCTATCTGCTCTTTGACCTCAACCGAAATGTCTTCAGCGTAAATAACATTTCGAATTCTCACCTGACATGACTTCTGTTCAATCACTGAATTAAACCCATCACTTGACGGGCATTTTTGTCGAGTAGAACATCCTGCTAAAAGTAATAATCCACATATCGTCATGATTATTTTCATTATGCGGCCTCCTTTTTTAATGTTTTTTTCTGACTAAGAGCAATGGCCTCTCCGACCACCGACCTCCTCTTTTCTTCCATATTGGACTCTTCTTCCAATGGACCCTCCCCCGTCACAGTTAAAAGATCTGGGTTTGGCTTATAGAATTCTGGGATTTCAACGGACTTTAGGTTTGGCCTCATTTCAAATTTTACTCTTAGCGACTTTGCACCTTTATCATGTGGCAACACAATAATGGCCTCGCCCTTTCCCAAATCACTTTTAAATACATTGGGGTGAATAATGAATTCTTCCACGTCTCGGACTGAGGCTTCTCCCGTATTCTCTGTACCAAAAATCCCAGATTTTTGACGTAACGTGTGTTTTTGAGATTGTTTCGTACCTATAGTTTTTGAAAAATACTCCGCGGACTCTGGCTCGTTCGTTCTCATAAAAACCTTCAAATTTGTATTGGTCTGTATCTGATTTTTTACTTCTTGGCCCAATCCCTCAAGATCCCCAATTGCCTGATGAGCAAAAGTTACCCCAACATTAGCACTGCGTGACTTATTCAATACACTCACAAAGGATTTCGTTAGGTACTCGGTAAAATCATCCAAATACACTCCGACAAAGGGGTGATCTTCTTTTCCGCTTGCATGACGAATTGATACGCTGGACTGAATGTCTTGCAAGACCATTTTCGCCACCGCTTTACCGAGCATAGGCGATTTCAACACCGGTAGCTGGAAAAATGCGATCAGGCTTTCGTTCATAACCTGTGAAATACTCATACTTGGACATTTCACATTAAATAATGGCCCCACCTCACCAGAGGTAAAATATCCTAGATTACTTAATAAACCACTAATTTGTTCTTTTCTTGTTTCTTTATTTGTATTTAAAAATTCAGTAGCCCATTCAATTAAAAGTGGGTTTCTTGTTTTTTCTGCCAGAACCTGAAGTTTTGCGGGATCACTTATGGCCTGCCTAATTTTTAGGAATGTCGGATACTCTTTAGATTCTCTAAAAATCGCCAATACGTTTCGAAAAACGTCAAATTGCAATGTTCTGTAATATTCATTTTCAATCTGAAAGCTATGAATAACTTTCTCTGCAACTTCGTCAACTGTTCCCTGAATTAAAGGATTAAATGTCTGACTAATGCCATAATCAGATAAACTAAATACCCGAAAGTCTTTTTGACGGTTGCTAGCCACTGCATAGGCATAAAGCTTATTCAGTAATGTTTTATCTGATTTTCCATCAACCAGGATAAGACCTCGGCCCTTTTGTATATCATCGACTACCCAAGGCACTATGACTGACTCAGTTTTACCGGCATTTGTAGTCCCGACAATCTGAGCATGCATGCGTCGATATGTTAAATTAATATAAACATCATGACCAGATTCATCACGTCCGGCATAAACTGAATCTCCCGATTTGCCATCAGCAATGCTTTGCTCATACCGATGATTTCTGATGACCAACGTCAGCTCTTTTTTAAGATACAAGAACAACCATAAAGTCAGGCCTGAAAGAAAAATGATAATGATTTCCCTTAAACGAAAATACCAGTCTATGAATATTGGTCCCCACCCCCGCCACAACTGAATGATAACCATGCCAAAGACCATAACGGCGATTAATACTATTTCAGAGTCATCTCTATTCTTCTGACCCATTAAAACGCCTCGCCCTGATTAGAGAGCTGATTATCTTGCAAAAACTGATAAGGCTGATTGATCCTCGCCTCAAAGACAAATCCAGATGGAATTTCAATCCACTCTCTTGTTTCTTTTAAACTCTCTCCATACTTTTGGGCTCGATCCTTTGTCGCTTCAGCGAACGCCATTAATAAACCATTACCTATCCCCCCACGGGAATTGCCCATGACATCTCTTTCAACTGATCCCGCCGCTAATCCACCCACGAAAGTTGTTAATACTTGACCCACACTATTCCTGGCTGAATCTGATTGCACCTTCCCCTCTACCCCCTCCATCCCATCGCTGCCTAGAGCTACAGCAGAAACAATTCGAAATTGACCACTAGGCAAACTGATTCGTTTAAATTCAACTTGAGCCCGTCCTGAGGTTTGATATCTGGCTTCGCCATAAAACAGAGTGCCTTCTGAAAGATTGTTCCCAGATTCTGATGTCACTGATTCAATTAGTCTTGCCAGAACTGGCACGCCGTCCTTTGATGCAATTACCTTATCCATAATCTGAAGTCGCAATCGTGTTCCGGAATGAATTTCATTTCTGGCATTACCTGTCTTAGGGCCAAGTACCATTGCCGTATTATAATTGACTTGCGAACCAACACTCTTTCTCGATGATGCCATCACGCCCGAGCCCCAGACATTTGATACCCGAGAACTTTGCAAATTACTCTCTTTACTCTCCTGATCCTCATTTGTCGAATTCACATTTGATGCCTGCGTTTCATGACTCACAATTCGAAAGGATCTTTTTTCTTCTGTAGGTAAAAACAAGCCATAAATAACAAAGATAATCATCAAGCTAAAAAACACGATGGCTACATTTTTAAAATCAATATCTTTCTTTGGTGTTAAATGAGTGTTTGATTTCAAAAAAATACTTTCCAACTTTTTCTTCAACAGATTAAATTGATGACTCAGATTCGAATGACCTATCTTCGCCATAACAACTCTCTTGGTACTTCCAATTTAATCCCATCCTGGTACTTGACCTCAAACACGAGCGGCATTTCTCGTAAAAGCTCTTTCTGACTGATGCTCATTGAAATCAATGTCTGACGATCTGAGTCGACTTTTTTCGAAGACATCATTAGGCTGTGAATTGAGCAAGACTGAGAACCTTGAAAAATCCAAAACCAATCTGGCTTTAACCAGACTTCTGAATATGACTTAAGATAGACCTCAAGATGAATATAACCATCGGGCGAATGACCAATTCTTCGAGTTTCTAGAGTTAAAAACTCTGACTTTACTTTTCTACGAAAGTCTCTCCACCAAACCCCACTTAAAACCCTCAGATGCTTTGGATAAAGATAAGTAATATAGTCAGCATCCTCCTGACCTACAGTGATGAGCTTGACAGAATATGTTTTTACCGAAGTGCTAATAAATAAATTAGTCCTCGCGCCAACACGTAGCGGCTTAACGGCGTACCCGTTTTCAATCGGCTCGATACGAAATGCTCCAATATCTCCAATAATGGGCTGTGAAGTAGGGTTTTCAGGTAAAATAATCTTTGTGGCGATGCCCAACGATGTTTTAACAATACTGACCTCATCATCCTGAGATTCAATTTTGCGGGATCTGGACTCAGAAGCAATCGTAAATACAAACACGAATAATAATACCAATATTCTTTTCATTGCGACTCTCCACCTTCGACCTCTTTTGTGAAATATATTCCCCAAGGGTTAAGAGATGTCGGTTGATCCAGATCGAAATAGAGCTTTGTTTTTAACACTGTCGCGGCTTTCAAAGTATCAAACTCTGTAATACGATCTGCGCTGACAATTGCCACTTTCTCTTTCAAAGACACTTCGATACTGTGCGGATAAACTCTTTGAGAAACCTTTCTTTCGCGTACAAACTTTTGAACTTCAATCATATTTTTTTGAAACGATGGAACAAGTGACGGAAGTACAAAAGCCTCTGCTTTTTTTAGTTTTTCCTGCACATTTTCAGAATTCCATACATATCTTTGGTTCAAATACTCTTTAATCGCTGCCTGTACATGCTGATCGTGCATCTCACGACCAACATTTGCCACTGTTCCACCAGGGTCTAATGCAATCACCTGAGGACCTTGCTTCAATAAATATACAAATGCCAAAATAATCAGCGTAGTTAATCCTATCAGTGAATACGATAGGACTTTCAGGTAATAATTCTGACTGGCCAAATCTGACACTAATTTTGGATACTTTGCCATTTCAACTTTAATCTTTTCCATAATCTCCACCTCCTTTTATTGTTAATATCTATACTGCTTTCTAATCTCTTCCTTTCTCGCTTGATAAATTTGATATCTTTGAATGACTGGGGCTGTAACCCGCGACCCTAGCTGTTTTGTTTTTGCTGCTGCTGTTGTTACGCGTGCAGGAATTGCGGTAAACGACGCTACCGAGGCTGCCCCTAGTGTTCCTGCCATAGCTTGTGCCCCTTCACCCACGATTGACTTTACGATCATTGGGGTCATCAACATTGCTAACGAAATCACAAAATTTAAAACAATCAACGTCGCGTAATGACCTTCAGTTTGATAAATATTTCCAAACGATAGAGCTGTCAGCATGGCAGATAAAAGAGCCCAAACAATTTTCCAAGCTGCGACCTCGATTAAACCTTTAAAAAGATTTCCTGTGATATAGGCTGTCTTTGGAAAGACATAAGCCAAAATCATCAGTGGTGACACCGCAGACAATAAAACCCAGAAAAAGTAATACATTGCTATTGTCAGGTATCGAGAAATATAGAGAATCAAAAAACTGATAAAACTTAATATTGCAATCAGCAAGTCATTGAACTTTAACAGAAGCACATTTTTTGCTGTTGAATAGGACTCACTTTTTTCCTGAGCCATCCGCATAACCGTTTCTAATCCTGACATATCATCAATACGATGCGCGATCCCATCACAAACTCCCAAAATGGTCTGTGAAATATCAGGAAAGGCAATCAGCAGTAGTGTCGCAACAAATACCCTTCGAATGGTATCTACGTAATCAGCACCACCTGCTTGCAAATACCCCATTACCACCGCAAGCAAGATTGCAACTGGCAAAGCTAAATAGTAAAACCCAACCAACATTCCGTGAATATCACGAACCAAGGTTCCTAAGACTTCAAATTGTGGTAACATCAGCGACCTCCCTTCAATAGTGGAAGTATTGGCTCTTTAGGCATTGAGCGAAACCCTTGAGATAGGCCTTTATAGTTTTCAATAAATTGAGCTGAGGATAATTTTTCTTTTCTATTCTCAAGTGCCATATTTTGAGCCATCATTTTGAGCATTTGGGACTGGGTCCTTAAAAGTTGAGTCATAACCCCTATCAATACAGCAAGTGATTGATTTTGTAGCTTTGAAGCTCCTTGTGGACTGACAACTTGTGAATGAAGTAGTATTCTCTCTTTTTCTTGATCCACTTGATCAGCATAATCGTAAATATGACGATTCATTGAGATCACTTCCGCAACGCTTTGATCTTGAATATCCAGCAACTCTTTATCTGCTGTTTTTGGACTTTGGCCATAAAGATCATGAATCGCTCTTAAAACATTCTGTGGATCTTTCAAGTCACCATAAATACCTGGATTAAATCTTGGGTTAATGATTCTGATGTAATCTAGTCCTGAACGTACCCCAGCGTTAATATCCCTCATGAGATTCAAAGTATCTCTTCCATTTTGCAGAATAGCCTGCAGACGAACGACTTGTTCAATGGCTTGGGCCAAGATTTGAATAAGTACAGCGACATCTGCACCCCAAAAATCTGCCCGAACTGGTCGACAAGGCATCATAACGAGCAGACAAAGTGAAAATGAAATTAATCGTTTTCTGATTGTCTTCATACGTTCACCCTGGGGTGAGCAACGCCAAATGGAAACTCATGGCTTGCGCGTAGAATTGCCTCACCAAGAGTTAGTCCTTGATCTTGATAATCAGCCAGAAGTCGATTGTCTTTTGCATCGCTCGTTGAAATCCAATACTCATGTGGTGATGGATATATTCGAACAACTTGACGGTGCTCGCCCTCAATCAAAAAGCCTTCACTAAATACACCTTTTCTTTGTTCAAGACTCTGAATCAAAGAAACTTCTCTTGGATTCAGCTTTAATGCAGATTCCAATGGTTTTAAGTCAGATTTCTGACTCATCACTACTTTCATTGCGGTGTTATTCATAATCGCTGACCCGATAGGGCTTTTGATGATTTCCTCAACCCCTTGGGTAATAAATGAAATTCCTGATCCTGTTTTGCGAAATGTTCTTGCAGCATATTCCATAAAACTGGCTGCAGCAGGGCTTTGTAATAGTTCCCAGGCTTCATCAAGCAAAACGCGCTTTGAAACTTTTCGATCTGATTCAACCTGATCTAAAATAAAATTAGTTAGAATCAAAATCATCACAGATTGAAGATCTGGGTACTGCGAAAGTCCTTTGAGATCAAAGCTTATAATGGGACTATCAGTCTGTATTTCATTACGTCGATCAAGTAATTTTCCATACGGAGAATTCCCAATCCAGCTCTGCATCAGTTTTCCAATTTTTTGCAGTTCAGGCTCAGTGGATTGACGACAATACAGTTCAAAGTCACTTAGTATTGGACATTCGCCATTTGATTTTGCCCGTTCATAAGCATGATAAATCGCTTGTTCAATTAGTACTCGCTCAAATTTAGAAAGCTTTGCATTTTCTTCTGAAACCATCTGTTCAATAATCGAAGTTAATGCCTTAACTTTATCACTACTGGGTCCCTTTTCTAAATCACGAACAAAAAAAGGATTGATCGCATATTCATCGCTCAGCTTGATTTCAAAATATTGGCCATTCATCAGTTCTGTCAGTTTTTTATAACTTCCGCCAATATCAATAACAAAAACCTTCACCCCTCGCGCCATCTGCTGCAAGAGTAAATAATTATTGAAAAAACTCTTTCCTGACCCACTTGCCCCTGTAATGAGAGCATTGTAATTTGATAAACCTGGGTCATAGGGATTGATACTAATCAATGAGCCCAATCGACTGTGGACTAAGCAAACTGGGTTCTCATCGCCAAGTCTTGGTCCATAAAAAGGCAAAAAATCACTTAAGTTGTTCGTCTTAAGCCTTTTTCCTCGCAAAAGCTGAACTGGAGCGCCAGGTAGACTTGATTTGAATATAGGCCATGCTGCGACAGTTTCTTGAATTCCTTCAGCCCCACTCAAAGTCTTAAAACGACTTAAAATATCTCTTGTTTTTTGATTAAGCCTTTTGACACCCTCCGTACTGTCTTCTTCTCGGACAACAATCAATAGTTCACCAATGAATATTCTTTGACCTGTCTCAATAATATCTCTGATTGTAGCCTCGGTATCTGAAAGTCTAGTTTCACTTTCAATATCAGATACACGCCCTCCTTGAGCTTGGGATAATGAATGAGCCATTCGTCGGCGTTGTTGCAAAGTTGCTACTTCTTTAGCTTGATCTGCCACTTTAACTGTCATCATCAGATCATAATGTAAAGGAAACCTTAAAAAACCGTCCATCATACCAGCTACAGTTACTTCCGGAAGTGACTTGAGACTGAATACTCTGGTGCGTTTTTGATCTAAAATAAAATCATTCCGATCTAATACTAAATCCCCAAAAACAAGTTGAGACCTTGGTGAACTCACTGCAAGTTCAGGTTGACTTAACTTTTCATCATTATCTTCATTTGGACTTCTCACTTGGGGCTGAGAAACTTCGCTAAATCTTGTTGGATTTAAGTATTTATAAATAATTCGAGTCAGCTGATGCCGACCAAGTGAACTGACCTGAAAACCCTGATTTATGAGTATGGACTTTAGCGAATCCATAGTATCTTGAAGTTCTTGCTTTTGACCAATATACATTTCACCAAAATCAGTTGAAAATTTATGAGTACTCTTCAGTGAAAAACGATCCGATCGAGCTGAGGGTGGTGTTCGAAGAAAAATAAAAATTCTTGATTTCAGTAGTTGGTTGATTGCCATATCTTCTTCAATTGAGCGACACCGTAATTGATCAATACTTCTTAAAAACGGATTCTCAGTAACTAATAAAGTCTTATGTTTCGCAAGAGTCTCAGAAAAATCAGAACCCGTTTCGACATGAATTTGCATGGTATAATTTTCAGGCAGCGAATTCAAAATTGAACGAATTTTTAAAGTCAGTTGATTGCAACTTTCATTATCATAGCATTCAATATCAAGTGGCTGAACCTCTAGCCCCTGACTAAGTGAACCATCATTAAGCAAACATATATCACCATCAAATTCCCAATATGGAAGCTCTTCACATAATGAATTGTACTGATTATTGATCATTTAACCCTCTCAATTTTAATTTTCGATATTTTCGATCATTTAAGCCGGCGAATCGAACCGACGGTGATGTAACATATTGGACAAAATGCTGAATATAGTGATCAGGCCTTCCCCGTTTAACAAAGAAAAGAAGAAAACCAATGCACAGAGTGGTGCCATAAACCATGATGACTTTAAATTGAGTTGAACCAAAAATTAGGTTTTGGATTGAAAGATTTAAAAACAAAATTAAAATGTCCGATAATTCAAGACCAAATATTTTATTCTTTGATTCTAAAGATCTCGGTACGGGTGTAACAAAAAGTGATGATTGATTGTCCATATCAATTCACCGTCTGCGCCAGAAAGTCCACAATTGCCTGGGCTCCAAACCCTACTACACAGCCAATAATCGCATACAGAATATGCTGCTTTGCCTTTTCAGATCCGGTTAGAAACGAAAACCCGGCCAATAGTAGTCCAATCACAGACAAAACTGGTAAAACGAAGCCAGTTAATTTTGATTTAATTCCCAAAAGTGAAGATTCCAGACTGGCAAAGCTCATGTCAGGAACAAAACAAATTGAAAGAACAAATAAAATCCCCAAGAAATAGAATACTTTATTTGATTTCATAATATTTTTCACGCGACCTCCAATTCTGATAAGTTTTCTTTTTCGTCAAAAAGGCAGAGAAATAGCTCTTTCTCTAACAGGTGAAATCTTAATCGAATGTAGTTCCCATAAAGTTCACCTTCGCCAACCTTATTCCAGAATGTCTTCACCTCTTTTGTTTCAAATTCTCGCTCTTCAATTGTGTACAAGTTAAATTTCACTTGATCTTCCTTCGTCGGAACTAAGTAATAAGATTGATTTAATAGCATCCATAGTTTGATTCGAAACGAGGTCGATCCCCGTCGATTAAATGCAAATCCCACATGATTTTGCTCTAAGATTGATCCGCTAGAATCAACATTACCTGTCCAAATTTTAAACCTATCAGCCATCCCTTCACCCCCTCTTGGTTTCATTAGGCAGCTCCAGTTCTTTCAAATAACGTGATTAAATCCTCAACACTTGATTCTGGACAATCATCACATCTTCCGCTGTGATAATGTGTGGGACTTCCGCAATCATTACAAAAGCTCCAAGCTTCCTTTGATGTTCGCGAATCTGATCGCTTTTCTCGCAAATATGCTCGCGAAAGCTCGTCTTCATTTCTTTTAATTCCTTTTAGATATCCTGATCTATTTGGCTTATCTTTGATCGTGCGACTCATTACAGCCCCCACTTCAGTGGATTTGAATTTTCGAGCCGACTTGACTGACGAAACTCAATCTGCTGCCATTGTTCAACATCAAGATCATTGTGTGGTTTTGCAAGTGTCGTACAGAAAGACAGCACTGTTGAAATAATTTTCTTCATACATTACCCCCTTGGTAAATTGTTTGTCTGCGTAGGAGGTAATTCACAAATGCTGCCAACCAGACCAAAATGGTCTTAAGTAGTTGTGGCAATAAAGGAATTTATGATTTTTGAGTCTTTGGTGCTTTTAGAAAATCGGTGATTTGTTCGGGAATACGAACAAACGTTCCGACAATATTTTATTTCCTGCATTCGGTTCCAGAATGGAAGGATCTTATCGTATGTTATTGCGCGGTTGCACTTAGTGCCACGAAGGATCTTGGTACTAATTATCCTCCCTGCCTAATAAATAAAAAATAAGGAATCTTTCTAGAACGAATTTATCATTACTTTTTTCTTTTAGATAAATACTATAAATCTTTCTAATTTTAGCCTGTGAAACTGTTCGAAATATTACATCAAATCCAAATAGTGCTCTTTTTGTTTGTTTACTATTAACAGAAAATAAATTTATACACTCATCTGGAGTGACAGCAAATATCCTGAATACAAAATAGATAGACACCAATGTTTTTACTATTTCATAAAATACAGTAAAACCAAAAAATGAAATTATCGATGCTGCCATTAAGAGATTGATACCAATATCTGTATGCAGCAATTTCATCTTGATAAATATAGCAGGTATTACTAACACTACAATGAATGCTAAAAGAATAGTTAAGTATACCAACTTACGCTTCGTTATGCTTTCAGCTAGAGCAAGCTTCAGTCGCATATTTGTTAAATTATTATCCCCACAAGACAGAACACTTGATTCTATAAATAGCTTATTTGAACCAGGCAAATTATCAACAAACATCATTGCTGCTATAGAGTTTACTTTGCTCTTTATTATCACTTCAAATAATTGATTTTTAAAACCTATTTCTGCAAGCAACGCTTGAAATAATAGTTTGATATTTTTTTTACTATCATCAGTATGTTTATTTCCATTAATGGAGTCATCATTTTTCATAAGCGCCTTGCCTTACAAGAACTGTAATTACCTTCGTTAGGATATTTAGTCAGCACATCCGCAAAAAACTGACGCCCATACTCATCTTGCCCTAACTCTTCTTCAGATTGATTTTGCACTAGCCACTGAAATGCACTTGCCGGCATAGTTCCACAGCCAATTGCATATCCAGTAGTATAACCAGTAAAAATTGTTCCCGCGCCATAAAGTAGCCCTTTAGCAACTATGGAGGGTAGCGACACCATCGGAACCATTGCACCTGCTGCCATTGCAGTTCCAGCTAAAGTAGCAGATAATGTCATAGCCTCACAATCTGTCATGGCTACCTGTGTTGGCGCTGAGTTTGATATCGACAATGATGGGGATGCATAATATCCAGCCATTCCACCCGATACGCCCCCCAGAATTGCGCCCATTGTGGCACCCTGTCGCGTTGTGCCTAACCCTAAAGCAGGATAGCCGATCGCTCCAATAATTGCACCTGTTGCAGCACCAGCCAAAGCCCCCGCTCCAGCACCTGCCCAACCACCACCAACTGCAGTACCGGCTGCACCCCCTGTCAAAATGGATGCTGCGATAATAATTGCCGCCAAACTAGCTGAGTTAAAGGCTCGAATATCGCCCCTGCTAAATCCAAAATTAGACTGAAAAAAATTAGTAGTATTCATTAAAATTAATGATTGAATTGGAAATGCTGCGGCCAATATCCATCCAAAAAAGCTAGAAGTACCAGACGGATCAGTCGCAAGTGTGGGCAAATTTCCAACATAGCTATATGCGTTTATAACACTCGTAGGATTTTGGACTTTCCCTGGATCTGGGTCTTTTTGCAAAAACCTTCCAGTACTTGGATCGTAATACCGCGCTCTATAATAGTACATTCCATACTCAGACTCATACTCTCGCCCAGTATACGTGAACGAAGTATTCACAACAGGATTTGTCAATATATCATTGCCATTTCCATCCTTGATCCCGGTTATCTTGCCAAATACCGAATACTCATATCTTTGTACAACATTACCTCCAGAATCTTGAACATCAGTAATCGTTCCGAGATGATCCTTAAGGTAATAATACCTTCCACCACCAGTCATCACACTCAAAACATCATCAGGCGCTAGGGGGCTATGTGTAAACTTAGCCATGAGATTGTTTAAACCATCATATTCAAATAAAATATTTTGCCCATCATAAACAAATTGCTTTGTTTTGGAATTAGTTGGTGTGACGTAGTCAATCACCTCGCGCTTCATGCGTCTACCAAGAGCATCATACGAATAGAGAACCTCTTTTTCGACTATTCCAAATGTCCCACTCAGGATTTGAACTTTTATAAGTTGATTTGTTGATGAATACTGGAACTTGTACCCTTTCTTGCTGGGATCCTTATTAATCTTTGATAACATATTGCCATTATTGTCGTAACTGTAGACGTAAGAATAATCCTCTTGCAAAGAAACACCTTCGGTATCATATACGTAGTTGCCATCTTGGTCGGCGATTCGGTTGCCAAGTTTGTCATATGAAAAATTCTCGTTGATATTTGGTGCTGCTGACGCTGTTAACTGTCCATTACTGTCGTACTGATATCCAATATCGCCGGCAACAGTGCGTTTTTGGTTTGGGTAATTTCTTTGGTCGTAAGAGTATTCAAAAAATGATTTAACATTTGACGAGCCGTCATTATGAGATATTTTTTGAATACTACCTGCTGTATTGTACTCTAAAGTACTACTCCCACTTGGCCTTGTGATCGTCGTTAATCTATGAGCAAGATCATATGAAAATCCAAAACTATCTCCCCATGTGTTTCTAATGCCGACAAGCCGACCACCCTGATCATAATCATAGAACAAGTTGCCACCAGCAGAGGTTGCGCTTGTCTTCTGATCAGCCGAATTATATGCATATTGCAAATGTGATCCTGGGTAACTAGACATTACATCCAACCCAGCCACAGCCTCTTCGGCAAGCCTCCCCCTTGAGTCGTATTTAAGATCAATTCGAGAAACCCTGTTGGCAACCAATTGCATTTCACCACGAGGACTATATCCATAAAACAAAGTATCATCTGGAAGAATAACTTGATTAAGACGATTTAATACGTCGTAACTCAATTTCTTAATATTTCCATTAGGATCAATTTCTTTTATTCGATTTCCATTTGAATCATATTCAAATATAGATATTTTTCCTTTTGTATCTTTCTTAGAAATCAGTCTTCCTAATTTATCATATTCAAAAGTAGTTTCTTGCTGTTTCGGATCAATTATTTTTGCCAACTCTCCCGTAGGTAAATATTGATACTGTGTGATTTCATTTTTAGGCGAGATCACCTTTATCAATCTATTAAATGCATCATACTCGTTGCACGTAACAAGTCGATCAACATTGGAGTTGACCCCGTAGAACCGGACAGATCAGCCGGCTCGGTTTGCTAGTTCTCGTCTGTACTGCCTAGGGCTCTTGAGCTTCAAGGCTTTGTGTGGCGCGTTCTCGTTGTAATCCTCGAACCAAGTGGTGAGTTGCTCACGGACTCGGGTCGCTGAAGACAGATCGCCGAGCCAGACGTAATCTCTCTTAAACGTCTTCACGAACGCCTCTGCCATGCCGTTCGATTCAGGGCTGTAGCTTGGAGTGGTCCGCACATCGAGCCCGCGAGAGCGGCCGTAGGCGACGGTTTCGTAGGCGGTATAGCAAGGGCCATTGTCCGAGAGCCACTGAACGACGTGCGGCACTCGATCCACTTTTCCGAAGCGCATCTCGATTGTTTCGGTCATCAGATCTCGAACGAGTTCGCCATCGATCCCACGCGTACTCGTGACGTAGGTGATGAGCTCCCGGTCGTGGCAGTCGAGGCTAAAGGCAACTTGAAGCTGTTCCCCGTTCCAGCACTGGATCCCGAAGGCATCCGAACACCAGCGGACGTCGCTCTTGATCGTTTCCACTTTTCCATCGTGCGTCCGAACGGGCCGGCCAGTATAGCGCGTGAGGCAGAGCTGATTCTGGCGCATAATTCGGTACACGCGTTTGGCGTTGATCTTCTCGCCAGTTTTGGCTCTTAAGAGTGCCGTGATCCTTCGGTACCCGTAGGTCGGTCTTTGATCCGCAATCTCTCGGATCAAAGGCAATAAACGTTCATCGGCGAGTTTTCTAATCTCACGTTTCATGGGTTCACCTGGTTTTCGAAGCTGTTCGTAGATATTGGCTCGGCTTACGCCGAGCGCTCGAGCGATGGCCGTTATTCGAAGTTGTCCACTCCGACTAAGGGCTTTCGCGAGATCAGTTTTTTTTCGCGCCCGATCCTGACCGCCTCCTTGAGAACGTCATTCTCCTCGGTCATGCGGCCAAGTAGGCGCTCGAGGCGCTTGATTCGCTCTTCGAGTTTTCTGACCTCGGACTCAGGTACAACGCGCTCTTCAGATCCGACTGCGGTCAACGCTCCAGCTTCCATCTGTCTCTTCCAGGCAAAGAGTTGGCTAGGTGCAATACCATGCTTTCTGGCGACTGAGGAGACCGTTTGGCCTGGCTCGTAAGTCTCTTCAACGATTGATTTCTTCTCCGCCGGAGCCCAGCGTCGGCGACGTTCGACAGAGGTGATGACTTCAACTCTCTGACGGCCTGTTGGAAGCTCGTAAGTACTATCAGTATTCATAGGCGTACTCCTATCTTTAGGAGCAGGCCGTCATGTCTGGTTCAAACGGGGTGCACTACAGAAAGTAGTGCAATAAGTTAGAGATTGAATATGCAAGGTATGGAAATTTCATTAAAATAACCTCTACGCTGCGCGTTTTTCGTGACGAAGTGTGACTCTCATCTTAGATTGCTCGTTACTTCATGATTTCAAAGCAAGAGATAATTAAGCAAATGCAAGTTTTATGGCCACTTGCCAAAACTGATTTTAAAAGTCGTTACTTGGGTTCGGCGATTGGGACTCTTTGGGCTTTTTTATTGCCACTGCTCAATCTGTGTATCATGTGGTTTGCTTTTGAGGTTGGGCTTAAAGCTCCCCATACGGAAGGGGTTCCATTTATCCTGTGGATCGTTACGGGGCTATTCCCTTGGACTTTCTTTTCAGACGCTACGAATTCGGCGATGAATTCAATAATAGAGAAGTCATTTCTTGTGAAAAAGATGGTTTTTCGAGTCGAATTTTTACCACTGATTAAAATTTTATCCACATCTTTCGTTTTTATTTTTTTAAATGTTCTGATCGTGATGATATTTATTTTTAATCATCAAAATCCCACTTTGCATTGGGTTCAACTGCTTTACTATGCTTTTTGTCTAATAGCTCTCGTTCTATCTTTATCATGGCTGACAAGCTCAATTGTTGTTTTTTATAGAGATCTTGGACAGGTTATATCTGTTTGTCTCCAGTTGGGTTTTTGGGCGACCCCAATCTTTTGGTCAACGGACTTGTTGCCACCTAGATTTCATTTTGTAATTTACATTAATCCAGTAACATATGTTATCAACGGGTATCGAGACGCCATGCTCAGTAAATCGTGGTTTTGGCAAGAGCCAGCTAGTTTGTTCATATTTTGGTGTTTTGTAATATTTTTTTCAATTGCGGGTCTGATTTTGTTTAAAAAACTCAGGCCACATTTTGCGGATGTGCTATAAATATGCCTAAAGACATTGTCATTCGTGCGAACAACATTTCAAAAATATATCATCTCTATGAGAATCCGATAGACCGACTAAAAGAAGTACTGCATCCATTGCGAAAAAAATATCATCACGATTTTGCGGCTCTTAAAGGCATTAGTATTGAAATCGAGCGTGGTGAAACAGTAGGTATTATAGGAAAGAATGGAAGCGGAAAGTCAACATTGCTAAAAATTTTGACAGGTGTTCTGACTCCAACTTCTGGAGAGTTTCAGGTTAATGGAAAAGTTGCCGCTCTTCTCGAGCTTGGTGCAGGATTTAATACAGAGCTAACCGGTCTAGAGAACGTTTATCTTAATGGATCTCTAATGGGCTACAGTCAACAAGAAATGGATGAAAAAAAAGATGCGATATTGGATTTTGCAGATATAGGTGAATTTATTTACCAACCTGTGCGCATGTACTCGAGCGGAATGTTTGCTCGCCTTGCATTTGCAGTCGCTATTAATGTAGAGCCTGATATATTGATTGTTGATGAGGCCTTAAGTGTTGGAGATGTTTTTTTTCAGGCGAAGTGCTATAACTATTTTAAGCAGCTCAAACAAAAAGGAACAACAATATTGTTTGTGACACATTCTCTTGATGTTGTACTGCGCACATGTTCATCAGCATTTTGTCTCGCAAATGGTTCTATTGTTGCTTCGGGGCCAACCGATGCAGTTGTGGATGCGTACAAAAAGCACGAAACTTTTTCTAAATATTCAGACATATCTAATAAAAATGAGCTCTCATTATTCCAATCAGCCTATACTATTAATCAGCGAACTGATGAATATGGAACAAAAGAAGTCACTATTGATGACTTTGCCATTTTGGATGCAGATGAGAACCCACAGAGTACCTTTTACCAGGGACAGATGGCTGCGATCTATATGAAGTTTTCGACGCATAAAAAGATTTCTAATTTGATTTGTGCATTTGCCATTAAAACTGTAGATGGAATAGAGGTCCTCGGTTCAAATTCGAGTATAATGAATCTTGATTTAAGTGATAAGCTAAGGCCAGGCTCGGGGGCAATTTATTTCCGATTTCCTCTTATGCTGCAAAGTAACAACTACACATTATCTCTTGGTTTAACCTATTTTGATACAAAAGGGCACCTTCAAGTATATCATCGGCTTTATAATATTATTGGTTTTACAGTTGGCAATATTCATGGAGGAACTGGAATTTATGCGCCCAAAATTGAAGTCCAACTTAACTAGAGGAACAAATGAGCTCTGAGATTAGCTATTCTGATGGTGATATTGAAAATGAAATATTGACTGCGCTGAAAGCTGCCCCTGATGTATCTTCGTCGACTCAAATCGCAATAGATAGATATTCATCTTGGCCATTTGAATATCATTTAAGTTCTGCGCGCTCAAATTTAGTTCGGCATATTGACTTTAAGGGCAAGAGGGTACTTGAAATTGGTGCCGGCATGGGGGCAATTTCAAGATTTGTTGCTGAAAATTGCAAATTTTTGCAAATTGTCGAGGGTACATCAAGAAGAATCTCATGTTTAAATGAACGACTAAGAGATTTAAAAAATTTTGATGTTTACTGTGGTAACTTTAATCAGTTCGTGTCTGAAGAGAAATTTGATCTTGTCTTGATCATAGGTGTTCTTGAATACGCTGAAATATATTTTGAAGTCGAAGCAGAGGTTAATCCATTTGTTGAATTCCTAAAAAAAGCAAAGTCCTTTTTAAGTCCAAAGGGCTCGGTGGTTTTAGCTATAGAAAACAGAATAGGATTAAAATATTGGGCTGGTGCGACAGAAGATCACACTGGCAAATGTTTTGATGGTATTTTGGGTTATCCAATATCTAAATCAGTACGAACTTTCTCTAAAGTAGAGTTGAAAACGCTTTTAAATCAAGCAGGGTTTAATTCGCTACATTTTCAATATCCATGCCCAGATTATAAATTGCCACTTCGAATAATTGATGAGTCCTTTGAGCAAAGTCATCCGCATATCTTTGCGGATATTGCATACTCTCAAATAGGTAGAGATTATTCTCGAAGTAGACACATACTATTTAATGAAAGCTTGGCATTCCAAAATTTAAAAAATACGGGCCTAATGTCTGAATTTTTAAATTCTTTTATGGTAATTGCTCAGGTTGAACACTGTCTGCCGAAAATCTATGATGAGACAACCCCTTGCGTATCATACACAAACGGGCGAAAATATAACGTTAAAACTGTTTTTCAAGAGAAAGATGGAATTCTATCTGTTATTAAAGAAGATATGAGCGCTCCAAATGTTCAAGAGCGGGATCTTGGGCCAATAACCTGGGTAAAGACATCTGAGATAGCAATAAATACATTTGCTCCACTGACAAATTCGTTTCGCAATACTATTGTTTTTAGAGATTGGAAGGCCTTCGAATCTTTATGGCATAAGTACTTTCAATGGCTAGATGAGCGATATGCTACATCAAGCAAGTCTTATTTTTCTGGTCAGTCTTGGGATGCGATACCTCAAAATATTAATTGTGAAAAAATGATTTTCAAGCCCATTGACTGTGAATGGCGACTTAATTCCGAGATGAAAAAAAGTTGGCTGATTCTTAGAGTAATTCTTTCTTTTGATAGCAATTTACAGCAGATACTTTGTGAGAAATATGTAAATTTATATTCTCTCTATAAGCATATTTGTTCAATATTAGACATTGAAGCCAGTTATGAGAAAGATATAAATGATGAGGCCTCAGCTGTTTTAGCAATAACAGGTCATTCTTCAGGATTATTTATTGATGAGTTTATGCGGATTAACTTAGCATCGATTCCTAAATTTTTAGTGCATGATTACACTTCAATTATTAACAACGAGTCTGTAATATCGAATTTAAAATCGCTTATCTCCCTTGAAGAAAGTAATAGATTTCTTACGTCTCAAGTTGAGTCTCTGGATGGAAGCAATAGATTTCTTACATCTCAAGTTGAATCGCTGGATAGAAGCAATAAGGAGCTGCAAATAGAGCTTGAAAAACTTAGTTTTTATAGAGGAATAAATAAATTAATTTACAAAATTGTCGCTATTTTACATCTGAAGCAGGGGTATTGGCGACTTCGGTTGTGGATTATTAGGATATTTTCTTTAGATAAGAAAGGGTGAATATTGCTGTATGTACCGGGCCCAATTCTTAAATAGAAAGAGGTAAAAAATAAAATGAATCAACCGTCATTTCATAGTGAAAATGTGGGCGAATTTAAACAAAAAAGCAAGGAAGCTCTCATTATTCATTTGTATTACCACGACTTATGGGATGATATTGAGTACTATCTTAATCAGCTTCCACCAATTGATATATTTATAACGACCGTACATAAGCTTGACGAGCGAATTGTAAACAGTCTTAAGAAGTACAACTGTTTTGTGATTACGGTGCCCAATCGCGGTAGAGACATTGCTCCGTTTCTAGAGGTTTTAAAAATTATTTTGCGTTTTAATTATCTGGCGGTCGGTAAAATTCATACTAAAAAATCACCACAAACGCAGTACTGTCCATGGTTGCCAACGCTTACTGGTGGCCGGGCATGGCAGGAAGATTTATTTAAAAAAATGCTCAGTCGAGATTCATTTGACTTAGTATCTTCAGCCTTTGCGGCGCAGCCAAGGCTAGGCATCGTCGCTCCTCAGGGACACTTGGTTCCCATTCGAGAATTTATTGGTGATTGTTCGGCATTTTTAGATGCATTAAGGGGTAAGTTGCCATCACAGCTTTATCCTATTGACTTCAATTTCCCGGCAGGGAGTATGTTTTGGTTTCGCCCAGAGTCATTAGAAAAAGTATTAGACTTGAACTTATCCCTAGATGACTTTGAATCAGAGCCGCTTGCAATAGATGGATCATTGGCTCATGCGCTAGAAAGATTTTTCCCCTTGGTCTCAATAATTGGCGGATTTAAGGTCACGTCTACAGATAGACTTAAGGTTGTTCCAGGTTCACAAAATGAGTTATTTTCGATTATCACAAGGTTTCATGATATATCCAGGTTAAACATCTTATCATTTGCTGTAAAATCAATAATAAGTCAGTCTTATCAGAATATTGAGTGGATAATATCAGTAAAGAATTTTGGTGATGGAGACATCAAAAAACTAGATGATTTCATCAAATCATGTGGTTTGGCGAGTGGGTACAGAATCATCAACAATACGGTAGCTCCTCCTGTGGATGGTCGATCTAAAATTCTAAACGCAGCCCTCGCTGTAGTTTCTGGGAGATATCTCTCGTTTCTCGATTATGATGACACAATCAGCCCTGATTTCTGTTCACTCATGCGGGATGTTTTATCTAATTCGCCCAGTGCTGTGAGCGTGGGTGGATGTGCTCAGATTTATTTCAATGCAGCAACAAATGAAATAATTCAGAAAACATTTCCGTATAATTGGGGTAGGCCAATTGATATATTTTGGAGCAATTTTATACCCATACATTCATTTGCGCTTGATCGGAGTAAAATTAAAAATGAGGAATTGTTTTTTGATGAAAAACTTGATTGTGTTGAGGATTATGACCTTCTTCTTCGTTTGGCGTCTAAGTATGAGATGGATTACACACTAAGGCACTTCGAAGTCTGTCAATATTATATTCGTAACGATGGTACGAATACGACGCTTGAGCTTAAGGCGAACCCCAGTCCACATGAGTCTGAAAAGTGGCTTAAGTGTGAGCAAATCCTAAAAAGTAAGAGAAATGACCTCTATGTGACATTAAATGTGAGAGAGCTGCGTGATTACATATGCCAAATTAGGTCAACTCGAGAGCCCGCAGAAATTAATTTGGGGCAGATAAAACTCTTTGTAAAAAATAGACTTAAAGAACATCGGGTGTTATTAGAGCTGTTACGGATATCATACGTAATGGTACGTGGCGCCAAAAGGAAGATGGCAAAAATTCGAAGTGTAATGATAGGATTTTCGTCACGAAATAAAGGGACTATATGATTATTACCACATCAATCTGTTCAAATTATCTAGGGAAGGCGCTTGCTTTAGGCGAGTCTGTTAAGAAGTATAATCCAGAGGCAAAATTTATTATTAGCCTTGTTGAGGATTCAATTCCTGATTTGAGTCAGTATAGAAACAATTATGATGAAGTAGTTCTCTCAAAAGATCTTGGCTTCAAAAACTTTCAAAGTTTTATTTTTCGTCATAGCATCGTTGAAGCTTCGACAGCAGTTAAGGGACAGTTGTTTAGATACCTTATGTCCGCATATCCAGAAGAAGATAAATTTGTCTATATAGATCCAGACTGTTTGGTTTTTGCCCCGCTGGAATCTCTCAATAAAAGACTTGATGATAATGAAATCGTTTTGACACCCCATTTACTTTCCCCAGGTAATGTTCAGATGGAAATTAGTTGTCTTAAACATGGGGTTTTTAATCTTGGATTCCTTGGGATTCGTCGGGGCGCAGAAGGGGAGAGGTTTGTCAATTGGTGGGCGGAACGTCTTTACAGATATTGTTATGAAGATTTTGAAAGTGGTTTATTTACTGATCAGAAATGGATCAATCTTGCACCTTGCTTTTTTAATATCTGTATTTTTAGAGATCCGGGATACAATTTTGCAACTTGGAACTTTATGGAGAGAAGATTATCTAAAGTTAATGGCAACTTTTATGTAGACGAAAAGTATCCACTAACTTTTGTGCATTTTTCTGGGTTCGATCGAGGTACATTTGGGTGGGCAAACAGTCAATGGGCTCCAATCGATAGACAACACCTAGGTGTAGAGTTATCCGAGATTTACTCAAATGCAGTTGCAAGAAATGGTGAATCTACATTTAAAAAGATTCCCTGGGGTTATAATAGATTTTTATCTGGTACGGAAATTGGGAAAACCCATCGGCAGGCGTTTAGAGAGCATTTTAAAACAAATCCGCAAGCAGAGGATATTAATCCTTTTGAGTCAGAGATGAGTCCATTTGTTCACCTCTCAAAAGCGAAGAACAGTGGTTTGAGGCCTCGAATTATTTCTAAAATAAAAAGGATGATCTCTCTGTAAATAATTTGGTTAAAATTATCCCTATTAGACTGATTGGCGCGATTTTTTTCATTTAATTGTTACATCTGTTTTTCTTTGTTAAGGCCATTTTGCTACAAGGGCGCATCCCTATGAACTTTAATTATTGGCCGTGATGGAAACCCCGCGTTATCCATTGCCCTCAAGCTCAATAGTCAATAACAAGAGGGATTCCCTTGGAGCGATTATGAAACCATCATCTCTGATTTTAGTAACTGGTGGGGCAGGATTTATCGGAAGTTCATTTGTCCGTGAAGCGCTGTCAGCCGACTATAAACTCGTTATTTTAGATGCTCTGACATATGCAGGCTATATGGGCAACCTTGAAGGCGTAATCAAGCCAGGTCAGTGTGACTTTGTTCAGGGTGATATCGGCGATTTTAATTTGGTGAACTCTTTATTTGAAAAATACCAGTTTTCTGCGGTTGTGAATTTTGCGGCAGAGTCTCATGTTGATAACTCGATTTCCGGACCTAAGGTCTTTATTCAAACAAATATCATGGGGACCTTCAATCTGCTCGAGGTCGCTCGAAAGCATTGGTCGCAGTACAAAGCAGAAGCCAAAGAAGCCTTTCGCTTCTTACATGTGTCGACCGATGAGGTCTTTGGTTCGCTTGGTGAAACAGGTCAATTTACTGAGGCTACGCCCTATGCTCCGAATTCTCCGTACTCGGCATCAAAGGCCGGCAGCGATTTATTAGTTCGAGCTTGGTTTCATACCTATGGTCTACCAACAATCACCACGAATTGTTCAAACAACTATGGTCCAAGACAATTCCCAGAGAAACTTATCCCGCGAATGATTCTGAATGCTCTTCGTGGAGACCAACTACCAGTTTATGGAAATGGAAAGAATGTTCGGGATTGGATCCACGTTCAAGATCACAGTCGGGGAGTCCTGCTTGCTTTGGAAAAGGGAGCTCCTGGTGAGACCTACTGTTTTGGTGGAAATTCTGAACGGAGCAATATTGAAGTTGTTCAGGCTATTTGCCGAATTTTAGATGAATTGGCGCCTCGCCCGAATGGTCAAAAGCATGCTGAAAACATCAAATTTGTACAAGATCGATTGGGTCATGATTTTAGGTACGCGATTGATGATACCAAAGCTCAAGAGAAACTGAATTTCAAAAGGCAATTTGGACAGTTTGAAGATGGACTGAAACAAACAGTTCAGTGGTACTTGGAAAACAAAGTTTGGCTTGAGGGCGTTTTAGCCAAAAACAAATAAAAAACTGATGGAGAGTTTATGATGAAGGGAATAGTTCTAGCTGGCGGAAGTGGTTCTCGGCTTTATCCCGCAACAAAGGCGATCAGTAAGCAATTGTTACCAGTTTATGATAAGCCAACTATTTATTATCCTCTCTCAGTTTTAATGCTCGCTGGAATCAAAGAGATTTTAATTATTTCCACCCCCCGTGATTTGCCACTGATCCGTGATTTGTTAGGTGATGGTTCTCATCTGGGAATAAAATTAGAGTACTGTGAGCAGGCGCGGCCAGAGGGCATTGCTCAGGCCTTTATTTTGGGTGAAAAGTTTTTAAATGGAAGCCCTGTTTGTATGATCTTGGGAGATAATATTTTCTACGGTCATGAGCTTCAGGATCTTGTGATCGAGGCTAGTGAAGCGCAAAAAGGGGCGACAGTGTTTGCTTACCACGTGCATGACCCAGAAAGATACGGGGTTGTTGAATTTAGTAAGTCAGGGCAGGCCATTTCGATCGAAGAAAAACCAAAAAATCCAAAATCTCATTGGGCAGTGACAGGCCTTTATTTTTATGATGGTAAAGTCAGCCAATATGCCAAAGAGCTAAAGCCGTCCCCTCGTGGAGAACTTGAAATTACGGATTTAAATAGAAGATATTTGGATCAGGGTGAGTTAACGGTGAAGTGCATGGGGCGAGGCATTGCTTGGCTTGATACAGGGACTCATGAGTCCTTATTGTCCTCTTCGCATTTTGTGCAAACCATTGAGCAGCGTCAGGGACTGAAGATTGCCTGCCTTGAGGAAATTGCCTTTGTAAAAGGGTTTATTACTCGAAGTCAGTTGGCAACATTGGCGGAAACTTACCCGAACAGCGGGTACGGTGTTTATTTGAAGAATTTATTAAAATTTGAGTATACATGAGTTTACATAGGGATCAAAAAATCCTCGTCTTTGGAAAATCAGGCCAGGTGGCTCAGGCTCTTTCAACTCTCAGTATTGGGGCTCGAGCTATTTTTCTATCTAAAGATGAAGTGAATTTTGAGAGCCCGAGCCAAATTCAAAATGTTCTTGATCAACACTCACCAACTCACATTATTAATTGCTCTGCCTACACAGCCGTGGATCAGGCTGAGGTGGAGCAGGACAAGGCCAGGCTTCTGAATGCAACTGCTCCTGGGGTGATTGCTCAGTGGTGTGCTGCTCATCAAGCTCAGCTCATTCATTACTCGACCGATTATGTCTTTGATGGGGCGGGGGAGCAATTCTGGAAAGAGACTGATCGTCCAAATCCGCTGAATTGGTACGGGCAGACCAAATACGAGGGCGAGCTGGCTATTCAAAATTCTGGCTGTGCGCATATCATATTAAGAATTTCATGGGTGTATTCTTACGTTGGCACTAATTTCGTTAAAACCATGTTGAGATTGGGAAGTCAGAAAGAAGAACTTTCAGTCATTAATGATCAGGTCGGCTATCCTACCTCGGCCCTGGATGTTGCAAGAGCGACTGAAAAAATATTAGAGGTCAATTCTCAAAGGCAAAGCCCATTTCGGGGGATTTATCATCTTTCTGGTGAGCCAAAGACAACTTGGTTTGAATTTGCTTCGGAGATCTTTCGCCAGGCTCGCGAAATGGGCTATCCGCTCACTGTGAAGAATATAAGGCCAATTCAGACCTCTGAATATCCAACTAGGGCGCGTCGCCCCTTAAATTCAAGATTAGATTCTCACAAAATTCACAGTGACTTCGGAATTGAATTGCCGGACTGGAAGGTTTCATTACACAATTGTCTTAGAAAAATACATCAATTGACATGATGGGGCTTTGAATTGATTTCATTTATTTTGGTGAACAACAATCGAAAAGACATTGTCTACAAAGTTCTTCAGGCAGTTTCAAAGTCAATTGTTGAAGAAAACTTTGAAGTCATCCTGATGGACAATAAATCCCAGGACGGCAGTCGTGAAATTTTCCACCAGTTAGATCATGATGTTTCGTGGCTGCGCTATCATTATCAAGATCGCAGAGAAAACCTTGCAACTTTATACAACCGTGCTGCGAAACTGGCAAAAGGCGAGGTCCTTGTTTTTTTAGATTCAACAATTCAAATCGAGGAAAGAGGGCTTGATCGATTTATCAAGACTGAACTTTTGGATGATACTGGTATTCTTGTCCCGCAAATTCTGTCCGAGGATAATCGACAGCACGCAGAGGGGATATTGATTGTTCCACGAGCTGACTTTGTTCGGTGTTTCGGGTTTGACGAGGCCTCAACAAATTATTGGGCGGATTTTTTTGAGAAATTAAGCGAAGTCACGGGTAAGAAGATTGTTCATTCAACTACATATAAAGTTCGAACAAGTTCTGAAAAAATGAGCTTTGCAAAAAGGTTTTTCAACTTATGAATAAACTTTCATCGTACGATCGTCAGTCAAAGTTTTTCTTATTAATCGGTGACCTTTTTATTCTTCTCGCATCTGTTCTACTTGTTTATTATCTGCGACTGCAGAATACAGATGTCGGGCTTGTTCTCAGCGCGCGGGGACTTTGGTTTATCGCCTTTGTTCATCTTGGATCTCTCTACATTTTTGGTGCCTATGATGTTGATGCCGAGACCCGCAGTATTGAGATGGCAGGGCGGGTAACTGTTGCCTCTCTGACAGCGGTTCTCTTTGTTATTTTTATTCATTACTTTGGTGGGCATGATCGGACAGGGCTATTTGGACGGGGAGTTTTGCTAGGCTCTTTAGCTCTGAATTTTGTTTTAAGCAGCCTTCTTCGTCGTTATTTGTTGCATTCGGCGCGACGTCATCTTCGAGGGGCAGAGTGGTTATTTTTAGTAAGTCCGGTATTTTCAGATAAACTTCAAAATGATCTTCAAAAGAACCGCTTTCCAGGAAAATACCAATTCGCTACAGAAACTGAGTTTAAAAAGATCGAGTCTATTTTATCAAAAGACTGGCAAGCCATTATCGTCGGGTTAGATCGGCCAACATTGAACTCTCAACATCAATTAACAGCAGCTCTGATGCAGGCACGCTTTCGAGGTCAGCGAGTCCTTGATCTCAGTTCTTTCTATGAACGTCAGTGGATGAAGGTGCCGATATATTTTTTAGACACGGACTGGTTTGTGATGAGCGAAGGATTTCAAATTTTTCACAACCCGGTTGGACTTAAGATCAAGCGGTTGGCAGATTTATTGTTAGCGATTTTTTTATTTTTGATCTCTTGGCCATTGATGCTCCTGACAATGCTAGCTATTAAAATGGAATCCGCCGGGCCCACAGTTTATAAGCAAATTCGCACAGGAAAAGATGGAAAAAAATTTACCATTCTTAAATTTCGTTCCATGCGTGTAGATGCAGAGAAAGATGGGGCAAAGTGGGCAAGTGTGGGTGATTCCCGTATCACACAAGTGGGTCATTTTATTCGAAAGACAAGGCTGGATGAGCTTCCACAGTTGGTGAATATTTTAAGAGGAGAGATGAGCTTTATCGGCCCTCGTCCGGAAAGGCCTGAATTTAACATTGAACTTGAGAAACAAATTCCATTTTATAATCTTCGGCACATGGTGCAGCCTGGGTTAAGTGGACTAGCGCAGATTCTTTACCCCTATGGGGCCTCACTTGAGGACGCTGTTGAAAAACTTCAATATGAACTTTTCTATATCAAGAACCACAGTCTTTTGATGGATATGAGTATTGCTTTGAAGACGATTCGTGTCGTTTTGTTTGGAAGGGGAAGATAATGGTCAAGTGGATCATGATACTGTTTGCAACTTCTTGTCTGATCTCTCAAACCGCGATGGACGTTTTTTCTACGCTTTTAGTGGGCGCGATGATTTGGATGGGGATTCGCTGGCATCAACAGAGTAATCGATCACACCGTCTATTTTACAGTGTGGGAATTGACTGGGTATTTGCAGTTTGGTTTTTGATTGTCGGGCTTGGATTTCTCATTAATGGATCGCCAGAGGCTCCATGGTTAATGAGAATGCTTGAGTTTAAGTGGGTCATTATTTTTTATGTCATGGTTTCAGCAATTCGCTTTTTGAATCCTGGCGAAGAAATTGTTAAACCCGCAGCTATTATTTTTGGAATTTCCTGTTTGTATGCGGTCGTGATTTACTTTATTGGATTTGATCCGTTAAAAGAAAATATCTATTTAACTGGAGAAGTTTTTAAAAGAACGGGTGGTTTATTTAGTAACCCGATGACATTTGCTCATCTCTACGCATTGGTTTTTTGCTGGTTCTTGGGATATATGCTTTATGCGATTCAGTGGCGAGAAGAGACTTGGAAATATGTTTTTGCTGCAGTCATCATCTCGGGAGTATCCTTAATTCTGAGTTTCACCCGAGGAGTCTGGATCGGAATGGCAATAGCCGCTTTTCTCATGACATTCATGTATCGAAAGCGATTGGGGCTGTTTTTGTTATTTGTGGGAACCGTTGCTTTCGGCACCATGTTTCAGTTATGGCCATCATTTCAAGAGCGAATGATGTTCCATATGCATGAAAAGACTTATGACTTTGAGAGAATTAACATTTGGAAATTAAACATAGAAATTTGGAAAGATTATCCTGTTTTAGGAATTGGCTACGGTGAAAATGCCAGACGTTTGCCAGAGTATTTTGAAAGGCTTCAGGTTCCACCTGATACATTAGTCAGCCACGCCCATAATCAGTATCTTCACTATTTGTCCGGTACAGGAGTATTGGGGCTGTTGTGCTACTTAATTGTAGCTGCTTATTTCTTTATTCTGACTATTCGGGTTTGGAGGGTGGCAAGTAGTCGAAATATATTTCATCAAGGCCTGCTGCTTGGGCTGATTGGGGCTCAATGTGAGTTTCTTGTCGGAGGGCTAACTGAAGCCAATTTTGAACACTCAAAAGTTCGCTTTGTCGTTCTCTTCACTTGGGCGATGGTTGTTTGGTTAGCATACGAATATCGAATACTGAGGGAAAAAGTTTAGGGCATAGTTCTCTTTGGGCGGAGGCCGTTATGAATACAGAGTCGCAACCATTTTGGCGCAAGTGCAGTTCTTGTAAAAAACCAATTGCACTTGGGGCAAAGTATTATATTTGCAGCGTTTCAACCTGCAATGGGCAGCGCACAGGGTATGTTTTTTGTAGTGTGGCTTGTTTTGAAACTCATTTGCCAGGAGCTCGTCATCGAGACGCAGGAGCTATTGAAAAACAGGCTCCTCTGACTCCTGATCATTCTGATCAAGGCGGCATAGCAGCGACTTCGGATTCAGCGGGAGCTACTCAGCGGTCACCCGCAAGAATTATTGTCAAAGCCTCAAACCCTTCCGTGTCAACATCGACATCGCGCCCACAGTTACCCCGAGAAACTTTGATTATTGCCTCACGGCTAAAGGAATACATTCAAGCCAAGGCTGACTACAATACCTCTGCATCGGTGATGGATGTTCTCTCTGATTATGTGCGGGTTTTATGTGATCAAGCCATTGATAATGCTCGAGCCGATGGCCGTAAGACAGTTATGGATCGAGATTTTGATTTTTTAAAGCGAGGCTAGTGATGATTGAAAGTTTTAAAAAGAACAGTGCGCCTCCGGTTGAGGTTCCTGCATCAGTTCTCAGTGCCGATGCTCTCTCTGGCCTGATTCGTGAATTCATTTTGCGAGAAGGTACCGATTACGGCGCTCATGAAGTCGAATTTGAAAAAAAATTTTCTCAAGTTCAAAAACAAATCTCAAAAGGCGATGTGAAGATTATTTTCGACCCTGAAGAGGGCTCTGCCACTTTAATGACGACTCGAGATTTTACTCGAGCCGCACGTCTTTAATTTTGGTGAGTTTTAAAAATGGCCTGAAGGTTCAAGAGAACTTTCTCTAAATTCTTCAGTGGAAGCGAAGTTGGTCCATCACACAAGGCCTTTTCAGGGTTGGGATGAGTTTCAACAAAGATACCGTCGACTCCAACAGCCATCGCCGCGCGAGCAAGGGGCCATACCATATCTGCACGTCCCCCTGAGCTTTCACCAGTGGCTCCCGGCAATTGGGTTGAGTGAGTGCAATCCATAATGACAGGGTACCCCAGTCTTCGCATTTCAACTAAACCTGTCATGTCGTTGATCAGACGGTTATAGCCAAAGGTTGTTCCGCGCTCACACAGAAGAATTTTGTCATTGCCCGCCTGAACGGCTTTATTCGCAATGGCTTTCATGTCCCAAGGAGCAAGAAATTGTCCTTTTTTGATGTGAATCACTTTTCCAGTTTTTGCGGCCTCAACAAGGAGATCGGTTTGTCGTGACAGAAATGCGGGAATTTGGATGACGTCTGCCACTTTGGCTGTTTCTTCGACCTGCCAGGTTTCGTGAACGTCCGTTAAGAGCGGAGCGCCAATCTCTGTCTTGATTTTGTTGAGCTGATCAAGAGCTTTTTTCATTCCCGGCCCACGAAAGCTCGATGAGCTTTGTCGGTTGGCCTTATCGAAAGAACATTTTAAAACCCAAGGAATACCAAGTTGCTTGCAGACGCGCTGGATTTCTTTTCCGGTTTCAAGAACCATTCCCTCGTCTTCAATAATGTCTGGTCCTGCAAATAAAACCCAAGACTTGGCATTGCCCCAGGTGAATTCACCGTAGGGGGTTTTCATAGTGACTTGTTTTGAAAGTGGCTTAAATTCTGTCATGGGTTTTTCCTATTTCAGTGCGGTGAGAACGGCTTCGATGACTTTACTCTGAGTTTCTTCTGTCATATCTGGAAAGATCGGTAGGCTAATCACATGATCAGCAGCCCATCGTGAAACAGACCAGTCGCCTTCAGTGCCTTTCAGTTGAGCTTTGTACCAAGGTTGGTCTGGCATGATTCTGGGGTAGTGGACAGCGGTGGGAACTCCTTTATCAGTCAGTTTCTTTTGAAATTCGGCACGGTTTTCAATTGCAAGTGTGTACTGCGCCCACGCGCTCTTGTTGTGGCTAAGAACTTTTGGATATGCAAAGCCCTTCATTTTAATTTCAGAAAAAGCCTGATTGTATTTCTGTCCAACCCGGTCACGTTGATCAAGTTCCCATTGGTATCTTTCCAGTTTCGCAAGAAGGATCGCACATTGAATGGTATCTAAGCGACCGTTCACACCAAGGCGGGTGTGGTAATATCGAGACTCAGAACCGTGCTCGCGGATTTCTTTCATGGCCTTGTAAAGGGTTTCGTTGCTCGTAAAAATTGCGCCGCCGTCACCGTAGCAGCCTAATGGTTTTGCTGGAAAGAAGCTTGTTCCTGCAAGTTCAGAAAGATTGCAGCTCCGCTTTCCTTTATAAGTGGCGCCAAAGCTTTGAGCGGCATCTTCAACAACATGAAGCCCATGTTTTTTTGCAATGGCATTGATTTCATCCATTTCTGGGCACTGGCCATAGAGAGAAACGGGAATGATGGCCTTTGTTTTTTTGTTGATGGCTTTTTCAAGTTTATTGACATCAATGTTATAGGTGATGGGATCGATATCGACGTAAACAGGTGTGGCTCCAACAAGAACAATGACTTCTGCAGAGGCAATGAATGAGAACGCAGTGGTAATGACTTCGTCTCCAGGTCCAATTCCAAGGGCCATAAGCGGGATCACAAGTGCATCTGTACCTGAGGCACAGGCAAGTGCGTATTTAGCCCCAGTAAATTCAGCTAGTTTTTTTTCACACTCAACAACTTCGGGTCCGTTGATGAAGGCGCCGTGCTCGAGAACAGCTTGGATACGAGCATCAATCTGCGGTTTGAGGGCCTTGTATTGTGTTTTGAGATCAATAAAGGGAATCGACATAGTCCTGTCTCCAATCATAATGAATTTCACGAACAGATTAGTCGATTTTCAATCAAAAAGTCATTCTTTCTTCAAGGAGACCCGTGGCAAAGAATTATAGTGATTTTTAGTCCTGTTACTTCTTCGCAACAGAAGCGTGCAGAGAGTCTAAAATTTGTAATGACGACACGAGCCAATGGGACCTTTTGTAGACCCCAAAGACACTCTTCATTATCTTGTTGTAAATAGGTCACAGAATTTGTAGTTAGACATCGTGATCTGAGTGGAGGATTTGTGATACCAGTCATTCTTTCGGGCGGAAGTGGAACTCGCCTTTGGCCCGTATCCCGAGCTAAATATCCCAAGCAGTTTTGTGAACTTTTTGAAGACAGTTTGCAGAATTTGACACTGAAGCGACTCAGTCACTTTGGTACTCCCATGATTGTAACTTCTCTTATGTTGAGAGATTTCACTGAGAAAAAAGCGAAAGAGGCCGGATTTCAGAATATTGAAGTTCTCTTTGAACCAGTTGGGAAAAACACAGCTCCTGCAATTGCTATTTTGTGTAAATTATTTGAGCTCAGAGGAAAGACTCAGGAAGTTGTTGGGGTTTTTCCAGCAGATCACTTAATCGAGAAGGAAGAAGAGTTTTTTGCTGCAGTTGATTTAGCGACAGAGAGCGCAAAGTTGAGAAAGGTCGTGACACTGGGTCTTAAGCCAACGCACCCAGAGACTGGTTATGGATATATCCAAACGAAGAAAAAACCAGCACATTTTAGTAAAAAGCACTCAGCTTTTGAAGTGGTCAAATTTCACGAAAAACCCAGCTATGAAGTTGCAAAACAATTTTTAGCCGAGGGTTCATTTTTCTGGAATGCGGGAATTTTCATATTTCCTGTCGAGTTGATGATTGAGTTATTTCAAAAGTATCAGCCCCAGATCTGGTCAGCCCTGTCAAACATGAAGGCTGATTTTTCAAATTTAAAGGAGATATATCATCAGCTTCCTTCGATTAGTATTGATTATGCCATTATGGAAAAGTTAACAGGTGACGAATTGTTTTGTGTTCCAAGTAGCCCGCAATGGAATGATGTTGGTTCTTGGGATGCTGTCGCCGAGGTCTATGAGAAAAGTGGCAGACCGCGAGGGAATCCGATCGAGGTGGATTCTAAGAATAATTTTGTTTTGCCCCATGGAGATAAGACATACGCAGTTGTTGGGGTGGATGATCTGATTGTCGTTGATACTCAAGATGCCCTTTTGATTTCAAAGAGGGGACATACTCAGGATGTCAAAACTGTAGTTGATCGATTAAAGAAAACAAATCCTCAAATGATTGAGAATCACACTTTTGAGGAGCGACCTTGGGGAAGATTTGATATTCTGCGTGATTACCAGCACTTTAAATCAAAAATCATTCAGGTGAACCCTGGATCTCAAATCTCATATCAATCTCACTCAAAGCGAGAAGAGCATTGGATCATTATTCAAGGTCAAGGAGTTGTTGTTCTTGATGAAAAAGAGGTCCCTGTACAAAAGGGTTCATATATAAAGATTCCACTGCAATCAAAACATCGAATTCGAAACACAGGTGCAGAGCCACTTGAGTTTGTCGAAGTCCAGTTGGGCACATATTTCGGAGAAGATGACATTGTCCGATATCAGGATGATTACAAGCGAATTTAATTTATTTAAATAAATGGGCAAAACTATCTCGCCAATACATTGGAAGCGCTTGCTGGGTCAGTGCCATTCCAACTAAGTAGAATACAAATAAAGAGTGGTAAACTTTGGGCCACAATTTTTGCAATTCAAAATCACGTTTGAGAATTCTGGCGTACTCAGTCAGTCCATAGGCTCCAGTTAGTCCAACAAAAATGGCCACATCTCGTCCTGTGAAATGATGGACCCAGGCGTGTTGAGGCATAATCGCAAACCAAAATAAGCCAGCTACCAAAAGTGACCAAGCATAAGATAGTAAAACTGGGTTTTCAGTTTTTAATTTTCGACGCATGAGAAGAAAAAAGACGACAATGGCGGGGCCTGGGATTAAAAAATATCTTTCAATGCGACGTAAAATAATAAGAGGGAATTGGATAAACTCTTTCCATCCAAGTCCACAGACTTCAGCGTTCTCACACTGGTTTGTTCGAAAGAGAAAGGCTTCCCAGAGATCTTTGATCGTCAGTTCCCAGGAACCAAAATAAAGCTTATTGAAGTAAAAATGCCCAAATAGGCCAAAGACAAAACAGAGGCCTAAAAAAACATTCACTGGGGCAAAAATCTTTTTAAGTCCAGATTGATGTGTCATGGAAAAACCAATCACGAGAGCGGAGCTAAAGGTTAAAAGATGCAAACCCGTATTGGCCATGAACACGGCCAACAGGCCCATGGTGAGTGCATAAAGCTTTCTTTGCGCAGAGGTTGTATCGGATTTATAAAAGCTTATGAGCAAGTAGGCAAAAATAAATCGGAAGAGCTCAGACCACATGTGTAAATGAAGACTGTCAGTCCAAGCGAGAAAATAACTGGAGAACACCAACAGTGTCGAGGCAAGAAAAGCAATATTGGGATTGGGAATAAGTGACTGGTAAAGTTGAAAAATAAGAAAAAACCAAGCAACTGAAAATAAAATGGGTAAGAGGCGTAAATGAAACTCATTCGTTGAGTCAATGATAAGTGACCATGCTCCTGAGATCACATCAGGCAAAGCAGGGGAGTGGGTGTAGGCCTTTAAGTCTGTTGTTGCCCCACCAGAGCTGTATCCCATGATTGGTCGCAGTTTACTTTCCCAGAGTCCAAAATCATGAAAATACTGAGTCGCAGATAGCGTATTCACGTCAGAGGGGCCATCGCCATTGAGAAAGGACCGGCTTGTATCATCTGTAGCAGGAACTTTGTACGCCCTGATGAACGCTATTGAAAGATAAAAAATAAGGAATACAAGTTTAAGTCGAGAATATTTTTTCATTAAGAATGAATAGTAGCTAATCGACTCACCTTTGTCTATGACTTATCACTTTAAAGAAAAATGAAAATCGCTATAGTTAAATGTTCAATATGTGGGTGATTAATCCATATTGAGCATCGTAATCGATTTGATTTTTCCTGTACTCATCTGAGTTCTCTATTCGAATTTTTTCTAGCCACTTCAGTCTCTGAATCAGTTTGATTGTGATATCATTTTGTTCCGTCATGGCCACGATATGGCTCCCATTTTCCAACTTCATTTTTTCTTTTGCATCTTCAATGATTTGGTTATCCATAGTTTGAACAGAAGCCCAACGTTGGCTTCGCTGAGTGTTCATTAAATCTTTGCCTTGTTGTTTAATTCCAAGATTCATGTAGGCCCAAGTTTGCCGAATGTGGTCAAGTTCATCATGCCACTTTGGGAAATAGATATTATCACTGTTCTCAAGTTTTGATCCAGGAGTCAGGCTTTCCAGGGAAATACCATGAACAATTCTTTCAATTAAACGGTCTGTAAATGCCTTTCGATATTGTGGTTCGTCCATAAAAGAAGGTTTGATTTGTTTTTGGATAGCAAAGAAGTTAGTCGAAGATCGACTTGTTAAGGCTGATTTTGCGGCGTCTTTGTCATCTGCTGAGCCGATCACATCCCAATAGCTGTCCAAAGTGTCAAAGTCAGATCCGCGAGAATGCATAAAGTCTTGCAGGTAGGTGTTGACCTCTCCAGCTCTTTTCTGGTGCTGATGATAGAATCCAACTTCGATCATCAATTTTTTCCCTTCAGAGTTAAGCTGATTGAGAACCTCTTTATCTTGGCAGGAAATTGTTTTAATTCCAGTTCTATTATGAATTTCAGATGTCAGTCTTTCTAATTCGGTGATTTGATATTGACCGCCAGCCAATTGAGTCAGGCAATATTTGGATGGCATAAATGTGATATCAAGTAAAAATTGAAAGATTCGATCTGCTGCGGGTTTGTATTCAGCATAAACCTGCTTAAATCGAGGATCTTTTGACATAGCATCAAGTGCATTTTGATAACTTTGATCATCAAAGACCTCGAGGTTTTGCTTATCAATACCAATGAAGTCTGTCAGATAAACTCTCCACTGATCGTAGATCGTACCCAGTTTTGAGAAAATCACGGCCGTCTTGTACTCTCTTAATGCTTTTGGTGATGGTGACTTGGCCCTGTCATACCTAAAGTTCTGTGTTGCAAATAGAGTGTTGTATTGAGCAATTAAACTTTCAACAACATCGGATGGAGAAGAGCCGGTGTCATGCCTTTGGCAAAGAGGGTCCATCCCAAGTTCGACATGTTCGTCTGAACAAAACTTTAAATATTTTTTCGTAATACCAAGCTGTCGTAAATTATCGTCAATAGACTTTGTCGTACTGAGATTATGCACATTTTCCTTATCGTCCTTGATTTTATTTGCATAACCAAAACGAATAGCTTCAATATCATAAGGTCCTACGTCAGTCAGTCGGTCTTCGTTAAAGTCAGTGTACTCCATAACTGAACTTGAGCGAGCCAATATTTCATGAAGTTCTCTTCCTGTTTTGGAGTCTCGTTTTTTTGTATAGTTTTCCTTGTCAGCAGAGGCAGCAAAGTTGTGTCGAAGGCCAAAATTGTGACCGATTTCGTGGATCAAAGTGGCTTGAACCTTTTGTGGCAAGATGCTTTGAGCGCAGGCTTCAAGAGCCTCTGTTTCCTCTTTAAGATCGGTGCTTGTGCCGCTCGCATAGTCTCTTAGCTTTTTGCATGAGGGGTTGTCTTCAGATTCAATTTCGCGAGTTAAATTTCCAGCTGACGCGTTAAAATCGCAGTTGTGATGAGAAAGAGTTTCTTCTTTAGCATGAGTTTTTGAGACTGTCTTTGCAGTGGCTTTTTGAATCACACTCATTTGTGGCGCTTGATATAATTTAGACTTTCCAAGAGGGTAATTGGGGTCTAGCTCGCCACGACGATGACGGATGTAGTTTCTTAATTGTGACACAAGATTTGATTTGATGCTTGTCACGTGAACATTTGTAGTTGCCGAAATAATTTCTCCCGTATTGGGATCGGCAATGCTCGGACCAAATCCAAAGAGCGATGATGCAGTTAAGGTCTTAATGAGATTGATGGAATTGTAACGAATGTCCCCAACAGCGACTTTTTCTGTTTCATCTAAAATAATGTCGGTATTTTCTAAACCCGCTTGCTTAAAAGCAAAGCCCCACGAACGTATGGCTGCTCTTGCTGTTTCAACAATCTCAGGCTCAACTGCAGAGGTCTCTGTAAAGTGAAAAACGATTCTATATTTTCCAGTTTTTTCATCAAATTGAGGGTGAAATCGATTAATAAAGGTGAATTTTTCAAAGTCATCTCGGCGATATTTTTCATAGGTATTAAGCGATTTCTTTTTTGTGGTGAAATAGCCAAAATACTTAAAGTCATCCCCAAAATATCTTTTGGGCTCATATTTTTTCGAGACATCCTTGGGATTTTTTTCCTTTAAGAACGAGAATGTGACTTTTGCTCCTTGGAATTGAAGCGAAAACATGAAGAAATCATCAGTAACTGTTAAATCAGTCAGGGTTGGTGATCCTGGAAGAGATGACGTGATCAACGAGGTGATTTTTGTAAAATCAATCTCAACATAGTCACGATCTTCCCAGCGTTTATTTTTATCTTCGATTTCATTAAGGTCTCCATTAAGAGTATCTCGCTTATACGAGGCCCAATGCGCAGGGAAATAGATAACTTCCGCTAAGTTATTTCTCTTATCTAGATCGTCACCTAATTTTATTCGATCATCATATCGAGCATTCAATCCGATGATTTTATCTTTTGATTTTGTAAAAATAATTTTGTCCGCAGATTCTTGTTTTGAATCATAAGAGACTGTAGAGCCAATCATTTCAGACTCTTCGTCTCCGACCTTGGCAATGACGGAACTTGCATACCAGGTTCCATCGAAATAGTTTTTATGAAAGAGATTGGTTTTTGATTTTAATGTCAGAATTTGCTTCGAATTTTTATCAATGCGAAAGTGTGTCGCCTGAGCTTTTGACTCTGCTTTATATTCTCTCAGTGTTGATGTTTTTTCACGATTTTCATTTCGCGCATGATCAACTGTGTAGAGTCCAGAAATCCGATAGGCAACGAGCGGAACTGCAAAGTGCCGATCATCCACTTTTTGCGCGGAAGTTAGCTCTTCCATTGGAATTTCATCTCCTGTTCCTACTTTTGAGATGATCAGGTGAGTATTGGTCAGCTGATAAACAAGTTTATAGGAATGCTTTTCTTTTCCAATAAAAGCGATCTCTTTGGGGAACAAGTCTGAGTTTGTTTCATATTTGACGTATTGAAAATCTTGAATCTTGCCATTGATTTTTGTCGTCGTTTTTGCAGCTGTATGAAAAACAAGATTTCCATTTTTCTCTGTTGTTTTCAGATCAAAATACTGATTGTCATAGTCGGCAATTTTATAAAGATCGGTGCCTTCTCCGTACGCAAACTGGGCATCTCGCTTTTTCGTGCAGGCAGTAAAGACAAAAGTAAACCCAATAAAAAATAATATGATCCAATTTTTCATACACACATCCTTGTGTTTGAGAAGGAGCAAGGGGAGTGCCAGGAAATAAGGGAATTGGCATGTTAAATCAAAGAGTTATTCTGTCTCATATTGGGATAATAAGTTTTGAAGGGATCAATTGATAAGGATGGACGCTGATGATTGACAGGTGACGAGAAAATTGACAGGGGGTGTGGGGGGTTACTCAAATAAAGTCATGATGTACCACTGCCCATTTTTCCACTTAAATGTGAGCTTTGGCCGATGGTATTCTTCATTCTCAACAATAATACTCACGGTTTTGGTTACTGAATTTCGAGAGGCTGGTTTCCGAATCTTTGTTGGAACTACTTTTTCATAAGTTACTCCTGCCCAGCCATCGTCGTAGAGATACTCCACCTTGATTTCAATTTCGCTACCCAATTTTGTGAGTTCCTCATCCACTCCGTTTGGTCCGTAGAGATGTTGAAAGTAATATGACGTTTTCTGATCGAATTCATTTTTGACAGCGTCATAATAGACCATGTGTCTTTTTTCCGAGGCGAGCCCACCTTCGGGATCAATCAGGGTCAAGATTTTTTTCATATCCTTTTCTTTGATGGCAATGAATAGTTTTGCTGCTGCTTCTTTTAACTTTTCAGTTCGTTTAGTGAGCTCCTCCTGAGTGGGTCTTTGAAGCCGAGCTTCATAGGCTCTCCGAAGGTCTTTGTCTGGCTTGAGAGGCTCTTTTGAATGGAGGTTAATGGGAAATAGGACAAAGGTCAGAGCCAGGGCTTGAATGAGCCCAGGTAGAGAAGTCCATTTTCCCATAAAACACTGGTTTTTCATGGCAGAGTCCTCCCTACCTACTATTATAAACAACCCAGGTGGATTCTTCGGTTACTATAATGAAATCTTTTTTAAACGGCCTAATTTGAGACACTAGAGAGGAGCTTCTAGAGTGGAGATCTATTTTAGATATAAATGTTATTTATAATAGCAATATGATTTCATGCAAAGCGCCATTCATAGACCAACACACAAGACAAGCATAAGAATAGATCTGGTCCCTTAATTCTGAAACGGAGGACACATGAGAACAGAAGTTCATTTTACTCATATGGACAGATCAGAGGCTTTAGAGTCACTGGCACTTGAAAAATTTGAAGGAATTGTTGAAGAGTTTCTTCACCGCGATGAAAGCCATGTTCAAATCTGGCTTGTGAACGAGAAATCACACGGTCAAAAAGGTGAGCACCAATTTAAGTGCGAGGTGAGCGTTCGATATCCACCAAAGAAAGAAATTTTTGTTAATAAAACCGCAACTGATATGCACGATGCGATCAATATGACTGCAAGTACTTTGATGCAACTTCTTCGTGACGAATCGAAGAAGGAAATCAAAAAAAAGCACGGCCATTAATTGTGCCCATGGACCTGGGGAGTATTGAAAAGGGAAATACGCAGATTGGTGTTAATCAAAGTGTGATTTCCTTCCTGGTTGAAGAGGATAAAAAGGGACGAAGAATTTCGTCCCTTTTTGATTTGCCTTGTGGCCAGGGGGATTTTCTTCGTGCAGTGAAAAGATTTTTTCCAGGAATCCGTGTTCGTGGTCAGGATCTGTTTGAAATGCCCCATGCGGATATTGCGCAGGATTTTATTCGAGCTGATGCGAAAGACTTCACTCGTATTCAGGGCGAAAAATTTGATGTCATCACATCGATCAGTGGCGTGATGGTTTTTGATGATATTACGGGACTATTTGAGCGTTGTGGGCGTCATTTGAAGCCAAATGGATTATTTATTCTGACGAATGATAACATTCTCACAATTAGAGATCGGTTTTCATTCTTATTTTTTGGGCGTCTTAAAAGATTCAAATTGTTATACTCTCCGATGGAGGGCAACTGGAACGTGGTATTAATACAGGCCCTGTGGAAGCAGTTTATCTCTCATGGATTCAAAATTGAAAAGATCGAATACACCAGTCTGCGATTTGAAGATTATCTGCTATTTCCGTTTGCTCTATGTTTGTATCCGATTCAGGCCTTGTATCTGCTGATGGCAAAAGGGGAGATGGATATGCAAACCCGGTTTGCACTATTTCCACTGAAAAGCTTGATTGCTCGTCATTACATTATCTTTGCTCGCAAGATATAGAACCGAGATTGGTCGGGGTGATTTCCAGCGACCTAAGTAACTGCAATTACTTAATATCGAATACCGCGAGTAGCATGAAGTAGCAAGGTTCTTTGAGTTCACAAGAGCCGTCCTGCCTCTATCTAAGAGACAGGACTTTGGCTCCTACAACCTCATCTGGAAGATCATAGCCAAGTTTCTCGGTAGCCCCCTGAACATCCACACCAGCCTTCCTAAGATAGCCGTTGGTAGTCTTGATCTGGCTATGGCCTACGATGGCCATAACTCTTGCCAGAGACTCACCACGCGCTAATAGGTTGGTGATAAAGGTTGCTCTGAGGTCGTGAAACTTGACGGGCGTAATCCCTATCGCAGCGCAAAATTCTCGGGTGATCCGTGCTTGTTCGCCGTTCTCCCATTCGGGCATCTGCGGTAAGACAAACTCACTCTGATTCCCAGACTTGATTTTGAGTTCCTTTAGGAACTTCAAAAGCGCGTTGGAAATCGGAACCACTCGGCTCCTTTGCGTCTTGGTGGGGCCAAACCCATTTTTGTTCGTCCACTGTTTAGAAACAGAAATAGTCTTTCCATCGAAGTCTATGTCAGTCCATTTAAGAGCGAACAACTCTCCCGATCTCATGCCCGTCATAAGGGCCATAGCCCAGATGGGATAAAAACGATGATTCGTTTGTTTCGCTTCTTGCAGGAAGATTCCGACTTCCGTTTTGGTTAAAACCTTCTGATCTACCTCCGGCACATTGACTCGGATTCCCGCGCAGGGATTCCGGTCTAAAATGCCTTCTTCAACGGCCATCTCGAAAATTCGGCGAACCATTTTCAGAATTGTCTTCCGTGTCCACGGACTGATTTTTGAATCTATGTCCGTAAAAATGGTGTCGTAAACTTTCTGCTTCGTGATCTTGTGCAAATCGAGATTATCCCAATGAGGGTTAATCCATTTGCCCATCTGTGCAGTATAGTTGATGACAGTTGAAGGGCGGTGGACGAGCTTCATTCTCTTCAAGCACTCGGAAAGCCACTCAGACCAGCGAAAAGGCACAGCCTCTTCTTTGAGTTTAGCCAGTTCTCGCTTTAGCTCGAACTCGGCCATCTCCGCTTTTCTAAGGGTATCTAATCCTTTCTTGCGCCGTTGAACTCGAATCCCTCTGGAATCGAATCCATTGACGTAGATTTCATAGAGTTTCTTTCCATTCTCAATATAGGTGTTGATTGCCATGTCAGGCTCCTTTCTTTAGGAAAAGAGCCTTGCAATCCTTCAACTTGAACCTGAGTCGTCTTCCGAATTTATACGACTGAATCTGGCCTCGATAGACCATGATCCTTAAAGCGTTTTCGGTGATCGACAAATATTGAGCTGCTTCTTCTGTTGAAAGCCACTCGCGTTCTATTCGATTTTCAAAGAGCGATGAGCTAGGAAGCTCAAGAACTACATTCTTGGAGTTCATACTACTCCTTTACAGGCTGCCCAGCAAGGGCAAATCCTTATAGAAGTCCTGATAAAACTCTCAAATCATTGGAATCATTATATTTATGTCGTATAGACAAATGCAATACACTATGATATGGTGTATCTATAGCCGTTTAAGCACGGTGAAAGAGGTTTACTATGTCAGTCGCAAGAAAAAGAAAGCCGCAGGTTTCCTTGAAGAAGGAAAGCACGGTGATGATTCGCACAGCTCCGCAGGATAAAGATCTCATTGAGAAAGCCGCCGATCATTTGGGGCTTACGGTGAGTTCCTTCATGTTGCAAAACTCAATTCGCGCCGCTCGCAAGGAGTTGTCGGAAGTTGAACGCACAAGCCTAACGGAACGTGATGCTCATGTGTTCTTTGCTGCTTTGACAAATCCTCCAGCTCCGAACGAAGCACTAAAAAAGGCTTTCAAGGACTACGCGAAGCTGTCCAGAAAGTAATTTGTCTTTGTGAGCAACTTTGAATTTCACACCCTAGACAAGTCATTTGATCGTGCGCCGTTTGACTGTGGCTCACCTGAGCTAAACGATTTTCTGAAAGCGCGAGCCCGTCAGAACCAAACGGCGAATTTCAATAGAACCTTCGTAGCCATTCAGTCAGGCGATAAGGCCAAGCGTGTTCTTGGCTTTTACAGTCTCAGCATGGGCGAGGTGGATTTATCTTCGCTTCCTGAAGAAAAACAGAAGAAGCTCCCTAGGCATCCCGTACCAGTCGCCCGAATGGGCCGACTGGCGGTTGATAATTCAATCAAGGGGCAGGGCTTAGGAAAGCTCCTTTTAGTCGATGCGATGAAGCGGGTTCAATCTGCCTCGACTGATGTTGGCGTTTACGCGCTTCTGGTCGATGCAAAGGATGATTCCGCAAAAGCCTTCTATAAGAAGTATGGGTTCATCGAACTAACCGATGAACCCATGACCTTGTTTTTACCTTTGGCTTCATTCCCGCAATAATTAGGCAACGGAAGGCAAGGAATCAGTCTTTTTAGAAGACTTTTTCTTTTCCTTATCAGCGACACCATAATGAGCGCGGATTGCTTTTCGCAAATCTTCAGGAAGGTCGGCATCTGTTCGTAGAATGGAGCCGAGCATCTTCTTCTCGTCGAAGTGCGCGACCCTAAGATTTTTTACGTCGGCATCTGAAAAGAACTTACTCACGTTCTGGAAGATATAGTTGGCAATGTCGGACTTGGTGAACTCTCCGGCATCGAATCCTTCCGCGCATCGGCTTACGGCCGATTCCAACGCCTCGTTGGATTCCTTCGAGATAACCACGCGAAACACCTCACCCTGGGACGAGTGACTGACTTTGCTGTTCCTCGGATCAAGGCTCTGCGCCGTTTGAGCAGCACCCTTACGGCCCCTACGATTGAAAACCTGAGCTTCTTCATTTACCACTTCACTTGTTTTGTTCTCCCGACCTTCGATACCACCCAAGGCCGTTTCTCCCTTCTCCCTATTATTAAAATTATTCATAAAAATCCTTTCAGACTTACCCACCGCCGAGATTTATTTTCTGCACCAGCTAGTGACCCCTTCCAACCAATGTACTCGTTGGGTGGGAGGGGTCACTAGCGATCAGGGGCAGATTTTATAAAGCGAGGCGGTGGGTAAGTCTTTGTTTTGAATTGAATTTCACTCAAATAGTCACTCATGCGAAAACGCTCTCAACTAGCAAACGATTTGCTAGTGGTGTTGCTAGTGTTTAGCCAGCACGTTCACGTTTTTCGTTCATCCATTGCTCGATGGACTCAACTCCACGGCTCATGTAGATGGGGGCCGTCAGAGGGTTTTTGAGCCACGCTTCCATCTCTCCAAATCCAACGGGCCGCTCCCATGAAGGATAGCTGACTTCCTTCATCGCACGAGAAATGCTGTTGAAGATATACTGTTGATTTGCAATGAAGACGACGACCTTAATTTCGTCGGCAGTTGCATAGCTATTCATTACCTTCACATACCGATCAAAGGTCTTCTTCGATTGCTCGATCTCAAGAGCCACCGTGCGATACTTCGCGGCCACTGGAAGGTGCAATGTCAGGTCGGGAAATTTAGCGTCCTTGCCATCCCGTGTGGTTTTCATCCACAGCCAGTTCTTGCGTTTCAGCTCCGCTTCCGTTGTAAAGCCATCCAACACCTTTTCTTGCTCAAGGCTTAAAATGATGTTGGCGGCCTTCTCGTCGTGGTCGAATTGACCGAGATGGGGCTTTGTAACAGCCACGATCCCGCGCCGCTCAAGTTCTACCAAAGAGCGATTCCCTAAGATCAGAACATCTGGCAGCATCTTGGATTCGTGAGGACGGAAATATCCATCCTCAACGAAGCGATGCCAAATCCGCGAGTTCCGGCTATAGGATCGAGTGGTAAAAAACCTTTGCCAAAGGGCTTTGCTCAAGAATCCCGTCTTCGCTGCGAAGCTGATCTCTTTCAGTGGAATGTGCTTTAAGCTCACTGCGCGTTCCAGCGAGTCGGTTCCGTGATAATGTACTCAAAATGACCCTCGATGTAGCGATTGCCAACCACGCGGCCCTCGATCCATCGGGACTCCACCTGGGCTTCGCGCAAGGACGGCATGGCTCCCGTTGCTTGACGAGGAGCCGATGCGCGTCCGTTCGCGTAGGCTTTGGCCTCTCGTGTTTTGATTTCATCGTGGAGAGCAGAGCCAGCAATCAGGCCCGCCATTCCACCAATCGTTGCGCCAACCACCACGTTGCGAGTTCGATATTCCCCCTTTTTTCCAGGGTCGGCGATACCGCCCAGGGCGGCCCCACCAGTAGCTCCAATCAATCCTCCAAGTCCGGCACTCTTGCCTTGGGTCGCGCATCCGTTAAGGAGTAGCGCGGAAACCAGGGCACACACGATCATATACATTTTATGCTGCATTCTTACCTCCATGAAATTGAGGTGTTTCAGTCTCAGGCAAATCCGCAAGTCCGGCTGCTGCCGTTTTTTCAATTTTCAAAAATGGCTCAGGCGGTAGATCGTCAAATTTTTGGAACTTGATGTTGATGGTTCGACTTCCGGCCTCATGCGGAATGACCATCACGGCTTGGCCGACACCAAGTTCATTTTTGAATCGGTTAGGATGGATGATAAATTCATCCACCTCACGGGCTGACGCATCTCCCGTGTCCTCTTGGCTGAATACGCCGCGCTTCGTGCGCGAGGTGTATTTCATGCTCTTGACGGTTCCGATCACCTTCGAGAAGTATTCTGCCGATTCAGGATCATTGCCGCGCATGAACACTTTTAGATTCGCATTGGTCAGGATCGAATTGGCAATGGCGTCACCCATCGTCTTAATGTCTCCCAACGCCTGGTGCGCAAAGACGATCCCGACATTGGCACTTCTTGATTTATTCAAGATCGTGACAAATCCTGGGTAAAGGTACTCAGAAAAGTCATCGAGGAAGACCGAGTAAAACTTGTGATTCCGATTTTCCCCACGGTGACGGTTTGCAACCGCACTTTGAAGGCATTGCAGAATCATCTTCCCAGAGGCTTTCCCCAAGAAAGGCGAAAGCATCACGGGAAGCTGGAAGTACACAATTAGGTTTTCCCTTAAAGCGCAATCCAAGTCGATGCTTGGGCTTTCCGTATTGAACAACGCCGAGGTTTTTCCGAAAGCAAAGTGACTAAGAGCTGCCGTGAGGCCACTTGTTCTTTGCGCCGTTTCCGACGGTGGCAGGCTTGCGTAGTGCTTCGCCCAATTCTTCAAGCCTTGGTTTCCGGTTTTTTCCGCCAGAGCCTTCAGCTTGTTCGGTGTCGAAATAGCTTCAAAAACCTTTAAGAAGGTCGGAAGCTCCTGACTCTCCGAAAAAATCCTCATCACTTGAGCGAAGATTTCAAATTGAACGCTTCGGTAATACTCATTTTCAAACTCGAACGAATTGAAAACGCGCTCGGCCACCTCTTCGGGGCTACCGCCAAGAAGAGGGTTGAACTGATGTGACTCATCTGGGCTACTTAGTGAAAACAAGCGAAAATCCTTTTGCCGCTTGTGTTTCACCGCATACGCCCAGAGCTTATCCAGAAGGCTTCGGTCTGATTTTCCGTCAATGAGAATGAGACCACGCCCTTGTTCAATATCTTGAATCGCCCACGGCAAGATCACACTTTCGGTTTTTCCGGCATTGGTTGTGCCGATCACTTGAGTGTGCATCGCTCGCTGGCGGGTTTTGATATGAACTTCTTCTTTCTTATCCGTGACCCCGCAGAAAACGGAGCCTTCGGATTTTCCAATGACCGCTTTCTCTTGATTTTGTCTCTTCAAATTGGATTCACGTTTTCTTAGTATCCAGTAAAAGAGCGGTGTTAAGAACAATACGCAAAGGCCAAGAAGAATGATTTGGTTTTGCGGTTCTCTGATCCAGACGCTCAAAAAGTTAAAGACCTTATTCAAGACCATCAGGCCAAAAACAATTCCGGCTCCCCAGAGCAGCGTTTGATCGCTGACTTGGGAGCTTTCTTTTTTATCTGCCATAAGTAGTTCCAGGGTCGCGGAAAGCGAAATTTGCCGTTAGAACGGCATAAAATTCCGTTTGATTTGAAATCTCAATCCATCGCTTCTCTTTTTTGAGGTCGTTCGCCCAACTCTCGGCTCGATCCTTGGCGGTTTCGGCAATGGCATTCTTCCATCCATTGTCGTCGCCGCCAGGGTTTCCACCCAAGGCTCCGCGTTGCATAGAGCCTTCCGCATAAGCTCCGATAAAACGCGTGAGCGTTTGCCCCACAGTATTCTTCAAGGCTTCAGAATGAACGCGGCCAGAAACTCCAACCTGTCCATCTGAACCAACGCCTATGGCCGCAAATTCTCGCTCTCTTCCATCAGGGAATTGAACGGACTTCCAGCTCACATTGGCTCGATCTCCACCATCATCAAAGGTCACATCCCCAAAGAGTTTTGAACCTTGGGGGATCGCCAACGAATCCTCGTGAATGTAATCACGGGTGACTACGCCGATGACGGGCATCCCTTGGTTCGCAACGATGGCTCGCTCATAGAGCCTGACAGAAATCCGACTTCCAGGGGGAAGTTGGGTTTTGCTATCTAGGCCGCCACGGGCAAGAATCATCGAGCTATTGCGCTCGTCACCGGACGAGGCAGAACCGCCACCGCTTCCATAGGATGGCGCATAGAGATGGCTCAAGTTTGATGGGGTTGATCTCGCATAGCCTTGACCCGCTCCGAATTGGCTTGCGGCCTCTTGAGTGGGATCACTGCTTGAAGCTGTCGAAGGGCGTTCTCCCAAGGGGGCCCGTTCGTGAAATTCACCAACAGTTTCCTTGGGTGCAGGAATCATTAAGATCCCCACGATTCCGATCACGAGTGCGACGACTCCGCACTTAGCCAGGGAAGCCCAGTTGATCTCCCTTCGTTTCAAAAAATAGACTTTCTCTTTGAAAGCGAAGTTTTTGATACGCTCCATGAAAGACGCTTTCACCGCTACTTCCATGCGACCCCCTTGGGAATCGTGAGATACGATGTTTTCTTTCTCCTAAGTTCGATCCGCAAAGGCTCCGCTATGGATGCGTCGTTCTTTAGAATCTGCATCACTCCCTTGATAGAGCGGCCAACTCCCAAGTCTTGCCCCGAAAGAGCAAGACTATGAATGGGTCGCGTGACTCCGCTTTGAGTGAGCCACAACCAATCGGGACGGAAACGCTCGCGGCTATCTGAGCGCACTTCAAATTCAATCAAAAGAACACCATCAGCCGTATTTGCGAGTCTCTTGGTTTCAAAAACCAAGGACTCGTTTTTTAGGTGATTGTGATAGTTGCGCCAGCCAATCGCGGAACTATTTACTTTCTCTTTAGGATTTTCAAGATAGACGACGTAATCGGAAGCCCCTTCAGGCCCACTCACAAGCTGCACGTTGAAGCGTCTGTAATCAGTGTAGATATACAGATTGCTTCTTGCGCTCCCATGAAGCGGTTTGATCGTGATGGCTTGATCCAGATACTCAACTTTGAACGCAGATTGATCGCCAACCACAAGGCTGTTAGGTCGATCCGGCACTTGAATAATCGTTGCGACTCCAAGTGCCGTCCTGACCGTGACGATCTGATCCTTTTTGACTTCGACCGTTCGCACTCTGGCCCAGGTGCTTAACGGCAGTAGAAACATGAGAATTGCAAAAACAATTCGTGAAAACATAAAATCCTCCGTGAAAGAGGGTTTTCATGTCTCAAGTGATAAAATCAGTTCTGATATTCTTTTTCCTTAGAGACATACACGCCCCACGGATTTTGCTCCGTGCGTGGGCCGGACTCAAAGCCCAATTCCAAGCGTAAATCTCCAGCAGCTTTAAGACCCTGAATGGAAGTGATTCGATCTCCCTCGATGACGGCAACGCCTTTCTTCAAATCCACACGAATTTCTACGGGGTAAGCTCGTTGTGCAACGATCTTATCCACGGAAAAGCGAATGACGTTTTGCATGGAGCCGTCAAAGGCTCGCTTTGTCGAAGACAGAATAAAGTCTTCTGCCTTCCCAACCTGGGCCGAAACTGTTTTCGGATTCCAGTTGTAGCGGTATTTCAAATACTCACGCAACGCTCGCTCGATCTCAACTTTGGGGTCGGGCTTCGGGGCTTCTTGGTAGTAAGAAGCATCCGGCGCAAGCGTTAAAACTGCCGTGGGCTTGATCGCCTGATAGAAGAGAAGCGTTACCAGCAGACCACAAATGAGGTATGCTGAAAACGCCGACATTTTCAAAAATTGATTCGAGTGCGAAAGCTCCGCAAGAGCCTTCGGAAGTTTTCTAAGTTTCAGTTTTACAGATTCGTTCATAAATTCCTTTCGCTAGTAGCGGTACATATCCCGCTTGCGTTTCTTCTCAGCTTGGTAGTTCGCAATTTTATTTTTGGCGTATCCGCTTGCGCCGGAGTACGCCGCTTTTCCCTTCACGGCTAAAGACATTCCCTTCGTAGGAACCGCCGCCATCGCCGCGACCGCTTGTTGCCCAATTCCTGACGACATGGCTTGTGCCCCTTGGCTTCCGAGTGACTTCACAAAAAGAGGCGTTGCAAGCATCGCAATCGCAATGACGAAATTCATCACAACGATAGTTACGTATGCACCCTCTGTTCTATAAGCATCGCCAAAGGCTAAAGATGCGAGCATTGCCCCCAAGATCGCCCAAATGATTTTCCAGCAAGCCACCTCGATCATTCCTCGAAAGAGGTTAGCCGTGATATTTCCTGTTGCCGGAAATAGATTGAATAGCAACAAGAGCGGAGCCGATACCATGTAGAACACCCAAAAGAAGTGATACATGGCAATCATCAGATAGCGGGCAATGAAGAGAATCAAAAAGCTCAAAAATGTAAGCACCGCCATCAAAAGATCGTTGAACCCAAGCAGGATACTTGCTGACCCTGCCGGATAACTCTCACTCTTTTCCTTCGCCATTTGAATCACGGCATCAAGTGTATTCATGGAGTCGATCTTCTCCGCAATTCCATCTGCCACAAAGATGATCGCCTGACTGATCTCAGGAAAAGCCGCCAGAAGCAGGGTTGAAATCATCGCCCGTTTCAGTACATCCACGAAGTCAAGACTGCTCCCAGGTGAGCGCAGCCATGTAACGGCAATGGAAAGGCAAAAGAACACGGGCAACATCAAGTAGTACATTCGCACGAACTCTTGGTGAAGATCGCGCATGAGTGACCCCATCAAATTAAAATCTGGCATAAGCTATTCTCCTTTGAGGGTGCCGAGCTTGGTTTCCCTCGGAAGTTTGCCAAAGCCGTCAGATAATCCATCGTACTGTGCTCGAAACTGTGCCGATTGCAGTTTTTCCTTTCGGTTCTGCAAAGCCATATTTTCACCCATCGCTTTTAGCATCATGGAATTCGTGCGAAGCACTTGGGTTGTGACTCCGATCAGAACAGCCATGCTCTGAGCGGTCAGTTTCGCTGCCCCTTGTGGGCTGACGTTTTGCGAGTGAGCAAAAATCCTTTTGCTTTCTTCGTCAGCCTGATCTGCGAATCGAAAGAGAGTTCCATTCATGGAAATGCTCTCCGATGCGGATTGATCCTGCGCTTGCTGCAAGCGAAGCTCCGCCGTCTGTGGGATCTTCCCATACAGATCGTCAATGATCCGTAAGACCTGATCGGCTGTCTCAAGATTTCCGTAGATTCCAGGGTTAAATCGTGGATTCATCATCTGCATAACCGTAAGACCGTCCCTGATCCCTCGGTTGATGTCTCGAAGTAACCCCAAGGTGTCGCCGCCAGTTGAGAGAATCTTCTGGAGCTGTGCCAGTTGTTGAATCGCGTTTGCGAGAATCTGCATCAGCACCGCCACGTCGCCCCCAAACAAATCCGCTTTCGCGGGTTTCGGGACCGTGATGGATAGACACAAAAATCCCACGACAAGAATTTTCTTCAGTTTCTTCATGCTGCACCACTTCCTTATGCGGCCCCTTGAGCCACGCCGTTTGGATAAACAAGTGCTGCCTTCTCAATCGCTTTAACCAAATCCAACCCCGAATCTCGAAGTGTTCCAAGATACGCGTTGTCCTGGGCATCTGAAGTCGATAACCAATATTCAAAGGGGCTTGGGTAGATTCGTACTACCTGGCGGTGATCGCCCTCGATCATAAACCCTTCCGAAAATTCACCTTTCTTCTGCCCAAGAGAGTGAATCAGGCCAAGTTCCTGATCGTTGAGCTTCAGCGTTTCTCGCAGGATTTCCGAATCTCCGCGCTGAAGCATGATGAACTTCGTTGCGGTGTTGTTAAGAATGGCTGGCCCAATGGGGCTTGCCACGATCTCTTCAACCCCTTGCGTGATAAAGGTGATGCCCGAACCTGTTTTTCTCAGCGTCCTCGCGCAATACTCCATAAAGGAAGCCGCCGCATTTGATTTCAGTAGCTCCCATGCTTCATCAAGAATGATCCGCTTCTTGCTTGTTCGATCTCCCTCAACCTGAGTAAGAATGAAATCTGTCAGAATCAGAATCATCACGCTTTGCAGATCGGGATAAGCTGACAGTCCCTTCAAATCGAAGGTACAGATCGAAGCATCCGTGCGAAGACTTCCCATTCCATCAAGAAGCCGCCCGTAGGGGCGTTCTCCCGTCCAGAGGTAAAGCATCTTCGATACGGCCCGCATCGAATCTTCCTCAAACGCTGAAAGATAGCGGGCAAGGTCGCTCAATGTCGGCACCTCGCCCTTAGCGCGTCGGCTTTTGTAAAGTTCGATAATCGCTCGCTCTAAAAGAGCGCGATCGAGCTTCGGAAGTTTTGCCTTTTCATCCTCACTGACCATGCTTTCCACGCAAGCCAACAACGATTTGATTTTCTGGTTGCTCGGCTCTTGAGTTGGATCAGGTAGATCAAACGGATTGATCCGGTACTGGTCAGATAGGTTGATCTCAAGATACTGACCTCCCAGAGACTCTGTGAGTTTCTTGTACGATCCACCAATGTCGATGATGAACACGCGAAGCCCACGGGCAAGCTCTTGAAGCAGAATGCAGTTGTTCAAAAATGACTTACCCGCGCCGGATGAACCCGTGACCAGCGAATTGTAGTTCGGCAGTCCTGGGTCAAAGGCATTGAAACTCACAAGGCCGTTCAAGCGATTGCGAAAGAGAACCACCGGATCGCGGTCTCCCTCGCGTGGCCCATAGACCGGAAGGAAATCTGCAAGGTTGTTGGTCTTCATCTTTCGCGCTCGCTCCAAAGAGAGCGGAGCTGCGGGAAGGTTGCTTTTTAGCACCCTCCACGCACCGACGCTTTCCTCCAAACCTTCGGCCCCTTGCAGGGCACGGAACCGAGCCAGAACCTCACACACATCACGGTTCAGACGTTTGGTGCCTTCTGGTGTTGCCGGAGCCTTTAGGACCACACTCAGTTGAACGGCGTAGATGCGTTGGCCTGTGTTCAAAAGCTCCCGAATCAGCTCCTCGGTGGAGGAGAGTTTCGTTTCGCTCTCAAGATCGCTGGCCTTATTGCCCGAAGTGACGGCCATCGAGTGCGCCATCTTGCGCTTTTGGTTGAGCTTTGCCATCTCGCTTGCCTGTGGCGGCACATCGAGCGACAAAATCAAGTCGTAGTGAAATGGCAGCCGCAAGAAATCCGCAATCATTCCGGCATAGGTGACTTCTGGCAGGGTTTTAAGCGTAATCACTCGATGATAAAAACCATCGAGGGTAAATTGCTCAAAGCCCAAGACCAGATCCCCAAAGACCAGTTGCTCCCGTGGCGATTGCGTCGCCAGCCAATCCACTTCAGAAAGAACGTCTTTTTCAATGTCGTTCTCATCGAAGGTTTTGACTAGAGGTGCGGGTTCGCCAATGGATCGCTTGGGATTCAAAAACTCATAGACATTCCCAAGAATTTCCTCGCGGGTTAGCTCGCGGCAGGAAAGGCCTAGGGCTTCAAAGCCAGAAACCAGCGTTTCGATGTTTTGCCCCAAGACTTCCAGCGTTTCCTCGTAGGCTTCTGCCGCCTTTTCCGAAAACAGCTCTTTCTTTTTGAAGATGCTAACGGCTTTGGCTTCGACCACCGGAACTCGCACATAAATGAACAGTTCGGGTCGGTACAGTTCACCATCCTCCATAGCCTTGTTCAGCTTCTTCTCACGGTATTCCGCGATGGATTGAACGAGGGGGTGAATATTTTCAGTTTTCCCAGATGAGTGCGCCGCCAGTACGTCGGAAAAATCCGATCTCACGCCAAGGACAAACTGTAAGCTCGTTCCTTCGGAGATTGAATTGAGAGCCGAGCGCAGTCCCATCGTAAGTCTGTTTGTTTCGGATTCGTCGAAACACTCAACGTCAATCAATCCAACTTTGAGGCCGCTTACAAGGGAGCCATCAAAGAGGATCGCGTGGGCTTTCGGGCCACCAATGAAATCCCAATAAGGCAATTCTTCCGCGAGCGCGGCATCTTTTAGTTTCTTACTCATTTTTCTTTTCCTTTTTGAAGTAGCGGCGATAAAGCGTGTCGCCGCGACCAGCCGCAAAGTAGGCTGGACGAACATAGTGCTCGATTAGGTGTTGCAAATAGTTGTCGGGCCTTCCGCGCTTCGCAAAGAAGAGGAACAACGCCAAGAAAAGCGTTGTTCCCCACACCATGAGATAGCGAAAGGACGTAGCCCCGAAAACAAGGTTCGTGACCGCAAGGTTCATGAAGATCAAAAGCAGATCGGATAGTTCATATCCGAAAAGTTTTGATTTCATTTCCAAAGCTCGCGGGACTCGGCTTGTTAGTAGTTCATCGTCCATTGTTCACCATCCTTAGCGAACCGTTTGGGCGATGAAGTCCACGATGGCCTGTGCGCCGAAGCCGAACATACAGCCAAGCACCGCATAGATGATGTGCTGCTTGGCGTTCGGATTTCCCGTGAAGAACGAGATTGCGGCAATCGCAATCCCAATCACGGAAAGAAGCGGCAGGATCACTCCTGTCAGCTTCGACTTGATCCCGATGAGACTGGATTCGAGACTGGCGTGTGCGAAGTCTGGAACCAGCATCATCGAAAAGACCATGAGGCCAAAGAGAATCAGATATTTTTCGTTTTTCATTTTAGCTCCTTTTGAAAAAATCAAAGGAAAGCTCAAATGATCGCGCAGATGGATTCTCGAAAATCTACGCCGCCTGATCGAACGATTCAGGCTCCGGCAAATCATTTGCGCGGGCCGAAGGTTCGGGGTGGATATTGACGTAGATAGGCTTACTCAAAAGATCGAACTCAAGCTCGATAACGCCTTTGATAGAATCGACGGTGCCACTGCCGACGATGTTCCAAAAATATTTTGTGCGAGCTTTGGGACTCTTGTTCGGCTCCCTGGTCATCACGAGATACTTGGAGGGATCGTCTTTGTGGGGAAGGATGTAGTACCGATCCCACGAAAACATCCACAGCCGAAGGCTGAAGATATTTTGACCATCTTTGAGATAGGCCATGCCTACGCTCTTTGTTTTCTTGATTTTTCCATTGCTGTCCTGTTGCTCTTGATAGACTTGAAAACGAAAGTATTGGCTGGATTCTTCGCTAGTATTTTGATTTTTCATAAGTTCCCCTTTAGGCCGCAAGGCCATTTTTTAACTGATAAATTTTTGCCGACTTACCCGTGACAGGTAAGCCCGCGTGTTGAAGTAGTCTGACTCTCAAGTGGTTGATTGCTGATTCGATCAAGGCATCGGTGGACTGCCAACTTAGTCCGATGCGATTGGCAATTTCTTGGATGCTCATATCCTGCCAGAATCGCATTTCAATGACGGCCTTTTGTTTGTCAGACAGGTAGGCCAATGCCTCACAAAGCTGTCCGAACTGTTGATGGCTCAACGCTGCGGGCTTCTTTAGGAGCATACGTCCTCCTTCTGATAGTCCTTGCGGATCGAAGCGGGTTTATTGAACTCAAGTCGTTCCCATTGCTCTAGTCCGTCCTCGTGAGGCCGGAGCAGCCATGCTGGAATCTGGCAAAGCCAGCTCATAAATTTTTTGACCATGTGGCCTCCTTCTTTTTGGAGAGCTTCATTGCTCTCTTGAAAAGACATATTTCAAGAGGCACACCAACATGGCAGACCACGCGCAAACTGCTATTATCGTTTACGATTTTCTATTTCTGATATTTTTAGAGCGAGAATAGTTATCGAGTTTTGATCGTGGTTACGATCAACGCAGATGAGGAAGTAAATAGAAATCAGATAGTTATGGAAAAGTCGGAAATGCGATCAGTGTTTGGTTTTACGATCACTCATAGATGGCGTGACAGCGATTGAGATTAAATCAAAGTGAGAGCTGGTTTAGGAAACATTCTGATGCCCATTGAGAGGCATTTTCCTTGAATAGCCTTTGAATTGTAGGAGTTCGTAATCAAAACCGTATTCTGGAGCGTGAATCCACCACGCTCAATTACATCCAATCCAGAATCAGATGAGCCATAAAGATCGAAGTCTGAGAGGAGAAGGCAGTCCGGCAATTTCTTTCTGTTATTCCGCACCCAATCGAGCGCGGAATGTGAATCGAAAAAGTGCTCCACGGCTACATTGATTCCCTGAGCCTGAATCTTCGTTTTCCATATTTCATGTATCGAGGGATCGTCGTCGAGAATTAGTAGATTGGGCTTACTGGACAAATCAATCTCGCCCACGATACAGCCAGGTTGTTCGGCCATAGGCAAAGAGATTAGAACTTCTGTTCCGAATCCTTCGTTAGAAATGATTTTGAAGTTACCATTCCATTGACGAACGATTTCTTTGGCGTAGTAGATACCGAGTCCAGACCCATTCTCTTTACCAAAAGAAAATCCCTTTTCTCCGATTTTTTGAAGTGCTTCATTGGGGATTCCACTTCCAGAATCTTGAACGGAGACAATGACATTTCTTTCCTCAACGAAGATTTTTAAGAAGACGGAATCCGCCTTGGCTTCGACCGAATTATCAATCAAGTTTGAGAGCGTTCGTTTTAGTTCATCTTCTTGAATCGCGGCAAAGATCATTCTTGCATCTGGCAAAAGTTGAATTCTAAAATTGATCTTCTCGGATGAGTATTGAAGCCTCTTTTCCTCGAAGACCTCATGGATCACGGGAAATATCAGTGTCGGCGAAGGTGCCTTGGCGGAGGCTTCTCTAGCCATAAGAGCTTTGTTCTTATCCACAAGGCCGCTTGCGACCTCGCGTATTCTTTGAATGGCTCGATCCAAAAGAAGCCGAGTGGCATCGGGCATCCCGACGGTTGAATCAGACACTACTTTCAAGGTATTCAGTGGGGATCGAATATCGTGAGCCACGCGAGCGGCCATCTCGCCAAACATGATTTTACTTTCGTTTTCAACGGCGTGTTTTCGGGAAAGATCAATTTCCTTCCGCTTTGCATTCCACCATTCAGCAAGAAATGGAAACTCCTGCCTTATGATTAACGGCGATCTTTCACTTTCGACAAGTTCGGAAAGCGCATCTTTGATGAACTTTTCACGCCTTCTGTATTCTCGTCCTTCGACGCGCTTTATACTGAGGAATAGAATCAGCACAAAACCCACAAAGAGCAGCACGGTTCCGGCAAATGCCTTTACCAAGAAGGATGAGTGAATGTCGAAAATCAAGAGAAGTTCGGGTCTGTGGCTGATTCTATAGAAGGTCTTTTTATCGAGGAATCCGCTATCGGCAACTTTGATCTTGCCTGGCTCTATATCCTGGGACTCAAAGGTAGAAATTGAGGAGCCAAACTCGATAAGGCGTTGAGGAGGTGTCGTGGATGTATCAAGCAGTACGACACCTTTTACGAACTGAGAAGACATGAGGACGCGTTGATTTTTGGTGATGGTAGTTAGTAAATTTCCCTCTTGAATTGCTACCGTTTCTGATTGCAGCCAACTTCCGACAATTTCCTCCCCAACCGATGAGAGGTAGAAATCGAATATGAGATAGATTGCGAGGGTTGTAAAAGCCAAAGCAAAGGTGACAATTCCGATTGCCCTGGTTGGCCGTAAAGAACGGGCGATCCTTAGAGGCATAACCGCTCCAACTTCCCACCAACAAAGGGCGGTTGATTCTCAAAGTAGCAGCGATGAACGGCGATGAGATCATCCATTTGGTGCGGAACTTGTTCGTCAATGAAAAGGCGTGGAAGATAGGTCGTGTCTGTTCCTTCTTGGCATAGGCGATCTTCGAGAATTTTCTGACCAGCTTCACTATTGCCGAAGAATGAAAGCCGTTGTTCATAGAATGTGGACGGGATGCGATTATTTTCTCGCATTCTCGATACTGCGACGGCATGACGATACAACTCGCAAAGTGCCCGATACTCCGTTTGATTTTCCGAAGTAGTTGGCCCACAGGCCCCGCCAGAGACAACACCGTAAGGCCGCAGGAATAGAAAATATAGCTTTACCGAAAGGCCGAGAGATGGGTCAATTTTCGGTTGCACGAGCTTAATTTCCTCAGCTTCTACATAGCGATCTATCTGTTCCAGTAGATTCTTAGATAAAGCCGAGGCCCTACTTCGATCATAAACGGAAACCTTATGGGCCAGGTTGGGCCTGTCCCACCAAGAAGCCCAAACATAGCGTTCGACAGCCTCTTCAAATGCGTTTTTCCGTGCTATCTCTTCCGGCCTATCCGAAATTCCTTTTGGAAAGGCGGCAAATCCGTCTGACCGCTCTGTTGAGCAGGATTTCAAACCGCGACGGTATCCGTCAGAAAAGGCATATCGTTCCGCTCGCTCCACTAGGCTTTTCAGAACTGCCACCGAAGGGTCTGAGTCCATACCCGTATAGATAAACTCAGAAATCGTTTCGGTACTTTCTTTATCGAAAGAATTAGCCAGGATAGTCGCGCCAACTTCGCTGACTTCAATACGCTTCGGAAGAGCGTTGCGCTCTCTTAGCTTCAAAGTGAAGTCGGTTAGAAAGGAAGAACTATCCCTCGTTTTTGTCATCTGCCTACCTTGAACACCTGCCAAGGGGCCGGAGACGTAACCGCGAAAGGAAGCTCCGCCAGCAAAGAACGATCTCTCGCAGCGAAAAATCGCCGAGGATGAGCATACACATTAAACTTCGCATCCTCGAACAAGTATCTGTTGGCCTTCGCATACGCCTTGGTATCATCTTGCATTTCCGCGATGAGGACTTGTAGCTTCGGATCATCGGCGACGTGTTGAAGTGCCTTATGGAGATTTGGAGTAAAGAGCATTTTCATATCGCCAGAAGGATCAAGTGCCCAGAATCCAGAGCCAGCATTGAAAACGCTGATCTTCCCCTTTGCAAAAAGGTCTGCCGCGTCTGAGCGAGATGCCGCAATGATTGGCTCCTGTGGAATTTTCGTAAGGGCTTTGAGTGTATCCCTAAGAATTTGAAAGAACAGAGCGTTCTCTTCTGACTTGGTATATCCCCAAGAGATAGGCACCTTTTCAAAGTGAGATTTGCAAGTTACTTTGTCTTTCTCGGTCAAGGCTTGTCCATCGAGTAGTTCCGTTTGACTGAGGTAGCCAGGAAGAATTTTAGTGAAAACTCCAGGCTCAGGGGTTTGGCCCGTGATTTTTAGATAGGACTGGCGAAACGCTTCCGCGAAATACTTGCGACATTTCTTTTCCTGAAATGGCTTGGTATTTTGATTCAGTTGCACGACAGAAAAGCGCGATGCCGGAAGATAGCGCGTGGCGAATTGCCCTTCTACGTTTTTGATCTCAGCCGGAGAAAACATGGACTCGTTTCCAGCCAGCACCGCAGTTTTCGGAATCTGCGCAAGTTGTTTTGTCACCTCTGAGGCCACAAGATACTCAAACTTGATGGAATCGGGCGCGTTCACTCCTTCAATTTTCCCTGGCTTACGCTTAGTGAAAAGTAGCGCATCTTTTCCCGTATTTGCTATTTTGTAATAGCCGCTTGCAGGAATGGTTTCGCAGGAAATTTTATTCGTCTTTTGATCTACGCATTTACGCGGAATGACCGAAAAGAGTTCAAGGCAAAATCTGAAAAGTGGATGCTTGACAGGGCGATTCAGAGAGATCGTTACCAGATTTCCTTTAACCACAATTCCCGATGGAAAGCTCTTAAGCGGAGCTTCTGATTTTAGCCACGAGTCCAGGCCCGCGATGTTTTCAATGACAGGAAACTTAGGGCGAGTATAAGCCATCCGTACAACGGAAAAAGCTACATCATCTGCCGTAATGTCTGAGCCATCATCAAACTTTAGACCGCTTTTTACGTTCCAAGAAATGATTCTCTTTTCTGGGTCGTATCCGAAAGAATCTAAAAGCTGGCTTTTAAGCTGATTATCTTCAGAGGCTTCCAGTGGCGTTGCATAGATCATTCGCGCTACGGGCATATTGGCTGTATTGTCGGCTTCAAGCGGATCAAACGATGTTGGCCCAGAGGTTTCAGTGATGACATAAATGTAGGGATCGACTGAAGCCAAAGAATCAGACTGGTCAGACATGAATCCTCCAATGAACAGTAGCATACAAAAAATTACTGATTTTGGCTTCATCCATAGATCCCTGTTATTGGCCTTTGCCTGGATAATCTTGGCTGCTCATGCTGGCGTTAAACGCATCGACATTTCTCACATCAACGTCTTGGCCGACGAGCGATTGCAGCATATCAACGATTTTTGCAGCTCGGTCATGGTCGTAGGCTTTATCCAGCGATTCCAATTTTTCTTGGTTGATCTGATACCAGTTCTCTTCAGCAAGCGGGATCAAATATCCCTGGCTTACAAGCTGCTGAATAACCTTTTTCGTATCGACACCGCCATCAACTTGAACGGTATTGCTCTCTGCATGGACAACGCCAGCCATTGAAAGCGTGGCTAAAATTGCTCCCATTGTTTTCTTATATTGCTTCTTCATTTTCCCCTCCTGTTACTATTCCTAGTTTTTTCATTCTTCCGTACACGGTTGCATACGGAGTTTTCATTCTATGTTTAGCGGCCTCTCGTACCGAACTGGACTTTGCGAGATTGGCGATGAGATACTTTCTCTCGCTATCCTCAAAGCGGGCCATCAGTTCCTCATAGGTGCAATCGTAAAAGTCCGTTGGCATTGGGCTAAAATCTTGAAAGAACTTGCTGCTCAAATGCTCTGGGCGAATCCTTTGAGACGGGATGATGCTCATTAAGCGTTCCATCTCATTTTGAAGTTCTCGTATGTTTCCGCGCCACGGAAACCGCTCCATCAGACGAACGGTTTTCATCAATATTGTTTTTCCCTCTCCATCAAACTGTCTTTGGAAGTGAGCGATAAGCGGTTGAATATCATCCGGCCTTGCCCGCAAAGGTGGAATTTGTACTTTGACGACATTGAGGCGATAGAAAAGGTCTTCGCGGAACTTCCCTTGGCGCACAGCCTCCTCCAAATCTTTATGGGAGGCCGCAACCACTCGAACATCAACCCGCGTGATATTGGTTGCGCCGACAGGTTGGATTTCTCCTTCTTGCAAGAAGCGAAGGAGTTTGACTTGGAGTTCAGGCTTTAGATCGGCGATTTCATCCAAAAAGACGGTGCCAGTATCGGCAAGTTTGAGCTTCCCAATCTTCGCTCTATCCGCTCCGGTGAAGGCCCCGCGTTCGTGTCCGAAAAGATCACTTTCGATCAGAGCTTCAGGGATGGCCCCCACGTTGATTGCTATGAATGGGCGTTGTCGGCGGTTGGACTTGTTGTGGACGGCACGAGCGATAAGTTCTTTGCCTGTGCCGGATTCACCGTGGATCAGCACTGTGCAGTCTCTAGGAGCCACAAGCTGAACCAGGCGGGCAACGTCGGCAAGTGCCTGTGATCGACCGACCATGCCGATTGATTCAATGATGGATCGGTTTTCGTCAGCGGTCGGCTCCCGAAACTCCTCGGCGGTTTCTTCAAATTTTTTGCAGAACAGACGAACCTTTTCGCGGAAATCTTCTGGCGAAGTTTCTTTTTCGATAAAGTCCGTGGCTCCTGCCGCAAAACATTTCTTTAAGGCTTCACGGGAGTAGTCGCCTGAGTTGATTGCGACGATCAGGTTGGGATTGATTGCGAGAATCTCTTTGGTGAGCGTGGCTCCGTCTTTGTCGGGCATCTGGTAGTCGAGGAGGATAACCGCATACTCGCCCGGAGCGGCCTTAACCATCGCTAGCGCCGTGTTTGCATCGCTCGCCGTATGCACTTCGAGATCGGATTCATCTTTCAGGGAGTGTTTGGCCGTAGAAAGAGCAAGCTCCTCATCGTCCACAACTAAAATCTTGAAAGCCATACTCCTCCTTTGCTCGAAGATTCGAGCTACGATGGAGGGTAAGAGCAACAGCCGGACCAAGTTAGAATTATCGAGTGATGAAGATTTAACCCCCCGAAATCACGAAGAGTTTCTATTATGCCCAGCGCCAAAATGCAACTTATTTACGCAACTTTTGATCGGAGTTCCGATCATGTGGAGTAGGACTTAGGACTCAAGATCGTCGTAAGTCACTAATATACAAAGTGTTTATCTACTTTGTTGGATACCTAAGAATCTGTTTTTATTTTCAACCATGAAAATCGCTCTGGACGCGGATTTCCAGGCGAACCACCTGAAAATAAGCAGAAAATCGAAAATTCAAAATGTGATCGGATTTTCGATCATTCAAGCAGGGACAATGTGGCGTTTGCGGGATTATCTTCTGTGTTCTTGTTAAAAAGTGAAACGACTTCTCCTCTTTTGGAATGTAGGCTCCTGTATTCCATTCCTGGAATAAGTAGACCCCTTTTTAATAACGGTATCGCCAAGTCCCGCACGCTTGTTCTTGCTTTCGGCTCCTTAAACTCTAGGATTTTTTGAAAGAACACTTCGTATTCTGAATCAGCTCCGCAGGCGCGGATAAATCTATTTATGAGCCATCGCTCGTGATCTTTTTCGCCGCGCTCCAGCGCTTCTATTTCATCACTCGAAACACGGCAGATCTCAGCCGCACGGTCAACGGTCAGCTTACGATATTCTCTGACTCGTCGATAGAAATTCCGGCACACAGCTTTTGCTATCTCCCTCTTCTTCTCTGGAGTTGCATTTTCGTGAAGAACTAAATCGGCATAAAGCGGTTTCATGTGCTTGCTCAGTGTATTGAAATGAAAACGATCCATCTGGACTACGTTTGCAGTAGAATTTTGTTTTGGATCATTGCCCATAGACACTCCCTTGTCCGCGCTTAAGAGTTAGTATTCCTAGTTTCTCAATGTCTTTGCAGAGCTTTAGGAAATCAGGTTTCAAAACTGCTATTCGCACTGTTGAATCTATTTGCGGGATGTTTCGTAAAAGGCGGTGCTCATCGACAAATATCGCAAGTACGACATTTGGACGAAACTTGCGGAGATAATTGTGAACCCAAAAACCTTGATGGTCGGCGTCTTCTACGTCGCTAATCACCAAGGACAAATCATCGGCTTTCAAAAGATTGTGGGTGTCAGCAAGAAATGGCGTCGTGACAACACTTGCGTCAAAGCGATTAGAGATCAGGCGTGATATGATCTCACGAAAATCTCCATTGTTATCAATAACTAAGACCTGTGCCATTTCCAATCCTTCGCGCGTTTAACAGCCCGATAATACTGAAATAAATTGAAATAATCAGTAATTTTATGAAATAATATGCAATATTGTGAAATTTCAATGCTTTGTGGCGGTCCTGACGTTTGGCGAGTCTGCTCTTGGGAAAGCTCGTAACACCTTGAAATTATTTGTAGTTATTCTTAGAATAAGGAATGCCAAAGAGAAAAGTGGACGCTTCTGAAATGGAAGCAAATAAAACTCGCCAGAAGCTAGAAAATACTCCGTTCAAATCGGCCACCGAAATGAATCAGGCTTCTCACGATATACAAATGCAGGTATGGAAACGCCTTGAATACGCCCGCGTCTTTCAGCAGATGACGGATAACGAAAACTATAGGTTCGTGAAAGATGAACTTGAGCAAGGTCTTACCTGTGGCTACGGCGAAGAAGGCACATACCTCGTTCGCGTGTACAGCGAAGGCGTTGGAGTTAAAATTTCAATTAATAAAGACCTCGTTAAAGAAGTCGAAAAAAGCGAAGGCTTTGTTGAAGCTCTCATCCGTTCAACTTCAGATTCTTTCTCGAAGTCCTACTACCAGATTAAGGGAATGCTACCCATTGACAGTGCGGACGTCCAAGATATGACAAAGGCGAAGCAGCGGTAAAAGTTAATCCGAAACCAAATTCTCAGGTGGGAATTGCCGAGATTGGCCTTATTCTTCTTCCGATTCGTAGTCACAAGTGCACAACGCCAATAGCACAAATTGAAAACGCTAGATTAGGCGGTAACCTACACCAGGTTCCGTCAATATGTGCTTTGGTTCAGATGGCTTAGCTTCAATTTTTTTTCGCAGCTGATTGATGTAGATGCGCAGATAGTGGCTTTGATCCTTTGCTGTTGTTCCCCAGATCTCCTTGAGAAGCTGGATTTGCGAGACCACCTTACCATGATCGCGAACAAGCCTCGAAAGGACGGCGTACTCGGTGCCGGTGAGCTTCACAAGCTCGCCTGAAATACACACAGTTTTTCTATTCAGATCTACTTTCAGGGAACCAGATTCAAAAATGGGGGTGGCTTCAATCAATCCCGTGTGGCGAAGCGCCACACGAATCCTAGCTTGAAGTTCTTCGGGTCCGAAGGGCTTGGTTAAATAGTCATCAGCTCCAGCATCGAGCAAGGCGACCTTCGTTCTCTCATCATCAGTCACAGTAAGCACAATCACTGGAATCGTTGTCCAGGTTCTAAGTTGTTTCAAAACTTCACGTCCGTTTATATCTGGGAGCCCTAGATCGAGAATGACCAAGTTCGGATGAAAGGACGCGGCCATGTCGATTCCCTCCGCGCCTGTTGAAGCTTCGGCGATGTTGTGACCGGCGTTATTCAAGGCCATTTTTATGACGTTCCGAACAGAAGCTTCATCGTCTATTACCAAAACTCGTGACTGTTCGCTCATGGTTTAATCTCCTCCGGTAGCTCTGGTTGCGGCTCAAGAGGAAGGTCTACAATAAAACGCGAGCCCTGGGGCTCCCTCTTCTCATATCGAACGGTTCCCCTGTGAAGTTCGACAATATTTCTAACAATAGAAAGTCCAAGACCTGTGCCCCCAGGTAGAGTTCCGGGTACACGGTAAAACTTCTCAAAAACCTGGCTTACATACTCGTCAGGGATTCCGCATCCCTCATCTTCGACAGACACCGAAAAATGCTTACCATTCGCTCGGACTTTCAAAATAATCTCGGTATTCGCAGGGCTATACTGAGCAGCATTTATTACCAAATTGGCGAGGGCGTGCTCAAACAGCCGAAAATCAAGTCTTACCAGTGGGAGATCAGGTTGGACATCTACTTTGACCCTGTGAGCTGAAAAGGGTTTTGCGTGCTTCTTTAAGACGACGCCGATGACATCACTTATATCCTGCCATTCGAGATTCAAAGCGAGCGATCCGCTTGAAAGTCTGCTCATATCGAGTAAATTCTCGATAACACGGTTGAGGCGTTCGCCGTTTATCTCAAGATCTTTGACAATCGTTTTTCCAACCGGATCTGTGACTAAATTATTTTCGAGTGCCGCCGCTGATCCTAAAATTGCAGTAAGCGGAGTGCGTAACTCATGGGAAATAGAAGAGAGAATTGTCTGCTGAAGCTTTTCAGAATCTTCAAGTCGTTGAGCCTCGGCAATTCTCCGGCTCCAAAAATGTCTTTCTATGGAAAGGGAGAGCTGACCGACAATGGTGTAAAGTAGATTTTCTTGATCCGGTCCAAGTTTTCTTCCTTTTCTTTCTGGTTTGAATAGAAAAACGCCAATGCCTTCATTTGCGCCTAATAGTGGAAGGTAGAGGGCGCGGGCTTGCGAAAGCGTTTCCGTAGACCATCCCGCTGCTTTTTTGTTCTGAAAAGTCCAAAGTGCTACGGCGCGCTCTCGGTCATCAAGTTGAAGGGAGTAACTTTTAGATCCAGAGAAATCCAAAAGTCCATCGCGGCCTTTCAGCACGACTCCGCATTCACCCTCAAGAAGTTCTCCGATAGTGCTTCTAACCTTATTGATGAACTCTTCCTTGTTGCTACTTTCTGAGATGTCTTTCAGCACGCGGTAGAGAACTTCCATTCGCTCCTCGCGATCTCGCATAAGCCTCTCGTGAAAACGAATCCGGTTCGTTAGAAAACCCGTAATTACTGCAACGAGGAAATAGGCAAAACACAAAATGATGTCTTCGGCGGAGGCGATCGTGAAAGTAAACTTTGGATTGATGAAAAGAAAATCCCAAGCCAACGCACTAAAGGCCGCTGCAAAAAGAACAGCTCCAATGCTTCCGAACATTCCGACTATCAAAACGACCAGTAGATAAACAAAACCGATCACGCGATAGCCGACGTAGGCTTCGGCAAACGCGCTCAAGAACGTGACCCCAAGAAGAAACCAGAGAGTGTTCCAGTATTTAATAAATCCTGTCTTTGTACGGTACAGCGAAAGCTCCATCCAGAAGGAGGGTCTTCGGTGAACAAGTCTTTCAAGCCGGATAACATGGATGTCAACTTCATGACTTTCATCTACCAATCTCTTGAGCAACGATCCGCCTTCAATCACGTCTCGGAACCATCTTCTAGTTGGGCGTCCGACAATGACTTGAGTGACATTCTTTTGTCGGGCGATGCGCTTAATGGCCGTTGCGAGACTAGTATCGGTAGTCGTTATCACCTCAGCACTCAATTCGCGGGCGAGATGGAGGTTTTTGATAAGTTGTGCCTGGTCTTCGTCGCTCAGCTTCACGCCAGTGTCGATGTGAACTGCAATCCAGGGGGCTTCAAGATTGTAAGCAAGTCTTCTTGTGGCACGAATCAGTTTTTCAGAATATGGACTGTGAGAAACCGCAACGAGGAGTCTTTCATTTGTCTGCCAAGGGATATCATTGCGAGTGACTGAAAATCTTTGAAGATCTTGATCCACACGTTCTGCAGTCATGCGAAGCGCGATTTCCCGTAAAGCTGTGAGACGGTCTTCCTTAAAGAATTTATCAGCCGCTTCCTTGGCCTTGTCGCCCAGATAAATTTTGCCATCGGCAAGGCGCTTCAGAAGTTCAGATGGTGCAATGTCGACCAGCTCAACCAGAGCAGCCTGGTCGAGAATACTATCGGGAACTGTTTCCCGAATCCGAATTCCGGTGATCCCTTCGACAGCATCTTTCCGGCTTTCAAGATGCTGAACATTGAGCGCGGTAAAGACATCAATACCTGAGTCAAGAATTTCTAAAACATCTTGGTAGCGTTTTTCGTGGCGCGATCCAGGAGAGTTCGTATGAGGAAGTTCATCAACGATAACGACGTCGGGTTTTATCGACAGAATGGCATCGAGATCTAATTCTTCGATGCGGACTCCTCGATGTTCCATCACTTTTCTCGGAATGACTTCGAGACCTTGAAGTAGTTCGGCAGTTTCAGAGCGCCCGTGAGTTTCAACCAGTCCGATAGCAACAGAACGTCCTTCAGCCTTCATCCGATGAGCAGCTTTTAGCATGGCGTAGGTTTTGCCTACGCCCGCAGACATTCCGAGGAAAACGCGGAGTTTTCCCTTAAGCTTTGATTTTGTTTCATCGTCGATGACCTTCAGGAGGGCATCTGGATCTAGTCTTGATTCGTCGCTCACACCTTAATTTCTCCTCTTATTTACCAGAAGAGTCCAAGGGGTGATTTGGCTGAACTTGATCTTGTTGCGGCTCTTGGGCTGCTGATTCCGGTATCGGCTTCACTTTATCAAGAGCGCGGTTAAGAGCCAATACATTGACGACTTCTTCGCCCAAAATGCCGAGTTGACGGCCTTCTAGATGGTCCGTAACAAGCTTTTCCACTTCGTTCTGAGGTATCCCACGAGCTACCGCAACACGTGATACCTGGTACTTTATGGCTGCGAGTGTCTGGTGAGGGTCAAGGCCACTACCTGAAGCAAAGAGGAGGTGCTGCGGAGGGTCGCCAGCTCCAAGGTTTGCCGCACGAAGTTTCGCGCCACGCTCTTTGGCTGCATCCAAAAGACCTTTGGCTGTTGGCCCTGCGTTGGTTCCCCCGGAAGGCAGTGGATTATAAGAAACAGCCGATGGTCTAGGCCAGAAGTATTCTGGCTTTTCAAAGTTTTGGGCGATAAGGCTCGAACCGCGGAGTAATCCGTCATCATACACAAGCGAGCCGTTGGCTTTATCAGGAAATGCTACTTGCGCTACCATCGTGACGATTACAGGGTACGCTACACCTAAAACCAGCATTAGAAAAAGTGTTATCCGAATGGAAATCCAAATCTGCTTCATAATAAAACTCCTCTACGCAAGACCAATCGAAGTGATCACGACGTCGATAACTTTAATTCCGATAAACGGGATAATCACTCCGCCAAGGCCGAAGATAAGAAGGTTGCGGCGTAAGACCTGCGCGGACCCTTCTGCACGATAAGCTACCCCGCGAAGTGCGAGTGGAATCAAGGCGACAATCACCAGAGCATTAAAGATCACGGCACTCAAGATCGCACTCTGTGGAGACGCTAAGCCCATGATGTTGAAAACCGAGAGCGGACCTGAGTTCGCGCCCTGAGCGATGTAAACGGAGGCAAAAAGCGCCGGAAGAATGGCAAAATATTTTGCAACGTCATTAGCTATGCTGAAAGTCGTAAGGCTTCCGCGAGTCATCAGAAGCTGCTTACCGATTTCAACGATCTCAATGAGCTTAGTTGGATTACTGTCAAGATCGACCATATTTCCTGCTTCGCGGGCGGCCTGCGTTCCGGTATTCATGGCGACCCCTACGTCCGCTTGGGCAAGAGCAGGGGCATCGTTGGTTCCATCCCCAGTCATTGCTACAAGGTGCCCTTTCGCTTGTTCCTCGCGAATTCTTTTGAGTTTTGTTTCTGGAGTTGCTTGTGCCATGAAGTCATCAACGCCAGCTTCCGCCGCGATAGCTGCGGCCGTCATTGCGTTGTCGCCTGTGATCATGACAGTGCGAATGCCCATTTTTCTGAGTTCGGCGAAGCGTTCCCTAATCCCGCCTTTGACAACATCCTTAAGGTCGATCACGCCGAGGATTTTTGTTCCGTTCGCAACCACCAGTGGCGTAGCGCCTTTTTTGGCGACATCATCGACAATGCGTTTCAAGTCACCAGGAATTTTCCCTCCGGCAGACTGAACGTAGTTTATGATTGAATCAGCCGCACCTTTGCGAATACTCACGGTTTTGCCGTTTTGACTGAAGTCGATTCCACTCATTCGCGTCTGTGCAGTGAAAGGAACAAATAAAGCTTCGTGAGGCTGGATTGTTTCTGCTCTTAGAGAGAATTTTTCTTTCGCAAGAACCACAATTGACCGTCCTTCGGGTGTCTCGTCGGCCAAGGATGCAAGTTGAGCTGATTCCGCCAGAGTTTTCGATTCTACGCCCTGAACCGGGAGAAAGCTTGAAGCCATGCGGTTCCCAAGGGTGATCGTCCCGGTTTTATCGAGAAGGAGGACGTCGATGTCGCCAGCAGCTTCGACGGCGCGCCCACTTGTGGCAATCACATTCTTTTGAATCAGTCGGTCCATTCCACTAATTCCGATCGCGCTCAAAAGGCCCCCAATTGTCGTTGGGATCAAACAAACTAACAGAGCGACTAGGACAGGTAAGGTCACAATGCCGGACAGATCTTGCCCAGAAGTCGAAGCCGCGTAATCCATGAAGGGCTTTAAGGTCATAACTGCAAGTACGAATATGATCGTAAGTCCTGAGAGAACAATGCTAAGAGCGATTTCGTTTGGGGTCTTTTGGCGCTTCGCTCCTTCAACCAGAGCAATCATTCGATCCAAAAAGCTGTTTCCAGCCTCGGCGGTGATGCGGATGACAATCCGGTCACTGATCACCCTCGTACCGCCCGTAACAGCACTTCTATCACCACCGGATTCCCTAATAACAGGAGCAGATTCGCCCGTGATCGCAGACTCATCAACGCTTGCAATACCCTCAACAATTTCGCCATCCCCAGGAATAACGTCGCCAGCCTCGCAAATAACAAGATCACCGAGTCGTAAGCTCGATGCTGAGACACGCGTTTCTACGTCTCCCTGTTTCAAGCGGGCTTCGGTTGAAGTTCGCGTTTTTCGTAAAGCTTCTGCTTGCGCTTTTCCTCGGCCTTCGGCGATGGCTTCGGCGAAATTCGCAAAGATCACAGTGAACCAGAGCCAGAGTGCGATTTGGATTTCAAAGGAGGTTGATCCATGACCGATGTTGAAAATCGCGCTCAAGGTGGTCAACATAGCGCCAATCAGAGTCACGAACATCACCGGGTTTCTCATTTGCACCCTTGGATGCAGTTTCACAAAAGAATCTTTGATCGCTGGCATCAGGAGTTCGCGGTTAAAAAGACTATTTTCGGTTTTACTCATAATAAACTCCTAAAAAGTGCGCCCATTCAGCATGAGAACGTGTTCAACGATTGGGCCAAGGGACAAAGCCGGTAGAAATGTCAGAGCTCCGACAATTAAAATTACCCCGATCAAAAGAACGGCGAACAGAGAAGTGTCCACTTCAAAAGTTCCAGACGAAGGAGGAGAGATTTTTTTATTTGCAAGACTTCCCGCGACCGCCAAGATTGGCACAATAATGAGGAAGCGTCCGAATAAAACCGCAAGGCCCAGCATAACATTGTAATAAGGCGTGTTCGCATTAAGGCCTGCAAAAGCACTACCGTTATTGGCCGCCGCCGAAGTAAAGGCGTAGAGAATTTCCGAGAACCCGTGCGGCCCTTTATTGGCGAGGCTTGTAAGACCTACCGGAAGTACGGATGATAGAGCCGTGCCCAGCAGGATCGTTGCACATGGAGCGAGAATGGCAAGAACCACCATCATCATCTCCCGCCCTTCGATTTTCTTGCCTAAGTATTCAGGCGTTCTTCCAACCATTAGACCAGCAAGGAAGATCGTAAGTAGAACGAAAAGTAGCATCCCGTAGAGACCGGCACCCACGCCACCGAAGACGATTTCTCCAAGCATCATATTGAAGATCGCGATCCCTCCCGATAGAGGAGAAAGCGATGAGTGCATGGCATTGACACCGCCGCAAGACGCGGATGTCGTCACTGTCGAAAATAAGATGCTATTAAAAATCCCGAATCGTGTTTCTTTACCTTCCATGACTCCGCTTTGTCCGACAATCGGGTTTTGCGAGTATTCAGAGGCAAGCGAAGCTCCTGTTAAAACAACAAACAACATCATCATTACGCCGTAAATCAGCCATCCATGCTTCCTTGCGTTCGTCATGATGCCGAACGTGTATGTGAGGGCTGCCGGAATGATAAAGATAGCAAGCATCTGTAGAAAGTTTGAAAGGGCTGTCGGATTCTCGAAGGGATGGGCGGAATTGGCATTGAAGAAGCCTCCTCCGTTCGTGCCGAGAAATTTGATTGAAACTTGAGAGGCTGCGGGGCCGAAGGGGAGGATCTGTTTTGCACCTTCAAGAGTAACGGCTTCCAAATATGGCGAAAAATTCTGAACTACTCCTTGTGAAACAAGCACAAGAGCTAAGAGAAAAGCCATCGGTAAAAGGATATAGATTGTCGAGCGAGTAAGATCGACCCAGAAATTGCCAATTCCTTGTGTGGATTTTCTGGCGATTCCCCTTGCCAGCGCGATGGCTACAGCGATCCCCACGGCGGCGCTCACAAAATTCTGAAATGCGAGCCCGATCATTTGGGTAAGGTAGCTCATTGTAGTCTCGCCCGCATAGCCTTGCCAGTTGGTGTTGGTAACAAAGCTTGCAGCGGTATTAAAGGCCGAGTGCCAGCTTACACCTGCAAATCCTTGTGGGTTCAATGGAAGTCCACTTTGGATCATTTGTAGAAAGAAGAGAACTGCTAAGCCGATGAAGTTGAACGCGAGAAGGGCTAACGCATACTGTTTCCAGTCCATATCCTTTTTTTCGTCTATCCCGCTCACTCGATAGGTGAGTCGTTCAAGCCAACTAAAAGGTCTATGTATCCATGTTCTTTGACCCTCAAAAATGCGGGCAATAAATCTTCCGAGAGGAGGAGTCAGTAGCGTCAGAACTCCCACGAACAGAGTGAACTGCAAAATGTCGAAGATATTCATACGTTCCCCTAAAACTTCTCGGGGTTAAACAACGTGTAGAACAGGTACCCGAGCACCGCGATTCCGATTAAACCGGCCAAAATAAAATCCATTTTCAACTCCTATCAATTTCAAATTAGCGTGGGCTCGCGTAAAAAAGATGTAAAAATCAACACTTGGCCCTGCGCCGCTTCTCAAAATGAGAAAGCCAACGAGGTCGTCACAGTCGTGTTGTCTTTAGTCAAAGTGCTTTCTTTCAAAAAGACGCTTTCTTTTGCGGCTAAAAAGCGGACCTCATTCCGCCACACCAAACCATCATCAAGAGTTTGGTCAAAGCCGAGCGATGCGCCCGTAGCGTTGAAGGACGTAGCTTGTCCCGTGACGATTATAACCTGATCGGCGTCTTCGAAGTGTTCGACACGCAAGGAAACCTTCTGCGTTTCGTTGAGCTTATAGCGTCCCATCAATGAAGTTCCCCACCAAGAACTGTAATCGGAACTGTCGGGCTTTCTTTGGAAGCCCGCATCAGCCTGTATAATCCACTCAAGACGCCCGGGATCTCGGCTTTTGAAGATGAGGTTGTGAAAGTGACGGAACTCACCTTTTCGAGGGGCACCATTTAAGTTCGCAGAAACTTCATTTCCGAACATGGCATTGTAGGCGACTGTCACATACTCAAAATTGTATTCGAGCCCTGTGCCGAGATTTTTATCCTTGTTATTTTCGGAAATGATTTGCCATCCGTTAGTAACTAGAATCTGAGCAGTCAGTCTATCGGATAGAGTGTGAGTGATTTTTACTCCCGATAGATAGTAGGGAGAATAATCGGCGACAAGTGAGCGCGTCAGCACCAAGTTGTCTCTGGAAATCCACGACTCCGATCCTACGTGCGCAAAGAAGATGCCGGCATCAACCCACGTGCGTTCGTTAATCGCATAGCCGATTTTTGCCTCCTGGATGTGCCTTGAAAGATCGCCGCCACTAACGCTTCCTCGTTTTGGCTCAGACGAATAGTTGCTTTGAACAGAAGTTCCTGCTTGGAAGGCTAATCGCCCTCTTGTCTTGGGAGAAGTAAGATTCACTTCGACAAAGCCGAGATTGAGGTTGAACTCATTATCCCGTGCTGGTTGAGTCGTGAACGAACGATCTCCGCTGGGAGGAGAATTGAAGTCGAAGGCGTATTGTGTGTCGACGAATCCTCCCCAAGTAATTTTCCTTTCAGTCTCCGCAAAAGAAATATTCGGAGAAAGCAGCACGAGCGCAAATAGAGCAATGATGGAGTTCGCGGTCGTTTCTATTGAATGAATGAAATAGCGTTTTTCGTTTGAGACTGTTCCCATTTTCAATCCTTGGTTTATTGATGACGGCCCCATTTATGTATTGGGAAGCCGTAAAAAAGCTGTAAAGAAGCGGATTTTTACGCTCTTTTTACGCACGCTTGGTCAAAGACAATTTGTTTTTACAGCTTTTTTACGCGCAATTTTTCTAAACTAGAAGTGTCGGTGAGATCGGTAAAATAGAAGCCGATCTACAAAGGAGACCAAAATGAAATACAGTGTTGGCGAGTGCTTAGCAGACTACGGATTTACATTTCTCGAAAAACTTCATGAACCGATTTTTCTAATTCATCGTTTGGGAAGAGTGACCCGCATGAATGAGTCCGCAAGAAAACTCATTTCCGTTGCGAAGATTAGCATTTCGGAATTGGACAAGATCATCAGTTCACAGATCCAAACACTCTTCCCTTCCAGAAAAGGAAGCTACCGAAGGCTGAAGGTCGGCAAAAGCAACTTGCACCTGATCGCAAGAACTCTTGGGAATTCGGATTTTATTCTAGTTGAAGTTCGACGATAGATGGGAATCCTCGATTCTCTGCAATACCATTCAATCAAATACTCATTGCGGGAATCGCTTCCCACGTTGAACAGCGAACCTCTTGGTTTTCAGGACCTAGTTCCACTGGAAAGAGTCTTGCTGCTGGCAATCTTTCTTATTCTATTTATTCCACTCGCAAAGAGGAGTGAAAATACTGAATTGGACAAACAGAAAAACGCGATCTTGAAGCTCTCGGCACTAGCTGGGACTCTTGCGATTGCTATGAGATTTATTCGCATGATTTATTTATCGAAGGGCCCTTAAGCCCCATTCTGTTTGATGAGGTCTTCAAGGGCTTGGATGGTGAAGTAAGTAGATCCATTGTCGAAGGAAAGGATATTGCCCTCGGATTCTTCTTCCGATTCGTAGTCACAAAGCGCACAACGCCAACATACAGGATCATTTTCCTTCATTAGAGTTACGGTGTCGAAAGTCATCCAACCAACTTTGGTTTCTTCAGGATAGCACTGACGAATTGATTCCTCGAAAGCCTCTTCAAGATCGGCGGCTTCAAGCTCGGTTTCCAGGATGTGCTTGATGATCCAGCTAGTGCCGTACTCGCAGCCCACCCCAGGCAGCAAGCGCATGAGGTCATTGCTGCCGCAGGATTCACAGCAGCCCGTGGGAGCTTCTTTGTAGCATCCATAGCAGAATGGGGTGGAGCGGTTCAGGGCAATTTGTTCGAGTTTTTGTTGGATTTCGTTTTTCATGGTCATCTCCTCTTTAGCGTTGTCGTTTTCCCCCGTTGTGAGGGCTTCTTCGCCCCGCCAGGAAGCCCGACGGGGGAAAAAGGAAGAGGAGGCAAAGTCCCTCGGCCCGACCAAGCAAATGCGGCAGAACGAGTGACAGGAGTGAAACGGATGGCGCGAAGTCTGCGGAGGGACGAATCAGGGAATTTGCTGGAGCGACCGCCAGCAATGCTAAAGAAGTCAGGAGATGCCGAACGAATCCGGCAAATCCTCGTTTTTGCCCGTTGCTACTTCTTTACTGGTAGGAGCATGGGTTTGCCCCACTTGGACGCTTGTGAGTCCTTGAGGAGCTGATACTGAGCCAAGCGCACTTGCTGGATGAACTTCGGGAGCTGTCCGGTAGCGGCGGCAAAGAGAGCGGCAGCAACGGCGGCTTGGATGAGTTTGTTAGGAATAGACATGGGAACCTCCTCGGTTACGGATGATTGGTTTGATTTGTAGAATGTTGATCTTGAGCTGCTAGAACAGCAGTTCTTGGAATCTGAACTTCAGAGGGAAAACGCCTAGAAAATCGGGTTTTTCCCTCTGGGCGCAAGTAGCAATCAAGTAGCAAAAAAGTAGCAAACTCAGGACATTTCGTGAGATTTCACGACAGATTCAAGAGAAGGGCGCAAGGCCCTTTTCAATGATTTCAAGTGTTTATGATTGTTGGGATTTTTAATTTTTCTGCGACTGCGGTATTCAAAAATTGGTCGGGGAGACAGGATTCGAACCTGCGACCCTCTGGTCCCAAACCAGATGCGCTACCAGACTGCGCTACTCCCCGACAAAAAACAGAGGACCGACAGTATTTCTTTTGGCATAATAATGTCAAATCCTTGCTGATAACGCGAAATGACAAATTGGAGTTTTATGAAGTTAGACAATATTCCCAAGCCTCTTTTAGTTGTTGGAGTCATTGTGGTGGGGTTGGCCCTTTTCCCCCTCATTCAAAAACCACACACTGTTTGCGATTCGCAGTTGAATGTTTTCAAAGAGGCTCAAAAGGGAGTTCTTTATTCTTATAAGGTCAAAAATGTAACTCGCCCCGCGGTTTACCCTAAGGCTCTTGAGGCCTGCAAATATGGGAATAGCTCTGGGGCCTGTTACGAGTATTTTCAACTGGTGAGAAAGTTTTTACGGGATGTGCAGAATTTGCCGTCTGATTGCTCAACTGAAATGGATGAAGTTAAAGAGATCAAGAAGGTTTTTGTTGATAGCCTGAGGTTATTTGGCGTCCTTGCTTGGGGGGATAAGCCACCAGAGCCAGAGACAAGGGCTGGATGGTTTGATCTTTCGGATCAGGCGCTGTTCTGCGCGGTCAAAGATCAGTGGATGCGATTTTATGGGCAGGAAAGTTGGGATCAATTTCGACTGAGTATTCATCAAGAGTTGCCAGGAGAAGAGGCGCGTTTTGAAACGAACGAGGCAGGTGAAAGAAAATGCGTGAACTGTGAGTCGCTCAAAAAAGCTCCTCAGGTATTTGCATCTCCTGAGGAGATCTTTGTTCGAACGATATATTCCATACCTTGTAATCGATTAGATGCTCGCTAGCTCCATCAGTGACCAGGAATTTTGAAGGGGCTTTTTAATACCGACAAAGTAAAAGTCTGCATCGGTGATATTTTCTATTCGGTAGATCCGACCCTCTTCGTGGATGATTTTCCAATCAATAGGATTTAGCCCAAATTGGCTAAGATTGGATTGTAAGGTGACTTGGTTTTCGCTTTTTGCTGACTGGATCATGGTTTCCCCCTCGGTTTTTGTTATGTACAATGCAGTGAGCAAAGTTGGGGCCAAGCGTCCGGAGCGTCCGGAAACAATCTATTGCACTTTAAGCAAGTTTTCATCCATGCTTATAAACTAGAAGTCTAAAAAGGTGGACGATATGAGGATGAATCGATTTCGGGGATATATGTTGGGGCAGGGTTTATTGACTGTGATCGTGATGGTGATCTTTCGGTCTGTCTCTGACCGCCAGGTGGCTGGAATCATTGCTGGGCTTCTATTTCTCTTGGCTCCCTCGATCGTGATTTGGAATGAGTATCGAATGGGGACTTGGAAAAAGCAGGCCTCTTTTTGGGGTAGCCTTTGCTTTTTAGTGTTCTCTGCGCTTCCAATCTTTATTTTAAGAGTGACAAATTATGGTCAGCCCTTTGAGGAGCTTTCTGTTTTGGGAGTGACAGGTCCCATGCTCCATAAGTTTTCAAACTACTTCTTCATTGTCTTACTACTGGGATTTTTTATCGACTCTTTTTCAGAGAAGAAAAAAGAACTTAAAACACAAATGAAAAAAGGCGAGGACTAGGCTCGCCTTTTCATTCAGTTTCTTCGGCTTTAATTAAGCCTCGAATGGAACTGGGGAGATAGACTCGAAACGGTTAAAATAGTCGTAAGCGTCAGTTCCAGTTGGAAGAAGACCTAGGTTACGAGCTTTTTTAACAGCAGCTGCAACTTGCTTCTGCTGAGCAATGCTCAATTTAGAGATACGGGCTGGAGTAATTTTGCCGCCATCGCTAATGAAACGAGCAAGGCTTGCTGGGTCTTTATAATCAAAAAGATGGTCACCCGAGAACTCTGAACGATACTTACTTCTGCTAATACCTTTTTTCATAATATTTCCTCTTTAAAAACAGACCTAGTCGTATACGACAAATTTCGGTTGCCAACAAGTGTCTTTTTGCCTATATGTTTGATTTCTTTATAAGGAGTTTGTCATGAGCCGTTGTGAATTAACGGGTAAGAGCCCTGTAGTAAAAAATTTAGTGAGTCACTCGAACATCAAAACAAAATCGATTTCGATGCCAAATGTTCAAGTAAAACGACTATTTAGCAAAGCGTTGAATCAATATGTTCGTCTTCAGGTTGCAGCCAGTGCAATTCGAGATATGGAGCATATGGGTGGTTTTGACGTCTTTTTGTTGAATCAAAAAGCAAATCTTCTTTCTCCAAGAGCGACGAAGGTTAAGGCTCGCATTCTTCGAAAAATTAAGTCGAAGAAGGCTCCAGCAAAGAAAACTGCGACAAAATCAGCAGCTAAAAAAGGATAATTTATGAAGTTGAAAATTAAAAAAGGTGATACAGTTCAGGTACTTGCTGGTCAAGATAAGGGTAAAAAAGGAACAGTTATTGAGGTTAAACCCACAAAACTGAAGCTGAAGGTATCTGGTGTTAAGGTTATGACCCACTACGATAAAAAAGATGGTTTGAAAAAACTTGAGGGTCTTCTTGATTACTCAAATGTGAAGCTTGTTGAAAAAGCAACTAAGGAAAAAAAGACCACTAAGAAAAAGGCGTCTAAGACAGCCTAAGGTTTGATCGACAAACTCGACGTATGAAGAGCCTATCAGATTTTCTGATGGGCTCTTTCGTTTTGGCCTATTCTGGACTTGAAGAAAATCAGTCTCAATCCGATACACAAGAGTAGACGGACCCATTGTGTGGCTTGTCAAAAGAGGGGTTGAGTATGAAAAATAAAAATCCTTTTCTTGGTTGTTTGATCCTGATTATCGGCCAAATTTTCTCTTTTTACTGTCAGGCAGAAGAGACCGTATCGACAACACCAAGTCCATCATCTGCGCCAACCACATCGGCATCATCAACAAACACTCCTGCTTATTATATGTGTAAAAGTAATAATGCAGTTCGAACGCTGCGAGTTTCCTTTAAAGGGGATCGTTGTTGGGCGACTTACACGAAAGAGGGTGTTGATTCTATTGTTGGAAAATCAAATACACCAGATGTCTGTCACGATGTTGTCGCGAATATTCGTAAGAACTTAGAGGCTGGAAATTGGAAGTGTAAGGATATTAGCACGACTCGAATTTCATCCTCATTGTAGCTGATTTTTGAAGGGCCTTTGTGAGTGTTTCAGATTTTGCCATTGCAGTTTGTCAAATGAACTCCATTGATGATGTTGAGACGAACTATCGACAAATTGTTTCGTTACTTGATCAAATCTCAAAATCTCAATCTGTGCAGATGGCATGTTTTCCAGAGAATTGCCTGTATCTTCGAACTCTAGAGGGGGAAAAGGTTCAGGGGCTTCATTTAGTAGATAAGGTTTTTCATCAACTTGCCACTCAGGCGAAAGAGAGAGGTATTTTTCTTCACTTAGGTGCTTCACCGATTCGTGAACATGGCAAGTTGTACAATGCCTCTGTTTTGATCGCTCCAACGGGCGAAGTGCGAATGAGCTATCAAAAAATTCATCTTTTTAATATTGAACTAGAAGGTCAGGCTCCAATTCGAGAATCCGACGTTTACACCTATGGGGAAAAGCCTGAGATTTTGGAAATTCATGGGTGGCATATAGGTCAAACGATTTGTTATGACCTTCGGTTTGCTGAACTATTTAATTATTATGCACAGCATTTGGTCGACTTGATTTTAGTCCCGGCCTCGTTTCTGGTCCCTACAGGAAAGGCCCATTGGGAAGTGTTGCTCAGGGCTCGGGCTATTGAAAGTCAGGCCTATGTGGTTGCTGCAGCCCAGGCGGGCACGCACAATGGCGTTAAGGGCGGCAAGCGTGAAACCTATGGTCATAGCTTGGTGGTTGATCCTTGGGGGCAAATTGTCGCTGAGGCGAAGACAATGGGGCCAGAGGTGATGATTTTGAGCCTTTCGCACCAAAGAATTCAGGATGTCCGTCGGCAGATTCCAATGAGATATCATCGCCGTCTTGTGCAAATGAAAAGATAAAAACAATAAGAGAACAAGTCACCAAAAGGGTGACAAGTCCAGCTGACTTCAATACAGTTATTGCCATGATTATTCGACAAAAATTCTATTTGATAACCACAGTGTTTTGTCTGTTTGCTTCTCTGGTAGTTTCGGTGGGTCAAGCGGCTCCATCAGAACAAGGGGCTGTCATGACAGAAGAGGAAATTGCTCTTCGGACTAAGGTCAAAAAGAGAGCTTATCCCGGAGGACGAGATGAAGAGTCGCTGAAGGTTCAAAGTCAATTAGCGTCTCCATTGAGGAAAATGACTCCGACGACAGAAATGCCGACAGAGTCAACAGACACAACAACAAATGAACCCCACGATTAGTTAGCTATCAGCGCGAGGAGTAGAGAATGGCAGAATTTAGTACACAACGAACTGATCTTCCTGAAGGTGTTACTCGAGAAGCAATGGATGTGGATGTTTTGATTGTTGGTGGGGGTGCCGCCGGTTTGTCAGCAGCCTTTCATTTGGCCAAACATATTGAAAAACACAACCAAGATGTTGCTGACGGGAAAAAAACAGGTCAGCAGATCCCTGAGCAAATGATTGTGGTGCTCGATAAGGGATCAGAGGTTGGTGCGCACTCAATGTCAGGTGCCGTGCTAAATCCAAAGGCGCTTCGAGAGCTAGTTCCCACTTATAAAGAAGATGGATGCCCACTTGATGCAGAAGTGACCTATGATGCTGTTCATTACTTAGGAGAAGATTTTAGCTTCAAACTGCCGATCACTCCGCCACCGTTTGAAAACCACGGAAATTATATTGTTTCACTTTCAAAATTTAATCGCTGGCTGGCGGCTCAATGTGAAGCGAAGGGAATAAATATTTTTCCTGGGTTTGGAGCAGTCGAAGTTCTTTATGATGGAGATAAAGTTATTGGTGTTCGCACTGGTGATAAAGGGCGCAATAAAGAAGGTGACCCCAAGGGGAACTTTGAACCCGGTCTTATTTTAAATTCAAAAATTGTGATTTTTGCTGAAGGCAGCCGGGGTTCGCTCTTCAAACAGCACTCAAAAAGATTAAATCTTCAGGGGCGTAACCCTGATGTGTACGAAGAGGGAGTCAAAGAAATTATCCAGATGCCACCAGGTACGGTGACTCCCGGCCAAGTGATTCACACAATGGGATTTCCACTGAAGAAAAGCATTGGTGGAACATTTATCTATACTTTGCCTGAGGATAAAATATGTTTAGGTCTTGTTGCTTATCTTGATTCAAAAGATCCATTGCTTGATCCACATCGAGAGTTGCAGAAGTTAAAAACTCATCCCTTTATTCAAAAAATGCTCAAAGGAGGTAAGGTCATTGCCTATGGTGGAAAGACCTTGCCTGCGGGTGGTTGGTATTCGATGCCAAAACTTTTTGGCAATGGTTGGATGGTTTGCGGCGATAGCGCAAGCATGGTCGATGTCCAGCGACTCAAGGGAATTCATTTGGCTATGAAGTCAGGAATGTTGGCTGCAGAGGCAGCGATTGAAGCGATTCATGCTCAAGATTACACTTCTGCGACATTGAAAAAGTACGAATCTAAAGTTCATGCAAGTTACATCAAAGACGAACTCTATAAAGTGAGAAACTTCCATCAAACTTTAAGTCAGGGCATGGTGACAGCTCTGCCTTTGATTGCCATTCAAGAAATGACGGGTGGAAGGGGATTGTGGGATAAAATGCCCACCCATGCTGATGCCTCGGTAACAGAGAGACTTGTGGATGTTTGGGGACCTGATGGATTTGCAGAGCAGTTAAGTCAGCTGCCGAAGCCAGATGGGAACCTATTTTTTGATAAACTTTCCAGTGTGTACTTAACAGGAACAATGCATGACGAGGATTCTCCGAATCATCTATTGTTGCAAAATTCAGACATCTGTCGAACCGAGTGCTATCCCAAGTACAAGTCACCCTGTAATCATTTCTGCCCAGCTGCGGTTTATGAGATGGTTCCCTCAAAACGAGGGGAAGGCGCGTACGATTTACAAATTAATTATACGAATTGTATCCACTGCAAAACCTGTGATATCAAGTGCCCCTTCGAAAATATCGAATGGACCGTCCCAGAGGGTGGCGGTGGTCCAAAATACACTCAAGTTTAGCTTGTAGCTAAACAATAATGATAACACTGAGAGACGATAGGGATCTCTCAGTGAAAGGAGAGGTCCTATGCCTAATTTCTTTGCCGCTGCACCAAAAGGTCTTGCCGAAGTTCTTGAAAAAGAGCTTCATCAAATGGGAATTTCCCAAACTCAGAAAATTGCAAGTGGAGTGTTTTTTGATTCCTCTTGGGAGGGCTGTTACAAGGTCAACTTGTGTTCACGAATTGCCTCAAGAGTGATGAAGCCTGTTCTTGATTTTCCGGCCTATACTGGGGAAGACATTTATTTCAATATCAAAAAACATGACTTCACAAAATACATTGATCCAAAGGCAACACTGAGAATTGAAGCCTCTGTGAAAGAATCTAAGATTCATGATCAGCGATTTTTGGCAATGAAAGTCAAAGACGCCATTGTTGACCAGTTCCGAGATAAATTTGGAATTCGTCCAGATGTGGACAATGCCAACCCTGATTTAAGAGTTATCGTTCGAGGACATAAGAACGAATATCATGTCGCTATTGACACCTCTGGAGATCCTCTCTTTATGCGGGGCTATCGTCGCGAAGCTGGTGAAGCTCCACTGAAAGAAAACTTGGCAGCGGGATTATTGGCACTGACTGAGTGGGATGGAAAAAGCCCCATCGTTGATCCGATGTGTGGTTCTGGAACTTTTTTAATTGAAGCTGCAATGAAAGCTATGAATATTGCTCCAGGCTCAATGAGAAAAAGTTTTGGCTTCATGAAACTAAATAATTTCGAAAAAGAGAAGTGGGAAGCTTTACTTGATGAGACCGTGGCTCAAGAAAAGGAAGAATTAGACTTTCAATTTTTTGGTTACGATGTTGATCGCCAAGTTCTTCAGTATGCCAAAGATAATGCTCGCCGAGCAGGTGTTGATCAGGTTATTTCCTTTAAGAAAGAAACAGTGGCGACAATTGAGCCACCAGTGGAAAAGGGAATGGTCATCACCAATCCACCGTATGCGATCCGTATCGGTGACGAGGATAATGTTCGCGACGTCTACCGAGATCTAAGCTTTACTCTGAAACATCGTTTTAAGGGATGGACAGCATGGCTGCTCTCTGGAAATAAAGATCTGATTGCTGATTTAAAACTGAAATCCACTCGAAAGTTTTTTGTGTACAACGGCGCGATTGAGTGCCGACTGCTTAAATACGAGATGTTTTGATCAGGAGTGGATTAATCCCGCATATCCGGCGGAGTTGAATACTGTCCAGGGGGAAGGTCATTGGTTTTTGTGTCAAACCTGATCATGGGGCTATAGGCTCCATCCGGAAAGATGTCATTGCTCATTTCTTTTTTAGCCTTTTCGATACTGTCAATAATTTCTCGTCGTCTGATGAGGAAAGTACGGATTTCTTGCTCATGTAAATAGGGTTGAAGAGTTTGTCTCCAGGTGGTTTCATTTGTATTCACAAGGTGATCATATTGGCTTTTAGGTGGGAGCAGGGTTTTCGCCTCAAGGTGCAGGATTTCTTTTTCACTGATCGTCCGGGCTTGGTTGTGTCGTTTAACGATATCGTCCATTTGACTAGGAAATGAGACTAACTCATTTTTAAAGGTAAATCCATGATCAATGGCAATCGGGCGTCCCTGAACAGTTAAGATGTTCCGACCATGTCGATCGCGATTTGCTAGAAGATAATCGAAGTAAGAAAAAAACTTAGGATTCTTTCCAAATACGGCATCATCTGCATTTTGTATCATTAATTGGATGCTGCCATTTTGGCCATTAATCACGCGAGAAGTGGTATAAGGAACAAGATTTGATCCTAGTTTCTCATCAACTTTATAAGCCGCAATTTCTCGTGAATCCAGATCTTTCTTTGATTGAAGACTGTCTTTTTTCCAGATGCCCTTCATGCCATTTTCAAATGTGACTATTTGGGCCTTCATCACACCTTCTCCAACAGGATTGGCAGATACAATTCTGCCATTTTCAAGAGTGTCTTTGATTTCATGTTCGAGCTGAGTTGCTTGTCGATAAGATCCCCGTTCTTTTAAATCCCAGAGAGCAATTTGAGGATTTGCTTTTATAGCTTCTTGCTCGGCTGTGTATTTGGCTTTTAATTTTTGCCAAACCTTTGTGAGGTCGTAGTCGGTGATTCTGGCTACAGTTTGAGCTGGAATTTTTAAAGCTAGCGATGGAAAAAGAAGAGCGATCGAATAGCAAGCTAGTTCTGCCTTTGCTGAATCTGTATAACACTGCCAGCGGACCCCAATTTCTTTTTTCAAATCTTCAATGATAAGATTGAGAGCAGAGGGGGTATTTTCAGGTTTGTAGAGACCTTTGGCAACAAGGGGTCCGAGGTAGGCTTGATAGGATTTGTTTTTTTGATAAAGATAATTGCGAATTTCAGCACAAGGCCAATTTTTCATGGAGGACTTGATCTCTGGTGGAATCCTGTATCTGGCATGGACCTCAGGAATTGAAAGGTCAAACATTTCAATCAGATTTTCTTTAATATTGTTTTTATTCTCAAAACAAGCCTTGTCGTTTTCAAATGCTTTCTCAATAAACTGGCCCGCTTTCCAAGGAAAGGTGACTAAGCCAATCAGAAGATCGGCTAGAGCTTGGCCGCTGCCCAGAGCGCATTCAGTGGCTATATTTTTTGTTTTGCACATTTTTTGAGGATCACAAGAAAAAACCAGATCGCTAACTTTTGAATTCTTCTTTTCCATCTCTGTGCAGCCATATTGGTTTTTTAAACTTTCACATTGAACAAACAAGTTGTTCGGTAAGGTTTTTTGTGAGGATGAAGGGAGGCAAAGGTCTGGATTGACAGAGCAGGTCTTTTGAATCAAATCGCGCAGACTGGGTTGATCAGTCTGCGCGGCGAACGAGAGATTAAAAATTAACGCGATAAGAAGCGCTTTCATTTTTGACTTTTGCCTATTTGCATACAGCTGCTAAAACCGAAAGGGCAATTTGGGCCTCTTCAGTTTTTTTGTTGTCTTCAGTTTTAGGGTTGTGATCAATATAGAGAATATCAGCAGAAGTTTTGGCACAATCTTTTGGTGACTTCATTTCAGTCACAACGTCCAGATAATTTATTAACGTGAGAAGTTTGGCATTATTCTTTTTTCGATAGGCAAGATCTAATTCTTTTTTCATCGCTTGGACAGCTTGGATTTTTTTATTAAAATCTTTGGTGGAAAGTATGGTTTGAACTGGCTTATCTGAATAGGATTTTAATTCAGAAGCTAGAGAGAAAAAGCTCAGGAGTAGAATTAAAGCGTACATCTTTGGACCCCAGCTTGCTTGCGCAGTTCTTTTGCTCTTTCATTCATTTTATCAAAATAATCAGAGGTCTCTTTAAGACGTTCAGGACTTTGATTTTGTGAATGGGCATAATTTTGATCACCTAAAAAATCGCTCAACTTATCAAAAAACTCTTCAAGCTTATTTTTTTGTATCGGATTATTTTTTTCTTCTCTGATGAGAGCGGCTAGAGGAGTTTGGATTCCTCCGATGCCGGCATTGTGTGACCAAGCGGCCAGCAGATTTGTTAGGCGAGCTTGATCTTCGAGACTGAGTCGGGAAAAGTAGCTTTTATTTCTTTTGATAAAACCTTGAAGCATGTCTTTATTTCGTCTGTAGGCAATAAAGGTATACACAAGATTCTTTAAGGGGTGTCCCTGATCGAGAGAGACCCTTGAGCAGGTTCCTCCATTAGGAGGCATTTTATTTTTTAAAATATCAGACTCTAGCTGACTACAAGGTGAGTCATATGGGATGTTTTGAAAGGCCCTTTTAATCTCTTCACCATCATTGCGGTTGGCATCAGCAATGGCATTTTTGGTCAGTTGTCCTGTACCTCCAGCTCGGGTTTCACTGACGGCGTTAGAAATAAAGCCGGATTCCACATTGACCATGTTGTAAATGATTTCTAACTCATCTTTAGAAATATAATTATTCTGCATGAGGCAATTTGAAACGAAGGAAAATGACCGAGCGTTTAGTCTCAAATAATCTGAGCTGAGGCAGGGTTTTGTTCTGTTTCGTTTTGATATGCCATCCTCGCAAATGGGATAGGAATCACCACCAACAGATTTCATACTAGTGTGGATGCAGGAGATTTGAACCCGATCTTCGATTTGGAGTCCTCCGGAAGGCTCAGCCTTTAAGAGTTTTTTCATCAGGCTATCTTCAGGTAGATTCTTAATGTCTTTTTCAATATAACTATTCGAAGCATTGCATGCCGTGGCTGTTGGCTCAGTTGGATTTGTTCGCGCGGAAATATCTAGACCTTCAATTCCGATATTACATTGGTCACAAGGAGTAGAGGGAATCATTTTATCCACTTGATTGTTCGATTTGTCAATTTTACGAATTAATTGTGTCATTGGGTCCTCGCTTTTTTCTGGCGAAGGTTCCGGCCGAGCAGTGGTCTCTCGTATTGTGGTAGCCCTATCGGAAACAGCAGGGGCTTCTTTTTGAGTTCTTTTAACTCCAGTTGAGCTTTCAAATTTGAGACTGGGTTTGTTGGGATTATAGTAGACCCAAACATCGTCAGAGTTTTGATCTAATTTAAGTCTTACACCATAGTTTCCAGATTCAAAGCGCTTTAACTCAGTGACTGTACCTCTGGTGCCCTTGGGTAAGACAATTTTTAAATTATTCGAATCCTTTGTGAACGAGGCTGAAGATCTGGCGTTGAGAAATTGGTCAAGCTCAACTTGTTGTCCTATCTGCGGGGCACTTGCTCCAAGAAAAAAGAGGATCGAAATAGAAATAAATAAAAATCGCGCAGCACGATTGGGCATAATCTTATTCTATTCTATGAGTTCAAAGACATCTACTTGAATAAACATTTTGAGCCTAGTCTGACTTAATACCTAGACTTAAGCACTTGGCCTTTTTTGGTCGACAGGCGCTCATAAGACTGATGGCCGTCGGCAATGATTAGGACATCAATCCCCAGTTCTCGAGCGACGTCCATATCATGGTCCGTGTCACCGATGAGAAGGGTTTTTTCTCGCGGGACCTGGATTTCGCGGATGAGCTCTTGGCCTCGTTCAACCTTTGATGTGGCGTAGTGGTTATTGAGTCCATAGATGCCATCAAAAAGATGAGCGATGTTGTGTGACTGGAGCTGATCATGAAGAATTTTTTCATGCGATGCAGAGAGAATGGAAAGTCGCTTGTCAGATTTTTTTAAGTCTTTAAGAAAATTTTCGACTCCATGAAAGAGAGAGGATTTTTTCGCCTCTTCTTTGTAGATTTCAATAAATCGGGCTGCGACTTTTTCCCAATCGTGTTTTGAAAAATCAAATCCGATCTTTTCATAATATTTCATTACAGGAAAACCAAAGACAGCCTTGTAGGTTTCTTCGGAGATGGGGTGAAGGTTCCACTCGGAGAGCACCTGATTGATTGTGGTGACACATCCTTTTAGGTCATTTAAGAGTGTGCCATTCCAGTCCCAAATAATGTGGTCATGGTTTCTGACGTAGTCATGAAGCTTTGTCATTGGCATTATGGAGAGTCCTTATCTAGACCAAGATGTTTACGGATTTCTGAAATTTGTTTTCGCATTTCAGAAACATTGGGAAGATTGGCCAAGGTTCGAAGACCCTCTCTCCAAGGTTCAAGTGGATATCCGGTGTAAGCTCCAGACTCAGTCACATCTTTTGTGACTGCTGATCGACCGCCTAAAGTCACATTATCTGTAATTTTAATGTGATCAGCAACAACAACGCCCCCGCCGCAGGCAAAGTTTGCTCCGATTTCGCTTGAGCCAGCTGTCATAAATCCTGCTGTGTAAAATCCATTTTTTCCGAGAACACAATTGTGGGCTATATGAACGAGGTTGTCGAGTTTGGTTCCAGAGCAAATTCGCGTTTCTGTCAAAGTGGCACGGTCAATGGCACAATTCGCTCCAAGTTCGACATGATCTTCAAGAACGACAATTCCGAGCTGAGGAATTTTGTGAGCAATCCCTGTTTGGGGATCTTTGGCGTAGCCAAATCCATCAGAACCAATTGTGGTGTGGGGATGAATCTCGCAGTGATTACCTATAATACAATTGGCCCCGATAAAGACAGAGGGATGAAGATAGGTCGAGGATCCGATCTGAGCCCCTTTTTCGACAACAGAGTTGGGGCCAATAAAAGTATTCTCTCCAATAATGACCTCATCACCGATAACGCAATTAATAGAAACGGTGACATTATCGCCAAGCTTTGCCGAAGGGCTAATGTGGGCGCTGGGATGAATCCCCATGGGCCACCTTGATTTTTTTGTGTCAAAGAGAGGATTAATCAGAGCCATGGCCGCTGGAATCGCAGGAGTGAGAAAGAGGGCTTGATCGGCCTTAAGCTCAATGGACTCTTTTAAGATTTTCTTTAGGCAAACAATTATACCTGCGGGAATCTCAAGTGCTGTTTTGAGTTGATCGGGGGATGAGACATAAATCAGAGAGCCTGGCTTTGCGCATTCTGGAGGAAGAGGGGTTGATCCTGTGGCTGAGAGCGAGCCTTGAGCGTATTCGAGGTAGTGAGACTGAATTTCTTTAATCAATTGAGCTGAAATCTTCATTTGACCCTCTTAGAAGTAATGCTTTGCAAGATGCAAAAAAAAGTGGCTTTAAGTAAAGTGTATTTATACAAAGTAAGCAAGAAAATCAGGAGGTCTTTGCATGGCAAAAAAAGCCACAAAATCTGATTCTGCTAAAGAAAAGGCTACAAAACCCGTGGTAAAGGCAAAAGATAAGCCTAAGGACAAGTCGAAGGAGAAATCGAAAGAGAAGGTAGCTGAAAAGGTTGCAGCGAGGGGGGCGAAGACTCCTGCGAAATCTGCAGCCAAAGCAGAAAAGCCGGCGAAGGAACCAAGCGTTCATGTTGAGATGACTCCATCTCAGAAGATTGAAGCCAAGGCCGAGAAATTAGCTAAGAAGCAGGCAAAAAAAGAGGCTGCTCGGGCCCAAGAGGCTGCGATCGTTGCAGAATCGCAAAATAAAAAGTGGGTTGAGTTGAAAGAAAAGCATGGAAAAGAAAAAGCTTCTGTCTATTCAATGTCAGGGGTGTTTCAGGCTCAAACTCCCATTGAACATAAGGTTTTAGGGTGGGGATATATCCTGTCGAACAATAATGACAGGCTTGAAGTTTTGTTTGAGTCAGGTACAAAAATTCTGATTAGCAATTTTCAGAGGTAATCTTTAATGGGGCGGCGCAAAAAGTGGTGCATGGCCCCGTATTTTCCCGTAGAAAATACCCAATGGCCAAAGATGATTTAGCACAAATTGAAGGTAAAATCGTAGACGCCCTAGCTGGTGGTATCTACAAAGTTCAACTCGACAATAACGTCGAAATCCAAGCAAAGCTTTGCGGCAAGATGCGTCGATTTAATATTCGCGTCGTTGTCGGGGATCGTGTGACGGTTGGCGTGTCGCCCTATGATCCGACACATGGCCTCATCATGTTTCGACACAAGTGATTTTTTCTGTTCCAATCAATTCCTATGTTTTTTTGAGGTGAGTTTATGGATCAAGCTCTACAGGCTTATTTTTCTTCACACGTAACTGGCGTTCCTTTGAAATCAGCGGCGGCTGTTCTTGAGCTGCATGCAGAGGGGGCGACAGTTCCCTTCATCGCTCGATATCGAAAAGAAAAAACAGGCAATTTGGACGAAGTTCAAATTCGATCTGTGATTGAAGCGCATGAAACATTCAATGAGATTGTTAAGCGTCGAGCTTTTTTGCTGAAAGAAATTGGTGAACAAGGCAACCTAACGGATGAGATTAAAAAACGGATTGAGAAAAGCTGGGATCTCAACGAGCTTGAAGAGATCTATCGTCCATTTAAGAAAAAGAAAAAAACAAAAGCCACTATTGCTCGTGAAGCGGGACTTGAACCACTGGCTCAATGGATTTGGGATGTCGGACACGGTCTTGTTAAAGACGACACAACAATGGAAGTAAAAGCAAAGAACTTTTTGAATGTTCAAGCTGGGATTGCTTCTTATGATTTAGCACTGAAAGGTGCTCAGGATATCTTAGTTGAAAAAGTGGCAAACGATGCTGAGCTTCGTGAAATGGTTCGTAAGAATTATTTTGAAAAAGGTGCGGTTCATTCAAAACGAACAAAAAATTTCAAGCCCAACTCGAAATATGAAATGTATGCCGAATTTACTGAGCCAGTGAAAAACCTGCTCGACTCAAAAGCATCTCATCGATATATGGCGATGAGACGGGGTTGGGAAGAAGAAGAATTAACGGTTGAAATTAAGGGTGAGGAAGAAGCTCTGCTGCAGTCCTATGAAAGATTTGTCACCACAACTCCTGATACGGCTATTGGTACATATCTAAAGACCTGCGCAAAGCTTGCGCTATCAGTCTATGTTGTTCCCTCTGTGACAAATGAAGTTCATAAGGCACTCAAAGACCACGCAGATCTTGATGCGATTAAAGTTTTTGCTGAGAACGTACGTAAAGTTCTCTTGGGATCCCCGTTTGGTCCCAAAGTGGTTTTGGGTGTGGATCCCGGATTGAAAACGGGATGTAAAATTGCCCTTGTTGATAAGGGTGGACACTTTGTTACTCACACGGTGATGCAAATTTTGGGCGACAATGCTGAACAAAAAGCAAAAGCACTTTTTGCGGAAACTGTGAAGCAGATTCAGATTGAAGCCATTGCTGTCGGTAACGGCACAGCTGGTCGGCAAACAGAAATCTTTATTCGAAAAATTTTGAAAGACATTGGTAAAGAAATCCCAGTGATTATGGTGAACGAATCAGGTGCCTCGGTTTACTCGGCATCTGAAGCAGCAAGGCAAGAGTTCCCGAATCTGGATGTCACTGTTAAGGGAGCTATTTCGATAGCTCGTCGTTTGCAAGATCCTTTATCTGAGTTGGTCAAGGTTGATCCAAAATCCATCGGTGTTGGTCAATATCAGCATGATGTGAATCAAACTCAACTGAAAAAGGGACTAGATGCCGTTGTTGAAAGTTGCGTGAATAACGTTGGTGTTGATCTGAACACGGCTTCAGAGGCCTTACTTTCCTATGTATCAGGTATCGGCCCCTCGCTGGCTAAAAATATTGTTGAACATCGAAAAGCTCATCTTTTCTCAGATCGTGGTGAGTTGATGAAAGTTCCAAAGTTTTCAACAAAGGCCTATGAGCAAGCAGCTGGCTTCTTAAGAATTCCAAACGGAAAAGTCTTTCTGGATTCAACAGGAATTCATCCAGAGCGATATTCAGCAATTCGGGATATGGCTCATGAATTGGGTGTTGGAATTTCAGATCTCGTCGGTGAGGGTGCAAAAAAACTACTGAACCTTCGAAGCAAGTGGGCCGAGGTCATTGGTACATATACATTCGATGATATGATTAAAGAACTTGAGAAGCCAGGTCGAGATCCGCGTGATCCCTTTAAGGTTTTCCAGTTCCGTGATGATATTTTTGAAGTGAAAGATTTAAAAGAGTCCATGATTTGCCCAGGGATTGTGACAAATGTAACGAACTTTGGAGCCTTTGTGGATATCGGAGTTCATCAGGACGGACTGGTTCATATTTCAGAACTGTCACACAAGTTTGTTGATGATCCAAGAAAAGTGGTGAATCCGGGTGATCAGGTCACTGTGAAAGTGATTGGTGTGGATTTGGCGAAGAATCAGATCGCTCTTTCTATGAAAATGGATGCGGCTCCTGCAAGAGAAGAACGAAGAGAGTCTCGTGATCAGCGACCTCAGCAGAGACCGCAAGGGGGAGGAAAGCCACATCATCAGGGGCAAAGACCTGGTGGAAAAGGTGGCCAGGGTGGAAGACCTCAGCAGGGGCCTCCACCTCGACCACAGGCATCCCCATTTAACAATCCCTTTGCAGCGCTGCTTGGAAATCAGACTCCACAGAAGAAATAATGCCCAAGCTGATCCAAGCCCAGAAGGATTTGAGAAAGTTCGCCAGTCGCGAGAAATCTCAAATTCTTCAGCGTTTCTTTAAGACAGGTTCTGGCCAATATGGTGCTGGGGATATTTTTATCGGTGTGAAAGTTCCTGAAACAAGATTGACGAGCAAAAAACACAAGGACCTTTCATTTAAAGAGATTTCTCATTTGCTCAAGTCAGGTGTGCATGAGGATCGATTGATGGGGCTGCTGATCCTTGTCGATCAGTACAAGCGGGCAGATCAGCTCAAACGAAAAAAAATCTTTCAATTTTATTTGAAATACAAATCTCGAATGAACAATTGGGATTTGGTTGATACTTCAGCTCCTCAGATTGTCGGTGAGTGGCTTTTTGAAACAGATGACCCTCGGTTGCTTTACAAATTGGTGAAATCGAAAAATCTTTGGGATAGAAGAATTGCAGTGCTTGCCACATTCGCCTTTCTCCGAAAAGGTCGCCATCAAGAGACTATTGAGCTGAGTCTTCTTCTTCTTGAAGATAAAGAGGACTTGATGCATAAGGCAACGGGGTGGATGCTTCGTGAGGTCGGAAAACGGGATTTAAAATCCTTGGTGAAATTTTTAAATCAAAATGCTCATGTTATGCCTCGAACCATGCTTCGTTATTCTATTGAAAAACTGAGTCCAGGTTTGAAGAAAAGGTATATGAGACAGAAATATTTACTTGCTCCATAGGTGTGAACTGCCTAGACCTTGGTCGAAAATCAATATTAAGTAACATTTGATATGCATAACGTTACCATCGATAGAAAATGAGAGTTCGTATCGGTATCAATTTGTCCAGAAAGATTGGCATCTCGTTCGCTATAGAGAGACGTGATGAGAAACAATATGGAATTGAATAAGAAAAATTGAAATAAGGAGGACAAAATGAAACCACTCATGAATTTAGGACTTGGCGTGTTGATCTCAGCAGCTAGTCTGATAGCTCAGGCTCAATACCGGCAAGAGTCAGTTGAGTTGCGATTTAATGGATATGAGGTAAGGGGTGATATGACCTTGCATCTGCGACAGGAGCTTTCTCGTCAGCAACCTTACTTTGATCAACAGTCATTTGATATTGAGCGAGTTGTTTTGATCGCTAAAAGCGAATTCGGACGAGCTGAGGCTCAAGTCGAAATTGCAGGGGTTCGATCTGAAGTCCGTATGGTTGATGGGCGCCGAGAGTGGTTTTACTCACCAGACCCTCGAACATATTTTTCAATAGATTTTTATAATCCAGGCCGAATATCTCAAGGTGCTTGGATGGTTCATCTTCGAGGTCATGTCATGGTGGATCGGGTCATTCTGATTGGAAATCGTGATCCATTCCGACCGAATCCAGGTCCGGCACCCTATCCAGGACCCGGTCCCGGTCCGCGACCAGGTCCTGGCCCAGGGCCACGTCCTCCACATGAAGATCCATGGGGAAGAATTGAGTATTATGAAGGTGGTTCAGAGAGAACTCAGAAGCTTGTTGAAACAACAAAAGAGTTTAACACTCGTCGATTCGATGAGCCCGTTCTTCGAATTCGAATCACTGGAACAAAAGAGCGGGTGCGCATTACTCGAGCAATGGCAGAACTTCAGGATGGACGAATGTTTGATCTTTCAGAATTGCGTACAGTCGTTCGTGAGGGGCAGGAAATTGGAACTTTCCTTGATCGAGCTTTTGTTCGAAAGGTGATCATTACAGCAACTTCAGATAACTTATCGGGCAGTCGTGGTGAATACCGATTGGATTTTGGTGTTCGTGTGAGATAGTCGTTGAGATCAAGCCCCAATTCTGGGGCTTGATTCTTTATATCTTCACGCATAGATTAGACGTGGAGAGTATATGAAATTATCAATATTTTTTATTTTATTTTGTGCTCTGACTGCGTGCAGTTCGCACCCAGTTCTACCGACGAAAAAAGACATCACTGTTTCACGAGAGATGCCGAAGGGAAAGTGCCAGGATTTGGGAATGATTGAAGGCCGCACGAAAAGTGTTAACGGCACAACCGAGGACGCACTTGAGGACATGAAGGCTGATGCTATCCGAAAGGGTGCTAACTATGTCAAAATGGAAACCATGGGCGCACTTGGAACTTCTGTACGAGGACAGGCTTATTTTTGTGAGTAAGACTTAGGTCTCAACTTTTTTCTCAATGGCCTCGATAAGCTCCACGGTGCGCTCTGAAAGTCGGGTAAAGTCGCCCTCAGGTGCCATTTTTTCTTTAGCTTGGTTAATTTCACCCTGTTTTACGAGTTTAATAATGCTCCCTGCACAGACGTGAAAATCCGCATGGCTTGATTTGAGTGCCTCATATTCTGGAATTTCTTGATAATCCAGTCCATGTCCATAAATCCATTTCCCGAGAGCGCACAGATTGTCCTTGCAGACGACATTTTCATCAAGTGAGTTATCAGGAGAGGATATGAATTTATTCAGTTTCATTTTCCACCCAATATGAGCACTGATAGCAGCTCGGAAGTCCATTTTATTTTCAAGGTCTAAGATGGAATCTGTACCAAGAATAATTTGAATAAGCTCTTTATAGTTGGATTTTTGTGTTTCAGATTGTCCAGAAAGTTGAAAAGAGGATTGGCTTAAGACTTTTGATGAATGGGCATTAAACTGAGTTGTTTTATCCAGTTCAAGCAAGGCCTTTGAAATCTCATCGATTCCTCGGGATTGTTCTTGTGAAGCAACAGTAATGCCTTTCATGATTTCATCAACATTTTTTGCATTCACAACGACTTCATCGAGAATTTCCCCACATTCTTTGGTGACTTGTATCCCTTGGGAAACACTGGTTTGACTTTCTTTAATTAAATGCTGCACTTTGATTTGAGTGTTTTTGACGATTTCATTCACATTTTTCATGCTGGCATCTAGCATTTCATTGATTTCTTTTGCGGCATTACCACTCATTGTGGCGAGATTTCCAACTTCTTCTGCCACCACTGCGAAGCCCTTGCCTTGTTCGCCAGCTCGCGCAGCTTCAACAGAGGCATTGAAGGAAAGAAGTTTTGTTTGAAAAACGATATCGTTAATGACTTTCGTTTTTTCACCAATTTGAGAGATGATAGCTAAAATCTTTTTCATTTCGGCATTGTTTTCTTCCATCTCTTTAGTGATCGCAGATGTGCTCACGTCAATATTTTCGATGGCCCCGATAGCTTTTTCGACAGCTGTTTTGCCTCGTTCCGCGGCGTCGGCACTTTGACGAGATACCTCCTGAGATGACTCTGCGTATTTTGCATTTTGGGAAACTGTAGCTTTAATTTCTTCGGCCGCTGCCGACGTTTGTTGTAGGGCTGCGGCCTGCGAAGAAACACCCTCAGCCAAAGAAGCGCCCTCTTTGTAGACTTCTTGTGAGGTGAACGTAATTTCATCAATAGATTTATTGAGAAGACTTGAGACTGAAAGGAGCTTTTTAAATAGACTGTTGGAAAAATAATAGGCTGTTCCAAAACTCAGTATTATGCTGAGGCCAATCAAGACAGAGAATGAAAGATTCAGTGTGTTTGAATATATGTAAAACTGAGCCAGTAAGACAATTAAATTAAATCCGATGCAAATCGAAAAAATGATAATAAGTCTTTTTTTCAGATCCAACTTTGAGAGCATAGTAACCTCGACTGTAGAGAATAGTCCTAGAATATTTAAACATCAAAAATGCACAAAGAAAATGAGTTGTTTGGCAGAGGTTCATTTGCTTATCGACTCAGGTCTTGCTTATGCTTTCAATATAGATTGAGCGATTTCAGCGAAGCCAAGACCACCCGTATTTATAGAAACATAATTTGGTTTATGTTGGATATCGTCGATAAAGTTTTTTACATTAGCGACTGCAAAGCTATGGGGAAAGTACTTCCACATGGGTTCATCGTTGGGAGAATCTCCAGAAAAAGCGCAGGCTATTTTTGCCTCTTCTGCTGTGATATTAAACTCTTTTGCTAGAAAGTTCAGAGATTGAGTCAGTTTATCATATTGTCCAAACCACCCGTTCACATGGATGGAACTCACTTTTGCTTGAGCTCCATGTTTTTGAAAGATGGAAACAATTTTTTGCACCTCTGTTTTTGGAAGCGCGGGAACATCTTCGCAAAAATCAATGGCAAGATCCATCAAACGGCAAAATTGGTCCGATGCCAGGGCTGTGCCTGGAACTTGAGCAAGAACTTCTTTTTCAATGAGCTCGAGTTTTTTTCGATTTTCTTGCTGAGTTTTTTGATCAAAGACGAAGTGTCGAATCATTTTCTTATTCGCATAGCGAAAATAAAATCCGCCATTTTCTCCGACGACTCCAGCAACAGGCCAAACACGAGCAATCATTTCGCACCATCCCGCCGGACGTCCAGTGACAGGAATCACCTGGATATTATTTTTTGAAAGCTCCCAGAGAGCTTCATAGGCCTCTGGTCCAAGTCGACCTTCGTCAGTAAGAGTGTCGTCGATATCAGTCAGCAGAAATTTGATTTTGTGTTTGAATTCTCGAAGATTTTTCATTTCTTCAGTGTAGTGAAAATAAGCAAAAATGAAAACGAGACTGGCCCAGCCTTGCGCCTTGAGTCGTAAAATCAGCTTGCCGAAGTGGGGGGTTCGACCTCATTTTCATCTGTGAGCGAAGAGACATATATATAAGGACAATCATGGCAAAAAAGAAACCGACTGAAAAGCCTGCAAAAGCTGAAAAGAAATCAAGTTCAAGTTCCGGCAGTGGAAAGAAGCTTGTCATTGTCGAGTCTCCAACAAAGGCAAAAACGATTCGAAAGTTCTTAGGCAAGGATTATGTTGTTGAATCTTGTATGGGACATATTCGTGACCTGCCTGAGTCTGCCAAGGCGATTCCTGAGAAGTATAAAAAGTACGATTGGGCAAAGCTTGGAGTCAATGTTGATAAGGATTTTGAGCCCATTTATTGTATTCCCAAAAATAAAGAAAAAGTTGTTAAGACGTTGAAAGATAAAATGGAAGAGGCCTCTGAGCTTTACCTAGCGACGGACGAAGACCGTGAAGGGGAAAGTATTTCTTGGCATTTGACTGAGGTGCTTCACCCTCGAATTCCGACAAAACGAATGATTTTTAACGAAATCACAAAAGAGGCGATAGAAAAATCTTTAAAAGATACTCGTGGAATAGACTTTAATCTCGTCAGAGCCCAAGAGGCCCGAAGAATTTTAGATCGTCTGGTGGGCTATACCATTTCTCCACTGCTTTGGAAAAAGGTCGCTTTTGGTTTGTCCGCAGGACGAGTTCAGTCCGTGGCTGTTCGCCTGATTGCGGAGCGCGAACTTGAGCGAATTCAATTTAAAAAGGCTCAATACTGGGGAATTTTGGCCCATCTTCAAAAAGATGGGGCTGAATTTGAAAGTCGTCTTCAGGTTTTAAAAGGCGCCAGAATTGCGACGGGAAAAGATTTTGATGGAACTACGGGCGAGCTTTCTGGCGACGGAAAAAATCTTATTATACTGGATCAAAAAAAGGCGACAGAACTTGTTCAAAAATTAAAGACTGAAAAGTGGGTAGTTACCGAAGTTGAAGAAAAGCCAGTTTCAAGAAAGCCAGCTCCTCCTTTTATCACATCAACTTTACAACAAGAGGCCAATCGAAAGATGGGGCTAAGTTCTCGAGAGACCATGCAGGTTGCTCAAAAATTGTACGAGCAGGGATACATTACCTATATGCGTACAGATTCAACCTTCTTATCGACAGAGGCAATCAAAGCAGCAAGATCCTGCATTCAATCCAAGTATGGAAAAGAGTTTTTGCCTGCGGAACCACGAAATTACGCTGCAAAAAAAGTTAAAGGTGCCCAAGAAGCCCACGAAGCCATTCGTCCTGCAGGAACATCTTTTGTTGATCCGTCCGATACAGATTTATCCGGCACTCAATTAAAGCTTTATGAAATGATTTGGATGCGAACCGTGGCGAGCCAAATGGTCGATGCCAAGCAGAAACAAGTGAGTGCTAAGATTCAGGTTGGTGATGCGACCTTCGGAGCCTCGGGAATGACGATTGAGTTCCCTGGATTCCTCAGAGCTTATGTTGAGGGCAGTGATGACCCTGATGCTGATTTATCAGAGAGAGAGGTTCATCTGCCTAAGATGAAGCTGAATGATCAGTTAAAGTGCGGAAATCTTCAGCCCACAGATCATGAGACAAAGCCACCAGCTCGATTTACAGAGGCCAGTCTTGTGCAAAAAATGGAGAAAGAGGGGATTGGTCGTCCTTCTACTTATGCTTCAATCATCGGAACAATCATTGACCGTGGTTACGTGAAGCGACAGGGCACTGCCTTAGTCCCGACATTTACGGCCATGGTGGTTTCAAAATTGCTCAGTCGACATTTGCCCCAGTTTGTTGATTTGGGATTCACATCTGAAATGGAAAAATCTCTGGATGATATAGCTGACGGAGACCTGGTTTCAGAAAAATATCTTGAAAAAATTTATTTTGGAAAGACAGGCTTAAAATCTCAGGTTGAGTCTCAAGAAAAGAAGATTGATGCTGACGAAGCTCGGGGAATTATTCTGCCAGGTCTTGAGAAGTACGCCTTTCGAGTCGGAAAATTTGGCGCCTATGTTTGCACCAAAAGAGGTAAAGAAGAAATTTGTGCCTCGATCCCAGATAGTGAGTCTCCTGCTGATATGACCGCAGAGGTCGCAGATAAGTTGATTGATCAAAAAATTAATGGGGCAGACGCGCTTGGAAAAGATCCTAAGACGGGGCTTCCTGTATATGCTTTAAATGGTCGCTTTGGTCCCTATGTTCAGTTGGGCGATGTTGAGGGTGATGATTCAAAACCAAAACGAGTCTCTATACCGCCTTCAATTCCGCTTGAAACGATCACAATGAAAGAAGCTTTAGAGTTACTTTCATTGCCAAAGGTTTTAGGTCTTCATTCTACTTTGAAAAAAGAAATTAAAGCGGGCATTGGTCGCTTTGGCCCCTATGTTGTTTGCGAAGGTGACTATCGATCCATTCCAAAGACAGAAAGTATTTTTAATTTCACTTTGGAAAAAGCAATGGAGCTCTTCTCCCAACCTAAGCGTGGTCGTGGGCGAGCAGCTCCGTTGAAAGAATTAGGTCCTCATCCAGAAACAAAAGAGCCGATTCAGATTATGAACGGTCCTTATGGTCCCTATGTGAAAATGGGAAAGACGAATGCGTCTTTGCCCGAAGGAGCTACTCCAGAAAAATTCACACTTGAAGAGGCTTTGGCATTGCTGGGTGACCGGGGTGGGGTCAAAACTTCAGCGGGCAAAAAAGCCAAAAAAGCCAAAAAAGCCAAAAAAGCTACTCCAAAGAAAAAGAAATAAATTATTGGCGGTTGAGAATAGAAGCGAAGTCCTTCGGAAGAGGGGCTTCGATTTTCAATGCCTCTCCTGAGATGGGATGCTTCAGCTCAAGGCTTTGAGCATGAAGCATCAATCGTGGCACGAGAGAGCTTTTTCCTCCGTAAAGAGAATCGCCCAAAATGGGACGTTTTTCACAGGCTGTGTGAACTCGGATTTGATGAGTTCTTCCTGTCAGTGGCTTGGCTTCGATATGGTCAAAATGTTGAGATGATGAAATCAACCGAAAATGAGTTTCAGCAAACCAACCACCCTTTTTCACCACCACCATTCGCATGAGTTTTTGTTTTGAATCACGCACTGGGGCGAGATGATTTTGTATGACCCAGTTTTTGGGGCAAGGATGATCTGGGCGTGGTTTGACCAGAGCTTGGTAGGTTTTCGTAATTTGATGTTCACGAAAAATATCAGTCAGGGGTTTGTTGGCTCGAGAACTCAGTCCAAAAAGAATAACTCCAGAAGTATCTCGATCAAGACGGTGGTGAAGAAAAATTTTTTTTCCAGGCAATTGTTTTTCAAGAAATGAAATCAGGCTTGGACGTTTGGGGTCGGGGGTGGGTTGGCTGGGAACTCCTGGGGGTTTATTTACCGCAAGAAGGTCTTCGTCCTGAAAAAGAATGTCGATTTGCATGGGGCCAAGATATACACATTTAATCACTTGAAATCACAGAAGTTTTTGTCTATTGTAAAAATGCGAACAATAGGATACAGTGCGTCATAATATGACTGATTCCAATGATTTAGGCTCAAAGCCACCCATTCAGGTTCCCAAGGCGGCTCCTTCGCAAATGGAGTTTGGGATATCTCGTGAGCAAGAGGCTGATCGCAATGCTCATTTAGGTGGTCGCAGTTTTTATTTTTTTGATTTTGATGACAACGTAGCTTTTTTGACAACTCCACTTGTTTTGTTTCACAAGGCGACTGGTGCAGAACTTCCGATCTCGAGTGGTCAGTTTGCTCAGGAACATAGTCATATCGGAAGTTCAGGTCCATTTCGTGATTATGAAATTCGTTGGGATGATCAAACGGGAACTTTTCGAAATTTTCGAGACCATCACAGTGATGAGCTTCACCGTTTAGGTCTACAGACCCAAGTTTTTATTCACGATGTGGCTCAGGCTCTTGGCTTTCCCGATTTTCAGTGGAAGGGGCCATCTTGGTCTTGTTTCTATCATGCAGCTTTTAATCAACGTCCAATTTCAGTGATCACAGCTCGGGGGCATTCACCTGCAACAATTGAGTTAGGGATTAATCTATTTGTAGAAGCGGGGCATTTGCCCCAGAAACCGAATTTTCTCAGCATTTTTCCAGTGAGCCACAAGCCAACACGAAAAGAATTGGGGGATCCTGATTTGAAGATGAGCGTTGCCCATTTAAAGCAAGCGGCTATTCGGGCTTCAGTTGAGCAAGCAATAAAAAAATATGGTTATAGCGCTCATCATCGCTTTGGAATGTCCGATGATGATCCTAAAAATATTCAATTGATCATCGAGGAGATGAGACGACTGAAGCACATATATCCTGAGATGAGCTTCTTTATGATTGAGACTCAAAAAGGCGAATTTTTAAAACATGAAATTAATGTGAGTGGCGGTTTGGAGGACTCTCGACTCACACAAGCAGAAGCTGAGCAATTTACCTTGTTTGATAATATCAGACAAAAGTCCTGAGCCCCATATCCCATCCTTTGTCTGCATTTCTAGAGTTCACAAAAAACCACCTACCGATTTTGCACATTCCTGATATTCTTAAAGAACTAACATTCTCAATAAGGATCATCATGTCAACTTCATCTATTTTTGGTTTTGTTGTATCGACGTTCATCGCGATTTCATCGTTTGCAAGTGAATCTGGAATGCCCGATCTGGATTGTCGATATATCTATGCGATTGAACAAGTTTATCTCAGCCAACACGTGAAGTATTCACAGCGAGATTCGGCTCTTCAGGAAAGAGTGATTGATCAGTACACAAAGCACCTTGATCCGACAAAAGTTTATCTGACAAAACCTGACGTGGATCAAATCAAAAAACTGATGGGAAATATTCTTGAAAAAACAAAGGCCAAGGATTGCTCTCCATTTGCGGAAATTCAAAAGCTTCTAGTGGCTCGAGTAAAAGAGAGAGCTGAGTTTGCGAAGAAGATGCTCGGAAAAGATTATAAATTTGACTCAAAAGTTGAGTTTGTTTTTGATCCTCAAACAAAACCCTATCCGGCAACTAAAGAAGAATCTGAAGATTTCTTAAAAAAATATGTTCATTTTCAGATTTCAAATTACTTAGCCACAGATATGAAGCTTGAAGAAGCAAAAACAAATGTTATTAAAAGTTGGGATCGAGCTCTTAAGAAAATCACCGAGACAAAAGAGACAGATGTCCTTTCTGGTTATCTCGATGCCTTCGCGAATGGATTAGATCCACATTCCTCATATTTTTCTCGTGATTCAAATGAAGATTTCCGCATTCAGATGGGTCTTTCGCTCGAGGGGATTGGAGCAACACTTTCATCTCAGGATGGATTTACAGTGATCGAAGCCTTGGTTCCAGGTGGCCCTGCTGCTCGTTCAGGTCTTGTTCAACCGCAGGATAAGATCATTGCGGTGGGGCAAGGTGAAAAAGGTTCCATGGAGAATATTATTGAAATGGATCTTCGTGATGTTGTTCGAAAAATTCGTGGTCCTAAGGGCTCTACGGTTCGATTATTGGTTCTTCGAAAAAAGGGAGATGGCAAGACTCGTGTGGAAGTATCCATTGTTCGAGATAAAGTTAAGCTTGAAGATGATGCGGCCTCAATTACATACGTCGATCGTGAGATCGGTGGGGCAAAGAGGAAGTTCGCGATTTTAACCCTGCCATCGTTTTATGCTGATGCTCGACGGGGAGGCAGATCTTGTGCAGCGGATATGAAAAAGTTAATTGAAGAAGCTCGCCAAAATAAAGCTGAAGGCATAGTCTTAGATCTATCGAATAACGGTGGAGGAAGTCTAGAAGATGCGGTAAAAATTGCTGGATTATTTTTTGCCACCGGAAATGTTGTAAAACAGTCCTCAAAAGATGAGGGGCGAGGAGAGATTACTCTTAAGGATCAGGATTCGACAGTGGATTGGTCGGGCCCACTGGTTGTTTTAACAAGTCGAATTAGTGCGAGTGCTTCTGAAATTGTTTCTGGAACTTTAAAAGATTATAAACGGGCGGTCATTGTCGGTGGAGATCATACTTTTGGAAAAGGTACTGTCCAAACAGTTGTGGATATTCCACCCAACAGCGGAGCTCTTGGAGCTGTCAAAGTGACAGTGGGGATGTTCTTTACCCCAGGTGGTTTCTCAACTCAACATCGAGGGGTTGAGGCAGATATTCCCCTGCCCGGTCAATACAATCAGGATGATATCGGAGAAAAGAGTCTAGATTATTCTCTACCCCCTAAGCAGATTCCGAGTTTCATTTCACCTGACGCCTATGTCAAAGAAGGTGCGAGTGCCTGGACGGTGATTCAACCTGATTTGCTCAAGTCATTAGCTGAGAAATCAAAAACACGTGTTGAAAAAAATGAAGAGTTTAAAAAAATTATTGATGAATTAAATAAATCAAAACAAAAGGGAAAATTGATTAAGCTTTCTGAGGCCTCTAAAGATAAGGAAAAGAAAGAAAAAGCTAAGGCTGTGAAAAGTGCCGGCAAAGCTGAAAAAGAAAAAGAGTATTTAAAAAGAGCTGATATTCAAGAGGCGCTGAATGTTCTTGGTGACTTAACTTCTGCACTGGGATCAAAGTCCATTGCAAACAAGTGAGGTTTGAATGAAAAGCATGATGTTATTATTGGTTGGGAGCTTATTTGCGACTACAGTTCTGGCCTCGAAAGGCGGAACTGTTGCTGATGAAATTATGGCGAACCATAACTCCTCCAAACATTTTCATCAGTTCATCCATAAAATGACAAAAAATGTTATACCAGGTGACCGAAAATATATTTGGAAATTGATTAATAGCAGTAAGGACCTTCGAAACTCTTATGAAATGCCAAAGCTTACTTATGAGAATGGTCTTTTCACAGTTCGAGACGGAAAATCTGAGGCCACTTTACTTTTTATCGATCGAGAACATTATGAGTTTGAGATTAATGGAGAGAAAATTAAGCTTTCTCCCAGTTTTGAGCCATCAACACGTTGGAAGAAACTCAGCTCTTTGGTGGCGGCTCAGCCGAAGCAAAGTATGCATTTTAGTTTGTTGCCAATTGCTTGGGCTCAAGAGGCGGGACTTCCAACTAAAACTGCTGTGACCCTTTTTGCTATTTCATCGCGAATGGCAAAGTATTCGTCATCTGTGATGAGTGTTAGGGTGGGTGAAGTCACCTATATGGATCTGTTGAATGTTGCCCTTAAGTCAAAAGGGAAATGTGATAAAGAGATGCTTGTTGAGTACGGACAAAAGGTCGCGGCCTTGAACCCACAAGAGCTTCAATGTGATCGACGACAGGGGATGGTCAGTTTCAAATTTTCTGGGGCCGAGGGTTACGAAAGAGTTCTGCACATTGTTCCAGCAGACCGATTTGTGGACGAGGATGAGGTTCATGAGGAAATATTAGATGGCGGTAAAAAAATAAAAATTAAATATCGTCGTTCAACAGAAATCCCTCACGAAGATGAGACCGGCTATGAGGACCTTTCTGTTGCGGAAAAAGGAAGTCCCTATCAGAGAGACCTGGCTGGAGCAGAGGGTCGGCCTTGGTTGCCGACGGCTTCAAAAGATTCTTTGGCTGTAGAGCGGGGAGAGCAGTTTAAAGAATTAGCCAATTATGCCCTGAAGCATGATTTGTGTGGACGATGTGAGGAGGTTTTGAGAGGCTTTTTAACTGCTCGAGAGAAAGCCTCTAAAAAGCCTATTTCTGTCCCGGTATCTGATGCCCCTCAGTCCTCAACGAAATAAACCGATTAGTGCAGAGTATTATCCATTGAGTCATTGCTGGAGAGATATAAAACAGTAAAGGCTTAATGGATATTCAGCGAGGAGCTGTTATGAGTAAAAAAACCACCGCAAAGTCCACGTCGAAGACTTTGTCTACAAAGAGTTCTTCTGCGGAGCTTAAAAAGCTACCCAAAGAACTATTAATCCAAATGCATTCACTGATGGTGAAGTCTCGGGTTCTTGAGGAAAGATTAATCAAAATTTACAAAGCTGGAGATGCTTTCTTTTGGATCGGTGGACCAGGGGAAGAGGCTTTCGGTGTTCCACTCGGATTACAGGTCAAAAAAGGTCAAGGACCCGAGTATGACTATCTTCACTTGCATTATCGATGTACACCCACGCTAATTGCCATGGGTATGCCAATGATTGATTCAATCCGATTAATTATGAATCGGGCAACAGATCCATCAACGGGCGGCCGTAATTTTTCCAACCACTATTGTTATCCCAAGTGGAATGTTGTTCCAGTTTCATCACCAATCGAAGTTCAATACATTCAGGCGCTTGGAACAGCCCATGTTCAAAAACGTCACAACAAAAAAGCTCTGACGATTGTGACAGGCGGTGATGCCGGAACGGCAGAGGGGGATTTTGCAAGTTGTTTAGTGTGGGCTTCGCGCAAAGGGCATGAATTACCCATGCTGATCACAGTTCAAAATAATTTTTGGGGTATTTCGACTTCTTACCATGGGCAGCACGGAGAAACTTTCATCGCAGACAGGGCCAAGGCATTTAATATTCGTTCGCGAGTCATTAATGGAAATGATCCCATCGAGTCTTACATCGCGATTCAAGAAGAAATGGATTACATTCGCAAGACAGGAAAACCCTCGTTTATCGAGGCTCAGCTTTCTCGTCTTTATGGCCACTCATCAGCAAGTGGAGCAAATCTCAATACCCAAGAGGTTGATTGCTTAAAAGAGTTTGAAGCCAAACTCCTGAAGGCTGGCTATCTGAAGGAAAAAGAGGTTCAAGAGCTTTGGCAGTCTTATGAGCAAGAGGGGTTTGAAGCTCAGCAGTTGGTTCGATCTGAAGCTGGTCCTGCGGCAGAAACAATCTGGGATCATGTTTTTGTGAATAATGAAAATGCGGACTGGAGGAAATTCTAATGGCAAATATGGCTCAAGCAATCCGTATGGCCCTCCATTACGGTGAGGAAAATCTTGGTGTTAAGGATATTTTTGGAGAAGATGTCGGAGCTCCTCTTGGTGGAGCCTTTACGGCAACTCAAGGATTAAAAACAGCCTGGAATTCACCACTAGATGAACGAGGCATTATCGGCATGGCGATGGGAATCGCGATGGCTGGTGAGCGCTGTGTGGCTGAAATTCAGTTTGCCGATTATATTTTCAACACAATTGATCTCTTGAAAATTGCGGGAAATACACACTGGGTTTCTAACGGTCAGTATTCAATGCCTCTTGTTGTGATTACGCCAGTTGGAGCAGGGATCAGAGGATCAGTTTACCACTCGCACAGTTTTGATGCCTGGGCTTCTCGTTTGCAAGGTTGGAAAGTTGTGATGCCGTCCAATGCTCTAGATTGTTATGGGCTGCTTTTGTCTGCGATTGAAGATCCAAATCCTATTTTATTTTTGCAACCAAAGGCATTGATGAGATCTCGTGGTGAAGAGCTCATCCCAGGGGAGCCAGAAAGTGAAAAGGAGCTGAAGGCTATGATTGATGCTCCAATCGGAGATCGGTCAAAATGGAAGCCAAAGTGGCCAAAGCTTGAAAAGTACACAGTTCCCATTGGGAAGGGTAAAATCACAAGACAAGGAGACCAGATTACGGTTGTCTCTTGCGGACGGCATCTTTTGCTTTGTAATGAAGTGGCAGATGCATTGAAACAAGAAGGCATCTCTGTTGAAGTCATCGATCTTCGCTCGATCTATCCTTATGACTGGGCAATGATCAAAAGCTCGGTCCAGAAAACAGGTCGAGTTCTTTTTGTGAATGAGGACACAGAGGTCACAAATTTTGGTGAGCATCTGGCGTATCGAGTGACTCAAGAGCTATTTTATCAATTGCTTGCGCGTCCTCGGGTTTTGGCGGGGAAGAATGTTCCAGGAATCGGTTTGCATCCGAATCTCGAGGATGCCACAGTTCCTCAGAAGCATGAGATCGAAAGAGATATTCGTGAAATTCTTGCTGAGGTTCCCTAAGGGTCAAATGCCAAAAACAAAAAAATCACAACGCCGAGTTCGCAAGATCAGTGAGAAGAGATTGTTTGATAAATATGATCTCTATTTGAAGTCCGTCCAGTCTCCGGATGTGGATGTTGTCTTTTTTCGAAAAGTCTACAGAGAGCTGAGAAAAAAAGAGCCAAAGATTTTTCGTGAAGATTTTTGTGGGACATTCACATTGTCATGTGAGTGGGTCAAATTAAATCCAAAATATCAGGCCTATGGCATTGATCTTGATCCAGAGCCCCTTGAGTATGGCAGGTCTCATTACCTACCAAGGCTCAAGGAGAATCAACAGAAGCGGGTTTGCCTGCTTGAGAAAAATGTCTTAACACCTGATTTGCCACAGGCTGACATTATCGTGGCGATGAATTTTTCCTATTTTTTATTTAAATCCAGAATGATGCTGAAGCAGTATTTCTTGAATGTGTACAGATCAGTAAAAAAAGATGGAATTTTTATGCTCGATCTTTTTGGCGGAAGTCTTTGTCAAGACGCCAACGAGGAAAACTCAAAAAATAAAAACTTCACTTATTATTGGGATCAAGAAGATTTTGATCCCGTTACCCATCGTGCAAAGTTTCACATTCATTTCAAGTTAAAAGGTCAGAAGAAGGTCAAAAATGTTTTCACTTATGATTGGAGAATGTGGACCATTCCTGAGGTTCGAGAGATTCTTGAAGAAGTGGGATTTAAGAAAACCCATGTCTACTGGGAGGGTACAACTCGCAGTGGAACAGGGGATGGAGTTTACACGAGAACGGAAAAGGGCGAGGCCTGCTTGGCCTGGGTTGCCTATATAGCGGCAGAAAAATAATTCAAGGGGGATGTGATGATCGTTGATACCGAACATGCAAAATATAAAGTTGTTTACCTAGATTCAGTTGATGAAAAATTTTTCGAGCTGATCAAAGAGCTTCCCCTCAGACTTTATCAGCCCAATGGGGAGCACCCAGATGTTGAAGAGTTTTTAGCCAGTCCCACTCTTGAGAAGAAAATTCAAGTGATGCAAAATCAAATCTTAGAGAAGTACGAGTGTTTCTATAAGCTCGTGGATACAGCTGAATTTTTAGAAAAATTCCCAAATATAAAAGTTGAAAAATACATCGCTCTTTGTATTGACTCTTTAGATTCGCCTTTCATTACGGTTGACCATCTGGGAGTAATGCGAAGACCTGTCCGAGTTATTTAATTTTCCCAAGCCTCATCTGCTCAAGGTGAGAAAGTAAGAAGTAGATAAAAGACATAGCTCCAATTGCGGGGGCGATAAAATTCAATATTGGTATATAGAAAAATACGGATTGGGCTAGAGCAAGTAGAAAAATCTCAGCCCTTTTTTCTTTTAAGATATATTGGCGTTCTTCTCGAGAAGCATAGTCTTGTAAAATATCATAACAAAATATTTTTTGGGTCACGAGGGCATTTAAAAGTACGGGTATGACTATCTGCAAACCTGGAATGAGAAAAAAAGGCAGCAGCACAATAAAAAATCCAAAATAAATAACAGTGGCTGAGACTGAATTCCAGATGCTGCCGACGATACTTCCACCTCGTTTTTTTTCAAGCAAAGGAAAGCTTTCTTGAGAAATAGTGTGGGTCAGCAGCGGGAGCAAGATAAGAGAAGTTGTCATCAATATTAAAAAATAGAGCGCAAAAAGAACGATCACGATCAAAAAGAGTGTTCCAACCCAAGACGCAACGATCAAAGGCTCTATTTCGACCATAAAAGAGAGAAGTTTGGTCGAAGCCGAAATAAGCCAGGTGTCTTGTAAAAAATGAGACATCGTCTCAAGCCAGCTTGACCAATAGAAAATGACTAGGCCAAACCAAACCAGAGTCGCCGTAAAAATAGGAACTAAAATTCTAATCAGAAGAGCTGGTTTGAGAAAGTTCAAAAAAGATCTTTGCAGGGCTTGAAGTGCGGTCATGATGATTTTAGCTCATCCATATGGAAAAGTGGTTTCATTTGAAGGCCGACCTCTTTTAGTTTTTCAGCACCTCCGCCCCGATCAATCACGCATAATACAGTCGAGATTTGAGCTCCGAGCGAGCGTAAATCCGCTGCTGATAGGATGACCTGTCCCCCTGTAGTGATGACGTCCTCGATGATGCAAACATTCTTACCTTGAACACTATAGCCTTCTGCAAACTGACAGGTGCCATAATCCTTGGCTTTTTTGCGTACAAAGGCTACGGGAATTCCTGTCTTCAGGGACAAAACAGTGGCGATCGGTATTCCACCCATTTCAAGTCCTGCAAGGACTTCAGTTCCCTTTGGGATGAGCGGAGCAAGGTGATCTCCAATGGATGAGAGCAGTTCGGGGTTCGCTTCGAATCGATATTTATCAAAATATTCTTGAGACGTTTGTCCAGAGCGCAGTTTAAAGTTTCCTCGAAGGTAAGCGATTTGATAAATACGTCTGGCTAATTCTAATCTTGATAGTTGTTGTGTCATTGTGACCTCGATTGGGGTGGCACTGTTTGTGCTCTATTGTAGTGAAGGAAAGGGCAACAGTCATCAAGCTAAGTCATATGAAAAAGAATAAAAAAACAGATTTTCAAACCGTTAGTATTTTCGTGGTTTTATTCGTTTTGACTATCTTTGTTGTTCTGGGACTACGTTGGTTTCTTTTTGAGCCCACTTCAGAAGAGGTTTTAAGGGCTGGCCTTACCCGATGAGCAGGGAGCCGCTTATTTCAGGCTATTCAAAATCCAGTTTTGATATTCAGCATTCATCGAGTCGATATGAATCTCGGCGATACATGGGGTTTGATAGGGATGAATGGTCTTTAATTTTGCTCTCACAAGATCGATTTTATCACGAGTTGTCTTTAATATCATGAGGGCCTCGGAACCTTCTTCAATTTTACCCTCCCACCAGTAAAGTGCTTCCATTTGGGGCAGGATATTGGCGCAGGCGATCAGCTTTTCTTGCAAAAGAATCCTAGAAAGGTGCTTTGCGTTTTCGTTATTGGTGGTGGTGACATAAAGAAAACAAAGCTCAGAATTCATAAGGATCTCTCTTAGTTTTTACGAATTTGACTTTTACGTAGCTGCCATTGCTCAAGGGCGTATTGTCTCATGTCAGAGACATGATCAAGTTCGTCGACAATTTCGACTCCGAGAAGAGTTTCAACTGCATCCTCGAGTGTAACTAGTCCTGTAACTACTCCATATTCATCAACAGCAAGAGCCATGTGCTCTTTCTTCTTCACGAAGTAATCAATAACAGCAGCTACTGTCATTCGTTCTTGTACAGAGTTAATGGACGTCGTGATTTGTTTAATGGTGACATCGTGGTTGTCACTAGAAAGAGTTTCATGGATTTTATATCGCATGGTCATACCGATGATATTGTCGAGATTACCTTCAAAAACGGGGATTCTGGAAAACCGAATTGGCTTATATTTATCAAAGACCTCTTCAACAGTCATGCTTGCATCCAGTGCGAAAATGACTGATCGTGGAGTCATAATGTCAGAAACGAACATGTTGTTGAGCATGAGTAAGTTTTTAATGATGGTGGACTCTTTACTATGCAGGGTGCCCTCATCGACACCAATTTCAGCCGTGGCGATGACTTCTTCGCGTGTGATCTCGGGTTCGTCAGAAGATTTAAAGGCCTTACCAACGACTTCAGAAAGAAGAACGATCGGGTAGAGTACAAGAATAATGAACTGAATCGTGTATGTTGTAAATGGGGCAAGAACTCGCCAGTAGGTGGCACCAATTTTTTTAGGAATAATTTCTGAGAGAATCAGTATACAAAGAGTAAAAATCACAGAGACAACAGTCACATAATCACTGCCATAATACTGATGAACAAGAGCGCCCACGGCTGCGGCGCCAGCTGTGTGTGAAATTGTATTCAGAGTGAGGATGGCAGAGATGGGGCGATCAATCATTTCTTTTTGTCGCTCCATCAGCTTTCCTGTTCGTGGGTTGTCTCTGGCTTGAAGGGAAACGTAGGCTCCAGTGATGGATAAAAAGGTTGCCTCAAGCATCGAGCATAAAAAAGAAACTGCAAGAACGATAAAGCCGATGAATAGTATTAATGTCATGTGAGAAAAATTCTTGAAAAATCAGGATGTTGCATATCTCAGGAAAGACTATCAGGCTTTTTCAGATAATGCCAGTCTCTCCCGAGTTTCACCATCCTCAGTCAAGGGCTGGGAAAGGGCATGTGTGTAAGTATTCGACAAAAGATGAATTCAAATCTGGATCAAATCGAATCTAGGGGTGGCACAGGTATTGTAATATAGGCCTTGGTCGAGGTCTGGAGGTTTTATGAAAAAGAACGTTTTGGTTTTTATGACGACGATCTGCGCAAGCCTTTTTGCTTATGCGGAGTCTAAGGTTGAGCCACTTTTTGTTCGATGTGAGGGCTCGATTGCACGAGTTGGTGGGGCTGTTGAATCTATGAAAGAGATGGATGCTGTGGTTATTCAAAATCGAAGTGAAGTACTTGGACGCAGAAGCCTTGGGCAGCAAGTTGATCTGACTGGCACTCATAGTGCTGGTGATGTTTTTGAAGTGACGGTTTATCTCGGAAAAAATGAAAGTGGACTTCAATCCTTATTTGTTGAGGGAGCTTTGACAAAAGAGGAAAATTCGATATTTCGAGGTGTTCAGGTGAGGGTTTTGGGTAATGCTTCTGCTCAGACAACTCATCTGGATCAAATCGAGTTGACTGTTGCGAATACCGAGGTTTTGTCGAAAATTCGAAATCATAAAGAGTATAACAGGGCAATTCTATCGGGTGGGTATGTTGAGATGGTGAAGTCGATGGTTGATGCGGGTCAGCTTGATTCTACAGATGTTTCCAGCGTAACAATTAAATGCTCTGTAAATTCAAAAAGATAGGTGGTCGACCTTTCGGTTTTTGTTGGACCATTTAGTTTAATATAATTGCAAGTCCATAAGATATTGATATGTTCCCCCCTCAGATTGGAGGGGGTATGAAATCAATGAAAACCCTAATTTTGTTCGTCGTTTTTTCTGTTTTCTCTTTTTCGGCTCAGGCAAAGTTGATTTGCTCATTGAGTGAGTCCATTCAAGATCATAAAGCTGATCTCGAGTTTGAAATGCCTTTGACCGAGGGGAGGGGACAACTTTTATTTTCTTCTCTTGCTGGAGTGAAAACTCAGGGTGATATGAAAATAGAAAATGGAATCAGTACCATTCGCGTTTTGGACTCAAAAACGAATCGCTATCTCACTTCATCGTCAAAAGTATCAGAAGGAAGTTTTTCACGAATAATGGTGGTGCCTCCAGCTCAAACTGCTGACAGTGTAGAGATTGATTGTCGAGATTCGGCAGAGATTCCAGTTGTAGAGCATAAGCAGATTGATTGTGTTCTAACTGAGCAGGCGGGATCTGCAAAGTTTGAAACTCCATTTACAGCGCCAGTGGCAACAAATGGTCATGATATTTTTGAGTTACCAAAGGCAAAGCTTGCCAACATTAGCGGATGGATTATCGGCTATCAAGGTGCACTGATTTTGTTTATGATGAATGAGAAGCATGATTTTTCGGCAACAGGTATGGGGCTACTCAGTGGTTCGGTTGGTCTCAGTTGGTATCCCAGTGAGCAAAATATTCGAGTTGATCTGAAATGTCAGGGGATCGCTCAGTAAATCCTGATTTAAATTTTAAAAATAAAAAACCCAAGCCTCATCAGCTTGGGTTTTTTTATGTCTTTGAGTTGAAGAACAGAATTACTTCTGCTCAGCTGCACGCTTTTCTTGATACTTCTTCGCAAGCTCATCTTGGATATTTCGAGGAGCTGGAGTGTAGTGAGAGAATTCCATAGAGAACTCGCCTTTACCCTTTGTTGCCGAACGAAGATCAGTTGAGTATCCGAACATCTCTGAAAGTGGAACGTGGGCTTCAATAACCGCATTTCCTTCGATCGAGTTTGTGTTCTGAATAATTCCACGTCGCTGGTTGATTTGACCAGTCGCTGGACCTTGATATTCTTCTGGAACAGTTGTCTCAAGCTTCATGATGGGCTCAAGAACTGTTGGTTTCGCTTTTTGGTAAACTTCACGCATTGCTGCCATCGCGCAGATCTTAAACGCCATGTAGCTTGAGTCAACGTCATGGTAAGCACCGTCAGTCAGCTCAACTTTAACACCAACGATAGGGAAACCTATCAATGGACCCTTCGCGCATTGTTCTTTGAAACCTTCTTCAACTGCTGGGATGAATTCTTTAGGAATACGTCCACCCACAACTTTGTTTTCAAAGACAAATGTTTCAGGGGCATCAGCTGGAAGTGGAGAAATGTTTCCAACAACTTTCGCGAACTGTCCCGATCCACCAGTTTGCTTTTTGTGAGTATAATCGTAAGGAGCTGGTGCGCCGATTGTTTCACGGTAAGCAACCTGCGGAGCGCCCACGATTGTTTCGCAGTTGAACTCACGCTTCATGCGCTCAACGTAAATCTCAAGGTGAAGCTCACCCATTCCTGAGATGATTGTCTCATTTGATTCTTCATCTCGGTGAACACGGAATGTGGGGTCTTCTTTGCGGAACTTTTGAAGAGCTTTTGAAAAGTTATTCGCGCCTGACTTGTCTTTTGGAGAGATCGCCAAAGAGATAACGGCATCGGGAACGTGCATGGATTGCATTGAAACATTGTGACCTTCGTGAACGAAAGTATCACCCGAGGCGCAGTCGATACCGAACATCGCAACGATGTCACCTGCGAATGAGCTATCAAGATCTTCCATCTTGTCAGCGTGCATACGAACAACACGAGGAATCTTTACGGATTTCTTCGTTGTTGTGTTGTAGATGAAATCACCTTTAGCCAGTTTACCTTGGTAAACACGCATGAAAGTGAGCTGTCCAAATGGAGTGTCTTGAAGTTTGAATGCCAAAGCTACGAGTGGTTTTTTGTCGTCTGGGAAAAGTTCAAATTTTTCTTCGTTCTTATCCAGATCTAGTCCATGCTCCTTTTTCTCAGCAGGAGTTGGTAGATAATCTGCAACAGCATCTAAAAGTAATTGAACGCCCTTATTCTTAAACGCAGATCCGCAAAGAACTGGGACAAGTTTCAGAGCAATGACCGCTTTACGAGTAGCAGTTTTGATTTCAGCAACTGTTGGCATTTCTCCCATTAGGAACTTATCACCGATTGTCTCATCAACATCGGCAAGTTTTTCGATCATAATTTGGCGGTATTTCTCAGCTTGCTCTTTGAGATCAGCTGGGATTGGAACCTCAGTGACTTTCTCGCCAGAATCACCCAAGAAGTTATAGGCCTTCATTTCAACAAGGTCCACAGCTCCGATGTGCTTGTCCTCAAGTCCGATTGGGATTTGGAACATCACTGCATTGAGTTTTAATTTATCAACAAGTGCTTCTTGAACACGGAAAGGGTTTGCGCCCTGGCGGTCCAATTTATTGACGAAAGCAAGGCGGGGAACTCCGTATCGCTTCATCTGGCGGTCAACCGTGATTGACTGTGACTGAACGCCGGCGACACCGCAAAGAACCAGAACGGCTCCATCAAGAACGCGAAGCGATCGCTCAACTTCGACTGTGAAGTCAACGTGGCCGGGAGTGTCGATAAGGTTAATTGTGTAGTCTTTCCACGAAACCTGAGTACAAGCGGACTGGATAGTGATCCCTTTTTCTCTTTCGAGATCCATAAAGTCCATTGTCGCGCCGACACCGTCTTTTCCTTTAACTTCATGAATTGCGTGGATTTTTCCACCATAAAATAGAATACGCTCTGAAAGAGTAGTCTTTCCAGAGTCGATGTGAGCAGAAATACCGATATTTCGTACTAGGTTAATATCCCACTTTGCCATGTAAACCCCTGTTAATAATTACTGGTTTGAACGAGCTATCCGAAGTATCATCAAAAAAGTCCGAGTGCAAATTTTTGTTAATTTTAGGTATTAGGTTTTAATATAACGCAATGCATAACTATAAAGATGAGATCCAGGGAAAACTGAAATCGGTATTTGGCCACTCTCAATTTAGGGGTGATCAAGAAGCCATTGTCCTTGGTGCACTCAGTGGTCAGGATAGTTTGGTCTTGATGCCCACGGGGATGGGAAAAAGCCTTTGTTTTCAGCTTCCGGCTCTTGTGGGACAGGGAACAGTGCTTGTGATTTCTCCATTGATTGCACTAATGCAAGATCAGGTGGATAAGGCTCGAGCTTTGGGGATTCGAGCAACCTGTATTCATTCACAAATTTCAAAGCAAGAGAGGGAAGAACGGATGGCCAAACTGGGCTCCTTTCAGCTTGTTTATGTCACTCCGGAAAGATTTCGTAAGCCTGAATTTGTTGAGTCCATAAAGTCCGTCAAAATTCAGCTTTTGGCCATTGACGAGGCCCACTGTATCTCCCAGTGGGGCCATGATTTTCGACCGGATTATTCAAGGTTAGGTGAGATTCGTCAGAGCCTGGGGAATCCGCCCGTGATGGCTTTAACCGCGTCAGCGACGCCTCAAGTGCAAAAAGATATTCTTTCCCAATTACAAATGAAAGAGGCTCCGATTTATCACGCCGGTATTGAAAGACCAAATTTAAATCTTCAAGTGCATGATGTTTACGGGCTTGATGAAAAAATCAGATCCATTGTGGGCTTGCGATTTCAGACTCCGGGTTCAGCCATTGTCTATGTCAGTTTGATCTCAACTTTGTATCAAATCTCTCAAGAGCTTTCAAAACTGAATATGGATCACTTGATTTATCACGGAGACTTGGGGGCACAAGAGAGAAAACGAAACCAAAGGCTCTTTATTGAAAATGAAAATAAGCTGATCATTGCGACTCCAGCGTTTGGCTTAGGGGTAGATAAGCCAGATATTCGTCTTCTCATTCATGCTGAGATCCCCAATTCGATTGAAAGTTATTATCAAGAAATTGGTCGCGCCGGGCGAGATGGCAAAGAGTCCTTTTGTCATCTGCTTCTTGATCCGGATGACATCAGCATTCAAATGGAATTTATTAAATGGGCTAATCCCGACGCCGGATTTATTTCACAAGTTTACAGTTTGATTGAAAAAAATCAGCTTCGGTTGCAACAAGAAGGATTTGATTTCTTGCGATCACAAATGAACTTCTACAACAAGCGCGATTTCCGGGTGGAAACTGCTGTGAATATTCTTGAGCGATTGGGATGTTTAACAGAATCAAAGGGAAGATTTCCCTTTGAAACAGTCCAGGCGCCGACGACGGAAATGCTGGATCAAAAACAAATTGATCAGCGATTAAAGCTTCAAAACCAAAAACTATTACAAATGGTTCAGATTGCGCAAATGTCCACAGGTTGTCGAATGCAAGAAATCTATAAATATTTTGGCTTTGACCATGAACCCTGTGGTAAATGTGATTTGTGTTTGGAAAGGCAAAAGGAGAATCCTCAATGTTAGCAAGTCGTATTGCTGGAATAGGTGGCTATGTTCCACCCCGATGTGTGACCAATAAAGAGCTGGAACAAGTTTTAGATACAACAGATGAGTGGATCCAACAAAGAACGGGAATTCAGACTCGGCATTGGGTTGCTCCAGAGGTAGCGACTTCGGATTTAGCTCTTGAGGCCGCAAAGCTTGCGATCAATGATGCGAAAATTAAAGTGACTGATATTGATATGATCATCATGGCCACATCGACACCGGATCACGATGTTCCAGGGGCGGGCTGTTTTCTGCAGGCCAAACTTGGTCTGCCCGGAGTTCCTTACTTTGAAGTCAAACAAGCCTGTTCGGGTTTTGTTTACGGCCTTTCTTTGGCCGATCAATTTATTAAAACAGGACATAAGAAATGCATTCTTCTGATTGGTGTTGAACTTCAGTCTAAGCTTCTGGATATGACCCCTCGGGGACGAGGGGTGTCTGTGATTTTTGCTGATGGAGCAGGAGCTGCGGTGATCACTCCGACAGATGTGCAAAATCCTGAGAAAGACTCTTACGTTATGTCGACAACTCTTCATGCGGACGGGGCTTTCGCTAAAGAATTATGGATACCAGCTCCAGGAACAGCGATTGGCCCACAGAAATGCATGCCAGGAATGATCGAGTCCGGTGATGTGTATCTTCAAATGAATGCGAGATATGTTTTCTCTCATGCCGTGACCAAAATGCCTGCAGTCATGCTCGAGTCTCTTGAGCAGGCGAAGAAAAAGATGGAAGACGTGGATCTTTTCTTTTTCCATCAGGCCAATATGCGAATTAATGAAAAAGTGGCAGAGGATTTAAAAATTCCACGAGAGAAAATTCACAACACCATTCATAAGTTCGGAAACACAACGGCCGCTACAATTCCACTGGGAATGTGGGATGCTCTTCAAGAGGGAAAACTGAAACGCGGCCAACTGATTGGAGTTGCCGCGTTTGGTGCTGGATTTACTTGGGCTGGAGCGGTGTTTCGGTATTGATATGTCAAATTTAATTCGCAAAAGAGAAGTTCTTCGACATATTCAAACTCAGGGTGCCTTGGGGCTTGAAATTGGCCCAGGATGTTCGCCCATTTTAAATTCAAATGAGGCAAATATAAAGTTTTGTGATCATTTGGATCAGCAGGGCCTAATAAAGAAATATGAAAATGATCCGGCGATTAATAAGAATCGCATCCCGTACATTGATTATGTTTGGGGAGACAAGAGTCTGATTGAATTGGTTGGTCCAAATCTGAAATTTGATTATGTTATTGCATCTCATGTAATTGAGCATGTGCCAGATCTTGTGAGTTGGTTGAATGAGATACATCAAGTTTTGAAACCAAACGGAATTCTATCTTTGGTTGTGCCCGATAAGAGGTATACCTTCGATTTTTGTCGACAGACTTCGAAATTCTCTGATGTTTTAGCCGCTTATATTGAGAAGCGTAAAAGGCCATCCATTTCTCAAATTATTGATCATTTCTCAGAGGTTGTTACCAATAATGGCCTTAGCGCTTGGAGTTCAGAAATTCCAGAGGAGCTGGTCCGAAGAACATACAGTGATCAAGAAGCATTTCGGGTTGCTCAAGCTGCACATAAAGATGGTGGCTATGTCGATGTTCACGGTTGGGTTTTTACTCAGGAAAGCTTAGTGACGATACTATGGAGACTAAGTCGACTGGGATTGCTGAACTACGAAGTGGTTAATTTGACTCCAACTAATTTCTTTGATTGTGAATTCTATTTAAGCTTTCGAGCGCATGAGATTAAGGATGAATTGCACGAGAAAAGCATCTTCAGGAGAGAAGAGAGTTTGATTGATGCAGCAAAAAGACTTGGGGTCCGATCCCTGCTACCTGATGATACGGTTCATAGTCTGCCCAATGAAACATCCGTTGGAACAGCCAGGCGCCGACCCCTTTCTATAATAAAAAGGAATGTAAGACGCCTGAAGAGTTTTCTGACCCTATGATTAAGACATCATGATCTTTGTCAGATCGCGAACTTTCTTGGAAGAATAGTTTTCTGAAACAAAGCTCCAGTTGACCTGAGCCCAGAAAGTTTCAAGATATTTTTGACGCAAGTTTCTATAATCAATGTAGTAAGCGTGCTCCCAAACATCGGCAACTAAGATCGGCATTGGGCCATTGTTCGTGAAGGGAACAGCTGCGTTGGATGTGGAAACCAGGCTTAACTTTCCAGTTGTGTCTGCACAGAGCCAGATCCAGCCAGATCCAAAAGTTTTCACTCCACCATCAACGAATTTGGCTTTCAGTTCATCCAATGAGCCGAAATCTCGTGTGATTGCAGCCATCAGATTTTGCGAGGGAGCTTCCCCTTGACCAGTGGGTGATATCCCCAGCCAGTAAAAGGTGTGATTCCAGGCTTGAGCGGCGTTATTGAAAACTCCACCAGAAGAGGTCAGTGTGATTTCTTCAAGTGATTTCCCCTTCAGAGAGGAATCTGTTTCCATAAATTTATTCAAATTGTCGATATAAGCTTTGTGGTGCTTGTCATAGTGGTAGGTCATTTGCTCTTCGTTAAATAAGGGCGCAAGAGCTGTCTTTGTGTAAGGGAGGTTGGGTAATTTAAACATATATAACTCCATTCTTAAATAGAGTTTGAAACTATAACGAAAAAAGAATGAGGTCATTCAATATGCAATACTGCCAAGCATTGAGCGGGGTATTTATTGTTAAAAGACAACTCTGAGCGGTATGCGTTAGCCTAAGCTCTTCGCTCGGTCCTCTTGAGAAACGATTTCGTGTAATCGGATTCCGAATTTTTCATTCACAACGACAACTTCGCCACGGCCGATCAGTTTTCCGTTGGCAAAAAAGTCAACAGGTTCACCAGCCATTTTATTTAATTCAATCACTGATCCGGGGCCAAGATTAAGAAGTTCCTCGATAGGAAGACGGGTATTTCCCACCTCAACCTGTACGGTCAGAGGAATGCCAAGGATGCGCGCCAGATTTTCATCCTTCTCCTTTGTGGCCTCGTCTTTTTTTACTTCATCGCTCAAGGTATTTCCTTTGCCAGGGGCGAGGTCACAGTTGGCCACTGAGACTTCACCACGTTGGTTTCAGACTTAAATATTACCAAACTAAACTTTCCATAGTGAGGAATTTTTTGTCCAAGTCTGGGTAAAAAATCAGGATGATGTGCCGAGGTCCAGGCCAGAATTTGAGTCGGCTTGGCAGGGTTGCGAAGCATTAAGCTCACTGAATACTCAGATGCGGGGTAAAACATTTTGCCCACCTGTATCCCATCCTTTCGAGCTTCGATTTGAAAGTCTTTGCCCCAGTTGTTCACAAGTTGGAGATGGGCATTTTCCCACCCCAGTAACCAAAACGATGCGTTTTCAGGAACTGGACGAGTGTCTGGTGAGACCACAGGTGGACGACCAAGGCTTTGTCCCATTTGCATTCCAAAGTTTTCGTACTGAGAAGCGTAAACAGAAGGGGCGATAAAGTTAAGCTCACCCTCTTGCGAAAAGAAGGAGGTGTGAGAAACAGGAATTTCTTCGATGTAAAGGTGACGAAGAACATCGTGATGAGGATCAATGACAATTTTTGAAGGTTTTTTTGAAACTTTCTTTTTCCAAAGAAGCTCTTTTGTTCTCAGACTGATCAGATCTTCTGCAACCAAGTTGCCTTGCTTGTCATAAAACTGAACGGGAATATTCAGGTCGTAAAGAGTTTCCTGCTTTTGTCGAAGGTAGACCTTCATCTTTCCTTGAGAGAACCAGGCTGATATCAATTCAATCTGGGGCATTCCTGTTTGATCCACCCATTGGTGAAAGAAGGATTCAAGGTGTTGGCCTGAGATTGATTCAAACGATTGTTGAATGTCCTGGAAAGAAGCTTTTTGAAACAACTTTGACTGGTAAAAATGCTGTAAGCTTTTTTGAAAAATCTCTGAACCAAAACGAACTTTGAGCATATGAAAGAACATCATGGCCTTATTGTACCCCACAGCTTGGGTGACATTGTTGTGGCGGCCATGGAATTCTCTGAGTGGGAAGTCTCGCCCTGAAGACGAATAGTCCTGATAAGCCTGAATGGCTGAGCGGCGATAGTTTGCAGCCTGTCCGGTTCGGGATTGCATTTCGTGATCAGCCATGTACGAAGTTAAGCCCTCACACCAGTTGCCCTTATCATAATCGACATAAACTGAATTTCCCCACCAGTTGTGGAGGATCTCATGAGGAAGAGAAGAGTTTAAAATAAAAGGCAATCGAATCACAGAAGGGCCAAGAAGGGTAAATCCCGGCATGCCATAGCCGGTCTCCCAAATGTTTTCAACCACAGAAAATTTCTGAAAAGGGTAAGGTGCGATGGTCTCAGAGTAGTATTTTAAATATGCCTCAGTCGCGACAAGATATTTATTGGCAAGCTCAGGGTCAGATTTTCTCAGGTAGACAAGGCTTTGATTTTTTGAGGTGACAAAAAAAGGCGCGGCAACAAAATCAATATCGAGAAGATCCTTGTCGCCCTCTTCAGTCACTAAGCTCCAGCCTTCGGGAAGATTTGCCTGCAGGCGAAATTGAAGAGTCAGGTCAGCAACATGAGGGTACCAACCCAGTCCACTGAGAAGAACTGCGCCTTGGGGGGTGATGCTGCCCGAGAGGAGTTCTTCATTAAGGGGGTAGTTCAGAATACCTGAGTAGCGAATCAAAAGTTGTTTTTCATTTTGTAGATTCAGTTCATATTCCGCAATTTCACCTTGCACTCGACCAGTTGGAATAAGTGTTGAGGAGAGATCCTTTGAATTTTCAATTTGAAGATTTTTATTCAAACTGAGAATGTGTCGTCCGGGTTCAGAAAAAGTCAGAAGATCTTGGGCGACAATGCGACTGAGCTCAGGCTGAATCTGAACCTTCAGTTCGTGGTGAACAGTCGGAGTAGGGGTGGCGAAGGCGATTGCTGAAAAGAATAGGCTGAGTAACATTTGAATTCTCCTAGTAGTGCCAAGGAAATCGGTTGAAGTCTTTATCGCGTTTTTCAACGAAAGAGTTTCTTCCCTCAACGGCTTCTTCAGTCCCGTAGGCTAACCGAGTCGCTTCACCGGCAAAAATTTGCTGGCCCACAAGACCGTCATCAATCAAGTTAAATCCAAATTTGAGCATCCGCATGGCAGTTGGGGACTTGGAATTCATTTCGCGGGCCCACTCAAGGGCGACTTTTTCTAAATCCTTGTGGGGAATAACGGCGTTGACCATTCCCATCTCAAAAGCTTCTTGGGCGGAATAGTTCCTTCCAAGGAAAAAGATTTCTCGTGCTCGCTTTTGACCGACTTGACGGGCGAGATAAGCAGACCCATACCCAGAATCAAAACTGGCCACGTCAGGATCAGTTTGCTTAAAAATGGCGTGCTCTTTTGAGGCCAGAGTCAGATCACAGACAACATGAAGCGAGTGTCCTCCGCCAACTGCCCAGCCAGGGACAAGGGCGACAACGACCTTGGGCATAAAGCGAATGAGGCGCTGAACTTCTAAAATATGAAGTCTTCCTAGACGAGCAAGATCCATTTTGTTTGGGGTTTGTGTCTGAGACGGATTTTGAGTTTCGTACTTGTACCCATCTTTTCCCCGAATGTGTTGATCTCCGCCTGAGCAAAATGCCCAGCCCCCATCTTTTGGTGAGGGTCCATTGCCAGTGAGTAAGACAACGCCCACATCGGGACTTTGCCTTGCGTGATCCAGAGCCAAGTAAAGTTCATCAACGGTGTGGGGGCGAAAGGCATTTCGTTTTTCGGGGCGGTTAATGGCGATACGAACGGTGCCTTGGTCTTTTGCCCGATGGTAGGTGATATCAGTGAATTGAAAATCAGGTACGACAGTCCAAAGATCGGGGTTGAAAATATCAGAAACTTTATCCAAGGAGACCCTCCTTAAAAAGGACGGAGGGACTATGTCAGTTTCTGGTTGAGTTGGCAATGAAATTCGGGACTTATCCCTCGGCAGCCCATCCTAAAAGAACGGCTCCCCAGCGGTGTCCTTTCACATAAAATGGAACGGTCATTGCATTCAACACGGCCCCTGTATCTCGGGGGTAAGTTTGAACAAGGAATTCGTTTCGACTTTCAGGGGTTTCTGACAGTTGGCAGCCAGCGGACTCAAAACCAGATCGATTGGATTTAAAGCTGACATTCATGGCCTTATCTCCAAGACCGACTCGGGCTCCGCGGACAAGGACGTTGTTGTCATGAAAGAAACGCTTGATTCGATTACCGGCAAGGTCTTTGGCTTGGTCTCCGGTCCAATCTTGACAGAAATTGCTATTGTGAATGGGCGCATAAGCATTCAGATCAATTAAGAGGGCAAATGTTAACTTCTCTTCTCGGCCCTTTATTTCGTCCATGATGTTTTGTAGAGCTTTGTCGATTTGAAGATCGTATCCCGCCATATATTTGGGTGGGGTAAAGCCTTCAGCGGGGACATTAGAAACATTAAAGAGGTGTCTTAAATCCTGTATGCGATGACCTTTGATCTCCTCATATCGAAACTGAATACAGTCATTTAGTGAAATTTGATTTGAATCAATGGCCTCATTAAAAATTGCCTCGCAGCGATCTCGCAATTCTCGAGCCAAGGTAAGGCTGTGGTGAAAAAAAGTTCCCGTATCATACTGGCCAAAATAGCTGTAGGAAGTTTCGGTCATACTTGAAAGAAATTGCGTCGCCGTGTTGAGTTCGTTAATTTCTGAACGAACTGTCGAAACGGCCTCTGCCGCAACCTTCATATCTTGATATGCGGTTTCCACTTCCGATAAGTGTTGAGAGAGCGAATTCTTAATTGTATCAATACTACTGTTTGAAGAACTCACAAGCATTAAAATTTGCTCAACCGTTTGACCCACTTTGAGAATATCTTCAGAGCTTGCTTGAACCAAGCTCTTGCTAATATCAATCGATTTTCGTGTGGGCTCCAACTCGTTCATCACATCATTCAGTACTTGAAAAATTTCTTTAGTTTGACCGGCAGTGCTTTCAGCCAGGTTTCGGACCTCTTGGGCTACTACGCTAAAGCCTTTGCCGTGCTCTCCGGCTCGAGCGGCTTCAACGGCGGCATTAAAAGCGAGTAGTTTTGTCTGAAAGGCAATTTCTTCAACAACATGACTGACTTTACTGATTTGCTCAATTTTTGTGATCAGCGTGAGTAGGCGTTGGTAGGTCTCGTGCATTTGTGTACTTAATGCCTCTGCAGTTCCAAAAGCTTGAGTTCCAATATTCATACTATCTTGCGACAAAGTGGCCACTTGTTGGGCGTAGTTGTCGTACTCTTTCGCCACTTCAGTAACGTTTTGGATTGTGTCTTTCATGTGATGGTGAAGTTGCTCAGTGCTTTTAAATGTTTTATCAATCAAGTCATAGGTTTGATTTGTGTTTTTTGTAATGAGATTCAAACGTAGAGAGCTTTTTGCGGCGCTGACCGCCGTTTTTGTCATTGAGTCTTGAAGTGTAACTAAGAGCTCCCGCAGGGGCCCTTGAAGAGTTTCTATACCATCCGAAATCGTAGTTCGAGCTTTTTTAAATATTTTCAGAATACTTGTCATACGTGGCAATTGTCGGAGTAAAACAAAGTTTATTTAAGTCCAGTCCACAGGGCTTGAGGTATAACTAGATCAAGGTGTGATGTATCAAGTGGCGAAGTCAATTGAGTATTTAAAGACCGTGGATCATAATAATCCGATGATTGACTTCCCAAATCCAAGATTAACAACCGCAGAGGGTTTAGTTGCCGTAGGGGGCAACTTGAAAGTTGAGACCTTAGTTGCGGCCTATTCAAAGGGGATATTTCCCTGGCCCCAAGAGGGCTATCCCATGCTCTGGTTTTGCCCTGATCCCAGAGGGGTTTTAGATTTTCATGATTTTCATGTACCAACAAGTTTAAAGAAATTTGAAAAAAAGCATCCAAATTGGAAAGTGACAACCAATCAAGCTTTCCCAGAAGTGATTCGACAATGTCGACTTCAAAAAAGACCCGGTCAAAGTGGAACTTGGATTTCAAAAGAGATTCAGGCGGCCTATATCAAGTTTTTTGAGGCAGGTTTTGTTCTCAGTCTTGAAGTCTGGGATGGTGATGAGCTGATTGGTGGCATTTACGGAGTTCTGCTCAAAGGTCTTTTTAGCGGTGAGAGTATGTTTTATAAGAGGGATAATGCCTCTAAAATTGCCTTCTGGAAAATAGTGGAGCATTTAAAATCACTGGGGCATCAGTGGATGGATATTCAAATGGTGACTTCGGTAACAAAAGCCTTTGGAGGGAAATACATTCCTCGAGAGGAATTCTTAAGGCGATTGGGAATCTAGATTTTCTTTATTGAGTTTTTAATATTGTGTGAAAGTTTTGGTCGATGATTATCATATTGAGACATGTTCCTGGACTTTATTCCCTTGACCTAATTCCGATAGTTATAATGGAGGGATGAGCATGAGTGCAGATCGATTTCCAACAAAAGAAAAGGCTTCTATCGAAATTTATGGTCGATCAGGAACGACGATTGCGAACCTAAAAAATCTTTCACAAACCGGAGCTTGTCTTGAATATGAAGATTCAGAGTTTCAATTGTCAGAAGGGGATTTGATCCGAATGACAGTTTTTTTGAAGTCGATTAATCGAAAACATCGAGTCAATGCTGAAGTTGTATGGAAAAATGGCAGTGAATCAGGTATCCAATTTATTAGTCAAGACCAGTTACTCGATAAGATTGTGACAAAGGACGCTGATTCATGAAGCGGGCTAGTGAAAGATCAACTTACCACTCCCAATTCATCATGAAATAAAATGAAATCAACCAAAGTGCGAAGAAGAAAATAGGGATTATTTTTTGGACAAGTGGATTTGGTTTTCTGTTTTCTTGAAGATTCTTCAGTTGTTGATCTCGAATTTTAAGTGCCAATCCCTGAGCGAGAATAATTCTCTGGGGCATATCCATTTTATAAAACTTTACTCCAACCAGGAGTTCACTAGACCCCATGGGTTCCAAGCGAGTGACCAGGGAATAGCAGGCCATTCTTTCTTGTCCTGGGATCTCGTATTCAATTTTGATAATTTCGCCAACGGTGGGGCAAAGGTCCGAGGGTGCGGTAAAAGCTAGTCCCGTTAATGAAATATTTTTGATTTCTGTGCCTTCCTCCCAGGGAATTTGTTGGGGACCAGCAACGCGGATCAGCGTATTATCTTGGGGCTGTAAGATATAACGTGGTGCTCTAGCATGATATCTGGCAAGATTTCCTGTCATACAAAAATGTATCGGCCAAAGTCCAGGTTTACTTAACACAGCAAAGGGAAAAACAATCGTCTTCTTCGATTGTTTTTTATCAAGATTGTCCTAGAATGAGTCACTTATGATGTCTGCAAAAATGGGAAGTCCAAAAGGCACAACAAAAAAGCGAGTGGGTCGAAAACCAAAAGTGATCGAGCACCCCCTTTCTTCAGAAACTGAATTCACCAATCGAGAAATTGGATGGCTGAATTTTAACAAAAGGGTGCTCTTTGAAGTGGAAGATTCTCGAACACCCTTGCTCGAGCGACTTCGATTTCTGAGCATCGTGAATTCAAATTTAGACGAGTTTTTTATGAAACGGGTCGGCGGACTGAAAAGGCAGGTTGCCTTTGGTGTGACCTCGAAATCTTCAGATGGAAAAACTCCCCAGCAGCAGCTCGTTGAGATTCGAACCCATGTGCTTCAAATGGTCAAAGATCAGGGACATGTCTTTTCAAAAGTTTTAAAGCCTGCTTTGAAAGAAAAAGGCATTGTTCTTCTGAAATGGAAAGAATTGACAACAAAAGAAAAAGAGCAGGCGCAAAAATATTATTTGAAAAATGTTTTCCCGGTGTTGACGCCGCTTTCGGTTGATCCCGGACATCCTTTTCCATTTTTATCAAATTTGTCGACTTCCCTTGGTGTTACGCTCAAGCATCCAGACCGCGATGAAAAACTTTTTGCTCGCGTGAAAATCCCCCAGGTTCTTCATCAGTGGGTCCGTCTGGAAACGGACAAAAAGAATGAGTACCGATTTGTGAGCTTAGTTGAGCTCATTAAAGAAAATCTGCATGATCTTTTTCCAGCGCTTCAGGTTTTAAACGTCATGCCCTTTCGAATTACAAGAAATGCGGACATTTCAAGAGATGAAGAAGATGCCGAAGACCTTCTCTCGATGATTGAAGAGGAGCTCAGGCTAAGACGATTTGCAGAGGTTGTGCGTCTTGAGCATGGTCCCAAGCCAGATCCTTGGATGCTCAAATTTCTTCAAGAAGAATTAGAGCTCACAGAAGAATACATTTATGAACTACCAGAAGAGCTGGATCTCGATTACCGAGGACTTCAGGTTATTTCAGATTTAAAAATTCCTGATCTTTCTTTTGAAAAATGGGTCCCAGCTGTGCCTCATGCCTTTTTAGACGAGGACCCGACCCAAATCTTTAATGTGATTCGTTATCATGATCATTTAGTTCATCATCCCTATGAAAGTTTCACAGCTACGGTTGAAAAGTTGATTCGATCAGCGGCAGATGATCCCAAAGTTGTGGCGATTAAGATGACGCTTTATCGCACGGGGGATAATAGTCCTTTTATCAAGTCATTGATTCGAGCTGCTGAAAGTGGAAAGCAAGTGGTCTGTCTTGTTGAACTCAAAGCAAGATTTGATGAAGAAAGAAACATATACTGGGCCCAAGAGCTTGAGAACGCCGGAGTTCACGTGGTGTACGGAGTAGTCGGTTTAAAAACTCATGCAAAAACAACCTTGGTTGTACGCCAAGAAACCGAAGGTCTAAAATGCTACGCTCATATAGGCACAGGAAACTACAATGTCGGAACATCGCGCTTTTATACGGATCTGGGTTTGCTCACCGCCAGAGATGAAATCACATCGGAATTGGTTGAGTTTTTTCATTACTTAACAGGGCGGTCACTGAAAAATAATTATCAACACTTGATTGTGGCTCCTGTGAACATGTTTCAAAAGTTTCGATGGATGATTGATCGTGAGGCTGAGAATGCCAGGGCAGGAAAGCCTGCACACATTTTTGCGAAGATGAACAATATGGAAGAAAATGATATCTCCATGGCTCTTTACAATGCCTCTCAACATGGGGTTACGATTGACCTGTTGGTTCGGGGTTTTTGCTGTTTACGGCCTCGGGTACGGGGATTAAGTGAAAAAATTCGTGTATATTCAGCCATTGGTCGATTCTTGGAGCATTCAAGATTATTTTATTTTAGAAATGGGGTGCAAGATCCCATTGATGGTGAATTTTATATTGGTTCTGCGGATTGGATGTATCGCAATTTGCACGCCCGGGTTGAATGTGTAGTGCCGATTTATGATCGGGGATTAAAAGAAAAACTGTGGGAGGTCATTCAGCTTCACTTGAATGACCAGCGGCAAACCTGGGAGATGAACTCTGAAGGGGCCTATGTGCAACGTCGCGGGGCTGAGTTCGGAGTGCAGCAGTTGTTGATGAGTCAAGCCCGACAGCGAGCCGTGATGGTTGAAGATGATGCGGGAGAGTCGCACTCATGAAGTTGATTTTGTTTCGACATGGTTTGGCTGTTGAGCGAGAGGCCTTTTTTTTAAAAAATCCAGATGATTCGCAGCGCCCTCTCGTTCCCAAGGGACGAGCGCGAACGAGGATGATGGGTCAGATACTACAAAAACGACTGGCCAAAGTGGACATGGTTGTGACATCTCCTTACCTTCGATCTCTAGAGACAGCGAAAATTCTCGGTCAAATTTTAAAACCCACAAGTTTTCATGAAAGTGTCGAACTCATTCCCTCGGGACCACCTCAGGCTTTTGCAGCTTGGCTAAAATCAAAAGCGGGAGCAGCGACGACTATCGTGGCTGTGGGGCATGAGCCCCAACTCTCGCTTTTTGCAACTTGGAGCTTAAGTGGGTATCTCGAGTCTTTTATTGAGCTGAAAAAAAGTGGAGCCATTTGTCTGGCTGTTGAAAATTTTGAAGAGTACGGGCCCAAATCTGCAGAGCTCAAATGGCATTTGCAGCCTCAATTTTTTGAGGGGTAGTTACAATCTCATGTCCTCATGTTTTTCAAGAATAGACCAGAGGATTCCATCCTTCATGCCAACGCCTGGAATTACCAATTTTTCAACCTGAGCTTGCCGCATAACTGCTTGAACTAAAGTTCCCGCGGGAACGATAACGTCAGCGCGATCAGGTCGCATGTGCAGTTTTTCAATACGTTCTTTGTGGCTCATGGTTCGAAGTTTTTGGAGAATTTCCTCTAACTCTTTTGTTGAGACAAGATTTTTAGAGGCTTTATTGAGAAGAATGGGTTTGAGTTTTCCGATGGCTTCAATGTTACCACCTGTGCCCACCATAAAGTCAATTTTGTTGGGATTACTTCGTGAATGAAGAAAATGCGAGAGGCTTTCGATATATTCAGCAATGATGAGATTGATTCGATCCTCTGATATTTTTCTTTGCTTCATTTTTTCTAAAGTTCGAACCGTTCCATAGGGAAAGCTTTGAGTAGAAGTCATTCGCCCACGATCGCTGAAGGTCAGCTCAACGCTACCCCCACCAATATCAATTAAAAGAGCTTGGCTATCTTCGATGTGGATGTCTTTACGAATAGCTAAATGAATCAGCATTGCTTCTTCAACTCCGTCGATGACTTGGATGTGAAATCCACTTTTTTTCTGAATGGCGTCAATAAACTGGGCCGTATTTTGAGATTCGCGAAGGGCGCTTGTTCCGAGTGCTCGGGCCTCTTTCACTTTGTAGTGATCACAGTAGGTTTTAAATTTTGCAAAAACCATGGTGGCATCTTTCAGGTGTTTTGCACCGATCAGACCTTTGTCAAACACATCTGCTCCCAAGCGAATAGGGACACGAAATTTCTTAATCATGTGAAATTTATTGTCTCGAAATTCAGAGATCACCATTCGAATAGCATTGCTGCCGATATCAATTGCGGCATAACGAGAGTGAGTAGGCATGGGCCAAGAATCATAGAAACTTGAGTTGATATCAAGGATTTTCGTTGCCCGCCTGCTTCATTAAACTTCTCGTTGCGATTTTTTAGGTTGTAGCTGTCGCCTTACACTGCTTGAGAGTTCATCAATTAAAAATTGTCAGATTCATCATCTTAAATTCGCATAACCTATGAAATTCATTCATAAATATAAGTTAATAATTGACATATTATAGGAATATAAATATATTGCCCCATTATGCAATTAGATTTGATTCCACAAAAAGATTTAAGAGTAATTAAGGCCAGATGTTTTGGTGGATCAAGCCTGAAAAAACGTCGAAAGGTGGCCCGCCCCCTTCGTGAGGGGTTGGTTCATCATGTGGTGTTTAAATCCAAAAAGGCGCAGGGAAAGTTATCTTTTTATACTCACAAGAAACTGGTGAAGTCCCTAATCGATGAAAGAGCGAGAAAGTACTTTATTGAAATTTTAGATTTTGTGAATATGGGTAATCACCTGCATTTGAAGGTGCGATTCAAAGACAGGAAGAGATTTCAGAATTTTTTAAGAACATTCGCAGCGATGCTCGCCCGAAAAATAACAGGTGCACACAGGGGAAAAAGCTTTGGGCAGAGACGCCAGCAGGGGCAATCAAAGTTTTGGGATGGGTTGGTGTTTACCCGGATTTTGACCTCAAAGTTTGAAGAATTGGGGCTTAAGGGGTATTTTGAGGGTAATTACCGTCAGCGGGAGCTGGGATACAGCGAGCGAGAAATTTACTTAAAGAGGTGGAATCAATTCCTCTACCGCCTTCGGCAACGGAGGGCGCTAGTCAATGTAATCACAGGTGAGCCTCCAGCGTGATCACAGGAGAGCCATAGCCAAGCCAACTTGCAAAGGTTTTCAGATGGCGCGCGGCGCACCTTCTGAGATCAAGATTTACATTTGTGATCGGGTGATGAACTATCTTCTTAAGTGTCAACAGGGTAGGGTTCAATGAAACGAAACACGATGTCTTTTCTTATCTTAATCGTGGGCATGATTTGGCTAGGTCAAATTCAAGCTCAGCCGCAAGCTCAAGTACCAAAATCAGTGGCAAGCCAGACGCCTTCTTTGCAAAATTCACCACAGCCAGAAACGATAAAAAATTTTCGATATTGGGGTGATCTGCAGATTGATTATAAGAATGAGCTTCAGCCCTCTTCACAGAAAAATCACAACGCCTTTTCGTTGCCCCTTTTAAGATTCTATTTACAGTCTCAAATTGAAAGTGATTTTGGGGTTCAGTTGGGGATTCAGTTTGGCCCCTTAGACTCTTCATCCGGAGAATATCGTGGACTACTGAAGCATGGATACTTGTACATGAACAATGTGTTCACTGAAAAAGATGAGCTTCGCTACGGAGCATTGCTAAATCCATGGATTGAAATGCAGGAGGCCCTGTGGGGAATTCAGGATTATTCAACGTACGGGGATGTTTTATTAAAAAGATATGATTATCTCCCCCGAGTGGATTTGGGTGTGCAATACATTTCAAGGTTTGAGGCCGGACTTTGGGCTCTTTCTTTGGTTAATGGCGAGGGCATGAATACGGCTGATACAGGAGTGAAAAAAGACGGACAGTTTCATTTAGAACTTTACCCCTTTTCTTCTTTGCGCTCCCAAAATGAGGGGCGATTTTTTCTAGCCATGGGCTATGCTTACGGGGCCTATGATGGAGTGGCAGAAAATCTTGCCATCAAAGACAAAACCCTGGTGTCTCTTGGAATAAGGCAAAACTTAGGTCTCAGTTTTTGGGCAGAGGCCTTTCAGGGAAAAGATGCAGTGGATAAGATTGCAGGACGGGTTTCTGATGCTGTGGATCTTTCCGCTCAAGGGGGAACCTTGGCCAAGTCTGAGGGGGCAGCAGGTTATCTGACTTATTCTTTTCAGCGTGATTCAGTCCGAAAATGGCAGGTTGTGCTGAAAGGGGATTGGGTGACCCCGTACAAGGGGCTAAATGCAAAGTGGGTTCGAAGTCAATCTGCAGGGTTGGTTTACCAGCTTCGGGAGCGACTTCAATTGGCCTTGTTGAATTCTCGGGCACAGTACGGAGAAAACCATTCACTCAGTCACAGAGAGTCTGAAAATTGGAGTTTTTCGACTCGAGTCAATTTCTAATACCGCAGGATGTCGTTTGCCAGAGATGGTAAACTCTGTCAGGATTTTGTTTTGATCAGTCTTTGGACTTGATCTCTCTGTTGAGAGTGTGTTTTGAAGTATCAGTGGGGTGTCATGGAGCGAGCATTTGATTCTCAGATTGGTGAACTTAAAAAATTAATTCTCGTCATGGGTGGGCATGTGGAACAAGCCCTTGATGTTGTTGTTCAGGGGTTGACTCAAAGAAATCCAAAAAGATTCGAAGAAGTTCATAAACTTGAAGACAAAATTAATGAAGAGCATGTCAAAGTCGACAACGAATGCATGGCTTTTATTGCCAAGCAGGGACCTGTAGCAAAAGATCTGCGTCTGATCGTGTCTTTAATTAAAATCAATGCTGATCTTGAGCGAATGGGTGATCAGTCCGTGAATATTGCTTATACTGGAAAAGATTATCTCAATCGTACTCCGATTCCCATGCCTTCTGAAATTGAAGAGATGGGAAATATTGTACGAAAAATGGTGAAAGAATCTTTGGATTGCTTTGTTCGTGAAGATGTTGAACTGGCTCGACAGATTCTTTTAATGGATGACGAAGTTGATACAAGAAAATCAAAAGTGTTCACAAACCTTGTGAGCTTCATTCAGTCTTCCCCTCAGCATGTCGAGGCGGCACTGGATATTATTCTCATTGCCCGGAATTTAGAAAGATTGGGCGATCATGCGACGAATATCGCAGAAGATGTGATTTTTGTTTCAACAGGAAAGGATATTCGACATGGTGGTAAGTACTCCTGATCTTTCTCAAAATCAGGATGCTCAAATACTTGTCGTCGAGGATGAGTTTGAAATTTGCGAGCTCATCTCTATGCTTCTCAAACGTCAGGGATTTTCAGTTAAGACCTGCACCTCTGTGCACCAGGCCTTGGATTGTTTGAAAAAAAATAAATATGATTTGATGGTTCTCGATTGGATGTTGCCTGAATTTAGCGGAATTGATTTGCTCAAAAGTTTGCAAACTTTTAGTGATAGGCCCCCTGTGCTGATGGTGACTGCAAAGGCTGAGCCCCAGGATATTGTTTTTGGGTTAGAGGCCGGTGCTGATGATTACATCACAAAGCCATTTGAACCTGCAGTTTTTACAGCTCGAGCCAAGGCCTTGTTACGACGGGCGCGTCCGGCGTCGAAGAATCAAGAGCAGATCAAATTTGGTCAAATTGTATTGGATCTAAAAGCCCACGAAGTCAAAGCTGCGGGCGAAGTGATTCATATGACTCCGTCAGAATTTAAAATTCTTGTGGAGATGGGAAAAAATGTCGGAAAGGTTCTGACTCGGGATCATCTTGTTCAGGCAGTTCAAGGTGATGGAATCACCGTCACGGGGCGAACAATTGATACCCATGTCTTTGGTATGCGTAAAAAACTTGGAGCCAGCGGAGAGATTATCGAGACGATTCGTGGTGTCGGATATCGGGTGAGATCAGAGTGAAGCTTCGATATTTCCCCTTGGGCTTATTTTGGAAATTATTTTCAACAACAGTTCTCTATTTCGGCTTGGTCAGTATTGCCGCATTTTTTGCGGCCTCTTATGTGTTTCATTTTCCTCTTCATTTGTGGACAACAATCTTGTTTTTAATAGGTTTGATTTTTGTCTTGGTTCTTGCTGGTGTTTGGATTGCCTATCAGTTTTCTTTACCCTTCGGACGAGTGATCATGAAGGCATTTCGATTGGCCTATCGTAAGCAGTTCTCAAGTGATGAGGACGAAGATGAAGAGGATCTTCTTTCAGATGAACCTGGAGAATACGTTGAGCTTGAGCGCGCACTTTACAGAATTCGTCGAAAGTTGAAGAAAAGAAAAGTACAGTTGGCCCATGAAAGAGAAGAGACAAGGGCTCTCATGGGGGCTCTTGTTGATCCCGTTCTTTCTGTTGGACTAGATGGGAAATTAGTTTTCTTTAACTCTTCTTTTGCCACTCACTTTATGACTCGGGCCCAGGTTCATGTGGCTAGCGAGGGTGGTCTATTTCATATTTCTGAAATTATTCGCGATCCCACTCTGGTGGAAATGGTGGATGGAGTTTTAAAATCAGGTCAGATACAGAATTTACAAATTCGACTCAATACAGTTCAAGAAAGTGGTGGACGAATCTATTCTGTGATCATTTCACCCTTGTATGAGGAGAAAAACCGATCGACACTTTATGGCGCTCTCATGCTTTTTCACGACATCACTGAGATGAAGCAGGCCGAGAGAATTCGAGTTGAGTTTGTTGAAAATGCCTCTCATGAGCTGCGAACCCCGCTGACTTCGATTAAAGGGTATTTGTCTACTCTGCAAGAGGACGTTCAAGCAGAGAGAAAAGAACAAATTCCAACGTTCTTTAACATTTTAAATAAAAATGTGGATCGATTAATCGAGCTTGTGAATGATCTCTTAACGATTTCATCACTTGAGAACAATTCCCCTTTAGATATCGAGTATGTTTATCCAGAGCAGATGACCTTTGAGGTTATTGAAAGACTGGCGAAGCTTGCTTCAGAGAGAAAAATTGTTATTCGAACCACTGCCCATGTTCCATCATTTAAAGCAGACCCCTTAAAGATTGAACAAGTGTTAATGAATTTAATTGGCAATGCGATTAAGTATAACAACGAGGGTGGATCCGTTGAGGTGATCTGGGAATTTGACCAAGAAAAGAAAAATATTCTTTTGCGTGTGAAAGATAATGGGCCAGGGATTTCAGAGGAGCATATGGGGCGACTTTTTGAAAGATTTTATCGAGTTGATAAAGGTCGCTCACGAGATGTGGGGGGCACGGGGCTTGGTCTATCGATTGTGAAGCACATTACTCAATGTCATGGGGGCTCGGTTAAAGCCTTATCTCAGGTTGGCTTAGGGTCTGAATTTATTTGTTCCTTTCCAGTGAGATCTTAAAGTGAATCCTCTTTTTGATCAGTTTTTTCAAAGTCAGTATAGAGATCGTTGGTCAAGCTTGCTTGCAAGTCTCAGGGCAAAAGAAAATCAAGTCGCTCGACCAAATCTATTTTCTCAAGATGCTTCTTCTCTTCAGTGGGTATTGAATCCTCAGTTTTCCGAAATTCCCCGGGGAGAAGATCAGCTTCTTCAATATTACATCATGGACCCAGCCAGTATTTTGGCGGCCTTAGCCCTTCAGGTTCAAAGTGGGGACGTAGTTTTAGATATGTGTGCAGCACCCGGTGGGAAAACTCTGATTTTGGCAGAAGCTCTGCGCACTTCAGGAGAGTTGATTGCCAACGAGATGTCTGAAGCTCGACGGGAGCGCCTGAAAAAGGTCATGCAGCAATATATCCCCAGAGAGATTCGTGAGCGATTTTGGGTTACGGGAAAAGATGGGGGAAAGTTTGCGCTTACGCATAAAGAAAAGTTTGATCGGATTTTAGTTGATGCCCCATGCTCTGGCGAGCGCCATCTTCTTGAGAATAAGACAGAGCTTGAGGGATGGACCGAATCTCGAACAAAAAAGTTAGGACATCGGCAGTACGCATTGATGACGGCGGCCTTGCTTGCGGTGAAGCCTGGTGGACGTATTGTTTATTCGACTTGTTCCATTTCTCCTTATGAGAATGATGATGTGATTCGAACATTGCAAAAAAAGAAAAAGGGCTTTCGGGCTCTTGATGTGCAGGATGAGCTTTCAGATGCAGTAAAAGAGAATTCCATTTTATTCGAGGTCTTTGAGAAAAGAGAGCTTACCGAATATGGCCTTCATTTCTTACCCGATCATTCTGGGGCTGGGCCAATTTATTTGAGTGTGCTTGAGCGAGAATAAAAAACTTATTTTGGTTTTGACGTATTTTTAACCCGGCTTGTGGGTTTTGATTTTCGGTATTCCTTAAGTGAGGAAAAGCCATAGGTTGCCTTGCGGTAAATTTCAAGAGCCTCTTCTTTTAAAAACTCTTCAAGGCTACCTAATTGATGTTGGGGGATGTTTCCCATGCGCATCAGAATATAAATATATTCAGCGACGCAGTCATGAATTAATTCTTCAGCAGAAATAACTCGTTTATTTTCAAAAATCTGACTTACAATAATTTCCACAAAATGGTCTTTTTCGTATTTCATACCCTGTCTATCGGCAGTTTTTTTAAAAACATTGCTGGACGAATGCGTAGTTTTACGCGTAGCCTTCAGCTATGAAATCACTGTCTTATTTTGAGTTAGTGCAGTTTGGTGACTACTGTAAAAGCCATCTTTTGGGGGCTCAACTTCAGTCAGTGCTGACAGATGGGCACATTGTTGTCTTTGAACTTTATTTGCAGGGAACTTATTTCTTAATTTTTGACCTGCATCCAACTCAGCCTCAGGTCTATTTGGTAGAGAAATTGGACTTTAAGCTGCAAAAAACGCAAAAGCCTTTAACACTTTTTCTGAATTCACATGCAAAAAATAAACGTTTGGTCGAGGTGGAAACTTCTCCTGATTGGGGCCGAGTCATCAAGTGGCATTTTCGTGCGGGTGGTGAAACTCAAAACCCTGAGACCGAGGTCGTGGTTGAAGCTCACCTGATACCTCACGCTGTAAATTTGAAAGCTTTTTCAGGCGGTAAATCCATATCTTGGGCCAAGCCCAAAGAGCTTCCCCAGTCTCATTTTGAACAAGATATCAGTCCAGCTGAACAGCAGCCAGAAATAGATTGGATCGCTCGAGGGCAGCAGTGGCTTCAGTCACGAAAGGGACAGGGATCTGTTGTCAAGACAGTTGATCCCACTCTTGAAATGACAAGGGCAATTGAGAAAAAGAGGAAAGCCCTGCAGGCCATCGAGGAAAAACTGAATCAGGCCGACGAAGAAAGTTGGAGAGAATTAGGAGAGATTCTTAAATACTCGGAGGAGATTCCTGTTCATTTACAGAAATTCTATGATTCAAAGCTCAGCCGCGGTCAGAACCGTGAGCGTGCCTTTGAAAAAGCAAAGCAGATCATCCAAAAGAAGCAGGGCAGTCTTGAGCGCATAGAGATCTTGAAGGCAGAGATCGAAAGTCTGCATCATCAGCTTGAAAATCCACAAGAGACGACACAAGTAAAGTCAAGAGAGTCTTTTGTGCGCCCAAAGATAGATTTAAAATCACGTAAGCTCACCTTGGAAAATGGAATGTCGGCTGTGATTGGAAAATCAGCAAAAGATAATCTTTTATTGTTGCGTCAAGCAAGGGCTTGGGATTTGTGGTTTCATCTGAGGGACTATCCCGGTGCCTATGCAATTGTCTTTCGCGAAAAAACACAAGAGTTAAAGCCTAAAGAAATCGAAAAAATTGGACAGTGGCTGGTGAAAGAGCGACTTTCCACAAAGCAGATGGGGATTGGAACCTTTGATGTTCTTCTTGCAGAGTGTCGGTATGTGAAACCAGTTAAGGGAAGCCCAGGTTTGGTCACTTATCGCAATGAGAAAACATTTACGATCAAGCTAAGTGGTTCTTGATTTTTTCCTGTGAAATCATAAAATTTTTATCTCTGTATTGTTGGAGGTATCATGATTGAAGTCAGTGGTTTAACCAAATCTTATGGACAGCACCTGGCTATCCAGAATCTCACCTTCACCATTAACAAAGGCGAAGTTGTTGGATTCTTAGGACCGAATGGGGCAGGCAAGTCGACCACAATGAAAATTATTACGGGTTACATGGCTCCCACTTCTGGAGAAGCCAAAGTTTGTGGATTTGATGTCTTTGAAAATCCGATCGAAGTTAAAAAAAGAATTGGCTATTTGCCCGAGACTCCTCCGGTTTACTTGGACATGTATGTGAAGGATTACCTGCAATACGTGGCCGAATTAAAGGGAGTGGAAAAAAATAAGATCAAAGCCAATATTGATCGAGCCTTGGAAAAGACAAATCTTCAAGATGTCAGATCAAGAATGATCGGAAATCTTTCAAAGGGTTTTCGACAAAGAGTCGGAATTGCTCAGGCCCTTGTATCAGATCCAGATGTGTTGATTCTGGATGAACCCACAGTGGGGCTTGATCCGAAACAGGTGGCTGAGATTCGAGAGCTGATTAAAGAGCTTCGCGGTCAGCACACGATTATTTTATCGACTCATATTCTTCCTGAGGTTCAGGCCGTCTGTGAGAGAATTATTATTATCAACAAGGGTCATATTGTTGCCCAAGATTCTCTTTCTAATCTGTCACGATTGAAAACCGGTGGACGCAAAGTCAATCTTCGATTGAAGCGGTCTTCGCCGGATGTGATGGGAATTCTCTCTCACGTGGCCGGAGTGTCTAAGGTTCACACGGGAGTATCTCAGCAAGACTGGGTCCTTGATACAACTGAGAATGACGAGGTGATTGAGGCCGTTGCCCAAGAAGTGATGAAGAAGGGGTTGGGTCTACTTGAGATTTCTTCAGCCAAGGCGGATCTTGAGGACGTCTTCTTGAAGCTGACTTATGGCGAGTCTGAATCAAAAATAGAGCCAAAGGTTGAGGTGACTCATGGATAAGATTTTTGCTATTTTGAAAAAAGAAATTCGTGGCTTTCTCATTAATCCGAATTTTTTAATTGTCTGTGGGCTATGCTCAGTGGTGATGAGTTGGATTTATCCGATTCAGCTCAATCTTTTTGCAACAGAACTTAAAACCTATGTCTATCAAATGCAAATGCCCCAACAACAGCTCAATATTCATTACGGAGTTTTTCTTCGCCATTTGTCGTATTTAAATTTGATGTTGATCCTGGTTGTGCCAGCACTTTCAATGCGCCTTTTTGCTGAAGAGAAAAAGATGAGAACTTATGATCTTCTTTTAACCTCACCGATTTCATCGTCACAGATTGTTATCGGTAAATATTTGGCGGTACTTGGGGCGATATTGATCATTATGTTCTTAGCCTTTCTCTACCCAGCAACAACATCCTTTTTCACTCAGGTGAATTGGGGAACTTTGCTGATTGCCTTTATGGGGATATTTTTAGTGGCTTCTGTTTATGCGGCGATGAATCTTTTCTGCTCCTCGCTAACAGAATCGGCAATTTTATCTTACGTCATGGCTGTCATATTTAACGTGTCCATTTGGTTTGTCGGCATTGGTGTGGATGTGGTGGATGGTTCATTAGCTCGACAGATCTTTGAACACATTTCATTGAACCAACATCTTTCCAGTATGGTTGAAGGAACAATTCGGACAACAAGTTTAATTTATTTTGCAAGTTTGATTTTCTTATTCTCGTTTCTCACAGAGCGAGTCGTTGAAAGTTCTCGGTGGAGGTAATATGAGTAAGTTGAGCAAAATTTTATTTTTACTTGCGGGCTTAAGTATTCTTTCTTTTGCAGTCATCCGATTTCTTTTAGGGGTATGGGTTCCCTTTTTGTGGGTGGCACTTGGACTTTTTGCAGGCTTTTTAGCTGGAGCAATTTGGATTGACCGGGCCTTTTATAAAGAGTTTTTATCAATGAAGACAACGAAGCAGGGCATGAGCATGGGTGCTATGATTGGCCTTGTGTTTATTTTGCTAGTTGCGATTAACTTTATTGGGGCTCGCAAATATAAAACCTTTGATTTCTCCACAGCAAAGGTCAATACCCTGTCGGATCAGTCGCTGAAGATTCTTTCAACTCTTCAAGATGATCTGAAAGTTCTTTATTTTTACAAGAATGGCAGTGAAGGGGTTGAGCAGAATCGGCGATCTTTTATTGATTTGATTAAAAAATACCAAGATCAATCTTCAAAAATTCAGCTCGAATTTGTCGAGGTCAATGAAAAGCCAGATTTAGCTAAAAAATACGAAGTCACCCAGGGTACTCAGATTGTTTACTTGGATTATAAGGGTCGAAGAAGTCGAATTGAAAAGATTGAAGAGCAGGAGCTCACTTCGGCTATGGTGAAAGTGACTCGAGAAAAAGACAAGAATGTTTATTTCCTGTCAGGTCATGGTGAGTTGGGTTTAGAACCCATGAAAGACGGCAGCAGCATCAGTTTGCTTAAACAATTACTTGAGGGTTCTCGTTACACTGTGAAACAGACAAGTTTGACAACGTCTTCGCAGATTCCGGCAGATGCGGATATTCTTTTTGTTGTAGGCCCTCAGCAGTCTTTTTTAGATTTTGAGGTCAAGGCTTTAGAAGATTATCTGAAAAAAGGCGGCAGCATGGTTCTGGCCTTAGAGCCAAAAACACGCCATGGTCTTGATGGACTTTTATTAAAGCTGGGCATTGTGATGAAGAATAATTATGTGGCCACAGTTTTAGATACTCCGATTGGAAAGGCAGTGGACCCAAGATTTACTCGTGCTTCCGTCTTTTCAGCACAACATCAGGTGACCCAACCTTTCGGAAAAGATCAGTACACGGTATTTCGATTGCCTTCGGCATTGGTAAAAACAAATGTCCCAGCAGGAGTTTCGATTGAGGATCTGGTTCAAACAAACACCTCTGTCTTGGGATTTTCCACAATGGATTTTGACAAAGCCGGGGACCAGGGCCCATTTACTCTTGGTATGGCGGTTAAGGGTAGGTTCCCAGGTGGCGATGAGAAAGCTCCTGAATTTAATCTGATGGTTTTTGGTGATGCAGAATTCATGAATGAACAGTTCTTGTATCAGAATCTCAATCGGGATTTAGTTCTAAACGCTGCGGCTTTCATGGCGAAAGAAGAGAATTTAATCTCTATTAGTCCAAAAGAAATCGGTATTTCAAAAATTGAAATCACTCCGACACAATTTACTCTCTTTATTTTTGGTTTTATCGTTCCATTGCCAGTTCTCTTTTTTGTGGCCAGCGGAGTTCTTTGGTATCGAAGGAGATATTCGTAATGAAAGTCAACGGATTGGGAGTTCTTGTCGGGTTAGTCGTGCTGGTGGGGGGCTATGCCATTTATGATTACCAGAGCGAGCAATCCGATATAAAAAAGAAATCTGAAAAGGCAACCCTTGTTCAGTTAAATAAAGATCAGATTTCTGAAGTTGAAATCCACAATGATCAAAAAATAGTACTTAAGCGAGATACGGATGGATGGGTTCTGGCAGAGCCCCTTTCTGATTTAGCTGACAATGCAGTTGTTGAAGATTTCATAGATGGATCGTTAAAAGAAAAATCAGTCGACACAGTCAAAGAGGGCGATGCCATTGACTGGAAGGTCTATGGATTAGATCAACCGAGAGCTGAAATTTCTTTTAAAACCAATTCGGGAAACACAGCAAAAGTCTCTGTGTCAGGAATTAAAAACTATGCCGGGGAAACCTATCTTCGTCGCAATCAAGATCAGCAGGTTCTGACGGGTGGAACAATGTGGATGGCTCGGGCTGAGAAAAAAGTTTTTGATTTTCGAGATAAAAGATTAATGCGCCAGTCAGCAGCGATGGTTGAGGGCTTAAGCTTTCAGAAGGGCAAAGACTCTTTTCAAATTCTTAAAAAAGAGGGTACTTGGATAAGTCCAGATAAAAAAGATTGGGATATTGATGCTTCAAAAGTCCAAGAGGTACTTTCTCAACTGAATTCAACACAAGTCTCGGAAATCCTGGACGCAGGATTTACTCAAGAGCGAGCAGGTTTTGTGAAGGGTAAGCCAAGTCTCCTTTTAACTGTCCAACTTAAAGAGAATAAGAAATGGACGGGGGAAATATTTGAAATCAAAAAGTCAGGATTTTATGCCCGTCTTTCAGAAAAGCCTTTCGCTGTTCAATTGGGAGGTCCCGAGGCTGAGAAATTCTTAAGTCTGAATATAGAAAGTTTTCGGGATAAGAAAAAAGCCTTTGATTTTAAAAAAGATGAGGTGAAAAAAATTGAGATTCGATCTTCCGAGGGGAATCTGACTTTCTCTTCTAATGACGAAACGATACGCCCCCTGCTTTCCCAGCTTCGCAGTCTTGAAATCTCGGAATTTCAAACAGGGACTGGCTCTGTCCCCAGTCCGAAGACAGAAATCATTTTAAGAGATCAATCTGAAAAAGAAGTTTTCCGTTTGGATATACAAAAAAATGAAAAGGGAAAAACATTGGCTAAAACAAATCTATTCTCAGAGCTGTTTTGGCTAGATGAAAGATCTGTGCAGAAATTAGGACTGAAAGATTTATTGGCCAAAAAAGGCGAGTCAAAAGAGGTTCAAAAATGAAAAAAGTAAGTATCAAATCTCCCACTCGCGTGGATTTGGCCGGTGGCACCTTGGATCTTTGGCCCTTGTATAATTTTACAGGCGGGGCAAAGACTGTGAATTTAGCGATTAGCATTTTCACTTATGCAGATATAGAAGAATTGCCAGGAGAAGCAATAGAACTTGTTTCAGCGGATTTGAATTTAAAAAAATCTTTTTCAAGCTTATCAGATTGCCTGCAGGCAAAAGATCCTGAGCTTCATCTTTTGCAAGTTCAATTGAAGTACTGGCAGCCTTGGTTAGGTCAAAAGGGTTTTCGCTTATCCACAAGATCAGAAAGCCCTGTGGGTGGCGGCCTTGGGGGCAGTTCCAGTTTAACCATTTCATTGCTCAAGGCCTTTTCAGAGTGGACGGGAAGAAAATTTTCTTCCACAGAGCAAATGGTTAATGTGGCTCATAATATTGAAGCTGAGATACTGAATACTCCAACAGGGACTCAAGATTACTTTCCAGCAGCGAGCGGTGGATTAAATATTATTTCCTATAATTTTGAAGGTCTTAGTCAAAAAGTTCTTCCTATTCAGGGTAGTGAAATTGAAAAACATTTTTTGTTAGCCTACACAGGTAAGGCCCATCACTCGGGATTAAATAATTTCGAGGTGATGAAAGGGGCTGTGGGAAAAGATTCGAAGACCCTTCAGGCACTGTATGATCTTAAGCAAATTGCAGAGGAAACATCTGTTCTTTGTCAGGAAAGTCTTCAAAATCCAAAAGTACTTTCCAAGCTTCCTGGACTTTTTCAGCGAGAATTTAAGGCCAGGGTTCAACTAGCTCCCGCTTTTTCCAGCCCAGAAATCGAAAAACTCTCTACCATCGCATTGCGGGCAGGGGCGGAAGGTGTTAAAATTTGCGGAGCAGGGGGCGGAGGTTGCGTTCTGATTTGGGCAGCACCATCTGTTCGGGAAGGAGTCATTCAAGCATGTCAAAGCGAAGGCTTCAAAATTCTTCCCGCAAAACCAGTCGATCCACTACCAAATCCACTGCCAAATTAGGTTCTCGGATAAAAGCCAAAAAAGCTCCTCGGCCCGAATCTCCATCAAAAGCCTTTTTGGGCTTGTCACTGTCGGGGGGAAAAGCAGATCGAGCCTGCTTGGCTATTTTAGAATATTATCCAACTCAAAAGAAAATTTTTCTATCTCGGCTCATTGATCGGATTAAGGCAGAGGAATTAATTTCTGCTGACTTGAAAATCACGGAGATCGTGGCTCAGTATCAAAATCATGCAGAAAATATTGTTTTCGATGTTCCAATCACTTTGCCCAAATGTTTTCACTGCGAACTGAAGTGTCCGGGATACGAGGTTTGCAATGAATCAGAGATGAGATACATGAGGCATCTCTATGAGTTGGATACGGAAAAGAAAAAACCAAAGAAAATGTTTACTCCTTACACCCAAAGATGTGTCGAGGCCTATTGGACGCTCGAGGAAGAAGAGAAGTTAGACATTCAGCACGCCATGGGGGCGAATTTAGCTCCCCTCGTGGCGAGAGCGCGATTTATCAACCGTCGATTGAAAATCCCAGCGACAGAAACTTTGCCCCGTCTGGCGGTGTGGAGATTGGGAAATCAATTAAAATTAAATAAAAGCCAACTGCGATCCTACCGAAACTCAGTCGGGGGCGAAGAAGCAAGGTCTGTTGTTCTCTCAGCGATGGCTGAAAAACTAGGAATTTTTCTTTACCAACAAGATGTGAAAATCATGTGTCATGACTATCATGCCTTTGAGGCTTTTATCTGCGCCTATACGGGTTTGTTGAAATATCTCGGTAAAACTGAGCCTCGTCCCGAGGGCTTCCCTAAGCATGAAAAATGGGCTGAAGTACCGGAAGAGTAATTATGAATAAGCAGCCCTTTCCAGGGATGTTTCTAACATTGATGGTGCCATGGTTGAGTTCAACCGCGCGCTGAGCAATGGTGAGGCCCAGGCCCAAGCCTTTGCGATTCTGGTGTTGTTGGTGGAATGGTTTAAATAGATCTGCTCCGTTATTGGTTAAGCCACCACACTCATCTTCGACCTCTATGCTTACCCCGTCTTTTGTCAACAGCGCTCGAACTTGAATCTGCCCTCCAACGTGAGTGTATTTTATTGCATTTTGGATGAGATTGGATAGAGCAGAGTAAATCAGTTGTGTGTCTGCTTGGACTACTATTGTTGGGTCGACATGAATTTCCAAGATTTGTTTTTTTTGTCGAGCTTCGACCTCTGCGATGATAACGATCTCGTTTATAATCTGTATTAAATGAAAAGTTTCAACATGAACTTTCGGGTCAACTCGAAGTCGGACTTCTGTCAGTGATCGGTTGATTAGCTCTTCAATCCGCTTCAAACCTTTATTCAAGACTTGTCCTGTATTTCCACTAAAGTCTACCGTACCATCTCTGATCATTTGTACAGAAAGTGTGACTGTGCCGAGCGCATTTCTTAATTCGTGAGCTAAAAATCCCAGATGTTCAATTTCTTCGGTGTTGATTTGAGTATTTCGAATTGATTGATACTCGGTGACAGCACTTGCAATAGCAATATCTAAACATAAATTCAATGTGCCAAATTCTGCAGGTGTGATATTGACATTTTTTTCTGTTGCGAGCTCGGTGATAGATTGACAAAGGGAGCCATATGAGTGCACAGCATGAGAAAGTGTGTAGCCAAGTCGTAGTAGCTCTGCACCATGAATGCCTGCTGACTTTTTTACTGGCGTGTCATCTTGGCGATCAAACGCTGCGATCTCAAGTTCGTACATCTGCTGAGAGGTAGACTCAGAAGTTTGCCTCAGCAGAATTTCAATAAGCTGTGTGTAGAAAATGGGAAGTCCAAGCTTGAGTTGTTCAGAGCTAGGTCGAACTCCGGCCAGAGCCAGCGCTTTTTTTTCGGTCATAGCGAGAATTTCTTCTCGATAGCTCAGTAAAAATTCAGGAAGCATAAATACTTTTCCTTTCATTGCTCAGATTGGAAGTGCTATTTTTACAAAATCTCTCCTAACAATCGATCAGTTGATAAGCTCAAGTTCAAAAATCACGGACTACGGGGGAGGGCAGTGCGAGTACATCTGAACAGCGTTGGGTCACCGGAATGCCGTTGGAATCCATTTCTTTTGCTTGGGGATCAGTATGATCTCGCATGATAAACCTCATTTACCGAAGAAATGCAACTACTGTGCACGAATGATCCTCTGAATAAGCTGCTGAATTCCATTAGGGAGAATTGGTAGAGTCTTTGCCATGAGTCTCTTTTTTTCTGTGACAACCTTTCCAGGTGGTGGGTCAGAATGACTCTCAATTTGAGCCTATTCTTAGATTTTCAATAATTTAAAAGTTCATGTCTCACGCCCTTATTTTTAGCTTGTTTTCTGAAGAGTGAGGACAGCAGTGACTTGTGGATTCAATTGCGATTTTTGATAGCCTGTCTAATCTCTAGACGCCAAAACCTTGCTATTTCGGCTTAATTTTGAATTGGAGAAGGTCTCCTCTTTGCAGCTACGAACTCTATTCACAAGGAGTCTTCTTATGAAATTCTATAGCCTCATTTTAGTTGGCTTACTCATGTCTCAATTTGCTTTTGCGGGAGATGATACTCGCAATCAAACAAATAAGCTAACAGCAGAAGAAGCCGGCTACGCCATTTCTGAATTTGCAGGTGAAGCCGCAGGCGAATTTGCTGATGTTATTCGAGAACTTTTTAAAAAACATGGCCAGCCTGCTGCAATCATTTTAGGTAAAGAGGCTCAGGGATCTTTCTTTGTTGGTTATAAAAAAGGAAAAGGTAAGATCATGTTCCATGGGCAATCCTTGCAGACTGGTCAAAGTATCGAATGGGCAGCTCCCTCTGTTGGCATTAATGTTGGTGGATCTGTCAGTAAGGTGGCCATTTTAGTGTACGGTGCTCAATCAAAAGAAAGCTTGAAGCAGCGATTTACTTCAATCGAAGGTTCATACCATATCGTTGCTGGAGCTAGTCTGAGTTACTTAACAAACCAAATGGATTCTGATGAACACGCAGGGCGGACTGATGAAAAAATTGATTTAGCCTATGTCACTGTGGGTGTCGGACTTGATGCTGGCGTCGCAGTTGGATCGTTGAAGTTTAAATAGATCAACAGTTTGATTTTTTTTATTCGAGTTAAGGCGAGAAAAGGTCTGTTGAAAGTCTTAGGCCTTCTTTAGTTTTCCAAACTCAATCAAGGCCCGTCTTCTTGCAAAATTTAAATCGACCATAGGCTCTGGATACTTTTCTGTCCCATATTCAGGAACCCATTTTTGAATGTATTCAAAATCAGGATCGAATTTCTGTTGCTGAGTTTCAGGATTAAAAATTCGAAAATAGGGGGCAGCATCGCAGCCTGTGCCTGCACTCCATTGCCAGTTCCCATTGTTCGAGGCTAACTCATAATCCAGTAGCTTTTGGGCAAAATATTTTTCACCCCAAGACCAATGAATAAAAAGATGTTTCGTTAGAAAATTCGCTGTGATCATGCGGACTCGGTTGTGCATATATCCTGTGGTGTTCAGTTCTCGCATTCCTGCATCCACAATGGGAATTCCTGTTTTTCCTTCGCACCATTTTTGAAAGTCTTTTTTGCTCACACTCCAATTCAATGAATCAAATTTTGCGCGAAAAGAATTTTTCACGACGTGGGGATGATGCCACAGAACTTGGATAAAAAACTCTCTCCAAATTAATTCTGAAGTCCAGGTGGGTGAATGCTTCAGCGCAAGCTTCATCGCACTACGAATACTGATCGTCCCAAATCTTAAGTGAGGTCCAATATGAGAAGTCGCATCTGCACTGGGGCTGTCGCGCAAGTCAGCATACTTTTGCAAAAGAGAGGGGGTTAAATTGGGCTTAGACACTGCAATTTTGGACTGGTGAAATCCAAGTTGAGATAATTTGATCATTGGTTTGGGTTTTGTTATCAACACCAGTTTTGATAAATATTTTTCAGATGAATAATGAGCCAGATTTTCTTTTTTTAAAGATTTGAGCCACTTTTTTTTGTATGGAGTAAAGACTGTGTAGGGCTTTTCAGAGTCCGTGAGAATTTCATCTTTGGCAAAAATCACATGATCTTTAAATGATAAAAATTGAATATTGTGAGAGCGAGCAAGTTTTGCGATTTTTTGGTCTCTGGCAATGGCCAAGGGTTCATAATCTTCGTTGCAGTAAATTTTTTTAATCTTATATGTTGAGATTAATTTTTGAAAAACCTGCCCTGGATTTCCATAAAAAACAAAAAGATCAGATCCCCGCTTTTGAAGAAAAGTTTTTAACCTGGAAACCTGCTCGTGAATAAAAGTCACTCGAGCATCGTCTTTGTCTTGAAGTTTTGAAAGAATATCTGTGTCAAAGATGAAGATGGAAAGGACTTGCTGCGAGTTGATCAGAGCTTGAAAAAGTCCATGGTTATCTTCAACTCTGAAGTCACGACGAAACCAGAAAATGCTATCGATAGAGTGAGAAAGTGGCTTCATAAAAAAGAAGCCTCGGTTTGACCGAGGCTTCGAATAGAAACTATCAAAAGAGAATTACTTTTTCTTCTCGTCTTTTTTAGCGTCAGTTTTTTGCTCAACTTTTTTATCGTCAGCTTTTTTCTCAGGCATTTCGCAGCCGTCTTTTCCACCGCAGCAGTCTTTACCGCCACCGGCTTTATCGCAGCATTTTCCATCTTTACCGCCGCACTTATCGCCGCAGCAAGATTTGCAGTCTTTTCCGTCTTTAGAGCAGCAAGACTCGCAAGAAGCTTTATGATCGCGGTTGCAGCTACCACAGAAGTGAGAGCATGATGCCAATCCTAAAAAGCAAATTGCTGCCAATGAAACCAATAAATTTTTCATTCAAAACTCCTTGTTGTTGAGAAGGTAAGTCTAGCGAGAATTGGACTTTGAGCAAGTGAAAATCACTCATGACACTGCAGGCTTAAGTCCTGATTCTCTTCTTTCTTGTGAAAAGAGGTCAGGGTTCATAGATTTTCTAAAGGGGATTGCTACAATAGGGGCTGATGTTTTCTCACTTTTTAGTCATCTTGTTAGGGCTAACTTTTTTCACGCAATCTCTTTTTGCCGAGGTTGAACACACTCTTCTTCGCCGGGTGGCGGTCTTTCCTATAGCCGATGCGAATTTTTCAAACTCCGAGGACGCCTGGTGGCAGATGCGAGAACTTCTCACGAAGGATCAAAAGCTTTTAGTTGCGAGTCGTCGGTTTATGATGAATCGCGGAGTTTTTCAGCCGCGAAAAACATTAAAACCTGCTGATGCCATTATCCTTGGTCGACTGATTGATGCTCAGGCTCTTGTGACAACCTATCTTGACGAGCGAGTGCTCAAAATGAAGGTCTATGAAGGGGAAAATGGTTATCTTCTTTGGGAGGGTGAAGCCCACTTTCACCCCGCTATTTCAATTAACGATCAAATTGTGTCAGTTAGCACTCGTCTAATGGGAGATTTTTTAGCCTCTATTCCATATCAGGGCTATCAGGTTGTGGATTCACTGATTGGAAAGCCTCTGTATGAAAAAGAGGGGAAAACGATGGCTCAGGTCTTTCTCGGAGCGGGGGCTCAGGTTTCCGAAGGGGACCAAGTTCAGTGGGTCAAGGTTACAGGTGACATTTCTCAAGCCTTCTTTAATTCTGCCACTCGAGTTCAGGTCATTGCCGAAGGTCAGGTTCGCTCAGTACAAAATAACATTGCTGAGGTCGAGATCACCAAGATGCGAGATCCTCAAGAGCTGGGTGAAAATTCTTTGGTGCGATTTCCGAAAGAGGTCAATCGACTGAAAGATCTTTTTTCTCGAGAAGATCGATCCACCAGTCTTGGGGGTGAGTACTTATCTGAAGAGCTAAAGTCCTCAAGCGACTTTGGGCGAAGTCAAAACTCAACAGCCACGGCCTTGGGTTTCATCGCCAATCTGGCAGCTTTTATTTTGATTGCGTTTTAATTTCTACGCTCAATGTAATGACGTATTGCACAATAGCATTTAACTGATAAATTTGTAATTCTAGGCGCATGGGTGATTGGCGTTTAAGAGGTCAGATTACAGAGGACGTGGTTTTCTTCAGATATGTGTCTGAAGGGGTCGAGAAAAATATCGACGAGGTTTACGTTTGGGATTTGGATAAAACTTATCTGGATACTTCAATTGAAAGTATTGGCCAGCTTTTGATGACGGCAGTTGAGAGAGCCTTTAATAAAAAAAATGTTCCTGGAACAAAATCACTGCTGCAGGCTTTAGGGAAATCCTACACCGAAAAAAGAGGTCAGGGGCGTTTTCCGATTTACTTCATTACGGCCTCGCCTCCGCAGATGGAAGAGCGAATCGCAGAAAAATTCACTTACGATGGCATTCGTCCCTTTGGTTGCTTTTACAAGGACAATCTTCGCAACCTGACTCCGAAAAGATTTTGGCGGCTCAATAAACAAGTGGGTTATAAAATTCAGGCCCTCATGCAGCTGCGATTAAAGCTGAAAGAGGATGTTCGTCAGGTTCTTTTCGGTGATGATTCAGAGTCAGATGCTGTGATTTACAACCTTTACTCTGATATTTGTTCTCGAAGAATTGGGACTCAGGATCTCAGAAATGTTTTAAAAAGTTTGAATGTGACCAGCGAGCAGATTGATATGATTTTAATGCTTCAGTCACAGGTCCCCGAGCAAGATCCTGTGGATCGGATTTACATCAATTTGGCAGTGGATACGGACCCAGATTATTATTTGAAATTTGGTCGTCGAACTTTGCCGACCTATAACACCTTTCAAATTGCGGTGGATCTGTTCCAGGATGGTCGATTGGGTTTGGATGGTGTTTACTCGGCAGCCCAAGATATGATTTACAATTATGGTTTTTCCTCGGACGAGTTGGTGAGAAGCTTTGATGAACTTATTCGAAGAAAAGTCTTAGGTGAAACCTGCGTGGCTCAGCTCACGGCTTTTTTTGTTGAAAAGGGACTCTTTCACCCAAGCTTTAAACCATCTATTGTGGTGCCAAAAGAAACTCGCACAGAGCGAGGCCATGTCTACGAGCTTGAAGGTCACTTTGAACCTTGGTTTCAACCGCGGATCGACTACCTTCACGATTATCGCTAAAAATCCTACTCAAACTTCATTGGAAACAAAGTCGAAATGGGTGGGCCTGAAAAAGGTTTGAACTCAATTCGAACCATCACGTCGCGAAGACACTTTTTAAAATCTTCATCGTTCAGACTGGTCGAGGTTGAATCCACATTTGAAATCTTGCCAGAATTTTCAATGGTGAAGGTGACAGAGGCTGTGCCCTTGGCTTGGGGATTTTTTTGCAACAGTTGGGCAAAACATTTGTAAAACGAATTTTTGTAGCCGTGAATTGTTTTAGAGATGTCCTCTTCACTTGGACCAATGGATTTTTCAATTTGAGTTGAATCTTCATCGATGGCCACGGGAGCAGCAACTGGGGCTTGAGCTAAAGAAGATTGATTATATTGGTGGGCGGCAATTCGCTCTCCGTTTTTAGCAATGAAGAGTTCTCCTTCGCGGCCTGTAGTCTCAACAATTAAATCACCGCGTTTGATAATCGCATCAACATGAAAGCCCTCGGGGTCGTCCACACTTTCAAGGGTGATCAGTGCATTCGTCTTTAAACGCACTCGATAAGCACTTTCAAAATTAATCAGGGCTTCGCCCATTTCATTTGTTTCAACAGAGTCTAAATTTTCAAGATTTGCTCGGCGGTCAACCTTTGATTTCTGACCTTGCCCGTAACGAATAACTGAAACAGTATCTGTTTCACGATCAACTGTAGCAAGACGAAGACCGATGCCCGAAGTTTCAGTCGGCTTTTGAGAGAAGTAATAAGAAAGACCCAGAAAGAAAATCCCAAGAGAAAGAAAACCAATGATGATCTGGGTCCGATTCTTCATAGAACGGACGACGATTATTTCGTCGCAGGAGCAGGTGTTGTTTCAGGAGCTGCAGGTTGGGCTGGTGCTGCTGCTGGAGCAGCGGGGGCTGTTGGCAACACTGCTGAATCCATAACTGAACGTTGTTGTCGGTTAATGAAAACAGTGAGCATGATGCAAGTGATGGCAAAAATAACTGCTGTCCAACGAGTCAGTTTCTGAGCTAAAGTTGCAGCCCCTGTTGCGCCCAGAACAGAGTTTGATCCTCCGCCGCCGAAAGCTCCACCAAGAGATCCGCTTTTTGAGTCTTGAACAAGCACAAGACCAATCATGATGATGGCAACGATGATGTGCAGAATGGCGACGAATGTTTCCATGTAGGGAACTCCTTTTGATAATCGAAAGAGGAGACTATAGGGAAAACCCCAGTGAGAGTCCAATGAAGACGCATTGCATTAGGGATCAATTTCAAGGGGCTTATTGCTATTTTGGGAGGACCATGGCGAGATAGAGGGATGAAATTCGTTCGAGCACTTAGTATTTTTCTAATCCTTCAATCCTTTCACGTGGTTGTCAGGTCAGCGCCACCCGAACCGCCAGTGCAGAAGATGCAGGCCCTTGTTAAGCCCAGCTTTAAGCAATACGCGACAGAGCTTAAAAGAGGCGATGAGATCACCCAGATTTACAAGGACACTCGGAGCTATCCTCAGCCCAATCAAATTTTTCCAGACAAGGTTGTGGATGAGCTCTGGAAGATCAATGCTCCGCTGATGGGGCAAGCTCTTGAACACTTTCGAAACTCGACTCCTTTTGTTCGAGGAGAAATCGAGGACGAAAAAACATTGGCCGGAGTTTTAAGCATGCTCCAGCTGTCGATTTTAAAGGCCCGGCAGTCGGCAAAAAAAATGGCTTTTTCTCAAGTGAAAGATGAGCTCAGTCCTTGGTTTATTTTTGGCTCAGATATGCCCTATGAAGAGTCCTCCTTGGTGGGGCTTCGACTTGCCGGAGTCATCCGGTCTTTTCTTTTTGATGAACTTGAGTTGATTCAAAGAAATTGGCCCAAAGAGCTTGGACAAAACGAGCTGTGGTTGATCTGGTCCAAAGAACTCAGGGCTCCTTGGCCGATTGATCGGGTTATTATTTCTGAATCCAAGCGATTATTAAAGCAAACCTATCTCAAAGTGGCAGAAAACGTGGCTCAAAAATTACAAAAAAATGCCTATCAAACCAGCGAGGCTGTGCTCAATCAAACCGTGGGGGGCAAGTCTGCGGAGCTTGATTTTATTAAGCAAATTTGGAGAGAAGAAGACATCAAAGCCATGCGACTTGAGGTCAATCGGCTCTCAGGATTTCAGGTTCGATTGGCTCAGACCGTGTATGAGGTGAAAAATCAGAAAAAACCGGGGCAAATTGAAGACCTTGTGAAGGCGGGACTGCTCAAGGGTGTGCCTATCGATTACACCACTGGGCGACCCATGAGTCTCGAGTCTGCCGCGCTGCACTAACCCCAAGTCTTTCAAGTTAAAATTGAAGTGACAAACCCAAGTCCAAACACGCATATACCTGCTCATGCCGTTTATCGTTTTTGAAGGCCTGGATGGGTCTGGTAAAAGTTCACTGATGTCTGCCTTTGAGCGGGAGCTTCAATCAAAGGGTTTAAAAACTATTCGCACGCGTGAGCCAGGGGGAACTCCTCTGGGTGATGAGATTCGTGAAATGATTCTTCGTCGTGATGGACCAGCGCCAACCCCTCGAACAGAACTATTGCTGTATGAAGCCAGTCGGGCACAGCACGTGGATCAGGTGATTCGCCCACATTTAGAAAAAAATGATTGGGTTTTATGTGATCGTTTTAGCGCCAGTTCTGTGGCCTTTCAGGCCGGCGGTCGTGCGATTAGCGAAGATTGGGTTGAGAAGCTCAATGATTTTGCGACAGATGGTTTAAAGCCTGAGCTCACTGTGCTGCTCGATTTATCCGTTGGAGAAAGTCGTCGTCGCAGAAACAATCGTGAGTCCCAAGGGGGAGAAAAAGAAGATCGAATTGAATCAGAAGCTGATTCTTTTCACGAGCGTGTTCGCCAAGCCTTTCTTCGTCAGGCCCAGCAAGATCCCAAACATTGGCTTGTGCTTAATGCCGGAGCAACTCCAGAGGAATTATTAAAACAACTCAATGAGCATGTGCGGAGTCTGAAATGGCTCGGCTTTTAAGTTCCATTATCGGTCACGATGAACAAATTCGTAAATTACTTGAAGCTCGAAAGCAAAATCATTTGCCTTCAACTTTTCTCTTTGTCGGCCCCAAAGGGGTTGGGAAAAAAGCAGTCGCACAGGCGCTCGCACAGGCCCTTCTTTGTGAAAAAATTCCGACAGCTTGTGGTGAGTGTGGGCCCTGCCTTCGAGTAGCAAAAGGGCAATCGGAAGCTTTGCTGATGATTGAACCAGAAAAAACCCAGATTAAAATTGAACAGTCCCGTGAAATCATCGAGTTTCTCAGTCTTAAATCCATGACCAAGGCTCGAGTGGTGATTGTTGATTCGGCAGAGACCTTAAATCCCCAGGCTTCAAATGCTTTGCTTAAAATTTTGGAAGAACCACCAGAGAATTCTTTTTTCTTTTTAATCGCACCAAGTTCTCAGCACGTTTTACCAACACTGAGATCCAGATCTCAAATTGTTCACTTTGCTCCGATTGATATTGAAAGCATGAAGAAAAAATCCCGAGCGCCTGAATGGGCCTTAAGAGCCAGCCAAGGGAGCTTTGAGAAGTTAGCCAATTTGCTTGAGAAGGGTGAGCTTGAATCCAGAGAAGAAGCAATCGAGTTTGTTCAAATGTGGCTCGGACATCATGACGCCTATCTTTTGCCCGAGTGGAAAGAGATGATTAAGGAAAGAACTTCGGCTTTGTCTTTAGCAAGACATTTGGCTTTGATTTTTCGAGACGCTTGCTTTTATGCCAGTGGCGATCAGACTCATCTGCTGAATCCAGATAAAAAAGAAATTCTTCAAAAGATGGCAGCAATTGGAGAAGAAAAATTATTTGAAGTCACAGAGCAAGTGTTAAAACTTGAGGGTTCTTTACTTGCCAATCGAGATTCTCAATTGCTCTTTGAAGAATTTTGGATTCAAACTTGTCCTGTTCCGATTCAAGAGGTCCCAAGATGAGGGCACTTAGTTTTTTAGTTGTGTTTTTATTGTCTTTTTCAATTCAAGCTCGCCAACTGGGGCAGGGGTGGGTAGTTGAAAAAAAAGATGGTCACCGCGTTTTAAGTCAAAACTCAGCACAATTATTTTCTTCAACGTCTAAAGTAGAAAAAAACTTTCTCATTCATCTTTTAGAAGATCCTGATTTTCATCGCCAATGGTCTTTAAGTAATCGGGGTGAATCCGGAAATTTGGGGCAAGTCGGCCTTGTGGGATCAGACATCAATGTTTTTCCGCTGTGGAGTCAGGGGTATTACGGCAGTGAAGAGATGATTGTGGCTGTGATTGATACCGGAGCGGATTGGAATCATCCCGATTTAAAAGGTAATCTTTATACCAATCCAAATGAAATTCCGAATAATGGAATTGATGATGATCATAATGGTTATATTGATGATGTGCATGGATGGAACTTTGTTGAGAATAACCCCAACTCACAAGATGACAATGGACACGGAACCCACTGCGCAGGCGTCATCGGCGCTCGTGGAGATAACGGGATTGGAATTGCTGGAATTAATTGGAAGGTCAAAATTCTTCCAATCAAGATCATGGATGCAAAGGGTTCGGGGGATTTAAAGACGGCACTGGATGGAATTGATTATGCTGTGAGAATGGGAGCAAGGGTTCTCAGTAACTCTTGGGGCGGAGACCCTTACTCGGATCTGATGAAAGAGGCCATTGAGAGAACTGAGAAAGCCAATCGCCTGTTCGTCGCTGCTGCGGGAAATGATGGAACAAACAATGACGAAGACCCTCTATATCCGGCCAGTTACTCTGTTTCCAATGTGATTTCAGTCGCTGCGACGGATAATCGAGATCAGCTCGCAAATTTCTCAAATATTGGGCCAAAGACGGTTCATCTCGCAGCACCCGGGGTTTGGATTTACAGCACTGTTCAGAATGGCAACTACGATACTTTCTCAGGGACTTCGATGGCCACACCACATGTGGCAGGTGGTGCGGCACTTTTGTGGACGGCACTTCCAAATCTTTCGGCTCTTGAATTGAAAGACCGACTTTTAAAATCTGTTGATCCTGTCTATGAATTAAAGCGCACGACCATTTCAAAAGGACGAATGAATTTGGGTCGAGCCTTTTTAAATGAGAGAAGCCCGCTGATGGACCCTCCAGAAGAAGCCTGGATCAGTCAGTCTTACCATGTGGAGACTCCGCATCCTTATAATGATGCCGAGGTCTATGTTTACGAGATCAGCTCTCCGGGAGCGAAAATGATTCGGCTTCATTTTGATTGGATTGATGTGAATAAATTTGATCAGGTTCTTATTTTTGATCAAAGTGATCGCTTGGTGGAAACCATTTCTGAACCGAAAAAGAATTATTTTTCTGAACCCATTCGGGGCGAGAAAGTCCGCGTTGTTTTAAAGGCTGATTACTCGATGGTAGGTGAAGGTTTTAAAATCGATCGATTGGATACAATAAAATAAAAAAGGATATTTCTATGGCGCTTAAAACGAATGAAAAAAACTGTGTCGAAATGGTGATTCAAGTTCAGCCAGGACATCCTCCATCCACTGGCAGATGGACCGTTGGGCATCATGGAACTCCTTATAATCTTCCCAGCATTGGGGGGATCACACTCAATATTCAAGTTGGTGATTCTGCTTTTGGGTGGGAGGGCGACCATCTTGAGCCCGGCGTGAGCGCAACCGCTTGCCAAGATACGCAGAAACATCCGAATCAAGGGGCTCAGTACTACGCCTGTGCAGGGAATATGGCTCAGGTGATTTCTGGAAAAGCAAAGGGTGCCAAAGGAGTCGTGCTTGGTCATCATGGTGGTTCTGAGCATCTGGTGATCGATTTTCCAAGAAAAGTAAAAGAGAAAATGACCTATGATGATAAGATGATCATTCACACAAAAGGGCAGGGATTAAAACTGCTCGATTATCCTGAAGTTCATGTGATGAATATTGATCCTGATCTTTTAAAAAAATTAAAAATCAAAGAACTGAAAAATGGAAAACTGGAAGTTCCTGTGACCACAATTGTGCCAGCAGCGTGTATGGGTTCAGGACTGGGCACGACCTCAAGTCACCGAGGGGATTACGATGTGATGACAAGTGATCCGGCTTCAGTGAAAAAATACAAGCTGGATCAGATGCGATTTGGGGATCTTGTGGCTATTATGGATCATTACAATCTTTATGGTCCCACTTACAAACAAGGTGCAGTTTCTATCGGCATTCTGATTCACAGTGATTGTGTGAACTCAGGCCACGGCCCCGGAATCACCACAATCCTGACCTGTGATGCTGGCCAAATCGCACCAAAAATTGATTCCAAGGCTTGCCTGGCAGATATATTAAAAATGGGAACGCAGAAGAAATAGACCTAATAAGCAAGGATCAGTTGGGGTGAGTTCAGGGAAGTGATATTTCCATTGCTCAATTGCCCAGATGAATTATCACCCCAGCAGTAGATGGATTTGTTCGCAATAGTGCAGGTGTGATGATACCCACTGGTGATTTTTGTGAAGCTATTTGTTATTTCGGCAGGTGTGGTTATTTGTATTGGAATGTTCGTGTCCATTCCGCTTCCAATTCCTAACTGACCAGCTCCATTGTAACCCCAGCAGTAAAGTGAATTGCTCGGAGAGATAGCGCAGGTGTGGTAGCCGCCGGTGTCTATGTTGAGCAGATTTGATATGTTTAATACTGGAGTTGGTACAAGTTTATTGATGGTAGTTCCATCGCCCAAGCGACCACTTGAGTTTTCTCCCCAGCAGACCATTGATCCGTCCAAGAGAGTGGCACAGGTGTGAAAAAAACCAGCAGATATTGCCAAAAAATCACTTGTGAATAATTGGACATCAACTGGAGAGCTTGAGTTTGCGAAGCTATTGTTGCCCAGCTGTCCACTGACATTGTACCCCCAGCATTTTGCTGCACCACCGACTATGGCACAGGTGTGGGCGTACCCAGCGGATATTGATGTAACATTGGCTTCTAATCCTGTGATGACAGCGGGAGTGTATCTTTGACCCCCGCCAGAAGAACCGAGTTGTCCATGAAGATTATCGCCCCAACATTTCGCGGCACCGTTCACAATGGCACAGGTGTAGTCATAACCAACTGAAACAGAGGTCGTACTTGAGTTCGCAGCGATGGCAGTGATAGGGAGGTATGAAGCAGATGGCGATGCCGCGCCCAGTTGCCCCTGAGTATTTTCTCCCCAGCAATATACGCCTCCATTTTTAACTGCGCATGTGTGATCCATTCCTGCTGAAATATCTGTAACATCTGACTGAAGAATTGTGGAGTCGACAGGTGTTGGTGTAGAGTAATTTGTTCCAATTGGTTTGCCCAATTGGCCATAAGTGTTTGATCCCCAGCACCAGACTCCGCCATCAATGATGGCACAGGTGTGATATCCTCCGGCGCTGATTTTTTGAATATTGTAGCCCTTTACCCATGTCACTGTATTTCCAGATGAGCTTACTGAATTTCCATATGAATCCAAGATTGCAGCGGTGGCTGTTAATGTGCAGGTTGAGTCAACTGGTGGTTGAGCACTCAGTGTCAGATTGGCGGTGGCAGTATTGTTTCCAGCATTCCAGACAACTGACGAAATACCAGTTGTGACCCCTCCGCCAGAACATGTAAAGTTCCAATTCGATGCAGTTTGAACAGCTGTTATGTTCATGGCTCGATCAAAAGAAACGACCACGCTTGTGGGGATCAGCGGAGTTCTCATGCTGCTTGGGTTAAAAGAGGTGACTGTCGGAGAAGTATCATTATCAGTGATTTGGATTGTGTATGATTGATTTGTTCCAAGAGATGAGCCAGCTCCTGATGTTCCAGTGAGATTGATGATAATAGTTTCAGTTGCCTCAACAAGGTGATCATCCGCGATGTTCATTGAAATGCTTTTTGAGACTTCGCCAGGAGCAAAAGTAATGGGGCTTGAGGTTGCAAGTGTGTAATCACTTAAGTTGGTAGCCGTTCCTGAAGTTGAGAATGTGACCGTGACAGGATCTGTTTGGACTTGGCTAAGAGAAAGTGTAATAGAATGACTTGTTGTGCTCTCGGCTACAGAACTTGATGTGGAAGTGAATTGCACGGTGGGGGCGGGATCGTTATTGGCAATGCTGCCAAGGCCAATGTCATCAAAAAAAGTAGCAGGGCTGGATGGATTGGTGAGAAGAAGTATCATCAGTTCGGGCTGTTCGAAAAATAAATCATCAGTTGTGTGGACGGTGATCGTGACGCTCGTCTGACCTGCTGGGATTGTCAGAGTTCCAGAAGTTGCGGTGTAGTCATTGTTCGAGGTTTTAGCATTCAAGGTTTGATTGGACTCATCACCATCTGCCGTCGCATAATTCATGGTGACGTCATAGGAAGCCTGATTTGAGAGAGAGACTGTAAAGATGAGGTCCTGTCCTTCTGTTGCCACTGGGTCGCTGACGGAAATGGTCAATGGATCATTATCTGTAATCGTTCCCGTGCCTGTTGCTGTGCCTATCGAGGCATTATCTCCGCTTGGTTGAGAGAGCGTGACGCTCAGATTTTCTGTCAATTCAGAGATGGAATCGTCGACAGTGAGGATGGTGATTTGCTTTGAGGTTTCTCCTGGAGCAAATGTCAGCGTTCCGGCAGCCGCGCCTGAAGTGTAATCAGAAGTGGCAAGAGCGGTTCCCTGATTGATGGTGTAATCCACGGTCACTGTCTGAGTGGAGCTTCGAGACAGTGAGGCTGTGAAAGCAAGACTTGAACCTTCGGTCGCAGAAGTATTGTTGATATGAATAACAAGGGGGGAGATCAGAGTGACCTCATTATCAAATCCGCTCGTTGAAGCTAAATTTGATCCACCCACAAGATCCTGTAGAGAAGAGGCTGCGATAACTGGTGATATTGTGCCATCTGTCGCCTGGCTAGCAGTCAGAGTGAAATTCTTGTGATCTCCACTGTCTGTGATTGTCCAAGCAGTGACGCTGGCGGTGCCCGAGTTGGTAACGGAAGTTGGCAGGAATGTTGATGCAAGTATTTCAGTGCTAAATGTGACTGAGAAATGAATGGGAGTTTGGTTTGCCGGGTCGGATTGAAGTGCGTCCTGGCTGATGGTTACAGAGAAGGGCTCGGTTGGGGTGGGTTGGGGAGAACTCAGTGACTCTAAAAAACTAATTTCAGGTTTGGCATTATTACAGCCTGTCAAACCTGTTAAGAGGATCAGTAATAAAGCTAAGAAAACCCATTGTTTTGTCACAATAACTTATCGTCATTCTAGACCTTGGACTTGAGTTAAAATATCAAAATGAGACAGTTTTTTTTCATTGAAGTTGAATCATGGATTCTTCAGTAATGGGACTCTTTATACAGTGGCGATTTGACAACTGAAGTTAAGGTTGTGTCTTGAAATGAGTCAAAAATTATAACTGATATATTACGTTGACATAATATATTGTAGCACATATATTATGTAGAAATAATATATTATGGAGATAATATAAATGGCGAAGCCAGAGCAAGTTACTAAAAAAATCCAAACAAAAGACATCACAAAGCCACTTTTGCAAAAGTGTGATGATGTTTCCCATGTTTTAAAGGCGATTTCTCACCCCGTGCGTCTCAAAATACTTTGTTATTTGATCCAAAAAGAGGAAAGCACCGTGGGCGATCTGACAGATTTTTGTGAGATTTCCCAGTCGGCAATGTCTCAGTTTCTGGGGCGGATGAAAGAGGAAGGCTTGCTCGAAGCTCGTCGCGAAGGTCAGTGCATGTATTATTCAGTGAAGGATCTAAATTTAATTCATCTTTTAAAAGCAATTCGAGAAATATACTGTTGAGGTACCCATGAAATATTTAATCGCAGCGATCCTGCTCCTGTCACATTTTGGAGCAGAAAAAGGATTTTCTCAGTCAAAAACTGAGTTTACTTTTGATGAAGTCTGGAAAATGGTTGAGAAAAACTCACCCTCTTTACAGTCTTATCAGGCTCAGGTGGACTCTTTATCTTCTGCAAAAGATCGAGCAGCTCGGCACTGGTCACCACGATTATTTGTCGATGCTCGCACCATGTCCACAAATGATCCAACCCAAGCTTTCATGACGATCTTGTCTCAAAGACAAGTGCAAAATACAGATTTTAATCCCACAACATTAAACGAGCCGGGAACAATCTCAAGTCAGCGGGGAGCTCTTGTTTTAGATTTACCCATTTACGAGGGTGGGGGCAAACAAGCTCAAGCTGGAGCTGTCAGTGATCTGGCGGGAGCAGCAAAAGAAGATAGGGAGAATCATGTTCGTGAATTAAAAGCAAAGGTAATTCAAATTTACTCTTCACTTTTAACTTTATCCGAACAGCAAGTTGTTGTCTCAGGTCTCTATCAAGAAGTGGACCGCTATTTGAGTCAATATCAATTGAGAAGAGCAGAAAATCCCGTGGCTTATTCTGGTTACTTGGGTCTTCAAAGTTTAAAGAACCGACTGCACAGCGGGCTTGAAACAATGAAGAGTCAAGAAGCCATGCTGAGATCTGCGCTTGAAACTTTGGCTTCAGAATTGCCTGCAGGCTGGAAAGTGACCAATCTAGATCGAGAAAAGTACGAGGTCAAAATAGATCCATCATCAAGTCGAACGCCGATTGAAAAATCCGCTGAACTTCGTGCGCGAGCGGCTCGCCAACAAGTCGATATTGAAAAATCACAGTGGCTACCAAAGGTCGGAGCTTTTGGCGAAGTGTATTCATTTAAAGGAGATCGAGCCACCAGTCAGGGATCCACAGTTGGGCTTTACTTGCAATGGGGATTTTCAGGACAGCTTATTGGAGGAGTGGATCAGGCGAAGAAAGCAGCTCTAGCAGCAGAATACCAAACTCAAGCGATGGGTCAAAAATTGAGAATTGAAACTCAGATGGCTGAAAAAAGTTTGGCAGTGATTAAGCAAAATTTAACTACAATCGAGGCCAGCTTAAAGCTGATGCAAGAACAAGTTATTTTAATGAGAAAGCTTTATCAGTCAGGTGCTGTCAATGGTCTTCAGTTGGCAGAAGTCTTTAACCGGCACTTTGAAATGATCAATCAAAAGTCAGAGCTTCAAAAGCAATGGTCCGAGACCATCAGTCAGCTCATAATACTTTCAACTGAATCAGAATCTGAAGAGGGAGTCCGCAATGGATCAAAATCATAATCATTCACAGAAAGATTTTGCGGGAAGTTTAGCAAAGGTTTTTATCAAATCAAAATTGACCCTTGTCATTGCTGTGACATCACTACTTTTGGGTTTGATGGCTGTGTGGCTCACGCCAAAAGAAGAGGAGCCCCAGATCTCTGTTCCGATGATTGATATTCAAGTCGCAGCTCCTGGATTTGAAGCTGACGAAGTCGAAAGAAAAGTGACCGAGGTCATTGAGCGAGCAGTGTGGGGATTAGACGGAGTGGAGTATGTCTACTCGGCCAGTCGAGCTCACGGGGCCCTGATTACAGTTCGATTCCAGGTGGGTGAGCCCCTTGAGCCCAGTCTGTTGAAGGTTCACCACAAGCTGATGGTTGTGCAAGGCAGTTTGCCGTCGACAGTTTTGCCTGCGCAGGTGAAATCTTATTCGATTGATGATGTGCCATTCTTGGTTCTCACTTTTCATTCTCAAACACAGGATGATTACTCGCTCAGATCACTTGTGGCTCCGTTGGCGCGAGAGCTTTCCAGTACCCCTGACTTGAGCAGAATTGAATTACTGGGCGGACGCCAACGAACAGTCAGAGTCATTGCAAATCCAGACCAGCTTTCGCGTCTGGGCGTATCTTTATTAAGCCTGGGCGATGCCTTAAAGAAAAACCATCTCTCATTGCCAGCAGGTAAAAACTGGAGCGAAGAAAAAGTCTATGATGTCGAGGTCAGTGGGCGACTGCAAAGTGTTGATGAAATTAAATCTTTAGCCGTTGGAACTCGGGCCGGAAGAGTTGTTCGAGTTCAAGATGTGGCTCAAGTAATCGATGGACCTGAAGAGCGAGTCCGTGAATCTGTTTTGATGCAAAAAAGTACTGGCACGAATAAATCATCTGCGGTGTCCATCGTCTTTGCTAAACGCAAGGGAACAAACGTGGTGACCTTGGCTGATCAATTATTGGTTCGGGCAAAAGAGTTTTCAAAAAAATTACCTCAAGATGTCCAAATGACAGAGGTTCGCAATTACGGAAAGTCAGCCTCTGACAAGTCAAATGAGCTGATTGAGCATCTATTAATTGCCACACTCTCTGTGTCTGTTTTGATTGCTTTATTTATGGGATTAAGAGCGGCTTTGGTCGTTGCTGTGGCGATTCCTGTGACACTGGCTCTGACCTTGGCGATTTATTATTTTATGGGTTACACCCTGAACCGGGTCACGCTTTTTGCTTTGATTTTCTCTATTGGTATCTTAGTTGATGATGCCATTGTTGTTGTTGAAAACATTGAAAGGCATTTAAGAAATAAGGGTGGGAATTTAGTTCAAGCCACCTTGGGTGCAGTTTCCGAAGTGGGTAATCCCACAATATTGGCGACCTTTACGGTGATCGCTGCCATATTGCCCATGGCCTTTGTTCGAGGTCTCATGGGTCCTTATATGAAGCCCATTCCTGTGGGCGCAAGTTTAGCCATGATCTTGTCTCTCTTTGTCGCCTTTATTGTGACTCCATGGGCTGCGGTCAAATTATTAAAAGCTCATCATCATGAAAAGTCTGAAGAGGAATCTCATCAGGAATCAAAGTTAGATAGAATGTATCGCCATATTATGGAACATTTACTGGAAAGTAAGAAAGCGGCTTGGGGATTAGGGGCAGCAACAGTTGTGCTCTTATTGGGAGCGATGAGCTTTGTTTACTTTAAGGGCGTGAAAGTGAAGATGCTTCCTTTTGACAATAAAAATGAATTTCAAGTCTTGATGGATTATCCATCAACGACGCCACTGAAGGTGGCATTGAAAAATTCTGAAGCCTTAGTAGAAGAAATTCTCAAGCATCCTCAGGTAGAAAAAGTTCAGATTTTTGCAGGAGAGGCTGCTCCTTATTCATTCTCTGGAATGGTGAAACATACTTTCATGCGACAAAGTGAATTTCAAAATGATTTGCATATTGTTTTGACTGATAAATCGAAAAGAAAAGAATCTAGTCATCAAATTATTGAAAGCTTGCGTCCCTTAATTGCCCAAAAAGCTCTTGAGTTTCAGGCAATCTCAAAAGTTCTTGAAATTCCCCCGGGGCCACCGGTCTTGGCGACCATGCTTGCTGAAATTTATGGACCTTCAAAAGATGTCCGTAAGGCAGTGGCCAATGATATTCAAAAAATCTTTCAATCTGAGAAAAGCTTTGTCGATATCGATACAACTTTTAGATTGGAGAGGCCACGCTTGGTTTATGACTATGATCAAATTCGTGGAGGAGAGCTGGGAGCCCAGGGTCAATCTCTCGCGTACTTGGGCGCAATGGCATTTCAAGAATTGAATCTGATTTCATTAAATACTGTGCAGGCTCCAGAAGAAATTCAAGTGCGTTTGAGCTTGGATCAAAAGGCAAGATCCTCGGCCCAGCCCTTTCAGGGGTTAACAACTCCATCTTATGAGTCTGGAACTGTGACGGCGACCTCTGTGCTGAAGCAGCCACGGCAAATTGAGACTGAGGTCTTGTATAAAAAAAATCTCAAACAGGTTTCTTATGTGATGTCAGAGCTGTCAGGAGCCGAAGAGGCTCCCGTCTATGGAATGCTCAAAATCGCAGATCAAATCAAATATGAAACACAGACAGCGGAAGTTCCCTGGGACACTCAAAAACCAGTCGTAAAGTGGGATGGTGAGTGGTTTATCACTTACGAAGTTTTCCGTGACTTGGGTGGAGCCTTTGCCGTTGTGATGGTTCTTATTTATATTCTTGTTTTGGGCTGGTTTCGAAGTTTTGCTGTGCCCTTGGTTATCATGGCGCCAATTCCAATTAGTTTGATTGGTATTTTGCCAGGACATTGGATGACAGGGGCTTATTTTACGGCAACATCGATGATTGGATTTATCGCTGGTGCTGGAATTATTGTGCGAAATTCGATTATTCTAGTGGATTTTATTGAACATCAATTGGGGCAGGGGCTTGGGTTAAAAATGGCGGTTGTCAGCGCAGGGGTATTGAGATTCCGCCCCATGATTCTCACTGCCGCGGCGGTTGTTGTGGGCTCAGCGGTGATGCTCTTTGATCCCATTTTCCAGGGGCTAGCTGTGAGCTTGATGTTTGGTGAGGTCGCAGCGACGCTGCTCAGCCGCTTGGCTGTCCCCGTTCTTTATTATTGGTTTGTAGGAAAACGTAGACAAAAATATATTCAGGAGGTTTCACATGAAAATTGAAAATCAAATTCGAGCATTCGCGGGCACTTTTATTTTGCTCAGTCTTGTGATGGCGCACTTTCATTCGCCAAATTGGTATTACTTTACGGCCTTTGTCGGAGTAAATCTTCTCCAGTCGGCCTTTACAAAATTTTGTCCGCTGGAAACTATACTTTGTAAGATCCAAAAAAAGTCTTAGGGCTTGAGCAAAGAGTAAGAGCTCATCAAACTGTGCTGTCAAACAGGTTGCTCTTACTCTGTTTTCAGAGTAGGTTTCCAATTGATGGAACTGATCGATATTCACGCTCATTTGGACATGATGGAGGACTCTCCTGAAGTCACTTTGGAAAAAGCCAAAGAGGTGGGTGTGCGCAAAATTATCACCATCGGAACCGAACCATCGGATCATCAATTTGTTCTTGATGTGGCCAAGCGACTTTATCCTGATGTTTATTGCACTTTGGGTGTTCATCCTCACCATGGTGTTCAATGGGCTGAGGAGATCGGAAAATTTATCGAGGCCCATTTGCATGAGCCCTATGTGGTTGCCGTGGGTGAGTTTGGTCTGGATTATTATTACAATCAGTCATCAAAAGAGGATCAGATCAGGTCTTTTCGGGCACAAATGGATATCGCTGCTCGACATCAAATGCCAGTGGAAATCCATACCCGAGATGCGGAGGATGACACAATCGAAGTCTTGAAAGATTACAAAGGCAAAGTAAAAGGGGTTATTCATTGCTTTACCGGCAGTGAAACACTCGCACGAGCTTGCTTGGATTTGGGTTATAATATTTCTTTTTCAGGTGTTGTGACCTTCAAAAATGCTGATAGTTTACGCAAAATATGCGAATTTGTGCCTCTGGATCGAATGCATGTTGAAACTGACGCACCTTTTCTTTCTCCGGTACCAGTGCGAGGAAAGAAGAATGTCCCTGCCCATGTCGTGCATACAGCTCAGTTTATTGCCCAGCTCAAGGGCATTTCAGTTGATGATTTGGCTCAGAAAACAAACGAAAATGCGCGTCAAATGTTTTCGAAAATCATTTGGTAATTGCCCCTCATAATCCCCCCCGGATATAAATTCTTGAACATAAAAATGAACAAGAATTCAAAGGGGTTAATATGGCAAAGCTTCGTGTCGCTATTAATGGTTTTGGACGGATTGGCCGAGTTCTCTGTCGAGCTGGTTTTGAGAAATTTGAGATTGTTGGGATCAACAGTTTGGATAGCCTTCAGGGGGTCACTCATCTTTTAAAGTATGACAGCACACATGGCATTTTTGGTGCGGATGTCTCTCATGATGAAAAAAATCTGATTATTAATGGAAAAAAAATCCCCACATCAAAAACACGAAACCCAATGGAAGTCCCTTGGAAAGAGTGGGGCGCAGATCTTGTTTTAGAGTGCTCTGGGGCATTTAAGAAAAAAGAAGATTTTCAGCAGTTCATCTCAGCTGGAGCAAAACGAGTTATGGTTTCAGCTCCAGCAGATGGCGCTGATCAAACATTTGTTTATGGCGTGAACCACAAAGAATACAACCCATCAAAAGATTTCATTGTCAGTAATGCTTCTTGCACAACGAACTGTCTTGCCCCTTTAGCGAAGGTCATTCATGAAAACTTTGAAGTTGTTAGTGGTACGATGCTCACTGTGCACTCGTACACCAATGACCAGCAGATATTGGATGCCCCTCATAAGGATTTGCGCCGGGCTCGTTCGGCTGCGGTATCAATGATTCCAACAACAACAGGCGCGGCCAAGGCTGTTGGAAAAGTGTTGCCAGCTCTTAAGGGAAAAATTGATGGTTTGTCGATCCGAGTTCCAACTCCGAATGTAAGCCTAGTGGATTTTACCTTCAACGCAGCAAAAGAAATGACAAAAGAGTCCATTAATGAAGCCTTGATGGCAGCAGCTAATGGCCCGCTCAAGGGAGTTCTGGCTTGTGAGAAAAATGAACTTGTCAGTGTTGATTTCAACGGTAATCCTCACTCTTCAATTGTGGATCTTCCTTCAACTATGGTGATTGGCGGAAAAACCGCCAAAGTTCTTTCTTGGTACGACAATGAAACAGGATTCTCAGAGAGAATGGTCGACTTAGCTCTTTATATGGCAGAAAAGGGGATCTAATGTCTTCTCAGGGATTAAAAGGGATTAAAACTATCCGTGATTTTGAACTGACTGGAAAAGTTCTTTTTTTAAGATTGGATCTGAATGTTCCCATCGATGAAGGAAAAATCACAGACGAAACCCGCATCACCGCAAGTCTGCCGACAATTAAGTATGCTCTTGAAAAAGGGGCAAAGATTGTCATGGCTTCACACTTAGGTCGACCTAAGACAGCAGCAGATAAGCAGTATTCACTAGAGCCAGTAGCAAAAAGATTGTCTGAGCTGTTAGGAGTAGAAGTTATTCTTTTTGATGAGCCCAAATCAGATGCGATTAAGCCTCTTCTTGTGGGATTAAAAAAGAATCAGGCGATTTTGCTTGAGAATGTTCGATTTGAGCCAGGGGAGACAAAGAATGATACTGAGTTCGCTCAGGTTCTTGCTAGCTACTCTCAAGTTTACATTAATGATGCTTTTGGCGCCAGCCACCGGGCTCACGCGACAATTTCAGCTCTTCCTGAGCTGATGAAAGAAAAGGGTATTGGATTTTTGATTGAAAAAGAAATCCAAATGCTCGATCAACTTCTTGAAAATCCTGGACATCCGTATTTGGCCATTATGGGTGGAGCAAAGGTCAGCGATAAGATTGCGGTGATTGAAAAATTTATGGATATCGTCGATGGCTTTATCATTGGTGGAGCAATGGCTTACACCTTTTTAAAAGCCAAGGGTCTTCCCGTTGGTAAGTCTTTAGTTGAAACTGAGAAGCTGAATTATGCCAGGGAGATGATTGCACGACTTGAAGCTCGAGGAAAAACTTTACTTCTTCCCGTGGATCACATGGTCACAACAGACATTGCTTCTGGCCAAGGCCAGATCACCACGGGAGTTCAAATTGAAGAGGGTTGGATGGGTGTTGATATTGGTCCTCAGACAATTCGAAACTTTGAAGCTGCGATTAAAGAAGCAAAAACAATTTTCTGGAATGGTCCGATGGGTGTTTTTGAAACACAAGCTTATTCTCGTGGAACTTTTGCGATTGCGAAAGCTTTAGCTCAAAATCCAAATACAAAAATTGTCGGCGGTGGTGACTCGGCTGCGGCAGCAGAGGCTTCGGGTTTTGCAGAAAAGATGACTCATATCTCAACTGGGGGCGGAGCAAGTCTTGAATATCTTCAGGGCGATAAGCTGCCAGGATTAGAAGTGGTTAGACAGCGCATTCGCGCATAATGGATTTAGTTTTTTGTGAGGAGGGGCAGATGAAGATTTTTGCGGCGAATTGGAAATTGCATAAAAATCCAAAAGAAACGCGAGAATTCTTTCAAGAATTTAAGGCACTCTGTTCGCTGCGCCCTCAAACTAAAGTTCTTTTTTTTCCCCAAGCGATTTGCTTAGAGGCTGCACTGACTGCGGTTTCTGGAACAGGAATTTCTTGTGGGGCTCAGAATATTTACTTTGAATCCAAAGGTGCTTTTACAGGTGAGAATTCTGCGCAGAATGCTAAGGAGATGGGGGCTGAGTGGGCTCTTATCGGTCATAGTGAGCGCCGAAGTCTATTTGGTGAAGTGGATCATGGGCTCGCGAAAAAAGTAGCTCACGCTCAAAGCCTTGGGCTAAGCCCTATGCTCTGTATTGGTGAAACTTTAGATCAGCGTGAAAAAGGTGAGACCAATTCGGTTTTGAAATTGCAATTGGTTCAGGGATTGTCACTTGCTGAAAAATCAAAGCCCTTGGCGATTGCCTATGAGCCAGTATGGGCAATTGGAACTGGTAAGGTTGCATCAATTGAACAGGTTCGAGAAACCCATCAAGCAGTTCGCCAAATGTTGACGGAGCTTGGATTTTCAACCTCAACGCCAATTCTCTATGGAGGCAGTGTCAAAAAAGACAATGCCAAAGACTTGATTCAAATTCCGAATGTGGATGGATTCTTAGTCGGTGGGGCCTCTCTTGAACCCAAATCATTTTGGGATATTTGTAGTGTAGATGTTTAGACGAAGAATACTTTTTCTCATTTCATCTTTCTCATTTTTGCTTATTGCGAATTTGGCTCAAGCTAATATTCCAAATTATAATTCGATCCTCATTGGAGACCGGGCTGCGGGGATGGGCGGTGCCTATACAGCTCTTTACGAAGATTCTTCAGCGATAGCTTGGTACAATCCTGCGGGTTTGGCGTTGCTGAGGGGGCGATCTTTTTCAGCAGCGGTGGGTATTTATAAAAAATTTGATACCATCTACAATAACAGTGAAGATCTCACCAGCGCATCGCTGAAAGCCAATCAGGGTTTTTTTAGACCGGTGCCTTCGTCATTGGGTAACGTTCATCGCTTTCAAGAGTTTCTCAAGTATTGGACCTTTGCACTTTCGATCGTTGTTCCTTATTATGACACCTTTAAAGGTCAGATTAGCAAAGAAGCCACGAACGTCTCCACTCTTCAAATGACAGATGAGTCACTTTGGGTTGGGGCTGCGATGGCACGGAAAATTTCAAAGAATCAGGCATTAGGTGTAACTTTGTATTACACAGCCCGAAGTTTTTCTCGCACAGTGAATGACCGTACTGTCACAGATGCGACTCATGCTAAGATTTACACGGAGGAGTTAGCTTATACTCAAAATGCAGTTGTGCCTGTTATCGGTTATCACTTTGGATTGGATGACAACTGGAAGTTTGGACTGAGTTGGCGAATGCCGAGTTGGAGTGTGGCGGGTAAAGGAACCTATGATGCCACGACCATTGACTCAGGTATTACGACAACGACAACGAATAACAATCTGTCCACAAAAGCGAGAATCCCTCAAAAATATTCTTTGGGAATTGCCTATCTTTTTCCCGGAATGGCAACACTTTCATTTGATGCCTCTTATTACGCTCCGATGAGTTATTCGAGCATTGAAGAAGCTGGGATTGGAGAAAGCCTTCGTCATAAGGGCATTATCAATCTCGCTGGTGGCATTGAAATTAATTACAGAGATTGGATTAAATTTCGTCTTGGCGGATTCACAAATTTTTCATCTTATCCTGACCCCGACACGGCAACCACAAGAGGTGAGGGAGACCATGTGGACATGATTGGCTGGAGCGCAAATGCAGCCTTAAAGAGTGGCCATATTCAGTATACCTTTGGCGGATATTATGTTGGTGGTCGTGGAAGAAGTGTTCAGCGTGTGAATCATCAATACACAGATATGCCAAAAGCCATGCAGGTCTTCACCATGCTCGTCGGTACCGCCTACGTCTTCTAAAACCCGCCCCGCGGGATTTCCATATGTAGCATGTCAAGATGCGTCCGAATAATTCGGATTTCGCAGCCACCGTGACAGTGAGATGAAAAGTGAGCGTTGAAATTACGATTTCTTCCCCAAGGCTTTCTTAATCAACTCCAGAGCAGCGGGATCTTCAATTGTTGGCAAGTCACCAGGATCTTGACCTTCACAAAGAGCCTGGATCGCTCGGCGAAGCAGTTTTCCCGATCGTGTTTTAGGTAAGATATTAACAAAGTAAACTCGAGACGGGCGACCAATGGGTCCCAGTTCGTGATCAACAGTGGTCATGATCTCGCGCTCAAGTTTTAAAGCCAAATCAGCATCACTCAGGGCAGTTGCATCTTTCAGTACGGCAAAGGCGACCGGAACTTGTCCCTTAACGGCATCTTGAATCCCCACGACAGCCACTTCGGCCACATTTGAGTGCATCTGAATGGCTTCTTCAATTTCACGAGTACCCAATCGATGCCCAGCGATGTTGATCACATCATCCGTGCGTCCGAGAATGAAATAGTAACCTTCATCATCTTGAATAGCCCAATCATAGGTGTTGTAGAGAAGCTTTCCAGGGACAGAAGAAAAATATTTTATGAACCGGTCGTCATCCCTCCAGACTGTTGAGAGACATCCAGGTGGCAATGGTGGCTCAATCAGCAACACGCCTTTTTCATTTTTTTGAACAGGAGTCCAAGAGCCTTCGTGCAGGATTTGAGTTTTATAACCGTACACGGGAAAGCTGGGGCTACCGAGTTTCAACTTGGTTTTTTCAATTCCCAGGTGACAAGAAAGAATGGGCCACCCCGTCTCTGTTTGCCAGTAGTTGTCGACAACAGATACGCCCAGGCCTTCGCTGATCCATTTGGCCGTGGGCTCATCTAATGGTTCGCCAGCAAGAAAAAGACTTTCAAGACTGGAGAGATTATATTTTTTTAAAAAAGACTGATCTTGTTTTTTCAATAATCGAATGGCCGTGGGGGAAGAGAACATGGTTTTCACTTTGTACTCTTCAACAAGAGACCACCAAATTCCTGCGTCAGGGCGGATGGGTGTGCCTTCGTACATAATGGTGGTCATTCCATTTAAAAGTGGACCGTAGACGATGTAAGAGTGTCCGACCACCCAACCGATATCAGATGTGGTCAGCATGGTGTCTCCAGGTTGGCAGTTATAGATATTTCTCAGTGAAGAGACCAGTGCGACAGCGTATCCACCTGTGTCTCGCTGCACTCCCTTTGGTTTTCCCGTCGTGCCTGATGTGTAGAGGATGTAGGAAGGTTCTGTGGATTCGACCCAGGTGACAGGCACAGTTTTTCCCCAGTGACGTTTTTTTAACGTTTCATAATCAAAGTCTCTGCCGGTGATTAATTTGCAATCAGAATCAATATGTCTATTAAAGAGGAGAACTTTTTCAGGAGGAGATTTTGAAATTTGAATTGCTTCGTCTAATAAGGGTTTATAGTGAATGGCTTTGCCTGCGCGCAGGCCTGCATCTGCAGTCACGATCAGTTTGGGTTTGGCATCATCAATTCGCGTTGCCAAACTGTGAGCGGCAAATCCTCCGAAAACAACCGAGTGAATAGCGCCGATTCTTTGACAGGCCAGCATGGTGAATGCGGCTTCGGGAATCATCGGCATGTAGATGAGAACACGGTCACCTTTTTGAACTCCCAGCTCTGTGAGCATAGAAGCGCAAGCGTTCACCTCTTGCGAGAGATCGCTGTAAGAGAAAACTTTTTTGGTGTTGGTCTCTGTTGAAACATAGACAATTGCAGATTGGTGGCTGCGATCTTTAAGATGGCGATCGACAGCGTTATAGCAGAGGTTTGTTTTTCCCCCGACGAACCATTTTGCAAAAGGTGGTTTTGAGTATTCAAGAATTTTCTGAATGGGTTCATGCCAATCAATGAGCTTGGCCTGGTCGGACCAGAATTGATCAGGATTTTGAAGCGAAGACTGATAAGTATGTTTGTAGTTTGGCATAAAATCCCTCTCTTGCATTCCTATCCAAAATGCTACCGAGAGGGATTAAGGCAATCAATCTACTTTTTATATTCAAGACTGCGAGTTGTCCCGTTGTAGCCAACAAGAATTGCCCGTCCTTTAGTGAATTCTTCTTTGAATGAGTAATTAAAGACCAAAGCTTTGCCCTGAGTGTCATTTAAAGGTTTAAATTCGATATCCACTTGATGGGAGCCTGGTTCTACAGGGATATCTTTTTCAGCAAAGAGGGGCTTGTCTCCTCTTGCTCCATGGGGACTAATCGTTTCTTCATAAGTGACCTTGCCATCCATTTTCACAACAAGTTGATAGCTTAATGCTTTAGCTGTGCACTCTCGGGGCTTTCTCATGTGAATAGGACGCTTTTCAAGCTCTTCAAGAGTCAGATCTCTGCAGGTCTCAAGAACTTGTCCTGGAAGTCGAATGGCCATTCGGATAAAGGAAGTATTGACTTCTGTTCCTCCGGGAATTTCAGAAATATAGGCAATGACTGCCAGAAAGACTGCCGTGAAAATAAATCTCTTCAGATATTCAACCACGGTTGGCTTTTCAGTAAGAGAGGCCTGATTTTTGAGAATTCCATTCGCTTGAGCGAATTTCATAAATTCTCTGCGGATGTATTCTTTTTCGCCAGCAGAGGCTGCAATATTTCCAAGATGTTGAAGATTGATTTTTCCCGGTTGAGCGGGGTTCAGATTTTCAAACATTCTTCTTTTAAAAATAGATTGTCCATCTCGAGCTGTACAGGCCCTGGGTGGGCAGCCTAACGTGAACACGTTTTTAAAATGAGTTTGCATAAATTGAATAGTCGATGGGTGAATTGAACCCAAGCAGTCCACAGGATATGGAACAAGAGGGACAGAGATTTCTTTTTCCAAAACTGAGATCATCTCTTTTCCAGGGGCGTAAAGATTATCACAATAAATGAAAATTAAGCCGCCTTCGGGATATTGAGCTTTCAGCTCTTTGACTCGAGTCAGTTGAGCTCGCCCTGACCGGTCCTCTGGTCCGATGGCGAGCTGTGAGCATGAGCCCGAGCACAGTCCACAGCTGACACACATGTCTTGAAGAACCATGGCGACCTCTTCAGAGCCGGTACCTTTCGTACGAGGTTTCATTTCAATGGCATCAAAAGGGCAGTCTGTGTAGCACTGCCGACATCCCTCGCAGGACTCTTCATGGTGTACAGATTTTCCAGGCTGCTTTTCTTTCGCTGGTCTCCACCACCAAGGCATGGACGCGAGGAAAAAGAAAACAAAGAGCCAGAATATCATTCCTGCCCCCGCTGAGAGTTTCCAAACGATAGGCATAAAGAAAGAGTAGAACCAATCAATCGGATAGATGCCACCGACAGAGAGAAGATCTGCTCCGGGTCCAAGGGCTGCTGGCCAGACAATACTAAGAATGGTGAGAGAAATTGTGAGCCATTTAAAAATGGGCTTAACGGGCACCCATGCTGGGTTGTTCAGTTTTGAAGTGTGAATGTAAAGACCAATCGTCATCGCGAGAGGAAGGGCTACGTGTAAAAACAAATTCATGAAGAAGAATGAAGATCCAATCGCCGCGGACCCGCTGAAAGATCTGGTGATGATGCCTTCAAGAAAGGGAATGACGTTTAGTATTTGAGCTCCTGTAATGGCCAGCTCTTGGCCATGTTTATCCCAAACCATGACAAAACCAGTCCAGGCGGAGCCCAGCATGATAAAGAGCATAAAGACACCAGAAACCCAAGCGAGCATTCTAGGGCCCCAAGTTCGACCTTCAAACATCAAGCGAAGGATATGAATAACAACAGCGACCATGGCCGCATCAGAGGCATAGCGGTGGAGAGCTCTGATCCATCTCCCTAAGAAAATCTGATTTTGGATTTCAACCATGGACTCATAGGGTGAGCCAATGCGGTAAACAAAAAGCAGATAGACCCCGGTAATTGAGACGATGACCAGCAGACCAGTTGCAATGGTTCCGCTTCTATACATAGGATTATACTGAGATGAATAGATCCAATCAAAAAGTCGATCTAAGGGCTTAATCAGTGGACTTAACCATTTCGCAAAAGATGGAGCTTTAGAGGAATTTTGTTCAGTATGAGATTTGTTCATAGCCCTGCCTTATGTTTAAAAGCGAAATCAATTTTATATGAGTTTTTTTTCTGTAAACCCTAATCTAACCGTTCAAGGGCTTCAGTGAGCCATTGAACAGTGGGATTGTTAAAGGTGTACGCGATTTGACCCTCTCTGTCGAGGACGTACACCAGGGCAGGATGACCTATATCACCTGTTTTTTCGTCGCGTTGGGTGGGCATTTCAAGCTTTTGGAGGGTTTCCTGCACGCTTTGAATGTCACCTGACAAGAGATGTGATTGATGGGGGAGTTTCCAGACCAACGCTAAAGTTGGTAACGAGGATGGGGTATCTCGCCAAGGATCAACAGTAATAAATACGGACCAAACATCGTCACCATCTGCTTGTTGTTGGGCCCTTAGGCTTTCTTTCACTAGAGTGGGGCAGACCGTTGAGCAGTGGGCAAAAACAAAAGTGAGAATGGTTCTTTTGTGTTTCAAGTTCTCTTTTGTGATTGTTTCACCACGGTGATTGATAAGTGAAAAATCAGGTAAAGTCTTATGGGTGCGAGGATAGCCCTCGGGTAGTGCACCCATATCTTTGGGCTCATAACTGACATTCGCAATAGCAAGCCCCGTTTTAATGCGTGCCGTGACCCAAGTAGCTTCCCAAAAAGTTAGGCAAAGAAAAATCAAAAATCCAATCTGATGAGTGCGGGATTTTTGAATGAGAGTTGGGATATGTTTAATTTCAGTTGAGTAGCCCACTAGGATAAAGAGCATCAGCATTAATGGTGCAAGTACGAGTAGCATCCATCCATAAGAGGCTGGCAGACCACTTGAGTTTGTGCCGAAACAAGCCACCTGGGCTTGGGCTAGCCAGCTGGGGGCATCTGAGGGGACTCGGTAAAAAGCAAAGGCCCACCAAAACAAAACGGCGATAAGCCAGATGTAGATGAGACTTATCGCCGTGAAACCTTGATTATGAATTTCTTGCTTAAGTTCCCCATGAGTTTTCATGGGGAAACTTATACTGGGAAATTATCCGATCTTCCACAAGAAAGAGAGGATTTTCCAGTTTGTGAAGTAGTATGCAACGAAGCATAAGAAGAAAATCGCCACAAGAATGACTGTGCCAGAGACTCCAGTCTTGTGCGCGGCTTCAACTTGAGGACCAGTGTGGACCTGAGTTGGAAGCTTCAGCACACCTTGTGGAATTCCAGATGCTCCATTTTTAATATCTGCATCTGTCATTGGTGATCCGAAGAACACAGTGACAACTGCGATAGCGATGAACATCAAAGCGCCAGTGATTGCCAACAACCCCCCGATACCCATAGTTGCTTGGAAAACTTCCACAACAGGGTGGAACTCAGCAGTAAATGGGGCCTGAGAGAAGCTGATGTCAAAGTGACGGCGAGGAACGCCAAAGATACCTTGGAAGATCATTGACATACCCATGATCGAGATACCGATTCCGAAGAACCAAGGTTGCAGTTTTGCCATTGCCCAGAAAGCAACACGCTTACGGAAGATCAGTGGAAGGACATAGTATGTCACGGCCATGAACGCCAAAGCTGTTCCACCAACCACGGTGACGTGGAAGTGACCAGGAACACGAAGAGTGTTGTGAGCGATGATGTTGATCTGCTCAGTTCCAAGAGTAACGCCAGTAATGCCACCCATGAATCCGAAGATCACAAGAGAAAGAATCATGCCAGAGAAACCAGGATCTCCCCATGGAGCTTTTTTCAACCACTCGAAGGTTCCATTTGTGAAACCACGAAGACGCTGTCCCATTTCAACAGATGCTGGTACTGTAAAGCCGTGAACCATCGATGCAAGAACCGCTAGGTACATTGCGTATGATGTGTTCCAAACTTTCCATGCTGGACCAAAACCTGGGTCAACCAACAAGTGGTGAGCTGACGCCATTGAAATAAAGAGAACGTAAAGGAAGAAGGCCGTGCGGCTGACTTTTTCGCTTAAGACCACTCCACCGACAGTTAAGCCAGAGAGCAGGTACCAAACAGAAACGTGAGCGGCAACGTTGATCTGTTGAGATGAGTGACCAAGTCCCCACCAAACCAGACGGTACATCTGAGCATCCATTGGTATTAAGTTCATCGACCAAAGCCATGTGGGTATGTAGATTATTGCTCCGTGAAGGATTGTGATGATGGCAATGATACAGGCAGTTAATGCACCGTAAGCCACCAATGGAATTGAACCATCACCGTATGTCTTTTCCTTCTTTGCCACGACCAGTGTTGCCATAAATTGCATACAAACAATTAAGGCTCCAACTGCAAAGAGAATCATTCCGAGATAGAAATTCGGAGCGGCTCTCAATGGAGGATAGGAAGTAAAGAGAACATCTGCTCGACCCATCATGACGTTCATGTTCACAAGGAACATTCCAACGAACATCAGGATGAAGGCAACCCAGCCAAACTTTGGAGCTGGTAAACGGCAGCTAAGGAGAACTGGCCCTGCAAAATACAGAACAGCCATCTCAAAGAATATGATGAAAAAGATCAACATATTAAAGCCGTGAAGAGTCAGATAACGGTAGAATAAATCAGCTGGTAACAAGTGAACAGCTTGCCAACGAGTTAATAGAACTCCAGTGGCAGCGATCACACCGATTAAGAAGCAAACAACCGCGATAACGGCATTGATCTTAATCAGGTTCTCAGCGGTTTTATCAACTTTTAGTCCTGTTACAGAACAGGTGCGAAAACGATTTGCTAAATTTTCAACCATTGTACTCATATTCCCACCTCTACTCTTCTACCAGTACTTTACCGATCATATTGTGGTGACCGATACCGCAGAATTCGTTACAGATAATACGGAAATCTCCCGCTTTATTGGGAACGATTTTCAAACCGTAGTCATATCCAGGAACAACTTGGAAGTTGATATTGACTGGAGTCAAGCTGAAGCCGTGGTTGATGTCTGTTGATGAAAGATGAAGAGTGTATTCAGCCCCTTTTTTTAACTTCAGGATTGGGTACCACTGCCACATTTTTCCAACAAGATAGACCTCGGAGCCTGGTGGGGGAGCCACGATGGGAATCCCTTTCTCTTCGCCAACTTTAAATTCGTTCACGAAGCGCTCGGTTCTTTCAGCATATTTTTGTGGATCAACTTTTCCGCGAATACCAGATGGATTCTGTCCACCCTTCATGTGCCAAAGAGGCATCATCGCAAAAAGGATCATGCACCAGATAAAGGCGATGGTGATCCATTTTTTTTCTTGTGACCCAGCGGGCACCCACCAATTTTTTGGGGGAACAATCGCGCTGTGCATTTCATTGTGTGACGACATACTTGTTACCCTTTCTTATGGTAGTGTTGATTGTGGGAGATTGTAGACTTCGATGAATCCCCAGATAGTGTAAAAAACAAACATAGTGAGGATACCTAAAGCGAGCAGAAGAAATGGACTCTCCAATATCTTTTGCCCCAGTGGCATCTCGCCGGAGTTGTTGTTGGACATTTGTTGCCCCCCTTTCATTAATGTTTCTTATATTATGACACAAAAAACATTATCGAAGGTTTTTTAGCAGAGCAATAAATTACTGAATTCATGGTCATTTTCGTCAACTTAGGACCTGGTGTGCCAAGTGACAAAAAGTCTCATGAAAAATGAAATTTTCTAACTTATAGCAGAACTAAGACTGTGATGATTTTGTCCACTCAAATATACGCGAGTAAATATCAAGCAGGACTTCCGTAGGAATATCGGGGAATTTCTCCTGCAATCGAAGAATAATTTCCTCTTCACGATTAGGGTCAAATGTCGAAAGTCCTAAGGTTTTTTTTCGTTTGATGATCTCTTGAGCAAGATGATGTCTTTGAGTTAGTAAAAGACCTATGGATTCATCGATATGATCTACATCATGTCGAAGCTGAGTGACCTCATCAATTAAATTTTGTTTATTGGACGAGGCTGACAATGCCGTTCTCCATAGACTTTTGAGGGCCCTTGATCCAGAAAACTCCAGAGCCCGAGTGCGCGGCTTCGACCTCTTTCATTTTCTTGTCCAAGATTTTTGAAATCTGAAACTGTTCCGTTTGCATGTCAGGACCTTGCAGTTCGCAGGCTTGACCGACCTTCATAGTTCCCCGAATTTCAACGGGGATGAGGCCATCCGCGTTCATCGGTCCAGTCACAAGGCCACCAAATTTCTGGCTGAAAAAGCGAGAATTGGATGTGTCGTAATTTTGTCCCTCAGCTTTAGGTGTTCCCATGAGGAAACCGGGGTGATAGCCACGGTGAGCGATTTTTTCTAGTTCTGTCATTAAACTTCGGTCAAAAGGTTTGCCAGCGACAGCATCATCAATCGCTTTTCGGTAAATGCGAGAAACCAGAGCAACGTAATTCACTGATTTGGTACGGCCTTCAATTTTCAAGGAGCAAACACCGGCATCAATCAATTCTTTAATGTACTCAATTCCACAAAGATCTTTCGAGTTCAGAATATAAGTTCCTTCTTCGTCTTCTTGAATCTCATACTTCTCACCAGGAGATCGGAGATCTTCAAGGACGTACTCTTTGGGTTCGGGCTTTTTCTCTTCAAGTTTAAATTTTTCACGGCAAGAATTATCGCAGACCCCTTGGTTGGCGTCTCGGTGACTCATGTAGCTGGAAAGAAGACAGCGGCCAGAATAAGCAATACAAATGGAGCCGTGAACAAATGCTTCGAGTTCAATTTCAGGAACACGGTCTTTGATTTCTTTAATTTCATTAATGCCCAGTTCTCGGCTTAAGATGACTCGGCTGACACCCAGACTTTTGTGCCAGAACTTCACACTTTGCCAGTTCATGCAATTGGCCTGAACAGAAAGATGGATGTTGATGTCCGGGAAAGCTTCACGAGCCATCATCATCAGTCCTGGGTCGCTCATGATGAAAGCGTCTGGCTTTAAATCCATCCACTCTTTGAGCTGAGGGATAAAGGGTTTTAATTTTCGGTTGCGAGAAAAAATATTGGCTGTCACATAGACTTTTTTGCCAAGACTGTGGGCGTGATTGATACCCTCTTTCAGGTCCGCAAGGTCGAATTCATTTTCACGGGCGCGAAGGCTAAAAAGTGGAACTCCAAGATAGACAGCGTCAGCCCCATAGGCATAGGCGTATTTCAATTTCTGCAGGCTGCCAGCCGGCATTAAAAGCTCTGGCTTCATAAGGACCTCCGAGGTATAAACAGTGGGGCTTAAAGGGGAAAATTTATGCAATTGTCAGCTCAGAAAGTCAACGGGCGTACTTTATGGCTTGGGATTCTTTGTATTTTATTAGTTTTAATGATCGGTGTTGGAGGAATTACACGCCTAACTCGTTCTGGGCTTTCCATTGTCGAGTGGAATGTGGTTATGGGTACTCTTCCGCCACTCACAGAAGAGGCCTGGCAAAGTCAGTTTGAACTTTATCAAAAAACCCCTGAATTTCAAAAAATCAATGCTCACTTTGAACTCTCTGACTATAAGAGAATCTTTTTTTGGGAGTATTTTCACCGTCTTTTAGGGCGACTCATTTTCTTTACCGCCCTTGTGCCGGGTTTGATTTTAGTGAGAAGAAAACAGGCGACAATGAAGGAAGTTTTTATTCTTTCTGGCTTAGTGGCACTGCAAGGTTTTATTGGTTGGTTTATGGTGAAAAGTGGACTGACGCACATGCCGCGGGTGAGTCCCTATCGATTAACTTTTCATTATCTGACAGCTCTGAGTATTTTGGGTGTGGTTTTTTGGTGGTTTTTAAAAAGCATACATGAACATTTGCAGTTCAAGCCCGTACAGCACCCATTAAAAATTAAGTTGTCGCTCTGGGGACTTTGCTTTGGTTTTTTTATTCAGTTGATCTACGGTGGATTGACGGCGGGGTTAAAGGCGGGATTTGTGTACAACACGTATCCTTTAATGGAGAGATCGTTTTTTCCTCCGCAGCCTTTTGCGATGGATCCTTGGTTTGTGAATCTCTTTGAAAATGTCAGCACTGTGCAGTGGATTCATCGGTGGAACGCGGTTTTTGTCTTATTATTAGCGGGACATTTTTACCGAAATTTGAAGGCAAGTGGAAATAAGTTTTACGAAAAATCGGGGAAAGCTCTTTTGCACGTTTTAGCTTTTCAGGTGGGATTGGGTATTCTGACATTGGTCCTGAAAGTGCCCGTATGGCTAGGTGTTATTCATCAGGTTTTTGCCGCAATTTTGTTACTTGCCATCCTTCGGTGTCTGTGGATTCTTCGACGTATGACCTGAAATCAAGGTACTTGGTTAAATACAAAGATTCTTAACCTTTTTTTAGTAATGTTTTTCAAATAGAGGCCGATAGTTAGACCGTCAATTGATCTTAATAAAGGAGATAAAAAATGGACGGATTTAAGAATTGGTTTCGAGGTCTTCGCGGTAAACTTTTGCTGATGGTTATCCTGCCAGTGGCTGTGATGATTGTCACGGCTGTGATCGCGCTGAATAATTTAAAAACTCAGCATGATGGAACCATCCTGATTGCTAAAGATCGACTTCCCAAAATTACTGCCTTGCTGCGGATGCAAGTGCAGGCAGAAGCTGCGGTTCGAAATATTTGGGCCGGGATTTCAAATGATGGTGAATATCGCCGACAAAAAATCGAAGCTGCATACAAAGCTTTTGATGAATTTAGTAAAGAGTACGAGGCACTTTCTGCCATGCCACTTGTCGAGCAAACTCGCATTTCATTGACTGCGATGTACGAGGATTGGAAAAAAGTGGATACCGTAGGTCGCGAAATTCTAGAAAAATTGAAAGTTGAAACGCCAGCCCAAGACAAAGTCGCTCGAGAGATCATTGAGGCAAAATTTCTTCAAACATATCTAAAGCAACTCGAGGCCATTAAGGGTGTTGGAAAAATTATTCAAGGTCAAGTTGATCTTGTGATTGATAATGCGGATAAAGATGCGACAAGAATTCAGACCACAATGCTTCTGATGGGTGTGATTTCAACAATTGTTCTTTTTGTTTTGGGTATCTTGATCGCCCACTTGCTGGCTAAGTCACTTTCAAGTGTATCAACTCAGGTGAGCACGGCGGGTTCTCAGGTGAGTACAGCCAGCGAGCAGCTTTCAACAGCCAGTCAGTCACTATCAAGTGGTGCAACAGAGTCTGCAAGTTCTCTAGAAGAAACAGTCTCTTCTCTTGAAGAATTGTCCAGCATTGTGAAGATGAATGCGGATAATGCTAAAGAAGCAGCTTCACTTGCTCAACAGAGCACAAAGTCTGCTGAAGAGGGCGAATCAGAAATTAAGAGTTTGATTTCAGCGATGTCTGATATCACAAACAGTTCAAAGAAAATTGAAGAGATCATCAACGTGATTGATGATATTGCCTTCCAAACAAACCTACTTGCATTGAATGCTGCAGTTGAGGCCGCTCGTGCGGGTGAACAAGGTAAAGGCTTTGCGGTAGTTGCTGAAGAGGTTCGAAACCTGGCTCAGCGAAGTGCTTCTGCAGCAAAAGACATTAATACATTAATTAAAGATGCTGTTCATAAAACTGATCACGGAGCGAAGATCGCTGATCAGAGTGGATCTGTTCTCAGTGAAATCGTTGCTTCAATTAAAAAGGTTTCTGATTTGAATAGCGAGATTGCGTCAGCAAGTGCGGAGCAAGCTCGTGGAATTTCACAAATCAGTAAGGCGATGAATGAGCTTGATACTGCGACACAAAGAAATGCGGCAGCCGCAGAAGAAGTTGCAGCATCCAGTGAAGAGCTTTCTGCTCAAGCAATTTCACTGCAGGGTATGGTCAGTGACTTAACTCATATCGTTGAGGGAACTTCAAATGCAGGACCAAGTGATTACCGATCTCATCAGGGGGGACATGCACCACTGAGAGTTGTTCATGGTGGAGCATCAAAGCCGCGCCAACACAGTGCGGGACGTCCGGCAGCTTCGATGGGCTCGTCAAAGCCATCGTCAGATTCGGTGATTCCATTTGATGAGGATGTGAAGCCAGCAAATAAAGTTGGAAATGTAGAAGGGTTTTAAGGTTTTTATATGAAAAGCCAAGTAGATAAACCAAATGCTGGACAGTATCTGTCCTTTCAGATGAAAGGGCAGACCTACGGGTTTCCGATTTCAGCTGTGCAAGAAATCAATCGAATGGCTGAAATTACTCCGGTTCCCCAGACGCATAAAAGTGTCTTGGGTGTGATGAATCTCAGGGGTAAGGTCATTCCGGTTATTGATCTCAGTTTGCAGCTGGGAATGGGGCAAGTAGAGAACACTAAAAATACTTGTATCATTGTTACAGAAAGTCCCCAAGGGCCCATCGGAGTTGTTGTGGATATCGTGAAAAGTGTCATGGATATTCATGGAGACAATATTGAAACTCCGCCGGTCATTAGTCAGTACGGAGAGTCTGACTATGTCATGGGACTCGCTAAGGTCGATTCTTTAGTTATCATCCTTGTGGATATTGTGAAAATTCTTTCACAAGAAAGTCTTACAGATGTTCTCACAAGGTCTAAAGGAGCGGCATGAGCGACGTACAGGAAAAGTCCTTGAAGCCGACTTTATTGATTGTGGATGACGAGAACGATATTCGTTACACGTTAAATCTGCTTTTTCAGTCTGTCGGCGTCAATTGCATTTCTGCGGCGGATGGGGAATCTGCGCTTGAACTGGTGCAGCAGTATCACCCCATTGATGCGATCATATCGGACATTAATATGCCGAACATGGATGGCATAGAATTTTTAGAAAAAATGAGACAGGTGGGTATTTACATCCCACTTGTCTTTTTATCGGGCCGAGCAAGTAAGCAAGACGCCGTTCGTGCTTTGCAGCTGGGAGCCCACGATTTTATCGAAAAACCATACGAGGTAATGAAATGAAAGCTTCAGTTCTTTCGGCTCTAGATGTCGGTGTGGCACTGAGAGACTACAAGGATGAACTTCGTAGGATTGCCTGTGATTCAAACAATCGGCATCGGGATAAAATGATTGCCCTTTTGCTGATGAAAGTGCGGAAGTGCGAGAAAAAGGCAAGCGGCCAGTAGGGACGGATTATGATTCAGGATGAAAGCATATTGGAATTTCAAAAAGAGTTTCTCGGTGAAGCTGGCTATCTTCTTGAGCAGTGCGAAGAATCCTTTCTTAATCTTGAAAAGTCAAAAGACAAGGCCGGTGAATTGGGTAAAATCTATCGTGTTATTCATACATTTAAAGGGGCTGGTGCTGCGGTTGGATTTCATGATCTGGCAGAGTTTGCTCATGTTATTGAGGATGGTCTTTCTATATTAAGAGTCTATCCAAAACTTCTCACTTCTGAAATGGTCACAATCTTACTGAAGGTATCAGACGCTCTCAAGAAGAGAGTTGAAGTGCTCTCGCATGGTCAAGCTGAGTCTTGGGATAACGTAGAGCTGCTCAAAGAAATTGAAGAGTTACGAGAAGTTTTAAGAGAAAAATCCGAATCGCGTTCATCAGAATCTGTATACGCAAACTCTGATCAGATTCTTGCGGCTGAGGATAAAGTGGATCAACGGATTTCTCGATCAAGCGAGATGAATACAACGGTCAAAATAGATACAGAGAGAATTGACCAGGTACTTGATTCGGTTGGTGAGTTGGTTGTGATCAAGAGCCAATTGATAAATGAAACGCAGGACTATGCATCTCAGAATTTAAAGTTAAGTGGCATAATCTCTCTTTTGGATCGAACAATTCGAGATTTGCAAGACCGAGCATTGGGAATGCGCATGATGCCGATGAGGGGTGTCTTTTTAAAGTTACAGCGAATTGTGCGGGACCTTTCGGTGAAACTAAATAAGCAAGTCGAATTTATTATTGATGGTGAAGACGTTGAAATGGATCGCACAATGGTTGAGATGATGGGTGATCCACTGATGCATCTTGTTCGAAATTCTCTTGATCATGGAATAGAGAAAAAAGAAGCAAGAATGAATAATGGCAAATCAGAGAAGGGGCGGATTTCAATAGCCGCACGCATTTCTGGTGGCCGGGTTGTTATTGAAATTAAAGATGATGGGGCAGGTCTTCATCGTGAGAAAATTATTCAAAAGGCTGTGGCAAATAAAATGATCAAGTTCGATGCTGATGCCCATTTGCTGTCTGATCAAGAAGTATTTCAAATGATCTTTGCTCCAGGATTTTCGACTGCGGAAAAGGTAACTGATATTTCAGGGCGCGGCGTTGGATTGGATGTTGTCAAATCATCCATAGAAAAATTAAGAGGGAATATCAGCATCGAAAGTGTCTTTGGTCAGGGAACAACCTTTCGAATATCATTGCCAATGACGACAACAATTACCGATGGACTACTTGTTCATATTCATGACCATCCTCTCATTTTGCCCATTGATACCGTCATTGAACTTGTTGATACTGGAAAAGTATCTATTGAGAATATTAAAACCAAGGGGAAGTTTCTGAACAATCGAGGAACTATTATTCCACTGGTTGATTTGCGCAACATATTTGGTCGCTTGGGAAGTCAAAATTCAGAATCTTCAGCGGTTGTTATTGTTCAATCAGCAGGAAAGCCAACGGCACTGGTCGTTGATTGTGTGTTAGGTCAGACTCAGGTTGTGCAAAAACCACTCAACCAATATTTCAGTGGTCGTGTTGGTCTAGGTGGTGCTGCAATTTTGGGAGATGGGCGTGTTGCCTTGGTTGTTGACGTGGAATCTCTTACCCCCAATTTAGCTTCTTATGAAATGTCAGGTGTCGCATGAGTGCAGCTCCCGAACTCTTTACAGACATGCAATCGGACAGAAAGGGCTTTCAGCTTTTAAGTGATTACCTAAGAAATGCTGCGGGTATTTCAATGCCACTGAATGAGAAGAACCTTTGTCTGATGGCTAGTCGCTTGGGTAAGGTGATGCGAAATCATAATCTTGATAGTTATGCAGAGCTCTACAAAAGAATGCAAATGGGAGATATGAAGGTTCGTGACGAATTCATTATGGCTCTCACGACGAACACGACGCACTTTTTTCGTGAATCAATTCATTTTGATACGCTGACCCGATATTTGCCTTCATTGTGTCAGCTTAATCCCAAGGATAACGAGTTTCGTCTATGGTGTGCGGCCTCAAGTACGGGGCAAGAGCCCTATACATTGGCGATGACATGCCATAACTATTTTGAGTATCAGCCTCAAATGAATTGTAAGATCTTAGCGACAGATATTGATCTCAAGGTTTTATCAACAGCAGCTCATGGATGTTATCAACACAATGAAGTCGCCAACATTGATTCGGCAACATTAAAAAAATATTTTCATCGAGTCCACTCTGTTAAAGGGGATCGCTACCAGGTGAATACAAATATTTCTGATCTTGTTAGATTTTCAAGACTAAATCTGCTTGATCCTCAATTTCCGTTTAAGAAGAAGTTTCATGTTATTTTTTGTCGAAACGTTTTTATATATTTTGAGAAGGATACAGTTGCGCAAATCATTAGCAAGATGGCTGATGTGTTATACCCCGGAGGGCTTCTCTTTTTGGGGCATGCAGAGTCAGGAATCATGAGATCTCCTGTCTTTAAGAATGTTGAGCACGCTGTTTACCGGAGGGTGTAAGATGAGTGAGTCAAAATACCTCTTTAAAGATGCGATTGTTATCTTAGATGACGACAAAGCTTTGTTACATGCAACCGAGATTATGTTGTCATCAAGTCTTCAGGTCCCAGTATTTACCTTTTCTGATCCACATGAAGCCTTGTCTCATATTCGTGTGAACCCAACGCTATTGTTATTATTGGATATTATGATGCCAGAGATGGATGGGCTTCAAGTTGCAACTCAAGTTAAAAAACTCAACTCACATATTCCCATCTACTTAGTATCAGCGAATGCCACTCGTGATAAGGCGATTGAGGGCTTAAATATCGGGGTTAATGGAATAATTGATAAGCCCTTTAGTCGAGAACAAATTCTGTCCATTTGCACAAAATATATAAATGAAAAACAAGAAGCCTATGAGCGTGAGCTGAGAGAAATTGAGGATCTAACAGAGTCTTTCATTGATGAGGCAAAGGATCTCTTTTCAGATCTTGAGCAGCTCATTATGCGCTTAAGTTCTGATCAGGATGATGCATTTGTGATTGATTCTCTATTTCGAAAGGTTCATTCGGTCAAGGGCGCTGCTGGCGCCATCCCAAATGCTTCACATCTTGCCCAGCTCACGCATGAGTTTGAAAATGTTTTATCGAAAATTAAGCAAAAGCTTGTTGTAGTTGATGATAATATTATAGATGTCCTTTTGCAGTCTGCTGATTTATGTCATTTGCTCCTTAGTCGAATTGAAAACCGTCAAAATCCCACAGAGCAAGAGGTCGCAAGTGTTGAAGCTGCAAGTCGATCCCTATTGGGACTACTCAGTCACTCAACACCTTCCGTTATTCCGATTGTGCCGGCTGCGCAAAAAAAGATCGAAGTTCAGGCACCACAAGAAGAAGAAGGTATCTATGTTCCCATGGAGAAATTGGACGAGTTTTTGAATCTTTCAGCAGAAATGACAGTACTTAAAAACTATTTTCAGCTTCTTGTAAAAGATGAGTCCTTTCAGAAATCATCCAGTGTTGTCTCAAAAAAGATTGAGACAATGTTGATGTCATATAATAAAATTTCTGACGCCCTTCAACGGCAGATCATGTCAATTCGACAAGTGAAAATGGAGAAGGTCTGCTCGAAATTGCCACGCTTAGTTCGCAGCACGGCACAAGAGGTTCGTAAGAAAGTTCAGTTGGATCTTCAGGGGATGGATATCGGAGTTGATAAAAACATTGCTCAAGATTTATCCCAGGCGCTGACACATATGATTCGAAACTCGATTGACCATGGGATCGAAGCCCCTGACCATCGTGTAAGTATTGGCAAGCCGGCAGAAGGCCAAATCACTTTAAAGTGCACCGAGAAAGATGGGGTCATGAAGTTCATTCTCTCTGATGACGGTGGGGGACTAAAGAAAGATCTTATTCTCAAGAAAGCAATTGAAAAGAATTTAGTTTCAGAGTCTGTCGCATCACAGCTCACGGATCATGATATTTTTCAGTTTATTTTTCATCCAGGGTTTTCAACAGCCTCGCAGATCACCTCGGTATCTGGGCGTGGAGTTGGAATGGATGTCGTGAACTCTATGGTTGTCGCTAATCATGGAAAAATTACAGTTGAATCTGAACTTGGAAAAGGAACAAATGTGATCATTGAGATTCCAGTTCCGAAGAGTGTTCTTGTTGAGCAAGCCGTACTTGTAAAAGACCTTGATCAGCATTTTGTTGTTCCTTTAACAGAGGTAATTTCTGTCGATGTGATTGGTCAGATGAATGTGACAGAGATTAGTGAGAAGAAGTACCTGAATTATCGAGGGGAATCTATTCCTCTCGTGCGCTACATTGAACTTGCCAATGGAACAAAGACAGAGTTCGCTGATCCAAAAAGAATGATTGTTGTAGCAGCCGTGAAAAACCGCAAGGTTGCTCTTACTGTCGACGCGATTGAGGGACAGTTTGAAGCTGTAATTATGCCATTTGATCAAATGACAAAAAGTGTTCCTGGATTTAAGGGAACCGCACTGATTGGTGAAGGAAGTATTGCTTACGTGATGTCGACAGAGAAAATTCTTGAGATGATTGATTATTCCCAAAATGAATTGGAGATGAGCGCATGAGCGAAGAGTTTAAAAAAGACCCATTTTTAGAGGATTTGCAGCGTCAATGTTTGGTTGATTCGAAGGATCATCTAGATGAATTCTTGGCGGCACTAGCTTATTTCCAACAAGATTCAATGAAAAGTTTGTCTGTCATTGCGAACCGTGTTCACACTTTAAAGGGTAACTGTCAGGCTGCTGGTTTTTTGCATTTCGCAGACTTACTTCATGATTTCGAAACGGTTATTTCAAACCTTGAGACGAATATTCATAAGGGGAGTTGGAAGCTGAGCTCTGAAGAGCTGAACTTAGTGGAATTCTTTTTATCTGACATCCAATTTAATTTTGTCGACTACGTGAATGAGTTATTGAAGGATTTAAATGATGCTCCTGAGAAGGCATTACGCCGAAAGAGCATTGTGCAGAATCTTGGAACATGGAGCCCGGGCGGGGGAGCACAGGTTAGTTTTGAGCAAGAATCTCCATCGCAGATAGTCCCAGAGAAGGATATTCCTCAGGTTGAACCAGTTGAATCAAAGCTCGAGTTGGTCAAGGTTCCTTTAATTACTCGTCCAGAGTCGCAGATGTACTTTCTGTGTGGAAATAGAGGTCAGAAATTTGCTGTTCCTATTCAATACGTCGTAGAGATTTTGCAGAAGCAACCAATGACTGGGCTTCCAGCAGGTCGAAAGGATATCGTTGGATTAGTTAATTTGCGAGGGGCAGCAGTTCCTGTGCTCAATTTAGAGTTTTTAATAGGAGAACGTGCAAGTGCTCGGTATATTGTGATTTGCAGTATTGAAGGCCGCCGTTTTGCTTTTGAAGTTGAAGAGGCTGAGCAGGTCATGTACCTGTCAGAAGATAATTTTCAGCAAATTAGTCAATCCACAAAAAATGAGATTGATGGCTGGGATAAGGTATTAACCCATCTCACAATAGTTGAAAGTAAGACGATCTTTGTCTTGAACTTAAACCAGCTGGTTGCTGCAGCATGAAGAAATATTATTTGTATCCAGGGAAGTTTTTTACAAGCACTGAAGAGACAGAAATTAGCACAATTTTGGGTTCTTGTGTGGGCATCGCCCTGTACGATTCAATTTCAAGAATTGGCGGTTTAAATCACTATCTTCTGCCGAAGCCTGTAAATGGCGCGACTGATTGTGCTCGGTATGGTTCATATGCAATACCAGCTCTGATTCAGGCAATGGAAAGTTTGGGGGCAAATCGAAAAAACCTTCAAGCAAAAGTTTTTGGAGGGGCAAGTGTTTTGGGAGAAGTCAGTCAAGATATTGAGATTGGAAATCATAATATTGAATTGGCGGAAAAGATATTGAGTGATCTTAAAATTCCAATCGTCGAAAGAAATGTGGGTGGAAAAATTGGAAGAAAGATATATCTCAATTCGGCAAATTTTGAAATTCGTCACCAGTTTTTAAATGAAAAAAAGGGTGAGTTGGATCTATCAGGCCAACAAAGACTTTTTGTTCCAAAGACCTGTAAGGTTTTAATCGTGGACGATTCAGCAACGGTGAGAAATCTTTTTCAAAAAATATTTCAGAAACATGGGCTTACGGTTGTTGGTTGTGCTGCGAATCCGTATGAAGCTCGAGAGTTGATTGTTGAGAAAAAGCCAGATGTTATTACTCTCGATATCGAAATGCCAATGATGAATGGGGTCGCCTTTTTGGAAAAGCTAATGCAGCATTTTCCAATTCCTGTGGTTATGGTTTCCTCTTTGGGTAGTCAAGGTGCGGCAGCACTGAGAGCGCTTGAGTTGGGAGCAATCGAATTTGTCCAAAAACCCTCACAGTTTGAAATGGACAAACTTCAGGGGCTTGCTGAGATGCTTGTTGAAAAAGTTAAGGGAGCCTCAATGGTTAACGTGATTCGCAAGCTGAAATCACAAGAGGGTGTGCAGAAAATCGTTTCAACTCCGACATCATCCGGATTTAAGGCAAAATCTGTTATTCAAGTCATTGGTGTGAGTGGAAACACAGGTTCTCAAGCAAGCTTAGAGACTTTTCTCAAAAATCTTCCATCAGATTCTCCACCTGTAGTTGTGGTGAATTCGACTGTTTCCCTTTTTCTTGAAGCCTATCTTAAAAAGTTACAATCAAAGGTACAGGTCCAGCTAGCACTGGCTAAAGACGGAGATATCCTAAGGATGGGAAATGTATATTTTGGACAACCTGGGGGGCACTTGTATGTTCAATCGCGGTCGGGATCATTGAACTTGCAAGTGAAGCAGGGAAGTCCAGTTCACGGACAGGTACCCAGTGGTACGGTTTTATTTGAATCTATAGCAAATTCAGCTGGTGATGGTGCTGTTGGGATATTGCTGAGCGGTTTTGGCGCTGATGGTTTAGAGGGGCTAGAAATGATACAGAGTGCAGGTGGATTAACGATTGCAGAGGATCCTGCGAGCGCTTCATTCCCACTGGCTTTGCAAAGTGCAGTCAATCAGGGAATTGCTGATGAGATCATGTCTCCAGAGCAGATCTCTAATTTAATTATGGATGTGAGAAATAAAAGGGTTGCTTAATGAAAAGTAAGATTCGTGTTCTTATTGTCGATGATTCATCAGTTGTTAGAAGTTTACTGACTCATATTTTATCAAGTGATCCAGGTATCGAAGTTGTTGGCGTGGCCTCAGACCCCTACATTGCGCGTGAAAAATTAGTTTCATTAAAGCCCGACGTGATGACGCTGGATATTGAGATGCCCAGAATGGATGGGATCACATTTTTAGAGAAAGTGATGAAGCACTTTCCTATTCCGACGATCATTGTGAGCAGTCTTTCGGTTCGAGGGTCTGAAACTGCCTACCGAGCCCTTGAAGTTGGGGCCGTTGATGTGGTTGCTAAGCCAGCGATTGATGTCACAAAGGCACTTAATCAAATTGGTCAGCATCTGATTGAAACGGTTAAGGCTGCCGCGCGGGTGGATATGAATAAGCACAAGGTGGTTCGAAGCGAGCAGGTGGTGGCCTCACGCCCGACGGGATCTTCAACAGCGCTCATTCGAACGACCCATCAAGTGTTGGCGATTGCCTCTTCAACTGGCGGAACAGAGGCCTTGAAAGTTGTTTTGCCCAGGCTTCCAGCTGATTTGCCAGGAACAGTTGTTGTCCAGCACATGCCGCCTGTATTTACGAAAACATTCGCAGAGCATCTTCAGAAGTTGTGTCCTTTTGAGGTGAAAGAGGCTCAAGATGGAGATCGGGTTAATCCAGGTCGAGTGCTGATTGCGCCTGGCAACTATCATATGGAATTGTCTCGCAGTGGTGCTTATTACTATGTACATCTTCACCAGCAGCCGCAGTTGCACGGGGTTCGCCCGGCTGCTGATTATCTGATGTGGTCTGTTGCTAAAGTCGCAGGGGCAAATGCCATTGGTGTTGTTTTGACTGGAATGGGTAAAGATGGTGCTGATGGCTTGCTGAAAATGAAAGAAGCCGGGGCATACAATATCGCCCAGGATGAAAAATCTTGCATTGTCTTTGGTATGCCAAAGGAAGCCATTGATCTGGGAGCTATTCACAAAACCCTTCCGCTCGACAAAATATCAGATGAATTAAGGATTCAATTTAGCAAGAGAGAAGTCGCTTAGTTGCGTCGTGGATCGGTTCAGAAGTTAGTTTGCTCTCTCTTCGGAAAGATCAAACTTTTCACCCTGAAGTTTTTTATTGATATTGTTGATGTGTGTTCTCAGGGTTGGCCTTGAGATATAAATTTTTTCGCAAATCTGTTTGTGGGTCAGCCCCTGGCAGACTCGCAGGTAGAGAATTTCCTTCTCTCTCTTTGTTAATTTGTCAGATGTTAACCAGACCTGAGCCTGTGAGCTGACTTCTTGGGTGGGGTGAAGCATGCTGAGAAGCATATTGGAGCGTTTCAAAATCACGATATCGTAATTAGCACCTTCAATATCTTTCTTGTGGAAAAAATGAAAACCGTTTTTCATTTTGGCGGTTTCAGTCTCGCTATTGTAATGCGACATGCAGCCTTTAGAGCAAAGGGTGCCTTGAAGTTCACCACAAATCGATACGCATTTATCATTTTGAAAAAGGATCTGGCCCTTCTCGTCTTTCATGCAAACGATCATATCTTCAGGAAATTCAAATTTCATAGTGGCTACAGTATAGTCGATTATCCACCCAGGGTGGAGATTTATTTAAGTGGGTCTCATTTTGATGCAATGCTACCTGTAAATTATTCTTTCCATCGAATTTTGAGTCCGAAGCTATAACTCCATATGCTTAAAGCCAAGATCCAGACAATGGCGGCGTAGGCTAAATGGGTAAAATAGGTTGAGGGGATAAGCCCCGCAGAAAGCCTTGTGGTAGCTCCAAGGATGGCAAGTCCAATAATCCAGTAATACGACTTGGATTTGGTTTCAATCATCAGGTTATGCCCTCCGTGGGCAAGGATCACGCGTGTGCTGATCATCAGGGTCAGTAAGCCAAAACCATTAATAAGGGTAACATGATGCCAATGAATCAAGTAGTTGGGCATCAGAGATCCGCCCCAGATGCCAACTAAAATTCCCCATGATGAGATCCAAAGCCCCCAAGAAAGACGAGTTCGATTTACGGGCAGAAGATAAATTTTCCAGAATGAGAGAGCGATCAGGGTAACGATGAACGCACGAAAAATTCGACCATGAATGGGGTGATAAAAGGACTCAATAAAATATGAGAATACAATGAGTGCTCCCATGCTTAAGAAGAAAATCTTCAAAGCCTTTTGAGTATTGGAGAATCGGCTCAGAAAGGCGATCTGGGGACCCCATCCTGAGAAAGAGGGGATTATTCGAGATCCAATCCCTACAATCAAGACCAGGATAAAACAGTGAAAGAAAAGATTTCTTCCAAGATTGTAAAGGGCTGAATTGGCAATCCCTGTGCTCTCACTATAGAGCAAAATGAGGAGACCGACGATAGCACTCATCAGTCCTATGCCAATCATCAAGAACGAGTCAGGAGGTTGTCCCTGTTTTGAGATAAAGCGGCGACTCACAAAAAGAAAGATTTGAATAAAGGATAAAAGAAGATTGATGTAAACCGCGAAGGGATTGAGGAGATATTCAGTCAAAGGCAGCGCTGCGATTGTGATTTGAAGAGGGATGATTTCGCTCCATTTTGCAGACCAGGTTCCTGTGAATTTGGGGACTGCGGTCATCATAAATCCAGCAGCAAAGCTGAGGAGGAATCCACCCACCATTGTTGTCGCGTGCTCAAATCCAGGATAAGAGTCTGTCATTTTAAACCCATAGGGAATCCAGCGAACGACCCCCCAGGCGCTCAAAAGAGCTCCGATGGGAAAAAAATAACGATAAGGATCGCGAGGTTGATTCATAATCCGCGAATCATAGATGAACAGTAAAAAAAGGCAATGATCAGGCTCATATTTAGCGTTCAGTCAGGATATTTTCGACAGCCTGTCGATCTAGAATTGAGATATGCTGATCGGTGGTTGTGATCCATCCTTTTTGAGTCCACTCACTTAAGATGCGAATAACGGTTTCGCCCGAGGTTCCAACTCTGTCGGCAATGTCTTTTCTTGTGAGTCGGAGATTGATGGTTTGACCGTATGAGTGAGGTTGGTGATCTAAAGTTCGAATCAAAAAGCTGGCAACTTTTTGTGGCACTGAAGAGAGAAAAAGAGCCTTATCGGTTTGGAAGTCAACCATTCGACTCATCAGCGATTGATTTACTGCTCGCATGAGTTGTGGTTTATTTTGCCAAATTTCAGTATATTCTCGACGAGGGATTTTAATTAATCCAGAGTCTTCTTGAGTCACCGCGGTTAGAGGATAGATGGGAGGATTGTTCGACATAATTCCTGCGGCAACGATATCTCCTGCATGCAGAAAGCACATGACTACGTCTCGTCCCTTTGGTGAGGGTTTAACCATCTTGATTCCACCGTATGATATAATGTAGCAAAAATTTGCAGGTTGTCCTGCCTCAAAAAGAGTGGTGTCGGCATCTAGGCGAACAAACTCGAGCCCCTGTGAGAGCTCAATTAAAGACCGCTCATCATAGTCTTTAAAAAGCTCCATTGATTTTAATTTCTGAAGAATATCTGCCATTTGAGGGTCTTTTTAAATTTAATTATTCGGAAGTTCAAGAATAAATTGAGTTTGCGGCTGGTTCTTGGCCAAGTACAGTCGACCATTGTGATCATTGACAATTGCTGCGCTGATACTCAGGCCAAGCCCAGTTCCTTGTCGGACATCCTTTGTTGTAAAGAAAGGGTCCATAATGCGGTCTTGAATTTCTGGGGGAATACCAGGTCCTGAATCTTCGACAATAATTTGAATCATATTTTTTGGAAGAGTCTTGATTTCGACGCGGATGACTCTTTTTTCTGCTTCTCGGACCGCATCAAAAGCATTGTTGATCAAATTCATGAGGACATGTTCAATCTGAATGGGGCGACAATAGATTTCTAATTCTCGGGGGTATTTTTCAACGATAAATTGAATTTGATTCGTTTCCATTTTCTCTGTGACTAAGTCCATAACAGACTGAATAAGGTCATCGACTTTTATTCTGATAAAGGGATCGTCAAAATCTTTGCGGGCCAATGATCTCAGAGCACCAACAATGCGAGCAATTCGGCCGGTTGTATTTTTGACCTTTAAAGCAAAATCTAGGCATTCCTGGTTGGTGAGGGTTCCTTTTTGAATTTTTCGAACTGTGATTTCTGCAGATCCCATTAGAATGGAAAGGGGGTTATCGGTTCAATTCTGGTTTTTTGTCCACCGACTTTGGCTCAAAAAAGGACAGGCAGAAAATCATCTCAACCATATAGCTTGACTTACGACTTGGGTGTTTCTGCTGGAAATTATGGGGGATATTCGTATACGGAATTGAATTTGGGGTTGAATTGGTATCTGGCAAGATTTCTCAATTGGCGAAATGCTGTCTTTAGTAGATTTGGTTCTCAAATTGATTCGGCCTCTGGTCTTGATACTTCAATGAGATTGGAATATCGAGAAAGTTCTGATGATGGGGACTTCGGAATTCATCTTTTCGGAGGGCCTGGGTATCGAATCGCAAGCAAAACGAACTCGGCTGCTTTTCTCGAGGGTGGAGCAATATTTCGTTTTGGAGGGTTTTCGCTTGGGGCGGGAGTGAAGACTTTCTCGTATGCGCAACCAGGTAAGGATATCAATGGGCAGGAACTACCTCGACAGGATACGAACTATTTCTTGATCATTTCAGGAGGGGGCGCAATTTAATAGACTTTTTGATTTATGACAGGTTGCTTATTTCAAAATAGAAACGTGATCCCCTTTGAAGACCTTCTGTGCTGACCCATAGCCTTCCCGAGTGGGCTTGTGCAATTTTTTGTGCGATAGCAAGTCCCAAACCGTGCCCCTTTGTCTTTGTTCCCGGGGCACGATAAAAACGCTCAAAGATTTGCTTTTGTTGATCGAGAGGAATTCCTTGGCCTTGATCTTCAACTGATAATATTTGCCTCTCTTTTTCCCAAGCCAGTCGAATTAGGACAGTTTCATTCGGAGGTGAATATTTGATGGCATTTTCAATGATGTTATAAACCATTGTCGAGAGAAGATCGGATTCGCCGATAATGGTTGGGTGAAAGTCTGGTTCGCTTGTGAGATTTTCAATGTGAAATTTAAGTTGAATATTTTTTTGCTTTGCAAGCTTTTCGGTACGAGAAATAGTTTCAAGTATAATGTCATCAAAATGAAGTTTGGCCATAGAGAGAGCCTCTTTGCCGGCCTCGACACGGGCAAGGGTTAGAAGATCTCTAATGATTGAGGTCAGGTGATCAACCTCTTGAAGCAGGCTTGTGATAAATACTTGTTCTTGTGCAGGAGCCTTTTTTAGATTTGTCTCCAGTTCTCCGCGCATGATGCTCAGTGGAGTAAGAAGCTGATGAGAGGCATCCGCAATAAATCTTTCCTGACTGCGAAAGGCACCTTCGATTCGACCGAGCATTTCGTTTAACGTCTGAGCAAGTCCTTGAATTTCATCTTTTGCGTTGGGTACGGGAAGGCGTTGAGAAAGTTCACTTGCGCTAATGAGCTGAGCCTTTTGAATAATTTCTTGCACTGGGCGTAGAGCACGACGTGAAAGAATGTAGCCCGCGATAGTTGCGATAATGAGCGCTGTGGGAATAATGATAAGGAAAATTCTTCTTCGGGTCTTTATTTGATCCTCAAGCAGTGTCAGAGGCACGGCAATTTGAAGAAGAAGGGTATGTTCGTTGTCAACGGACTGACTGACAAGGCGATAAGACTCTTTGGTATTTGTTTCAGCATTAATGTGTTGAAATGTACGAAAGGTTGGCTCCTCTCCTCTGCGAATTTTTTCAAAATCTTTTTTGTAGGGAATATCAATTTTTTCTGTATCTCCGGCTTCGGCAAGGACCTCTCCATTAAGGCTTCGAATTTGGATATGCGCGTCTCCCATGGAGAAAGGATAAATTTTGAATTTATCCAATGCTGGAGTTTGGAACTGCAGATCTCCAGTGGGTTGTAGCGTAACGCTTTCGCTAATGTCGATGGCGTAGTTAAAAAGGGCATCATCAAATTCTTTTTTAAGGGCTTGGTAAAGCATTTGATATGCAACAGTTGCAAAGAATATCAACGTTGCACCAAATATAGCTACAAAGAGAATGGTAAGACGGGTTTGAATGCTGAGTCGCTTGCGGCTATTCAGAATTTTCACGAAGAACATAGCCGACACCAACAACAGTATGAATCAGTTTTGAGGAAAAAGGTTGATCAATTTTTTTTCTTAATAAATTAATGTAAACATCAACGACATTTGTTTCGGTGTCAGCTCGCACATTCCAAACTTCTGTGGTCAATTGTGAGCGAGTCAGGGGTTGTTCGGGGTGCTTGATAAAATATTCAAGTAAAGAAAATTCTTTTGCTGTCAGAACAATTTCAACAGAACCACGCTTAACCTTTCTGTCGATCAGATTCATTTCAAGATCGGCATATTTGAGAGTGGTTTTATTTGTGGGGATCGATTTTCTTCTCAATAAGGCCCGAACTCGGGCGAGAAGTTCTTCTTGAGAGTATGGTTTTGTTAGATAGTCATCGGCGCCAGCATCAAGGCCCTGTACTTTGTCCCTGGTGGTTGAAAGTGCAGTGAGCATCAAGATCGGCCCTTGGTAGAGATTGTCTCGAAGGTATTGGGCAAATTGATAACCATCTCCATCGGGCAGCATGACATCTAAGAGGATCAGGTCGTAGGAATGTTGTTTAAATTTTTCCTGTGCAGAGCTTATACTTTCGGCAGCATCAGATTGATATCCAGCCGAGGAAAGGGTCTCCTGCAGACTTAGGGCCATCTTAATCTGATCTTCAACAATGAGTATTCTCACAGTCTTTCTCCTGGCTGTGAACATACACCAAGCAATAGATCTTGCAAGTAGTACCTGAGCAGCTTTAGAATGAAACTTATGTTGAAAGGTAAAAGAATACTTGTTGTCGATGATGAACCAGATTTAAGAGATATTCTTAAAGATGAGTTCGAATTTTGTGGTGCAACAGTTGCAATTGCTGAAAATGGAAAAGAAGCTCTTCATCTGATTAAGGAGACAACTTTTGATTTGATCCTTTCTGACATACGAATGCCTGGTGGGGACGGTGTGACCTTGGCCAAAGAAGTCAAGGCGATGAATCATAGCAAACCGGTCATGATGTTGATTACTGGGTTTGCAGATATTACTTCTGATCGGGCTTATGATCTGGGAATTGAGGGTTTTTTTACCAAGCCATTTAACTTAGAGGTTATCACACGATCGGCGCAAAGCGCCATGCTTGAGCCTAACGAGAGATGGTCAAGGCCATATGCGGGAACAGCCCCCGTGAAGGCACTTCCATCTGGAGGAGAATTTGAGGAGTTAAAGCGCCAGAAGAGTTTAAGTCTGGGACGAGGAGGTTTCTTTTTAAAGGGAGAAGTTCCCCAGATTCGAGTCTCAGATGTCGTTAAATTTGACTTTGGACCCCAATTGCAGGGAACGGGGCAGGTAAAATGGGTTCGATCTGAGCCTGATGGGGACCTGGCAGGTTTGGGTGTTGAGATTTTATTTTTGGAGCCAGGATCATTAAGTGCTTTTTTGGCGGAAATGAACATGGTAAACCCTGAGGCATATATTCCTAAAAGTTAATCTCTCAGAAAGGAAGTTGAGTTATGAATATTGGCGCTACAGAACTGATATTAGTTGTGGTTATTGTGCTTCTTCTTTTTGGTCCTTCAAAATTGCCGGGACTTGGTAAGGCACTTGGTGAATCCATTCGAGGATTCAAGAAGGGCTTTCAGGATGAAACTGAAAAACCAGCTCAGCTTTCACATGAAGAAAATGCGACTCATGAGAAATCTTCTGTAAAAGAAAAAGAGAAACAATCCTAATATGAAATTGACCCAGACAGTTCAAAAGGGTGGTTGTGCGGCTAAAGTTGCAGCCACAGAACTGCGCAAAATACTGAGCCAAGTTCGGTTCCCAAAATCAGATCCCAATCTTCTTGTGGATGGTGGGCTTTTTGATGATGCGGCTATTTACAAAGTCAGTTCCGACTTAGCTCTGGTTCAAACTCTTGATTTTTTCACTCCGATTGTGGACACGCCCAAGCTTTTTGGTCGAATTGCTGCTGCAAACTCTCTCAGTGATGTCTATGCAATGGGGGGGGAGCCAAAAACGGCCATGGCGATTTTAGCCTTTCCTTTAGCAACGCTTGAGAATCAAGTTTGTATTGATGTTCTTCAGGGAGCTTCGGATGTGATGAGTGAGGCTCAAGTGAATTTTGTAGGTGGACACTCTATTGACGATGATACTTTGAAATTTGGATTATCTGTAACGGGCTATGTGCATCCTGATCACGTATGGTCAAATGCGAAAGCTCAAGTTGGGGATGTTTTAATTTTAACAAAGCCACTTGGAACTGGAACGGTGACGGCTGCGCTCAAACGACAAGAACTCAGCGAAAATGAAATGGAAGAGGTTTTAAACAGCATGGCTCAATGCAACCGCGTGCTTGATTTGCTGACTCCAGAAGAGGCTCTCGGTATTCATGCGGCGACTGACATCACTGGATTTGGCCTTGCAGGGCACTCTATGCAGATGGCTAAGGCCAGCGAAAAAACCCTGCGATTTGAGATGAAAAAGTTGCCACAGTTTGCGTTGGCCCAGGTATGTTTAGAGAAAAAATGTCTAACCAAAGCTCATCGAACGAATGCTGAATACACTCAAAATTTTTTAAAAGTACAAAGTGAAAGTGAGAATGATCGTTTGATTCTCTTTGATCCCCAGACGAGCGGTGGGTTACTGCTGTCAGTTGCACCTGAAATGGCAGAGGCAATTCTTCGCAAGCTGAATAAAAGATTTTCGCGGGCAACTCAGGTTGGGGTTGTTCAGCCAAGGTCTGATTTTTTCGCTATTATCGATTAGGGTTGAGTCAATTTATGAAGCTTGAATTTCTTGGGGTAGAGAATTTCCAAAAAATAATGAAAGATCAGATCCCCATTGTTGATGTTCGAGCTCCGAAAGAATTTGCCGAAGGCCATCTGCCCGGATCAGTGAATCTACCCTTGATGAATGATGAGGAAAGACACTTAGTCGGCATAGAATATAAAAAGTCAGGGCGTGAAGCTGCCATCGAGCTGGGACTAAAACTAGTGAGTGGCGAAGTTAAATCTCAGCGAGTGAAAGCCTGGATGGATTATTTGCAGCAAAATCCTGAAGCAATTATCACCTGTTTTCGTGGGGGATTGAGATCAAAATTCTCTCAACAATGGTGTGCAGAGGCAGGGTACCCTCGACCCCGTATCGAGGGTGGCTATAAGGCTGTTCGCACTTTTTTAATCGAGACAATTTCAAAATTTACATACGAAAAGGAAATGACGTTGATCGGGGGATGCACAGGGGCCGCGAAGTCCCTGCTACTTCGAGATTTAGTTTCTTTTCGAGATTGTTTAGATCTTGAGCGACAAGCAAATCACCGGGGATCGGCCTTTGGTGGGTATGGCAACGGTCAGCCAGCACAGGCGACTTTTGAAAATTTATTGGCTCGGGATATTTTACTGCTTTCTCAAGGTGGACGAGTTATTATCGAAGATGAAAGTCGCTTGATTGGAAAATGTGTTCAGCCAGAAATCTTTTTTGAAAAACTACGAAATTCGCCTTTGGTTTTTGTGGATGAGCCTTTAAGTCAGCGGGTAGAGAATACTTATCAGGACTATATTGTCAATTCGACGATTAACTCTGATGATGTTGATCAAGCTCAGACTGTTTTTGATCGGTACTTGAAAAGTCTCTCCAATATTCAAAAACGTCTCGGCGGTCTTCGATATCAAGAATGTCTCAGAGATCTTCAAAAATCACGGCAGGATTATCAAGAACATCGAGAAATATTATCGAATAAAATATGGATCGAAAAATTACTACATTGGTATTACGATCCCCTTTATAACGGCAGTCTTGAAATGCGAAAGCCGAAAATTTTATTTCGAGGGACTCGGGCTCAAGTATTTGATTATCTAAAATCCAAGCTTGATCAGTAAGCGAAAGAGCTTCAGCTTTGTCTCAGTATAAGGCGGATAGAAATAATGACTGATCCGTGGAAATAGGCCCTGCTTCATGATTGATTTTTGATGAGAAAAGGCCTGAAAACTCGCTTTTCCGTGATATGACCCGATGCCACTTTCGCCGACTCCGCCAAAGGGTAGGGCGTGATTGCCCACATGAATGATGGTGTCGTTGATGCAGGCTCCTCCAGAAGAGGTTCGCTTTAAGATGGCTTCAATAAAGTCATTATTTTTTGAGAAAATATAAAGAGCCAATGGTTTGGGGCGATCAATGATAAAATGAATCAGAGATTCTGTGTCTTCGTAGGTGATCAAAGGCAGAAGTGGCCCAAAAATCTCTTCTTTCATGATTTGAGCGGACATCGAGGTTTCGTTCATTTGCAAAATAGAGACAAAATTTTTAAGAAGAGGTTTTGCTCCTTTTTGAAGAGCGTCTTCTTCAAGCTTGGTTAGGCGGTCTCTATGCCGATTAGATATAATATTAGAAACTTGGTGTTGGTCGAAAGTTTTTAGGAAAGATTCACATTCCGCAATGAAGCGAGAAACGCTATTTTCGTGGATCAAAATATAATCTGGAGCTACGCAGGTTTGTCCATTGTTCAGTGTTTTACCCCATATGATTTTTTCAGCAGCCAGCTTCAGATCAGCTTTTTCATCGATGATTGAGGGACTTTTGCCACCTAACTCAAGAGTAACAGAAGTCAAATTTTGGGCGGCCTTGGCCATAACGATTTTTCCAACCTCGTTTGAGCCTGTAAAGAAAATGTGATCAAAGGGGAGATCAAGTAGTGCCTGCGAGGTCTCTTTGCCGCCCTGAATGACTAAGGCTATTTCAGAGGGGAAAACTTCTTTGACAATATCGGCGATGATCTGACTAACAGCGGGGGTCAGTTCAGAGGGCTTAATGATGGCCGTGTTTCCAGCTCCGATTGCTCCAACTAATGGAGTCAGTGCTAGACCGAAGGGGTAATTCCACGGGGCAATGATCAGACAGGTGCCTTTGGGTTCGCTGAGTACTTCTGAACTGGTGAAGGGAAAGAGAAGGCCTGATGATTTTGACTGTGGCATGGCCCATTGGTGCAGATGTTTGATGAAGTTTTGAATTTCATGTAAGACGGGATAGATTTCAGTCATCACAACTTCAAGAGCTGGTTTTTGATAATCTTTTTGAAAGGCCTCGATAATTTGTGGTTCATGATTTTTCACTACGTCCTTGAGTTTATGTAAGTATGAAATTCGGTGGTCAATATGAAGAGACCGAATCTCCCACGATTTTCTTTTTTGAAGATGAAAAAAATTTTGAACTTCGATAGGGTTCATGAACGACTCCTTTTCATTTTTTCCCATGGAGAGAAAAGAATCAGGACACTTATAGAGGTGAAGCCAAAGGCAATCCAAGTGGAGGTCGTTAAGTTTTCTTGAAAGAGCCAAATAGCGACGATGCTTGAGAGCACGGGCTCAATTAATTTGCCACAGCTCATCCAATTGAGATTCATGTGTTTCATCAAATAGGAAAAGAGAGCGTGTCCCAAAAGAGTTGGAAAAAGCACAAGTCCTGCTATAGCCATCCACGTTTGAGCCGGATAGTTTGTCAACTCAGTCTTTTTGACCAAAGCCAAAGTGAGAAAACAGAACGAGGCTAATCCGTACACCAGAAAAGTATACCCTTTGGTGGTGTGAATTTCGCGAGCTTTTCTTCCTGTCAGGACATAAGCGGAGAAAAGCACAGCTGAAAATAAGGCTGAAATATCACCCCAAAGATAATCACTATCAAAACGCAAATTATGATGAACCAGTTGGTAGATGCCAAAAACGGCAAGAATGTATGCAAAAATCAGCTTTTTTTGAAAGTGCTCTTTCAAAAAAACAGTCGCTCCAGCAGCTGTGAAAAGGGGGTTGATGGCAAAAATGATCATACAATTGGCAATGGTGGTGTTAATGGCTGAATATTTATAGGTCCAAAGATGAAGGAAAAAAAAGAATCCTGAAAGACTTGGGTACAGAAGGGACTTTGTTCGAATATCCTGCCAGACAGATCGAAGCTCTTTTTGAAAAATTGCAATCAAAGCCATGGCAAGGCTAGCAAAGAGAAGTCTCCAAAATCCTATGGCTTCTGGAGGGGCATGAGCCAATCGGGCTAGACTTGCCGCTTGAGAAAGGCACAAAATTGCGATCAAATAGAGCATCGAATTCATCTTTTAGGACCCTATCAGACATTACGCAGGATGTTTAAGTTAAAATTACTTTATTTTTCTTCAGCTATGGTTTGAGATAGTTTTGTTAAATAAAGGAGATAAGTCTATGAAAATGAATCGTTTCGGTATTGCAATTGTTTGCTCTGTGGCCTTGTTTTCACAGGTTGGCTGTGAAAAGAAACTTGATACAGACCAAAAGAAAGCAAGTTATGCCATTGGTCAACAAATTGGTCAGAACTTGAAAGGTCAGAACATTGATTTTGATCCAGAAGTTTTGGCTATGTCGATGAAGGATGTTGCTGCTGGTAAGCCATCAAAGCTAAAGCCAGAAGAGATGCAAGCGGCCCTTCAGAAACTTCAAGAGGGCGTGAACAAAAAACAGATGGAGTTAGCAGAGAAAAATCTTGCTGACGCAAAAGCCTTCCTTGAGAAAAATAAGTCAGAGGCTGGAGTGAAGGTCACTCCTTCTGGTCTTCAGTACATCGTTGTTGCTGAAGGTAAAGGTAAAACACCAACAGTGAAAGATACTGTTAAAGCTCACTACAAGGGTGTTTTGACAAATGGTCAGCAGTTTGACAGCTCTTATGATCGTGGACAACCTGCAGAGTTCCCAGTTGGCGGAGTGATCAAGGGTTGGACAGAGGCTCTTCAGATGATGAAAGTTGGAGGAAAAGTTAAACTTTTCATCCCACCAGAGCTTGGTTACGGTCCTTCTGCACGTCCTGGAATTCCTGCGAACTCAGTGCTTGTGTTCGATGTTGAACTTCTTGATGTGAAAGCTGGAAAGTAATCTTCAGTGATTTTACTGACCGGTTTTGAACCCTTTTTGGGTGAAACAGTAAACCCCAGCAAAGAACTGCTGGGGTTTTATTTTTCTGCTCTCGATATTCATACACTGTCTTTACCAGTTTCATATCAGAAATCATTTTTGGTATTGAAGGAAAAACTAAGTCATCAGTCCTACGATCATATCATTATGCTGGGGCAGGCTGGGGGAAGAACTTCAGTTAGCCTGGAGCGAGTTGCTTTGAATTGGATGGACTCAGAGTTTTCGGATGAGGAGGGGCAGGTTTTTTGCGAAACAAAAATATTGGACCAGGGTAGAGAAGCTCATTTTTCTTCTTATCCGTTAAGAGAATGGTATCGTCTGGCGAGACAGGAAAACTTGCCTATTCAAATCTCGAATTCAGCAGGGGCCTTTGTTTGCAACTCACTGAGCTATCAGGTGGGGCAACACATTGCAGATATGCAAATGAAGACAAAGTGGCTCTTTGTTCATGTTCCGTTTTTACCAGAGCAGGGGGAAAAAAAGAATGAGCCCTCGATGGAGCTCATTCAGATGAAAACATGTTTGGATTTTATATTAAGTCAGGTTCGAGCTTAGCTGACATTCCCGTAGACCACTTCACTGAGAGTATCAACGGTTGAGTTCAGGCCCTCGGCTTGGCGCTTTAAACTTTCGCTTGCTTGAGCACTTTCTTGTGAACTTGCGGCATTTGTCTGTGTGGCCTGATCAAGCTGGTTCATGGCTGTTGAAATTTGCTGAATCCCCATTGATTGCTCATCACTCGCAGTCGCAATTTCAAGGACGAGTTGGTTCACTTCTCGGACATAGGTGACAATCTCATTGAGAACATCACTGCAGCGATTTGCTGTGCTGATACCTGCAGCTACTTTTTCCTTACTTTCTTCGATAAGGCCGCCCACTTTAGTTTTTGTATCCTCAACTGTGTTTTGCACTCGAGAAAGACTGCGATCAAGAACTTCAGAGATTTCTTTTGCAGCCGTGCCACTCATTGTGGCTAAGTTGCCAACCTCTTCGGCAACAACCGCAAATCCTTTTCCTGCCTCGCCGGCTCGTGCAGCCTCGACAGAGGCATTAAAAGAAAGCAGTTTTGTCTGGAAGACGATATCGTTAATGACCTTTGTCTTTTGTGCAATTTCAGCGATTACCTTAACGATCTCTGAGAGTTCCTGATTGCTGTGTTCAATCTGGGATTGAATCTTGTCATTTGAAGAGTTGATCTCATTAATTGAGTTGAGCATTTCAGAAACTGCAGTCTGTCCTCTTTCGGCGGCGTTAGCACTATTTTGAGAGACTTCTTGAGATCTTTTTGCATTTTCAGTGGTTTTTTGAATCATGGAGCTGATTTCATCAAGTGAAGCTACAGTTTCCTGTAGTGCAGCGGCTTGTTCTTGAGTACTCTCTGATAGTGAATTTCCTGAGTCAGCCATTTTTCCTGATGCGCCCTGAACTTCAACCGTCGCCTGCTGAAGATTAGTCATGATATTCTGAATGGGGACGGTAATTGATCGAGTAATGTACCATCCCAATCCAAGAAGCAGGGCGGTTAATAGAATGCAAATTGCACCAAGAGTCCAGAGACTGTTTCGCAGAGAAACTTTGTTGGCCTCAACCGCGTCAACTACAAGCTGAATTTCTTTATGAATAATAAAGGCCAACTGATTAATTGAGGCCGTCGCGTATTCAAAATATTCTTTGGAGTCGACTCCAAAATTACCTTCATTTGATTTTTCAAGAACCTTATTTAAGGTGTTAACCACGTTGAGCCAAGCATCATATTTTTTAAATTTTTCAATATTGGCCTTAGACACATCTGTCACTAAGAGAGCCGGAGAATCAAGGGATGATGTCACTCCATATTTAAGAGAGCTGACTGTAACAAGTTGTTCCGTTGACAGGGGTTTGTTAGCGGCAATGAGACTTGTTAAGTTTGCACGCAAGCGACCAGCACTTTCTTTTGCTGTTTCGAGAATGGAAAGAGCGATCATTTTTCGCTCTTCTCCTTGAGCTTCAGAGTGTTGTCCGATCTCAACTTGCATATGGATCAAATGTTCTATTGCTCGACCATATATTTGAGACACTTCGGCAAAAGGTTTTTTTTCATCAACAGCTGTTCGCGCACTTAAAAACAAGGTTATGGCCTGATTGAGGCTTTTTTCTAGCTCCTCTTTGAGAGAAGAGGAACTGTAGCGACTTTCAGTAATTTTTCTTTCCTCGTCGGATTTTGTCCGTTGTTCCGACAGCTCATTTTCAGTTATTTTTCCACCCAAAAAGAGTGCAGACTTGCCTCGTTCAATTTGGATTTGATGAATCCATTTCGAGGTGGCCTCTTGGATTTTTACATTTTCAGTGGCCACCTGTCCGTCAAGATATGTTTTGTAATTCTTGAAGAGCATCACTGATGCGAAAAGTAGAAAAGTACCAGATGGTATTGCGACAAGAACGGCGATTTTCTGTTTTAGACTGAGCTTCATGGCGTTCACCTCATTTTTCACAAATTCTTTATCGGAAAAATTAAAGCGAAATTGAGTCTATGCCGGGGTTGATCGAGAAAAACTGGACACATGTTCGGTGTCTTTTGGCAAAATAAATATGACTAATTTAGAGCCAAGGGGGAAATTAAATAAAACTCAGGGATCTCAATATCAACCAATTCTCCATTTTCTGTGAGCATTTGGTAGGTGCCCTTCATTGTTCCCGTTGGACTTGTCAGGGGTGCGGCACTTTCGTATTGAAAGGTTTGGTTGGGTTGTATTTTGGGTTGAAGTCCCCCAACCCCAGCTCCTCGGACTTCTTCAATTTTTCCAGTTCCATCAGAGATGATCCAATGGCGGCTCATGAGCTGTGCCGGGCAATTACTTTTGTTTGTAATCGATATTTGATATATAAAAAAATGCAGTCCAGAATCGGGACGTGACTCTGCTTCACTGTAGGTGACTTGGGCTTTAATATCAAAAGATAAAGTAGTGTGTTTTTGAATCGACATCCTAATTGCGGAGCATATTGAGACCTTGAGTCTGAGTCAAGTTAACACAAGATTCTGGATTTCAAAGATCAGTGGGTAGTGGTCAGAGGGGAGATTTGTTTTGGCATCAAGTGTCGTCGGCGGATCAAAAGGTAAGCCGAGATGATCTTCATATCGATGAACAAGAACTGATTGAGTGTTCAGGAGCTCTGCAAGCTTTGGATTTAAAAAGCAATAATCCAGTTGTTTACCTTCAGGTTTTGAGTTTCGTCCAATTTGATAATAGGTGGCTCTTTGATCTTCTGGAAGTTGAGCAAGATCTCCAACATCTTTGAGCAGGGTTTTTTCATAGATTAATTTAAACTCTGTGTCAGGTTGATTGATTGCGGCTCGACCATTAAGGTCTCCGCTGACGCAAATCGGAATATTGTGGTGTTTCGCTTCAAGCTCTTGATAAATTTCTATAAGAGTCTTGAGTTCGGCCTGACGGCGCTCAAATCCTCCGGGATCCACATTGTCGGGATCAAGTCTTGATTTTAAGTGAGCCAGAACAAAAATCATAAATGGTTTTTCGCGGTCCTTCGTAAATAAGTGCAGTTCAGCAGCATCTCTTGAAAATTTATGGCTCTGAATTGCTTTCGGATTGTTTTGAGCGGCTTCTCTCTCTCGAGAGTACAAAAAGTTAATGGGACGATTTTTGTTTGAAACCACGTCAAAATAAAATCCAATATTTTTTCTGACCAAAAAACCAACATCAATATGGCGATCAGAATTGCCCTCAATCAAGGCAGGGGAATAGGCATCGTCCAGAAAAAGTTTATTGAAATTTTGAAGACTTTCAAGACCTCCAACTTCAATCAACATCAGGATATCAGGGTTGTGTTTTTTGATTGCTTGCGCCAAAGCCTTTGTCTTAATTAAAGGTTTATTTTCATAAATAGAGGTCGAAAGTCTTTTCCACTGGGCTTCGTCCAAATTTAAATGCTCGGCTGTCAGCTTCTGATCAGATAGCAGGAATAGATTTTCTGTGTTGAGTAAAAGAACTTTGAGATTTGTTGTCAACTTTGCCATCAGATTTTAGTTTACGGGATAGAGGTCTTCGGTGTCTACTTGTCTGCATGGCAACATTACATGATCCACTTAAAAAAAATATTCCTGTATTTCTAAAAACCATTTCCATGAAATCGACTCAAGGCTCTGGTGAACCTGGACCTGTGGGTTGGGTTTATGTGCTAGGTATAGATGATCGAAATCATGTTTCTTCTCTCATTGAGCGTCATTCTTTGTCTTGGCACATGAAGCAATTAAAAGAGACGATTTCAAAAGAAGTCATTCATTTCAGTGGTCAGGAGGGGCCAGTTTGGATTCTTTGTCGAAAAAATCACAAGGGACCTTTTTCGCATCATGCTCGCCTTGAAGAATCCAATTATGCATGGATGAGAGAGCAAGTGGGCAGTGTGCTACAGTATGCTAAAGCTTATTCACTGAAGAAAATGAATTTTGAATTGATCTCGACTGAAGATGATCAAGATCTTGGCGCTCTTGTGGGGCTTGAATTAAGTGCTTATTCATTTAAAAATATTTTGGATGATAAGAGCTTTAAGGATCTTCCACATGTCGTCATCACAAAATCAGGTGGAAGAATATCAAAAGAAATATATCAAAAGGCCCTTGCAATAGGGGCTGGAGTTAATCAGGCACGTCACTTAGTGAACACCCCACCGAACTATTTGCACCCATTGTCTTTTGCAAGCTATGTTAGTCATCTCTTAAAAGGTAAGAAGAAAATTAAAGTTGAAGTTTGGAATGAAAAACGTCTTCAAAAAGAAGGAATGGGGCTTCATCTCGGGGTGGGGCAGGGGGGCTCCAGTGCTCCTTGCATGGTTCATATTTCTTATCGTCCAAGTCAGAAGAAAAAATTATCTCAAAAAGTTAAGCCCATAGCCTTTGTTGGAAAGGGGATCACTTTTGATACGGGTGGATTGGATATTAAGCCTTCTTCTGGAATGAGATTGATGAAAAAAGATATGGGTGGAGCCGGTTCACTTGTGGGCCTTGCGTATTGGTTATCTGAGTCTGATTATTCTCGGCCTGTGGATATTTATCTCGGACTTGCTGAAAACAGCATTGATTCAAAAAGCATGCGTCCCAGCGACGTTCTTGTTGCTCGAAATGGAATGAAGATTGAAATCCACAACACCGATGCCGAAGGTCGGTTGGTTCTTGGAGATGTGATGGATGTGGCGATTTCGCAAAAAGGTTCTGATGAGCCAGAGCTAGTGATTGATGTAGCAACATTGACGGGAGCGATCAAAGCAGGTTTGGGTTCAGAAATCGCAGGACTCTTTTCGAACCATGATGGTTTAGCTGAGGAACTGAATCGAATGGGAACGGCGATGGGAGAATTAAATTGGCGCATGCCTTTGTATTCTCCAATGGCGAGAAGTTTTAGCTCTTCATTTGCAGATATCGTTAACAGCACCGATGGTTTCGGTGGCGCAGTCACTGCGGCTCTTTTCCTGGAAAGATTCGTTAAAGGAAAGCCTTGGGCACATTTGGATATCTATGCGTGGAATGACAAGGCGACAGGGTCACTTGCGTTTGCGGGTGGAAATGGACAGCCTGTGCAGACTTTAATTTCTTTCCTTGAATTAAAAGCTCAAGAATAGGGTTTGCCTAAATTTTTTGAAGCCACTCTGTCATTGTTTTTCGGACGAGGGAGGGGGCTTTAATCATTTTCTCAATCAGAGAAAGGGCCATCTCAATTCCGTGCTGCTTCTCAGTCTCGTCTTCGTATTTTTCAAAAGAGACTTTCAATTTTTTTCCCTCAAGTTTGGAGACAAGTTTGGCGGCCTTTTTAAGTTTTCCTTCTTTGAGTTCAAAATAATTGCCCCAGGCGCAGATTTTAATACTGTGTAGTTGGTTATCTTGAAATTCGCAGTAAAGCTCAAGTCCGTCCTGATCAGGGGCAAAGAGCCAGAGATATTCATCATTGTTCACATGGGGGATTCGAATCATCGGAAACATTAATGATCCAGCAATGTCAGAACGGTAATTTTTCTCAAGAATTTTATTCATACTTCTTAAGTTTTCCAGAAAGGCAATGGCGAAAAAATGCTCTTCGAGACGCACAACGACGGCTTTGTTTGTAATTGTTTTTTTGCCAAACTCCAGTTCGCAGTGGACTTCATCACCGACGTGCAGCTGAGGAAAAGTATCTGGTGTTTGAAAGGCCACGCCAGATTTTGAGATGTTGTAAATGGGAAGTTCAACGTGCTCAATCGAGTGTGACTTTGAAGTGATTTTGCATCTGGCTTTTTCAGGTTTAGAGAGGCGGTTTCGCATGGCGAGGTCCATGAAAACAGTCAGATCAATATCTCCATGGATATCTTTGTCAAAGAGTGAGGTCACTCGATACCTATCGCCCTCAGCTTTAACTAATTGAGGAGTATTTCCACTAAACATAAGTCTCCTAACTATCTTTGAAAGAGTTTTTCCTTTTGGATGAGATCTCGCACCGATGCCGGAACAAGTCTTTCCCACTCAAAATTTCCATTTTCGATCATATCAAGAATCCGATCAGAGTGTACAAACTCATCAACTTGTTCGCAACTGGCCAGATCCACCATGGAGTCGAGTTCTTGGTAGTGTCTAAAAATATGCTTCAATTTTGGATCGGGATGAAAGCTTCTTGCGGTAAGACAGGAGTCAGCTGATTTTGTAGGGTAGACATACAATAGTGTCTTGCCATCAAATAGTTTTGATAGAGCCTCGATAATGCCGCCTTCAAGGTCTTGGTAGTGTTTCTCATCAAAAATCCGCTCAAGAAGTTTTGCTCCGATGATCAGTCCAATGGGTTCTTTGGTGTACTGTCGGAGATATCTTTTCAATGTGAAAAATCGAAAATGACTAGAAACCATGACTGGATATCCGAGGGAGGTCAATGCCCGTACACGGTTTAAAAAATCCCTTTCATCAAATTTGCCCTGGACTTGAAGGGCATTCATAGTCATTTCAAATAAGATTAGAGGATCTTTTTCTTTTGGAAATGATAGATGGAATTGCTGAATTCCTTTTTGAAGAAGGTCAAGGTGGGCGTTTGTAACTGGCCGAAATGAACCACGTTCCACAATCAGGGGTTTTCCGTAAACGGCGTCTGCAACCGTGATGATGTTTTGATCGGGCGTGAACACAACAGCTTCAGCCAAGTGTCTTCTGACCAATTCTAAATTCATCAAATGATTATTGATATGAGCGACATCGGGACCTGTGAATCGTATCATGTCAATGATCACTTGCCCCTCTTTAATGTTATCAACAAGAGCGGGAATTATGCGCTCGTGATTCTGAATATGATGAAATGCTGTGTAGACAAGATTAACGCCCACTACCCCTAAGGTCTCTTGTTGTTGCAATCTGTATTTGTCCATCATTTGAACGTGCATAATGATGTCATTTGGTTGTCCCTTAGGCTTGGTCTGAAAGCGCACTCCGATCCAGCCATGGCAGTGTCGCTTTGCCATATCCCCAGTTGTGACCGTGTCCGCGAAGGCGAAGAAAGTTGTCTTATCACCCCGAGATTTATCGAGTCGTTTTTGAAGAAGTGAATATTCTTTATCCAACATTTTGATCAGGCGACTTTCACAGACATAGCGGCCAGAAGCTTCTTTTCCATAAATTTCGTCACTGTAGATCATGTCATAAGCAGACATTGTTTTTGCAATTGTCTGAGAGGCCTGACCAGCTTGAAAAAAAAAGCGGGCGACTTCTTGGCCTGCCCCAATTTCAGCAAAAGCTCCATAGATCGCTGGATTCTGGTTAAGCTCAAGGGCTTTTCCTGTTGTCGTTCGTGTGAATTTTTGCTCACTGATCATAACTTAGGTTCCGGAGGTTTCTCTCCTACGGGCGTATCGTTCTTATCAAGCTTCACCCAGCCAGTGATGGCTAGACTCATGGCTTTTTCAATTGGCATGTCAATGGGTGTGATCATTTCCCTGGGAATTAGTAAAGTAATTCCACCCAATGCGTAACTAAATGGAAAAAGAACAGCCACTTTATCGGTGGTTCCTGGCATTTTGAGGTCAGTGAATTGCTCGCGAGTAACAAGTCCCAATGAATGAGCCCCTGTTGAACCAAGTCTAACTAAAACCACCTGTTGAAGTGATTTTTGACTTTTATTTGAAAACATATTCATTAAGTCGCGCAGGGGCGAATAGATTGCTTTAATGAAGGGAACCTCTGTAATTTTTTGTTCAATAGCAACCCAAAATCGCGATGCTAAGTAATTATTCAGGATCAGGCCGAAGACAAATATAAGAATCAAGATCACAATCAAACCCAATCCTGGAACATACGAAGGCAAAATTTGTCGAAGTATTCCGCCCAAGAGATTTTCCAAGATAATGATCGCCGAATATAAAACGTAGATCGTTACCGCGATGGGCAGCAGGGTGACCAGGCCACGAAAAAATATTTTTCCCAAAGAATCCATTAATGAACCACCGATTCTCATTCTAAGGCAAAACATTTTGAGATGTCATATGGGGAATGATGTATCAGACTAAGGCATTGTGTTTCATAATGAGAAACTCCAGGCACAGAGATTAATTCACAGACTATTTGCTTAAGATATCAAGACCATTGTCCGATATAATCATTGATATGATGATACACAGTCGTCTTGTGACGTTGTTTGCACTCTTATGCTTTTTTTCATTTGCACCAACTGCATTTGCCCAGGACTTTGTTCCTGGTGAGCTGATAGTGAAATTCAAAGGAAAGTCAAATCACAAACAGGTATCGCAATTTCAATCAAAGATGGGTGGCGCTGCCCAATCGCGAGCGCTCTCCGTTAAGTCCAATGTTCATCATTTCAAAGTGAGTGCCTATCAAGATATTCAATCTTTGATTCATGAGCTCAGACAGGATCCAAATGTTGAATATGCAGAACCGAATTGGATTTTGCGAAGAGCCGAAGTGGTTGACGAGGATAATCGAACCTTTTCTATCGAAGAGGTTCGATCCCAAGTTTCAAGCTCTGGCTCCTATGCTCAAAACTATGCCAGCGTTAAGGTGACTGAAGCTTGGGCTCAAGTTTCCATTGATGCAGCAGCCCCAGTGGTCGCCATTATTGATACGGGAGTGGATTACAGCCATCCTATTTTTTCTCAGTCAAATGCTCTTTGGACGAATTCAAAGGAAGTTCCAGGGAACGGAATTGATGATGATGGTAATGGTTTTATCGATGACGTTCATGGGTGGAATTTTTTTGGTGATAATAATTCTCCGATTGATGATGACCAGCACGGAACTCATGTGGCTGGAATTATATTAGGAATTGGGCAGGATATTTTTGCGACGACACTTGCTTCCGCGAGAATTAAAATTATGCCGCTTAAATTTTTAGGAGCAGATGGTTCGGGTTCGACATCTGATGCTATTGCAGCCATTCACTATGCCGTCGATAATGGAGCTCGAGTAATTAATAACTCATGGGGTGGTCCAAACTATAGCCAAGGATTACACGATGCCCTTAAGTATGCCTATGATCACAATGTTGTGTTAGTTGCAGCAGCAGGAAATTATGGAAAGAACAATGATGTTGAACCGCTTTATCCTGCTGGCTACCAGGTTCCAAGTCAGTTAACAGTGGCAGCGACAAATGATTGGGACAATTTGGCTTCATTTTCAAATTATGGAGCGACGACAGTCCATCTTGCTGCGCCTGGGGTGGGAATTTTCTCAACCATCCCTGGGAATTCGTTTAAATTTATGTCTGGCACGTCAATGGCGGCTCCTTTTATTGCAGGGCTGGCGGCCATGGTTGTGCGCGAAGCGCCTAATCTTTCAGGATATCAAGTGAAGTCATTATTAATGAGTTCAGGTGATCGAATTGCGACATTGTCAACGAAAACAGTTTCCAGTAACCGAGCCAATGCTTATACATCACTGGTTAGTTCAAAGGCGCAGGTTGCGGCTTCTTCATACAACCCAGAATATGTGGCAGCAGCGCCAGCTTCTCGGACTCCAGCGGCCACGAGTGATGAAAAAAAGGGTTGTGGTCTTGTTCGAGACATCGGGGAATATGGCGGTCCAGGTGCAGGAACAGGAGTCATGATTGTCAGTTTTATCTTCTTAACCTTGCCCATAGTGACATGGTTTGCCGTTCGAAGAAAACTTAAAGGTCAAAATGTACGGCGAAAACATCAGCGGTACTTGATGGATTCTGAAATTCGTATCTTTGTCGGTGACAAAGAGGTTCTGGGTCAAACCAAAACCATTGGTGCGGGAGGTCTATCTTTCCAGACCAACTCAATGATTGAGACAGGCCAAATTGTTCCCGGAGAAATCTTGACTATGTCCGTTCAGTCACCTGATGGTAGTGGAGAAGTTCAGGTGCAAGGTAAGATTGTGTGGAGTCAAAAAGATCATTCGTATGGGGTGCAATTTGCGAATGTAACCGAGTCTGTAATCAGCCACATTCGCTCTTGGTCAGGTTCCCTTGTGAAAACCTGACCCTTTGAAAATCTGATTACCAGATAAATGGAAAGCTAAAGCCAATTAACATGACATTTGTATTATTAAATGTTGGATATGCCGCTGAAATATCAGCTTCAACGCCAGAGACTTCGTACTTTTTGTATGAAGGCATTTGATACTCAAAAGTGAAGGCGACATTTTTGTGCAGGTGATAGCCGAGGCCAACTTTTGCAGATGTTCCTTTGTATTTAACGTCAGCTGTAGGGTACTTGTGGGTGAAGCTGCTTGAAGCACCATAACCAAGGTATCCACGGAACATTGAAGTGAAGTAATATCCAAAGTCAATGGACATGATTGTGCGGGAATAGTCCATATCTGCAATTCCGGTGGGCTTTGTGTATTTCATTTTTCCACCACTTGTCATCTGAGCATCGAGAGCGACGAAGAATCGGTTAACATAACCAACACGTAGTCCGACTTCTGTTCCTGTGGTATCGATGTTCACAGTTGTAGGTGTGGTGTCGATCATTTCGAATTTCCCTGTCTCGTATCCAAGATAAGGCTCAAGCATAAAGCCGGCATGAGCAGAAAAACTCAGACCGAGTGTTGCGATCAATGCTGCTATTTTTGTTTTCATGAGGTTCTCCTTTGGGCTTTTTGCCCAGGTTAAATTTTGTTATGTACTTCTATTACAAATCCAGAGGCAAACTGACTGACAAAACTGTTGAAGCGCTTGTTGTTGAGCTGAAGTTATCGCTCACTTTGTCGCTGACTGTTCCGGCGAGCCCCGTCACTTTGTTGAAGTTGTGAGTAATGTATTCAAGATTAATTGAAACAAAGGGAAGTCCCGTGAAACCGACACCGACTTTCGTTGCACTTCCAGTGTATTTTGCTGTTCCGCTGAGGTCTTTTGCGGACCATTCATTGGTCATTCCGTAACCTATCCAAGCCCGCAGAAGAATGGGGAAGTCCACGCCGGCATCAATAAAGAGTTGTGTTCGAGAACTGTCGCAATCCAGGGTGAGAGTATTTGATGCTTTATATTTTCCGGTCATCATGGTGGGTTCAAGGGCGACCCAGAACAAGACTGGCAGCGTGTATCCAATTCGCGCGCCAAGGACTGTTCCCTCTGTTTTCCCAGCTAACTCTGTTCCATCTGGAACACTTAGGGCAGTTGAATATGCTGTTGAAAGAGTGGCCTTGATTGCGCCAACCTCGTATCCAAGATAGGGTTCAATGAGAATGCCAGCCTGAGCGGCTTGCACACCAAGGTACACAAATAAAAGTGTGGCAATTTTTTTCATAGAATTTTCCTTTCAAAAGGATCATTGCTGTGCTTGGCAAATATGCATCCATAATTGTCCTCTTGGCGACAGAGGAAGTCAAAATCAAAGCCCGATCAAAGGCGGGGGCTCTACTTTAGTTAGAGTAGAGTTCCTGTGAGAAGCAAGCTAGCAGCTGTAAAATAGATCACAAGTCCAGTGACATCGACGATGGTAGCGACAAAGGGAGCTGAGGCTGTTGCTGGGTCAAGCTTAAGTTTTTTGAGGATAAAAGGAAGCATGGAGCCGGTGATGGTTCCCCACATCACAACGCCAAGAACACTGGCAGCGACAGCAGCACCAATGAGCATATAATGTGGTCCGTAGAGTTCGTCTCGTGTTGGCCATAGGACGACACGGATGAGACCAATAATTCCAAGAATTGTTCCAAGGGTTAAGCCCATCAGAATCTCTCGGCCCAAAACCCGGATCCAGTCTCGATTACGAATTTCCCCAAGAGCAAGTGAGCGAATAATAAGAGTGCAGGCCTGAGAGCCCGAGTTACCACCGCTACTGATAATGAGTGGAATGAAAAGAGCAAGAACGACTGCCTTTTGAATTTCATGCTCAAAGTAGCTCATGGCTGAGGCGGTGAACATTTCGCTGACGAAAAGAACAGTGAGCCACCCCGCACGCTTCTTCATCAGTTCGAAAAAGCCAGTGTTCATGTAAGGGGCATCGAGAACTTCGACCGCTCCTAACTTTTGAATATCTTCCGTGGCCTCTTCCTGGACAACGTTGGCAATGTCATCGAATGTGACGATACCCTTGATGTGATCCCATTCATCCACAACAGGAAGAGCCATCAAATCAGCTTGGTTAAAAATTTTAGCAACCTGTTCTTGATCAAGACCAACAGGTATTTTCACAAGGTCGCTTTTCATAATATCACGAATTTTTTTATGCGGAGCTTGGGAAAACATTTCTCGAAAAGAAACCACGCCCATCAATGTTTGATCTGAATCGATGACATAAGCATAGTAAATTGTTTCAACATGCGTCTTGGATTGAATTCGCAAATAGGAAATAGCTTCATCAACACTCATGTCGGGACGAAGACGGACGAACCGGGAACTCATGAGACCTCCGGCCGCATCTTCAGAATAGGCCAGGAGGGCTGTGACTTCACGGCGAGTTTGGGGATCCAGCAGATCAAGAATCTCTTCTTTTCTATCTAGTCCTAGATTTTGAATTAAGTCAGCGACGTCATCAGGGGGAAGCATTCGAACCCAGGACCTTTTTTCAAGAGGGCTAATTTCGGCAATAAGCTCAGCTTGGTCCATTGCTTTTAAACTAAGGAAAAGATCTTCAGCTTCGGTTCGGGCAAGTTGGGCAAAACGTTCTTTTCTTTCATTGGGAGACATGGCTGACCAGGCTTGTGAAACACTGATCATAGCCTGTTCGCCTTCCAGCTCGATATTTTGACTTGAATCTGTCACAATTTCAGCAAGATCTTCAATACTCGATCCTGATTTTTCCTGAGCAGAATCGCGTGATTCTGTATTCTGGTTTTTCGTTTGAGTATCTTCTGAATCCTGTGACATCTTCATCAGGTTTATCATGGTTTAATGTGAAGACAAGCTTAAATATCCATTTCTGAAGCCAGACTTGTCTTTTCAAAAATAGGCAGGACCTCTGACGGTGTGCCGATCATGCGAATCGTTCCATCCTGGAGCCATAGAATTTTATGACATTTTTTTAAAGTTGAGAGACGATGGGCAATAATGATCTGGGTTCTACCATCGAAAAAATCATTGGTTGCTTTGACCATGATTTCTTCTGATCGGGGATCGACAGAGCTTGTGGCTTCGTCCATAATAACAACTGGCGTGTTCTGCAAAAGACATCTCGCCATGCAGATCAATTGCTTTTCGCCAAGAGAAAGATTTCTCCCTTTTTCTTCAATTACCATTTGGAGTCCATCAGGTGTTGCCCATTCAGTAAGTCCAACTTGCTTTAAAACTGAGCAGAGTATTTCGGCGGAAAGGTGTTCTTCAATGTCGAGATTCGAAGCCAGGGTTCCGGTGAAGAGAACGGGTTCTTGAGAGATAAATGATAAAGCTTTTCGGTATTGCTGCAGATCTATGCCGGTTGAGTCGGGATTCAATTGGGGTTGTTGCCCATTAACAAGAATTTGCCCACTGTGGATCGGATAGAGATAAAATAAGGCCTGTATTAAGCTTGATTTCCCGCTTCCCGTACGACCCACAATTCCCCAACGCTCACCGGCGGGGACATGGAAGCATAGACCTTTTAAGACGAAGGGGAGCTGATCTCCATATCGAAACCAAACATCTTTAAAGGTGACAGATGCTGCTCGATTGGTGATTTTTTGATCAGAAGTTTCGTCAGATTTTTGATAGACCCAATGAGAAGTCTGAAATTGGCGGACAGCGGGTAGTCGGGCCCCAGGCTCGATTTCCTTTTGCATGTATTGATCAAGCCGTTCTGCACCGACAAGAGCTTCGTCAGACTGGGCTAGCCATTCAAAAAACATTTGGACCGTGTTGCTTGAAAGAACGATGAATCCCAGGGCAACTCCGACAGATCCAACACTGACCAAGGATTTTTGCAAAAGATAATACCCAAGCCAACTTGTGGCCAACAGCAAAAAGGCAGTCATTGTGTTCATTTGAAATGAGAACAACATAATTCGAAAAACGGTTTTGATTTTTTGATTTAAATAGTGAAGATCGAGCTGATTGAATCTGGATGTAAATGATTCTTGTCGACTAAATGATCGGATGGTGCTTGCGCCCTGGGCTGTTTCAGCAAAATGCGCTATAGATGGAGATCGGCTCGCTGAAAGCTCTCGTCGAGCTTCACGAAGATTTTTTTGGTTGAATTTATAAACTATGAAGCTCAATGTTCCCACCGCAAAAATCAGAGGTAGGTAATAGGGACTGGCAATGCCAATCAGTATCGTCATGCAAATGATGTCAAAGACAATGGAAATAAATTCGGCAAGGGGGCCACCGAAAAAGCGAAAGACGCTTCCGTAGTCACTTGAAAATCGGGTGATGATTCTTCCGGCTGGAGTGTGATCAAAAAAAGACATGGGAAAACGAGAGGTCCTCAATGTTGTTTCATCATAAAGTCGACTAACGGCTCGCGCTGACACAATTGAAAAACCCACGCGAAATATCCATGTGAGAAGAAAGCCGATCAGAACTAGTCCAACAAGAACAAGTAAGTAGTCCCAGTTATCAAAACCTTGGAAGAAAAAGGGTGTTGGATGGCATTGAATGCTCAAGTCTGGTTTGCAAAAAGAGTCTGCCCAGAATCCAATCAGATTGGTGTTGGCTAGCAATGTTGCTCGACCGAGAAAACCGAGGGTTAGAAAAACAAAAAGTGATTTGAAATGAGGGCGATAGGCATATTGCAAGCTTTTGTATGTGGATTGATTAAAGCCTTTTCTGAGGTTGCTCATTGGTCATTCCTTGCTACGCTTGCCGCATATTCTCGAAATTGTGAGTTTGAGCCTAAAAGTTCTTGATAGGTTCCGATTCCTTTAATTTCACCCTGATCAAGAAAGATAATGCGATCAACCTTGTCAAGAACAGTCAATCGATGAGTGACTAAAATCCGTCCGCGCTCTCTCCATGCCCCATCAATTAAAGATTCGATGAGCTTATTTTCTGTGTCGACGTCGACAGCACTTAAGCTATCATCGAGAAGTACAATCGGTGCTGGAAAGAAATCGACTCGAGCAAGGCTGACTCTTTGTTTTTGACCTCCAGAAAGATTTACTCCACGCTCTCCAATTAAAGTATCGAGCCCTTGAGTTAGGCGTTCTTGTGAATAATCCAGTTGAGCTCTTCTGAGAGAGGTGCGAATGGCGTTATCTGATTCCTGACCAATGTCGTATTCAAAAGCAACATTTTCTCTCAAAGAAGCACTCATGATAAAACCCTCTTGGGGAACGTAGGTAAAGTACTGTCGAAGCTGATCGAGATGAATGGTCCTGCCGTCATTTCCGTCAATTTGATATTGATCAAAAGTTGCTCCCGTTTCTCCTAACAGAGAAAGAAGTAGGAGTGATTTTCCTGAGCCGACCTCTCCAACGACGGCAAGTAGCTCTTTTTCCCTGAGTTCAAAATTGATGTTTTTAAGAATATGGTGTTGGCCAATGTGCAAGTTAAGATTTTGAACTTTCATGAGGAGATGTTCAGGACGTCGAAAGTTCATCTTATCAAAATTCTTATGTCGCTTGTAGGGCTCCGAGTTTTCAAGTAAATACACATCGCTCATACGTCTCAAAGAAGTCCACGCGTCAAAAATAAAAGTGAAAAACCAGGGCATCATTCTAAATGGTCGGGTTAGAAAAACACCAACGATCCACAAAAGGGCTAAAAGTGAACCGGGCGTGACATGATCTCCTTGGTAGTAGACCAAAGCTCCGATGGCTGCCAGATTTAGGAAAAAAGTCACCGACGACGCGATCCCATTCATTGTCTGACCATTTGTGAGCATTCGAATACGATTGGCCGTCTCATTTTCACGTACTGAAAAAATTTTTTTCTCAAAGGCGGGAACCCAGCTGAGTATTCTAAGGTAGCGAATATTCTGAATCCACTCGCTCACAAGTGAAATGCGATCAGCCGCTAGTTTTTTAAATTGAAAAAAGAAACGACTTTGTCGGTACGCCAGAAAGAAGTTGAGCGCGCTGATTCCTAATATTAGAGAGTATGTTGGGAACCATGGGATTTGAAAAATAGTGATGATTGCCAAAGGGGCGACGAGAAGGGGGAAAATAATTCCAGCTCCTTGAGGAATACTCTGTTCAAGCAAGACTGTGGCGCTTGGAACGTCGGTCGCATATACGGAAACGAGTTCACCGACAGGGCGTCCCTCAAGCGTATCAGTGCGGAGATCGAGAATCTTTAAGTACAGCTCCTGTGCCCACTTTTTTTGGACAATGACGGCCTCTCGAGCGCCCAGAAAGTTGACCAATTGTGAACAGACCAAGCTAATTAGCAGACATATAAAAGCCCCAATTAAGAGACTCAGTGGGGAAAACGATTGAAAATCAAGGGGTAAAATGGATTGAAATGTTGAAGGAGAACTCAGAACTTGGTCGACAAACTCTTTTTGTAAAAGGGGACCGAGTAGTCCCATCACTGCGGCCACGCCGGCAAGCAAGAGCATGATAAGGCGCATAGGCCATCGAACAGTGAAAACTTCGAGCAACAAAGAGAGTGCGGTTTTCTTTCGCATAGAGAACAAGCCTACAAAGATCCAGGTGAAAAGGCAGGACTTTTCATAGGAATTACGCGTCGTTCTTATTCGTCGGTGACTTCGGTAAATCAAAGTCATAGACTTTTTCCATGAACAAGGGGCGACGACAGTTTTTATCTAACACATTATCACAGAGCATTAGTCTTTTAGGGGCCGGCAGTTTGCTGAGCAGTGGCTTATTGACAACATCTTGTAGTCAATTGGATCGAATTATTGTTGGGGATGGCGCGGATGAAACAAGACGAGTTCTCATTTTGGGTGGCGGTGCAGCTGGATTGGCCGCAGGTTACCACCTTCGAAAAAATGATATTCCTTTCCGAATTTTTGAAGCCAGTTCTCGAGTCGGTGGGCGAGTCTTAACAATTCATGACTTTAATTCAAGTGGTCAGGTTGCGGAACTGGGAGCCGAGTGGTTTCGTCAACAGCATGATTTGGTTCTGAAGTATTGCAAAGAGTTTCGTTTGGACACAGATGATGTGAATGACTATGCAAAAGAATTTCGTTTTTTTCACTCGGGAATATGGATTCGGTCAGCTGATTTTGTACCTGAGATTAAAAAACTGCAGAACTACATCTATCAGCGACAGGCTCAAAAAACCCAGGAAGAGTGGGATCTGCTTTCTCTCGAGGATTTTTTATTCGAGTTGAAAAAGGTATTTTCGCCGTGGGTAATTGCTTTTATTCGTCGAACTGTACAGCAGGAGTGGGGGACGGATCCCACTCATATCTCAACGTTGGCTTGGATGAAGTCATTTCCATTTCAGACTTCACAGAAGTTAATTAAGATTCAGGCAGGATCAGGGGCTTTGATTGAGGCTATGTATCGAAGGCTAGCTGGAGTTATTCCAGACAGTACAGTTGTTTTTCGGCATGAGTTAATTCGAATCAAGAATAAGGGTAATTATTTTGAACTCAGATTTTCCACTCCAAAAGGAAATTTTGATATCAAAGCCCAAGTTATTATTTGCACCTTACCCTTTAGTGTTCTTAGAGGAATTGAGGGGATCGATCAGATTGGTCTATCTGGTCAAAAATTAAAGTGCATTCAGAATTTGGGGTATGGAACTCAAACAAAAATAGGACTCAGTTATCCCCAGAGATTTTGGAAGAGCTTCGCAGAGCCCTTTGCCCTATCAGGGGACTTTGATACCCAGTCAATTCGCGAAAGTTCAGTACAGAAGGCTTCGCTGAATGCTCTTAAGGGCGTGCTCAGTGTGCAGATCGGTGGACATCTGGGATATGAGGGAGGCGAACACTTGGTGGATCTGGTGAAAAAGGATCTTGAGAGGATGAAGGTTGGAGTGGTTATGCCCCCAGAAGCTGTGCAGATTCATAATTGGGCACGAAATCGATACGCTCTGGGAAGTCAGTCCTATTACAGAGTGGGTCAGTATCTGAGCTTGAAGGATGTCCTTGCATCTTCAGAATTTGAAGGTCGTCTGATTTTTGCTGGAGAGCACACTTCAGCGCGGCATCGAGGGACTTTGAATGGAGCCTTCGAGAGTGGAGTTCGCGCGGCCGCTCAGGCGATTGCGGCCCGAGCAGCGTGGATGAAACAAAACTAAATTAAAACTGATCAAGTAGAAAATGAATGCGATTTTGAAGGTCGATCTGAACTATATTCGGAACACCCTGACTGACAATTAAATCCTCAAACTCGACTTTGGTAAGAGAGATACTTGCAGTTGCCTGAATATTTTGACCAGGAATTTCGCCTTCAGGAATGGTGCGAATGATGTTGCCTTCGTCGTCGGTTTCAATATTTTGCCAATTAAAATTTGGCTGAGAGTGAATAACAAAAACAATCAGATTATACGGTTGATAAAATCCAGTTCGTGGAATGTCCACACCTGGGACATGCGCAGATGCAGAGGTAATTTGAATGTTATCAATTTTTTTACGGATTTTTTTTAAAGTCACTTGATTTGAATTTGTGGAAATTGCAGCTCGAGCACCGATTCCGAAGTACACTGTAAGATATTGTCCTTGAAGGGATGAGGGTATGTTAACAAGCTTCATCGGATTGACAGTAATTGCAGATTGAGCATTTGCCGTTTCCACAATCAGCAATGAAGAAAAACTAAAAATAATGGAATAAAAAATTATTTTGAGGGTTTTCATTTTTCACCTCGGGCTGGTAAGTTCATTTTAGTTACAGGTTTAGCGTAATTCATATACATAACAAGTTGTCCATTTTGCTCCATTTCCAATTCTTGGATATCCAATTTAATGCTAAGAATCTCAGGCGGAAGTGGCAGTTTTCCAGGAATGGCAGTGTGGTCACATCTCCAAAGTGCTGTCATTTTCTGAAACTCTTCTTTAATGTTATTCATGACCTTTCCTTTAAAGAGCTTTCCTACTGGAGTGAGATAGTCGGGGTTAACCCAAACTGAGTCCATATCTATATCCCAGAGATAGATTTTAAGTCCACCTCCATCTGGAGCGTTTTTCAATTTGGCAATCATATCAAAGGCGACCTCGAAATTATCACGAAGGGCAATCCTTTGAATTCCCGTAACAGTTCCGGGGGGAACAAGGGCTTGAACTCGGACTTTGACAAGGCCTTCTCCGCTTTCTGTTGTTCCAAATTTCCCAAGGGGAACCGCATCGATAATAGGGGCTCGTGTGATCTTAAGATATTGATCTTTTTTAGGTGTCTTGGGCTGAGTCTCAGACTCTGCGGGGTCAGTTTGAGCACGACAAGTAGTGATTTTTCGAGCAGAGGGATCTTCATCTCCGATCGTAATTTTTTCAAAAAGTTTTCTTTCAAATGAAAGTTGAAGAATTCGGTTTAGCATTCCGCGATCGATACTCATGGAGATATCATATTGGTCAGTCGGAATTTTTTGAAATCGGGCTTCGCCACGGGCTTGCGAAGTGTTCACAGGTTGAGATGTGATATTCATGGGGTCTTCCACATAGGCATTGAGCTCGACACTTAATTTTTCATCCAAGTTGATATCGTTTAATTGAAGGCCCCAGAAAAATCCAAGCGTTGGCTTTGTGGGGTCAGCTCCAGGGGGATCCATGCGATTAATTTCTTCGATGCTTCCTTGAAGAGATTCCTTCGCTTTTTTATTTAAGAATGCAGGCAAATCCTTTTCTGCAAGGTCAGCAAGAAAGTTTCTAATTTTATTTAGTGCTTCTGGAAATCTGGCATCAAATTCATTTTTTAACTTTCTTTTGTCTAAGGTCATTTCTTTTTTTCCGATCAGCACTTTAATATCTGGAGCAATGAGTTCGCGATATTGAAAGTTAATATCAACTTGATCAAGATTTTGTTCAACTTGGACGGCCTGAAATTCAATCTCTCGTTTGTTATTTAAAGTAATATAAAAGGGCAGTCGGATCTTTAAGGGTTCTTGTCCTCCGCCGATTTTTAGACTGAGATTGTCGAATCCGACTTGGCCAAGATCAGTGTTGTTCATGTCATAGGCACGAAATCTGTTTGTTGCTGCCGTTAACTCTTTAATCTCTAATTCGAGGGCGAGTATGGCACCCTCTTTTTTACCAAGAGCCGCCATGAGACTTCTATCCGTGACAAGAGCAAATCGGTTCAGTTGTGCAATGTAACCAGAGTTTCCAATTTCGATGGCTGGTCGGACCTCTTTTAGTGAAAACCCGACGAACCATTCAGAAAGCAATGTTCTGAGTTTCTGAATCAGGTCTTTTGCTTCAGGCGGAACATTCAGTTGATCCAGGTCGTAACTCTTATCCGACTCCCACTTAATTTCATCCAGATAGCCCTCGTCCAAGCTAAATCCAATATTTCCTAAAATAGTTTTCATTTTATGCTCAAAATACAGCATTCCCTTTGGAGTAATTTGAACCTGAATAGCGTTTTTGATGGGGTGCTTTTGAATTTTCTTAAGAGGAATCGGCGGCAGCTCCTGGCTATTAACAGCGCCGGACGCAAGCAACAGTTGAGTTGCTGTGATGACTGCGATTAAATATGTTCGAGAAAACTTCATTAAGTTCATCATCGAGTCCTTTTGAGTAGCTCTTTGTAGCGAATAGCATTAGCCCGCTTTTCGATATTGATTCTCTGGGGGTGACTTTCAATCAGCGGAACATTTTCAAATCTCAAATCAGGCTGGTCGAGGACGGGCAATACCAGTGTGTATCCCTCGAGAGCTAATTGATCCAATATAATAGGAAGAGCCAATGTGGTCTGTTTTAAAGTGTCATGGAAGAGCACGATGCCGCGGTCATTTTGAGATTTGATTTTATTTAAAGTATTTTGAACGATTCCCATGATATTCGTCGATTGCCAGTCATAAGAATCAATATTCCATCGAAAACTATGAATACCGTTTTCCTTTAAATAGGTTTTCATTTCATCGTTGCTGTCGCCGTGGGGAAATCTGAAGAAAGGATCAATCCAACCCAGATTCATAAAAACATAAGCATGGCCATTTAAAATCTCATTGAAAGAGTCCTCGATAGTCCAGATCTTCTTTTTTTGTTTATAGAATGTCGGGCATTCATCAAAAGTTTTTTCCTTACCTATCCATGTACCTAACGAGGGGTGAAAGCAAGAGTGACTTCCAATGGCATGACCTTCGGCCCCGACTCTTTGAAGAACTTTAGGATACCGATGAGCATTTCGTCCAAGTGAGAAGAAGGTGGCTTTTGCTCCGCGGTCACGCAAAATATCAAGAATGGATGGAGTGGCTTTATCATTTGGTCCATCATCAAAGGTCAACATCAATTGTTTATCCTCAAACCCCTCTGTTGCCCTTGAGCCAGAATATTCAGATGGATTGTCTGCGGAATAGAATTTCTCTACGACCTGAAAAGTGGGAAAGCTTCTGCCCGCAGGCTTAAAGAAGCCATAGGGTTCTGGTAGTCCTGAAATCTGAGCCACCCAATGGTTTTCAATTCGAGCACGAATCTGCAGAGCACAGGAATTCAGAGCTTTACTTTCAATAATTTCATCAAGTTCTGAGTCAAACAGAGCTAACTCTTCATCGTTGAGTCTTAATAAGGACATACAAAGAGACGATTTTTTCTGAAGCAGGGGGGATTTTTCAATCTGGATGACAAGGCCATTAATTTGGTCTTTGGCCTCTTGAGCCGTTTGCATGGCATCTGAGGATTGTATATCGTGAACAATGCGCATCACTGAACGATCCAAAATTTCTTGCTCAACCGTTGATGTGGCAAGATTGTCGGCGTTTGCGCTTAAACCGATAAAAAGGCAGGCAAGGGTGCTTCCCAATGTGAGGTGTCTAAAGAATTGACAGGGGCGTGAAATTGGCAGCCGAATCACGGTTCACTCCATTTTTAAAGGGTCTATCTTTGTCCTTATTCCTGGGAATATGAACTTCTCAAAATAAAGATCAAATCCTGTGCCGGAATGCTGTTGCCTCATTTAAACTGAGTCGGTATAAGTCAATTTATGAAGACAAAAAAGACCACAAAAAAGACCACAAAAATGAGACGTAAAAAATCATCCTATGACCTGAGCATCGATGAAATTATGAGCCATGTTCGCCCAACTCCGATGATCACCAGCAGTCATTCAAATGAGAAAAAAATCGAGCTGATAGCTGAAAAGTTTACCGAGATTATGGAGATTCTGGGGCTAGATCTTGAGAACGACTCGCTGAGAGATACTCCACGTCGAGTGGCAAAGATGTACGTCAATGAGATCTTTAGTGGTTTACAAGAAGAGAACTTTCCGAAGATCACGGTCATTGAAAATGACATGAAATATGATCAGATGGTTTTGGTTCAAGATATTCAGGTGCTCAGTTGTTGTGAGCATCACTTTCAAACTATTGATGGATTAGCGACAGTAGCCTATGTGCCGAACAAAAAAGTGATTGGACTTTCAAAAATCAATCGCATTGTGCAGTTCTTTGCGAGACGTCCTCAGGTTCAAGAGCGTCTCACTAAGCAAATCGCAGATGCTTTGCAATTTATATTGGAAACCCCGCACATTGGTGTTCACATCAACGCAAGACACTATTGTGTGATTGCTCGGGGAGTCCAAGACAATAATTCATCCACATCGACTTCAGATGTTCGAGGTGATTTTAAAGATCTTCCTGAAACGAGAGAAGAGTTTTTAAAGCATTGTAAGCTACGCCTCAATCGATGTTAAAATTTCGTCTGACAAAGAGATTAGCCCAAGTTCTCAAGCGAGTTCATGTTGAAGACGAACTTTGGGATGTTTGTTGTGATCATGGTTATCTGGGGCTTGCGGCTTTAAGCTTAACCACAGTTCCCAAAGTCTATTTTGTCGACCAGGTCACACACTTAATTCAGGCTTTGCCGCGGCATGAGCGGGGTCAGTATATTTGTGCGCCTGGCGAAGAGGTCAAGCAAGAGGTTAAAGGGACTTTGGTCATTATCGGTGTTGGCGATTACACGATCACAACGATTTTAAGGTCCTTGTTGAATCGGGGCCTGTTAAGGGCGCGCCGAATTATCTTAGGACCACATAAAAATCCGGAAAGAATAGAAAATCTTGACCTGAGAGATTACGTTTTAAGTGAGAAGATCACAGTTGACGAGAAGGGTCGAGAGCGAAAACTCTACATATTTGACAAAGTCCAGGTAGTCTAAGGCTATGCGTTTACTTACCCGTTCTCAATCTCAGACAGTGGATCAATTGGCTCAGGAAGAATACGGGTTGGATTCGGAAACATTGATGGAATCTGCGGGGGCTGCGGTCGCCGAAGAAGTTCATTTGATCGTGAAAGAAAAGAAAAAAAGAATTTTGATTTTGATCGGACCAGGTAACAATGGGGCTGACGCTTTTGTTGTGGCCAGACTTCTGAAGAGAAAGGGATTTCAAAATATTCACTGTGTTCTTATTTTGCCTGCAGCCAATCCCTCGGCATTATGGAAGAAGCAGAAAGATCGGGCCCAGGTATCAGAGATTCATGCTATTGAGGCCTCAGAAGAGAAAATGCAGATTGAAATTTCAGAGGCCGATTACATTATCGATGGAGTTTTTGGAACAGGCTTGAACCGCACCATACCAACTCAGGTTTCTCGGTTGTTTGAACTGATTAACAGAAAAAATAAAATGGTGATTGCCATCGATGCGCCCAGTGGGTTGAACGTGGATACAGGTTGGCCTCAAGATCTCGCTTTAAAGGCCCAGATCACTGTGACCTTTGGCTTATGCAAACCGGGATTTTATTTGGCTAAGGGGCCTTCTTACTGTGGACGAATAAAAAGATACGGAATTGGATTTCCTGATTCATTGCTCAAGTCCCAAGCCCAGACTCATTTTGCTTTTGGCGCCAGGTCTGCGGCACGGTTAATGCCAAAAAGGCCAAATTTTTCTCACAAAGGAACCTATGGCCATGTGGAAATCGTCGGTTCCAGTGTGCATTACCCAGGGGCTGGAATTTTGGCTTCGAAAGCGGCAGGGCGGGCTGGGGCTGGTTATGTGAGTCTATTGAGCTTCGGATCATTGTTCTCAGACATCGTCAAGTTGCCGGAAGTGATTTATCAAAATTTGCTCGAAGTTCCCTTTCAACCCAATCAGAAACATGCATTTGTGGTTGGACCAGGGCTAGGTGGAGATCAGGCTGAGAAAGTGTTGGCGGTGATTCAAAAATTGATAAAGGCAAAAATCAGTCATGTACTTCTCGATGCTGACGCTCTGAATGTTATTTCCGACCAAAAAGAGATTTCTTTTCCTCCGGCCTGGGTGCTGACCCCACATCCTGGTGAACTATCAAGATTGATGAATGTATCCGCTGAGCAAATCAATCGGGATCGATCAGCTTGGGCCATCCGAGCAGCCCAAAAATATGGATGCATAGTTTGTTTAAAGGGTTTTCGGACTGTGGTGGCAACAAGCAAAAAATCTGTGATCGTTCTTTCTGGAAATTCGAGTTTATCCAAGGCGGGCGCTGGAGACGTCTTAAGCGGGATAATTGGAGCCTTCCTGGCTCAGGGGTTAGATTCCTTAGAGGCCACCTTACTAGGAGTATATTTGCACGGACGTGTGGCTGATGAGTGGGTCAGATCGGGAAAGGATAAAATTTCTTTACTGCCATCGGATTTAATTGATTTAATGCCCCAAGTTTCGCAAAAGATTCGAGATCAAGTGTAGGTTTAGGAAGTGTGTATGAAAGATTTTTTTACTCATCGTTTTTGGATTTTAGTTTGCTTTTTGGGTATCAACTGTGATGTCAAAGCTCAATATTCTGAAGAGGCTTATAAGCTTATTGTTCCTGGTTACTCTGAATCTATACAGCCGCTATTTCAGGAAAAGTGCAGTTCCTGCCATCGGCCTGCAGGACCAATTCCGAATTTGTTGGACTATCCTACAGCAAGAGCAAAGGCAGGAAGAATCCTGTCTCGAGCTGTTGAATCAGACGATATGCCCCCTGGTGCGCCTTTAACAAGGGAAGAAAAAGAGTTAATTGCAAGATGGGTTCGGGGTGGCGCGCCTGAAACAGCAATCGAATCAGCGGAGGGCACTTTTCTTGGTCAGGATTGGTATTCTGGTGATATTTTCAGCGAAGATGAGTGGTCATTGGTTCCGTCAAAATAAAAAAGGGACCCTGGGGCCCCTTTCCAATCTCGTTAAGAGATAGGGTGAATCACTTCTTTTTTCTTTTGAGCATTTTCTTCTTTTTAGCCAATCTCTTCGCGTGCAGCTTATTTGCTTTTCTTTTCTTAGCCATGAGTTCTCCTTGTTTAAAGTCAGAATATGTCACGAATCATAGACCAATCAAGTCATGACACGACTTTGGGATAGAGTCCAGCCCTAAGATGATTTGAATTAGATTTTTTCAAGTAAATTGCTAAATAAACCAGACTTAATTTTTTTCGTAGAGATGACGAAACAAAGATCTACATGAGTCGTGCAGAAAAGAAAGCTGATTCCATTCAGATTACGCTTGATTTCATCGATTTGTTGCCTTCTGGCTTTTATCAAGCCACTAAGCAAGGAATGATACTGTCTGCGAATATTGCAGCTGCCCAGATTCTTGGTTTTGAACATCGAGACGAGATTATCGGAAAAAATATTTCAGATTTTTATACAAACATAAATGACCGAATAAAAATGCATAAGGTTCTTTTGGATAATGGGGGCAAGATCTCTTCTTATAAACTATCCTGGAAGAAAAAGGGTGGTGAGCACATTGTGGTTGAGCTTTCTGCAAAGGCTGTTTTTGGAGAAGACGGAGAGTTATCTGAAATACATGGTTTTGTTTATGATGTGACCCATGTTGTTCAAGTTGAGAATGCCCATCGGGAGATGTCGGAACTAAACGATACGCTGATGCAAAATACAGAATCTGCGGTCTGTTTCTTTCGTGCTACTGGAGAAGTGATTACTTTTAATGAATCCGCCTGCAAGATGGTCGGTTTGACATCGGAGGAATTCAAGAAGATTAATTTTCATGAACAGGCGGCTTGGAAGGGGTGTTCTCTGTACAAGGATGCGATACAGTGTCTTGAGACAAGAAAAAAAGTAAAGGGCAGGACGGAACTGATGGTGAACGATGGTGCTAAGGCTGTTTATGTCGATTACTTATTCTCAGTTGTTCATCGAAATGGAAATGAATATTTGATGTTGGTCTTAAATGATTTGACTGAAGAAAAGTTGGCTGAGCGAGCGATGGCGCAGGCCGAACAATTAAGTTCCTTGGGGGAGTTAGCTGCTGGAATTGCACATGAAATTAATAGCCCGATTGCCATTATTATGGCCCTTTCGGGATTTATGCGGTCTCAGCTTGACTCTGATTCTTATGAATTTGATCAGAAGGCTTTGAGAGATATTTTTGAAAAAATTGAGACCACTTCAGATCGTATTGCGAAGATCGTTCGAGGTTTAAGATCAATGTCCCGTGTGGCGATGGCAGATCCTTTTGCCATTGAATCCGTGCAGAAGATTATCGATAATGTTGTAGAGTTGACACGATATCGATTTAAGGCAGAGGGAGTGCAACTCATAGTACCCCAGGGTGTAGAGAATTTCTTAGTTGAATGTCATGAGGCTCAGATCGTCCAAATTTTGGTGAACCTGGTTAATAATGCCTATGACTCTCTGATGACAACGAATCAAAAGAAAAAAATTATTCGTATTGATGTCGTGTTGAGATCTGATTTTTGTGAGATGCGAGTCACAGACAATGGGCCTGGAATTCCTGAACATGTCAAAAAGAAGCTAATGACTCCATTTTATACAACAAAGCCAAAGGGTAAGGGAACCGGACTGGGCTTAAGTCTTTCAAAAAAGCTAGCCCAGGAGCACTCTGGTGACTTGTATCTTGATGAACAAGTTGAGGGGACTTGTTTTGTGCTTTATTTTCCAATTCGTCAGTTAAAACCCACTAAATTAATCGCATAGAATTTCACCGTCTCAGGTTGAGACGATCAGGGTAAAGATCTTTCCTATTCTTCCGATAAAGGGATATCCTTGAAAAGGGGGAAATACATGAGTCAATATGACAGTGCCAGTCTTTATCAATTTCTAACCCAAACACCAGAGCAAGGACTTCGAAAAATGCTTGTTGATAACAAGCCAATGACCGAGGTTCATTTCAATCTTCTAATGAAGGTGGTGCGGGCTTGTGATGAGGCTCAGTTTTGCCAACATTTTGAGAAGAAGGAATTCCCAAAGGTCAAAATGGGTCCAGGTGATCTCAAAATAAAAGATAAGTTCTGGGATGATTGCGCGACGACTTTGTTGTCTCGAGGAATTTTGCAACCAGGAGTTCCTCAAAAGATTGCGGCTTAAGGCCTGTATCTGAACTTGCTTTAGTCGAGTACCCATAATCTTATCTCTTGTGAAGAGACATGACATTTCCTAGAATAAAGGTATGGGTATGTCCAAGGTATTGCAGAAGCCGAAGTTGGAAAGTCCAATATTGGTCTATATTTTAGGCATCTGTTTTCTTTTTGCCCCTCTTGGAAATTTGATTCTCACTGCATTAGCATCTGGAATTCAAGACTGGTATTTACCACAGGTTTTTTCTCTTTTGATTTCTGATATCCCGCTCATGGATTGGATTTGGTTTGGTCTTGTGATGATGTCAGGCTTAGCCTTACTGAAACCACATAAGTTGTCCTGGAGCTTGGCTATATTCACAATGGCAGTTGTTCTTTTGATCAATGTTTATAAAATTGCCTTAGGTGGGCTGAATCTATCTCTTCCTCTGCAAAAACTGCAAGTTTTCTCAAGCATAGTGATGACGGGTTCTGTAGCTCTGATAGCTTTTTATTTTCGATTTCCATATCTGGATCGACGCTCACAATTTATTAAAAAAATGCACAGATATTCAGTGGATATTCTAGGGGAGATCAAATCAAATCGAGCTCAAGCGGTTATTCAGGGGCGCGTTCGTTCCATTTCATTTACAGGTTTTATGATCGAAGTTGCCAGTGGCGGAACAAGTTTTCAAAAGGGTGATAAAATTAAAATCTGTATTCCTGAAGTGTCATCTGATTCTTTTACTGCAGAGGTTGTCTCTTTCGAACAGGGTGAGCAAAAAAATAGACTTCGAGCTTCATTTGAAAAATTAAATCAAGACCAAGAAAAAATAATCCTGACTTGGCTTGAATCTTAAGGGGAGATTCATGAAGAACTCATTAATGTATCGCATATTTGTGTTCGTTCTGGCTCAGCTTTTACTGATTCAGTTTTGTATCGAGCCCGCCGCTGCAGCAACATCTAAGACGGGAAGCCTTGCGGTTGAAAAGGTGCTCAAACAAGCGCCTCTTCACCAAAAGAAAATGACTGTTAAGGAATTTTACTCAAAATTCTCACAGCAGCTTGGACCTGGATATCAAAAAGTTTTTGCCCCATATGTTGATATCCTTGCTAACGAAGAGATGCCTCAAGTAATGGTAACCAAATATCAAGATTCGGATGGTTCGGGGGTTCGACTTTTACTTAAAAAAGGAAGTCAGACAGCAAATGTTGACCTCATTATGGATGATGTCAACTTTATGAAGGTCAACAATGTCCTGATCACGAATCAAGAAATGAATCAAGTAGGTCCTGCCTTTCATAAGCTTCAGGCTCAGTTGGCGATGAAGTCGACAGCGGATAAAAAAACATCTGGAGCTGGACTTCCCTTTGTCACACTGGATCAGTGGAAGGCTCTATCAATAAAGCAAAAAGGTGCCCTGCTAATGAAGGTTCGTGAACTGAACCAAGCCATCGAAAATGTTCAAAAGTTCGACCAAGACTCGGACGTGTCTTCGTTTCTTCAGATTATCTTTGGTGAAGAAGCTCAGGCAGCGACTTTGGGCAATGCCTGTATTGTAGCTGGATATATCTCCGCCTACGGAAAAAGTAGCAGTGGAAAGCTTTCCTGTGGAGCTGGGGATGGGGAAGTTCGAAGTGCTCAAAAGTCTTGCGGCGGAGGAAGAATCGAATGTAATCCGACGATTTTTGGTTCAGGCACTTGTGTTTCTTTAGCAAATCCTCGCGATGTCTCAGTTGAGTGTGATAAGCAAAATAAGATCGATACTGTTCCAAACCAAGAAAAGTTCCTTCAAAAGCTCATGAAAGATCCCAAGTTTGCTCTGAAAGATGGCAAGGTTCCATCGGACAAGTACGAGGAGTATATAAAAACTCTTGGAAAAATGAAGGATGTCCTTTCGATTCACTGGAAAGAAATCTGTCATTACGAGTTAGACAGTAAAGGTTTGCCAGCCGCAGGCTCAAAACCTTCGAAAAGTTTAAAGATTGACCAACAGGATGCTTGCGAAGCCTTGAAGAAAAGATATTTTGAATTAGAGAAGCTTGTTGAAGAATTGAAAACTCAGGCTGTCACCAAAGTTGAGGCCTGTGATGCAGATCAGGGTTTAGTCTCAAATCAAGGAAAAGACGCAGACAAAAAACCATGTGTTTGTAAAGAGGGCTATAAAGAAGAAAAATCTGAGAAAGATAATAAAGAGATGAAGTGCGTAGCAGTGGCGGCACCTGCAGTTGCGGCAGCAACAAAACCAACATCTTTGCCGCCGGCAAAAGAAATCAAAGACAAAGATGGGTTTCCTTGGATGACACTCTTGATGGGAGCAAGCATTGGAATGTTTGCTTGTCTGGCAGGTCTACTTAACTTTATCAGCTTTTGTGATAAAGAGCCTAAGGTTACCAATAACTATCACAACGTAACGAACACTTATCCAACAACTGTGATCCTTCCACCTTATCAGCAGCCGCCGCGATTGGGAGAGGGAGCAAGAAACAACTCAAGTGGACGAGCTAAGGCAGTTCAATAAGTAAAGTGAGGCTTATATGATCAGAAAAGCAATATCAGTTCTCGCCATTGGCTCCTTGTTGTCGGCTTGTGCTCCTGTGAGTTTTGGGGCAAAACAAACAGTATCGGTGGGTCCTGCCAGTGGACAGGGGGCTTCAACCACTCCGCCCACACCATCTGCGGGTACTCGAGATGTTGTTTTTAATTACACAGTGGCACCAGCAGACAATCAGGTCGACATTCTACTTGTCGTTGATGATTCGAATTCAATGTACGAGGACAACTTGCGTCTTGCTCAGAAGCTCAGTTCTTTTGTGGCCGATCTTGCGAGCTCGGGGATGAATTGGCAGATGTGTGTGACCACGACTGATACGGGTTGGTATGCCGGTGGTTCCATCTACTGGTATCAGAATGCTGATGCAGATACGCGAATTGCAGGATCGACCCCTCATATTATGAACGGAGCTGTTTCAAATCAAAGCCAGGTTTTTGTTGAGACTATGAAAAGAATTGGAGCTGGGTGGGGTGATACCTCAAATGATGAGCGTGGCATTCAAGCTATGAATTTACATTTAGCGAAGCGATCAAATGGTTGTTATCGATCTAATGCAGCTTTGGCAGTTATATTGATCTCAGACGAGGATGAGCGCAGTATTGGCGGCGACATCAGTCAAAAATTCTACGATGAAGAGTCGCAAAGATTCACTTTAGAGCCCAGTGATTTGCCACAGAGCTATGTTGATGGCGTCATTGCAGCTTTCGGGGCTGGGAAAAAGTTTTCAGTGAATTCCATTATAATAAAACCAGGCGACTCTCAATGTATGGCGACTCAAGACAGTGGAAGTGCTAAGGGCCACTATGGGTTTCGGTATGCTGAACTTTCTCAACTCACAGGGGGCTCTGTGGGAAGCATCTGCGATGCGGATTATTCTCAAAATTTGCAGTATTTCAAGAACGCTATTCAGAACTCTTTATCAAGAACCAATCTTGAGTGTGAGCCTGTCGGATCAATTAATGTGACACTGTCTCCCCCAATGGGGAATGTGACCACACGCCGTGATGGACAGGCCTTGGTATTTGAGCCCGCAGTTCCGCAGGGGACTTCGGTGACTTTAAGATATCAATGTTCGAATTAATTGTGATGGCTTCTTGATGGTGCAGCAGGGGATAAAATTATGAAAAATACCACTTTGCCAGAATCGGCAACTCGAGGCTGGGTTGTCCTGGCAGGATTTCTAACATTCATGATCACGATACTAGCTCTCAAACACTATCAGGTCCAAGATAGGACTATAGCAGCGATGATCAGTATCGGGGCAACAGTGGTTGTTCTTGCAGTGCTGGATATTTTTGTTGTGAAAGTTCACAGGCGCGAGTCGACGGGGCTAGATTGGTCAAAAAATGATCCATCAATTTCTCGAACGCTGACTAAATTTATTGGTTTGCTGGGTTCTATTGGATTTATTGCCTTTTTATACTGGCTCTTTCCAGAATACCATGGCTCCTTCTATGACTCTTTTTATGAATTTTTTTGGATGATTCTGCCGTGGTGGCTCGTTTTATCTTTGCCCTATATTTACATTCTAGATTCCAAACAGAAATCTCCTCGAGATAGTTATTATCAGATGGGTTCTCTTGTGATGCTGAAGTTCGATAAGGTGAATTTTGCAGAAATCTGGCAACATTTATTGGGGTGGTTAGTGAAGGGATTTTTCTTACCCCTGATGTTTACTTATTTAGGAAATGATATCTCAAAATTTATCGCCTTTGATTTTTCAACAATTGTGGATTTTAAAACATTTTTTGATTTCACGTTCGACAATCTCTTTTTGTTCGACGTGGGCATTGTGTCCATGGGCTACATTATGTCTCTGAAGCTCCTGGATTCTCACTTGAGATCAACAGAACCCACAATGAGAGGATGGCTAGTCGCTGTGATATGCTATCAACCTTTCTGGAGTTTGGTTGGGAAGCAATATATTGATTATGTAAGTCCGAAGGGTTGGGGATACTGGTTTTCTGATTCGCCCACATTGTACGCTTTGTGGGGAAGCATGATACTGATCTTGTATGGAATTTATCTTTGGGCATCAGTTATGTTTGGCCTTCGATTTTCAAATTTAACCCACCGAGGTATTTTGACCAATGGCCCTTATCGATACACTAAGCATCCAGCCTATGTTTCGAAAAATATTGCGTGGTGGTTTACTTCGGTTCCATTTTTGGTCAGCGAGTCTCTGGCAGAGACAATTCGTCGCTGCTTTTTGGTCTTATTGATTAACTTTGTCTACTATCTTCGGGCAAAGACAGAAGAAGACCATCTTGGCCGTGATCCCATCTACGTTCAATATTCAAAGTGGATAGATGAGCACGGCTTATTCAGATGGTTAAAGTGGTGATTGGTCTAATTTGCGGCCAACTGTTTGCTCACGATCTCGTAAGTATTCTTTGATAATCCACTAGCCAAAATGCGTTCCAGCTGACGGTGAGCCTGATTTTTCTGTTCCACGGGCAACCTTGTCCAGACAGAGAAAGATTCGGCCACCCGTGTTGCTACGGTTGGATTTAATTTGTCCAGTTCAATAATCCGATCTGCCATAAACGAGTAGGTGTCTTTCTTGGGATCGTGGAAGGAGACAAGGTTTCGACCAAAGCCTCCCAGCAAGGCATAAACTCGGTTTGGATTTTTCTTATCAAAGAGCGGATGAGTCCAAAGCTTCTGCACAGTTTCAAATGTGTCTGGGTGAGTGCTTGTGGCTTGAATGGCAAACCACTTATTCATTACAAGGAAATCATTTTTCCACTGGCTATAAAACTGATCCAAAGAAAGCTTTCTATAATCAGAATTCAAGTGGCTGAGGATCGACATTCCAGATAATTGATCCGTCATGATTTCTGCCGATTGAAACTGTTTATAGATCAGATCGTGGTACTTTGAGTTCTGAGAGAGATAAGAAAGACAAAGATTTTTTAATCTTCTTTTCGCAAAATCTTTTGGATCTCGGCTTTGATTATTTTTTCCATGATAAAGTTGATAGGTCTCAAGAAGTTTGGGCTCAAGCGCTGTGCAAATAGCTTTTTCAAAAGTATCTCGAGCTAAATAAAAACTGGTCGCATGAAGCAGCTTTTCAAGCTGAAGAATATAGCTATCTTCAGGCAGAGTTAAAAGTGCGGCTTTTAAATCAGGATCAAGTTTCGAATTATCAAGGACCTTTCCCATGACTGCAAGAAGAGGTTGATTCACCGTCAATGTTTCATTTTTTCCAGCCGCTTGAATCATGGCCTTCATGTTTTGCAGACTGAGCTTCTGGCTGGCCTCCCAACGATTAAATGAATCGGTGTCATTCTCAAGTAAGAAAAGAAGATCTTGATCTGTTGCTGCCCAATCCATATGAATAGGACTTGAGAACTGTCGATTCAGACTGAGCACTGGTCGGTTCGAGAGATTGGTGAATTCCAGGGTCATCTGAGGGGCTTTTAAGTGAATAATGTTCTGTCCCTCAGTATTTTGTGTGACATCGGGATGATTGATTTTCAGTTCTTGCCCTGTCACTGAATCAAGTAGTCCAACGACTAAGGGAAGATGAAAGGGCTTTTTTTCTGGCTGACCTGGTGAGGGCAGGCTGGACTGGGTCAGTGTGATTCTATATTTTTTTTGGCCACCATCATAAGACTCTTCAACTTTCACATGAGGAGTTCCCGCCTGAGAGTACCATAATTTGAACTGATCCCAATTCTGCCCATTTGCATCGCTGATTGCGCGAGCAAAGTCCTCGATGATGACAGCTTGACCATCGTGGCGTTCAAAGTACAGATCCATTCCTTTTCTAAAACCAGGACGGCCCACCATTGTTTGCATCATGCGGATCACTTCAGCACCTTTTTCATAAATAGTGGATGTATAGAAGTTATCAACAGCGTAGCAAGAATCAGGGCGAATGGGGTGAGCATTAGGTCCTGCATCCTCAGCAAACTGACGTGATCTTAAGTCATTGACGTTATCAATACGGACCATTGCTCGTGAAGACATATCCATTGAAAATTCTTGATCGCGGAATACGGTGAGTCCCTCTTTCAGGGACAGATGGAACCAATCACGGACAGTCACGCGGTTTCCAGTCCAGTTGTGAAAGTACTCGTGCGCCACAACTGCTTCGATGTTGAAGTAGTCATCATCAGTTGCGGATTTTGGATCAGCTAAAACTAAACGCGAGTTGAAAATATTAAGTCCCTTATTTTCCATTGCGCCCATATTGAAATCATCAATGGCAACAATCATGTACGTGGATAAGTCATACTCTCGTCCAAAGCGCTCCTCATCCCACTTCATCGATTTTTTCAAAGAGTCCATGGCATGGTGGCATCGATCCTGGCTTTCATGGGGAGCGTAAATTTCGAGACCCACTTTTTTTCCGCTCATGGTGATAAAGGTGTCTTTGATAACTCCAAGGTCACCACCAACAATGGCAAAAAGATAGCAAGGTTTTTTAAAAGGATCTTGCCATTTCACTTGATGGCGACCACCGGAAAGCTGCTGTGTCTCGATGCGATCACCGTTAGCAAGAAGCACTGGGTATTTGGCTTGATCTGCCTCGAGAGTGACAGTGTACTTTGTCATCACATCGGGTCGATCTAAGAAGTAAGTGATTCTTCGAAATCCTTGGGCCTCGCATTGGGTGCAAAAGATACCTTTACTTTTGTATAATCCTTCAAGAGCTGTGTTTTCTTGGGGTTTGTTTTTAACCACTGTTTTTATGGTAAAGGACTCTGGCAGGCCGGGTATCGACAGTGTCTCTGCTGTCAGACTGTATTCACTCGTCGCCAGCTTTCGAGAGTTGATCTCAACACTGATGAGCTCAATCGCTTCTCCATTGAGAACCAGGGGTGCTGCATTACTTTTGATTCGATTCATTTTCATAGTATTCGTGACTAGACAATGGTCCTCGTGAAGATCGAAATACAGGTCGACAGATTCAATCGAGTAGTCTGGACTTTGGTAGTCTTTAAGATAAATTTTTTGAGGTTGGTTTGAGGTCTGTGCAGTTGCCATATTTCGCCCTTCACTTCGCAATAATTTTGTCGGAATTAATTGTCCGGTCTCAAGCTAAGGGGCTTGACTTACGAGGTCAATCCCGATGGCATAGAGTCATGGGAATCAGATTATCAACGCTGTCATTAAACACCACAAATCCTGAAGTCTTAGTTGCTTTTTATCAGGCTATGGGAGCGGATTTGAAGCCAGCACAAGTCAAAATTGGCAGTCAAATTTATCGTGGTCAATTGGACAATCTTGAAATTGAAATTTATCAAATTCAAAAAAAATCTCAAACTCTCACTCCAGATATTTCCATTCGATTTGAGGTCTCAGATATCGCTACAATCTTGGAGCGTCTGAAACAACTTCCCCAGGTTCAGATTATGATGGATTTAGAGCATATGCCAGATGGTCAAAAAGCCATTGTTCTTGATCCTGATGGTCGCAGTGTTGAGATCATTTCACTCTATCCCTAAAAGCCACCGAGAGTTCAATTTGGGCTGACATTTATTGGTTCTGTCTAAGATATAAACATAGCGATGTAGTTTATCTCGTTGAAATCAGGACATTTTTTTCAGTCTCATATTGGTATGCTCCTCGCAGACATCGGTTCGGCGGTAGAAATTGCTATTTTTTACAGATGCGACTGTTTCGAAATAGCAAGTTCCTTTTTCCATATTTGGAAGAAGTAAATGTCGTCGATGGAATCTTCATTTTCTAGGCGTTGAGTTTAGTGGGTTCCGTTTTGTTAAAAAATATAATTATAAAGAAAACGATTTATTAACCCTATTTAATGGAGTCACACATGATGAAGTTTAAAAGTATCAAGTTTCTCGTCGCATTAATTGCATTGTCAGCTTTGAGTACTCAAGCCAGAGCGGCAAGCAATAATAGTGGCGGAAATAATAAAACGAACAACGGAAATACTAATACCTGCACGAACGGCAATACCTGCAATGGCAATAATGGAAATGGAAATGGAAATACAGGGCCAGGCAATCAGGGTAATGGAGGATCCAACGGTAATGCCGGCGGGTCGTCTTCAGGTGGCTCGTCGTCTTCATCGGGCTCATCTTCAGGCGGACATAGTTCAAGCTCTTCGGGATCATCTTCAGGTGGCCATAGCTCAAGTTCTTCGGGCTCATCATCAGGTGGCCATAGCTCAAGTTCTTCGGGCTCATCATCAGGCGGACATAGCTCAAGCTCTTCGGGCTCATCTTCAGGCGGACATAGCTCAAGCTCTTCGGGCTCATCATCAGGTGGACATAGTTCAAGCTCTTCGGGCTCATCATCAGGTGGACATAGCTCAAGCTCTTCGGGCTCATCTTCAGGTGGACATAGCTCAAGTTCTTCGGGCTCATCTTCAGGTGGCCATAGTTCAAGCTCTTCGGGCTCATCTTCTGGAAGTTCTAGTTCATCAGGCTCATCTTCTGGAAGTTCTAGTTCATCAGGCTCATCTTCTGGAAGTTCTAGTTCATCAGGATCGTCTTCTGGAAGCTCAAGTTCATCAGGATCGTCTTCTGGAAGTTCTAGTTCATCAGGCTCATCTTCTGGAAGCTCAAGCTCTTCAGGCTCATCTTCTGGAAGTTCTAGTTCATCAGGATCATCTTCTGGAAGCTCAAGTTCATCAGGATCGTCTTCTGGAAGCTCAAGTTCATCAGGATCGTCTTCTGGAAGCTCAAGTTCATCAGGATCGTCTTCTGGAAGCTCAAGCTCTTCAGGCTCATCTTCTGGAAGTTCTAGTTCATCATCCTCAGGTAGTTCGAGCTCTTCAAGTTCATCTTCTTCCTCTTCTTCATCCGGTGGCTCGAGTTCATCAAGTTCATCTTCTGGTGGAACAACAGCTGTACAAGAAGAGAAGAAGCCTGAGAAGCAGTTGAAAGTTAAACTTCAGCCGTTATTCTATCTTGATTATGATTCTGGTACTGGAATTACCAATTTAACTCAGAATGTGAAAAAGGGAGCAGGACAACAAGATGTTATTGAAGTTGATAACTTCGCTCTTGGCTTCCAAAAAACATCTTATGAGCTGATGGAGGCGGGAGTTGGAGCAGGATTGCGATTCTATTATGAGAATGCGACGGGATGGCAGAAAAACTTCTGGGCTAATGTTGGCATCATACCAATGAAGGGTAAGGAGGTCATCTCTGTACGATATGCAAAGACATATGAAGAGGCTCAACGGCTAGAGGGTTTCAAAAAAGCTCCGCTTAAAGTCGAAGATCTTTATCAATGGAAAAATGGAGAGAACATTGCCTATACATCTAAGGGTGGTGTCATCTTTGTAGGTGGAATTGGCGTTGGAGCCCTTGGTGTCAACACGGCACATGTCGCTCAAGGAACTTGGGAAACTTACGTAGAAAAAATTGATCACACTCATGTTTATGTGAAGATTACAAAAGGCAAACTGGATTCTCTCAGTGTTGGAACAAGTGCAGGAATGGCTTCTATCGGAGTAAGTCAGTTCAATAACGCGGACGAAGGTTTCTCGTATAAAATCGATTTGAACCAAGTTGACGGCCGTAAAGTCTACGAAGATCTTGTTCGTGGAAACGTAGCGTCCGCCGAGTTGATTTCAAGAAGAAAAGTACAGGTTTTAACAGAAGCTCCGGTTATGAAGATTGAAACATTTAAATCGAGAACAGATGGAAGATTATTTAACTTCTATATTGGATTGCCAATCTTCTTAAATGCTTCAACAAGTGCTGGGAAAATTCAAAGTTTAACATCAACAGACCTTCATGTTGATAAGCAAATCGTTAAAGCTCAGTACGGCATCTATGATACGCAGACCCGAACGCGGGCCTTTGGTACACATACGTTCTCGGATAAGATGTTCTACGGAGCTCGAGTCGAGATTTCGGACTATAACAAAAATATAGTTGAAAAGGATTCCTTTGGAAGGATGTCTTGGATATATCAGGACGACACGGCAACAGCTTCTTCGTTAAGAAGTAAACTTACCGAACTCTACGATGTAACTGGCATTAAGAGTGTACTCGTTGATATTCCAGAGGTCGGCTCAATTGGAACGGCTGGTGTTGCAATGAGTGTGACCTTCTCTGAAGAGAACACGAATCGTATGATTCAGGCAGCGCTTGATATGAGCAAGAAAGAATTTGTTCGCCAAACTGTGGATAAGTTCAATGCGTTGTTTGCTAAAGTGGGAACTGAAGCATGTCAAATTGGTATTGAACCTCAAAATTGTGAATCTGAAATGACAAATCGAACTCGATATGCTGCTCAGAAAATGCATGATGCTCTTCTTGAGATGAATGAAAAGCGTAACAATGCTGTCGAGTTTACGAAAGCCTATGCAGAGTTTGGAAAGGGCTTGATTGATAATCGCTTCGCGTTAGCTCAGGCAATGAAGGTTGCTGGAGCTGGTGTAAGAGTTAACTTCTCCATCGAAGGAACAAGGATCTCGAACTACAACCTCAATTTGATATCTACTGACAAAGAGGGAGTTCTGAAGCGTATCGACGTTCTATCTGCTCAGGGAGATAGAAGCTTACTTCCTGTGGTTAAGAGATCAAGATTCAGAGGTGTGATCCTTATGCCTTACGAGCCAGGTGTTATTGTTCCAGGTATGCCGGGAACAAATCCCTAATTGATTAATCAACACAATTTGTTAATAGCTGGAAGAGGTCGGTTAAACCGACCTCTTTCTTTTCAGGCTCTAGATTGTATTTTTTTCAATAGAGCGTATGTTTCTCTATTAATATTGTCGAATGACAGAAGGTTGTGTCCCATTGGATGAACAATTTTCATCGAAAAAATCAATTAAAACACTTTTCTATGAAATATTCCCTTTCAGTATTATAAGAACTTATTCATTTTATAAAAATCAATTAACGAACTAACCAAGCAAAGGAATAAGCATGCAACAATATAAAAGTATGAAATTCTTAGTGGCAGTTTTAGCAATTTTCGCTCTGAGCACTCAGGCGCAAGCTAAAACTAACAACACTAATAATGGAAACCCGTTTGATTGTACTCACAATCCAACTCTATGCACTGGTAATAACGGCAATGGAGTAGGTAACGGTGGGCCGGGCAATCAAGGTAATCCAGGAAGTAATGGCAATACGGGCGGATCATCTTCGGGTGGTAACGGATCATCTTCGGGTGGTAACGGATCATCTTCGGGTGGTAACGGATCATCTTCGGGTGGTAACGGATCATCTTCTGGTGGTAACGGATCATCTTCTGGTGGACATGGATCTTCTTCAGGTGGACATGGATCTTCTTCTGGTGGACACGGATCCTCTTCTGGTGGACACGGATCTTCTTCTGGTGGACATGGATCTTCTTCTGGTGGACACGGATCTTCTTCTGGTGGACACGGATCTTCTTCTGGTGGACACGGATCTTCTTCTGGTGGACACGGATCTTCTTCTGGTGGACACGGATCTTCTTCTGGTGGACACGGATCTTCTTCAGGAAGCTCAAGTTCCTCAGGATCATCTTCTTCATCTGGATCTAGCTCATCAGGTGCAAGCTCGTCTTCTTCTGGATCGTCATCTGGAAGCTCAAGTTCTTCAGGATCGTCTTCTTCTGGCGGATGTGATGGTGACTACTGTAATGGATCCAGCTCATCGGGTGGATCGTCTTCATCTTCATCATCTAGCGGATCAAGCTCATCATCGTCATCAGGATCAAGCTCTTCTTCATCATCAGGTGGTGCACTGCCTAAAGAAGATAAGCCTGAGAAGAAGTTAAAGGCTAAACTTGTTCCAATGTTCTATCTTGATTATGATTCTGGAACAGGTATCTCTAACTTAACACCAAACACACTTCGTGGGCCTGGACAGCAAGATGTTATTGAAGTTGATAACTTTGCTCTTGGTTTCCAAAAAACTTCTTATGAGTTGATGGAAGGTGGAATTGGTGCTGGTGTAAGATTCTATTACGAGAATGCAACAGGATGGGAAAAGAACTTCTGGGCTCATGTTGGAATCATTCCAATGAAGGGTAAAGAAGTAACTTCCGTTCGTTATGCTAAAACATACGAAGAAGCTCAAAATTTACCTGGCTTCAAATCAGCTCCTCTGAATGTAACTGACCTCTACCAGTGGAAAAATGGTGAGAGCGTATCTTATATGTCTAAGGGTGGAGTGATCTTTGTCGCTGGCACAGGTGTTGGGATGATTGGAATCAACACAGCTCACGTTGCTCAAGGTACTTGGGAAACATATGTTGAGAAGGTTGATCACTCACATGCATATGTGAAAATTACAAAATCTAACCTTGAGTCTTATAGCATTGGAACAGGTGCATCACTTGTTACGGTAGGATTGAGTCAGTTCAATAATGCTGACGATGGATTCTCTTATAAGTTAGATCTGAATCAAGCTGAAGGCCGAAAAGTTTACGAAGATTTAGTTCGAGGAAACATTGCTGCAGCTGAACTGGTTGCAAACAAGTATAAGGCTCTTGTTCTTGTTGAATCTCCAGTTGTTAAAGTTGAGACCTTCAAGACTCAGTCCAAAGGTAACTCATTTAATATCTTCATCGGTCTTCCACTTATCTTGAATTCAAGTTCAAGTTCTGGAAAAGTCCAAAGCTTTGCAACAACAGACTTCCATCTTGATAAAAACATCGTGAGCGCAAATTATGGAATTTATGATACTCAGACTCGTACACGAGCGTTTGGTACTCATACATTCTCTGATAAGATGTTCTATGGTGCTCAATTCAAAGTTTCTGATTACAATAAAAATGTAATCGAAAAAGGATACTTCGGACGTATGTCATGGATCTATCAAGATGATAAAGCTACTGCGTCTTCATTAAAGATGAAGATCGAAGAGCTTTACGATGCTACTGGCATCCAGAGCGTACTTGTTCAGGTTCCAGAAGTAGGTTCAATCGGTACAGCTGGTGTTGCAATGAACATCACATTCTCTGAAGAGAACACAAACCGAATGATCCAGGCTGCTTATGACTTGGGACGTAAAGAGTTTGCACGTCAGGCTTTAGAGAAGTTTGAAGCTGCTTATGCAAAAGCTGGAAACAATGTATGTCCTCTTGGAATGCAGGCTCAAAACTGTAAACAAGAAATGACTAACAGAACTCAGTATGCGGCTGTTAAAATGCAAGATGCATTAATCCAAATGCACTTGAATAAGGGAAATGCAGTTGAGTTCACTAAGGCTTATGCTGAGTTCGGTAAAGCTCTAATGGATAACCGTTTTGCTCTTGCTCAGGCGATGAAGGTCGCAGGCGCTGGTGTAAAGGTTAACTATTCAATCGAAGGAACTCGCATCTCTAACTACAACCTGAACCTTATCACTACTGATAAAGAAGGTGTCATGAAGCGTGTTGATATCTATTCTGCAGAGGGAGACAGAAGTCTGTTCCCTGCAAATAAGCGATCACGTTATCGTGGTGTAGTTGTTATGCCATATGATCCAGGTCTGACAACTCCAACAATGCCTGGAACAAAGCCCTAATTGAAATTATTCAATTAAGTCTGAGAGAGAGGTCGGTTTTTACCGGCCTCTTTTTTTTGCACTAAAATTTAAACTCAACTTTTTGAACAGTTTCATTGGATAAGTTTTTAAGAGATGCAATGAGCTTTCTAGATCGCCAATCAATTTCGATCAGTCCAAAATTTTCTTTTAAATAATTTGATCCCAAACGATACCTGTTTTTTTCATCAGCAAGTGTACTTGTTCGATTGATTCCGCTGGCCGTGATTTCAGTCAGGGTATGCTTAGGGCTCAGCTTGATCTGACTGATCTCACCCAGATGGCGATCACCAGAAATTACAAGGGTATTCTGCTTTTTGAGTGATTGAATCAGGTTGAGTAGCCTTGTTCTTTCGTGTGGAAATAGGCCCCATTTTTCAAAGCTATGATCATCAGGAATGAGCTGAACACTGGATACAATAATACGAAGGTCGACAGTTTTTTTAAGTTCATCTTCAAGCCATTTCCACTGCTCTTCGCCAAGAAAGGATTTTGTTTTGTCCTGTGTTGGTTGATAGATGTCGAGAGGATGCTTGGGGTGAGGATTCTTTTCTAAAGAATCTCGATACGACCGCGTATCCAGAAGAATCACCTGAACTTGGCTGTGTGATGGGCCCAAGATTACCGAGTGATAAACTCCTGCTTGATGAGTAGAGATAAACTTAGCATCGTTTGGAAAGTGTTGTAGAAAAAGATTTTTGGCGACTTCCTTTTCAGGATTTTCTTTACCGCCATCATTTAGTCCATAGTCATGGTCATCCCAAGTCGCCAGCATTGGTACTTTTTCTCTGAGTGAGTTGTATTCGGGAACTCGGCTTTGAAGACGATAGGCTTCGCTGATGGGTTTATCTTCTGGCTTTGAAGAGTATACATTATCACCCGCTCCAATGTAGAGATCTGGTTGATTGTCTTCGATCACCTTAAAAATGGGCTCAGGCTTCTTTTGATGTGCACATGATCCAAAGGCTATTTTTCTGACTAGGTTAGCTGGATTGAGCTCAGCTGGTGGTGTTAGAGTGATCGAAGTTGTTGTCTGAGTTGTTTGGTCAGTTTGTTTGGACTGAGATTGGCAGCCAACAAGTAAAGTTAAGGCTAGAGTAAGAAAAAGTGAACAGATCGGTGGATTTAATTTTCTCATACGCCCTCCGTGGATTGATGAGTTGAGAAATCTATTTTCTAATTAAGAAAGGCAGTGCATGAATTCACACTGCCTTTCTTGGAAGATTATCTTTCGCTAATTGTTTTGACGTGTCTTTCTGGAGTGCCAGTGTACTCGCTCAGAGGACGAATGATGCGGTTATTGTTTGCTTGCTCCATAATGTGGGCTGACCAACCTGTGGTTCGCGCCATCACAAAAATGGGAGTAAAGAAGTCAATTTCAAATCCCATCATGTAGTAAGCAGGACCAGCTGGGAAATCCAAGTTGGGATGGATTTTCTTTTGAGAAACCATTGTCTTTTCAAGGATATCGTACATCTTCATCCACTTTTGATCCCCAATAACGTCTGCCATTTTTTGAGCGTACTTTTTCATTGTTGGAACACGGGAATCTCCGTACTTGTAAACACGGTGACCAAAGCCCATAACTTTCTTTTTCTTTGCCAGGGCATCAAGCATCCAAGCCTCAGCTTTTGCTGGATCTCCGACCTCGATCATCATGTGCATGACTTGCTCATTGGCCCCACCATGAAGTGGACCCTTCAGTGCGCCGATTCCACCTACTGTTGCCGAGTAGAGATCAGATTCAGTTGAAGTGATGACTCGAGTTGCAAATGTGGACGCATTAAAGCTGTGCTCTGCATAGAGAGTTAATGAGACGTCGAAAGCTTTAACAATCTCAGCATTGGGAACTTTTCCAAAGCACATGTGGAAGAAGTTTTCAGCAATAGTGAGATCTTTTCGTGGGGGAATAAAATCTAAACCTTTTTTAAACCGATAATCTGCGGCGACCATGGTTGGTATTTTCGCAAGAAGCATCATCGCCTTATCTGGGTTTGAAGCTTTATCCCAGATGCGAGTGTCCTCAGTTCCGAAGTAACTGACTGCTGTTCGGATGGAATCCATTGGGTGGCACTTCTTCGGAAGAAGGCGGATAACTTCAAGGTTATTTTTAGAGATATCTCGATAAGATCGCTCTTTTGCCTCGAACTCGGCCAATTGGGTTTTATTAGGAAGTTCTGAATTCCAAAGAAGATAGGCGACTTCTTCAAAACGGCAGTTTTCGGCAAGTTCTTGGACTGGGTAGCCTTTATAAATCAGAGAGTTCGTCTCTGGAGTTACTTTTGAAATAGTTGTTTGGTCAACAACGGCGCCATCCAGACCTTTTTTCACATTCATTTTTTCTGGTTCGGCAACGTAATCTGGGTTTACAAATTTGTCAGACATAGTGTCTCCTTATTTTTTTATCACAAAATTAAAAATATTTTGGTCAAAAGAGTTATACTCTTCGTACCGTGAAAGGTCGTAAAGATCCTTTCGGTGTTGCATTTTATCAAGAAGGCCCTCTTGGGTTCCTTTTGCCTTGATCTCGTTGAGACCATCAATTGTAGCTTTCATTGCTAGTCTAAAAGTGGTCACAGGATAAATCACAATATTATATCCCAGATCAGTCAGTTCTTTTGCGGTGAGTAGTTTTGATTTTCCAAATTCAGTCATATTCGCCAAAAGGGGTACGGAGATCGCCTTTCGAAACTCTTGAAATTCTTTTTGATCAGCCAATGCTTCAACGAAAATGCAATCCGCGCCAGCGTCGACATAGGCTTTTGCTCGATCAATGGCCTTATCAAGACCCTCGACGGCTCGAGCATCTGTCCTTGCTATGAGAAGAAAATTGGAATCAAGATTCTTTCCCTTTGAGGCGGCTTGAACTTTTCGAACCATATCTTCTTTTGAAACCAAACCCTTACCATCAAGGTGACCACATCTTTTAGGATTAATTTGGTCTTCGATATGACATCCGGCTAAGCCCATTTCAATCATTTCTTGAACTGTTCGTGTCGCACTCATAGGCTCGCCAAAGCCAGTATCAATATCAATGATTGTTGGAAGCTTTGTGGTTCTTGAAATCTGACGACCTCGCTGAGCGACTTCGGTCAGTGACGTTAATCCAATGTCTGGATAGCCCAAGTCGTTAGATAGGACGGAACCTGAAATGTAGACTCCGTCAAATCCAGCTTTTTCAATAGCCATACTGACAAGAGGGGACCATGACCCGGGGAATTGGTGAAGCTTCCCTGTTGCCAGAGAAGCTCGAAAATTTTTTCTTTTTTCTGAAGGAGTAATTTCAGGAAAAAGCATTAGAAAATTCCTTTAGTATCACGCTTATTGTTGATGAGTTTATCAATAGGAATCTGCACATTGAGTTCTTGAATTTGAGCTGGAGTTAAATCCTGAAGATTCTCAACAAGTGAGATGAAGCGATTGCGTTCATCTTTGGTGATGATTTCTGAAGTCAAGATATCGAACTTGCGGATGTAATCAGCACGCTTAAATGGTCTTGCTCCTGCTGGGTGGGCATCAGCAACGCCCAATTCATCAACAAGTTTTTGGCCATTCTTGAATGTGATTTCAACTCGTCCGCCGAAACGTTTCTTGTTTGGATCTTGTTCATGGTACCACTGAGTCCACTGAGGATCTTCAACGGTAGAAATTTTATGCCACAAGCGAACCGTATCTTCTCGGCGTGCACGCTCCGGAGCATAAGATTTCACATGGTGCCATTCTCCGTCTTGAAGAGCGACTGCGAAGATATACATGATCGAGTGATCCAATGTTTCTCGAGAAGCGTTTGGATCCATTTTTTGTGGATCGCCAGCGCCTGTACCGATCACATAGTGAGTGTGGTGAGAGGTGTGAATCACGATGGATTGAATGTCTTCAAAGTTTGTAATTTTTTGCTTCATCTTGCGAGCAAGGTCAATCAGGGCCTGAGATTGATATTCAGCCGAGTGTTCCTTGGTATAGGTTTCAAGGATAGCGCGCTTTTCTTCACCCACTTCAGGAAGAGGGACTTCGTATTTTCCATCTTTTCCATCAAGCATGTAGGCAATAACAGAGTCTTCGCCCTCGTAAATTGGAGAAGGGGCACCTTCTCCGCGCATCACGCGGTCAACAGCTTCGATGGCCAATTTGCTTGAATGAGCTGGGGCATAAGCTTTCCAAGAAGAGATTTCACCCTTTCTTGATTGACGAGTGTTAAAAGAAACATGCACGGCCTGTTGAATAGCTTGATAGACTGTTTCAGTCGGAAGACCAAGCAGTGTTCCAATGCCGGCAGCAGAAGCAGGGCAGAGGTGAGCAATATGATCTTTTTTATGCTTGTGAAGGCAAATGGCTTTCACAAGATCAACGTGCAGTTCATAACCAGTGACAATACCGCGAAGTAAATCTTTTCCACCCTTATTCATTTGCTGAGCAACCGCCAGTATGGGCGGAATATTATCGCCTGGGTGAGAATAGTCTGCAGCTAGGAAGGTGTCGTGATAATCCAGTTCACGAACAGCTGTGCCGTTTGCCCACGCTGCCCACTCACAATCAAATTTTTGAGAGTTCGGCATTCCAAAAACAGTTGCCCCTCCATTTCGAGGGTGAGCGATGGCCATTGCACGTGCCGATGCAACAGGGCGACGATTTGCTGATGCAATAGCAACCGAAGCATTATCAATAATTCTGTTAATGACCATGTCGAGGACATCAGCTTTAATGGGGGCGTTGTCAGTGGCGATTTCAGCCATTTTCCATGCCAGTTGGTCTTTGCGATCAAGTTTTTCTTTAGAAGGGTACACTCGTACCAAATGTTTTTTCATAAGATCTCCTGTTTTATAACTGGACAAGACTATTCCTGAGTGTGAATAGGGTCAAATCAGGGCATTGCGGCAGAGCTAGAATGTGCCGATACTAAAATGCAGAACGCTTGGATCTTCGTTTCGTGAGCCCTTTGCATCAAGTTTCCAGGCGTACTCAAAGGTTACGGCGATTCCGATAGGGGTCATGTAACGAGCTGCAATTCCTGTAGAGTCCCGCCATGGATCGTCAAAATTGTGGTCTTTTATAAAAACCGCCCCACGATCATAGAAAACAGCGCCCGCGAGGTTGTAATGTGGCCAAAGAGGAAATCGCAGTTCTGTTTTGTAGAGCGCCATTGTGGCTTCTGTGGTGAGTCGGTACTGATCGGTGCCTAAATCTCGGGCATTCGGGAAGGCCTCATCCGGTTGGTAGCCTCTCACGGTGGATAAGCCCCCCAGTTGAAATCCTTTTTTGTCATAGGGGGTATAGCTGTTGGGCGCGTTTCCAATATTTTTAATATAGCCGCCGCGAATTGAATTTGCCCACACGACTTGCGGAATAAAGGAGTAATAGTGAGTAAAGCTTCCATAGGTTCGAAGATATTCAATTTCAGCATCGGAGGTTAGCTTAGGTGTTCCGTACTCTAAGCTGAGTCGACTGAGACTTCCTTTAGAGGGATTAAAGGGGTGATCGCGGAAATCGACCTCAAGAGAGGGGCCGGTGCTTCCAATGTCAAGGGACGTGGAAGGTCCATTTGAGTTAATGTAAAAATCCTCGTAGTGCGCAAATGAGAGATCCCAGGATAAGAGAATATGAGAAGTGATATCTTGTTCAACAGTCCAGGTTGTTTGTCGAACTTCTGAGGCTGTTTTTTTTGCATAGCTCGTAACAGTCACTGCCTGAGTGAAATTTACTCTTCCTCTGATGCGAGTATCAAAGAGATAGGGCTCAGTGTAGCCAAGAGTGACTTTTCGCTCCAGGTACTTTATGTCAACTAAATTGTAGTTACCATCAATTCTGGCCGAAGCTCCTCGTCCTGTGCCGAGAATATTTCGATAGGCGATCCCTGTGTATCCTCGAATTGTAAAAGTACGCTCATTTGTCGCGCCAACACCAAAGTTAACAATACCCGGATCACGATCTCGCACACGAACAAGAATCGTGCGCTTTGAAATCTGAGTTTTTTCTTCAAGGGTTTTAATTTCAACTGAAGAGAAATGGCCAAGCCTCTGCAGACGACTGATGGATTCTTCAATGGCCTGAGGCGTAAGGGTTTGGCCAACTTCAAATTCAAGTTCTTTTCGGATGACGTAGTCCTTTGTTAAAGTATTACCCTCGACGAGAATGGCTCCCACTTGAATTTTTGGACCTTCATAGATACGAAAACGGACTTGCGCAAGGGTTGAGTCCTCGTTGTATTGAACGAGATCTTCTTTTTCGTTCGTGATGGACATTTCAAGATAGCCCAGGTTCCTGTAATATTCTTTCATTCGGGAAACGGACTCTTCAAGTAAATTAAGTCGGAGGGGTTCGAGTGGCTTTAGGTTAATAACATTTAATAGTTGATCTTCAGTAATGTCCACATTCCCATCAAACGAAATTCGATGTACCTTCGTTAATGGACCTTCATCGAAGTTCACTGTCATTGAGACTTGGTCTTTATCTTTATTATAAATAGTTCTTGTTGATATGATTTTGGCCTTTAAGAAACCATCATTCTGTCGGTCGATAATTAAATTTTTATATCCACTTTCAAGTTCATCTTTGACGAAAATCTTTTTGGCTGTTCTATCGCCGGACTTCTCAAACAAAAACTTTTTATAGTAGTTTTCATTTTGGGAATACCGCCCAGTGATGGAGAGGGACTGGATTTGAACGCGAGGGCCCTCCTGGATTTGAATTTGAATTCGCTTTTCAAAAGGTGCGATTTCAATTTCACTACCTTGTGTCTCAACTCTGGCATATCCCTCAGATAAATAATAAGCCTTAATTCTATTTGCAAATTCAGCTGCTATGTTTGGATTTGCTGAATAGTACGACTCAAGTCGTAGTGCCTTTGATTTCAGAGCAGATTCAGAAATTTTATCAGACCCCTCTATTTCTAAGCTAAATTGGTCTGAATGAGTGACTTGGTAAGAGAGATTAGCTTCTTTCTGATTGTTTTTTAACGTGATTTGAGGCTCTGAGAGCTCACTTTTGTAAAATCGATTTTCACTCAAAACTTCTCGGACGTCCTTTCGAATTTCAGTTAAAGATAGATTGGTGAGAATTTCTCCACGTTTTTTACGAAGTAACTTTTCGGTTAATACTTTGAGCTTTGGATTATCTGATATTATTTGTACTTCAGAAATTCGAGTAGGGGAACCCTCTATGATCAGGAGAGAGATGTCCATTTCCGTCGCAGATACTCGATTAAGTTCAACTTCAATTTTAGCAGATAGATACCCAAGATCTCGGTAAATCTGACTGATTTTCTCTCCAGATTCAATGATGGATGTTTCAGAAAAAGCCGATCTTTCACTGTAACTTAATTCTTTTCTGATCTCACTTTCAGATAAGTAGTCATTTCCTTTGATTTTGATCTGGCGTACTTTTGTAGTTTGATTGACGTGAAAGGTAAGATGACCAGGAGAATCTTCAGTGACCCAAGCTGAATCAAACTGTTCTACATTGATGAGAAATCGAATCATTTGGTCAATTTCTGCGAGATGACTTTGTTTTAATTTTAATGACTCAAATTTGTGTGTAAGGTTATCGATTGTTTTTTGTGGCAAACCTTCAAGTGAGATTTGATACATGCCAACATTCGCGCTGGCCGTGTTTACAACAAAGAGAACTATGATCAGAAGGAGAGTTTTCATCGAAACTCCTTCTTAAATTCAAGGTCTAAACCGAGAATTTCCTGACTTTCTCGTTGAGATTCAAGTGCAGATTGGCTTGTTTCCCCAGTTTGGCGACTTTCCCATGAGCTAATTGCTGAAAACTGAGGACTAAAGAGATATTGCAGGCGGACCTCGTCGGAAGATTGTTCGCCACTCAGGTGCGATGCTGAAAATTTTAGTTTTTTAGTGATGTTTTTTGAAAGAGTCACCTTTTTAACATTTGTATTTTTGGTGTCGTTGTAGATTGATGAAAATTCAAGGTTAACACCAAAAGCTGACTCAAATGCCTTCGCAAAGGTAGATTGAGAAAGAACCGCAGTTCCCGCTTGATAGAGGAGAGAGCTTTCTTGCTCTTTACTTTGGACACCTTTTTCAAGTTTACTCGAGGTAATTCCAAGAGCCAGTAGTGATACAATATCTTGTTCGCTGAGTGGAGGCGTGCTTGTCAGTTTGATTAGAGGAGACTTTCCTGTCCCTTGTAGAAGAAGATTGACATCGTATTCGCTAATATGACTTCTGGCTGTGAAATAAAGTTCCGGATTAATTTGCTTGGGATCTGTAAACTGCACGCTTCCAGCTTGAATGTCGAAGATCTTATCTCTAAAGAGAATCTTAGAATTCTTTTCCATACTGACTCTTCCAAAGAGGACAGGGGAGGTTGGTGGCCCCTTTACCTGAAGGTTTCCAGTTAAACTGCCTTCAATTTTTGAGTTCTTGATCTGCACGCTTTTATCGATATTGACTTGAATATCGAGAAGAATTGGTTCGAAAGCACTCTGTAAAATCATCTTAGGTAGATATGAGCTTTGATTGAGCTGATTCGCAGCCTGTTCATCAAATTCATTATCGATAAATCCACCAGTGACATTATATGTTCCAGATAGAGTAAAGGGGAACCAATTGCCACTGAAGAGCACATCTGCCGACCCTTGGGTTCGGATTTTATCTGGAATGACCAAGTTGACGCCGTCGGCCCGCGCTTTAATTTTTGTTGGCAGATTCTTGATGCCTTCGATTTGAATTATTCCGTCACCCTGAAGTTTTCCACCAGCTAACGTTCCCTTGATTTCCGAAATAAGTATTTTTGAGTGAGAGAACTGCACACTTGTTTGGACCTGTTCAAATGGGTGAGGAAATCCCCTAATCTTAACAAAAGCGTTAGAGGCTTGAGCTTGTCCAAGTACCTCTGGTTTTTCAAGCGACCCTCCGACGCTCATTTTAAGTTGTCCCTGACCTCCTAATTCTTCAAGGAAGGGTAGGAAAATTTGGAAAAGTCGAAGGGGGGCCTGACCATTGACCTTGAGATTGAGGTGATTTTTTGAGAAATTTTCACCGATAACTTCGACTGAAGATTGGTCTCCGCTCACTTTAAAATTTTTAAGTGTCATATCCCCGTTGTGCATGCTGAGTTCCATGGGAAGTCGGTTTTGAAGGGACATGGGGCCCCTTTTCAGAATGAATTTTTCGATTAATGCTTTTCCTGTAGACTTAAAAAAACCACCCGTTTCAGCGGCGAGATCAATTGTTCCAGTCACTGAGGTTTCATACTCGTTGAGCAACTTTCCCCCACCGATCAGGGTGAAAATTGTGGCGTAGTTCCAGTCGACGGCAGTTGCCTTAAGTCGAAACGGGCTTGATTCGTCATAGGGGATATTAAATTCACATTTTAGTCGATTTCCAAGCAAGAAGGCAACGCCCTCTGCAGATTTTTTAGTTAATTTTAGTGAGAGGTTTGAAGGGGGAAATTCTTGCTCATCAATAATAAGATTTTGAACCTGTGATTTAAATTGTATGTCTGGAGAGAGAACGTGGCCAGTCATCGACATTGAGAAATCAAGAATTCCGGATGTGTTAGACCCCAGTTTTGATATATTCTCCGATTCATCGAGCTGTAGCTTGTCACCTTTAACAAAAAAATCAATTTGACCATTAGGATAGCCATTTCCGGTCAGTTCTATAACGGACGAACCTTTTTTTAACTGAACCTTACGAGCAACAACATTTCCCTCTTTTGATTCAATATCGAAGTCGAGATAGTCATATGATTCTCCTGCGGCAGATCCTTGATTGACTTGACCAGTGAGATTGTATGAAAGCTTGTTGAATTGGAGCGGACCACTGGCCTTGAGTTTCGCACGAATAGGTCCAGTGAGTTCAATGGGTAAGTGGACGTGACGCTCAAATGCCTTTAAGATGTCAGATACTTCTGCCTGTAGTGATTCACCTTGAATTTCAATAAGTGAGTTCTGTAGGTCGACTATAACTTGAGCGTCAAATCGAGAAGTTTGAAGTGTCGATGAGAAGTTTTCAAAGAACAAGCGGCCTTTTTCATATCGAATATTGCCTTTAGGGTTACCTAAATAATAATTTTCAAAATAGATATCTTTAGCATCAGTTAGAATATGAAATACCGCTCCGTTTGAGTCGCCGGTAGTTTTGCCACTCAATGATGAGGAACCTTCAAGTTTCAGATTGGCGAGATTTTTGATATTTTTAAAGTTCAACATTGGTGTTGAATAATTGATGTTAAATCCTTCTGTGTAAGAAATGACGCCATCACTACTTCCTTCACCGTTGCCAAGCTGCAATTGTGCTGAATAGGTCACGTCTTTCTCGCTAATATTGACCGAACCACGGGCCGCAAACTCTTCGATCGCAACGATCGTTTGATCACTGCCGGCTCCTGATCGAACCTCAAGTTGGGACCCCTTCGCTTTTCCATCACATTTTAAATTTAAATCTGGAAAAAGCGGACCCCCACAGTCAAATTCAGAATTGATAAAAAGCTCAACAGGTATGTCGCCGACATTCAGACGTATCAGAAGTTCGTTCAGATCCAGATAATCTGAGCTCAGTTTTGTCTTAAGGTCTGTGGTCCACTGATCGTTGAGACGTTCAAAATGAATAATGGTATCTTTCAGATCTGCTACCCCGGCCTCGTTGGTGACTTTAAGAGAGGGAATTTGAATTTTGTGTTGATCGACCTTTCCACTCAACTGGATGTCGCCAATATCAAAACGATTGATTTTTAAATTTTCAACGAGAGTGGTAAATTGGGTATTTGTTAGCTCGCCTTGTTTGATATTGAGATCTGTTTGAGTATGAATTTTTCCATAAAGTGATGGGAGAGCCTTGAGATTAGATTTGAGTTGAGTGTGCAGTCCTTCGAGATTACTTTGTATTTCAAAATTGAGCTTGGCTGTTGGTTTGGAAATAAGTCGAGGAAGATCTGAGAATTCTCCTTTGGCGATTAGATTCGAGGCCAATGCCGTTAACTGGAGTTGGTGAATGTAAAGTGCTTGATCGGACATCCGCAGGTCAAGTCGACCGGAAAAAGGAAAGCTAAGATGATCAAGTTTTACTATTCCAGATGAAATTTCAAGTTGGGCATTTACTTTATTTTTTTGATTTAAAATGTATAAGTCAATTCCATCAGAGGAAGCTGAGAGTTTTTGTTTCTCGGATTTGACCTCGAGTGAAAGTTCATTGACCACCAAACGTTGCAGGGGGACTTGCTCGAGGAGCTGGAAAAATGACTTAATGTCCAGGACTGATTTACTTTCTTTTTTTGAAGGTAGGGCATCAAGGTCAATTTCAATATCTGGTTGGGAAATGATAAAGCTTGAAAGCATGATTTTGCCGCCAAGAAATTGAATAAAATCAATACTTGCTTTAGCTGAATCGATGTTGATTTCTTCGAAGCCAAGCTGGGCGCCTTTTTTTGCATTGATTTGAATATCCTCAAGCTCGAGGATTGGACCAAGTAACCGAAAGCTAAATTTCTGAGCTGCGATTTCGACTGGCAAATTTTGAGCTGATAGTTGTCTGATCTGGTACAGAACGAACCTTTCAATCTCAGGGCGTAAATAGTTTAATAGGACGTAGAGGGCTATCAATAAGACCGTGATTGGTATGAGTGCAATCAACGTTCTCTTCACAGTAGTTCCTCGCGCCACTCAGCCAGTAGGGCGGAGCAGGCTCTGTAATTGGGGCGAACAGCCTGAATGCTTTCTAATATTTTTAAGGCCGGCACACTTTGCCCAAGTCCCCAGAGCGCCTGTGCGCGAAGATAAAGAATTCCAAAAGTGGCTTCGGGATCTTTTGACCATTTACTCTCTACGATGATGAGTTCATTGAGTAGGTCAACGTATCTTCGCGCGGCTAAAAGCAATTCAAGTCTGAGCCACTCAGCTGATTGGGTGTTTTCGAGTTCTGGCATGAAGCTGAGGGAGGCCTCGTAGTTTTCCCACATGAGATGGGCAATCATAAAATCTTTTTTAAGCTCCTCGTCTCCGATCTCGCCCAGGGCCTCGTTCATTCGCTGAAGAACGGTCGATAGGATTTTTAGGCTTTCTGGGTCTAACTTTTCGATTCGAGAAGGCGGCTTGCGACGAGTTTTCTTTGTTTCTGGTACGGCTTGAGAATCATTCAAGACGCCTAGGGCAAGCTGTTGTTTTCGCTTATTCAGTTGCTTGGCGACCTCGGGATCATCAGGAAAAAAGCGTCGCATTCGTTCAAGCAGTTTTCCTTCATTTTCGTAGAGACCTTGGGAGCGAAGAGTTTCGGCCTGGATGAGCATTTCTTGTTTTTTCTCAAGGTGCTTTTTTTGCTGAAGCTCGCGTCGCTCTTTTCTTTTTGTGGGTAAACTTTCGTCAAATTGATCGAGAAAATGAGATCTGGATAGTTCATGAAGCTGTCTTTGCTCGGTGGCTCCTTCGATGAGTGCTGTTTTGACTTGTCCGGGAATGATCTGTGTTGAGGAAAAAATACTTTCACAATAATGTCCCCAGGGGATTGCGAGATTCCGAGAGACTGCTCGAGTGAGAAGCTCATTCAGCTTGATGTAGTTTCCAACACGTAGAAAAAAAACGGAAAGGATTTCAAATTCGGCACGGGTGAGAGCTGTGTTGCCATATTTTTCAATTAATTTTTCACAAACAACTTCAGCAGAAGGTCCCTCGATCAGGAGCTGCCGAATGTCGCGTTCTAATAGTTCAGAGGGTTGCTTTTCTTGCACCCCTCTATTTTGCTATATTTCCAAGTTAATCTTGAGACTTAACGCATCAAGTTAGGACCAGAATTGGACTACTTGTTCACCCGTTCAACATATTCACCAGTCGAGGTGTCAATGCGAAGAACATCGCCCTCATTAATGTGAAGCGGAACGCGGACAACTAGACCTGATTCCATTGTTGCAGGCTTTGTTGCTCCAGAAACAGTATCACCCTTCATTCCAGGGTCCGTCTGAGCAACTTTTAAGTTTACAGCTTTGGGAACATCGACTGTCACTGGACGTTCATTGTAGAACAGAATGACGACGTCCAGGTTTTCAGTCAGAAAGTTTTTAGCCTCTCCCAGCTGATTTTCAGTCATGATCACTTGTTCATAAGATTCTTTATCCATGAAAGTATAGCCGGTGTCGTCTTTGTAGAGGAATGACATTTCTTTATTCATGACATCGGGAACTTCGAATCGCTCGCCTGATTTAAATGTTCGCTCAAGAAGTTGGCCAGTGAGAAGGTTTCTCATTTTTGTTCGTGTGAACTGATTTCCTTTTCCGGGTTTAACGTGTTGGAAATCAAGAATGGCATAGGGTGAGCCTTCAACCATAATTTTAAGGCCTTTTTTAAAATCTGCATTTTCGTACATAGTGAACTCCTGGAGCTTTCGTTAAGAAGTTCAGGACTTTACATTCAGAATCAGAAGAGCGTCAACCGTGAAGAAAGCGGTTTTTATCTATTGTTTTGAGTAGAGTCTGTAATTTCTTGATTTTACTACCTAATATTCGTTTTTCTCGAGAAACCATTGGGCGAATTTGCTGAGCTCCGTCTTCGGCGTGACTTTCCAGCATTTCCAATCTCTGAGTAATTCCCTCGTGAGTTGGGTTTTCACGATAACTGGCTTTTAAAATTTCATGGGCTTTGTCGATCTCATTACGAATGATCAGGGCATCAGCCAGGGAGAGGGTGCGATCCAGCTCTTTTTTCTTGTCACTGACTTGCTCAGAAGCTGGCTGAGAAGACAGAGTTGCTTTTTTCAGTTGCCCCATCTGAAAAAGGTCGGTGTCAAATTCGTCAGCAGTGATGCTTTCAAGTTTAGAAACCACTTTTTGTGATCGAGTGTCCTGTGGATTCAGAAAAAGTGCCATTTTGTGGGCTTTTAGGGCCTCTTTTGTGTTTTTCAATTCCAGATGAACTTGGCCAATCAATTGGTGAGCTAAGATGTTTTCAGGTGAAAGTTGAACAGCTTTTTGAAGTTCAAAAAGAGCGTCATCATATTTTTTTTGACCCAACATGATTCGACCTAAAACCACAAAACCTGGAGCGTAGGTGGGATGATTTATGGTGCCGCGCCTTGCCAAGGCTTCAGCTTGTTCATCCATCCCCATTTCTCGATAGGCCTCTGCAAGTGCTGCAAATATCTTTGACTTTGGATCTTGAGCCAAAAGATTTTGGTAATGCTCTATTGTTTTTGAATCAAGCTTTGCCATTAAAGTAAATGGTGCCAGACTTTCGTGTTGACGGCAAGGTATCGTCTTAGTTTGATGAGGTCTTGGGGGTTATTTTGGCGATTGTCATTGGCATTGATCCGGGATCTCGGGTGACGGGATTTGGGGTTTTGGAAATTCAAGGTAATGCAGTGAGACATGTGAGTCATGGAATCATCCGTTTGCCTGAAGAAAAGGAACTCAGTCAGCGGTTAGCAGTTTTGGCTCAAAGCTTTCGAGAACTTTTCACTCGTTACAAGCCCTCTGAAGTTGTGATAGAGAAAGTTTTTTTAGGCAAAAATCCAGATAGCGCATTCAAGCTGGGACATGCTCGGGGAGTTGCCATGGCCGAGTCAGCACTGGCTGGGGCGATTGTTTACGAGTATGCCACTCGCTTGATTAAAAAAGGTGTTGCGGGCAAGGGCTCAGCAGGTAAGGAAGAAGTTCAGTTGATGATCCAAAGATTACTTCAGTTACCAAAGATTGATCACCTGGATGCATCTGATGCTTTGGCTTTAGCGTATTATCATTCAAGCCAAAGACAAGTGCTGAGGCGAGTGGAACGAGCAAAAATGAGAGAGGGAGAATTGTTGTGATAGCTTATCTTCAAGGCCAAGTTTTTGACATTACACCTGAGGCCTTAGTTCTCATGGTCAACGGTGTGGGTTATGAGCTGATCTGCTCTCAAAATACTTTATCTGATTTTGAATCTCTAAGGGGTAAAGACACTTTCCTACATGTGTACACCCATGTTCGTGAAGATGCTTTGCAGCTTTTTGGGTTTGAATCCAAGACGGAAAAACAGTTGTTTCTTTCACTTTTGAAAGTCAATGGTATTGGGCCTAAAATGGCGATCCATATTCTCTCGGGAGCCAGAATGGAACAGATCATGGAGATGATCGAGAAAGAAGATGTGAAAAGCTTATCGAAACTTCCGAAGGTCGGTAAAAAAACTGCAGAGCAAATGATTTTAGCTCTCAAGGGAAAGCTTATCCTCACAGAGGATGTCAAGTCGACCGCGGGTGCAGTGGCCGGGCCTCAGCGAGAAATTTCTTCGGCTTTAGTGAACTTGGGTTTCCGCGCTCAAGATGTTGAGAAGGTGGTCACTCAATTACCAAAAACCATTGATTTTGAAGAGGGGCTTCGTCAAGGACTTGCAGCCTTAACTACTCTCTAAAAGGACCAAACTATGATTATCGAAAGTTCGACAACTCGTACAGAATTAAACCCTGACCAGATGGAAGGGGAGATGTCTTGGGAAAATGCTTTACGACCTTCAAAGTTTGAAGATTTTCCTGGGCAAGATGAAGTTAAAGATAAGTTACGAGTTTTTGTCCAAGCAGCCAAATCAAGAAAAGAGCCCTTAGATCATGTTCTTCTCAGCGGCCCTCCGGGACTGGGAAAGACGACTTTGGCTCGCATTATTGCTCATGATCTCGGAGCTGATATTAAAGTCACATCTGCTCCAGCTCTTGATAAAAAAGGCGACTTGGCAGCGATTTTAACTAGCTTGAAACCTTTTTCAGTTCTCTTCATCGATGAGATTCATCGTTTGAGCCGAACTGTGGAGGAGTATTTGTATACAGCGATGGAGGACTACTACATCGATATCGTCACGGGCGAGGGCATGGGAGCAAGATCAATGAAATTTCAATTGGCTCCCTTCACGTTGGTGGGTGCGACGACGAGAGCTGGTCTTTTAAATGCGCCTTTTCGAGATCGATTTGGGATTGTTGAACGTTTGAATTTTTATAAACGAGAGGCTCTTGAGCAAATTTTGAATCGCTCATCTCAAATTCTTGGAGTCGGGGCTCAAAAAGTGGGTTTAAGTGAAATTGCAAGACGATCACGGGGAACTCCTCGAGTGGCCAACCGACTTCTCAAGCGAGTTCGGGACTATGCTCAAGTGAAGGGTCAGGGGACGATTACCTCTGAAATTTCGGCCTACGCCCTTGATCAGCTTGGAGTTGATCAGTTGGGTTTGGATTCGATGGATCGTAAGATACTGCAGCTGATTGAGGAAAAATTTAATGGCGGTCCTGTGGGGATTGAGACCATCGCCGCTGCTCTCAGCGAAGAGCGAGATACGATTGAAGAGGTCTATGAACCTTATTTGATTCAAGAGGGACTTTTGGTTAAAACTCAAAGAGGGCGCATGATTTCGGAGATGGCGAAGGCCCATCTTCAAAGTCGATAGTTTGAATTTTTATTCAGTACAATGAAGAGTTGCTTTAAGGGGCAGGTGATCAGAGGTGTGAATGTCTTTCAGAATCTCTGCCTTTTCGGGTTCACAATCTCTGACAAAAATATGGTCCAAAACTTGTTCTCGAGGATCAATAAAAAAGTCAACTTGCTTAAGCCCCATTTTCTTCGTTCTTTTCAGTAAAGCCTCAAGGCGACCTGAGCTCCAGGTGTTGAAGTCTCCAGCAAAGATCACAGCCCCTTTAAAATCTCTAATCAGAGGTAAAAGGTCATCGATTTGCCGCTCAAATGTAGATTGAGTGACAAAATTGATGGCGTGAATATTAACGACGAGAAGGGGTTTTCCTTTTGGAAGTGAAAAAATGGAAAGAAGACTCATTTTGGGTGTTGAAAGTACAGGTTCTCGATCAGGGCTTCGGCGAAAGAACTGAGCGTTTGGATGTGCCGTCGACCCAGTGGCGACTCCAGTTGAGTCTTTGCCGTTGGTGTAGATAAAACTTTGAGCCATGAAAAACTCAAATTTAAGCAATGACTGAAGTGCCTGGGGCATAAAGTCGTCATTCATGGCCTCTTGAAGGAGCACCAAGTTAGCATCTGCAGAAATGGATTGAAGATCTGATTTCCAGGCGTTTTCATCGCTGCCTTTGTGAACATTCCAAACAAGAACAGAGATTGAATTTGGTAGTGTTTGAGTTGTGTTTGCTTGTGTTAGAGAAATGATGACTTTATTATCGTCTGGAATTTCATATCGAGTCGATACCGAGGCACTTGTAACAACAGTGGCAAAAAGTGAAAGAATAAAAGCAGTCATAGGCAGTGATGCTCGCATGTTTTGGGCTCCCTGCAAATAGCAGTAGCCCAATTTTTAATCAAACTAGCCCAAATGAGCAAGAAAACTATGCTGCAATTTTGCGAATTTGATCCTTGATGCTCTCCACCTTTTCTCGAAGCTCCTTATTTTCCTTTTGAAGGCGGATATTGTCTTGCGTGAGGGCTGTTAGTTTTCTTCTTAATAGAGCTAACTCATCGGAAACATTTGAGGAAACTTGATTTGCTCCCGCTATTGGTGCAGCGGCCGAAGGTTCTGGCTCTGAGTAAGTCTCAAGGGCAACAGAAGGTATATAGGTGCCGCTGGCCAAAAGCTCTTCAATATTTTCAGGTATTGCAAGGTCCTGATCAAATTTTTCAAATTTGATTTTGCCATTAGACACAAGCTGACGGATTTCATTAATGATTCGTACCTGTGAGGCCCAAATTTCTCCAGGATTGGGCTTCATTTCTTTAATGGCTTCTTCAGTTTTTCTGCGATCACCGTAAGAAAGGGAATCTAAGATCAGAGCTTGTTTTTCAGGTGAAAGAGCAAAGAGGGCGCAGGCAACGGGTTGGGTAGGAATGTGGGGAAAAATTTCCATCAAATAGGTTTTGCTCCATGTAGCAACTCTCTCAAGTGTCAGCATTTTCTTTCGGATTTCAGATTCCCAAGAGGCATTTTCGTCCTGGATCATTTTTAAAAACTTTTCTCTTTTGTCTGTGCCTGTGGTTTCAATTAAATTCACAAGTTGAATGAAGCCACCCTTTTTACGATATCGATCAATCATTCCCATTGAAAAAGTCTCCTCACGACATTTTTGCGACATGTTTTTGTGCAGAGTTCTTTTCGGTTTTTTGAGGAAAAATTGAAGTAAAAAGATTGACTCATATTGAGGCAATTTTGAAGGAACTAAAAGGGTTCCGTGCACTCATATTCAACTTTGCTTGGGTATCGTCGTCGACTGACAACATCGCAATGTTTGTAGTAAAATTCATATTTTTTGACTTCATGTTCTCTTGACGGGCGCTGGCCCACCCAGAAGTAGTCGATATTTTGGACTTGAGCTCGGCCCTGGTTTTCAGATTGGCGCTGTTCTAAAAGCTCCCTGCCCTTTGGGGAAGAAGAGCATCCAACTGGCCCTGTAAAAAGGCAGACAGACAATGGGCCCAGGATGAGAAAGCATTTCAACATGACGTCCTTCATATCTTCATTATTTTACATTATGAGATCAAACTGCTAGTCTAATTCGCGTATGTTTTTACAAAAGACGATTCGTAAAAGAGTTCAGGTCATTGGTCGGGGGCTTCATTCGGGAAAAGACTGCACATTAACCTTTGTGCCAGCTCCTCCGCATGCTGGGGTTCACTTTATTCGAAATGATCTGCCTGGGCGCCCACATTTGAAAGTTGATGCCAGAAATGTAACGGCAACAGGTTATGCAACAAGTTTAGGGGGAGATGTTTTCTCAGTTTCAACCGTTGAGCACTGCTTGGCTGCGATTTCAGCTCTTCGAATTGACAATTTGTTTATCGAGCTTGATGGTCCCGAGATTCCTATCATCGACGGAAGTGCCAAAGATTTTTTAACAGCAATTCAATCTGTTGGAATGATTGAGCAGGATCAGCCCAGAAAATATTATTACCTGACAAAGCCCATTTACTATTCTGATGGGGACAAGCAGGCCTATGTTTTGCCCTATCATGGGCTTCGAATCACGGCGACAATTGATTTTCCCCATCCTGCAATTGGAAAACAGAAATTGGATCTGGATATTAATGAAATTTCATTTACTCGAGAAATTGCCTCGGCCCGTACTTTTGGATTCTTGAAGGATGTTCAGGATCTGCAGGCAAGAGGATTGGCGCTCGGAGCAAGTTTGGATAATGCTATTGGTTTAGACGAGTCGAAAATTTTAAATCCTGAAGGACTTCGTTTTCAGGATGAATTTGTTCGTCATAAGGTTCTTGATGCCTTAGGAGATTTGGTGACTTTGACCATGCCTCTTATGGGGCATGTGGTGCTCTATAAAGCAGGACATGATGTGATGAACAAGCTTGTTCGGCTCATGCTTTCAAGTTCAGATTCATATAAGGCAGTGGAACTTGGAGCTGACCTTGCTGAAGAGGCTAGGCTTCGGGCGAGCACCTGGGACGATAAGTCATAACGACGCCTTGCATATCGCTTTTCATCTGACAGGTCTTTCTGCAAGATGGGCCATCGAACTAAGATTTAAGGAGAACTTTTTATGATCATTGGTGTTCCTAAGGAAATTAAAATTAGTGAGAACCGAGTGGGTATGACCGAAGCTGGCGTGCGCCAGTTGGTGAAAGAGGGAAATACTCTCTACGTTGAAAAAGATGCTGGCGTTGGAAGTGGAATTACCAATCAGCAGTACGAAAAAGCTGGAGCGAAGATTCTGGACACAAAGGCAGAAGTTTACGCTAAAGCCGATATGATCGTAAAAGTCAAAGAGCCGCTTCCTGATGAATATGAGCTCATGAAAGAAAATCAAATTCTTTATACTTATCTTCACTTGGCAGCAGAGCCAAAATTGACCCGAGTTCTGTGCGAGAGAAAAGTGAAGTCAATCGCTTATGAAACAATTCAAAAAGAAGATGGCTCTTTGCCACTTTTAACTCCTATGTCTGAAGTTGCAGGAAGAATGGCGACTCAGATTGGTGCTTACTATCTTCAAAAAGACCACGGCGGAAAAGGCATCCTTTTGGGTGGGGTCACAGGAGTTCGCCCAGCAAAAGTCACTATCATCGGTGGCGGCGTTGTGGGAACAAATGCAGCGAAAATGGCTGTGGGCCTTGGAGCTGACGTGACTGTGCTTGATGTGAACACCTCACGCTTAGAATACTTGGATGATATTTTTGCAGGTCAAATCACAACTTTATACTCGAACACTCAGAATATTGAGCAATGTGTTGCTGAAAGCGATTTGCTTGTGGGTGGAGTATTGATCACTGGCCATAAGGCACCAACACTTGTGAGCAAACAAATGGTTTCAAGCATGAGCAAGGGATCTGTGGTTGTTGACGTTGCTGTCGACCAAGGTGGTTGCATTGAGACTTGCCGCCCAACTTCACATCAACATCCGACTTATGAAGTTGATGGAGTGATTCACTATTGTGTTCCAAACATGCCAGGGGTTGTTTCTCGAACATCAACTTACGCATTGACGAATGTGACTTTACGTTATGCTTCCATGCTGGCAGCAATGGGTGTTGAAGATGCAATTGCCAAAGATAAGGCGCTCTTTAAGGGACTGAATGTTTACGGCGGAGCGGTTTGCTATGAACCAGTTGCTCGTGACCTTGGCCTTGAGTATAAGCCCTATCGTAATTAATTGAATGATTTTTGATCGCATCGAAAATCTTCCCAAGTATTTCTCTTCAGGGCTTTGGGAGCAAGCTTACCAGTTTGCTCTTCAAAGTCTAAAAGATCCCCAAATTCAAAATGGTGAAGTCAAAATTGCGGGCGAAGATCTTTTCGCCCGTATTAATTCTTACCCCACAAAATCTGAAGATCTTTGCATTGTCGAAGCCCATGTGCAGTATATAGATATTCATTTCATGATTGAGGGGGAAGAGATCGTTTTTATTCACCCAAAATCTGAGCTTAAGGCAAAGACAGAGTATGATCAGGCCTCTGATTATACTTTCTACGAGGCTCCGAAAGACTATGCGCTTTCCTTTAAGCTGACCCCAGGTCATTTTGCGGTGATCTTTCCAGATGAAGCTCATAAAACACAAGTTCAAGCGGGCCAGTGCCCAGCTCAGAATAAAAAGATTGTTTTTAAATTGAAGATTTAATCCTCAATGAAAATGAATGGAACCCCAATCTTCAGTTCGAAGAACGGGGATTTTTTTCTTTTTGAGGCGATTGAGAACTTCTCTATGTGGATGCCCGTACTTTGATTGTTTTGCCGAAGCAATAGCCCATCGAAGTTGAGACATCTTTGATAAGAAATAGTCGCTGGTACTTGTTCGGCTGCCATGGTGTCCAAGAATAAGGCCCTTTGTGTTGGCAACGGTAGCTGAATTAGCCCATTTTATCTCCTGTTTCTGGGTTGAGTCTCCGGGCGCAAGAACTTGAAATAGCCTGATGTAAGCAACTTGAGACTGGGCATTTCCATGAGAGAGTGCATCAGAAAAAATTTGACGAACGAGAAGGGTAGGAGTTGAGCATAGAGGGATATGTTCAATCTGTCTTTTTTTGAATTCAGTCGGTGGTGGTCCCGAAAGTGATTCAAGGCATGAGTTGTTGTGGAGAGAATATTTTTTGACGAAAGACATGTGATCATAATCCCAATGAGAAAGCCATATTCGGTTATTTCTATTTTTGCAGAAAGCTGAAACATTTCGAGTCATGTTTTTATCTCCCCCCATATCTAAATGAAGGCACTCGGTTTCGGTTCTTAATGTTACCCATTGTCCTTGTCCAACATTCCAAATAACCAATTCGGCTTGATCATGGTTATTGGTCGTCAATTTTGGTATCAGGAGTATGAAATAAAAGATGAATGATTTCATTCAAAATACCGCTTTTTAATAGTGAATGATGCGGAAAGAACTGACCAACAGAATAGGCAATACACCCACGTCAAGTGATAGGGGTAAGGATCAGAAACTATTTTACTGACAGAACCAGGAGAAAGAGAGCGTAGGGTTATCAGAAAAAGATCGAGGAACTGAATGTAGAAAAGGCGGAACCACTCATGAAATGTGGAGATAATACTAAATGGCAGAAGGATGTTAGAAATGAAAGGAGCAAGAAAGGCATTAAAGAAAATACCCACAGGATGGGGCGTGAAAATAAGTGCCAGGAGAGGGAAGAGAAGTAGATAAAGCACAAAGGCCTGAAGAAAAACTTTCTTTGATGAGTTTTCAATTTGAAACTCAATGGAAAGTCCCATGGCTGTCATCATCGAGAGCTGAAGTGACAGGGATTGAATTAACTTTGGATGAATTCCTAGGCATATGATAACTGAAAACAAAATAATTTGATGAGGCTTCCAGTTCAGTTTAAATCGATTAGCTCCGAGTGACAGCATTTCAGCCACCAGGGCCCTTAAGATGGGAGCTTCAAGCGAGGTCATAAGCCCATAGCCAGTCAATAAAATACTGAGTACGGCTGGGCGCAAAAATCGGGGAATAAATCGCAATCCAGTGTGCTCCAGAGTGGACTTCAAAAAAAGAAGGTGTGCACTGGAAACAACAACGATGTGATAGAGTGAGGTTTCAATCAGAAGATTTTTTAACGAAGAATTTGGGATTTTCTCTCCACAGAGAAGTGCTTGATCAAACGACATCCAAAAATCTTTTGGTACAATATTCAGACAGGTCGTATGTGCATGCTGGATGGGTAAAGCTAATAATTCATGCAAGTTCAAAGCAGATAGAAGAAAGCTCAAAATGCAGATCGAAATGATGGCCATATTTCAATGGGTTAGCGAAATACAGGCCAAGGTAGAGGGTCTTACATATTCTTAAATATATTTTTTTGTCCAATATTCGGAATTTAAGTCCGGATAATATTTCTGAAATAGAAGTGGATTTAATGTGTCGAAAAATTGATATTTGCTAGATATATCAAATGTTTAATATATGCTCAAAATGGGTGCAAATCAGTCAAACCCTTGAAAAACATAAGGTCTAAGGTCGAGTTGAGTGATATTTCCCCAAATAATGTGGATAACTCAGAAATGACTTCATACTTGAGTCCTCATTTTTCTGCCTTCATACTGAAATGCATGAGAATAGTAACATTATTATTGATTCTTTCTGTCACGGCCTGCACACACTCTACAAAGAAAAATGTGAGTGAGAAAAAGACTGAACACATCCAACGCCGCGTTGAGAATCGAAGAGTGTTTGACACTTTTCAAGTCAGAGCTGTTCCACAGCAAAAAACAAAAGTGAATCTGGTTAAAAAGGCAGTCGTTACAAAGTTAAAAGAAGGTGAGTTGTATTCGCAGTTGTTGGATTTTTATGACAAAAAAGATCAACCAGGTTTTACGGAAAAGAAAGATCTTTTTGAGGCTAAGTTCCCAAGAAGTTCTTATTTAGATGAAGTTTATTACATGTCGGCCATGATGAGCCTTTCTCGAAATAACTACGGAGATGCATTAACGCATTTGAACACTATCACGAGATATTATGGAACTTCGAATAAGGCTGGAGCAGCGTTGTTTGCAAAAGGAATTGTTTATAAACGTATGAACTTAAAGCCGAAAGCTAGAGACTTGTTTATCAGGGTTCAGGATCAGTTTCCGGGAAGTCCTGAGGCAAAGAGAGCAGAGCTTGAGATAAAACTACTGAGACTAAGATAAAAACGTTAACAGGGAAGTTATCGAATGACGAAATTTTGTTTCATTTCAGCAGCTATAATGGCTCTTTCGATCATTGCGCAAGCAGGGGATAACCCCAATGCCCAGCACGAAGGAAAGCTTTTTGAAACATATAAAACCTATCACGATAGACCAACATCAGATCAAGAGTGGTATGTTGTTCGAGGTAATGCAGGTGCTTTAACCTACAAAGTTCAAAGTGGAGAAACTCTTGAAGAGGTATCAGAAGTTCTTTTCGGAGACCCCAGTTTTTGGCCCAAGATTTGGTCATTGAATAAAGAGATCACCAATCCCTATGAAATTAGACCAGGAACCATTGTTAAGTTTTATTCTGGCTCAGCTTCGAAGCCGCCGTCAATTTCAATGGAGGCTGGAAAAGAAGGGGATGAAATTTCAGTGGACGTTTTGGCAGCGACGTTGAATGTTGAGATCCCTGAGCCATCTCGAGAGAAGAAGCCAGCTCTCAAGGACCTTCCGGCAAGTGTTCCCTTTTGGAACTACAAAAAAAAGCCAAAGACGAGTGTAGAGCTTTCCAAGGTGCCAAGATCTTTCGGTCATGGAAAGACTCCGTTAGGGTATTTCATCGCTGATAAGGGTTTCGAAAGACAGGGAGAGGTTGTTTCTAATGAAATGGGAATGAGTTCGGCTGGAGATTTTCAATACATCTATGTGAAGGTGGATGGAGCTGACGAAAAAAACTATCTTGTCATTAAAGATATGGGCGAAATCAAAGATCCATATACGAAGCGCAGTGGGCGCGTGATTCAGATTCAGGGCGAGATCTCTGTTGGGCAATCTGTTGGGCGTGGAGTATACAGAGCCTTTGTGAGAAAGGCTATTCACCCTATTGAAGCCGGAGCTGCCCTTGTGGTGGGATCTATTCCACGTATTGATGCCAAGGGAAAGGCCTCAAACTCGTCAGCAGTATCCTCTCGGGTGATTGGAGGAGAATTTGATGTTGAACGTCGAATATTGGGGCCTCATGGGGTAATTTTCTTAAACTCTGGAGCAAGTGATGGCGTTAGTATTGGTCAAGTTTTGCCACTTTTCCGGTATGAGGGAGCCAGAAATTCATCCAATCTTGTTCGTGAGAATCCACGAAAAATTGCAAGTGTTAAAATTGTGAAAACATCAGATCGATTTTCAACAGGAATCATTACGGAATCTACGGAAGAGATACAAATCGGAGATGGAACCTCTCCAGATTCGGTTTTATCCGGACGATAATAGGATTTTCGGATATTTACTAAGCCAATTCAGCGTTATGAGGTAGGCCCAGATTTTGCCAGGGCTTATCTTTATGAAAGAAATCATATTAATCGCAAAAATCTACTCGAAGCTTCATTTGAAAAACTATGACCTCTACCTTGAGTCTCTTAAGCAGCTCGAGGGCGGTGCTACGGTTATAAACTTGTTAGAGGACCCTGGGAATCCCTATCTCCATTTTTGGTACCAGCAAAGGGGGCAAGGGGCCGTGCGGGCATTGTCAGATGATATCGAGGCAGGTCTGCAGGGAGGCTTAACTTGGTTGTGGTTGGGACATCCGGACTATCCACAAGATTTTTATGGTCTAGAGTACCCCCCATTTTGTTTAAGTTATATCGGCAAGCCGGCATGGAAACGGGGTTCATTTATATCGGTTGTGGGCAGTCGTGAGCCCAATCCAGAGTCCATTCAATGGATGCAGGCTCAGCTGCCATCATTGCTTCATGCATATCAATTAGGAGTTGTGAGTGGTGGTGCGCGAGGAATTGATCAAGCTGCACATAAGGTTTCTGTGCGTTCTGGTCAGCCGACAGTAATTCTTGTTCCATCAGGGTTAAATAAACTTTATCCAGATCAGTTAAAAGATTGGGTCAATATTGTTTGCGAAATGGATGGCGCGATCATGAGCGAATACGACTATTCCGCCGAGATGAATAAAGGATATTTTCAACAGCGCAATCGTTTAATTGCCAGTCTCGGAGTTGCAACATTGATTTTGGATGCCCGTCGAAGAAGTGGGACCATGATTACAGCAAGAGCTGCAGCTGACCAGGGAAAATCAGTGTACGTGATGCCTTCTCATGCAAGAGATTGTCGGGGCTGGGGAGGATTGGATTTGATTCTTGAAGGGGCAAGTTTTGTGCGTGATTCTTCAGATCTCATCACTTTTGTAGGACAGGATTTAAATCGTATAAAAAGCCTTACCAGGCCAATAGTAGGGTGCGAATTGGGCCACCACTAGATCTAGGGATAGGATTTTTGTGCACTTTATTGCGTAAAGACAAAGATGAAAAAAATGAAAAAAAATGAAAAAAGATTTTGATCTCCGAACCAACTTATCCTTACACTTGTGAGTAAGGGAGGGGCGATGTGGTCAAGGATGACCGTGGCGGTAGGGATGCTGCTGCATCGCTCATTTTTCTAAGCCCTGGGCCTAATTCCAGACTCGTTTTAAAGACCAAAGTGAAAATAAGAAGAAAATAAGATTTGGCGTCCAAATTGCGATTTGCACCGGTGCTTGACCTGATCTAGCAAAACCTTCAGCGCTGACGTAAATAATCCAATAGAGAATTACAACAACAAGGCTAATCACTAATCCTCCGGATTTCTGTCTTCGAGAGTTGGGGTTTGTACCTAATCCAACACCTAGAAGGGCAAAAATAATGCAAGCTGCAGCGATCGCCCATCGCTTGTTGTATTCAGTTTGAAGAGTCCTGAGCATCTCAGGATCTTTTACTCCAGCTTTTAATTTGTCATTGATTTCATCAATCGTCAGACTTGGGGGGGACTTTTCTCTGGTTTCGTATTTCACAGGATCAATCAGTCGAATATCAAAGGAATTGAAGTTGATTTTAGTATGGGATTCGCTTTTTCGATGAATATTTCCATTAAAAAGTCTGAGCAAAGCCGAGTGGCCTGGATTTTTGGGGTCTTGAACAAGTTGTCCACTTTTTGCGATAACTGTCAAAGGGCTATCAGCATCACGTTCATCAAAAATAAAGACCTTTGTGAGTTCTCCTTTTTTTGAGTCTACGCTATTGGCGTAAACAACCATGTCAAAAAAACCTTCTGAAAAAGTTCCTTCTCGAATCGAAGCTCCAGCTTTTGTTTGACCGAGTTTTGTGATGAGCACTTCAAATTGTCGATTTCCCCACGGAGCAAGGTGAAAGCTTGTTTGTGAGGAAATAAAGGCAACAAGGATTGAGAGAAGAAAAGCTGGAAAAAGAATAGACCACATTGAATGTCCAGTGGCTTTTAAGGCCACGATTTCTGAGTCATGGCTCAGTCGTCCGTAGGTCATCAAAACTGAAAAGAGAAGGCTCATTGGTAAAAGAGCAGGGAGAAAGCTAATCACGGAGTAACCCATAATTTGACCAACCACTTCAAGACCAAGGCCGTGGACAAGGACAAATTCAGTATAGTGAATTGCTTTAACCATGAGCAAAATAAACACAAAGACCATAATTCCGATGATCAGGGATGGCCACATCTCGAAGAAGAGATATTGTGTTGCTTTGCGGGGAAAGATAAATCTCATGTGAAGATTCTAAATCACTGCCTTTAGTCAGACAACAACCAAGAAACAAGGTGCAAGACTTTGGACTTTGATAGAAACTAGAAAAGATGAAAAAAGTTTTTTTGGTTATTGAAGACTATAGGGATATGTCGAACACTCAGACTTACTTGAAGAAGATTGGTTTTGATGTCTTTGCGATTCAATCTGATTCAAGATTAGTTGATCATATTCTCACATTTAATCCTGATTTGATGATTATCTATGGTAAACAAAAGTTTTCAAGTGTCGAGGTTTCTCAAAAACTAAAAGAGTACGGGAAGTATCATGGCAAAGTGGTTTTAGTTGTACCTAATGGGGTCCGTCCCGATGTTGCAGCTCTTGCGAAGGCTCGAATGGATTCAATTCTAGAGGCCCCAATTCAGCCGGCAAAGCTCATTCAGACAATAGCAAAGTTATTGGGGTTAGATGCACAACCATTACTTGAGAAGTATTCAAAGGCCCAATTTTCTGAGTCCACAGAATCCGAGGATGTGAATGTTTCATCACGCGCAAGCTCGGTTTCAGTTCATGAGTCAATAAAAATTGAAGATAAGGATCGTGTCGCAAAATATCAAAAGTTTGTTCAAGGGATGAGCATTGATAAAACGCAGAGCACACATACGCGACAAGCTATTCGTGAAAAACAGGTAGAAATGAAAAAAGACTATGATTTCGATCTTTTAGACAAATTGGATAAGCTGAAGCGGCAGTTTGTTTCAGCTCTCTTTAAAAAAAGTAATTGAGCCCTGAATGGGGTAGGTCTTAGTATTGGTTCATAATCATGGAGGTTATGGATGGGGCAATTTACGAAAGATGTAACAGATTCAAGTTGGGATGCGGATGTGACAAAGTCAAATGTTCCGGTGCTTGTTGATTTTTGGGCTGAATGGTGTCCGCCGTGTAAGGCCTTGGCTCCAACTCTTGAGGAAGTTGCTCAAGAAATGGGTGCTAAAATGAAAATTGTGAAGCTTGATGTGGATAATAACCAAAATGCAGCGGCTCAATTTGGAATTCGCAGTATTCCCACAATGATTCTTTTTAAGGGTGGTCAACCTGTTGATCAATTGATGGGAAAAGTCCCTAAGGACACCATCGTTTCATTTATTACAAAGCATTTATAATTAGAACAGATAGCGTCGATAGGCCACGCTGGAAATCAGGCCGACTCCTGCCATTGTTGTGAGCATGCTTGATCCTCCGTAAGAAAGAAGGGGGAGGGGTACTCCAACAATGGGCAGAAGGCCAATGACCATTCCCATATTGATAAACATGTGCCAGAAGATGTAGGCCAGAACTCCGACGGTAAGCAGGGCTCCAAATTTATCCCGAGCAGTAGACGCAATACGAATAATAATCAGAAATAACATGCAAAAGAGAGCAAGGGTTGTGACACTTCCGATAAATCCATGCTCTTCGCTAAGCACTGAATAAATAAAGTCGGTATGGCGTTCAGGAAGAAACTCAAGTTGAGACTGGGTTCCTTTGCGAAAACCTTTGCCAAGTATTTTGCCTGAGCCGACCGCAATCTTTGACTGAATGCTATTGTAGCCAGAGCCTCGGGGGTCATTTGTTGGAGTTAAAAAGTTTGTGATTCGGGCTTTTTGATAATCTCGAAGGGCATAGTTCCACGCTAACGGAGCTGCGATAATCACTGCAGAGATGGCGGTTGCCAAAATCCAGCGCTTTATTTTCATAAAGAGAAGAATTGTTGAAGATATGGCAGCAATGAGCAGGCCCGTCCCAAGATCAGGCTGCTCGACAACGAGAACAAAGGGAGCTCCGAGAAGGATCAGCGGCCAGATGAGATCGCGAAGACCCATCCCGGAGCCTTCTGAACTGCGCGTTTGAAGAGTTTTTGCTAAAACCATGATCATTGCGAGCTTCATGGTCTCAGAGGGTTGATAGCGAAAAAAACCCAAATCAATCCAGCGTTGAGCGCCTAAGGCAACCACACCAAAGAAAGTCACAAAAACAATTGCACCAAGATTGAGAAAATAAACGAGATACGCGATCCGATTAACGATTTGATAGTCAATAAAGGTGATGAGAAAGAAAATTCCCCAGCCAACGCTTAGCCAGATAATCTGATTTCTAAAAAGCGGTTGAATATCTGCCGAGTGAGGACCATGAGTGGCACTGTAGAGATTGATCAAACCCACAAGGTTTAGGGCTAGAATGACCATGACCAGATTCCAATCGATCCTTTTCAGTATGGTTCTCTCTTCGACGTGAAGACTTAAATCCATTTATTCACCTTCAATTACTTCTGGTTGTGCCTGAGCTCTTTTGCTTTTTTCAGTTTTTGAAGCTTCAGCAAGCCTTTCAGGATGATATTTTTCGAAATATTTTTTAATAATCTCTTTTACAACCGGTCCAGCGCCGGAGCTACCATGGCATGAGTGCTCGGCCAGTGCGGCAACAGTGATCTCGGGATTATCAGCAGGAGCAAAGGCGACAAACCAACCATGGTGGCGCTGATGGATTGGACGGTTTTCACATTTTGAGTAAATATCATTAGCTGCGAATCCCATAACCTGAGTCGTTCCCGTTTTTCCAGCAATATCAGCACCAGGTATATGCACATGTCTTGCAGTTCCTCTGGAGCCTTGAACAACACGGCGCAAGCCTTCCTTAACGACTTTAAAGGTTGTAGGATCAACTCGAATGCCGTTGGGTTGGGGTTGAGCTATGTCTCTGATAATTTGTGGTTGTGTCTCTTTTAGAGTCTTTCCGTCGTGATCAATTATTTTTTTAATAACGAAGGGACGGACAACTTTTCCCTCCGTTCCAATTGCATTATACGCAATCGCTAATTGCAGTGGGGTGGCCTGAACAAATCCCTGACCTATGGCATTAGAGAGATTTTCTCCGGGCTGCCATTCCTCGCCAAGCTCTTTCTTTTTCCATGCTGAGTTTGGCATGAGACCCGTGGCTTCTCTTGGAAGTTCAATCCCTGTTTTCTGTCCGATTCCAAGTTGGGAGATATAAGAGTACATTTTTTCGATCCCAAGTGAGATACCCATTTTATAAAAGAAAACATTACTGGATCGTTCAAGAGCTTCGTAGACAGTGATATTTCCATGTCCACCTTTCAAGTGATCGTGGTAATCTCGTCTTCCGAAACGGAGCGAGCCTGGGCAGTTAATAACAGTCGATGGACTGATGACCTCTTCTTGCAACGCCGTCATGGCCATGAAGGCTTTAAACGTTGATCCTGGGGAAAAGTGATCTTGAATCACTTTATTGCGTAGGGGTTTAAAAGGGTCGTTGATCAGCTTTGTCCAGAGTTGGGGAGAAATTCCAGTAGAGAACTCATTCGGGTCAAAGCTCGGGGAGCTGATCCAAGCCAAAACCTCTCCGTTGGATTTCATAGCGACAACTCCCCCGATACGTTGCCCTTCAGAGAAGGTTTTAAATGCAGCTTCTTGTAGTGTTTTGTCTATGGTGAGAACTGCATTCATTCCAGGACTGGGGTCAAGATCTTGAATTTGCTCCCCGTAAATGTTCGGAGTTTGTGTGTTGGACTCACGTCCGAAGGCATCGACCTGGACAAATTGAATCCCATCTTTGCCGCGCACATCCTTCTCAAGAATTTCTTCAAGTCCATTTTTTCCAATAATATCACCTTGATCAAAGGTGATTTGTCCTTTGTACATCTGATTGTATAAAGGAATTTGTTTCTTTGATATTTCTCCGACGTATCCAAAAAGCTGAGATCCGTTATCACGCAGAGGATAGTGGCGAACAACGGTTTCGCGGATATCGAGACCCGGGGTATCTAAACGAATTCGTTTTAGTCGAAAAACTTCATCTTTAGAGAGGTTGTCTTTCAGCCTAATCGGAGCAAATGGGCCATTTTGGCGTTTGCTTTTCACAATCTTCTGAACAACCTTGTCGGGTTCCATTCCGACAATGGGGCCCAGGGTCTGAGAAAGGGGCTCAAGTTCCTTGAGGTACTGAGGATTGAGAACAGCCTCGAAGCCGGGATGATTTTCGACAAGAATTTTTCCCTCACGATCAAGCATGAGTCCACGAGGAGACATAATCTTGACCTGTTTGATACGATTTTTTTCCGAGAACTCTCTTAATTCGGTACCCTCAATAATTTGAAGATACCAAAGTCGGGTTGTAAAAATGAAGAAAGTAAAAGCGATGGTTGCATAAAAAAGCCTGTATCTCGGCAGAAGTTCCTTGGCCTCATCTGGATTAGAAATGTACTGACTCATTCAGAAACTCCTGTGGAATCAGGAAGAGGTTCTCGATAGGAAATTTTATCAATCCAGGTCAGAGCCCAGTACATGGGTGCTGCCCATAAGCCTGTGAGAAGAATTTCAGACAGGCGAGTAAAGAAAGAGAGCCGCGTGGGATTATTTTCAAGCAGATGAGAAGTGATAAAATAGATGATATGGAATAGCACTGAAAAACTAAATGTTGAAATGACAAAATATCTTGTGCTTGGCCAGAACATTCGACTTTTGACGAAGTGAGCGAGGACGGTAATGATAAGTAGAGCGGGCCAGAGGATGCCGACCGACACAGAAGAGAAAGAGGCCAGCACGATACCGATCAGATAGTTAATAAACACCGACACATAGATTTTGCGATAAAGAGTAACGTAAAGGGTAATTATCAGCCAAAGCTGGGGAGAGGGAGAGTTTCCAGTGAACGAAAACCAAATATTTGTTTGAAACCCCAAGCAGATGTAGGTGAAGAGAAGCAGGAAAATGGTATTAAAATAGAAATGCCTGTTTTGATACATTACTGTCCCATCGTCACTCGATCAGAGAGGTCCTCGTTTTGAGCGTTGGTAATAATAAAGACTTCCTCAACCTTGTCTGGATCTACAACGGGTCGAAGATCGACTCTTAATGAAACTGCATAGGGTTTATTTTCAACATCATCCACCATCGCGATCGGAAATCCTTTTGGAAAGATGTTGTCTAGTCCGCTTGTGACAATAAGATCACCCTTTTGGATGTCCTCTGATTTCTCAACATATCTCAGTGTGCAAGCATCTTGACTTTTGCCTTCAACGATACCCCGGGCTCGGCTTCGACTGACAATTCCATCAATAACAGCGTAACGATCAGTGATGAGGAGCACATTGGAAGAAAAGGCTTCGGGGCGAAAAATATATCCGACGACCCCTTGGGTTGAAATAACCGCCATCCCTGCCTTGAGCCCATGATGAGTGCCCTTATCAATCCGTATTGTTGAATGGTCAGATAGGGGGTCTTTGCTCACAACCCGAGCTGCGACGAGTTGCATTTTTGATTTTTGCTTAAATTCGAGTAGAGAATTGAGGCGTTCATTTTCTTTGTGCAATTCGTCCATCGCCTGAAGTCGTGCAAGTAATTCGTTATTCTGCTTCTTCAGTTCAGCGCTTTCTTTTTTGAGGTTGATTAAATCAAGATAGAGCTTCGTGGTCCCTCGGACCCCATCATTAAACGAGAAAAAGGTGTTTTCAACGACTCCAGCAAGAAAAGTAAATGGCTTATTATACCATCCAGATTCAGAGGGTCTCTGCTGCGTGTTAATCGAAATGAGGGGAAGCAAAATCATTGCCCCGATCAATAAGACTTTTTTTAGATCAAAATTCAGCCAATTCAATTTCTACCTCACTTTAAAACGGTAGCAAAAAGATTCGCTGTTTCCAATAGAGAGTTGAAAAAATATTTTCTTGAAAAAGTTGAATTCGCAGGGTGTACTCATGAAGTTCAAAAATTGAGGAGTGACATCATGATCGAACAATTGAAAAAACAGATCTCAAAAGAGGGAATTTCTTTCCGAAGTGTAACGGCAATGCTTATTTTCGGAGCTATTGTTGTCGTTTTTGTCCTTTTTGGGTTCCAGGGAAAGCACACAGCGACTGGTAACGGAGCGGCGGCTGTTGTGAATGATACTTTGATTTCTGTAGCTGATCTTCGCAGTGAGGCGAGCCGACTGGAACAGATGTATGCCCAGTTCTTCGGAGGAAAGGCCGACGGAGACATGCAGCGTCAGTTTGTTCAACAACAAGCTCTTGAAAGCTTGATCACAGGTGAAGTTGTCTCTCAGGCGGCGCAGCGAAATGGGATACTTACTACGGATGCTGAGGTGCGTGATTATATTATTCACGAAATGCCTGTTTTCCAAAAAGATGGAAAGTTTCAAAGAGATGTTTATCAGCAAATACTGACTGCGAATCGCCTGACTCCCGCTGATTTTGAACAAAAGGTTCGTAAGGACTTGGTATCACGACGTTCGCGTCAGCTTCTTGAGCTCACTGCGACACCTTCAGCGCTTGAGCTTGAGAAGTTAAAGGCTTTGAAAGAGACAAAATTCAACGTTGGATTTGCAAAAATTGATAAAGAGAAAGTCCTGGCTCAGATGTCTATTCCTGAATCCGAAGTTCAAGCCAAATTGGCAGATTCAGAATTCAAGAAAAAAGTGGAGAGCGAGTTCAATGCGAACAAAGCTTCATATTCGAATGAAGAAGAAGTTCGGGCACAGCATATCTTGATTAAAGTGGATCCGACCAAGCCTGAATCCGAGAAGCAGGCTTTGGATAAAATCAAATCCCTTCAGAAAAGAGCTGAGAAAGAAGATTTTGGCAAAATTGCCTCTGAGGTTTCAGAGGATATCGGGTCAAAGGCTAAAAAGGGAGATCTTGGTTTCTTTGCAAGAGGAAGAATGGTCCCCGAATTTGAAAAGGTCGCATTTGAGCAAAAAGTAGGGGTTGTTGGTGGACCTGTCAAATCTCAGTTTGGTTATCATTTGATCAAGGTCCTCGAAAAAAAGCCTGCCCAAGAAGCTAAGCTTGAACTTGCGCAAAATCAAATTGCTAAGAAACTGATGGCTTCTGAAAAATTTGAAGCTGAGATGAAGATTTTTGATGAAGCCGTCACCCAGGGGAAAACAGAAGTTGTTGATTCAAAACTGAAGATGTTCGGCGTCGAGTGGGACGAAACTGGATATTTTGACCTGAGTGCCGAGTCAGTTCCTAAAATGAATAGCGCAGTAGCCTTGCAAGCGGCATTTGAAGTGTCTGAGGCCAAACCTTTTCTTGGTAAGGTGATTCGAGATGGGGGGAGTCGTTTTATTCTTAAGTTTAAAGGAATGAAGAAGGAACCTTTGGTGGCCGATGAGAAATCACTAGTTGCTCAAATGACTCGTGAGAAATCAATGGATATTTATGGCCAGTGGATTGAACAAGAAAAAAAGACGACGAAGATTGAGCGCAATCTTGAGCTTCTCAACGGACGATGAAAATTAGTTTTTTTAGAAAATATGCTTTTGAAGCCCGAGTGCAAAATATTGCTCGGGCTTTTTATTTGTCTGTGGGCGTTTCAACTTCCTTGGATTCTCAGTCAGGCATGACAGTGAATATGATGGACTTGGATCGGTGGGCAGATTCGATTTTGTGCAGACTTCAGCAACTTGATTTTAAAAGTGAGTCTGATCTTTTGATCTATCTTTTCACAGAATATCAAAAAGTTCCTGAAATTCAGTCCAGCGCAGTTTGCGTTCAGCGAATTGAACTGGAAACAATTGCTCTTGAGAAGTGGGTCTTAGAGCCGTCAAACTTTTAAACAGTTAGTAAAAAAAGCAGCCCAAATCAGTGATTTAGTTATTAAGTAAAGTATATACTCGATAAAGCATAAAAACTTGGTGTCATTCTTGAATAAAGTTGAACTGAGGTGCTTTATGAGAAAATCCATTTCCCTTCTATCTTGCGTCGTTCTTGCTAGCCTACAGTTTGCCTGTGCTGAGAAAAAACAGCTCACAGAGATGCACGGGGCGACAATTGAGATGCGAGATCAGACTAAGCACTTAGGGGCGACATCGGATGAAATGAATAAAACAACGACAAAGTTGGCCGAGACTTCAGATAAAATGCTGACGAACACGTCACAACTCAACGAGACCTCAAAAGACATGCTCACCAATACTCAAGAGTTAAAGGAAACTTCAAAAGAAATGTTGGTGAACACACAGGAGCTCAAAGAAAAAACGGCAGAGACGAAGCGGGCCCTGGATGAAATGAAAGGGGTCACGGAGGAGCTTTATGATGCCAATCGACAGGGGATGGCTCTTGGACTGCGCCGTGAATTAATTAAAAAACTACACGAGATGCCAGCGATGGAAAATAAGCTCGCAATTGCGGCCCAATATTTTCTTTCCTTTGAGATTCAGCTTTGGCAAGACTTCGGGCAAGACAAGCAATCTGAAGCACGCCTAAAGTTGGCCAAGGACGCTGCAATGGAATTTTTGTTAGAGGCTGAAGGTCTTGCTCCAAAGCGTGGAAAAGTTGCGGCTTTGTCTGATGTGACTGAAATCAAATGGCTGGATTCCTTGATGTCCAATAATCCCCGAGCTTCATTTAATGCACTGGCTGCAATGATGCATAAAATGAATCGAAAACAAGTGAATCAGTTAAATAAGACTCAATCAGATGCGATGAGCCTTTATGATTTGATTGAGAAGGGACTAACGTACGATCTGCAATATCAAAAGGGACAGGTTCAGCTTTCTGAAGTTCCAGAATTTGCAAAGGAAGTTATTTTTCACAAAGATATTGCGATTCAACTTTTACAGACTCGTATGAACGTTCTGCCAACAATCTTTATGGCCCGAGTTTCAGGGTTAAACCAGAAGACACTGATCGGGAAGCTGAAGCAATTATATTTGCCCGGTCAAACATGGACTCTTAATTTTGATGAGCTTCACGGGGGAATTGTTGAATACTACAATCGAGAACTATTAGATCAAGCAGTTCGGTCTCGTCGATTATTAGAGGCCGCAGGAGTAACTCCAAAGGTTGAGGTTGATGTTTTGAAGCTTTACCATCAGATGAAGGTTGTCTCATCTCAGCGACTGGGAAAAACAGAAGATCTTGAAAAGCAAAAGATGCTTAAATCTCTGGATCAGATTTTTCATCAGAGCAATCCAGAGACTGATATTCCGGCTCTTGAGCTCGATGTGGTTCTTGGCCCCTAAGAATCAGTGTTCAGAATTATAAAATCGAAAGAACGACACTGAAGTATTGGCAAATGCATCCGGCGAGAACAAAAAGATGCCAAACCCCGTGGGCGTGTTTCCATCTTGTATCATTCACAAAAAAGACGATTCCGATTGTGTAAAAGGCTCCGCCCAGAATGAGCCAAGTCAGAGCAGCTGCTGTTAAGGCCTGCCAGAGATCTTTAATTGCAAATAAGATCAACCATCCCATAACGACATAAATGAGAAGAGATAGTTTGCGAGTGACAGAGTTTCTGACTAACTCTTGACTGATGCCAAAAGCGGCTAGTCCCCAAATGATCCAAAAGAATATCCACCCATCAGCAGCTCTCAGGTTGACTAAGGTGAATGGGGTGTAGGTTCCTGCGATCATGAGATAGATAGCAATATAATCCAATTTTTGAAAAATGACTTTCGCTCGGCCCTTCAGGGAATGATAAAGAGTGGAAAATCCAAAAAGAAAAATCATCATGGCTCCATAAATGCTCGAGCTTGTGATTTTCCAGGGATCTTTTGTGACCACAGCAAGAGTGATTAACACCGAAGCTCCAACCAGGCTCAGTGCAACTCCGACAAGATGAGAAATGCTGTTAAAACGTTCTCCGTAATACATTCTTTAATACTTCTTCAAAAAAGCAGGTCCAAAGGCGTCGGGTAAAAGTTCTTTGAGTTTATATGTTTTCTTAATTCCTTCTAAGTTGCCCACATGAACTTTGACATCAGGATGAGCAAACTCGGCAATAACTTGTCGACAAAATCCACAAGGGGGCCAGGGATCTCTTGCATCGCTGACAACACAGATTTCTTCAATTTTAACTGGAGCCTGAGTTTCACTAACGGCTTTGACCACAGCAACTCTCTCGGCACAGATGGTGCCCCCGTAGCTTGCGTTTTCGACATTACAGCCAGAGTAAACATATCCATTATCCAATAAGACGGCAGCGCCAATTTTGTGATGACTGTAGGGAGAATAGGCATGGTTTCGCGCCTTACAGGCTTGGGTATGAAGTTGTTCTTTTTTTTCGCTCATAAGGACCTCGTATTTGGTATGCAATACCCGAATTCAGATAAGGTTTGTGTCAGCTCCATCAGGGGAAGTCCCTGAATGGCTGTAAAATCTGTAGTTTCTATTTTTTCAAAAAGACAAATTCCTGATTTTTCAATTTTATAAGAACCGGCGCAGTCAAGGGGCTGATCCATCTCGATATAAGAACGGATTTGGTCAGAGGATAATTTTCGCATCTGCATTTTTGTTAAATTCACCCAGGCTTTGACTTGTCCACGGTAAAAAACGGCTGTTGCGGTTAGAAGTTCATGAGATTGGCCATTCATTTTTGAAAGCTGAACAAAGGCATTTTCTTTTGTCTTTGGCTTGCCTAAAATTTCTGCTCCCAGTGTAACGACTTGATCGCCCCCAATGACGCAATTTTCAGGTGTGCTTAAGCTCTTGGCTTTTTCAGTAGCTAGAAAAAGAGCCAGTTGAGCAGGTGAGTTCTCATTTGATTTTGCTATATCCTCGTCAAAAAGTGGGGCTTTGGCTTCAAAAGGCAGTCCAAGGCGGGCTATAAGCTCGCGACGGTAAGGAGATGTGGATGCCAGAATAAGAGAGGTCTCCATATGTGAGTATTTCATTTCGGAACCAGGGTGGGGTCAAGGTATTTGGCGACATGATTTTGGAGATGATGACTGGCTGCATTTCTATAGAATTGATATTGATAATTATTCTCAATTAGTATACACACTCTGCTGTATGACACTGCCTAGACAACATTCCGAAAGACATGCTGAAAAATTAGTTCGCCGAGAGAAAATCGAATCGAAGAATTTTAAAAACATTATTCGAGATATGGGGATGAAGGTTACCGACCAGCGTCTGCTCATTCTTGAGGCCTTGACTGCTGGGCGAGCCCATGTGACAGCACAAGAGGTCTTTGAAGTTGTTGTTGAAAAAGATGCTTCGATTGGATTCGCGACGGTCTATCGGTTTTTAAGAAAATTAACCGAGTCAGGCTTTGTAAATGAAGTTCGAATGGGTGGTCTAGCTGCTCGGTACGAAATGTCCTCTCAAGTCCACCATGACCATTTAACTTGTACTCACTGCGGTAAAATTTGTGAGTTTGAAAACCATGATATTGAAAAACTGCAAGAATCTGTTGCAAAGCAATTTGGTTACCAGTTAACGGGGCATGTCTTGGAACTTTACGGGCTTTGTCGAGACTGTCAAAAAAAGTCGACTTAACTCGATTCTCATCAGTTGGACTTGAGCCCATCACTAAGTTCTGAGATGATTTTCGGATGGCAGAAGTTGAGAAAAAACATTTTGATGGGATCACGGTGAAAAATGCCCGTGAACACAACCTCAAGGGCGTTAGCCTTCAGATTCCTCGAAATAAGATCACAGTGATGACAGGTTTAAGTGGCAGCGGTAAATCGTCATTGGCTTTTGATACTATCTATGCCGAGGGGCAGCGACGCTACGTCGAAAGTCTTTCTGCCTATGCTAGAAATTTTCTTGAGCAAATGAAAAAGCCCGAAGTTGACTCGGTGACGGGTTTATCTCCGGCAATTGCGATTGATCAAAAATCAGTGGGGAATAATCCCAGGTCAACTGTTGGAACGGTGACGGAAATTTATGATTATTTACGACTTCTTTTTGCAAAAGTTGGAGTTCCCGAATGTCCAACCCATAAAATTCCGGTTGAGAGCCAGACACCCAATCAAATTATTGAGGACATCTTAAAAAAAGAAATGGGCTCAAAATTTTATATTTTAGCTCCTATGGCCCAAGGAAAAAAAGGTGAGTTTCTTGCTGAATTTCAAAAATGGGCGAAAAAAGGATTCGTTAAAGCCAAAGTCGATGGAGAAATGATAGAGCTAGAAAGCGCAAAGAAACTGGCAAAAACCAAAGTTCACGATATTGACCTAGTTGTTGACCAATTGATTTTAAAAGAAAATCTTCGAACCAGATTGGCAGAAAGTGTGAACACAGCGTTAGTGATGGCTTCAGGACGCTTGGTTGTCGAAACAACTGATGGGAATCGAACCGCTTATTCACTGCACTCGGCCTGTCCTGTATGTGGTTTTGGTTTCCCAGAGCTTGAGCCAAGAATATTTAGTTTCAATAACCCTCGGGGGGCATGTCCCACCTGTAAGGGCTTAGGCACGACGGATTTGGTTGAAACAGAAGAATATGAGCACGGGGGCGAAGGGGGCCGAGTACTTCAAAAGATTTCTTATCGGTATAAGAATGAAAAGAAAATTTCTGATGATGCTGAAGAAGACGAAGAATTAGAAATCAGTGTGTGTCCAGCATGTCATGGAACTCGGTTAAGAGAAGAATCCTTGAATATCCGGGTCGGTGGAAAAAATATTGCTGAACTGTCAGAGATTTCTTGTTCTGAATTGTATGATTGGGCTGTAAATCTAAAAGTGAAATCAAAAGATCAACTGATTGCGGATAAAATTTTAAAACAAATTCTTTCTCGACTAGAATACTTAAAGCGAGTTGGCGCGGGGTATTTATCACTGAGCCGAACCAGTCGAACTTTATCTGGTGGAGAAGCACAGCGAATTCGTCTTGCGACTCAAGTGGGTTCAGGATTAATCGGGGTTCTTTATGTTATGGATGAGCCCAGTATTGGGTTACACCCAAGGGATCATCATCGGCTTTTAGAAATTATCCGAGATTTAAAAGATCGAGGAAACACCATTTTGCTTGTTGAGCATGACGAAGACACGATTCGTTTTGCGGATCACGTGATTGATCTTGGCCCCCGGGCCGGTGTGCTAGGGGGAGAGCTGATGGCCGCAGGCACGCCTGAAGAAATAGAAAAAAATAAAAACAGTCTGACGGGCAGATATTTAAGTGGAGAGTTGAGAATTCCTGTTCCCGCTCAAAGAAGAAAAGGAAATGGGAAGAGTCTTCACTTAAAAGGTGCAACAGGAAATAACCTTCAAAATGTGGACATTTCCATTCCTCTTGGCACTTTGACAGTGGTTACAGGAGTGTCCGGCAGTGGAAAATCGACCTTGATCATCGATACTTTATATCGAAAATTGGCGCAGCATTTTTATCGATCATCTGTTCAACCTGCGCCATTTCAATCCATACAGGGATTAGAACACCTTGATAAAGTGGTTGAGATTGATCAGCGACCAATTGGACGCACGCCAAGGTCAACGCCTGCGACCTATGTCGGACTTTTTCCTCTGATTCGAGATTTATATGCCAATATTCCCGAGGCTAAACTTCGCGGTTACGAGCCGGGACGATTCAGTTTCAATGTCAAAGGTGGTCGATGTGAAACCTGTCAAGGGCATGGGCAGATTCGAATGGAGATGCACTTTTTAGCTGATGTTTTTGTGACCTGTGATACCTGTTTAGGGGCCCGGTATAACCGAGAAACATTAAATATTAAATACAAAGGCAAGTCGATCGCCGATGTTCTGAATATGCCAGTCACCGAGGCCCTTGAGTTTTTTCAAAACCATCCACATATTTTTAAGAAATTGGAAACTCTTCATCAAGTTGGACTTGATTACATGACACTGGGACAGAGCTCGACAACTTTATCAGGTGGCGAAGCTCAGCGAGTGAAACTTTCAAAAGAGCTTTCCAAGCGAAGCACAGGAAAGACCCTTTATATTTTGGATGAGCCGACGACGGGGCTTCATTTTGATGACATCAAAAAGTTAATTGAATTGTTACAGGAACTTGCCAATCAAGGAAATACCTTGGTGGTGATTGAACATCATCTCGATGTGATTAAGTCTGCGGATCATGTGATTGATATGGGGCCTGATGGGGGAAAAAATGGGGGGCGCCTTGTTGCAAGCGGCACCCCCGAAGAAGTCAGTCGTGTTGTTGATTCAGAGACAGGAAAGTTTCTTAAAAAGTTCCTGCCGAAAAGATAATTACTGACAAATAAATCCAGTTAAAGTGACTTGTCCGCTCAAACCAGCAGTTGATGTGATTTGAGAACAAGACACTCCAGTTTCAACTGATACTTTGTAGCCAGCATCAAGCCATGATTGAACTTCAGCTTGACCACCCACTTCGAAGAGACCATCAAACTTTTTCCAGGAACAAGACTTCACAAGAGTCTCAGGAAGTGGCTGACCCGGAAGAACAGTCAGTGGCGGTAGATCTCGGCTTGTGATCATACAACTTCGAAGCTGATCACGAATGGCTTGAATGGTGTTCCATCGAGTTCGAGCGGCAGAGGTCCACTGACTGGGATCACATTGTCCAAGACCGTAGCAAAGGTCATAGTATTCTTTTGTGAGCATGGGGCCAGCAAGAACTGTTGCAGGATCTTCGCCACCACAAAAGACTTTGATGATGTCAGCATGGTAGACTCCGAAATACTGTTCAAAGTGATCAGTATATGGAGGTTGATACCAGAGCCCACCATAGATTTTATTTCTCATGTAAGGATCATCACCTAAAAGAGCTGCGATGGTTAGGGCTTGAGAGTCATACATGGATGTCTCTGGGTAGATAGCCTGAGTACAAGCTTGAATTTTAGACACAGCTTGAAGTTGAGTTATGGTTGTGTGAGTTGGTGAATTGCTTGCATTTTTAATTGGGCAAGAAAGGTATTGAATTTGAGCAAGTTTTTCTGCCTTTGTTGATGGTTGCCAAGCAGGAACCGTAGGAACTGTGTAGTCACACGAAAGACAAGAAGATACGGATTGTCCTTTTGTGCAAGTTCCAGTGGTTTTTTGAGGAGCAGGTGGTGCAGGTGGTGGCACAACCACAGGAGGGGGTTCTGGGACAACAACCACAGGTGGTGGCTCCGGAGTCACAACAGGGGGTTCTGGTGTAACAACCACAGGTGGTGGTTCTGGTGTAACGGGAATCATGGGATCATCATAGTCATCCGGCGGCGCAGCCATTTTGGTATTCTCTGCTTGAAGGGCATTCTGGAAGTTCACCTTACTGCAGCCGACCAGCGCGAACATAAGGATGAGAACGTATTTGGCATTTTTCATGGTAGACCTCCGGTATCATGCTAACGCAAACCCGAGGCCAACTTTTGGTTGTGGATATCGATTTCTAACTCGATGAAATGTTTGGAGCTTCTTATTTTGAGACTTCAAAAAATTGAATTTTTATTGGCTAAACTTTGATCCTGTATATTTCTCAAACAAATTTTTTTGAAATAATCGAATCATAATTTTCATTTTTTGCGAATGCACACTAGACTGGACTGAGGTCAGTTAGGGGATTTTCATTCAAATTAGTCTGAAAATGTCTGATCTATGAACAGTAGATCTGCCAGTTTTCATTTTTCTGAAAAACTTATTTTCGTTTCTGCTCAATGATTGTTGCTCCAAAGCAGGCAAAAAAGATCAATCCAGCGCCAAATGACTGCAGGTTATTTAAGCGTTCGCCCAAGAAGAGATAGGCAAAGAAGTAGGAAAAGGGGGACTCCATCATGAAAAGAAGACTTGCCAGTGAGGGGGGTAAAACCTTTTGAGCTTTCACTTGAATGTAAAAAGCAAAAAGAGAAGACCCCAGTCCCAAACTGAGAATTCCGATCCATGCTTTGGTGTCTAAGGGAGCTAAACTCCAACGTGTATCTAAAGCTAATAAACAAAGTGCAAAGAGAGCGCACCAGAAAGACTGGAAAATATTAAAGGCAAAGTGATGTTGAGACCGGGGAGCAATTTTGCCCACATAGAGAATATGAAAAGCTGCAGTAAAGGCATTGGCTAATGTTAAAGAGTCCCCAAGGCTCCACGTGCTCCATTGAAAATCAACAATCATTGCCGTTCCCGCGACAGCAAGGCCAACAAATAAAAAATGTAGAGGATGAAGTTTTTCTTTTTGGAAAAAATAACCAAGTAAGGGAACAATAATAACATAGAGAGTGGTGATAAAAGAAGATTTAGTGGCCGTGGTGGTTATGAGCCCCCAAGTTTGTAGAATCAAGGTCAGCCCTAGCCAGAATCCCGCCCAGAAGGATAAGCGAAATTCATTTCTCCACATTTTATAATCACGATTGAAGATAAATAAAATGCCTAATCCGACAACAAAGGCCAGGGCAAATCGATAAAAGATGATGGCCGGTGAACCCAAAAAGCGTAAAGCCCACACGGTGCCGATAAATCCAAAACCCCAAAGGATTGAAGCTGTTGTGAGCTCAATCGAAGGCTTCAGAAAAGATTTTATCTTGCTCAAATTGATTTTCCTCGATCAGAATGCGTTTGACGTCTTTAATCATTCCACTGTTTCCGCACAAATAAAAATGTGTGCTGGTATTTTTATAATCGATCTCAGTGATAAAGTTTTGTACGTATCCTTTTTTACCCTTCCACTGTTCAGAGGGGCGACTGAGAACATATTCGAATTCAAAATTGGGTAGTTCTTTTTTAAGATCTTCCAACTCTTTTTGGTAATAAAGATCGGCCTCTGTTCGAAGTCCAAATAACATTTTATATTTGAGATGGGGGAATTGCTTCTTTTTTGACATAAGATAGGAATAATGTTGAGCCAATCCGGTCCCTGTATTGAGAAAGACGATCTGTTCGGCGGGGGGGTCTTTGAAAAAGACTCTTCCAAAGGGGCCAGTGAATTGAAGTGTTTCTCCACCTTTAAGGGACCACACAAAATTTGAGGCAATTCCGTTGGGAACATACTTGAATAGTAATCGAAAACCATCTTTTCGTTCTTCTGTGGATGCAATTGAATAAGCACGAAGCGTTGGTTTTGGGGTGGTGGGGACATGAAGCATAGCAAACTGCCCAGCTTTGAATTTGAATTCATTCGGGACTAAGGTCTTGAGAAAAAGCTCTCGGACGATCTCAGTGTGGTCAATTATAGTTTCTAAATGCATTTCATAGATGATTCTATTTGTCGCCACGAAGCTTCACCTCTATAATGTTCGTAAGTAAATTCAACAAGGTATGGGCATATCAAATGACAACATTTAAGCGACATCAAGCTTTAAAATTTACGTGTATAACTTTTCTTTTCACCACGGCATTATCGCTCTGCGCCGACGCTCAAAATAAGAAGAAAACTGCAGCACCTGCTCCAACTGCGGCCCCGGCTAAGTCCACAAATGCAGCAAGTCCCACTAAGCCTACTGAAGCCACTGGGGCTCAACCAGCGGCTGCAGATAATACTAATTTAAAGGGTGAAGTTCAACCGCCTGCACCTTTAGCTCCGCCGCCACCACCGAAGAGAAATGTTTCATCTGCTTATAATGCAGATTATAATGTACCCCTTCGCTTTGAAGTTTCAGATGAAAATGTTAATGTAAAACCCTTGCTGCTTGATTATGAGATGATAGCGCAGACTAATCTGAAATTGGCGAGTTCTGAATTTAACGATAATACTTTTTATGTTGTGCTTTCAACATTAGACCGCCTAGAGCCGGCATTAGGACCACTTCTCGCAAAAAGTGCAGCAAATGAGTGGGTTCTTGTTGTGCGTTGGCCCGATGATCTTTTTCAAGATGGTATAATTGAAGCAATGAATCGTGCAGGAAAAACATTATGGCAGGCCGAGATTACCCCGGACTCTGTCAAAAAGTGGAAAAGAACAATGGCGATATGGAAGGCGACTTTGAAAAAAAAATCTGGCTCTGAGGCTGCAGAGGCTTCGCCGGTATTAAAAACACAGTTTGCTATTCGAAATTTCAAGGCCCAGGGTGGAGCTCCTTTTTGGAAAATTGAGGAACCGATTCGATTTTGTGTAAGTAAAACTATAGAGAACGGCCTTCAGACGCGTCTTTGCACGCGTTATTACGAGGTTGCAAAGTCAAATGACCGAATTGCAATGAGTCCTTTGAAGCAGGCTCCAACACCAGCTCGTGTGATTGCATTTGGTGGACAGGCTCCACTGAAGGACGTCAAAGAAGTTGAAGCTAATAAGCCAGTGCAGTTTTTTGCCGAGATTGCGTCAGGAGCTTCATATGAGTTTGTAGCAAAGCCGGTTCAGCTTAATCTTGTGGAGATTGTCGGTGATGATAATAATCCAGACGTTGCGCGATTAGTAGCTTGGGGACGTCGCCCAGTGACACAGGTTCGTGTTTTAACCAAAACAGAACTGACGTTTTTAGAAGAGCTTATCGGTCCGTGGTGGTATCAAACGATTGGTGATTTTCGAGAGTTTTATGATCTTGAATTGACAAAAGCAAAGCCGATGCTAGTTATTCCAGGAGAGGGTGGAGGTCTGTTCCGTCAAGATTTCGTTCTCAAGAATATCCCGACAGAGAAAATCCGCCCCTATGTTTCTAAAAGAACTCCAAAAGGAGTCTATCAGGATGGGGCGAAGATTTTAGGTCGAAAAGCCGCAGGAACTAAGGTCAGCTCAACAACAAACGGAACTGTTCCTGATAGTTCTGATCCTGCAAATAGTTTTGTTTGGAACTTTGGCGCGCAAAAAAGAGGAGATTTTAACAAGAGTTATCTATTGGTCGAGTCAGAAGGGGTAACCTACAAAGCATATTCTGAACATTTCAAGGGATATCCTGGAGAGATTTCGACTCGATTAACGGGTATAGTTGGTTCTGACACGGTTATTATGGGTGAGGTAATGTTGAACTATTGGTTCGAGGACCTTTTTGGTTGGACAAACTATTGGCTTTCACGTCAACGCTGGGGTGTTTCGGCAAAATATTTCCAAAGTTTAACAAAGGTGAAGGTTGGGCAAACTCAAAGTACACTCAACTATCTGACTTTGGATTTTAAATATCGCTTAAATCCGGGTCTTTGGGGACGGGATGAATCTTGGGGTCTGATGGGTAGTTACAACGAAGCCACCTATGATATTTTTAAGGCTAAGCTTTTTGGTGGCGGTATGTTCTGGGCTCGTTCGATGCCCAAGATTTTTGATGACCTCTTTAACTATGTTCCACTGATGAGATATCCAAAATGGGTGGACATGGAGTTTATTTATTACGTGAACGTGATCAATAGTTCAGAAATTAAAGCCTATAACTTCGGTCAGGGCTTAGGAAACTGGCAGCTCAACTTCCACGGTAAAGTGATGTGGACCAAGCAATTCTTCGGGGAAGCGGGATTTGGTATCAAACAATTGGATTTCCAGCAGAATGTCAGCATGGCTGGGGTGACAAGACAGCGTATGCAATTCACATTGTTTTATGGAACGATGGGGTTGGGTTGGAGTTTCTAAAAATGTTCTGTGAATCGAATGTCTAATTCAGACTGATCATTAAAATTCGAAATATCTTCTTTTGTAAGCTTTTCTCCAGAAAGAACCCTCGAGAAGAGCTTATGAAACTGCCCATTTTCATTCAAATCACTGACGGGCACGTGTCCAGAGTCTTGAACTAAAAACAGCTGCGCAGGCCCCTGAGCTACATTTTTATAGTGACGAATGGCGGCCGGAGCCTCAGTCGCCCCATCGGTTGTTCCGTTAAAATAATAAACTGGGACAGTCAGTGGGTAATCTGTGGCACGATAAAGTTTGATGGGAATTTTTCTTTTCTCGCATTCATCAGCATAGGCAGTGTATTTTGCTGGATAAAGTCTTCCTTTGTCAAAATAGGCCAGCCGATTGGCGTATTCTTGTCTGGCATCAAATTCACGACAGGCGATATGGAGAAAAGTAAAGGCCCCAAACTCTTCTGAGTCCTCTGAACGACTTCTTTCTTCAGAGCCCCGTCCATATCCTTGTAACATGGAAATCAAAGAAGCCTCTTCTTGCTCGAAAAAACCAGTCAGTACATGAGTTGTGAGCTTTTCCCAGTCTTTAGAGTACATCAGATATTTCACAAGATCTGAAAACCAAAAAGGATCAAGTTGTGGGTGAGCAGATAGCTGCAATATTCTGACTTTCAGATTCGCAGGAAGTTGATTGAAAAACTTTTGAATCAGCTTCAGTTTATGAGGAGGCTGCCAAAGGGCAGGGCCACCGTCGTAGATGACTCCCTCTAAAATTAAAGCTCGCGTTTTTTCAGGAAAAAATGAAGCAAAAATTGTTGCTGGCACGGTCCCGTAAGAGTGTCCCCAGATAGAGACTTGATGAGCACCAAAACTTTTTAAAATCTCAGCTCCATCTCGAGCGATGGATTCGGATCGATAATAATTGTGATCATCAATCAGCGTAGCTGTCTCGGGACGACTACAGGCAACGCCTCTTTGATCAAAAAGAATAATGTTCCAATCTTTCAAATACTGATATTGCTCTTTTGAATCGTGAGCTGAGCTGCCAGGGCCACCAAAAAATACTAAGACAGTAGGCTTATTTGAATTAAAGGGCTCAAAAGTCCATGCATAAATTGAGGTTGTTCCGAGATGGGGTTCGTCATAGTTGATGGGGACTTGAACTCGCACGCCGTGTTCATTTTGATAGGATAAACATACTTGCTCACCTGTTTTGTATGGTGAAGAGGGTGTTAGAGCTAAAGCAAGTCCTGGTAAAAGAAAATTCAGTGTAAAGACAAAAAAAGCGGCCTTTTTCATAGGCCCTCACTTATAACATAGCTCAGGGCTGAGGGGGGATATTCTTAATGAGGGTGGAAGTTTCTACAAATTTTGATCAAAATGCTCATTTTGAGTCTGGTAACTGGTTGGTTAGCAATTGATTTTTTGTTGAAGGGGAAAATTATCGGCATCATTCTTGATACCAGACTCAAAGAACAATTAACTTTATTGAGGAAGGATTTTTATGAAAACGATGACTTTAGTGTTTTCGCTATTAATTTCAGTGCCAGTCTTATCATTTTTTGATTTACCTGCTAACGAATCGCGGGTTAAAGCGGATATTCGCTGTGAAGGTCAGGACGGCGGGATTGCTTTTTCTATTCCAAAAAATACAGAGCAAGCCAAAGTGTGGAGCGTGAAGCGCGGGGAAGATACGGGCTATGAGCTGAAGGTGAATAAGTTTCAAGTCTATCGATGCCCAGGTTGTTTTAAATTCGAAGTTGAATTTTTGGGCACTCAATTTTTTGCCGATATCATGAACATGGACTTGATTTATAAAGGTCTTGATAGTCGGGGTAATGAGAAAGAAGTTCTTCGGGCCCGTTGTCTCATGACAGAAAAAAAGGCGCATTAATATCGATGGTGGAAATTATTTCGAGACGGGATAAAGATGCACGAGGACTCGAAATAGTTTTCCGTCGTATGGCGGAGGAGAGTTTTCTCGTACGATAATATGGACGGCGTTTTTCAACTCCTCTTGGACTTCGGATAATCGGTCTTTGGGTATGACCACTGTGTGTACCCATGTTTCGTCGTCAGGTGTTTGTTTCCGTTCAAGATGAGACAGGCTTTCGATAAAAAAGTTTTTCAGTGTTGGTAAGATATCCGAGAAAGTGAGATGCTGAGCAAAGAGATTTTGGACTTGTGGTGAGAGAGTTCCGTTTGACGAGCGCTGTAAAATATTAAGGCGAACCAAACCGTCTATTGCTTTTTGAATCTCGTCAGTTGTTCCTCGCCCAAGCCGTTCTAAAAACCACGACGGCTTCCCATTTTGTCCCTTGATGTTGCAGAGAAAAAACACATCCCATGCATAGGGAATACTTAATAGCTCTAAAAAGTCCTCTTTTTTTAGAGTAGCTCCGCCATCGTCTCTATTGAGTTCGGCAAGGCGTTTTAGGAGATAGGACTTTGCAGGGCCGGGACGAGCAGTTTCATAGTGAAGTAAGATTTCAAGATATTCTTTTTCTCCAGCATTGAGCTCAAAGGCCCGACAAATTCCTGGAAACCATTTTGGATTAAGAGCTCGCTTTCCAGTCAACATAAGTGAGAGTGCATTCGGGGAAGAAATCTTTGCCTGCTTTAATAATTTTCGACGAGAATATTTTGGATTATTGGCTGCCATATAGAGATCCATGGCTTTGATGAAGGCTCGTGTGGTTCTGTAATCATAAATCCTAGGTTTTTTCATATATTCTCCATGATAGGCCCAGCTAATTATATTGATCAACAAATAATGAAGGCCCATCTTGGTAATGAAAAGTACAGGTTCTTGTTTGGGTGCCTCTTTATGGCCTCTGTTTAAACCTTCGACAGGTGTTCATTTGGTGTATAGCCACTATATTTTAGATAAAGACGGTCTCAGTTTGGCGCAAACCTTGCTCAAAGGGAATCAGCTTATGGAAAAACTCATTTTGAAAACAATATTAGGGGCATCTTTTGTCTTTGCATCATCGTTGTCTTTTGCGGCAACGTTGAAGGCGTCGTGCTATCTTCAAGAGGCTGACGGAAAGCAAGTTCAAGGAGTACGTCAAGATAAAATATATGAGATCGCATCCGTCAGTAAGGTGATTACATCGTATTGGGCCATTTCAAAAATGGGAGTCGAGGGGCGCTTTGAGACGAAAATTGCTGTGACCCCTGTTGCTGAAGATCTTTATGATGTCCATTTGATTGGATCAAGGGACCCCTATCTAGGGAGAGAGTCTTTGCAGAATATCATTGTGAATTTGAACCAGATCGGTGTTAAACGAGTACGAACGCTCTCATTTGACGAAAACTTTAAGTATTTTGATGACATTCGCCATCGTATGATTGCTCAGGGGCATTTTGGTTTGAATGACCCGGCTCCGAACGTCGTCGTTCGTCAACTTCAGGCATCATTAAGTCACTTGCATAAAAATTATGAGCAGACTCAGCAGAAGGCAGAGTCAATTCATTCAATGAAACTGCCGGAAAATATAACTTTCAAGATCGGTCAAATTATAACAGTTTCCAGTGAAAGCATGAAGCTTTCCACAGAAGCAAAAACATATATTTACCAATCAGCACCCTTAGTGACCTTGCTAAAAGAAATGAATCGGAATTCGAATAATCATGCGGCCAATCAGATTTTCGAAGCTCTTGGAGGTCATTCAGAGTTTCAGACCTTTATTAAGGAGAAATTAAATTTGACTGAGAAGCAGTTAAGTATGGTGAATGGATCTGGTGATCGATACGATCTGCCCAAGGGTGGTAAGGTCTATAATTCGGCAACTTGTCAGTCTGTTGTGAAGGTGATTAAGGCTTTGCAAGAAGAATTAAGTCAGAAAGCGAAGCTGGGTCTTAAGGATATTATGGCCGTTGCAGGTAGAGATGTGGAAGATGAAAATAGCACTGTATCCAATATCTATGGGGCGACGCCGGAGATCGAGGGAGCCATGATAGCCAAAACAGGCACTGTTAATCCGGCTGTGACTTTAGCAGGAGTCGTGTCAACTCAAGAGGGAATGATTTACTTTGGATTCATTTATGGAACGAATGGGTCAGATGCAGATTGGAAAGCCGGACGAGCAAAGATTCGGACTGATGTTGCCAAGTTGATTCACAATCATGGAGGTAAAAAGGAAATTGAGTATTCAGGTGAAGCCTTCTTGCCATTTGATCAACTGTCAACATTGAGAGAAGCTCCTTCAACTGAGGTGTTGAAATAATGTTGATCAAAAGTCTAATCATTTCTTTAACCTTGGTAGTCTCGGTTTCGTTATCAGCAGCGGAAAATGATCAATTACTCGAGTCCGCTGCTCGAGGGGATATTTCATCAGTTCAGAAAATTTTGAAGAAAAAAACAAAAGTTGATCGAACAAATCAATTTGGTGAAACGGCATTAATCAAGGCCGCACACAATGGTCATCAAGACATTGTTGAGTTTCTCGTTTCCAAAAAAGCAAATTTAAATCATCAGGATAAGTCTGGAAATACAGCGTTAGTTTATGCCGTCTCTTCAGGTGAAAAAAAATTGGCTCTCTTTCTCATTGAAAAAGGAGCTGATTTGAATCTCAAAAATAAAGAGAAAGAATCGGTTTTTTTTGAAGCCGTCCGAGTGGGTTCTGTTGAGATACTTGAAGCACTGTTAAGTAAAAATCCACAGGGGCTAAAAGAAACTAACAACGATGGAGATAGTCTTTTACATACAGCAATTCAAAATTTTCAATTGAAGATTGCCGAAATTCTTTTGCAAAAAGGTTTAACAGGTTCTGTTAAGAACACATCAGGAGTGTCTGCGCTGGAGCTTTCTGTGCAGCAGGGAATAAAGGCAGATTCAAAGTTGGGCCAACTTTTACGTAAATAATTTCTCGATTCATCTCATCTTGAGACACTTTTGATTTAAGGCTTGGAGAAAATTTCCGATAAGAGTCATGATATCTACATGGGGGAAAATCGTTTGTCGAATCAAGCGAAGGTCGTTGCTTTTTCAAGTTCTGGTGATATTCCTGAGAGGGCTTATTCGTCTACGCATTCATTACTTGAATCATTAAGAATTGTCGATCCCATGACCCATGCTCATTGTTTGCGAGTCGGGAAATATTCTTTTTATTTGGCTCAGGCAGCAGGGCTAACTGAATATGAGCAAAAGGTTGCAGAGTTTGCAGGTATGCTTCACGATGTCGGCAAGATGGGAATCGAGCGAGCCATTGTTCATAAACCCGGACGACTGACAAATGATGAGTATGGGCGAATGATGTCGCATCCTGTGCTAAGCGCAGAGATTATCCAGCCACTGACTCATCATGATTTTTTTAGGCAAGTTGTACCTGCTGTTAGAGCACACCACGAGAGAGTTGATGGCGAAGGTTATCCCGACAAGCTTTCAGATGATGGAATTCCTCTTCTTGCTCGAGTGATTTTGATTGTGGATACTTTAGATGCCATGGGGCAGGATCGCTCATATAGAAAAGGTCTTCCATTGGATGCTATTTATCGAGAGCTTCAAAGATTTGCTGGAACTCAGTTTGATAAATCCCTTGTGAGAATATTTTTAGATAGTCATCGGTTTTGGAAGAATCAAGTTCATGACGATGAAACCTTCCATAAAATTGTGTCAAAAGTGGCTTAAGTTGTTCCCAATATTTTTAAGACCCTGTTAGGAAATCAACACGCAGAAACTACAGGGTTTCCTTCAACTCAAATCTATTCATTTTTATCTCAAATTTAGGCCCAATTTGGTCATTTTTTAGAGATCGAGCAATTACTTTATAGCATCGCATCATATTGTTGACTTCACTACTGAATATAGCTTTTACTGACGCCCTGTATGTCAAAATTGACCTGTTGGATTTCTTCATTTTTGCCGATCTCTTTTTTGTCGCCATTGATGGTCTCCATTGGTGTTCATGCTCAATCCTCAGAGTTCAAATTTTCTCCCCCTCAAAGCCAATCCACAATGCAAAGTCCCTACAGTCTTTCACGAACAGAGGTTCACGGAGGGGTTCGGTTTGAGGCCTCGCAGTATTTCTCTTCAATTGCAGCGAATCCCAAGCTTGATCAAAGTCAGTTGGTCATGACCTCATTTCAGTTAAAGAATCGAACTCAAAGCACACGAAGTGTTGTTGATTTCAATGCAGGCAAGTATTTCGATTGGGGCGGGAGCCATTTTGCAGTATCAGAACTTTATACCTCTGGTGTTTTTAACAACCAGAGAACTCAGGTCTCTCTAGGTAGGAAAATTGAGTTTTGGAGTCAGGTTGATTCAGACTGGCAGTTAGGTCTGTGGGAGCCCAAATACAATCTTGATGCTCTACGTCCGATGAACCAGGGTTTGACGGGACTTTTTTTTAAACATCAATTTGGTTCCTGGGAGTTGCTTGCTTACGGGACTCCGGTCTTCATTCCGACAATGAATCCTGAAATTAAAGAACAAAATGGAGGACTGGTTTCTGATAGTCGATGGTACAAGACGCCATCCCGATCCTCGTCGGTTTTAAACAAAGACACCCAGGTGTATTACTCTCTCAACATACCGGACATTAAACGCTTGGTGAGTAATCCTGGAGCCGGGGCCCGTCTGAAATGGGGGGGGCTTGAGGACGGCCCTTGGATGTCCATTAATCTATCGAAAAAGCCCATTAACACGCTTCTGATGCGATATGATGCCAACATGGCGGTGACCTCATCAAACACTTACGGGGAAGTTGTTGTCGGTCCGGCTGTTGGCTACCACACCTTGGGTGGTATGGATATGGGCTATTACTATAGTGGTGGTATGGTCAGTGTTTCTTATCTTGAAGATTCGCCTAAGTACCAAGAGCCAGAAAAAGAAGCCGGCAAGGATTGGGTTCAGCAGCAACCCGGGGCTTTGAGCATTTATTCTCTGCATTCTGATTTTAATTTTGAAACTCGGTACTTATCTGATGCCATCGGTTTGTCGTTTGACTATCTTCGTATAGTTGAAAAACAGACACGAGATCTTGACTCCCTTGGTGGAGACCGGGGATCACTGTTACCATATCGAATGAACTTCTCTAATGCTTTGAGTGTGAAATCAGTAATCTCTTCCCATCTTATGGGGAAAAGAGTTTTGACTCATTTAAAGTGGCTTCGCGATTTTGATCAGTTAGGTACAATCATTGGTGCTGAGATGAATGTTTATCCCGCTCAAAAGTGGGCGTTCTTCATGGGAGCTGATGTTCTTGCTGTTGATGATTCTTCTGAGACCAATGCTGATCCACGTTTTATCAATCAATTTCGTGCGAATGATCGTGTATATGGGGGGATGAACTATGTTTTCTAAACTGAGTTACATCGTATTGCCTCTACTTATTTTGATTTCGGGATGCGGAAAGCTTCTTCATGAAGCTCCGCCCAAAACGGTAAATGAAACAAAGCTCGGTTTTGAAACAGGTTGCTTATCAAATGCTTTACCTGTCATGAAGGGCTTTATGCGGGGAGATGCAACTCCGGATGAAGTCTCAGGCGTGTGGACTTGCTTTGGTAATGCCATGGAAGCTTTCCAGAAGAAGGTGAAGGGGAGCGGAACAAACGAATACACAGCGAGAGAGCTTACCCGTTTTTTTGAAGACTACTTTTTAAAAGATACAAAAATTAATGATCGTCTGCTTCTTGAAATCATGCATGTGAAGCAAATCTTTGTTGGTGGACGAGCGGATCGACTGACTCGTGAAGAGCTGACACGGCTGATTGTTTTTGCCAATAAAATGAGAGGAATTAGTCTGCGTCTTTTGCCTTATATGAAGGTCTATTCTATGGGATGGAAAGTCTCGGGATATCGTCATCTCGACAATGACGTCAAATACTTTGAAGACTCAAACGAAGCCATCCAAGAGGCGGCTAAAGAGATTGCTGAAATGATTGAGAAAAACGATCAGGGTTATCAGCTTGAGAACTTTGTTGTGTTGCTGGAAGAGATGGCCAAAGTCTACGGTGAATCCTGGGAATTCATTCCAAAGATTCAAAAAGTCATGCCTCTTGTTGAAAAGCTAAAGGCAACATTGGCCGGAGGGGATCAGTCTATAGTTGCACCCCATGAATGGAGACGTTTCGCACTTTTGGGTGCGCGGGGCTACATTCAGTATCTAAGATACTATTATTTTATTAAAGACATTGATGAAAATGTGGGTGGGCCGCATTTGATCTATTTTGCAAACTCTGTCCAAGATCTTTTCTCTTATTTGGGAGATATGGTGCGGACCAAGCCCGGGGAGAAGTTGACAAAGTCAGAGCTTCTTGAAGTTCTACAAGCTCTTCATCGCATCTTTCCTGAGTTGAACGTCAGCGAAGCTTTTATTACTGAGGTTATGAAGGTGAAGACCCTTCTCTTTGGGGGCAGTTTGACCGAGTGGGTCCCTCAAGACTTTGATAGAGCAAAATCAAAGGTCAGCGCCTTTCGATCACTGATTGAGCGGGTTTGGGCTTATGTGCACTTCTATAGTTTTAAGTGGGAGCCCAGCGACTTAGATGAGGCTCAGGGGCAGGCTTACTTTAAAAAGGCAGAATCTAATCTGAATGATTTTGCACGGATATTGGGCACCATTTTTGAAACGTCTTATGATCTTCAAGACATCTTGTTGCTCGCAGAAGAGCTGGATAAGTTAATACCACCTCGAAGCGATAAAGGCAGAACCCTGGCGGATGTGGCTCGTAAGTATCTTCCCCTGGTGATCATTTATAAGAATATTCTTTTAAATGATTCAGGAACAGTGGTCCAAAAGAGTCACTGGAACGATTTCCTTGATGTCGGTGTTCGTCTTTATTCAAAGGCCCTTTATTATAATTACTTCTTAGCAAAGCGATCTGCCTATGCGGGTGATGGTTTGAACTCACTTCATGAGTTGGTTTATTCTTTTTCTGATGTCCTTGAAGATATCCTTCAGAGAAAAGGAAAAAGATCTCAGGCTGTTATCTCCTATTCTGAACTGGATGTACTTGTCGATGGATTATCAAAGGCCGAGATTCTTCCAAAAACATGGACCCCAGAGCCATTAAAAAAGTTAGTCCACGTTCTTTTCAAGAGATTCCTCACTTTACCGGAACAGAGATTGGTGGGACGTGAGCCGAAAGGGTTTGAATCTGGGTCGCTCAGCGTTTTGAAACAAGAATTCACGATTTGGTACCAAAATCAAAAGCTGCTTGAAGAGATATTTCCAAATCAAAAACAGGGATTAACCTCTGCCCAACTTCAAAAGTATTTGGAAGGGCTTGAGCAGAATGTTGGAGTATTTGAACTTCGACAAGTGTTTAACACCACAATGCCAATGACCTTTGATCAGGATCATCGTCTGAATATTTCAAATCAAGAGATGACTTACGGATCTTATTCCGGTCAGGTTGCCAATTTGTCTAGGGCATTGGTTCGACTGATTGTTCGATCTTATGCCGGAGATTTGGGGCGTATTCAAAACTATCAGGGGATCACTTTAGAAGAGGCCAATGTCCTATTTAATGATGTTAGGTCTTTCTTCGTTGATATCGGGATGTTGGATCCCAAGAATACAACCTTTGCAGACAATAGATTTCGTGAGGCGAACTTGTTCACGCCGCAGGGAGATGGTGGCGCCTTGATGGATTTCCGAGAAGGGACTCATCTGGTGTTGATGATTATCTCTGGGTTGGAGCTGAATAAAGCAATGATGGCTCGAATAGAAACGCTTTGTCCAACCACAGAGGGACGAGTGTGGATGGAGCTTAAAATTTCGGTTGATTGCTACTTAAAGACCTATCGAGACGAGTTCCCACGTATTTTTACGTCTTTGCCAGAACTGAGTGCCTACGTTTCACATCTTTCAGATGATCAGTACTCTTTAGTGATGATGAATATTCTGAAGGCAACAGGGTGGAAGGCGAATTTAGCAAATCAAATTCCGTTTGCAGACTTGGGTCTTGTGCCCCATGTGTTGCAATATCTTGAGACCATTATGCATCGGTTTGATCGATCAAAAGAGGGGATACTTTCCCAAGAAGAGGCCCTAAGCGCTTATCCACTTTTTGCGCCGATGTTAAAAACTATTAGCAAGCTCGCATCCGATCGATTAAATCGAGCCGCCTTTGCTTATATTTTACGATTTGGAAAGGCACCGAAAACATTGAAGGAGAAACTCTACTTTGTAACCATTTGGGCAAATAGGGAAAGTAAATGGCATATCAATGCAGATCGTTTCAAAGTTGCCACCATTTTCGGATATATTGCTGATGAAGTGGCTAAGAAAGACCAAGAAGGTTTTGCGCCACCGTCAGAGGCTATTCACAATCTGAACTCTACGGACTCGCATTAGCTGCTCCCAGCTGAGTTTGGCTCAGTTGGGTATCGGTCATGATTAGTCCCCAATAGGCTCCTCCACCTGTAGAAGTGGTCAGTGCCGGAGAGACATCTGTTGAGCTATTGATGTTGGCTGTTGATATTGTGTAGGACGCACCTGTCGTCCAAACTAAGATTCTGATAGGAGCTTGATTTCGAATATCAATCATCAAATTTAAGTTTGTTGGATCAAGAACCGCAAGGGCATAGCTTTGAATTGAGCTGACGGTGGAAGAGTTCACCTGAATACTGCCGCTCACATTTAGCCCACTGCGAGTAAAGGAAATATGTACTCCATCCGTTAGGCTGGGGTTTGAGGCGTGGGTAACCAGGGTGAGATTGGAGCCATTGTTGTTTAATATGCAAGAAAGTGAAACACTGATATTGGAATAGATGGCTCCAATTGAATCTTGAAATCGAACTGTCCCGGTTCCATTAAGCAAGTTTGCTGTTGCGGCAGAAAAAGTTCCTGAGACGATTTGGTAGGGAGCAATTGGGGTTGCAGAATCTGAGCCTGTTTGGATAGAGCAAGAGCTAAGAGTAAAAATTGAAATCAGAGTAAGAGTGCGAAGGCTTTTTAAAACTGATTTTTCCACATCATTGACTCAACCGGACGAGCCACCTTTTCGACGTACTTGGCATTTGGCTTTGTATTATAGGGAGTCAAGAGATCGCCTTTAACTTCAAAATAAATCAACTGGCCAATCGGCATTCCAGTGTAAACACGTACAGGTTGTTTGACAGAAATCTCTAAAGTCCAATAGTTGCAAAAGCCGATATCCCCTTTGCCGGCAGTGGCGTGGATATCAATACCCAGGCGACCGACAGAGGATTTTCCTTCAAGAAAAGGCACATGCTTAAGAGTTTCTGTATATTCTTGGGTAACGCCCAAATAGAGCATGTTAGGCTCTAGAATGAAGCCTTCAGTTGGGATCTCAAAGGTTTTAATCTTGTTGTGTTTTTTTGCATCCAAGACGGCATCATTGTAAATGGCCAAAGTTGACCCTAAATGCACGTCGTATGAATTGGAACCAAGGCATTCACGACGAAAAGGCGAAATAACAATTTCGCCTTTCTCGATCGATCCAAGAATTTCTTGGTCAGTTAAAATCATGGGAAACCAGGATTACTTAGTTTCTCTATGAAGAGTGTGCTTCTTCATGTTTGGATTGTATTTTTTCTTTTCCAAACGTCCTGGAGTCTTAGTTTTATTCTTTGTTGTTGTGTAACGAGAAACAGGAACGCCAGCTGCTTTAGCTTCAGTACATTCCAAAGTTACGATAATTCTTCCACTTTTCTTAGCCATAATGACCTCACATCAAAACTGAAGGGTTAGGGATAGCAAAAAGAGGCCTAAACATCAATAGACAAATTCATAGCAAATGGATAGAAAAGAGGCATGAAGACACTTTTATTCTTTCTTTTATCGACAACGGTTGCCTTCGCCGCAGGCAAACCCGAGGCCCTAGGCTTATTGAATGGTCAAAATCTGGCTCAAACCAGTCTTTCAGAGGCTCTTAGCCAGGTTCGACCAGGCACCATCATTGTTTTAGGTGAGCAGCATGGAACCCAGGTTCAAGCTAATCAGCAGATGCAAGTACTTAAAACTCTTAAGGAAAATGGTTTTAAGGTCAGTGTGGGGATGGAGTTTTTTGAGTATCCCCAACAGGCCCTTGTTGATTCGTGGCGATCGGGCCGCCTGACCGAGGCTGATTTTCTTTCTCAAATTGGGTGGGGTAAGGGGTTTCCGTTCTCCGCTTATCGAGACCAGACTCTTTTTCCACAAGGGGAAGATCAAACGACAATCGGTATTAATGCTCCCCGAAGTCTGACCGGTAAAATCGCTAAAAATGGTTTAGATTCTCTGACGAGTGAAGAGTGGAAGATGCTACCTCCGCAGTTTACTCTTGGAAATGAGAAGTATTTAAAGCGATTTAAAGAAGCTATGGGTGGCCATGTTCCTGACCAAAAAGTTGTGGACCGCTACTTTGCGGCTCAAAGCGCTTGGGACGATACAATGGCTTGGCAAACCGAGCAGTTCATGGCCCGGCATTCGGACCATGTTTTTGTCATCATCGTTGGTGAGTTTCACGTTCAATATGGCGGGGGACTGCCTGATAGACTAAAGGCTCGGGGAATTGAGAATGTGCTGACTTTTTCACTTCTCAATTTGAACGGGTACAGCCCTGAGGAGCAGGAGCAATCACTTAGCCCAGGAGGGGAATACGGACCTCGAGCGGACTACATCTGGACATCTGATTTTGAATAGAATTAGAATCAAGTGAGGGAGATTTCTATGCTTTCACTTGATGCGAAAATTTTAATTGCAGATGACATGCCGACAATTCGAGACCTTGTAAAGACTCAGTTGAAGGCTATGGGTTATAAAAATATCATCGAGGCAGCAGACGGTGAGCAGGCCCTAAATCTTCTTATCCAGCACGACAATACAGGCTCGAAAATCGGCATGGTGATTTCCGATTGGAATATGCCTAAAATGACTGGTCTTGAATTCTTAAAACAAGTTCGTGCCTCAGAACAGTGGCTCAATTTACCTTTTATTTTGCTGACTTCAGAGTCTGAACGAGATCAGGTGACAGAGGCCATTCTAGCCGGAGTCAGTCAGTACATTGTGAAGCCCTTTGCGGGAAAAGCTTTCGAAGAAAAAGTGAAGCAAGGTTGGCAGAAGCACAATAAGTAATTAAGCCGCTTTTGGCTTTGCTGTGTTCTGATTCAAGTTGAAGAGATAGGGGACTTTGATGAAGAGCTGTGACCCCTTGCCCAATGTGCTTTCCACCCAGGCCTGACCGCCCAATTTTTTTGCTGCAAATAAGATGGCGTCCATTCCCACCCCGCGGCCTGAAGTCTCAGTGACTTGTTCTTTGGTTGAAAATTGTGAATCAAAAATATGCTGAATCACTTGGTGATCGGTTTCTTTTGAACAGTCGATGCCTTTTGATTTTAATTTTTCTCTTATTTTTTCTGGTGAGATTCCGCCGCCATCATCTTTGATATTGATTTGCAGCCACGGCATTTGGTTGGAATCAGTTATCCTATCGAATGTGACCGTGATGGTGCCCTGAGGGGCTTTGCCTGCGGCTTCTCGAATTTCAGGTCGTTCAATCCCATGGTCGGCCGCGTTTCGGAAAGCATGAATGCAGGTACCAAAAAGATTCTCATAGGGCTCTGGCAGGATGAGAAGCTGATCGTTGATTAGTTGAATAGGATGAATTTGTTTACCCTCTTGATCTGCCACGGCTTGGACGACTTCGTTGTAGCTTTGAAAGTAAGATCCAATGGGTTCTGTGAGTAGGTTTTCTATGAAAGCATGCTGAATATTCTCTGCGACTTGGTTTAAGTAGGTCTTTTGAAACTGAATCAAGTGACTGACAGGGGTTTCAACCCATCGCTCTTGATTTTTCTTGAGATTACCAATGATTTCTTTATTTTCCTCGAGGAATTCAGAAAAGCCCTGCTCAATTTTTTCGCTCAGTTGTTTGAGCATTTGTGATTTTTCAGGGCTGGGTGCATCTTTCAGTTCAGTGAGTAGAGTTTCAGCTGAGTGACATTTTTCTGCAACACTGGCAACAGAGAAAGTCGCAGCTCCACCCTTAAGAGTGTGAAGTACTCGGAAAGTACTTTCATGATTGATTTGCGACTGGGACATTTCTTTTTTGAGTTCACCCAGAAGTGTCAACGATTCGCGAATGAAGCCACTGACTTGCTTTTTGTTTTTGACAAGTTTGAGAATCATTTGTGCGTGAGTGCGCTCACGCTCAGCTTCTTCTTGAGCATGAACTAGATTTGTGATGTCTGTTGAAATGACAACAACTCCATCCATTTTGCCTTCAGAATTGCGAAGGGGAGAATAGTCCAATTGAATGACTTTATTTTCTGAATGAGGATATTTTTGTGGCCCCAGCGGAGCTAAGTCTTCAAAGGGGAGCATTTCGGCAAAAACTGTGGTCATCCACTTTTTAAATCCGGGAATTTGCTTTTCGCTAAGTTTAAGTACGTCCCAGATGTATTTCCCTTTGGGGGTGCATTCTACTGTGGATTCGCAGGCCTTTGAGCTGACGCCAAAGCAAAGACCATCTGAATTAAACATGAAAAATCCTTGGCTTAAGCTGTCAAGTAAAGCGCCCATGAGCTGGTTCATTTTTGCAATTTGCTCAGTTCTCTCCGCGACCATTCTTTCAAGATTTTCAGAATAGTTCTTCAATTCGGCTTGGGCTTTTTGAAGGTCAAGAATGACGTCTTCTTTTTGTTCTAGCTCAGCTCGATATTTTTTCTGAAGTGTTTCTTCTAAAGTGACATCACGGAAGTAAACAAGCCAGCAGGGGTCTGAGGATGGACCAGGAAAGGGTTGAGCGGTGATTTGCACTTTACCCGTTTTGCCAGATTCAGTTGAAAAAGAAACCTCTTGATAACTTGTTTGGTCTTGCACTGAGTTCAGATCCAGAAGAGCTTGAATGGATTCTTGAAAACGAAAGACTTCGTCAATTTGAGGCTTGGAACGAAGTAATTTTCGAACCGAGATATCGGCAATCAGTGCAGCGGGTTCATTGCAATAAATAATTCTCTTATCACCCGTGATGAGAAATGTTGGTTCAAGTAAACTATCAAAAATCTTTGTTTCCATCACTTATTTCCCCTGAGCTTGCTTTCCGCCCAATATGGTCACTTTTCGTGAAGGAGACCAGGCTGATTTTTTATCACCATTTTCAGCGCGAACTCGCCAGAAGACTTCTCCCAAAGGAAGAGTTTCATTGACGAGGACTCTGAAATCAGTCATGTCTTTTGCGAAAATTATTTTTTTAAAGTCACGATCGGCAGCAAGTTCGATGCGATAATTTTTTGCATCTTTAGTTTCATCCCATTCGATCCAAAATGTTGTTTGTTTTGATTTTTGGAAAAACAGAGTCATGTTGTCCATAGGCTCAATCAGTACCGGAGGGTAGAGGGGATCTTTTTTGCCGTACTGAATACTTCCTATATCTGAGAAGTCAGAAATTGGTTTGTTATTTTCGCCGAGGGCCTGAACTCTCCAGAAATATTCTCCAGTTTCAGGAAGGGTCAGTGTCGCAGTAGGGGTGGTGGATTGATATTTCTTTACTGAAGTAAAATTGGAATCTGTGGATAATTGTATCATATAGGAATTTGCCTGTGTGATGGATGACCATTTTACGATGAAGTTTTCAGGTGGCCCTTTGTCAGAAACGTCTTTGGGGAGATATTGTTTAGGCTCAACAGGTGTGAGTACGGGCTTCTCTGTAGCAACCATAAGACGTCCAACTTGACCGTGAGGGCCTGCCTTATTTTTGTCTACGAAGTTCGAAATTCGGAAATAATAAGTCCCCGGAACTTCCTCTTTGAATGTGTATGTGGCCTCTTTTGTGTTATATGATTTTTTGCTCGTAAACTGAGGGTCAGATGAGACTTCAACGATGTACTGATTTACTCCGGAAATGGGTTTCCAGTTTGCTTTTGGATATTTTTGAGAGCCAATAATGTAGGTCAATTGAGCTGAATCAATATGAGGAGCTGTTGTTGAAGCAATTTCCCGAGTTCGTTTATCGTCAACAATAGAGAACTTGGCCAAACTGCTTTCGGGCCCTGGCTTTCCGTTTACGCCAAGGGCTTTTACCTTATAATAGTAAAGACCGGGGGCTTGTTTTTGAAGAGTATATTTATTTGTTTTCGTTTGAAAAATCTGTGGATTATTCATGTCTTTTGAAGGGCTGATTTCAACTTGATATTGATCCACATTATCTTGCGGTTTCCATGAAAGAGAGAATGGTTTATTGTTTGAGGTTTTAAATTCTACAACTTCAGTTGAGAGTTCTGGGGCTTGCAATTCAGCAACATGAGTGACTTGAAATTGTTGGGCTTGAGAAGCGTGGCCTCGCTGCCCAGATTCCGTCAGAGGGATGACTCGGTAATAGTATGTCCCTTCCTCGAGTCCTGTTAATGCGATAGAAGAGGTTTGACTCTTATAACTTTTTTTCTTTTTAAAACTGGGATCAGTTGAGTACTCGATGAGATACTCTTTTGCTCCATTTGATGGTGTCCATGAAATCACACTGGGTGATGAACCATCGGTTTGCAGATTGAGAACTTCTGTAGAAAGAATCGGGGCAGGAATATCTGCAAATTGAACGGTAGATTGATATTCCACGTTAAAGTGGACGATATCAGATTGACTGATGGTTTTTCCGTCAAATACCTCTCGAATAGCTGCATAGTATGAGCCTGGCTTCAGGTCTGATGTTGAAATCTGCTTCTCTTTTGTTTTTGTTTGATAGGCAATCTGAGATAATTCCTTATCTGTGGAGACAATAACGTAGTATTCAGAATCTTTTCCAGATTTTGATTTCCAAATAAAATCGACATTTGAACCTTCGATTGGAAAATTGTCTTCATTTGTTTTAATTTTGACCGTGGCTCCCTTGAGTGGTCGAGCCAAGGCAAGAGGTATATCTTTGATGTCTGTGTATTTTTTAATACCTGCTTTTGTTGCAACAACCGAAGTGCTCACCTTTGTTGCGCCACTTTTTGTAACCGAGAAAAGATCACCAGATTTCGGAGTGATCTTGACTTTGCCGGAGCTGCCAGTGCTCATTTCAAATGCGGCATTTTTTCCTGAGAGCTTTGATTCAATGCCATCAATGTGTATTTCTCCGTTGAGCTTTCCGGTGAGACTACCGAATTTAAGTCCAAGGCTAAGTTGGTTATCAGTTTTGTTAAAGACAACAAGAGAGTTTTCTTTGATGTCAAGTGAAGAGCCATCGGGTGTAATCACTGTGACTGATGAATCAGGTCCAGTAAAAATGCTGTCTCCGAGATGAACTTTTTGAATTTTGCGAACTTTATTCCAGGCAAAATCGTGATTATATTTTTGGCGAACATCTTGAGAAATTTCAGTCAATTGACCGATGGGTGTTCCACCTTTTTGCTGAAAAAATCCTGAAAGAATTGAGTCATCGTAAAGCAAATAGGAAAAGATTCCGCAAGCAAGAACTGCGAAGAGGAAGAGGGCTCTATCAAAAGTTGTTAGTCTTTTCCACATAATTATCTCGTTATTTCATCGGTTTAATTCACTGAAATGTTTATGGACCTAGGTCTATTAGTTGTAGTCTCAGGTTGAGAATGGCAGTGGTTGGATTGTAAGTAGTTGAAAGGATTGCATCCAGAAGCTCCATGTTGTTGAATTTGA
>BOLD01000002.1 GCA_016861345.1 Oligoflexia bacterium
TTTTCTGATTTTCGTTAACTCAAATTCAACAACATGGAGCTTCTGGATGCAATCCTTTCAACTACTTACAATCCAACCACTGCCATTCTCAACCTGAGACTACACTGAGTATCAAAATTGCCTTCAAGTTCAGGACTTGAACAGCCGATATTGTTTATATGAAAGTAACTACCTGTCTTATTATGATATTGATAGCAGCAGGTCCTTTATTCGCTGGTGATTCCAGCCTGTTGACTTATCAGGGTCGTATACTGAAACCTGATTCAACTCCGGTCGAGGGCAATGTTAGTTTTCAAATTAAAATTTACTCACCTGGTTCAGAAAAATGTCTTTTGTGGCAAGAGCAACAAGTTGTTTCTGTGGACGATGGTGTTTTTAATCTTGAGATCGGTAGTTCTTCCAATCGAGTGGCCGGTCAAGCCAGTATTGATATCGCTTTTCGAAATTCAGGAACATTCTCATCACTGAGTTGTGACTCGGGAACGACTTATGCACCCAACGCCAATGACGACCGCCAAATGATTGTGAGTTTTAATGATGGATCAGGAGCCCAGACACTGACGGCAATGAGTATTAAATCAGTACCCTATGCAATGTACGCAGATAAAGCGAAAGAAGCTCAGAGTCTTTCGACAGAAGGCTTGACTGCAGGGGACACAGGAAAAGTATTAAAATACAATGGAACAACTTGGGTTGCTGATACGGATGTGTCTGGTGGTAGTCCCACCTGGGCTAGTATTACGGGAAAGCCCAGTTTTGGATCGCTGGCGACAATGACCACCAGTGGAACACCAGATGGGACAAAGTTTTTACGAGATGATGGTCAATGGACAACAGTCAGTGGTGGCTCAGGTACTGTAACACAAGTTTCAACAGGAACGGGATTAAGTGGCGGGCCGATTACAGCCAGTGGAACAATTAGTTTGGCAAACACTGCGGTAACAGCGGGATCCTATGGTTCGGCAACTCAAGTGGGAACATTTACCGTGGATGCTCAAGGTCGATTGACAGCGGCTGGGAACACAACAGTAACGCCAGCCTGGTCAAGTGTGACGGGTAAGCCAACGATTGGAACTGTGGCTGCGCTCAATACGAATGCAAGCACAACTCAATTTTTAAGAGGGGACGGGACTTGGGCTATACCCGCAGGAAGTGGGGCAAGTTGCTCTTCTCCTTCGAAAACACACGGACAGGTTTGGGTGTCGAGTTGTAGTTATGGATTTTATAAAGTCTATCAATGCTGGGATGGCACAAATTCGATCGTGGGGTCGATTCCAAGCGGTTGTAAATAGGCTTAGTCTTGATCCGTTGTCACACTCAAAAAGTTTTTTTTGCAATCGGCAGATAGCTTATCAAGTTTTTCAAATAAACAGGTTGCAATTTGTCCTTTGCTTTTTCCTGGGCACAGGACTGAAGATTGACATTTTTCGAAAGCTTGAGTGTATGACATGACAGTAATATCGCAGTAGGGCTTGAGTCCGTCATGATTGTCAAGTATGCAAGCACCTAAGCCTTTTCCCCATTTTTTATTTTCACAAACTGAAAGTTGTGCATATTCACCGCAAAGCCGAGCTGATACCTTGAGTAAATTTTGTGGCTGTGGGATAGACAAAGCTGCTGGCGCGGATGCTGATATTGATGAGCTATTTTTCAGTAAAATGAAGCTCGTCAGGACACTAAGAAAATAGATGGCAACATATGCGATGAGTTTAGTCATGGACGCAGAATAGCGCTTCTTTAATCGATTGTCTTTACTTGATTGGACTATAGTCTTGGAATTAGCCCTAGCATATAGCTAAAATAATCAGTCCAGCTGAGGCCAAGGCCGCCACGAAGGTGATAAATGCTAAAGATCAGGCTGCCACCGATCAAATAAATAATGGGTTTAAACTGACCGAGCTGTATACGGAAAGTGAATCGTCTTAAATACAGGGAAAGGCATGAGAAGCTTGCAATAATAGAAAAATATATCCACGCACCCTGGGTGAATGAGGCAAGGGTTTCATATAAGGAATTTGAGTCACTGAGTACGAAAAGTTCATTTGTAAAGTGAAAAATGAATCCGCCACTAAATATGCTGAGCCAGAGCGAGAGATAAGTTTTTACATAAGCATTCTTGATTGGTGAAAATAAATTTTTAAAAGTAGGATAAAATACTGTCATGAGAAAATATCCATAATAATGGATTAGACGACCATAGAATTCTGCAAACGATCGAGCTTTCCAGGGTGAGTTAAACATTGGTGGCATTGGATAGCCTGCAAGCCGTGCGATTCCGACTGCGATTCCAAAACTGTAGGCTATTTTCAAATAGTAATTGATAAAAATAAAAATAAAGACAATCCAGCGCATCCACCAATCGGGATTATGTGCCTGTGCGACCGACAGTCCGCCCTTAAAGCCGCGTAAGTCAAGTGATGGCAGATAGTCCGATAAGTTTATAAATGATGGATTTTCACCAAATATAACAAAATTGATCGTATTTATGATGATCAGCGTAAGAAGTGCGTATAATAAAATTGAGAATCCTTTTAATTGAAGAGTTGGAAGATCCTCTTTTTTGAGACTGGAGATAGGAGAGCAGTCGGAACTTTCATCAACGATTGGCGATGAGACATTGATAGCAAAAAAAGGAAAAGAGGTGAAAATCGTCAGTAGAAGCTCGCGAAATCCCAAGATTGCCTTTCGGTGCAGCACGGCCAACCAATAGAGATAACTCTTAAAAAAAATTGAGATATATAAAACCAAGATACTTGTTTGCGTGTAATCAAGCAGAATAGGGTAAATCAGGACGTAGGAGCCGCCAAGGTACAGAAGTCGATAGGATTGGCTAATTTTAAAAAAAATATACCCATAGCAAATAAGAAAAAATATGAGTATCGAAGGAGTCAGTATTCGATTCATAGGGTAAGTATTAATTAAAGTTGGACTTGTAAATATACCGAAAGATAAATCGGAAAGGTACCAGAAGCTCAGACTGCTCAATGCAACTACATAAGGTCGTAGTTGCGGTTTAAAATGGATCAAAAAAAGTGTTATACTAACTGGCCAGAAGGCTGAATGGGGGAGTGAAAAATAAAGTATTCCGCAAGATAAAGTAAGATACGCTAAGCCGTTATTTATGTAAATTGGTAGGCTCCGGACAATGTTACTTGATAACAAGGGCATACATTTTATTCAGGGTATCGATTTGCTCTTTCTTAATGTCCTCAACCTTCATGGAAAGTTCACTAAATTCTGTTTCGAGAAATAAAATAAGGTCCACAATAAAAAGGGAATCAAGTTTTTCAGAGAGAACAAGTGACGTATTTTCATCAATAGGCTCAGTGACCTTTCTTTTCGTCAATTCGTCCATTACAAATTTTTTTATTTTATCATTCTTTGTCATATTGATCTCCTTTACTTAAGATAAGACATGCATTTTGGCCTCCAAAGCCAAAACTATTACACATTATATTATTAATATTAGCATTTCTTGATACGTTCGGCACATAGTCCAAATCACAGATAGGGTCAGGTGCTTTAAAATTGATCGTAGCGGGTATGATTTGCCTTTTGATCATCAGGCAGGCGGCGATTGCTTGGCTTACGCCCGCAGAAATCAGACTGTGGCCAAGCTGTGATTTTAAAGCAGTGATGGGGATTTCATGAGCTTTGTTGCCAAAGACACTCTTTATAGCTCGAGTTTCGATAGGGTCATTGAGTTTTGTAGATGTACCGTGGGCACTGATGCAATCAATCTCACTAATGCTGAGGTGAGCTTCGGCTAAGGCAGTTTTCATCACTTGAATAGAGGCTTTACAATCAGGTCGTCCATCTGTATGGCGCCAGGCGTCCGTTGCATGTGAGACTGCGCAAATAGTCGCGAGCGGAGGTCTTCCGTTTTTAATAGCATCAGATTTTCTTTCGAGAAAAAGAATTCCAGCTCCCTGGGATTTGCAAAATCCATCACGATCAGCAGAGAATGGGCAACTTGCTTGATCTCCGGAAACTGCCCTTTTTGTATGGGCACCGAGAGCAAAAAATGGGTAGCAATCTGCTGTACTCATTCTGGGCTCAATGCAAATAACGAGAGCGTTATTCCAAATTCCAGACAGAATCCGTTCTCTGGCTGCCCCGATAGCCACATGGCTCGTTGAGCACGTCGCAAAAATGGGAATAAATTGTGTTGGATCAGGTGGTCGGCAGTTTCGTTTTATTAACTCAGATGAAATAAACTCCTCAAAGCGATCCGGTGAAAAATAATCCGGATCTTCAAATGATGTGAGTATATTGGCTTCATTTGTTGTAAAGTAGGACGAGGTAATGAGGCCGTCAATTTTTTGTGGCAAAGGGTGCTGAAGAATAAATTCATTCAGTAAATGAGCTGAAATGCTATAAACATCGTCGTTATATTTTAAGCCACTTCGATCAAATAATCCGACTGACCTTGGCGGGAGCGGTACTGTTGGCGATGTCTGTGTTCCGGATTTGCCAGAAAAAAGATTATGCTCAAATGAAGTTATTGTTGATCCGAGTGGTGAAGCGATGGAATATCCAGAGATCACGATTTCATGTTTTGTCATTTTGAATATCCTGTACTAATTGAATAAGTGGAGTCGCTATTCCATAGCTTGTAGAAGATGTTCTCATATTTAGGACAGAAGACCAATTTGTCCGAGATCCATTTGGTGCAAGTAAGAGGCAAGAAGACCCCTCGGATAATATTTGGTCTTTATTTAAGAAGTTTCGTTCTTTTATTTGAAGGATAGGGTCATCAAAGGCAAAGGATGCTGCGACAATAGCCTTTTTTATTTTACCAAGCTCGAGGTGTAGTTCAGCTTGCTCTAAAGCGTGCAGAACACCATTCTTTCGAGAAGGGTAGGTTAATATGGGGCCCATAATCTTTGTTTGAATTCCGACAAGCCCAGCCATGACGCTGGGAGAGTTTTTCATAAGATTCTCAAAATAAATTAAAGTATCGGTGGGCATGGGCTCATGTGAATTGAGGAGTGCGGCAGTAAAGTAGTCAAGACTTCCTCCTTCGATTGCACAATAAATTCCTGCATCAAAGGGGGATTCAAGATCCAGCGCTTTCAATCTGGTTATAGCCTCGGAGACGGAATGAACAAGAAATGTTGCGTTTCTGCTATTTAAGTGCAGCGTTGGGTGCTCAACAAAGGATTGAGTTTTTGTAACCACCACTTTTTTATTCTGAAATTCATATTCAAGATTTTTAAGTGGCGTTGTGCTTGGATCTGGGAGGTAATTATAACAACCGATAACTTTACTCATACGACCCTCTTGAGTAAGCTGCCGGCCCAGGCTAGGCCGCTACCAAAACCACAGATATAAATCAGTTTATTTGATGATTTATGTATTTCATTTTCAAGAAGAAAAGGGATGGAGCAAGAACCTGTATTTCCATATTCAGCTGCAGCAAAAGGTGCTTTTTCCGGAGATACCTGTAAGAGACTTTGAATTTTTTCGACTGCCTTTTTTCCGGCTTGATGGAAGCAAAAAAGATCTATGCTTTCGATATTGTATCCAGTGCTTGATAGATGTTTTTTTATTTCTTTGGGAATTGTGCGAACGGCAAAATCATAGACCGCAACACCGTTCATTCGTAGCTCACCCTCTTCAATTAGCAGTTCAAATCCTTTCTTGCCAATTGTTCCAAAAGTATAACTCATTGGCTGATAAATTGATTGAGAACTAAGAAGACAGACTGTGGCTGCATCGCTAAATATTAGACTGAGGCCATCTCGGTCATCGTGAATATAGCGGGAAAGGGTTTCGACGTTAAAAAGTAGACCATATTTTAAATTCTGACTTTCCATAAGTGATTGAGCAGAGAGAACTCCTTGAACAAAGCCAGCGCACCCAAGTCCATAATCAAGACTGATGCACTTTTCAGGTAACTGAAGATCGCCGTGGAGCTTGGCAGCTAAATTGGGCAATTTAATTTGAATTTGCTGACTAACAACGCCAATAAAACTAATTTCATTCACGTCAATATTCATCTTTGTTTTGAGCTGTTCAAATGCCTTTAGACACAAAGTTTCAGGCTCATCGCTTAAATCCATTCGATGAACTTGTTTGAAGCCAACCCCCTGTTCGATCGTAATTGGGTCAAAACGACTTTTTTGCGATCTATTGTCTATTTTCAATGGAGGTAGGTAGGTACCAATTTCCTGAATGCCAATCATATAACTGCCCCATATTTATTGTATTCACATCCAACGAATTTTCCATTTAAAAGAAAAGTTGATTTTAGGATATTCATCGAATTGAAATAATCCATGCGGACTGTGTACTCACTCAATCGATATTGATTTAAATCAAACTGAGATACAATTTTAATAGCGGGCAGGGGTGGGGCTTGGTTTTGGTAGTCACGACAGAACTGTGGAAAATTTTTGGTAAAAAGCAGGCGTGGAAGAATGGATAAAATTCTTAACATTGGATTCGATGGGGTACCAGTATAGATGACTTCTTGATCTGATAAAAATCGCGAGTCTTTTAAGACGTCGGCGCTCTTGAGGCTATATTTTTCAATTGTTTTTGATTCGCTCTCGCTAATCAGGGAATGGTAATGATCTCCCTGACTTTGGAATGAAAATATTGCTTTAGTTGTTTTCGGATATGCTGTGAGTTTCCCAGAATAAAATTGTATATAGGGATCTTTGTAAATGGGTCCGATCATTGAAAGGGAAATTTCAGTAGGTGGTACCTTCAATATTTCATTAGCCTTCGTGCAAAGACTGCTGTACAAATCGGATATATGAAGAAACTCACGATCGTCGCGAAACGGAATTTTGACGGTACTTTCAAAAAGAGTCCTTTGACCAGACACTACTCCTCCCCATCAAAAAAAATGACATCACCTATTGGAGATCATTGCAATGTGATTATCGTGATGCGCAATGTCTTTTGCGGGGTGTTTTTCTGATGGGTATCGCTCAGATGCATGATGAAATAGTTTACGAAGCAGCTGGTATTACAGAATATGGTGAAACAGGTGCGCTATTGCTTCTTATTTATAGGTCTCTTTTGAAGACTTATGGTGCGGGTGGCATAATTACAGAATGGGATTCTGAGTTTTATAAAATCCCAGAAATAGGAAGTCTTGTACTTGTTGATTTTGCAATTCGAAGTATATCGAATCTTGGATTTGCTATAGTGACCATTCAGGCAAGTTTGCAGGATGGGACAGCTTTGATGAAGGTGCGCTATATCACTCAATTAAAAAAGTGAGGCAAGATGAGTATTGAAAGAAAATTTCTATTTGAAAGTCTGATGTGGAGATATGCCACGCACGCCTTTGATAAGAATAAAAAGATTTCCCAAGCGGATTGGGATTTGGTTGAGGATGTTCTCAGGCTTACGCCATCGACATTTGGGCTTCAACCATGGAAATTTATAGTTGTACAGAATGTCGAACTAAGGCAGAAGTTGTTGCCTTACACATGGAACCAGTCTCAGGTTCTCGATTGCTCTCACTATATCGTATTTGCAACGCTTAGCCAAATCTCTGAAGCGTATGTTATGAAGTATATGAAGAAAGTGAGTGATGTGAGGCGAGCTCCTTTGGAGCTCATGGCGGAATATAAAAATAAAATCATGGGGTCGGTGCAGGGGCCGATAAATGAAGCAAACATTATTCATTTTACACGTCGTCAAGCTTACATTGCAATGGGTTCATTGCTGACGTCAGCAGCCTTAATGCGAATTGATACATGTCCCATTGAAGGGCTTGATCGTGAAAAATATGATGATCTCCTTGGATTGAAAGGGACGGACTACCGCACAATTGCTGCTGTTGCATGCGGATACCGCAGTTCAGAGGATCGGTACGCCAAGCTTCAAAAGGTTCGTTTTGAGAAGAGTGAGATTATTTCACATATTGATTGAGGTCGACTAATGAATTTTGAGAAAAAGAGATGTCAGGCGATTGATTTATTGAATAAGGTGACAGCGAATCACTCTCCTGCGGTTTTCACAACGAGCTTCGGAGCTGAAGATATGGTTTTGATGGATATCATTGGGCAAAATGCCTTTGATATTGAAATAGTAACCCTCGACACTGGAAGACTTCATGAAGAGACCTATAAGCTGATGCAAGAAGTTTTGTTATACTATAACTTAAGATTTAAAACGTACTGTCCCGACTCTTCAGAACTTGAAGAATATATTAATCAATCTGGAATAAATGGTTTTTATCGCAGTGTAGATCAAAGGAAAGCCTGCTGTCAGATCCGAAAGATCAATCCACTCAAACGAGCATTGCGCGGCAAAAAATCTTGGATTACGGGGCTTCGTCGAGATCAATCAGTTGAAAGGCAAGGCGTTCAGATTCAATTTTTCGATGATTATTATAAAGTTGATAAATTTTCGCCTTTAGCAGAATGGACTTCAGATGATGTCTGGGAATATATTCGAAATTATAGAGTTCCATACAATCAGCTTCATGATCAAAATTATCCCAGCATTGGATGTCAACCTTGCACGCGACCCATTCAGCCTGGTGATCATATTCGATCAGGCCGGTGGTGGTGGGAGAATGCAGTAGTTAAAGAGTGTGGGCTTCACGGGATAGGTTGTAAAAAGTGAAAAGTCTTCAGGGGAAAAATATTTTTATTACAGGTGGAAGTCGCGGGATTGGAGCTGCAATTGTCCGAGTACTTGCTGAAAAAGGGGCCCATGTTGGTTTTTCTTATTCAAGTCAGAAAACCGCTGCCGAAGAGCTTTTATCTGAAATTGGTGGTAATCCTCATTTTACAATTCAGATGGATATTTCTGATGAAGCATCGGTCCAAAGTGCAGGCCAGCAGATCGTTCAGAAATTTGGGGCTATTCATGGTCTCGTGAATAATGCAGGAATCACAAATGATATTCTCTTATTTCGTATGAACTCTGATGACTTTAGTACAGTGATTGATACGAATTTAATAGGCACCTACTATGTGACGAAATATTTTTTGAAATATCTGATGAAGAGCTCAGGTTCATCCATCGTGAATATGGTGAGTGTTGTTGGCCAAGTTGGTAATGTTGGACAGGCAAATTACGCCGCGTCCAAAGCGGGAGTTGAGGGGCTATCAAAGTCACTTGCGCTTGAGGTAGCATCCAGACAGGTTCGTGTGAATTGTGTGGCCCCAGGTTTTATTGCGACTGAAATGACAGATGCAATCCCTGAGGCAGTACGGGAGAAAAAAATAAATAGTATTCCAATGGGAAGACCTGGAAGGCCTGATGAAGTAGCTTATGCTGTTGCATTTTTGCTCAGTGATGAGGCCAGTTTCATCACAGGACATACTTTAAACGTCAATGGTGGTATTTTTTTAAAGTAAATGTAAGCGGCCAGGAGTCCCAATAGTTTTTCAAGACCTGCATATTGGAGTTTTATTCATTTGTTCGGCCATCATAAGTTGGTGTGGAAATCTCTTTAAGAAACTCACTGACAGGCTTTTCATATTCCGCTCTGAAATCCTTTAACCCATTTAAATGAGCGGCTTGAGGAAGAGAAAGCTTCTGCCAGTCCAAGTGTTGGTGGGGTTCAAAAACTTTGTCGATTTGGTCAACTGTGATTATCTTATCTTTCCAACCTCGAATGGAAAGTATGCGAAAGTGGTGGGGGAGTTTTGCCAGGTCTTCGTGAAATGCTATTTTAAATTGGGGATGCCAGATCAATGTTGTGGCAGCAGAGGCCACAAGTTTCAACGGAGATAATCGGATAGGCTCTTCTGTCGTAAAATACGCGATCATGGATTTAAATAAGTCACCTGATGGTCCGCTGTCACAAACAAGACCGGCAATATCATAGGCGTTACGACGGGCGATGGCCTCAATCGCGCTGGCGCTGGGATTTGAAAAAGCATAAACAATTTTTCGTCCTGGAATAGCATTGAGCATGGCTTGAATTTGATCTGCCCAAATGTGTTTCAAGCCCAATTGCATTTCCGAGCTAAAAAGATGATTGATTAATTTCCAATTTCTGGGCTCTCTCTGCAGGTTGAAAATGACGACGTCATAGCCAAGTTCGGCTAAGAAATTGACATGTCTAGCAAGAGAAGGTTTTTTTGCTCCATAAAAGGGAACAATCAGAACAGTTTCTGAGAACTTTTTGTCCGGAGAGATGTGAAGCTCTCCTCCAAAGGGGTAGAGCTTCTCTTTTAGTGACGACTCTGTGGTCGAGCTGGCCATAAATCCGTCCATTTTGCTGGTTGGGGAGCGCTGGCTTGGATTTCTCCAAGTACACGCTGACTGACGCGAACTTCCTCAAGGGCAGTCTCGGATAACACTTTACCGCAAGCCTCGACAACTGATTCAGCGTCAATGCTGTGGTACTCGTAGATATCTTTTGGGCGGCCGCATTTTGAATGTTTGTAAACGGCTAAGGTCTCTTGTCGAACACCGACGATTGAGCCAAGGTTGTCCAGAAGTCCTGGTTCACCATCGTGAACACTGACGATGGGGACCCGTCGACCTGAAACAGTAACAAATTCGTGACTTCCCATTTCTTCAGTTGGATGAACATGAAGATTTCCGTTAATTCCAAGGCCCTCTTTGAGCCAGTGGTAATCATTTTCATGTCCAAGAATGCCGCAGAGCAAGTCAGAGCTTGTGACAACAATCACATTGGCATAAATACCATGAGCCAAAAGGGCCTCTGAAGCCTTAATGGCCTCAGTCGTTGGAGATCCCATCGACATGATATTCACAACATTATCGCCAGGCTCATATCCTGCATAGCCACGATAATCGATGAGGTAGTAAGCGCCCTGAAGAACATCTTCTCTGATCGTCGACATGATTTCTTGCTCAGACATTGTTTCAACGGTGGACTCATCTGCGGCACCTTCAAGAGCAAATTGTTGTCGACACAAAGGCGTCGACAGTCCGATTTTAAATCGAGCTTGTTTTTTCAAGTTTGTTAAGAAATCTTTTTGCTCAATACCGCGGGTGGTTCCACGAATGAGAACTCCCGATCTGCCCGCGTTGTCATTTAAGCAGTGACGCTTAATCGAGTCACATAGAATCCAATCGAGCTCTTGGCAGAAAAATGGTTCCCATGTGATTTGATTGGGGATTTGAATATCTGATTTCCAGCCATGCTGAGCGCCTTCGGGTGAAAGAGTGACGCCGGATGGGGTTCCGACAAGAATGAAGCTCGATTTCCAATATAAGTTATAAAAATACTGATCCAGGGCTCTTTTAATAAAGAAGTCATAGACTGTCATTAATGGAATAATGGGAACGCCCAAGACATCTCTCAGTTTTCCAAATGAACCAACACAGGACATGACGTTTCCTTCTGCGATTTCAAATCTCAAAAATCGGTCAGAAGGATCTTCGCCGGGAACAAGATCCGGCAGCTTATCATCTTTAACGCCAAGGTCGGCTTCAAAATCAGGAACAGCGGCAGCTCCAAAAATTTTTCCATCCATTGCTGGGTTTAAGTTTGTCGAAGTGCCCACATCGGGAGCCATGGAAACAAGAAGCTCTGCGGGTTGTTTCCAGACCTTTTCGTTTTGTGCCAGTGGCTTTTGATTTTTCCCAAGATTTTTTTCACTCAGTGGAGTGTTTGCTATGCGGGTGAGTTTAGCTGTGAGCTGTCCCAGCATCCACTGGGTGTGGGGATAGCTTGTCATTTTTGTGCTAATGTCGAGAGAGTGGGGAATTTCACCGTACTCCGTAAACTTTTGTGCAAAATACTTTTGATTTTCAATTTTGATTTCGTGCTCTTTCAAAATATCAGAATAAATTTGATCACCACGGGCTTTTAAAAACTCAGCCTCTGAGGTTCCCTTTTGAAATCGTTCAAATAAAACTCCATCCTTGATCCCTTGTGCTTTTCGAAGGTCCTCGACTTCTTCCTCGCTCGGAAGGGCGGAGTGGTTACCTGGAGCTGCAGCCATTTTCAAGCCCCATCCTTTTAAAGTGTGAGCGATGATGATGGTGGGTTTGCGGCTATTCTTTTTGCTCTCGATCATGGCCTCTGCCAAAGCAATCATATCGTGGCCACCAAGATCTCGAAGGGCAAGATAAAGTGCTTCGTCAGAAATTGTATCAAGGAATTTCTTAAGACTGGGGTGTTCTTTAGAGATTCCTTTTTTCAATGCCTTCATGTCTTTCACAAGTAGAAGAGCCTGAAACTGGTAGTCTTCTAATTCATTTTCAAGAAAGTTTTTAAAAGCTTCTCCGCCGGACTTTTTAAAGAGTTCTTGTCTGATATGTCCGTGCTGGATTTGGATGACATTCCATCCATTGGCCTTCATCGTGCGCTCAATGCGAACAGCATCTGTTCCATCCATGATTTTCTTGTTGGTAATGCGATGTCCATCAAGGCTTTGACGGTTATAATCTAAAATCCATGTGAGATTTCCAATTTCTCGCTCAGCAAAATCGGGGATGGCTTCGTACATGGAGCCTTCGCGAAATTCAGAGTCTCCGCAAATCGCCCAAAAGTGTGCCTCTGGAACATTGTAATTATGTTCTTTTGCATATCTGTAAGCGAGAGCTAAATAGCCTGCTTTGACGGGTGGAATACCAACAGTGCCAGATGGGAAAAAGTTGTGGGCGTCTGGGTCCAATGCCGAATGGTAAGACTGAAATACGGGTTCACCTTTTTGCGAAAAATGTCGAAGTCCCATCATCGCCGTGTTGGATTCTTCAAGACTGAATTTGGTGAGATCTGGTTTTAATAATAAATCCAACAAATAGTTATAAGCATGATCTGTAGGCGAAGCATGTGGCTTGTTTGCGATGTGATCAAATCCAGTCTTCACCAAAAGATGAAGTGCGCCTAAGATGTGCAGGGCAGAAGAAGATGCGGCAGCATGACCACCGATTTTAGGATCGCCCTTTTCCTTGTTTGTTCGATGATTGGCTTGTGAAATCATCTGTGTTGCCAAATAGTGAGCACGAAGAGCAATCGAGTTTAAAGTTTTACGATCCCAATTTTTCTGATTATTTTGATTCGCCATTTCGAGGTTCCTTTTGAATTTTCGAATATTTACTCTAAAATTGATTAGGCCTCAAGGATGAAATCCCAGCGAATCTTGATTGTTCCATCTTCATCGATAATTCCACGAGGTGGATTGGGAAATGGCGCAGCGGACCGGAAAGCATCCACAGCAGCTTCGTCGACATCATGGACTCCTGAGTTGCCGATAATTTGTACTTTGACAAGATTTCCAGTTTTATCAAGGGTGACCAGACACTTGGTGATTTTATTTTCAGTCGAGGCAATATTTCTTCCCTCTCGGTAAAGGCGAGTCAGCCGCTCTTTCAGCTTTGGTCCCCAATGCTGATTCAATTGCGTTTTGATACGGGCGTAATAGCTAAAATAAGTAAATTCGCGAGTGCTCAAGAGAGTTTCTAGTCCCGGATCTAAATTGGGAATATAATCCAAAGTCTGACTGACATCTCCGCCAGCAGGGGGTGTTTGTTGAGACTTCTGAGTTGGTTTTTTCTGATTAGCAAGAAGAGCATTTTTTTCTAACTCTTCTTCTCTTGCCCTTTCTTGTGATTCACGGTCGTGAATAGATTTTGTGATATCAAAACTAGGCTTAAATTGATCAAGTGATATTTTTCCTCGAGCTCCGCTTTTGGCTATGTTTTGAAACTCTCCACGATTTTGAGCTACGGTTTGTTTTTGAACCTTTTGATTGTGCTTGGATAAATATTTGGCGTTGGGATCAATTTCGTCATTCAGTTGGTGATCGCTTTGATCAACGACTTGTTTTGGAGTCATTTCTTCGGGTTTTTGCTCCACGACTTCGGCATCCGAAGTTTCAATGAGATCAATCGAAATTTGATTGGAATTTGGACTGACCTCGACCTTATAGATCAACATGAAAAGCAGAGCGCAGATATGCAGTGCAACTGATAAAAATAGAGCCTTTTGGATAGAAAACCTGCGCCTATAGTCCATCATATACTACATCGGATTTACTTTTGATTTCTTGAAGGCTAGAATCACTTTTATGTCGTTAGATGTGTGGTGCAAGACAGATAAGGGTTTGCGGCGTGAATCAAATCAAGACTCGTACTTGATTAACAAGGATTTAGGCCTATTTATCGTTGCAGACGGCATGGGAGGCCACTCTGGAGGCGAAGTGGCTTCGGCACTTGCTGTCCAAACTGTCGAAGAGGTCATCAAAAAACCGGCAGTTCCAGATCTTTCACCTAAGGATTTACTCGTTTATGCATATACTCAGGCAAGTCGTCGAATCTATGAAAAGGCTCAAAATGAGAATCCGGAATTGATGGGAATGGGCACGACAATGGTCCTGGTTTACAGGTCGGGGTCAAGTTTGTATATTGCCAATGTTGGGGATTCAAGAGTTTATCTTTTTCGTCGCCCACACTTATGGCAATTGACCGAGGATCATTCTCTTGTGAATGAACAGCTTCGAGCGGGGCTTATTACAGAAGAGCAATTAAAAACTGTGAGCGGGAAAAATGTGATTACTCGAAGTGTTGGGTATGAGCCTGATGTGGTTGTTGATGTTATTGAAAGACCTTTGACCCGAGGTGACGTTTTTCTGCTTTGTTCTGATGGACTGCATGGTTTAGTGATTGATCAGAAAATTTGTGAGCTATTAAATAAAAATACTCTTGATAAAGTGGTGGATCGCTGTATTGATCAGGCATTGGCAAATGGTGGAGATGATAACGTGACCGTTATGACTGTGGCGGTAAAGTAAAGCGAATTAAAAAGCATGGGAACGGATAAGAAAAAGGTCACATTTTTTATAGTAACAAATGACGCTGGTGAGACCAAAAAATTGGTTCTCTCAACGGCATGGATAAAGGGCGGAGTCCTTTTAGGCGCCATTTTGTTTTTTGCACTAATTGCAGGTTTGGTGGATTATTTTGGTCTTCTTGTGCAAACGGCAGAGAATAAAAGGCTTAAGGTTGAGAACACTCAGCTCATCAAACAATTTCAAGCCATTGAGGGGAAAGTCACGGCCCTTGAAACAAATCTTGAGCGAGTCAAAACCTTCACGACAAAACTGAAACTCATCACAAACATTGAAAATCAAGATCGAGATTTAAAATTATCGATGAACCCAGAGCCAGCCCCCAATCAGCAGATTGAAGAATTTGATGTGCCCATGGAAAAGCGAGAAGGGCTGGCAGAGTTAGAAAAGGCTGGTCAAGACTTCACTGGTCAAAAGCCTTTGGATGAGAGCAAAGGTGAACTTGCTGTGCACGAAAATCGGGATTATCAATCACTTGCAATTCGAATTGATCGCTCCATTAAAGATGCCCAACTAAGAGAACAGTCTGTTTTAGATTTGTGGGAAACTCTTTCGGAAAAACAAAGTTTGATGAATGCCATTCCCAATATTCGTCCAGCGCGTGGATGGCTGACTTCTCGATTCGGTTACAGAATGTCTCCGTTCACGGGAAGAGCAGCTTTGCATGCAGGCCTTGATATTGCTGCAGCACCGGGATCTCCTGTGTATGCGCCTGCCGATGGAGTTGTTTCATTTGCAGGCTACGATGAAGGATATGGAAAAATGGTTGTGATAGATCATGGGTATGGATATTCAACCCGGTATGGCCACAATGCTCAAATTTATGTCCAAGTTGGTCAAAGATTAAATCGGTGGGATATCATAGCTTCAGTTGGAAATACGGGCCGATCTACTGGTCCGCATTTGCATTATGAGGTTCGTCTTAACGGGGTTCCGAAGAACCCCGCAAATTTCATCTTGGATGAGTAGTTGGTCAATTAATAATTACTTATTCAGTTGATTATTGTCGTACATTGAGCAATTGAGCTCATCTATTTTTTTACGAATCAGTAAAGCGTCACTGCGGGACTTCTTGCTTAGCTCAGCGCGTGAAGCCTCGACCTCTGACTTCTTGAGAGATTTTCCGCTGAGATCTTGATACCCAACGCAGCGAGCGCGAAGGTCTCTCTCTGTTGTTGAATCCATGAAGAGGCGGATGTTTGAACAGAAGAATTCTTGAGCGGCAAGATGGTTCACAGCTGAATACCAGTTGAACCAGATATTATCAAGGCGACTACACATGACTTTATGAGCATCGCTTCCCTCTGGGGTCATTTTTGTTGAGATCGGTCCAAGTGTTTGCATTAAGTTGAGATCGTTAAATATTTGTTCATTTTGCTTATGTGGTGGAAGCATGATGCGGCGACCTTTCTCATCAACATAGGAGAAATCCATTTTTCCTGAGCGAGTATGCAGAGAGAACAATTGCTGACGAAGATTTTTCATTTCGTTGGTGAAGTCACCCTGGGCAAGTCTCATTTGTTCATCGATCTTATTGAGCCATGCGAGAGCTGGAGAATCCCCAGCGGTCTTTAGTAGGTTTGAGATCATGCTCATATTCAAACCTTTTCTCGCTCCAAACAGAGCAAACTTCACTTCACGAAGAGCGATGTCGATCTCCGAGTCATCTAGCACGCCATTGTCTTGGCCAATATAACGGAAGACGCCGGCACTTTTTGTTAGAGCAGAAATCTTATCAATTTCAGTTTGAAGAGAGGTTTCTTGGATTTTGAATGATCGATAATCTGGGTCTTTGCTCATTGTTTCGTCAACAACAGTGGTTAACGATTTGATTGCTGACTTTGTGCCAACAACGATGCGGCGAAGAGCTTCAATATAAGATTGGCCTTGCTGCGCACATGACTCGATTTGTTTCTCTGAGGTTTGATCTAATGCGCTCAGGATTTGATTGCGGAGAGAGGCCTCGGCTTTAAGCATCGCACCCATGCTGAGCATTGTTGCCTGTGATACTTTGACCTTATCTTGATTTGCTAAAACGCCGCGAAGATTTGAGATTACTCGACCAGGAAGTTGATTTGAATTATCTGCGCCAGCGACTAACTCGCGAGCAACAAAACATGATAAAGTTTTATCCGCATTGTCAGAGACCTGGGTTTGAATGTCTTTGATTTCAGTTTCAATAGCATCAGCACTTGTCTTTGCTTGTTTTAAGTTTGTCTTAATGGGAGCAAAGTCAGTTTCAAGTTGCATAACCTTGCTGGACATATTTGCTCGAAGACTTGCTCGCACAGCGCTAAAGCGATTCATGTTTTCCGTAGCTTCTTTCATTTCACCTGTTTTTGCCTTTTTAAACGAAGAGGCCCGCTGGTGAACTCTTGTGTATTCGCAAATGCTTTGGAGAACGGCCATGCGAGTTTTTGAGTCCTCCATGTTCAACGTGTTTTTGTCATGAAGATTTCTTGCCAATTTGGCAACTGCACCAACTCCGTTGATACCAATCACGAATGGAATTGCTGGTGCAAAAGCTGGATTAAGTTGAATGGCTTGCATGGCAAACGGAGTCGCTGCTTGGATAAGATCGTTTAGTCCAAGCAGGATGTCAGATGATTTCATCATGTCTCGACCACACTCTGAATTAACAACAGGACTTGTTTGTAAAAAACGAGCCACTTGATCAATTCCAGTGATCATATTCGAGACATCGTTTTGCATTGACGTCATTTTTGTTTTATCAGCCTGAACCGCTGCCGGATCTTGAGCAAGGCCGTGAAGATTTGTTCCTGAGGTCATAATTGAATCTAGTGTTTTCTGCATCGTCTCAACTTCAGCAGTGTTCTTACATTGATTCAAAAGACTCATGCTATTTCTGAGATTCTGTGCAGCTTTGACAAGATCCAATCGAGGGCGACCATCGACAAGGGGGCAGGTTACTCCTGGTACCATTGATACTTCTATTCCGCGCATGATGACTCCGTCATCAGCTTTGCCGCCAGTTTTCCCATTGGATCCATTGCCGACACCAGGCATAGGTTTAACGCCAGGGCCGGGCTGAGTACCAAAATCAGGGTTGGTGACGGGGTCAGAGATGATAATTGGATCAATTGATATCGTGTCATCAGTAGCCGCGCCAACTACAGGTAACGTATGCTGTGCCGGAGCTCGCCTGATTTGTGACCAAGAGGTCGAAGAACTTACGATTGAAAACACAATCATAGCTGATGTGAATCTACGCTTCATCATATTCAATGCCCGCCTTTCAAGAGGGTGTTCAACTTTTAGCCACCATCGCCAGAAAAGAGCCCCATTTGATAACGGGACTCTGTTAAATGCGTTCTGACAAGGGCGGCTGTATCCGGGAGAGTGTTAGTGCAAAGAATTGGCCGAAAGAATTCCGTACTGGATTTTATCTTTAAGGCTTCTTGTAGGCTGGGCTTTTTGAATAAGAAGAGATCGCAGTTCGGTAATTGAGAGCTTTGGATTTTCTTTGAGCATTTTTGCAGCGATATTAGTGACCAGCGGAGCGGCGAATGAAGATCCGTTTACAGTCCATTGGCCTCCGCCGGCGTGGGCTGCGGAAACATTTTCTCCCAAGGCTGCAAAGTGCACGTGTTGGGGGCCGTAGTTGGAAAAGCTCGAGAGCTGTCCGTTTTGATCAACTGATGTCACCACAATCATATTGGGCAGAGAGAGTGAGCTCGGGTAGCTGGGATTATCATCAATATTTTCAGATTCGTTTCCAGCGGCGACAATAAAGAGAATTTCGGGATGATTTCTCATAGCTTTCTCAAGGGGGCGCCATTCGTGTTCACGATATCCACCTTGACTGATATTAATCAAACGCACATTTTTTTGAGCCAGATACTCGACCGCCTCAGCGGCATAAACAGATTCGTTCGCAATCCGGACGGGAACAATCAGGGCATTTACATTTCGAGAAGCAATGTCTGCCACCGCACTTCCATGAGTAAAATGCCTGCCCATTAATTCGTTTTGAATTGAATTTGTATAATCATAGGGTGGGCGAGCCTGGTCCGTGAGATCTATGCCCAGCATCGGACGCGATTTGCCAATCAAGGCGGGGTGGTTGTAATCAATTCCAGAATCAATAATCCCGATGCGGATCGCATTTGCGCTCACAGGGGAGCCATCTTGGACGGGCTCTTCAATAACTACACTTTGTGTGATCATCTGCCAAGAATCCACTTTGATACGATAAATTGGTCTGAGAGCAGAATTGTAAAAGGTGTACCGCGCTTCGATCAGATTGCAGCTTTGATCAAGAGAGATGTTGGCAATAGATTCAATTTGTGACCGGGATTGTCTGTAACTAAAGCTCAGATAATTTCCATTTTTGAAAAGTCGCAAAAATCCACCTGGTTTACCTGCTAAAATATAATCGGCGCTCCATCCGGAACTATCCTGACTGATTTCAGAAACTCCATCTGCAAATGAAAAATATTTTTTGAGCAAAAAAGAGTATTCATCAGCCAAAATTGTTTTTTTGTCTTGAACTTCCTTGCAGAGATTTTTGGTTCCAGCTAAAAGATTTTCACGATTCGGGTAGGTATCCTGGTTGAACAGGGCAAAAGCTGGAACAGAAAAGGCCACCGTCAATGTCATAGACAAAGTCGACAAGAATGGTCTTCTCATGAGCATAAAAGCCCCTTATTCGCTAATAGATCAGATATTTACTTCGCAGCTAAGACTGATTAGCAAAGAGCGGGCCGCTGGAATGAGGGCCCGACTTTGGTATGTAGGCGGCCCTATTCTCAAATTGGGACATCATATAAATCTACTTGTGATTCAGCATGGTTCACCTATCATAGAGGGAGGATGGTTCGAGCGAAAACTCAAATCTCACGCCGAGACTTTGTCAAATCCCTGGCGGCGATGCCGGTGGCTGCGTCTATTATTGCTTCAGCAGAAAAAGCTAAAGCTGGATTCTACAACCTGGGAGCTTTTTGGAAGAATTCCAGTTCGTCTGGCTTTGGGGCGAGCGGAGTGGAGCGCAGCCTTAGGTTTCGAGCAGCAACAGGGTCTTATCTTAACCGTACTCCTGCAACGGCTGGTGATCGAACACGATTTACTTTTTCAGCTTGGATAAAGTTTGCTGATGTGACAACCCAGCTCAACTTTTTTAGTGTTGGCCCCAGTGGTGCGACAGGAAACAATTTAATTCAGATTATTCGCCAGGCAGATGGCAAATTGAGATTATCAAATCAATCCACAAATATATTGATCACAACAGCTGTGTACCGAGATCCCGCAGCTTGGTACCATATTGTGGTGGCCGTGGACACAAACTTGGCTACTCAAAATGATCGACAGCAGATATTTGTCAACGGTGAGCGGATTACGGCATTAGACACAAACAATCCTTGGGCAACGCAGGGAACTCAGCTTGCTGTGAACAACAGCGTGGTTCACACAATTGGTCGATATGATGGGGGGACTTATCCCTTTGATGGCCACATGACCGAAGTCTATCTTCTTGATGGGCAGACTCTTCCAGTTGGTTTAAACAATTGGGCCGAAGCCTTTGGTCAATACAATTCAAACAACATCTGGGTTCCTAAGGCCTACACCGGTAGCTTCGGAACGAATGGTTCATACATGAACTTTAGAGAAACGGGGAACACTGTCGGTGCAAATTCAGGAATTGGAAAAGATTCTTCGGGGCTTGGTAATTATTGGGTGAGCAACAACATTCAGACAACGGATACGGCTCTCACAACTTACGATTCGATGATGGATTATCCTGTGAATGCCGCAAGTGGAGTTAGACCTGTAGGAAATTATTGTACATTAAATACGCTCGACCATAGTAATGATGCGGGAACAGTGTTTTCTAATGCTAATTTACAAGTGTACACTGATGCTGGTGGAATACGACAGGCCCGGGGAACAATAGCTGTGTCATCTGGGAAATGGTATTATGAGTGCAGCCCAGTAACAGCAGGTGGCCTCATTTTCGGATTTGCAGCCATTGAATCCAGCATGGCGACCAATTTTAATTCACAGTCCACAGCCTGGGGTTATCATCAAAATAACGGATACAAATATAATGGAAGTGGTTCGGCCTATGGTACAAACTACAATACCGGGGGGCCTCTTGTTGGGGTAGCTCTGGATTTAGATAACGGGGCAATTTACTTTCATAATGAAGGTGTATGGCAAACATCTGGAGATCCAACCAGCGGAGCTGCAAAAACAGGAGCAGCTTTTACGAATCTCACAAATGTCACTGTTGCCCCAGCTTATGAGAGTATCGCTGGTGGAGGGCGAGCGACGGAATTTAATTTCGGCCAACGCCCCTTCGCATACACGCCCCCATCTGGATTCAAAGCGCTGTGCACAGCGAATTTGCCGACACCGGTGATTGCGAAACCTAAAGAGCATTTTGCGGTGACAACCTATGTGGGAAATTCTTCGACAAAGGCGATTTCAGGACTGCAATTTAAACCTGACTTTGTCTGGATCAAAAACCGAGATGCTGCATATTCGCATGCATTATTTGATTCAGTCCGTGGTGTGAATAAAAGACTTTGGAGTGATTCGACCACTGCAGAGGCTGGCGGTGATGGTTTAGGAATTGATTCATTCAACGGCGACGGCTTCACAATGAACGACAACTCGAATTTGTGGAACATGAACGCCATTAATTATGTGGCTTGGATGTGGAAAGCTGGTGGCGCGGGTGTAGCAAACAATCAAGGAAGCATTTCATCTGTGGTTTCCGCAAATCCTACAGCTGGTTTTTCTATTGTGACTTATACGGGTACTGGAGCCAACGGCACAATCGGGCATGGGCTTGGAAGTGTTCCGCAATTTATTCTTGTCAAGGGTTTAACCTTTGCTCAAAGTTGGTGTGTTTATCACTCTGGAAATACAGCAACGCCAGAATATGATCATCTTGTTTTAGACGCAACGAATGCCACAATTTCAAATGCAACGTCTTGGAATAACACAAAACCAACCTCGACCGTTATTCACGTGGGTGGATTTGCGCGCGTTAATCTTGCCGCAAATCAACTTGTAGCTTACTGCTTTGCAGAGGTTCCAGGTTTTTCAAAGTTTGGATCTTATGTTGGTAATGGAAATGCAGACGGACCTTTTGTGTGGTGTGGATTTAGGCCAAAATATATCATGTACAAACGGACAGATACGACTGCGAATTGGATTATTTGGGATTCTCTGCGCGACCCATCGAATGTCGTTCAAAATTACTTAACTGCTAGCTCAAATGGCGCAGAGTCTGTTTACGCTCAACTTGATATTCTATCGAATGGATTCAAGCATCGTGGAGTTGGCGCGGGTGATAATGCTTTGAACGGTACCTACATCTTCGTCGCCTTTGCCGAATATCCTTTTGCGCTGAATTGTCGAGCTCGATAAATTTCACAGACGCTCCACGTCTTATTCCGAGATGACTGTTACACTGACTACACCTGTCTATTCATTTTCAGATTGATGTTATCAGAGCCAATATATTTGACCAGGGGCTGGCACGATCATTGAACTCTCTATGGATAAGAGGAGTGAGACCATTTCGTGTCTCAAAATGATATGAAAATATTGGGGCTGATTTTTATGTTATCCGTTCTGATTCTCGCTAACCAAGCGAGCGCTGCGGTATATTCAAGAAATCCAGCAGCCATTAATCGAGCGGCTCAGGTGTTGGCTCGACCTTCTCAAATTTTTGATAGCGGCATCTTGCTTTCTTCGGAATTGATTCAAACTTATAACGAAGTGAAAGAAAAAGAAAAAGCTGAAACCTATGTCGAAATCATTCCAGAGAACATCCAAGAGATGAATGAATCCAATCAAGTTGTTGCGGCAATAGCAGATCGAGGTTTATCAAAGTGGTGGAATTCAGAGGCCGTGCAAAGTTCATCTTTTGGTCGACGAGCTGAGATGGTTGAAAAGAAGATGCAAGGTGAAGTCGTTGTTCATTCAGCGATTGAACATAAACTGAATTTTCAATTTCAAGCTTTTCAAACTCGGGCAAAGATTGATTACTCAGGACTGACTCACGCAACACTTTACTATCAGGCAAGAAACTCTGAGGTCGGCGTTGAGGTCACTGAGAAAATAGCCGACAGTCAGGATCTTATTCTTTCACACGCGATCAAGTCTGAGAACCAAGTGAGCCAAGTTAATTTGCGTTGGTCTTGGTAGGATTTGGTTTAATCATTTTCGCACCGATATCTTTTCTCATCTGTATTCGATTCCAAGTCACCTTTGAGGCTTGCACGTAGGCGGCCTTTTGAGCTTCTTCCAAAGTGGGCCCAATTCCCATGGAGCAGAGAACTCTTCCTCCGTTGGTAACCCAATTGTTGGCATCTGCCTTTGCCGTTCCTGCATGAAGAAAATATCCTGATGGAGAAGAGAATTGAAGATCACCTTCGATTTTGACTCCTTTTTGTGGACTGTAGGGATATCCAGGAGCGGCCATCACAACACAGGTTGCTGCCATATTTTTTGTTTGAATGGGTTTTAAAATTCCAGCCGCAAGATCTTTTAAAATTTGTCCCCAATCTCCATCAACCAGAGGAAGGATGACTTGCGTTTCAGGATCTCCAAAGCGACAGTTGTATTCAAGTAACGAGGGGCCTTGTTCTGTGATCATCAGTCCAAAGAAAATGACTCCGCGATACAAGATTCCATTTTTCTTTAAGTTATCCAAAGTGGGGCGAACAATTTTTTGATCAATATCATCTCTCAGGTTTTGAGAGATTTTTAAAGGAGCGATGGTGCCCATGCCGCCTGTGTTTGGGCCCTCATCATGGTCGCAAAGTCTTTTGTGATCCTGAGCCAGAGGTAGTGTTTGAAAATCATTCCCGTTTGTTAGGATTAGATAGCTCAGCTCCCATCCTGGTGAAAACTGCTCCAGAATGGCTCGGCGGCCGGCATCACCTAGAATTTTTTTCTCAAAAACTTCTCTCGCAGATCGCTCGAGATCTTCTTTATCTTTGCAAATGTAAACGCCTTTGCCAGCGGCTAGACCGTCGGCCTTAAAAACGTAGGGCGGAGTAAAGTGTTCACATTTTTTGAGAGTTTCTTCAACGTATGAAACCACTTCGTATTTTGCTGTTGGAATTTTTGCTTGAGTCATAAACTCTTTTGCAAAAATTTTTGAACCTTCAAGTTTTGCGCCCTCTTGACTGGGGCCGACGCAGAGAATTCCTCTTTCTCTTAGCCGATCTGCAAGGCCGGCGACAAGGGGATCCTCTGGTCCAATCACAACATATTCAATTTCGGTTTTGAGACAGAAATCAATCAGAGCTTCAGTACTTTTCCAATCAAGTTTGTGACATAATGCTTGGCTCATCATTCCATCACTGCCGGGTATAACATGGATTTCAGTCACAAGAGAGGATTGAGAGAGAGCGTGAACAAGTGCGTGTTCGCGGCCGCCTTGACCAAGGACGAGGACTTTCATTTGACCTCCTGCATTTTATCAGGAGCAGTTTGTAAAAAATTGATATCAAATGCAATGATAAATATTTGAAAGAGGTGGTGCGATGGAAAATATCGTCTTTGTCGCAGGAAAAAGAACAGCATTCGGGTCTTTTGGTGGATCGCTTAAAGATGTTTCAGCAACTGATTTAACAGTGACTGCTGCAAAAGCAACTTTATCTCAAGTTGGTGTTAAGCCAGATCAAATTGATCATGTTGTCATTGGCAATGTGGTTCAATCAGGATCTGATGCCCCTTACATCGCGCGACATATTGCACTGAAGATGGGATGCCCGATATCAACACCTGCCTACATTGTGAATCGCCTTTGCGGAAGTGGATTTCAGTCTTGGGTCAACGCAGTTCAAATGATTCAGGCGGGTGAGGCCTCGATGGTTCTTGCTGGCGGTGTTGAGCAAATGTCTCAAATTCCCTACATCATGAGAAATATGCGCTTTACCGGAATTCGAATGGGCAATGGTCAGCTGGAAGATTACATGACCTCGGCATTAACCGATGCCTACACAGGAACACCAATGGCGATCACGGCTGAAACTCTTGGTGAGCAGTACGGAATCACCAGAGATCAGGTGGATGAGTACTCAGCCTTTACTCAAGCTCGTTGTAAAGCTGCTCTGAGTGCAGGAATTTTTAAAGAAGAAATTGCTCCAGTGATTATTGAAGGAAAAAAAGGAACAGTTGAGTTCACAAATGACGAGCATCCCAAGCCAGATGTTCCGCTTGAAAAAATCAAGGCCATGAAGCCCCTTTTTAAACAAAATGGTTTAGTGACTGCTGCAACAGCATCAGGAATTGTGGACGGTGCAGCCTGCGCACTGCTCACAAGTGACAAAAATGCCAAGGCTCTTGGTTTAAAACCACTGGCTCGAATTCTTTCATATGCCTCTGTTGGTGTTGATCCTAAAATTATGGGTATTGGTCCGGCGCCAGCTTCTCGAAAAGCTCTGGAGCGGGCCGGTCTAAAACTGGATCAGATGGATTTGATTGAAGTGAATGAGGCCTTCGCTGCTCAATATTTAGCTGTTGAAAAAGAACTTGGCCTTGATCGTCAAAAGACAAATGTGAACGGTGGAGCGGTTGCTATTGGTCATCCACTGGGGGCATCAGGAACTCGGATCATGAATCATTTGGTGTATGAACTTCACCGACGAAATAAAAAATATGCCTTAGGCACCGCTTGCATTGGCGGTGGTCAAGGTATTGCTGTTGTGATTGAGAGACTTTAATGGAGTTCGTACTGAGAGAGCGAACAATTGTTATTTTTGGTCCTCTGAATACGGTGACTCAATCACTGCTGACCGGGCTAACCGGTCAAGGTGCGGATGTGGCTTTGGTACATGCCGAGGCTCAAAAGGCTGAAAAGTTTTGCGCACAGCTCACAGATCAAAGAGAGATCCAAACGAAACATGGCCGAGCTGCCGCAATTAAAACAGACACTTCAACATTTCTGAATGTCAAAGATGCTTTTGGTAGAGTTGTTCAATCATTTGGCGGAATTGATGTTTTCATTGATGCCAATTTGACAAATACTCCGACTCCACTGAATTTTGAATCCGCGGAAATTAATTTTGATACAATGATTAACGATAATTTAAAAACAACACTGATGGCGACTCAGGCGATTTTGGGATTTTTAAAAAATAGAAAAAAAGGCCGCATCGTTTACTTGATGAACAAAGCCGCTCAGAACCAGGCCCCAGAAGATGCCATTCAGTCGGCTTGTCGCTCGGGTTTAGTTGCCTTCACGCAAGCTTTGGCGAAACAAGTTCAAGAACACAGCATGACAGTGAATGTGTTAAGTCTTGGGATGACTGAAGAGTTTCTTCTTGGGCATTACGAAGGCTTAGCTATTCGCGAAGCTCTTGAGAAATACAAAATTCAAAATCCTTATGCGCGAATCACAGAACCTGAAAAAATCACGAACTCGCTGATTTATTTATTAAGCCCTTCGGGGGCTGCGATTAATGGACAATGTATTGGGGTGAATTAATCAATATTGTAAAATTCAAGAGCCTTATTCTTTTGAGGCCTTTGAACATCGTCAATGATGTCAATCATTCGCTGAGCAGAATGAGACAACGAGAATTTGCTTAAGACAAAATTTCTAGGGTTAAAAGTTGGAAGAAGTTTGAGGAACTGCTCAAATCGACCTTTAAATTCCTGTGCATTAGCGAAATCAAGTCCCACTTGTGGGCTGAGATAAGGACAGGTCGAGGCTTGGTCATAAATCTTGCCAAAATAGTCCATTGTTTTTTTATTCCAGATCAGAGTAGGGACATTCATGCTCCAAGCTTCAAACACAGCAACGCCTTGGGTTTCACTTGATGAAATGTAAATCATCAAAAGTGATTTTGAAAGCAGGTGTTTGTATTCTTCATGAGTGAACTTTCCACTTTGCAGAACAGTGTAGGGCATGTTTTGAGATTGAAGATGAGATTCGATTTCATTCTGAAGCTGGGGGGAGTCAGCCTTTTTGAAGATCAGAGCGTGATTTGTCTTTTCTAGATTTTCAGGCTGCCAGTATTCTGTATTCACGCCTGAGAACCAAAGGTAATCTCTTGGGGGATTTCCCTGGTAATGTTTAAGGAATAAATTTCGATGCCAGTCAGAAAGAAAAAGTAGTCCATCAATTTCTGTTGAGTAGAGAATACCTTGGTTTTCGTTGGGAAAAGTGGAGATAAAAGGACCCGCGATGAGTTTCTTAATTTTTCCTTGGCTTAAAATCTACAAAGCTCCCCAAGGACTTTGTTTTTGATAACGAAGTCCAAGCTGAATTAAAGGCACTTCGTGATTTGGCGGCGAAGGAAATTTCAGGGTCTGGTACTGTATCTCGTGAAACTTATGCTCGGCTTAGCAAAATAGCAGATAAAACCTGGAGACTAGCCGAGACACAAACACGTATGATTTCGAATAGTATTGCTAAGCTTGTGATGAGGCGTAACTACACAGTTGGTCCTTATTTCGCTGAAAAAATCGGGGGGGTAGGGTCAAAGCTGATGGCATTTTTAGCATCGGGGGCCTTTTTAGGCATTGATCTGATGTTAACGAGCGGTGAGACCCAGGCAGCAACGATGTCTGAATACTATCTTAGGGATGAGCAACTGTTTAGTGGCGACATTAGGCCCGAGGATGTGTGCGCAGCATATCGCAAAGGATCGAATGATGAGAGAGCTCAATATGCAGAAAAACTAAGTAGCATGCTGGCGATGATTAAGCGGGAACAAAAGCCGACAGCGACTCAGCCGCCTGCGAAGGATCAGAAATCTGGAGTTCAGTAAAGAAACTACAGAGCTTCATTTTTAGATCGAAGTCCTTAATTCAAACGTTTTGAGTTAAAACTGTTGCTAAAAAAACAGCGATTTTTGCTTTCCGAAAAGTTTTGAAAAATCAATAGCATATGGGCGATTATGGTCATTAAATCACTGTTGTTAAAATGTATTTCTCATTGTGGAGTGATCGCTACAGCCAAAGTCCTTTCTTTTCAATATCCTATTCATGTGATGAACGACAGTTTTGAATAGGAGGAAATCGTCATGAGATTAATAAACGGAATTATTCTATTCGGGACAGGTTTGATATTGAGTGCTTGCTCAAATACATTATCGAGCAATATTAAAACCAGTGGTTTTTATGTGACTTATTCAGTGAATGCTACGGGGGGAGCTATTGCTAGCTGTGAGGCTTCTTTTAATGTTGGCGGATCAACGGGTACCTACGTTGATTTAGATGGTGGCGATACGGTGACTTGCAATGGACTTTCAATGTCGCGCTATCAAGATCCAATATTTCATACGATAACATATAAGGTAAATGTGCCTGCGGTTGTAGGCGGCGTTTACGAAATTAAATTTGTTAGAGTAGGAGAGAATCCCTACAGCGCTACAGTAACATTGCCCGCACCTATTTTGGCGACGGCTCCGGCTGCGAATGCAAATATTGTGAAGGGTTCAACACTAACTGCCTCTTGGGTTGCCAGTACTGATCCATATACTTCAATGGCAGTCAATTTGTCTTACTCTGTTCCAAAAGATTCGGGTTCAACAACGTATTCTTACTCAAAATATGATTCTGCCCCAGAGAACGGCACGGTGGGTTGGGGTATATCGGAAACTCAAGTGTACCCAGCTCAGGCCGGCCCATGGACAGGAACAGTGAAGTTTACTCGTTCAAAGAGTGGTGAAATGGCAGCAGGTTTATCTGGGTATATCTCGGCTGAGCAAACAGTTAGCGTTAGTGTTAGCTTGGTAGATTAGTTGATGAGATTTATTGAAAAATAATTACAGCTTCTTGCTGATTAGAATCTTTTCCGCTTTTTTATAATCTTCTGGGGCGACGTAAAGGCGATCAATAATACGAGCGCCTTCGTAGCGATTAAAAATTTCAGTGGATTTATCAATCGGAGCAGGGCGATCCAAACGGTCGTACTGATCCACAACAAAAATCTGTGAAGATCGATCCTCTGCCGAGGTGGCGTGATATTTTGAAAGGCGAGCTTTGGAGCTTGACCAGATCACATCAATTCCTTCCCGCTGCAGGGCTTTTTCAATGGCTGCGGGGCGAAGGCTCTCTTCTGTGTTGTGAAGTTCAATGAGCACCTTGTAGGGCTTTCGCAGAGCTAATCGCTGAGCCCAAGGATTTTTTTGCTGCGATAAGTGTTCATACAGTTTGTAATCTGTGTAAGAGGTGTACTCGTGAATATCTGAAGGCAAAAAGAATGTACAATCTTCAGAGGTCAGATATTTATTCAACATTTCTTCGTAGATGATGCTCTTGTGGTGGAAGTAAACCATCAAGTGCATGTGGTGTCTTGAGATCAAGAAATCATCAAAAGTATAAAGAGCGCGGCGATTCAGAGCGAGATACAGTTTTCCCTTATGTTCATAGGGGATCAGATTTGAGACCAACCAGGGCAGATCAAATTTTCCATAATTCGTCCCACAGAAATGCGAATCTCGCTCGAGATAATCCATTCGATCACAATCAAGCTCTGAGCTGACAAGCTGACTTAAGATGGGGCGAAAGTCCACGCCTTGATCGTGAAAGAAGTCATCTGAAACCTGCAAAGTTTTATCAATCAGGCAGGCCACATGAAGCGGAGAAATATCTGAAAAAGTTTTCTTTAAAACATCAGAAAGATCGGAATCAGTCAGGTATTTAATGGTGTAGTCTTCGTGATTGGCGCGAAGATCATTTGTTAATTTAAAATTCTTTCTGTGTTTATAGATATCAACTTTGAGCTGCTTGAGCGGAGGCATGACCTCTTCAGTGGTGTGCGAAAGTGGTCCGTGGCCGACGTCGTGAAGAAGGGCCGCTAGCCTGAGTGTTTGACGAAGTCTTTCTTTCACACTGGATTTTGAAAATTTGAACTCTTTAAAGGCTTGGTCGAAGGCTTGACCTGCGATGTGGGTGACTCCAATTGAGTGCAAATATCGATTGTGGGTCGCTCCTGGGAATGAATACTCAGCAAATCCTAATTGTTTGATTTGACGCAGGCGTTGATACTCAGGTGTATCAATGACAATGGTTTCAGCATCTGAAATTTCAATTGTGCCGTGGACGGGATCGCGAATTTCCATAGTTAAAACTTGTAATTTTATTGCGCTCGAATAGAAACATAAATCCCTTGCTGCCGCCCTGCATAAGCCCATAAAATCCTAGTCAATGAAGCAATATCACCAATTAATGAAAGAAATTCTGGCAAATGGCGTAGCCAAAGAAGACCGAACGGGTACTGGGACCATCAGTATTTTTGGTCATCAAATGCGGTTTAATCTTGAAGAGGGTTTTCCGTTATTGACGACAAAAAAGCTTCACACGAAATCCATTATTCATGAGCTTTTATGGTTTCTCAAGGGCGACACGAATATTCAGTATTTGAAAGAAAATGGAGTTCGCATTTGGGATGAGTGGGCCGATGAAAATGGTAATCTGGGTCCTGTCTATGGAAAGCAGTGGAGAGCTTGGGAAGCTCCTGATGGAAGAAAAATCGATCAGATCACAAATGTGATCAATCAAATTAAAAAAAATCCCGATTCACGCCGGCATCTTGTTGTTGCTTTTAACCCGTCAGATGTGGACAAAATGGCGCTGCCGCCCTGTCATGCCTTTTTCCAATTTTATGTCGGCAACGGAAAACTTTCTTGTCAGCTTTATCAGAGATCTGCAGATGTGTTTTTAGGCGTGCCGTTTAATATCGCGAGCTATGCGCTGCTGACCCATATGGTGGCTCAGGTTTGTGATCTTAAGGTTGGGGATTTTGTTCACACCTTGGGAGATGCCCATCTTTACAGAAATCATCTTGAACAGACAAACTTGCAACTGACTCGGGATTTTAAAGCTTTACCTCAGTTGAAAATGAATCCGAATGTGAAAAATATTTTTGATTTTAAATTCGAAGATTTTGAAATCGTTGGCTACGACCCACATCCTCATATCAAGGCCGAGGTCGCCGTATGATTCTCTCAGCGATTGCAGCCATGTCTCGCAATCGCGTGATTGGCAAAGAAAACAAATTGCCCTGGCACTTGCCGGAAGATCTCAAATACTTTAAAGAAAAAACAAAAGGCAAAATCATGATCATGGGTCGAAAGACCTTTGATTCGATCGGACAACGTCCACTGCCTGGGCGACTGCACATCGTGATCACCAGAAATCCAGATTACAAATCCAAGGATGACTTGGTGAAAATTGTTTCCAGTCTTGAGCAGGCTATTGCCTTGGCAAAAACTCTTATCGGTCATCCCTATCCTGATGAAGTTTTTGTGGTGGGTGGGGCAGAGATTTACAAGCAAGCTCTGCCACTACTGAATCGGTTATACCTGACGGTGATTGAAAAAGATTATGAAGGGGACGCTTTTTTCCCTGAGTTTGAACAATTCAATTATAAATTGGTTTCAAAAGACTCTCATACGGGTGAGATTCCGTATTCGTTTCAAATTTTTGAAAGAAAATAATTATCTCGCCCTTGCGTATTTAAATGGAGCTTCTGCAAAAGCTGCAAAGATGTAGGTTCCGCCAGAGGCATTATCATATGCATAATTCGTGTCAGAAGAGGACGAGCGAATCTTAAAACCATTTGATAAGATATCGACAGAACCGCTGATGTTTGCGGTGACATTATTTTCATCATCACTTGTATTAGCTGTGATATCTCGATAGCTCCTATTGAAAGTATCTCTAGCTGTATCATAAATGATCCAAGGCCCGGATGAATCAGTTCTTTTGATCATGATCCATCTTGGTTGAAATCCACACCAAATAAATGGGCCGTCCCCTGTTGAAGAACCATTACCTGTATACGATCCAAATTTAGAAAAGCCGGCAATTTCTGCAAAGAGATAAGCAACTACCGAGGTGCTGGCCCAACTATAAAATTGAAATTGAGTAGAGGTATGTGCCGTCGTTCCCCACTGCGTAGCAAAAGACCCTAGGCTGTTGGTGTTGAAATTTAAATAATTTGCTTGGCCAAAGCTTGGCCACCAAATATGCCAATTTGTAGCAGAGTTATCACGACCTTTGATGAATATGGCAGAAGGAGCTTTTCCAAGATTGTGATTTATTGTTTCAACCCCATCTGTGCCGGCAGTTCTTTGATAGGTGACGATATCAAATCCCGGTGTTGTTCCTTTTTTCCAGCTCCATGCCACATAAGTTCGTCCATTGATACTCGGAGTATTCCCATTCGCGGATACAGTAAGTCCACTTGCCGAAATATTGGTTACATCAATGTCTTCGCCTTCGATACTTGTGAGATCAGGTTTTATAGTTTTGTAAAATGTGGTTCCTTTTCCTCGAATAGTATCAATGATTCGGTGGTTTTCTGCTGTATTACGACACTTTGTCCAAACCATATCTGGTGTAAAGTTTCCGAGCGCATAATTTCTTGCTGTTCCATCTGCGGCCCAAATTGCAGCATTAAAATACAAACTTGGATTCTTGATGGTTGGATCAGGCAAATTCGAAGAGCAAAGTGCTTTGAACCCTGTTGGTGGAGTGTACTTAAATCGTCCTCCGCTGGCCGAGTTATAGGTTAGCCCCGACTGTCCACCCTGCCCGAAGTTAACGAGATAAACTGCGGAAGTACTCGACCCCACAGCTGGGTAATATGAAGCACCTGAGGTGATGGTTTGTGTGGGGCTTGTTCCTGCTGTGGGATCACCACCGCTGAGCCAGACCTCGTTATTAAATCTGTACCAGATTTTATTGTTGTCAAAATCAATGGCCATACAAAGATAATCGCCATCTACAACACTATGGCCGAATGATATCGAAGTTGCGGAACCGTCTTTGTTGACGTAGTTAATATTGTTTTGCAAGATAATCGAGTTACCGCCGTGGATTGTGGCATCAGTACTTCCAGGAAGGCAGTTCGCTTCTTTAATCGAAGATTCACGAATGATCCCTGGCACGATTCCATTGGTGTTCCAGGAAACAACTTGCGTCTCCCAATACCATTTTCCTGCGTTTAGCGCTATTGTTGATCTCATGGTGTAACCTTGAGTTGCCGCTTGCGAAGATACTTTTAGTCCAGCATTACCCAAAGTGTGTCCACTGAATGAATTCAGGGGATTGAGTGTTGCAAAATTATTTGTCGGAGTATCAATTACTTGATTTTCAGAACCAATCCCACCGTACAAACCAAATCCACCGCCACCAGTACTTGGATTTTCAGATGTGGGGGGAGTGAAATTGTATGTGTACCGTGCCGCGCCCTTCGTGATTCTGAAATCATCAATGTTGCCTTGCCAATTGTAATTGCCACCAATAATAAATGGGACGGCAACATTCAGATTGGTTGTTGAGGTAAAAGTATCTTCTTGTGATCCATTGATAAAAAGTCGCATTGTGGACCCACTTCGGGTGACGGCGATATGATACCAAGTTCCAGCAATTAGATTGGTTGTGGATTCAAGTGCGTACTGTCCACCCTCATTGGCGTTCATGGCAAAAGTAACGCGCCCAGGGGTGCTATTGTTGACAAAGAGGCAATAAGCATTAGCATCTGTGGTACCATTTGCTCGATTAAAGATGTATTTCAGAGAGGTAAAAGACACATCTGACTTTACCCAGCACTCGATACAAAAATCTCCGCTTAAGTCCCAAGTTGATGAGCTTGCGTATGAAAGATAATCTCCGCTGCCGTCAAAGTAGCCCGATGAGCCACCGGCAAAGGGACTTGTTGAACTGCTGATCTGAGTGTTGCCATAGACAGTTGGGACAAGTCCACTTTTTGAATCTGTAAATGTTGTGCTCCCATTTGTGCCGTTCATATTGAGAGAGAGAACTACATTATTCCAATATGGATCGCCTGAGCTGGATTGATTGTCACCGCCAAGCATATTCGCATTGGAAAAATCCAGTTTGTATCCATTTGTTCCATAGGTCCCGGCATAGTTCTTTGGCACCCAGACGCCTGTTTGGGTGGAAACACGACCGAAAGAAGTTGGAGTAAGTGCCTGGCCATCAATGAAGTGCACTTGTGAAATGTACCCATCAAAGTATCCGTATGATCCATTGAGTAGAGTTCCAATTTGTTGAGGTGTGGTGGTGTTGTAAAAACCAATATCCATATTCTGTGTTGGTGGATAAGTGGCTGTAATGAACGAGGTCACTTGGGCACCATTAATATAAATTTTCACTCTGTTGGTATCAGTCGCCTGGGTCGTGTCAACAGCTATAACAATATGATACCAGGCAGAAGGATCGCGAAAAACAGCCGTGGTTTCCATCTGAATTTGTGCATTGTTTGCGACAACAACAATCAACTTCAGGGTGTACTCGCGTTATAAAATGCGTTTGCAGAAAACGTGAGCAGGGCGTAGTTGGTGGTGCCAGTTCCAGAACAGAAAATAGGTTGTTGAGATCCAAACCGTGAAGGCTTAACCCAGGCCGAAAATGTCCAGATTTTTTGATTTCCATTTGTGTCTTGGGTTCTGCTGAGATACTGACTGCTCGCAGAGTTCAATAAGAGTGAATATGAAATTGTGTCGCCAACATCGACAGTTGAAGTGCCCGAATTTGTTCCTCGCCAGAAAGCCCCTGTATTATAAAAGGCCGCTTTTGCCGCAGCGGATTCTAACAGCGTGGCTGCACTGGCTAGGGCCGTGAGTTTCAGAAAAGAGCGTCGGGTGGATTTCATTAGTGGACTTATCGGTTTTGCGAGAAGGATTCTCGAGACAAAACTATTGTTTTCAGAGTTTTTTTCCTCATCCTTGGTCCAGAAAACCCATCACTTTAGGCTAGATTTGCATAAAAATGAGACGTCTCACTTTAGGATTTTTTAAACCCGCCGATGAGAAGGGTAAGTGAAAGTACCCATTGAGCTGCAAGGCTCACCAAGCATCAAGGAATGATGCTCGGGGATCTTCAAGGAGGAGGAATTATGGGATTACGTATTAATACAAATACGAGTTCCGTCAACGCTCAACGAGTGTTGTGGGGAACAAAGATGAATCTTGATAAGAGCATGGAAAGGCTCGCATCAGGATATCGAATCAACCGCGCTGGTGACGACGCTGCCGGTCTGGCGATCTCTGAGAACTTAAGAGCTCAGATTCGCGGATTGAAGCAGGCTTCACGAAACGCCAATGACGGTATCTCTCTCGTGCAAGTGGCGGAAGGATCAATGAACGAAATGAGTTCAATCCTGATCCGTTTGCGTGAGCTAGCAGTACAATCTGCTTCAGATACTATCGGTCCTGTTGAAAGACAGTTCCTGAACGTGGAATATGATCAGCTCGTATCAGAGATTGATCGTATCGCGGACGCGACTGAATTCAACGGTACTCAGCTTCTGTCCGGAGTGGGATCTATTATGGATTTCCAAGTCGGTATCAGAAACAATCCTGAGATTGACCGTATTTCTTTTGACTCATCAAAAGCAGATGCGAACTCTGCAGCACTGGGTGTGAACCTGACAAGTGTTGCTGATAAAGCGTCAGCGCAGAATGCTCTTTCGGCAATTGATAATGCGATCATGAGTGTGTCAGCGATGCGAGCGGACTTTGGTGCCCTTCAAAATCGTCTGCAAACCACTGTGAGCAATATCCAGAACTCGATTGAGAACATGTCAGCTGCGAACTCTCGAATCCGTGACGTCGATGTCGCTGAAGAGACTTCAGAGTTGACACGAAATAATATATTACTCCAAGCTGGTACTTCGGTTCTAGCACAAGCTAATCAGTCAGCAAACGTAGCACTTAGCCTCTTGAACAAGACTTTTCAGGGTTAATGATTAACCCTGAATCGTCCTCGGTACACTGATCTTAACGATCACCCACCGAATTTGTTCAGCTTACAAGGCCTCTATTTTTTGCTGAAGTATTGATCTGTTTCCTGCGCCGTGGGCCCCCTTCAGGGGGGCACCACACTTGATGATGCAACTTGCATCACGGCGAGGAAGTGCGCTTGCAAAAATGATCATGAAGTGATCAGGGCTTAATCAAAAGCTAAAATATTTTTTGCATTTCCTGTGCAGAAAACAACTTTTTTCTCTCTGAAAAATCGATTCTCAAAAATAAAAAATTAAAATCTCTTATCTACAAAATTATTTTTTTCATTCGCAAAAAACCATTTCTAGACTTTATTTTTATGTTTACTAATCCGATCAGTTCATTAAGAAGAAGTGTACTTATTTTGAGTGCACAATGTTTAACCCAAGGATGCAGAATGCGTCCGGATGCCAAAATGGATGGCTAAATATCAAGGAGGATATAGGTATGCAAGGAGGATAAAATGGGACTAAGAATAGCAACAAACGTTGCATCGTTGAATGCTCAAAAGAATTTGGGCGCAACAAACAGAGGACTCAATACAGCACTAGAAAGATTGAGCTCTGGAAATCGTATCAACAAAGCTGCGGATGATGCCGCAGGATTGGCGATCTCAGAAAATCTGAGAGCCATCATTAGAGGATATCGTCAGGCAAATCGAAATGCGAACGATGGTATCTCACTGGTGCAGGTCGCAGAGGGTAGCTTAAACGAAGTATCAACTATGCTGATTCGTTTAAGAGAACTTGGTGTTCAGGCCTCATCTGATACGATTGGTGACACTGAAAGAAGATTTCTGGATGTTGAATATCAACAGCTAAAATCAGAGATTCAGCGAGTAACGGATTCAACAAATTATAACGGATATGACTTATTGAATGGATCTGGCGGAGTGATTGACATTCAAGTTGGTGTTCACAATAACCCTTTCTTGGATCGAATTTCGTTCAATGCTTCGGCAGCTGACGCAACTCTCGAGGCTCTAGGTTTAACAGCCGAGACTTTGGCGACAAAGCAATCAGCCCAGGCCAGTTTAAATATGGTTGATAATGCTCTGACTTCTGTAAACGCTATCCGAGCAAACTTCGGTGCGCTTCAGAACAGATTAACATCGACCTCTCAGAACTTGTTGGTCGCAGATGAAAACTTCTCGGCTGCAAATTCTCGTATCCGAGACACTGATGTCGCTGCAGAAACTGCAGAGATGACTCGTAATAATATTCTGCTTCAGGCTGGTATTTCAGTTCTGGGACAGGCTAACAATGCTCAGCAAATGGCTTTGAAATTGTTAGGTTGATCGTGAAAAAAGACTGAGGGCGTGAAAGCGCCCTCAGCTATTTTGATTTGAAAATTATCCTTGAAAATGATCTTCGATTTTTCCCCAAAGAGTTGGGCTAATCAAATCACTACCAATGAGATAAATTGTGTATTGCCCCTTGCCTCGGCCAGTTTTGGCATCAACTGGTAAAATCCCAGTTCCACCAATAGATTTTAACCACTGCTCACGAACAGCTAATGAATTACTGACAAAGGCTGAGGTTGCTTGCTCGGTTGTTTTTTTATCAAAACCTGTAAACTCGTAGGGGCTCACAACGTAAATATTTTTGTCCGTTGTGACTTTTTCCATTTGTTGATAGCCCACCTCGATCATATGAGAGTACTTTTGCTTACTTGGACTTCTCACTGTAAAAATGAGATCTAGATTTCCACTCAAAAATTGTGAATCTAAATCTTTAAAATCAAGAACATCAAGATAGATCACTTTCATTTTCAAGTGGTCAAAGCAGTCCTTAGCAAACTGCATAGCAATTTGAGACAAGCCTTCAAGTGTTCCGATGTGAAGTTCGGTGACCTCTCGTTCTTGGGCTAATGAGACTATTTCAGTTTCAAGGCGACCGATACCCTTTGTGTAGGTAAGAGCCAAATCCTGAGCAAGAGCTGTCCAGCCTGATTTCCGGCGAGCACTTCGATCAAGGAGAACGATATTCAGCTCAGACTCAATCTTGTGAATAAGACGCGAAAGTTGGGGTTGGCTCAGTCCCACATGGACAGCGGCTGCGGATAAATTCTTGTGCTGAACCGCTTTGGCAAGAACGCTCAGTTCATAGGTTAGATTTTGAATCATGACGGGTTCTCCTACTTTCGAATGTAATTAAAAAAGGCAACAAGGCCCAGGCCGAGGGCAAGGACGTATCCGGTAAAACTCAGAGCAGGAATGCCTGCAATTAAATTATTTGATGTTTGGTTAACAAGCATCGATGCGCTGATCAGTAGACAGCCTATCACAATACCCAAAAACAAAAGATTAAAAGAAGATTCGACGGATTTTCGAACAAGTTCAAGCTCTGGAATTCGAACTTTCATTGTATAGTTCGGGCTATTCCATTTTCTTAAGAGATAGTGAATTTGTCTTGGAAAGTTGGCAATTAAATTTTTTGACTGCCGGAAAAGAAGTCCGACTTCCCCCATGACCTTGCTTGGTTCATATTGATGCTTAACAAGTTCTGCGGCGAATTCAAGAGAGTAGGTGAGAAAATCAAAATCTGGACGAATTCTTTTTCCGAGGCCTTCGATAGCAACCATGGATTTAAAAAAGAGCATGAGCTCTGTTGGAACCATGACTGAGTGTTTAGCGGCAATGGCTGAAGAAGAAAGAAGTATTTTCCCGAGATTGACGTTTTTAAACGTAAGGCCGTAATAGGGGGCAATCAGATCGCGCAAATCCTTTGCAAAAAGATCGACGTCAACTTTTTCACTGTAAGGAGCGAGATCAATGTATTCAAAAGCAAGTCTCTCGTAATCCTCTCTTGAGAGGGCGAGAAGCATGTTTGCAATTGCGGTTTGCGTACGGTGCCCCAGTCGTCCGACAACTCCAAAATCAACCAGTCCTATTTGATTATTTGGCAGAACAAAAAAGTTTCCAGCGTGCAGGTCGCCGTGAAATAATCCATCCATGAAAACCATTTTTAGATAACATCGAAGGCCTCTGCGAATCAATTCAGTTGTATCAAGCCCATCGTGATTTGAAAGTGTCATTGAGCTGAGTGGTTTTCCAGGCAGAGCCTCCATTGTGAGCACTCGTTCTGTTGTCAAATCGAAGTATACCTTGGGAATTTTGACAGATGGGTCGGAAGCAAAATTCTGAGAGAATCGACGAATGTTATTGGCTTCGACAACAAAATTTGTTTCCAGCTCCAAAGTCTTAAAATACTCATCCACAATACCCATGGGGTTATAGGGCTTCGATTCGGGAATATAGGTTTCAATCAATTCGGCCAGGAAATAAAGAACATTCAAATCATCATTGATGGTTTGAATAAGGCCTGGGCGCTGAACTTTAATGACAACCCCAGTGCCATCGCGAAGAGTGGCTTTATGGACCTGAGCCATGCTTGCGGAGCCTAAGGGACTTTGGTCAAAAGAAGAAAAATGCTGTTCTAGGCTTTGTCCAAACTCTTCTCGAAGAACTTGTTCGATGGTTGAAAAAGGAAGTGGTTGAACTTGGTCATGAAGTTTAGAGAATTCATTAACAAAATCTTCGGGAACAAGGTCTGGGCGACTTGCCAGAAGTTGCCCCAGTTTCACGAATGTTGGCCCGAGCTCTTCAAAGCTCATTCGAATCCGCTCAGCCATGGTGTATTTATCGATATCTTCCGCCGAGCTAAGTCGTTCTAAAACATAACGACCCAACTTCAATCGTTCAGCCAAATTATGAAATCCATGTTTGGCGAAAACACCGACGATGGTGCGCAGTCTCGCAGCATTCTTCAGTGTGCGTCCAATTTGTTGACTTGTTTTAATTATTCTCATTCACAGAGAATTATGGTCTTGATTTTCTTTTCTGTCGACGACTTTTTCCAGATTTAGAGGTCGAAGTCTTTTTATTTTTCTTTAGAAACTTCTTAAAAAATAAATTAGAAACCTTTTTCTTCTTGCCCTCGTCATCACTACCTTCAATCTCTTGATGGCCGGATGCTTTTCGCGACTTGCGGTGTCGCTCTTCCCGAGAATCTTCCTTTTTGTAAGATTCTTTTTTCCAGTGCCTTTGGGTATGGTGCTGGGCTTCGGCTTCCTTTGCCGGAAGAGTTGGTGCAGCGCCATCGTGGACCAGTTTGAAATTAATTTGTCCAGCCTCAATATCCACTGAGGTCACCTGAATTTTAACATTATCGCCAATGGAAAAGGCTTTGCCGCTGCGGGGCTGAACTAATCTTAAATGCTCTTCATCGAATTCAAACTTTTCGTACTTATCTTTGCCCAAATCTTCAATTCGAACTAGACCATCGATTTCATAACTTCGAAGTAAAACAAAAACGCCAAATTTAGTAACGGAACTGATCATGCCCTCAAGCTCTTGACCTAAGAACTTTTCCATAAATCGGGCTTTCTTGATCGCGTTGAGTTGTCTTTCGGCCTTCACTGATCTTTGCTCACAGGCAGAAAGCATGGTTCCGGCAGCACTCAGGTCGTCTTCGCTCATCAGGCGATATTTGGATTGAGGCATCACTTGATTTTTCAAAAGTCGATGCACAATTAAATCCGGATATCTTCGTATCGGAGAAGTAAAGTGAGTGTAAAACTCAAAGCCAAGTCCAAAGTGCCCAACATTGTTGTGACTGTATTTTGCCTGAGACATGGACCGAAGTGTGAGAATGTTCAGAACCTGAGCTTCTGGTCTATTCTCAAATTCTTGAAGAGCTTTTGTTAAACTCTTTTGAAGATTTGATCCTCGCAATTTGTATTTTCCACCGAAACTAATGAGATATTTTTCCAAAAGGTAGATGGCGTCTTCTTTGGGGGGCTCGTGGATTCGATAAAGAGCAAAAATTTCTTTACTGGCTAAAAACTTGGCCACGGCAACATTGGCGGCCAACATCATTTCCTCAATTACCCTATGTGCAAATAATCTTTCTGAACGGATTATGTCAATTGGATTTCCCGAGGCATCAATGACCATTTGAGTATCAGGAATCTCAAGATCCAAAGAGCCTTCTTTAAATCTTTTTGCCATTAAAATTTTAGCTAGATCTGATGCCCGTTTAATTTCATCAACAACATGATCCAGCCGATCAATTTTATTGTCCTCGATGATTTCTTGAGCTTCGCCGTAGGTCACTCGAGCCTTACTTTCGATGACGGCCTCATAAAAATCAGATTGAATTACTTCTCCGGTGAAATCCATCTGCATTTCGGCAACGAGAGCCAATCGAGGCACATGGGGATTCAGTGAACAAAGTCCATTACTCAGGACTTCCGGTAGCATCGGAACCACAAAGTTCGGGAAATACACACTTGTTCCCCGTTCATAGGCATCTTTATCAATTGCAGAACCAACCTGGACATAGTGTGAAACATCCGCAATGGCGACATAAAGTAAAAATCCTTGGTGATTAATTTCGACATAGATCGCATCGTCAAAATCTTTTGCCGTTGCGCCGTCAATGGTGACAAATTTTAAATGTCGAATGTCTCTTCGGCCTTTCATGTCTTTTTCATCAACGAGTTCAGAAAATTTTTCAGCTTCACGAAGGCAGGCAGAGCTAAATTCGTGAGGAATATTGTTTGTCAAAAGGACTCTTCGAATATCTATAAGAGGATCTTGAGAGTCGCCAAGAACTTCAACGATTCTCCCTCGGAATTCTTGACCTTCTTCGGGATATGTGAGGATGTCTGCGGCAACTAATTCTCCATTAGCGGCATTCATCGAATCTTCGGGTTTTATTTTCAGATCTTGGCCCCAGCCTTTTCCCTCGTCACGAATAAGTCCGCCGCCATCATGAAGACGAAAATATTGGCCAACAACTTTTTTAATTCCTCGTGAGATGATTTTAATAATTTCACCGCGGAATCTTTCACCGCCATGTTCAGGTTCAACCTCAATCATGACCCTATCGCTGGTCATTACTCCCAACATTGAATGGCGAGGGATATAAACATCCGGGTGATCAACTTTGTCGGGGATAAAAAAACCGAATCCGTCGGGATTTCGCTTTACTGTGCCTTGAAGAAATTTTTTTTTATGCATGTAACAAAAGACTATCTATTTTTTCGTCAAAAAGTGAGGGGAACTTTGTGGATTGGCAAGACAAAGGTCGAGTTTACAAGTGTGACAATAATATTTTTGCCGTCCTGCGCCAATAATCAATGTTCTCAGTTGATCTCAATGCTGCATATGATTAGGATTTTCGTTGTAAGACAAAAGTGAGAACCAAACATTTTTTGCGAAGGCAAAGAATTACGAAAGGAACAACAATGACAAAGGCATTATTAATTGCAGCTCTAGCGCTTGTTTCAACAAACGCATTTGCTTCTAAAGCAAGAAAAGCTGCTATCAGCAACTCTGTAACTGCAGCAACAGATGTTCAGGACGTATGGTCAAATGCAGCTAAAATTCATGGTTTTGGCGATTTAATGACATTTGAGTTCGGAGCGACTCCTACTGATATCACAGCTGGAACTTGGGAAAATCAGGCAATTCCAGAGGGCGGTATCTTTAAGTCTCAGGGTGACAGCAAATGGGGCTTTTATGTTGGTCACAGAAGCACAGCTCTTGATCTAGCAAAATATGTAACTGGAATGACTTTAACGACTACTGCTTATACTCCAATGGCTTTCTTCTACGGAAAAAAATCAGGAGATATGAGTTGGGCTGCAGGTTTTTCTTACTACTCAGCTAAGAAAACTGTTGGAACAGCAGAGACGAAGAATGATGGAATGGGTCTTCGTTTAGGTGCAACAACTGACAAGTGGGAAGCTTATGCTAACCTTGGTCTTTCTGCAAAAGAGACAGTTTCAACTACTGATGAGTTCAAAGGAAATGCAAGTTTCCAAATTGGTGGTCAGTACGATCTTGGCGATATGCTTGTGTACTTAGAGACTTTATCAGCTAGTGGAACTCGCACGGTCAGTAGCACTGATGTTAAAGGAACTTTCACTCAGACTTATGTTGGTCTTGAGAGAAAACTAAAGTCAGAAGGTTCACATGTATTCTACGGCGCGAAGTACTACATGTCCAAGTTGAACAATGACCAAACTGGTGCAAGTGAGACAGTTGTTGAGTCAACAACTCTTCCTCTTTACTTCGGATTTGAAGCTGACGTTGCTTCTTGGTTAGCTTTCCGTGGTGAAGTGAGCAAGGCATTCTTTGTTGATACAGCAAAAAATAAGACTGGTGGAACAGAGACTAAGAACGAAGGAATGGGCGGAGCAACTGTTAGCTTCGGTTCTTCATTCAAGTTTGCTAAGTCAACTCTTGATTGGAAAGCTTCATGGGCTGGAAACGGCAACTTAACTGCTGCTGGTTTCGGAACAAACGCTTCTTACACTTACAATTTCTAATTTAATTAGAAAATTGAAGTTCTTGGAAAACCCCGCCGAAAGCGGGGTTTTTCTTTTGTCCTAGATTTTGTCCGGCGGTCCGGTCGACGAGTCTCAAATAAAAAATATCAGGTGCTGGTCGGGCCCAAAGATTGCTCTCTCCCCAGAATTGAAAAAGGGGAGGTCCTGTGAAAAAGATTATCTATGCAATATCATTTTTATTACTTAACGCCTGTGTTGAGGTACAAAACAAAAACTCCAATCCTGAGGAATCGCCAGCTCCAGAGTCTCATTCTGTGGTTCAAGAGCAAAAAGCTGAAATAGATCAACAAGAATCCACTCATGAGAAAGTCCAATATTCATTGATAGGTGGCAAGCCCAACCAGTACGAGGTGCAATTTAAATCAACAGGTTATTCAGCAGTGGTCAAAAAAACAGTTCAAGGCCAAGTCTTGATACCATTGCAGAGCGAGACTTGGAGTGACACACAAGTTGTTGCAAATGAAAAATATACTTACCAATTTGGTGAAATCAGTGATGGAAAGTTTCAATCTGCAGAAGAAGTCAGTATTCAAATACCAACGGATCAAGTCGTTTCAGGGGTGATCAATATTGATAATGACGAACAGGTCCGACAGTTAAAAAGTGCGAACCGAATTTTCTTTACTCGCGGTACGACGATAACAACGATGGGACGGGATATTTTGATTGCCGCTAATGAAGTTTATTTTGATGACGTCATCATTCAAAGCTGGCCTAAGGGGAGTCAAGCCTTTAGTGGTGCAAATGGTATGTCCGGTGGACATTTCACGATCAAGTCCAAATTAGCTCAAGGTAAAGTTGTGGTCTATATGCGAGGTCAGAACGGGGTTGATGGGGTCTCTGGAAAGCCCTATAAGAATCCAATGGAATGTATTGGACTTGGCAATATTCCTGAGTGTGATTTTTTGAAATACCAAGGGCGAGGGATTCCTGGGACAAACGCTACGAATGGAGGAGATTCTGGAGTTGCACTTATTCAAATTCAAGATATGGACGATCTTCATGCTCAAGTTTATCATGAAATAGGCATTGGTGGTAAGGGCGGAAAGGGTGGCCCAGGGATGCCAGAGCAATACTCAATTGGCTTTATAGAGCCGAGAACTAAAGTGCGTGATAAGCAACCTGATGGACCTGATGGACAAGATGGAATCAACGGTCATTTTGGTCAAACCTGTTATCAATCAATGCAGCCTCGCGATTGCAGATAGGACCTACTTTCCAGAGTTAGATTTAGAATCACTTGACGGAATTTGATAATAATCAGGCATCACAAATTCAGGAGTAAACGGGTATTTAAAACTACGATAGGCGGCCAAGGAGGGCTTGCCAGCTTCGAGATAGGCCTGATCCCACAATGCGGCCAAGGTCACAGCACCACGAGCCAGATGAGTCACTAATAACTTCTCAAATTTAGGTTTTGTTTTTGTGAAAGGCGCTCGCTCAGCGACTTTTTTAATTTCCATGCCTTTTTCTCTTTTCACCTCTGATGGTTTAATCAAAGCGTCAGCTTCAAGAAGTTTAGGCAGATCATCAAATGTAACAATCGAAAGTGCTTTTACTTTCTCAATTGGTTGATGTGCTGATAAGAATGGCAATGATTTTGATTTTTTTTGCATTTGTTGAGCCGCTGCTAAAACTTTTGAACTGAGCGAGTGATCCATTGATGTTAAGGCGAAGTCCTCGTAATAAGAGTGAAGGCCTCCGTGACCTTTCTCAAATCCATCGTAATCATCGGTATTGTGTAGAGGTTGTGCGGCGTCTCCAACAAAGTGTCCCATTAGCCCTAGATTAGTAAAAAATTGGTAAACGCCTTTGTTGTATGACTGATTTTCATCTTGTTCTTCTTTTTGGTTTTGTGGATTTGTTGCAGCTCCGGCCTGCTTTCCGCCCTCGAGACTTCGCTGATAAAATTGTTGAGCTCTCCACCACAATGATCCGAACTCATGTGGAAAGGAGACGATATGAGAATCTTTGTTGGCTTTCTTTTTTCCAGTGAACTCAGTGCTCAGTTTAGAAAAATCAGTGGAGATGTCTTTAAGTTTTAATCCCGTGATTTCAGTATCAAGAAAATGAGTGAAGTTTCCCTGTTTGGTGTATTCACCGCTTAAGCTTTTCCAGTAGATGTCAGGGATATTGCAAAGATGACCCATGGTGTGAGGTCGGGATTTTAAGAATTTTTGAAGATCAGGATCTTGAACAAGATAAACGGCTGCATCGCAAAGGGTATGATGTCCGCGGCCTCCCCAAGAGAAAGCGGAGACAGAAGTTAGTGTTAGGAAGGAAAAAACAATAAAAAGAAAAATATTTTTCATATGTGTTGTCCTAATCCTTTGGGGGCTTGGCTGCGCCCAAAAAAACCAGCCAAGGCGATGATGGTGATGAGATAGGGTAATATTTGAATAAATTGAACAGGAATTCCAGTTGTGGCACCTTGAAGTCGAATTTGAATGGCATCTGTTAGAGCAAAAAGCAGGCAGGCAAAAAATGTTGGTAGCGGCCTCCATCTTCCAAAAATCAGGGCAGCTAGGGCCATGAAGCCTCGGCCCGCAGTCATGTTGGGTGAGTATGCAGAGGCCAGACACAGTGATAAAGTAGCTCCCCCCATTCCGGCGAAAAGTCCACAGGTGAGAAGTGAAAAGAGTCGAACTTTACCGACAGAAATTCCAGAAGCCTGAAGGGCTTGGGGAGCTTCTCCGGCAAATTGAACCCACAGACTGGATCTGGTTTGGCTAAACCAATACATCAGTCCGCCACTGAGTAAGAACGAAATCACCAATGGCGCATACACGAATCGTGCTTCGATTGGAAGATTGGGAGTTGATCCTGTGGATTGAAATAATATTTTAGTAATAAAGGGGGCTATTCCAACAGCGAGAATATTGATCGCAGTTCCCGTGACAATTTGATCTGTACGAAGTTTTAAAACGAAAAAAGATTTAAGCCCGGCCATAATTAATCCCGCCAAACTTCCAGCAGCGAAGCCCAACCATGGAGACCCTGTAAAGTAGGACGTGATTGCGGCAAAAAGCGCTCCCATGAGCATCATGCCTTCAAGGGCGATTTGAATCACCCCTGAACGCTCACTCAGTAGTCCCCCCATGGCTGCAAAAAGCAAGGGTGCAGCTCCACGAGCAATACTAATCAATAGTGTGGATAGGGCTAAGCCTGTTTCTTGATCCATTTTTTGACCTTCTCAAAGTTTAAAGGAATCAGTGCAAATGAAATCACCGAGAGAATAATTACTGCCTGAAGTATTTTTGCAAAATCTCTGGTGATCGCATTTGTTTCAAGATCTAGATCTGAGGCCCCCTTTTGAAGAGCGCCAAAAAGAAAAGCTGTAAAGATAATTCTAAGGGGACGATTTCTTGCCATCAGCGCAACCGCGATGCCAATAAATCCGTACTCAGGAGAAAATCCAAGTTGAAACTTCCCAGCGGAGCCCAAGATCTCATTTGTTGCCACTAATCCTGCAAAAGCTCCAGCTAAAGTCATGCACAGGGTTTTTAATTGCACACCTGAAATGCCAGCAACAGATGCGGCCTCTTCGTTTTGACCAAGAGCTCGAATTTCAAAGCCCTTGATGGAGCGAAATAAGAAAAAGTGAAGTGCGACAGCCAAAAAAATGGCAATGAGAAGAGATAAATTGGCGGGAGAGTCTTGAAAAAATTGAGAGATCGGATCAAAAGATTTAAAAAGATAGTTGGGCGAGACCATCTCGGACTCTGGATTTTGAGAAGTTGTGCTTTTCAGTGCTCCGACGACATAGTAGCTGGCAATTCCGGCAGCAATAAAATTCATCATCATGGTGATAATGACTTCGTGACTGCCGCGTTTTGCTTTGAGGATGCCGGGAATAAATCCCCAAAGGCCCCCTGTGATGATTGCGACACCAATTCCGAAGAGGGGAGCTAATGATGATGGGACATTTGGAAATAAAATTCCAACCGCAGCTGTTGCCAGGGTGGCTATAATCAGTTGTCCTTCTGCTCCGATATTAAACATCCCTGCATAAAAGGCGATACAGACAGAAAGGCCAGTGAAAATGAGCGAAGTCGTATAAAACAGGGTCAGGCCGAGATCGTATTTTGAGCCAAAGGCGCTCTTAAGAAGCACCATTAAAACATGGGTTGGGCTTTCGCCGGCAAAGAGACTTAAAATCAGACATAAAAAAACTCCGAAGAGAAAACCAAGGAAAGACTTCATTGGACAAGTCCCCCCATCAGGCAACCAATTCGGTTTTCGTCGAACTCGGTGGATTTCAGTTCGGCCGCGATTTTCCCTCTGAAAATAACATAGATTCGGTCAGACAATTTAAGTGTCTCATCAAGATCAGATGAGACAAGTAAAACAGATTTTTGTTTTTTGGTTAGATCAATCAGAGCTTGGTGGATAGACTCGGTGGCTCCGATATCGACTCCTCTTGTCGGTTGAGCTGCGATTAAGAGATCAGGATTTTGTTCAATTTCGCGTCCAACGACGAATTTCTGTTGGTTCCCGCCGGAAAATTTTCCAAGCGGTAGGCTGAGATCTCTTGGGCGGACATCGAAATCTTCAAAACCCTTCTTTGTCTTGGCTAAAAGAAGGTCGGTTTGAATCAGTCCATTTTTTTTAAAATCAGAGCGCCATTGTTGGCCCAGTAAATAATTATCTGGAGCAGGAGATTCTGTGAGAATAGCTTGATGTATCCTGTCTTCTGCCAAGTAGTTAAGACCCAATTCTCGAATTTGATGAGCGGGGGTCATTGATATTTCAACACCTTTGAGTTGCGCTGAACCCGAAATTTTTCCTGAAATTGATTGAGGCCGGGTGAGAATTTGAAGAAGTTCACTTTGGCCATTGCCTTCAACGCCTGCGATTCCAACAATTTCTCCGGGATATACCTCAATGGACACATCTGAGAGGTGTGATAGGCCGTTGTGATTATAGGAAAGATTTTTGATAGATAGAATGGATTTTGAATTTTGAATTCTTTGTGATGAGTGTTCAGTATGTTGAAGTTTTCTCCCGATCATCAACTCACTGAGAGACTCGATGGTTTGGTCCTGAATAGACCCACTATGGGTGACTTTGCCTTGTCTCATCACGGTAACCTGATCAGCAAGAGCAAGAACCTCTTTGAGCTTATGGGTGATAATGATAATTGTTTTGCCAGCTGCTTTGAGAGCTCGCAATTGCTTGAAGAATTCTTCAACTTCTTGGGGGGTGAGAACTGCCGTCGGCTCATCGAGAATCAATATTTCAGACTGGTTGTGGAGGAGCTTGAGAATTTCAATGCGCTGATGAATCCCGACAGAAAGATCCTGAATTTTTTTATTCCAAGGAACAGGCATTCTATACTTCTGAGATAGATAATTGAGTTCTCCATAAAGTTTTTTTCTTTTTAATGGGGCGAGCAGAGAGAAAAATAGGTTTTCATCGGTGCGTTCATCAAGAAAAATATGATCCAGTGCTATCAGGGGGCCAGCGAGCATAAAATGTTGGTGAACCATGCCGATACCAAGTTGTTTTGCAATTGAAGGCGAGCTGATGGTGGCTGATTTTCCTCGAAGAATGATTTTGCCCTGGTCGGGTTGATAAAGACCAAAGAGAATTTTCATGATGGTGGACTTGCCGGCCCCATTTTCTCCAACAATGGCGTGAATGGATCCGGCCTGAATTTGAAAGGTAACATTTGCGTTGGCCTGAACACTTCCGAAGGTTTTGCTGATATTTTTAAACTCAAGCAAAACCTTCGAATGATCCAACATAGTTACTTCGCCTTTTTGTAATAGTCCGGGACTACTATTTGGCCTGAAATGATTTGTTTTTTCAACTCTTCAGCTTTTTTTCGAGTCTCTGCATCAAGAATTTTATCATTGTGCTCATCAACTGAGTAATCAACACCTTTGGATTTAAGCCCAAATCGCACGGGGCCTCCAGCAAATTTTCCTTCTTTTGCGTCTTTAATCGTATCAAAGACAGCGATATCAACTCGCTTAAGCATACTGGTCAGAATGAACCCTGGCTTCATCCAGTTTTGATTTGAGTCTACTCCGATAGCGAGTTTCTTTTTCTCTTCTGCGGCATCAAACACACCTGATCCAGAGGCTCCTGCGGCAACGAAAATGACTTCTACTCCGCTGTTGTATTGAGCAAGGGCAAGTTCTTTGGCTTTTGCGGGATTATTCCAGGCTTCTCCGGTGATGCCGATATAATTGGAAACAAGAGTGGCTTTTGGATTTTGCTTTTTTATTCCAGCCGCATAACCCATCTCGAAACGACGAATGAGAGGAATATCCATGCCGCCAATAAAGCCAACTTTTGTTTTTGATTTCATTGTGGCGATGGCGCCAACTAAATAGGAACCCTCGTGCTCTTCAAAGAGAAGAGATTTGACGTTCGGCAGATTCACCTCTCCGTCGACAATGGCGAATTTTTTTTCCGGAAATTGAGCTGCGATTTTCTTAATGGCGTCAGCTTGAGCGAAGCCAATTCCAACGATCAGATCAAAATCTTTTTTCGCAAATGATCGGTGTAAATTCTCGATGGCGTTGGTGTCCATGGCCTCGACGTATTTCAATTCAATCCCTAATTCTTTTTGAGCTTTGGTGGCTCCAGCGTAGGCGCTGGAATTGAAGGATTTATCATCTTTTCCCCCCTTGTCGAGAACAAGTCCGACTTTAAAAGCAAAGGCTGTTTGGGTCAGAATCAGGACTAAAGACAGGGGAAAAAGTTGCTTCATTGCGACCTCTGGTGAGTTATTTTGTGAGATATTTGAGGGCAATTTAGAACTGTGACTATATTGAGTCAAATTGCTTTTCCATGAATAATCAGTAGGTTAAGACTTGGCGTTATTGTTAATCAATAAAATTGATGAGTGTAAATGATAAAATCTATTAGGTTTATTGTTGAATTTCATATAAATTGACCTCATCGCTAGGGATGACAAGGTGAAAAGTCATATCGAGCGAAGAAATAACTGGTAATCCGCAGGGATGATCGGAGAGAAGAGAGGTGAGTATGCCATTTGTCAATGAAAGCAATATCAATTTATCCTATAACTCAACCCTAGGGCTGATTGGCAATCAGCAAGGAAGTCAGGTCCTTTTTGACCTGCCCTACGAGGTTATGAATCTGAAAGAAAATGAAGTTATTTTTAAACCAGGAGATTATGTCCGTGGACTTTATTTTTTAAAGTCTGGAGCTGTGAAGACAGTTGTGAATCGCGAACTGACTCGCGGGAGAATCCACTCTCCTGAGTACATCACGAAGATCGTTGGAGAGGGAGAGTTTTTTGGTTTACGCACTTTAATTAAGGGCGGAAGCCACACTTCAATGGCAAAAACTTTGCGCCCTTGTGAAGTTCTCTTGTTTCCTCGTGAGGGGATCACCAATATTATGAATGGCCCTCGAACGATGTTAAAGATGGTGCTCACTCAATTAACCAAGGACATGGATGAGTATGAAGTTGTCAATCAGCTCCATTATTTGGCCTCAGTCCAGGAAAGAATTGCCTATCGGTTAGTCTTGTTGGCTGAAAAATTCGGAGTACCAACTGCGGGTGGAGTCTCAATTAATATGAAGCTCACTCGAAATGAACTGGCTCAGTTGGCAGGCACCATTAATGAGTCTCTTTCTCGTCATCTTTCTGAAATGAAATCAGAAGGGATACTGGAGTTAGTTGGAAAAGAGATTATCGTGAAAAATATGGATGCATTAAAGTCGAAGTCTGGTAATTATAGGGCTTAATGCAGATAGAGCCCATTGCAATAGTTCGATCCTGTTATCCTGACAAATTTGGAACACCCAGACAGCCTGGGCTTGTGAAGCATTCATGGGCGAGAATTGAATTTAAACCAGAAATGCAACCCGAGGAATCCCTCCAGGGACTGGAGGGATTCACTCATCTTTGGATTATTTTCGAGTTTCACAAAAACAAATCAGATCGCTTTCACGCCAAGGTTCATCCGCCTCGTCTTGGCGGGCAGACAATGGGGGTTTTTGCCACCCGGTCTCCTCATCGTCCAAACCCCATTGGACTTTCTCTTGTTGAAATTGTTCGAGTTGAAAAGGATGGAGTCGTAGTATCGGGTATTGATTTAATCGAGGGGACTCCTGTGCTAGATATAAAACCCTATCTGCCCGAAATAGAAGCAGTCCCTTTGGCAAAAAATGGGTGGACAGATCAAGTTCCCAAAAAAGAAATCCAGATTTCATGGACAGAAGATCAGCTCCAAGAGATCCAAGCTTGGTCAAAAAAAATAGGGCAGCCCAATTTGCGGGATCTTATCGAGGAGACTCTTCAGCAAGATCCTCGACCCACCGTATATAAAGGGTACGAAGGGGGAGAGTCTCCCTACCGGTCAAATCATGCTGTGCGTTTTTTTGATGGAGATGTTCATTTTGAATTCACTTCGCCGACAGAAATACGAATTTTAAAAGTCATAACGCAATCATAACAGCTCATAATAATTGAGAAGGTGGGATGCTTTAGTTAAGCTTTTGTCGGGTGTAAATATGAAAGCACAAAAGAAATTTCTTTTTAGTTTGGTTGGTGTCTTGGCAGCTCTTTTTCTTTTCGTATTTCTTCGGGACGGAAGCTTTTCGAACAAACTTTTTGAGACCCCCATTCAAACAAAGCTGATCGAGGCCGTTGAGTCTGCAGATCAAAGTGTGCAAGAAAAGTTGGGAGAGGTTGTTTCAAAGAATCAAGAACAGGGAATGAGTGCGGAGGAGATTAAGAATTTCTGGGGCATCATTTCTGACATGCAAGATTGTGTTGATGTGCGTGGACAGCCAATTAGCGAAGACACTCCGATTGGTTTTGAGCCACTGATGCAGTCGCTGCAAAGTGAACTTGGGCCCGGCACTCAAGCAGATCTTTGGATGAATTGGCACTTGAGATGGAAAGATGGATCTGAAAAAAGACTTCGTCTTGAAATTATTGAGAGTGATGAGGGCAAGGCTATTCGAGAACTTCATCTCTTTGCTGTCGATAAAGAGGGATTACCAATACCGATTGAATTACCAGCTGAAAAATCGATAAACGTTACTGATGAAGTGATCAGTCAAATGTTGAAAGAGGGAGATGTTTACTACAAAGAAAAGGCCGGAGTTCTTTTATTTCCGACAGGTGATCGTCTTGAATATGTAGAGAAAAACGGAATTCTATCCGAACTTGAGTTCATCAGGGGCGACAAAATCTACAAATGCACGAATCTTAAATCAAAAGAAAGTTGCCAGTGCATTCGGTAAACTCATATGGACCATTGGGGCTAATATCTATCTGATTTCAGGGGTGTTTTGAAAAATTGGCTATTCATTTTTTATACAGTTGGTAATCTCTTTTTATTTTAGCTTGGGCTGGTGTAAAACACCCTCGTTTTCGGGAGGGTGCATGAAATCAATGGGGGCGGTGTTTAGCCTATCTTTTGGGTTGCTATTATCACAGTCAGTCTTGGCCTTAGAGATTTACAGAACTGGAAACCCTGCCGATGTCGTTACGCCAACTCGTGAAAGTCTTTGTCTGTCTGGTGGTGGTTATGATGAAGAGTGGATTGATGGATGGCGGTATCTTATTCACAGCTCGGGCGGCGGAGATATCTTAATCATACGTGCTGATGGTGAGCGGGGAGAATATGAACATTGGATTTATACAGATTCAGATCATCATCGGTTTCCTCGAGTTAACTCGGTCACCACAATTTCACTGAGCAGCAAGCGTGACGGGGACGAGCCAGCCGTTGTTAATCAGATTTTGAAAGCGGAAATGATTTTCTTCGCTGGAGGCGATCAGTCTTTGTACATTGATTGGCTTGGTGGCACGCGTGCAGAGAGGGCTTTAAACCATCAATTGCATATCAAGAAAATCCCCTTCGCTGGAACAAGTGCAGGAATGGCCTTTTTGGCGGGAATTGATTTTAGTGCTCGGTATGAATCTCCCTCGGAAGAGGGGGGGATTGTGACCTCTGAGGATGTCTTAAAAAATCCCACAGGTCATTTTATTGATCTGGATCCGCGCGTTCTTGTTCCGAAGCACATGAGATCTGTGATCACCGAAACGCACTTTGCAGCCAGAAATCGACAGGCCAGAGTCGTTGGCTTTATGGCAAATGCAATTTACAAGAAATTAGCAAGTGTTCAGCAAATTCGAGCAGTGGCTGCTGATGAAGATACTGCTGTCTGTCTGAATGGAAATGGCATTGGGCGAGTTTACGGAAAAAATGAAGTTTACTTTTTAACTGCCAACTCAGCTCCAGAAGTCATTCGCGCCAATGCTCCGCTTGAGTGGAATAATAACCAGTCCGCCGTTCAAGTTAAGCGTCTACGTCAGAGCAACGCCCCATTTAATTTTAAAACTTGGAGCTCTCCAGATGGAATTGAGCAATTTTGGTGGGTGGAGCACGGAGTTCTTAAAGAACGATAATCTGTTATTTCATAATTGACCCCGTGCTCAAGATGCGCTTGAGTCTTTGTATATAGACAAAGGCGGGGTCAGAATGTCAGCAACTTTAGATAAGAAAAACACATGGTTCGGTCACCCAAAGGGTCTCTTTATTCTCTTTTTTGCAGAGATGTGGGAGCGGATGTCCTATTACGGAATGCGGGCTCTTTTGGTTCTGTACATGACAAAGTATCTGCTCACAGATCCTGAGCGAGCTGCCCGCATAACAGGGTACAACACCTTTAAAAGTTTACTTGAGATGGGGTTTGGTCCTTTAGATATTCAGCCTTTTTCTTCTCAGCTTTATGGTTTGTATACGGGCTTTGTTTTTCTTTCTCCATTTTTCGGTGGAATTTTAGCGGATAAAGTTTGGGGCCGACGACGATCAGTTTATGTTGGTGGATTCTTAATGGCGATTGGTCATTTTTTGATGGCTTTTGAAAGTCAGTTCTTATTCGCTCTTTTCTTTTTGATTCTTGGTAATGGAGCCTTTAAGCCAAATATTTCAACTCAAGTGGGCAGTCTATATCCCGAGGGCGATCCTCGTCGTGATGGCGCTTTTACGATTTTCTATATGGGAATTAACTTGGGTGCCTTCTTTTCTCCTTTTCTGGCGGATAATTTGGCCAATTGGTTATGCGGAGTTTTAGGCCGAACTGAGCCAGGAGCTGCTTGGCATATGGGTTTCACTTTTGCGGGAATTGGAATGTTAATCGGAATGCTGGTTTATCATTTTGGTCGACATCAATTACCAAAAGAAACAGATGTGCACTTGGCTCCGCCCAAGGACCGAAATAAAATTGCAGTGAAGACTACCTTGGGACTTCTGGGTTCCATGGCGGGCTTCTTGTTGCTTCTGATGCTGCCAGGTATTTACAAAGCCATTATCATCGGACTAATTCTTTACTTTGTTGTCTTCAGTATTCGAAAAATCTCTGATCAATTGGATCGATCAAAAGTGACAGCTCTTGTTGTTCTTTGTCTCGGTACGATTGCCTTTTGGGCCATCTTTGAACAGCAGGGAAACACCTTGCAGCTATGGGCAGATGAAAAGGCAGACTGGGAAACCTTGGGTTTACGTTCGACGAACTACCAAGCTTTTAATCCCTTTATGATCTTTGTCTTTGCCCCAATTTTGACAGGATTGTGGGAGTCTCGAGCTCGAAAGGGAAAGGCAAAATCTAGCTCTGTCCGTAAAATGGCCATCGGAAGCTTTTTAGCTGGAGCCGCATTTTTAGTGCTCTCATTGGCGACTCAATCGATCACTGCAGAAAAATCTTTATCCAATTTATTCTGGCTGACCTTGACCACTTGGATTTTCACCATGGGAGAACTTTATTTATCACCCATTGGCTTGTCTTTGGTGACAAAGGTTTCACCAAACAGATTCCTGTCCATGATGATGGGGATGTGGTTCCTGTCTTCATTCATCGGGAACTATCTATCGGGATATTTGGGAAGCTTCTATTCGAGCATGTCGAATCAAAGCTTCTTCATGCTCTTTGCCGTTCTTGGGGGCGTTGTGGGACTTTTCTTCTTATTTTCAGAGCCCCGCCTTCAGAAAATCATCGGGAAGGACGTCTGATAATTTAAGATTGCAATCGCGCAAGGGCTTCTCGGAGAGACTCAACTTTTGATTTGTTCTCTTCAAGAAGCTTCTTGTCGGCTTCGACAACTTCTTCTGCCGCATTCTTGACGAAGTTTTCATTCGAAAGTCGACCGGTCAATGTCGAGATGTCTTTTGTGAGTTTCTCGATGGATTTTTGAATTCGTTTTACTTCCTCTTCAAGATCAACCAGGCCCTCAAGGGGGATAATCACCTGAGCTCGAGATTGGCCAACAGTCACAAGGGTCACTGCGCACTTAGCAAGCGACCCGGCTTCGCCAATTTCAAGATTTTCAATTCGGCCAATGGTGGTGATTGAACTTTTATTATTGCCCAAAATCTTTTGAACGTTGGCATCACTTGGGGAAATACGAGCCGCAATTTTTTCTGCTGGCGAAATTCGATTTTCTCCACGGATATTTCGAATAGCTGAAATCACTTCTTTAACGAGATCAACTTCGGCAGCTGCGGCCTCTGATCCTAGGGCGAGCAACTCTCGATCGACTCGAATATTGGGATATTCATCAACAATACAGGCTGTATTTTTGATCGGAAGCTTTTGATAAAGCTCTTCTGTAATAAAAGGTGCCATGGGGTGAAGTAGTCTCATCATGCGGTTGAGAACCTGAGCCATCACTAATTGCGAAGCTTGTCTTTCTGGCGACTGCGGACCGCTGAAAACAGGTTTGCTAAATTCAATGTACCAATCGCAGAACTCATACCAAGAAAACTGATAAATCGCAGATGCGGCATCAGAGAATCGATTCTGTTCTAAGGCCTCATCAACGGTTTTTTCAACAAGGCTGAGCTTATGAAGAATCCACTGGTCATAGACAGACATGTGGCCCTTAACTGGTAGGGCCTTGGTGCCCGCTGAAGGAACTTGGAAATCTTGAAGATTGCCAAATGCAAATCGAGTGGCATTCCAAATCTTGTTCATGAAATTACGGTAGCCCTCGGTTCGCTGTTCGCTGAATTTAAAATCTTTTCCAGAGTGAATATGAGCCAAGAAAGAAAATCTCAGCGCGTCAGCTCCGTACTTTTCAATCATCTCGACAGGATCGACAGAGTTGCCAAGACTTTTTGACATTTTTCGACCTTGTGAGTCCCGAACGATTCCGTGCAAGTAGATTTGGCGGAAGGGAACGTCTCGCATGAATTCAAGTCCCATCATCATCATTCGAGCAACCCAGAAGAAGAGAATATCGTGTCCAGTCACAAGCACAGATGTGGGATAAAATGTTTTTAAAGCTTCAGACTGATTGGGCCATCCCAAAGTGCTAAAGGGCCAAAGTGCTGAGCTAAACCAAGTGTCTAGAACGTCTTCATCTTGATGGATTTTTTTACTCTTACAAGATTCACATTCTGTGACATCTGTTTCTGAAACGGTAATGTGATCGCACTCATCGCAATACCAAGCTGGAATCCGATGTCCCCACCAAAGCTGACGAGAAATGCACCAGTCTTCGATAATATTCAGCCAGTGAAGGTAAACCTTTGTCCAAGATTCGGGTTCAATTGTTGTCGTCCCACTTTCAACAACTCGTTTTGCGGGAATGGCCAATTGCTCAGTTTTTACGAACCATTGTTCTGACAAGAAAGGCTCAACAACGGCACCTGATCTGGAGCAGTGACCAACATTCAATTGATGTGGCTCTTCTTTTTCAAGAAGATTTTGGTTTTTAAGATCTTCAAGAATGCGTTTGCGGGCTTCTTGAACAGAGAGACCTTTATAGGGACCTGCGTTTTCATTGAGGTGACAGCGTTTATCCAGAATGTTAATAAAATGAAGATTGTGAGTCTTTCCAATTTTATAATCATTAAAATCATGAGCGGGAGTGATTTTCACAACTCCTGATCCAAAGGTCTTATCAACGTAAGTATCAGCGATAATTGGAATCGGGCGATTCATCAATGGTAAGAGAACATTTTTTCCAATCAAGGCTTTGTATCTTTCATCTTCGGGATGAACGCAAACGGCCGAGTCACCTAAAAGAGTTTCAGGTCGTGTTGTGGCCACAACAAGAAATTCATTTGTGCCTTCAACTTGATATTTAATATGCCAAAGTGAGCCCTTAACTTGTTTGTGCTCCACTTCGAGATCTGAAATTGCAGTCTCAAGGGGGCCAGACCAGTTCACCAGTTTTTGTCCGCGATAAATCCAACCTTTTTTATGAAGAGAAACAAAAACTTTTTTAACAGCTTTTGATACTCCTTCATCCAAAGTAAAGCAGGCGCGGTCCCAATCACAAGAATCTCCCAGTCGGCGCATTTGTTTATAGATGCGATCACCGTACTGGTGTTTCCAGCTCCATACTCTTTCTAAGAATTTTTCTCGACCCATTTGTTGACGGGTTAGGTTTTCTTTTTTGAGTTCTTTTTCAACAACAGATTGGGTCGCAATTCCGGCATGATCAGTGCCTGGAAGCCAAAGGGCATTAAAACCGCTCATGCGTTTCCAGCGAATCAGGCAATCTTGAATAGTGTGATCAAGGGCGTGGCCGATATGTAAAAAGCCAGTGACATTTGGTGGTGGAAGAATGACGCAAAAAGGAGGCTTGGTGGATTGATCTGTGGATTTGAAATGCCCATTTTCTTCCCACCAGGCATAGGTTCGTGATTCAACATCTTGAGGATTGTAGCGATCTGATAGTTGTGACATCTGTATCTACCTTTGTCTTTTCCTTTTCTTATCCGTTTTCAGCTCAATTTGCATCTCTGTTTTATCAAGCTCATCTTGAATGTTATTTTTTTGTTTTTTTCGAATCGTTGGAGGCGGAGGCTCAGGTTGAAAAAGTTCTTGATTGACCCCGTCACTGACTTCCTCTTTGAATCGATCGACCTCTGGGATTTTTTCAGGAACAATAATGCTTGGAACGCGGTAAGTTAAACCGAGAAAAGCATTCCATCCTGCGGCATTATTTGATCCGTTTAATGTCGTGCCGCCTCCAAAATCCATAACGAAATCCTTAGAAACTTGAACTTGGGCCCAGAGATGGGTTTCGAGCAAAGCTGGATTAATGGAGTAATGTTTTAAGCTTCCGCCGTTTGAAGAAATGGTCCAAGCATTCCGTGCCAGCTCATTGTTCGTGTCTTTGTCATAGTTTGAATATGTATATCCCTTAAGATCTGCGCCGAGCTTCCATTTTCCCAAGGCGTAATCTGCAGTAAGGCCATAGGGGATTAATGAAGCTCGATTTTCATCACGATAGGTAAACCCAACATAAGCTCCAAGGCGTGATTTTGCCCACTGAGTTTGAGCAATCAATCGACCAGCGATCTCCATGGCGCCTTCATTGATTGCGACAGCGTCTGAATTCACATCATTTCTTTTAAAGGGATATAAAAATGTAAATTCAGGAATCAAACTAAAAGTACCCTGGTGCATGATGAAATCAGTACCAATCAAAGCACTTGTTAATGCGCTATTTGTTCGGGTGGAATAGGGAGTGGTGCTTTCTCCCGCGGCAATTTGGAACTCAGTGAAGTAAGCCATGTTGAGATCAGGAACTGTGGATCTTGTTCCGATATCGACATTGTGTAACTTGTATCCATATCCAGAAGGGAGAGATGAAAATGATCCGCCCGAGCTTGAGTAGTTGGCTGTTGCCTGAAAGAACCTGTAGCCTGCATTGATTTCCCAATAGTTTTGGGGATACGACTTCAGATCTTTATAGGCAAAAGAGTTTTGACAAAACACAATTAACAAAAGTGAGAAGAATGTAACTGACAATCTCATAAATAACGATTATCTCTTACCCTGCATGGCCAATCAAAATAAAACACAACTCGTAATTATATTCTTGACCGTTTTTATTTATCTTGTGGGTTTCGGAGTTGTGATTCCCATTATACCCGTCTTAAGTCGGGACTTTGGTGCGACCTCTACGCAGGTGGGCCTGATGATGTCTGTTTACTCGTTCATGCAGTTCTTATTTTCTCCATTTTGGGGAAAAATGAGTGATCGAGTTGGCCGCAGACCTATCCTTCTTCTTTGCCTGTTGGGCGAAGGAGCTTCTTATCTTCTTTTCGCCTCGGCCCGAAGTCTTGAGGTCCTTTTTCTTGCGCGCATTTTTGCTGGTTTTTTTGGCGCAAGTATTTCGACGGCTTCGGCTTATATTTCTGATATCACTCCTCAGCATGAACGTTCAAAGGGGATGGCCCTTATTGGTGCGGCGTTTGGACTTGGATTTATTATTGGTCCAGCGCTCGGTGGGTGGTTGGCAATGTGGGGACAGAGCATATCCAGTGAACCCCATTTTGGAACAAGTTTTGCCGCCCTGTGGGTGGGTGGCATTTGTTTTTTGAATTTTCTTTTTGGCATCAAATTTTTAACTGAATCTCACAAAGTCAAAGGTCAAATTCGTCCCCAGGATCTTGGCAGAATTAAGCAAATTCTTAACTATGCCAAAAGACCACTGCTCGGCTCATTGATGCTCATTTTTCTATTGGGTTCTCTGAGTATGTCAGCGATGGAAGCAACCTTGATTCTTTTTGTTGGAGAGAAATTTCAGTGGGGTATTAAAGAAGTGAGCTTCGGGTTTGCCTATATTGGAATCATTGCAACCTTTAACCAGGGCTTCTTAGTTCGAAAGCTTCTTCCAAAAATTGGAGAGAAGACAATGATGCTCATGGGATTTTCGTTGATGGGGCTAGGATTGTTGGGAGTCTCAATATCAAATCAAATTTGGATTTTAGCCATCATGATGACCATGTTTTCATTCGGTCATTCATTCACAAACCCTTCTGTTTTGGGAAGCATCAGTGTTCTTGCTCATGAAAATGAACAGGGTGCAGCGCTGGGGACAACTCAAGGTTTAGCTTCATTAGGAAGGATCATCGGCCCCGCTTTCGGCGGCTTTGTCTACGGAGCTGTTCACATGGTTGCCCCTTTTGTGGCAGGTGGGCTACTTTGTTTAGTCGCAGTTTTCCTGATTCTTAAAAATTTCAAAAACTTGCCAGAGAGCGCAAAACGTTAAAGAGAGCGACCCTGCCAAAAGCTCATTCCATGTGTCATCTCTATCCGTAGTTTAGGGACCCAACCTAGGTCCTGATAAGTTCAACTGTACATGTTGGAGCATTATCAAAATCTAAGCAGCTCGGAGTTTTAGATAAATTATGATGACGAGCAAAATAATTTTCAGAACTCCTAATGTAATCCTCAAAACGCGCCGAATGAATACATAACTGGATGTACGCATATCGGACCTCCTTCCGGAAATCGGACAGAGGTTCCACAATAAGCGAGTTTGACAGGGTCGGACTCGCTTATTGCATTTTTGGGGCCTAGATTTTCAGAAGCGTTTGCACATCAGTGAGAGAGAATCCTCGAACCAAAATCTTTTTCTGTTTTGATTTGTCGCCTTTGAGAATTTCAATTTTGTTTTTTGAACAGTGAAGAATTTCAGAAAAAAAGCGAATGATTTCGTCATTCGCTTTTCCATCCACAGGCGGGGCTTTAATTTTAATTTTCAGGCAGTTGTTGTATTCGCCGATGATTTGAGATTTGGGAGCCTGAGGCTGAACATGGAGGGAGATAATCACTCCCTCGGATGTTTCTTGGAACATGTTTGATTAGCCAACTGAGAGCGGAGAGATCTGTGGTGAGCGCGGAGCTGGTCGCGTTGTTGGAATTGATTGAGTCGCCGTGGCAGCTTTTGGTGCTGTCATCGCCGTCTCAGTTTCCATTGTCACATTAGGAAGTCCGATGCTGGGCATGTATTTCTCGCCCTGCTCTAACAAAGTTAAATGAGCTTGAGCCAGAGCTTTCAGGTTGGCCTCAAACTGCATGCGCACACGCTTAAGGTCAGCAATTTCCTGGTACATTTTTTTCAGAGAATCGCGAGAGTCTCTTAAGATGATTTCAGCTTTTTGTTGAGCATCGGCAATAATCAGTTTTCCTTCACGCTCTGAATCTTGGCGGAACTTATCAGCCATTTGTGAAGCTGTAGTGATTGTTCCTTGCAGGACCTGGTCGCGCTGGCGAAGGTCATTCATCTGTAGTTCTTTTTCACGAAGAGCTTCTTTTAACGCATTTCTTTCGTGAATGAGCTCTTCCATTTGGCTTGCAACTTGCTCGAGGTATGTTTGAACTTCGATCTCATCGATGCCAAACATCTTTTTGTTGAAAGATTTGTGATTAATGTCGATAGGAGTAATTTTCATAAGCTTCCTCCGTGAAGCAAGATGGATTGAATTCTACCCTTTCAGGATACGAAGAATCAGGTCTGTTTCGCAAGTTCTTGATTGCGGAGCGCCGCTTTTTCGAAGCTATATCGCAGAAGGCGCTCAATTTCGAGCTCCCGCATGGACTCAAGTCCAGCTGCAGTCACTCCTTTTTTGGAAGTCACTTTGCTCTGCAGTTCTTCTAAGGGCTGGTCTTTTTGTTGAACAGCTAGGGCCGAGGCCCCTAAAAAAGTTTCCACAACCATCTTTCGAGCTGTTTGAGTGTCAAAGCCTCTTTCCTCGATCCAATCTTGAAAATACATCATCAGTTCATAGACGAATCCTACGCCTGAGGAGCAGCTGATCATCAGGGCATCCAATTGTTCCTCATCGCCGACCTGCAGAACTGTTCCCAGAGGAGAAAAGATATCTTCAGTGAGAGATTCTAAGCCTGGATCGGGTTCTGAGGTCAGATAGCCTGTGACTCCTTTTCTAAGAATAGCTGGAGTGTTGGGCATAGCTCGAACTATGCGACAGTTGGGAAGCTTTTTTTCAAGAGTGGCTAAGGGCACTCCGGCGGCTAGGCTGATGACAACTTGTTTGTCACGAAAGGCGGATATTAAGGGATCAAGCGCTGTGTTCATGTCCTGAGGCTTCATTGCAAGAATGATAATGTCCGCAGCATCCACCACGGCTTCGTTCGTTGAAAGAGCATTAATTTTCCAGGTATCAGTAACTTTTTGCAGTTTTCCGGGAGATCTGTTTGAGGCAAAAATATGCGAACTTGTTAGTGCTTGGGCCTCAAGTAGTCCGCGAATAATTGCCTGGGTCATGTTTCCTGCGCCAATAAAACCAATTTTATAATGCAAAGCCATAATGTGGACATTCTCTCTATTTTTTGATTTTGGTTCAAGAAATACTCTATGACAGTCTGCGAGGACGCTCACCAAAAAGAATTGTTCCAAGTCGGACCCAGGTGGCACCCTCTTCTGCAGCCACCGAGTAATCATGACTAGTTCCCATTGAGAGTTCAGTGAGCTCAGGTGAGAGCGAAGTAAGCTGGTCCCTCAGTTTGCGAAGTTCTCGAAAATAGGGGCGAGCCTGCTCAGGATCTAATTCGAGGGGAGGCATCGTCATCAGGCCCTTAATTTTGATGTTGGGAAGGGCTTTTATTTTTTCAACCAACTCTTTGACTTCGCTGAGTTTAATTCCTGATTTTGTTTGCTCTTCGGCAATATTGACTTGGATCAGAATATTTTGAATGACATTTTTTTTGACGGCCTCTTTTTGAAGAGCTTGAGCAAGTTCAAAGCTGTCCACAGAGTGAATCAGATCGACCTTGCCAACGATGTATTTCGCTTTATTCTTTTGCAATGACCCGATGAAGTGCCAGTGAATATCCAGATTGGCCAGATTCTCCATTTTTTTTGTAAGCTCTTGAACGTAATTTTCACCGAAAGATCGCTGGCCTTTTTCGTAGAGGGCTCGGATTTGGTCTTCAGACTGCAATTTGGAAACGGCTAATATTTTGGTGGTCGTCGGCAGTGATTTTTGAATTTCAACTAAGCTCATTTGACCTGCCAATTATTTTCCTTCAGCATTTTTTGAAGAAGGCCGATGGGAAGACCGACAACATTGTCATAGGGACCCACGATTTTTTCCACAAATTTTCCGCCAAGCCCCTGAATTCCATAGGCGCCGGCTTTATCCATGGGTTCTCCAGTTTTGATGTAGTCTTCAATTTCTTGATCAGTCAAAGTTTTAAAAAACACATCCGTGGTTTCAATATCACAAATAAAATGAGGATTATTTTGTTGATCTTTTTGACAAGGCTGTTCAACGACTAAGCAAATTGCAGTTTTGACCTGATGTTTTTTTCCCGACAATCGTCTTAAAATTTGAAAGGCCTCATTAGGATTTTCTGGTTTTCCAAGCGGCTCATTTCCTTCGACGACCATTGTGTCCGCAGTGAGTATTAAATAATTGTGTAAATTCAACAATTTATATTGATCAAAGGCGGCGACAGCCTTTCGTCTGGCAATGGAAATTATTTGGTCGTCAACATTTAGGTTTTTCTCAAGATTTTCCGATACCTTAACAGGGAACACCGTGAATTGAAATCCGGCTTCGCTGAGAAGCGATTTGCGGCGCGGTGACTCGGAAGCAAGAACAAGCTTGAAGATGTCTTGGTGCATATCACCAATTCATCACAAAGGAACAAAAATGGGAAGTGCTGAATTCATTCTGGGTGGAGCATTATTCTTAGCAGCAGTGTCTGTGTACCTGCTCGTTTCGACATTGCTCACGAACAACACCGACAAAGACAAACTTCTCTGGGCCACAGGTCAAGAGCCAGCCAAGTCTAAGTCGGCATTAGTGAATTGGTCTCGTCCCTTTGTTCATAATTTTACTCTTCAGCATGCCCTTAAGATCAAGAATCCACGCTACAGAAAACGTGTTGAGCGTTTGATATTAACAGGGGGCTTGTCACGAGAGCTTAATGTTGACGAGTTCATTGGTCTTCAGATTCTTTGGGGAGTTGCCTTTCCCTTACTTTTACTGATCATGAATTTCGCCCTTGATCTCGGGATACCTTGGATCGGAGTTCTTTTGGCTTCGCCAGTTGGGATTTATTTTCCTCATCTCTACGCGAATAATCAAAAACGCAGTCGAGAGTCCGCAGTTCGTGCAGATCTTCCCTTCTTTGCAGATTTGTTGGCTCTTTCGACTGAGGCCGGGCTTGATTTCATTTCAGCACTTCAGCGAATCGCAGATAAGGCCGAGGGCAGCGTATTTGCCGAAGAGCTTGCGATTGTACTGAAAGATATTAAGCTCGGTGCCTCTCGCGCTGATGCTCTTCGTGGTTTGGCAAAAAGAATTGATGCTCAAGAAATTGTGAGCTTTGTTGCTGTCTTGGTTGATGCGGATGCGACAGGAGCAAGTATTTCGCAAGTGCTCAAGGATCAATCTGTGCAAATTCGACTTGAGAGATTTGTGCGGGCAGAAAAGGCGGGAGCCAAGGCCTCTCAAACAATGCTGATTCCAATGATTCTTTTTATTTTGCCGGCCGTTTTTTTAGTCGTGTTTGGTCCGGTGATTGTTCAATTTATATCGGGTGGAAAATGATGGCGACATTATTTAACAAAACAAAATCAGCTGAACTGATTTCTGATCTCAAGATCGCTGATAATCTTTTTTCTCGAATGAAGGGTCTTTTGGGAACAAATGAGTTGTCTGAAAATCAAGCGATGTGGATTCATCGCTGCAACAGTATTCATACCTACTTTATGAAGTATCCGATTGATTGTGTTTTTTTAACTCGTGATCTCAGAGTTCTATCGATTGTCGAATCTGTTGGGCCATGGAAAATGGTGTGGCCTCAGTGGGGAGCAGATTCTGTCGTTGAAATGCGATCGGGCAACGCAAAAAAATTAAAATTAAACATAGGAGATGAACTACATGTGGGCAATTAGAATTATGAATGGCCCTCAGGCCGGACAAATATTCACTCTGAAAGAGGGTAAAAATAAAATTGGACGCGCCCAAGGTTGCGACTATGTTCTCAACTCAAATGGTGTTTCAAAAGAACATCTTGAAATTACGGTTACCGGAGACCGAGTTGTTGTTTCTGATTTAAACTCAAGCAATGGAACTTTCTTAAATGGTGTGCGTGTCAAAGGCGGCCAGCTTAAATTAGGAGATAAGGTCGGAGCTCATAATATTTTATTTGATCTTATTGTTGCAACAGACAAACTTCAAAGCATGGCTGTTGCTCGTATGGGGCAGGTGCCTGCAATTCCGAATGGAATTCCATCGGGTATACCCATTTCGCCACCAGTTCCTTATGGACAGCCGGCTTATCAACCTCAATATGGTCAACAAGCTTACGCGGCTTACCCCCAGGGGCATCAGCCAGGCCCGGCTCCCGCAGCTCCAAAGCAGGGATTTGATTTAAATGCATTGGTTCAAAGATTTAATGATTATATTCAAAGAGTCGTTATGCCTGGTCTCTATAGCATGACGGAAAAGTTTGAATTCAAATACATCATGATGTCGTTTGTGGGTATTTATGTGGTGTTAGTCACACTGCTCTCAATGATTCCCATGAGTCAAATCACGTCAGAAAGTATCACTTATGAAAGCAAGAGAAGGGCTTTAACTGTTGCAAGAGCGCTGGCACAAGCCAACGAGCGTGTTCTTCGCGCAGGAGATATCTCGACGTTTAGTACGGATTTAGTTCTTAAAGAAGAGGGCATTGATGATGTCTATATTACCTCTAAAGATGGGCGTATCATAGCTCCTCCAGAGAGAATTGGAACGGCCCCCAAGGAGGCAAGTTTTATTAAAAAAGTTAAGGGATCTATGAAAGAAACTTCAGATGAGTTTTTTGGAAAGATTGGAGCCGCCGTTCCTATTCTTTCTTATGACCCTGACCTTCAGCAAAACGTGGCAAAGGCATACGCTGTTGTGATCTACAATCCCGGTTCCATGAAGTATGATGATGGACGAGCATTAAGTCTTTTTGTGCAGATGTTGGCTCTTGCCTTTTTGGCCGGTGGAGTTCTTTTCTTCTTTATGTACAAGCTCGTTGAATACCCTTACCAGCAATTGGGATTAGAGCTTGAGTCCGCACTTCGAGAGGGCAGAGAGCACGCCGTGATTAACGTCCAACTTCCTGTGCTTCAGAGTATGGTGACGAATCTAAACAGTTTGTTGACTCGAGCGCTGACTGGACCTCAGGAGACGGGACCGGTTGCGGGTGCGGGATCAAAGAATACAGAGTATATCAATATATTATCCTTGGTGGGATATCCGGGACTTCTCATTAACAATGAGGGGCGAATCATGAAAGCCAATGGGCCCTTTGAGGTTCTGACAGGTATGGCAGCAAATAATATTGAAAATCAGAATATCAACATGCTTCCAGATCAGGCCTTGCAAAAGAATATTGCAGAGTTGATGCAAAATGCGGGAGCAAATACGGGAGCCATTGCCATGGATAAGCTTGATATTGGTGGGCATCAATTTAAGCTCAGTTGTCAAGCGATGACCACGGCAAGTGGCGAAGTTGACTGTTACGTTTTAACAATTTCTCCAGCTGATGGAGTCGAGGGACAAGCGGCATGAGTGCAGCACCGGTATTAGTAAAAACGAGAAAATTTTCTCTTGAGGTGAGCCAAGGTTCACTGAAGGGAGAGAAGTTTCATTTTACAAAGCCGATTGTGCAAATTGGTCGCGGCCCTGAAAATGACATTGTCCTTGATAAAGATGTGAAAGTCAGTCGCATCCATGCTGAAATTCGTCAGCAAAACGGTCAAGTTTTTATCTACAATGTCAGTCAGAAAAATACAGTCATTGTGAATGGTCAAAAGATCACTCAGTTGGCCATTGAGGGGGATTGCAAGATTTTGATTGGGGACAGTGAGTTTTTGTTTTCTGTCGAACCAGCTCCAAAACCCCAACTGACTGGTTTTCCTGCTCAAAGACCAGGTCAAGTTCCGATTTCACAGACGGCGCCAGTGGCACCAATCGCAGTAGTGCCATCGACGTCTTCAATTCCAACTCCCTATCAGCAAGTGTCACATCACCCTCAAGCTTATGTGCATCAGCCGCCACCTCCTCCGCCCCCACAAGCGCATCAGCATGCTGGCTATGCTCAGCCTGCTGCAAATCCATCTCGAGGAATGAATCCTCGTTTAAGATTTTACTTAATCGTGGGAGTCGTATTAGCAATCGCCGCTTGGCTTTTGAGTCCAAGTGGAAAGAAGAAGAAACCGATTGATGATATTCGCTCGCAAGTCGAAATTGAAGAGGACTTGGCAAAGTCAGAGAAGGCTATTGCCGAAATCAACAAGCAAAGCGAGAAAAGGCAAGAGGGGTCGATTCAGTTCATGACGGCCCAGCAACACTACGTTAAGGGTTTTCGAGATTATTCGCAGGGGCAGTATGGAAGGGCGATGCAATCTTTCCAGGCCTCGTTAGCGTTTTATCCCCAGCACGATTTAGCTAAACGCTATTATTCTTTGGCGAAGAAAAAGAATGACGAGTTAATTAAATTCAACATGAGCCAAGGAACAAAGTATCGATCGAAAAATAATTATCGCTTATGTGCTTCGTCATTTCGGTCGGTATTAGTCTTAAATCATGATCCGAACGACCCTCTTTATAAAGAGGCGAAACAGTATATGGAAGAGTGTGAACGATTAGGGCAAGGAAAATATTGATGTCAAAATTAAGAATATTCCGTGAAGGAGTTTTTTTAAAAGAGTTTGAGCTTGTCCCAGGGCAAGGTTATACGGCTGGTCGTGGGGATAGTTGTCATATTCGACTTGATCCTGAGGCTGGAATTTCTCGACAGCATTTTGAATTGGTTCCTACTGGAAACACATGGCAGGTCAATGTTCTGTCAAAGTATGGCGAACTCTATATCAACAATGAAAAACAATCCGGATTTTCCTTAGTCTCTGGAGGAAAATTCCGAGTTCCTCCGTATGAATTTCATTTCATGATTTCAAATGAATCAACAAGTCCCGCTCCGCAGGCTCAAAGCCAGACTGAGTCTGGTGACTTTGAGAAGACCATGGTTCAAGTTATGCCAAGTGCAGCTTACATGAAGATCATCGATTCTCGTGGGCACCTTGTTCAAAACTTACGTCTTGAGGGAGATAGTTGGATTGCTGGCCGTGAAACAACATGTAACATCTTTATTGATAGTCAAAAAATAAGCCGTCAGCAATTTGAAATGTATTCCGATGGTGGAAACTATTTTGTGAAAGATTGTGGAAGTGCAAACGGAACATTGCTCAATGGAGTTCCACTCTCCCAGCAAGAGTGGAGCCCGATTCAGAGCGGTGACGTTCTGACTGTTGTGGATTGGACCCTGAAGTTTGAAATACGAGACGCTAGTTATGATCAGCGAATGAGAGATGTCGCTCCCGAGTTAAAAGCTCCTGTCTATATTGACCCGACAGAGGGAGGATTGCCACCACAGGGAGATTTTGATCCTTCACAGATGAATCCAGATTTGGGCCCCCCGGCCTATTTAGGTCAAGCTCAGCCTCCAGCGCCGTATCATCAAAATTATCAAACGGGTTACGCTCCGGTGAACTACGAGCCGCCTCAGCCCCAAGGGCAGTACCAGTCTCAGGCTCCTCCGTCTCAGCAACCAGCGGGGGCACCGCCGGCATCAAAATGGGCTGGAAAAATTCAGGAGCTTAAAGCCAAGATGAACCCAGTTCGCGTGGCCATTTTGGCTCTTGTTGTCTTGGGTCTTGGATTTGCGCTGTTCAGTGATGATGGGGGCACGAAGCAGGCAGCGAAGGTCAAAGAGAAAACTCCGTTTGATAAACTGAGTCCCGAGGATCAGCAGTTTGTCCAGCACACTTTTAATTTGGGTAAGCAGTTGATCATGCAAGGACGTTATCAGAATGCGCGTGATGAGATGATTAAGCTTCATGCAAAGTTACCATCGGGTTACGAGGACTCAAAAGAAGTTCTGAGATCTGCTGAGCATGCTTTGGCTCTTGTTGAGGAGCAGCGACTGATGGAGCAGAAAGAAAAAGAGCGTATTGAAATAGAAGAGAAAATTCAAAGGCAAGTGGCAACGTGCAAGGCTCAAATAACTGACAAAACTGAAGTCGTGGATGTTGAAAACTGTCTGGCCCCAGTATTAGCTTATAATCCAGAACATCCAATGATTGTCGAATTGAAAAGTCAGGTTGAAAAGGCAGTCACAGATCGGCAAGTGAAGGCTGCACAAAAAGAAGAGTACATGGCTCTAGTTCGAAAATTAAAGCAAATTTTTGACAAGGCTGAGGCAACATATAAAGAAGGACGTCCGCGTGAGGCAATCAAGAGTTTCGAATTGGTGATCGCTTCGAAACTGCCTGATCCAAACGATTTGAAAGGAAAATCAAAGCGGACAATAGCTTCGATTCAGCAAAAAATGGCAAATGACCAGGCGGTTTATGAGAAAAAATCGGAAGAGCTTCATAAGGCAGGTAAGCTGAGAGAGGCCATTGTCATGTTGAAAAAAGCTGTTGAGATTAATCCTGAAAACGAGGTGACCAAGGGACGTTTGACGGTCTACTTGGGCGAGCTTCGTAAGCAGATGCAGGGATTTTATCAAGAGGGCATTCTTGAGGAGAGTATTGGAGATGTTGAGGCAGCTAAAGTCAAATGGAAGAAAATTATCGACCAGAGTTTACCAGATGAGGACTACTATCAAAAGGCCACGATTAAACTTAAAAAATACGGGGTTTATTGATGAACTTCACGGAAAGGTCTCTCGTTGTTGGGAAAGGCTTTCAGCCGAAGCCATCACTTAAGGTGATTCAGGATCCTTGGACCCTTATCGTGGTGAATGCTTGGGGTCAGGCCGACGTGGGTGAAAAAATCACCGAAATCATCTCTGAGAGTCTAACTCAACCCTCCGTTGTCGATGATGATACGACAAAGCTTGGTGTTGAAGTTTCACCTAAACTAGAGCCCACAGTGCTTGACCAAATGAAAGGTGCCATTCTGAAGGCCCATGATTATCTTCTAAAAGAGGCCAACGCTGAAGAGTGGACAAGTATGGCAGAGGTCAGTTTGCTGCGATTTGAAAATCATTCTGTTCAGTGGGTTTCCGTGGGTAAACCACATATCTTTATGAGAACTAGTTCGGGTATTGAGCCTATGAATTACACCCCAGATCCGAATTGGCATCAGCGTCAAAGTGCGCCTCTTGCTCTTCAAGCCATTGGTTTGGATCAAAGTCCATTTTTTCATGGTGGAGTGATGTCAGTGCAGAAGCACGATCAGATTATACTGGTCAGTGCAGGCGCAGTGCCTACTGCCTTTTACTTGCAAGATTCTTTTGATTTGAGCAAGGTGGCAAATTTGTTTGCAGAATTTTTGCCAAAAACGCCGGCCTGGTTTTGCCTGTTAGAATAGTTATCGGTTTTGAGTATCAATTTTTAGGGCAAGCATTTCTTTTTGTAGCCAGTTTCTTTGCTTTTGATATTTTGGCAAGGAAAGCACAGAGTAAAATAAACTTCGATTACCTGTAATTGAGTCAGAAGTATTCCAGATCATCCCCATGCCTAGGCTGTAGCTTGCAATCATATTGTCAAGGGTTTCTTCATAGAACGATAAAATTAAGTTTTGCTTGAGGTGATCAGGTGGAGGAGTTCCTTCGGGGCTTGAGGCAATCCACTCGATTAGATTGAGATAGCGAGGAAGATAGCAGTTGCGAGCGGCAATACCGGTGTAGGCTTTCTTGGCGAGCAGCTGTAGACAGGGCTCAGTGATCATGGCTAAGTCTTTTGGTCCGGCGTTTATTGCCCGAGCAAATTGTGACCAAATTGGGTCATTTAACTTTTTTGAATACTTCTCAAGATCAGAGTATTCTTGATTTTGTATAGCATAATCGATGAGCCATCTTCCAATGGGAAGAGGTGGATCAAAAGAGAGATGGTTTCTAAGAATATTTTTTCTCTCAGGATCTGAAGGTTGTTTCGTCCAAAGATTGAAATCAAATAGTTGAGCCAGTGATTGGAGATCAGTTTTTTCATAGTTTTGGTGAGCATCGGGTAGTTTGTTGACGAGCGTGCGTGCAATTTTTAAAAAATATTGAATGCTTGGATCAGATAAGTTCATTGGGTTAGACTCTGCACGATCAGCCAAAGAATTATAAACGGATTCCTTCCCATCCCAAATATAGAGAAACTGATCGCCTCGTATGGCATAGAACGGAGGCTCTCCGAGCCTCCAGGTTGGCCAGCCAGATTCTGAGATAATCAGTCGATTTTGTGGCCAGTTGTATTGTGGTGATTGAACGGCCTGATTGAGCGACTGGATAGGATTGTCCATGTTATCGATAGATGGATTTTTTTCCTCAAGAATTTCAAAAAGGGTAAGTCCGACATCCACAAGAGAGACATTGCGATCCTGAGACCAAGAAAGCCCCTGATCACGGGGTTTATAGGGGGGCTTAATTAGCAATCCAACTTGAGTATTACTGGAGGTTAGATCGATGGGCTGAAATGCGCTCTCGCCGTCGATAACGCTGGGACGACCGTTGAGACCGAGAATAATAATATAGGATTGATCCCAGATCTTCATTTTTTTCATTTGCTGAAAAAGGGTACCAAGGGACTCATCAATTTCATCAAGCTGAGAATCAAAAGATAAGTTTCGTATTTCTCCCAGATCCGTTACTGTCTCTGTATCAATAAATGAGAGATCGGGAAGATAAAGGACCGTAAAAAATGGTTTATCTTTCGTTTCCTTTTGCCAATTTAAAAAGAGCTGAACATTTTGACTGGCATTTCGGTATAAAGATTTAAGATTGGGGACCAAGTGGTCGTCAAACAAATCAAATCCCTGCTGAATTCCACTGACCCGTGTGAGCGGTGGACCTCCAGAGAATAAGCTTGTTTGATAACCTTTTGCGTGGGCGGCTTCAGTGACGGTTCTGATATTACCAGCTAGATATTGAGATCCATTATTTCTTAACCCATGTGTATAGGGATATTGTGCTGTCAGTACGGATGACAGGGCTGGTAAAGACAAAGTTGACGGAGTGAATGCGTGGGTAAACCGAACACCCTCGCTACAGAGAAGGTGAAACCCTTTCTTGGGTTTATTGGGGTCCTGTGAGCAACGAAGTTGATCAGAGGACAGATGATCTATAGCAATGATAAGGATGTTGGGCTTCTGCACTCCATACCATGAGCATGAACTCAGAAGTAAGAGTAAGACCAGTCCTAATGACCTGTTGATTTTCTGAAGCATGATCTCCGCCTTGACCTTGTTTCATATTAGCATGGATACTTGAAGAGTCTAGTTTTGTAAGGAGTAATTAGCATGCTTAGCGAAAAAATATTTGCGGTGGCGAACATTGCCGATCAGGCCGTTCTTGTTATTCTTGTTATTCTCAGCGTGATCAGCATAGGAGTGATTCTTGAAAGGTTTTTCTTTCTTAGAAAAATTGCCAATCAAAGTCGGATTATTCGATCTCGAGTTAAACTAGCACTTCAGAGCCATAGTATTGAGGATGTGGAGACCTTAGCGAAAGATCCTGACACGATCGAGGGGCGTGCCTTGTCATTTGCAATGAGACATATGAAGGAGAGCGGAACAAAGGGTTTGGAAGAAGTATTTAACACCTATGCGCTAACAGAAAAACCTGAGCTTGAGCGGTCTTTAAATTTTTTAGCAACAGTGGGTTCCAATGCTCCGTATATTGGACTGTTTGGAACAGTTTTGGGCATAATGAAAGCATTTAATGATCTAGCTCACAGTCCTGAAGCAGGCCAGCAAACTGTGATGGCCGGAATTTCGATGGCTTTAGTTGCTACGGCAGCAGGACTTTTTGTCGCGATCCCTGCAGTTATTTCTTATAACTATTATCAAAGAAAAGTTCGAGCAATTATGCAAAGCTTAGATAGTGTGAAGGAGCTTTGCCTGGCCTATGGAAAGAAGAAGGGTCACTAAATTATGGCGGGAAAAATGAACGTGGATCTGGATGATTCAATCTCTGACATCAACGTCGTTCCGTTAGTCGATATTATTCTGGTGGTCCTGATTATTTTTATGGTCACAGCCCCTATGATTATGAAGCCCACAATTAACGTCAATTTGCCAAAGGCAGCCAGTGGTGAAAACACAGCTCCCAGCCAGCTGGCAATTACATTGGCACAAGATGGGCGTACACTTCTGAATGGCAATCCGGCAACAGAAGAATCAATCTCAACAAAGGCGAAAGAAGAGCTGCAGAAAAACCCAGATGTTCAAGCGATCATTTCTGCGGATAAAGATGTGCCCCATGGTCGAGTTGTGACAATCATTGATGTGGTCAAATCAGCTGGGGTCAAAAAATTCGCTATTAGTATTGATAAGAAGACGCCCTAATCTAATGTATTTGAGCTAATGAGCTGTCTCATTTTGACACGGCTTTAGTCCCGTCAAAATTCTGCCGATGGATGGATCATGCGGCAGAGTCAACAAAGAGCAAAGATAGAGTCACAATTTTTATCAATCACGGCAGTGTTAGTCACTCTTATAGGAGTTCCAGCTTTTTTCTCTGTTATGAAAGATCCAACTGCGGATGTTGTTCGTGTTTATAAAGTTGATTCCGGTCGTTCTCCGGCAAGTATTGAACTTGCAGAGAATAAGTATTCTCAAGTAGAGGTCAGCGACAAAGTTTCAACTTTAACAGTCGATTGCGAAAGTCAGATGGATGAGCAAGAGGTTTCAAGTGCTCTTGTGAGATTTACTGGAAAAGGTTGTTCTCAGGGAAAAGAATTTCAAGTTGTGAATCAAACGAATGGTTTCACGGCCTCGATTGTTCCTTTAAAAAACAATCAATACACGACGGACTTTATTGACTTGAAAGAAGGCGTCAATCAAATCGAGGTTGTCTCTCATGCTGAAGACGGCCAGCCTCAAAAGCGCTCCTTTGTTATTCACCGTCGCCAGCCTGCAAGTGAAGCAAAGGTTGAGCGTCAATAGTGTAAAGAAAAAATTAGTAAACGAAGTTTTACACAATGAAGCGTTAGGCCAATTTCTGGCAATTGTTATACTATTTTGAAATCAAGCTTCACTTGTCATTATTCCCCTGGCTTAATGGCTACAGTAGAGGTTTTAAATGAAAACACCACTCATTTTAGCAGTCGTTTTATTAGGGCAATTTATTTCCCCCAAGTTGTTGGCTCAAGGTTCTTGGACTTCGCAGAAATCCTTGCACTGTTTTCTCAGAGATGAAAATCGCAGAAGGGTGATGGATGAGCGCTTCGTCCAATATCAGAATGGCAATAAAATATTATTTTTGATGGGCACGTCAGAGATTGCCGGTTATGTGACTGATGTTCAGGGGGCTTCTGCCGACGATCGACATTTGCAACTTGAGATGCGGTATCAGGTGGGTTCCGAGTGGGGTGTGGCGCAAACCTCTGTCGATTATAAAATATCCGATGCACCCAAAAATCTAGCATCTCTTAGTTTGCAAGAGCCGACGGTTTGGGCGCATGTCATTACACTGAAATGTGAACTTGTGAGCAGATAGTATTGATATAATTTTTGAAGCGAATTTTTAGGGGTCCAGTGAGTATCTTTAATCGTGAAACTCTAGTTCCAGATATTCTTGGAGGCTTGTCGGCGATGCTAGTGGCATTGCCTTCAGCAGTTGCCTTTGGCTTGTTGGTGTATTCAAGTGTGGGTTTTGAATATACGGGCCTCGCAGCGCTCTCAGGAATTGTTGGAACCATGAGCTTGGCGTTAGTTGCCCCCTTGTTGGGTGGATCTCAAAGGTTGGTGACGGCACCTTGCGCGCCAGCAGCTGCGGTGTCCCTATACTGTCGTCTCTGGATACTTAAGTGGGGTAGGGTTATTAATTTTTGACATACTAACCCCTTTATTTCATATCCGGGAAATAGACTTTCAAGCTTTCCAGTTGCTCATCTAAAGACATGTTCACAATTGTACTAATCGAGTGCAGGTCAACGAGGGCGTTCAGATTGGCATCTTTTTGACTTGCCTTGCGGATTCTCGTGAGAAAATTTTCGTTTACGATCATGAGATCATCATAGAGCTTGTGCAAATTCTTGAGATCTAAATCGGCGGGTTTACCGCTTTTGTGATTGAAGAATTGCTTCAACAAGTAAGCGCTTACTGTGCGAAACAATGTTTCTTCGTTTGTCGCAAATGGAAGATGAAAATAGGCCAGGCTTTTCAGTTGAGAGGTATAGGGGCAGCCACTTTTTGCCATCATCAGGCCAATCAGTGATCGAAGGGCGGTCTGCATGTCGACTTCTTTTTGGTAAAGCCGCTCAGGAGATTTTACTGTTACGACAACTCTTTCGTGAGATAGTTTCGCCTGAAAGGTTTCAATAGTGCTGGCGACCTCAAGAGCAGCGGGGCAGTTGGGATGATCTTCCTTTTTTAGTGGGCAATTGGGACATTGATTAAATTCAAGTGCAGTCCACTCTCTGGGTTTTGCTGGGTCAGCCTGTGTGGGTTTGTCCAAGTCAACACTAAACAGAAGACGATCGCCTGATTGAAATCGAATAGAGTATTCAATAATCATAAAATCCTCGTTCAAAAATCCTATCATGTTCTGAACGGTTGATAATGAGATTCTTTGAAAAGATTAAAAAGAATGACTTAAGCCGAGTGCAACTTTGCTTTCGCGCGGCGTTTTGCCTTCTGGCTTGGTATAGGTCGACCCGCCCATTAAACCCGCTAAGTTTTCTTTAAACATATGGATAAATTCAAGAGTGAAAATCCCATCCTCTGTGGCGACGTTCGTATTTACTCGAGTTTTTTTGTTTAAATTTTTACCAAGCCAGACTCTATTTTCTTGCACCTGGCTTGGGCCGAAAGCTCCTGGGTCCATTTCGACTGCCAGCTTTGAATCAATCCAGGGGTTATCATAAATTACATCTAAAGTGTTGCCGGCAAGAGAGTACCGAAGGTCCATTTTAGATTCTTTGGTGACTTCGACTTCCATGTGACTCAGTTTTTCTTTCAGTTCATAGACCTTTCGCATCTGGGGCTTGCTCTTGATATAATTGTCCACATGCCACTCGGTCAGACGCTTGGTCATAAACTCGCCAAATTGGCGACGCTCTTTCAGTTCAGCCTCGATGGCTAGGGGTCTATTTTTAAGGTTCTCGTTCATATCAAAGCGAGAGCTTTGGTAGACGGCACTTTCAGAGTCAACTCGACCAAATTTTTCCTGGTACTTTGAGCGGAACTCCTTTGAGAGTTCTCGATTAAAGATCACCTCGGTCAGTTTTGTTTCGTTTGGCGGAGGGGTCACAAAAAGAAAGATTTCGTAATACCGTTCTGCGCGCTCAGTTTTGACATCTGAAATATAACCCATTGCAGCAGACCATCCTGCCTGGGGGGCAAGAAAAACCAGAAACATAATGAGAATAAAATGTCGCAACAGGAGTTCCATATCAATTGCAAGAGCAAACGACCTGCCAGGTGGGCCATATTTAACATATTGATATTATTAGATATTATTTGATCAAATCAGAGCTAGACTGAGGTCCAAAACGCAATGTGTCAACTGGCGATTCACCATTGCCCCGTATAATAAAAATACATAGTATTTTCATATAGTTATAATATCATATCCTTGTGGTTGTCAGAACAAAAAACGTCCTCTAATGTGGGGGACACTTATGGATATAACAGAATCGATTACCAGAGTGGATTTGAAGAGCGATAAAGACAGTCATCTCAAAAAAAGATCGGACCTTCATCTGGCCCGAAAGTTTTGGCACATGGGCGGAGTGTCCCTGATTGTAGCCCTCTATGCCTTCTTGCCTGAAAAAACAGCATTGGTGGGGCTAACAATTGCATGGCTCCTTTTTGTTCCTATGGATTTTGTTCGCCTTCGTGTCAGTGCTATGAATGACATCCTTGTTCATTTTTTTAAGCCCATCATGCGCGAGTATGAATTAAAGGGACTTGCTGGAACTTCTTATCTACTGACTGGTGTTACGCTGGTGGCTTATATTTTTCCTCGAGAGATTGTGCTATTAACTCTTCTTTTTTTAGCTTTCGCGGATCCGATTGCCAGCTTTTTTGGAATTAAGTTTGGAAAAGACAAGATCCTTGGAAATAAAAGTTTGCAGGGAACTTTAGCCGCCTTTGTTGTCTGCACCTTGTTGACCTTAAGTTTTTTGTACTACAAGGGAATGCTTTCTGATCGACTGGTGATCGTCAGTCTTTTGGGTGGGCTCATTGGTGCTGTAGCTGAATTGGTTCCGATTTGGGATTTAGATGACAATCTCTCTCTGCCGGTTGTCAGTGCGACAGCGTTGTATTTTTTATTTTCAATTTTTGGTGCTTTTTCATCTTACCAGGTCCTCTAATTCGACAAGGGAGATATTGTGGCTGATCATACAGGAACCAACGCCCTCGATGCTGAACCACCTAAAAAGTTGGCGATGCATATTTATGTTTTGCCGAACTTGGTTACGACCGGAAATATCTTTTTCGGTTTTTATGCCATCATTCATGCCATTAAGCAGGAATTCACCATTGCAGCTTATGCCATGGTGGCAGCGGCGATCATGGATTTGTTAGATGGCCGATTGGCTCGACTGACTCGGTCCACTTCAAAGTTCGGAGCCGAGTATGATTCCTTAAGTGATCTGGTGAGCTTCGGTATGGCTCCGGCAATCACATTGTATCTTTGGGCTCTTCATCCATTCGGGCGCTTGGGTTGGATCGCTTGTTTTCTTTTTGTCGCCTGCGGAGCTCTTCGGTTGGCTCGATTTAACGTGCAGGCACATGTGGTTGAAAAGGCCTACTTTCAGGGCTTACCCATTCCAATGGCGGCTGGAATTGTGGCAAGTTCCATTTTAGCCTTTCAGGATCTGGAGATGAATCCTGTGGGCAATATAGGTCTTTTGATCATGACCTTCTTGCTGGCCTTTGTGATGGTTTCCACATTTCGCTACCGCAGCTTTAAAGATTTGGATCTTAAAGAAAGATTGCCATTTCGATATTTGGTTGCCGGCGTTGGAGTGATCACTCTTGTTGCATTAAGACCAGAGGTCAATTTGTTCCTGCTCTTTCTGACTTACGCTGTTTTGGGTGCCGTCTGGGGAGTACTTCGATTTGGAACAAAGAAAATTCGACCCAACGTGTATCTTCCTGCACATCTTCCACAAGAGCATGATCTTGTGCTAGAAGAAGATGAAGAAGAGGAAGAAATCAAAGATGGACCATCGAAAACTTAAAGTCGGAGTTGTCGGCGCCACAGGGATGGTGGGCAAGTCATTTATGGAAACCCTTGAGCAAAGGGATTTTCCTGTTGCGGAACTGCGGCCCTTTGCCAGTGAAAAATCAGCAGGTCTTGATATTGAACTGATGGGAAAATCATATCCCATTCAAACCCTGACTCCTGGATGTTTTAATGGACTTGATCTGGTCTTTTTTTCTTCTGGGGATGAGATCAGTCACAAGTGGGCTCCGCTAGCGGCAAAGGCTGGGGCTTTTGCTGTGGATAACTCAGCAGCTTTTCGAATGGACAACCAAGTCCCTCTTGTTGTTCCAGAGGTGAACGGGGACATTCTGGATCAAATTAAAATAAAGCCACAGATTATCGCGAACCCCAACTGCACAACAATTCAGCTCGTCGTAGCTTTAAACCCACTTTACAAAAAATATGGTCTGAAAGAGGTCCGCGTCGCCAGTTACCAAGCCGTGAGCGGAGCTGGGCAGGCGGCTTATGATGAACTTGTGGCTCAAGTTAAGGACTCCCATCAAGAGCCTTCGGTTTTTCCACACCGCATTGCTTATAATTGCATTCCTCAAATAGGATCTTTTCAAGATAATGGATTCACAAGCGAAGAAATCAAGGTGATCAAAGAAAGCCGCAAGATTCTTCGTCATCCCCAGTTAAAAATTTCTTCTTTTACTGTGCGAGTGCCGGTATTAAACGCCCATGCCGAGGCCGTTTGGGCGACCTTGGATAAAGAGACCTCTAGGGAAGAAGTGATTAAAACTCTCGAAGCTGGGCCGGGGCTAGTTGTTGAAGACAATCCTCAGAAATCATTTTACCCGCAGCAGTATTTGGCCTCAGGACAAGATCCAGTCTATGTGGGCAGAATTCATCGAGATTTAGAGGACCCCAAAACCTGGCTGATGTGGGTTGTGGCCGATAATGTTCGAAAGGGCGCTGCTCTAAACGGGATACAAATAGCTGAGCGAATTTTTGACATCTAGCTTTGTCCATGCTGCAATTATCCGTATGCAATGGATGGCTTTATCTTTGATCGTGTTTGGATTTTTAAATTTCGCCAAGGCAACAACTGTTTCCACGGCTTATCCAACCGACTTCTATACGGTTGATACCAGCGATGCAACCAACATCAAAATCTATACAGGGCGAGCTGGGACGAACTGCCCCGTCTCGACAACAAGCACTCGATGCGATAGTTGTGCCGCATTCACATCTCCGGTGACAACGGGAACAACGTATGCCTGCAACAACAATCAAACCGAGTCCGGACAAACTTTTAACGTCACGATCAAATCTGATAAGTCAGATATTTTTACCACATCAACAAAAGTGGCAGCCATGGTGGGGACGACTTACATCAATCTCACTCCATCGTCAGGCACGATTGGTGTTAACCAAGAAGTCTCTGTTGCTATTAACTGGAGTGATATTTGCTCGGCGGCAGGCAGTTCAGTAGGTAGTTCTTGTGCTGAAAGCTTTATCGCCACCCTTAAAGTTGGTTTTGATAAAGATGGGGGCGGGACAGCACTTGCTGAGTATCAACAGTTTACAATTTCATACCGTGTTGTCGGGGGTTCGCAAACCCAGTCTTTTCCCTGTTCTCCGGCTGTAGCACCTGCAGATACCTATGAGGGATTTTGTGATTTTGTTGTCTTTCCTGGCGATGAAAAAATATATGTCGAGCCCACGGTGAACAACACCAACAGTTATAAGGTGGGCAAGCTTGTTTCCAGTACCTCATCTGCCGGCACAGCAGATGCCAGCGGACAGTATTATGCAGCACTCAGGCTTTATTATGCTCAAGGCACCAACTTTTCTGTGATCTCTCCAAGCAGTTTAGAGTATGTCGATCTTCCCTTTAATTCGACGACGGGAGAGCTGACGAAAAAGAAAATTACAGGACTGACGAATGAAACTCCTTATGTTTTTGTCAGTGCCAGCGTGGATCAGGGTGGAAATGTGACTTATTTTTCAGACATTGCTCTTTTGAACAACTCGACAGCATCTGCGGACTACTGGCAAACCCAAGCCGCTGTTCCCCACCAAGTTGTGGGGCTTTTAGATGAAAAAAAATGTTTTATTGCCACGGCGGCATTTGGATCAGAGATGGATGGCTTTGTTCAAAAGTTTCGTGATTTTCGCAATCAGTTTTTATTAACGAGCTCTTCAGGGCAAAAATTTGTGAGGTCTTATTATAAGATCTCTCCTTACTATGCCAATATCATTTCACAGAGTGAAATTTTAAAAAGTATTGCTCGGGGATTTTTATATCCACTGTTGGTTATCGTACAGCTGTCATTGATGATCGGATTAGTTCCAACTTTTGTAATTTTACTTTTGGGAGCCGCGGGTTATCTTTATTTAATTCGTCAATTCAGTCGTCAAAATAAAATTTTTCGGCAGGGGGTTTGAGTGAAACGGATTTTGCTCAATCCTTTGTTGTTTTTTATAACCACTTTTGTCGTTGGTGATTTGGGTTTTGCTGACGAAGTGAAAATGATTCCTCATCCCGGCGCGGCTCAAGGACTTCAGCGAATCAACAAAGATGGTTCGTATCAGTACAAAGTTCCTTTGCGAGAAAAATCTCAGTCGACCTCTGTTCGTTTTTCGTCGATGAGCACCCCTAAAATTGATGGGGGCAATGGCAATACTTACGATGCTCTGTACGGTTCAAGTCGAGCGGTGGGCCTTTTAATTGATTATGACTGGCAGCCATTTCGTGGATTTGGTTCACTTGGACTTCAACTCGGAGTGGGAATTTTTTCAGCAAGTGGGCACGGAGTCCTTCAAGATGGAGCTGGTACAGCATCTGAAGAGTCTTACACGCTGTATATGGTGCCACTGAGTGCATTTCTTGTTTATCGATTTGAATATGTACGTCGGCAATGGATTGTTCCTTTTATCGCTGGAGGGGGCACTCTTTACGGCTTAGCAGAGAGACGTGATGATGGAAAGAAACCAACCTTTGCTTCGGCCAGTGCGGCCGGTGGGGGCGGTGGAGTCCATTTTTCGATCTCTCGATTGGATCCTCATGGTGCCTTCACATTGGATCGGGATTATGGAATAGCGGATATGTGGCTCACTCTTGAGGCTCGGGTGATGCAGGGTTTGAGATCGGATATCGATTTTACCAATACTGAATTCAGTGCTGGAATCACTGTTGACTATTAATACAAATCAATAGATAGGCATAGTCTCTATGCCCAAAATAAAACTCTTAGTTTCATATGACGGAACCGATTTCTGCGGATGGCAAAAGCAAAAAGACCATGCCTTTGCACCTGAACTCCCTAGCGTTCAAGAAACAATCGAAAAGGGTTTAGAAAAAATCTTTCGACATCCCATTGATCTCTGTGCCTCAGGAAGAACTGATGCTGGAGTCCATGCCATCGGACAGGTTTGTCATTTTGAAACGGATCGTCCTCTTCCAAAGGATTTATGTTGGGCGCTGAAACCTCAGCTGCCAGATTCCATTGCTCCCAAGGCTGCCTGGATTGCACCTGATGAGTTTCACGCGACCTTGTCTGCGGTGAAGAAAACATATCGATATTGGATTTGGAATCATCCCAGGTCCTCGGCCCTTTTGACCCGATATTCGTGGTGGATTCGAAACCCATTGGACCTGGATTTTATGAATCAGGCCTCTCAATATTTGATCAAACATCAGGATTTTGAAAGTTTTCGGTCCGTCGGGACCCCTGTTAAGCACACGTTTCGTGAAATATATGGAGCCCAATGGGCTTATAAGAAGCCCAATCTGATCGAGTTTCGAGTCACAGGAAATGGGTTTATGAAGCAAATGGTACGCAATATAGTGGGTACAATTGTTGATTTAAATCAGAAAAATCAACAGGTTACGCGCATGCAGGAGATCCTTGACGCCAAGGACAGACGTAAGGCTGGTCCTACAGCGCCGCCCCAAGGTCTTTTCTTATCCAAAGTTTATTATCCCAAGGATCTTGACAATAAGTGCCGACAAATTTAGAAAGAGCGTTCTGCTTTTAAGTATTTGGGAGTCAGCATGAAGACGTTATTTGTCGCAAAAGAAGATACAGAAAATAATTGGTGGATTATCGATGCTGCCAATCAACGAGTAGGACGAGTTGCCACTCAGATCGCGATGCTTATCCGTGGTAAGCACAAACCAACTTTCACTCCGAACCAAGACAACGGTGATTTTGTTGTTGTTATTAACACTGACAAACTTCAACTGACTGGAACAAAGTGGGATGACAAAAAATATTTCCGTCACTCACGATTCTTCGGTTCTCTGAAAGAGAAAACTGCGGCTCAAATGAAAGAAGAAGATTCAACATTTGTTTTGACTGAAGCAGTACGTGGTATGATTCCTGAGAACAAGCTTTCCTATTCTTTAATTAAGAAAGTAAAGGCATTCAAAGGTGCTGAGCACAACTTGACAGCTCAGAAGCCACAACCTTGGACAAAGAATTTAAGTAAATAAGAAGGACGACAATGGCTACTGAAAAAGTATTCTACGCAACTGGAAGAAGAAAGACGAGCGCAGCTCGTGTATTTATGAAGCCTGGTAAAGGTGCAATGACTATCAACGGATTGAAAGCTGATGAGTATCTGAAGCGCATGCAATCTAAGATGGTCATTCTTCAGCCTTTCGAAGTATCTAATCAAATGAATAAATTCGATCTTGATATCACTGTAAGTGGTGGCGGTGAGAATGGACAAACAGGTGCAATCCGATTGGGTATTGCTCGTGCTTTGACAGCATTTGATGCTGCTCTTCGACCTGCTTTGAAAGCAGCCGGATTCTTGACTCGCGATCCTCGTGAGGTTGAGCGTAAAAAGTACGGTTTGCGTGGAGCACGCCGACGAGGTCAATACTCTAAGCGATAATCTTTTGATTTTAGCTTGTGCGATCGTAAAAAACCCGCTGTTCAGGCGGGTTTTTTTATTTTTCGAAATGATGTCGACTTCGCCTGCTGGTTTTTTGTGAAGCTTGGAAAGTTTAATAAAATGTCGATTTTATTTACATGAAAAGGAAAAACTTTTTTTCGCTCAGGTTAAAACTAAAATTAGTGTTGAACTGTTAGAGTTCTATCTTGAGATCATTTCGAGCAAAACTCGAGAAATCATATTTTTGAGTATAAGCTATATTTCATAACTATGGAGGCCGTTATGAAGAAGCGAATATCAAGGACAGAGATGTTGAATATGATGGGCTTCGTGTTGTTGATGGTTTTAATGGTTCTGACTGGCTGTCAGAAAAATGAAGGTGGCAAGACCGAGTTAACCACCGAAATTGCTCAGGCGACCGACAGGGTGAAGACAAGGTCGGCTTTTGATGTGAATCTTTATGCTATGAATAAGACAGTATGTGATCCATTCATTGAGCAGACAGCGATCTCATATGAGAACGGGATTAAGGGGTCTCTGTATTATAGAACGAGTTCGATGCCTCGTTACTATAAAGCAAGTGATTATGTTGAGAAGACTCAAAAATCAGCCCAGTCTATCTTTTTAACTGATCTCAATGTTCCAACAAGAATGTTTACGAATGGATTTTCAACCCAATCAACAGGTGTTGTGAAAGACGATGCTGGAAATATTCTTATTGAATATTTTGGAATGAAGTTTGAGACGATAATTCGCTTAAGTTCAGACCAACCTGAGGGTGACTATGAGTTTGCATCACTTTCAGACGATGGTTTTGTAATGAAGGCTCTGATTGACGGAGTATGGCAGACTATTATCAATAACGATGGAGATCACCCAACCCGAATGGGATGTGCAAGTCAGTCCATTCATTTGACTCGAGATAAAGAAGTTCCTGTTGAAATTACTTATTACCAGGGGCCTCGTTATCATATTGCAAATGTATTGATGTGGAGAAAGGCAAATGATGCAAGTTCACTTGGAAAGGACCCGCAGTGTGGAAAAAGTGGGAACAACTATTTCTTTGATCCCAATAAAAACTCGGTGGAACTGCAGCCATATAAAGATCTGCTGGCTCGAGGTTGGGAAGTGGTGCCTGCAAAAAATTATTTTATAACAAAAGAGGCATCTTACAACCCTTGTGTGGCGGGAACAGATCCCATTATTTCTAATCTGCGGGTTGATGAGATTCTTTCAAACGATGCCTATATCTCATGGACGACTGATTTGCCTGCAACAGCTCAACTATTAATTACGGATGTTGAAACTGGAACAGAATCAATTACTGTTTCTGATAATGTTTTGCAGACAGTTCATACTCTTTATGTCACTGGCTTAAAGGCAAACACAGCTTACAAGGCCCGAGCCATCAGTGTTTCCGGGGATCTTGGTCGAGCTATCAGCGGTGAGTTCACATTTAACACTTTGCCTTAATTTTAATTTCTAATGCAGTTTTTCAACTGTGTATGAGGGGGCAGGATGCCCCCCGTTTTTTTTGCTTTCTGCCTGGACTAAAGAATATTTTCTTTTAAATACTGTCTCAGATTGAGATCTAAAGAATTGATTTCTGGCAAGGTTTCCCCATTCTGTTATGATGGTGGAAGGGGGAATTGAATGCAGAAGCTATTTGCATTGTTTGCAGTCGTTATTATATTTCTGTCTTTTCAGAACTGTTCAAAAAAGAACCTTCAGTTTTCCCCATCCGATTTGACAATTACCCACATTGAAACTCAGAAGACCGCGGTGGATTCGTTTCGTGATTTACTCATCTATGACCGTACAAATGGGATCCAATACGATCTTGAACTGAATTCGGGTCGTATTCGTGTGATGAATGACGACGGAGTTGATCAGGGTATTCAGTACTGCTTATCGGACCACCAGAAAGAAGCTCTCAATCAAATTCTTTTTCAAGCAGAAGTGTGTGAGCAACCAAGCGCTGGTCAGGGAGACCGAGTGTGTGCCCAATCATATCAGTATCCTTATGCGGCCTTTATTAATGGAGGAACCGTTGTTCGCCTTGGTGAAAAGCGAGATGCCTGCTCTGTTCCAACAGATCTTTGTGGAGAGAAGGCAGCGCAGCTTCAACAATTCAGTCAGGCGCTGGTGCAAAATCCACCAGCTTGTCTGTAAATCATATTCCCAAAAATTCAGTGATTTTCTTTTCTGCATCGCCAAGCTTTGTTCTATCGGGCGCAGCGCCTTGGGCAAAGTCAGGTCGACCCCCACCTTTGCCACCCATCACTTGAGAGAACTCTTTTAAGATAAACCCTGCGGTGATTTCGGGATTAAGATCTTTTGAAACGCTGACAATAATCGGATGAGAGGATTCGCCTTTTCCGACAACGATAACAACGCCTGTTTGAATTTTATTTTTAATCTGGTCTGTCAGTTGAGCAAGAACATCGCGGTCATCAATATCGACTCCGGCGCAAACAAATTTAGCTTCTCCGGATTTTGAGAAGAAATTTTTTGCTGACTGAAGAATCGAGTCGACATTGACCTGTCCACCCTGAAGTTTCTTAATTTCTTTCTCAAGATTTTTAATTTCTGTTTTCTTTCCCTCGATCCAATCAGACATGTCTGTTTTTGATTCTAAATATGTCGACCAGTTCTCGATCAAGCCAGCGTTGGACCGGGCCTTTTGATTTTCAAGAGCGTTTTTCATCAAGTACTGCAGAGCAAGGTCACCAGTTAAAGCTTCAATTCGACGGACTCCGGCGCTCACGCCACTTTCAGATACGATTTTAAACATTCGGATTTGAGCAGTGTTCGAAACGTGGGTTCCTCCGCAAAGCTCGGTGGATAGATTTCCCATTTTGAGCATGCGAACTTGGTCGCCGTATTTTTCCCCAAACAAGGCCATGGCTCCGTTTTCAATTGCGGACTTATAGGTCGTGACAACTGCTTCAACAGGTGTGCCTTGAGAAATACCATCATTGACAAGGCCCTCAATTTTATTCAGTTCATCTGAGGTAAGGGCTTTGTTGTGAGTAAAGTCAAAACGAAGTTTGACTGAATCTACAAGTGATCCGGCCTGGGTCACATGAGTACCCAACACATTTCTGAGCGCTGCGTGGAGCAGATGCGTAGCAGAGTGATTTGAGGCCGTTCTTCGGCGTTCAAGGCTTGAGACTTGAAGATGGGCAGAAGTTTGAGATTTGATTTCGCCACTGGTGACTTCAACATGGTGAAGGAAGACCTCGTTCACTTTGGTTGTGTTGTGAACTGTGGCTTCGCCGGAATCAGTTTTGATTGAACCAGAGTCGCCGCATTGGCCTCCGCCCTCGGCATAGAAAGGGCTTTTATCTGTAATCAGTATTCCAGCCTCTCCTTTTTTAAGTAAAGAGACTTCAGTTTGGCCGTTGGACAGAGTTAAGATCTGGCCTTTTGTGGTTATGCCTTCATATCCTGTGAAAACTGTGGGCTTTGATTTATCCAAAGTTTTTTGCGCTAATTGGATCAAATGTGCTTCATCACTTTGAATGCCTTTGCCTTTCCAAGAAGCTTTTGCTTTTTCTCGAGCGGCCTCCATTTCGGACTCAAATTTCTTTTCATCCACAGTGAAGCCCTGCTCAGCAGCCATCAATCGGGTTAGGTCTACGGGGAATCCGAAGGTGTCATAAAGTTTAAACACAACTTCGCCGGAAACTTCTTTTTGATTTTTGGATTTTAATTTTTTTAACTCTTCTTCAAGAAGATGAGTTCCTGTTCCTAATGTTTGCATAAAGCGATCTTGCTCATCACGCAAAGTTGTCAGAATATGCTCTTGTCTAGTTTTAAGCTCCGGGTAGACGGAGCTCATTTCGCTAATGAAGACTTTGGCGATTTCAGGCAAGAAGGCATCTCCGCCTGAGAGCAATTGAGAAAAGCGAACTGCGCGTCGGAGAATTCGGCGAAGCACGTAACCGCGGCCTTCATTTGAAGGTAAAGCACCATCAGCGAGAAGGAGCGAGCAAGATCGTGTGTGGTCAGCGATCACGCGAAGAGCGGCAATTTGATCTCGCACCGTCGGAGATATTTTATTGTGAATTCCATCTCGGTTCATCTCTTCAATGGCTTTTAAGAGATCCATCTTTTTTGAGATTTCAGCTGATCTGGTAATCAGCGGCCAAAATAAATCTGTGTCATAGTTATTCAGCTTTCCCTGAAGAGCAGCTGTGACCCGCTCAAGACCAGATCCGGTGTCCACAGATGGACGAGGAAGGGGTTCCATTTTTCCAGGAGCTTTTTCTTCAAACTGCATGAAAACTAAGTTCCAAATTTCAATAAACCGATCTTCTCCAGCGATAATGCCCTTGAAAGGGTCAGCTTCGCGACCAGCTCGAGGTCCATGATCATAAAATATTTCTGTGCAAGGTCCGCAGGGGCCAACGTCACCCATTCTCCAGAAGTTGTCTTTTTCTCCTAGTCTGAAAATACGATCTTTGGGAATGCCCTCTTGCTTGTGCCAAATATCTGCGGCCTCGTCATCGGTTTGAAAAACAGTGACGTAGAGTTTTTCTTTAGGAATGCCAAGATCTTTAGTGAGAAGTTCCCAGGCAAAATGAATAGCATCTTTTTTAAAATAATCACCAAATGAGAAATTCCCCAGCATTTCAAAAAAAGTATGATGTCTTGCTGTGAATCCAACATTTTCAAGGTCGTTGTGTTTTCCGCCGGCGCGAACGCATTTTTGAACCGTGACAGCTCGCTTGTAGTCCCTATGCTCAAGTCCTAAGAAAAGATTTTTAAATTGGTTCATCCCTGCATTGGCAAACAGCAGTGTTGGATCATTTTCAGGAATCAGCGAAGAGCTACCAACATGGGCATGGCCATTTCGTTTAAAGTATTCAATAAAGGCATTTCTAATTTCTGAGCTTTTCATATAAGACCTTTCGAACAATGCTCGTTTCAAAGCCGCGAGAAATTAAGAAACGCCCAATTTTAGATTTGAGTTTTTCTTTTTCCTCGCGATCTAATTGATCAGAGAACGAATATTTATTTTCAATGAGGTTCAGTGCTTTTTCAAGCTCCAGATCGGGGTTAGACTGGACTTCAGGTAAGCCCTTTTCGGCTAAATAAGAGTTGATAAAGAGAATTCCCTTTTTCTTCCGATGCAGAGAATCGGCCGTACGATCAGATAGACCAAGGGCTTTTTCTGCAGTATCGGGGAGCCAGTTATTTTCTTTTCCGTACTGAATTGCTTTATCGATTTCTTCTGGGGAAAACTTGGCTCGTTTTAGCTTTTGTCGCAACTCTTTCTCCGAGTGATCTCTGCGAGCAAGAAGATCCATCATTTTATTTCGGGCCGATTGTTTAGTCATAGTCCTATTGCGAGCATATTATTAAGGGGGTTATTTAATCTGCTATTTAAATAGCCACTTACAATAAGGCACTCGTTGGGATTCGACAAGAACTGTTACCTCACGCCCCTTGTCACTGAGATTCACTTTTCCATTCCCAGATCTTGGCAAGCCCCTTCCCCAAGGGGTATCGGTCACCAGGATGCCTTGGTGAGAGACATCAGTGATCACTCGCAAATCAACAATATTATCGCCCATTGTCGAAAGGGGAGTGAATTTTTGGACGATGTACATTTGGGGGTCTAATTCAAGTCGGCTTCGAAGCTCGGAGATCTCTTCGGACTTCATCTTTTGCCCAACCCAGACGGCATCTCCGCCTCGTCCGTCGACTTTCTTAATCACATATTGATCAAGATGATCGAAAACTTCTTTCATCAGGACTTCGTTTAATCGGCCGTCGTGATGGGCTAATTTTTGTGTTTCAATATTTCGAATAATAGGCTCTTCTTTTAAATAAAAGCGAATGAGCTCTTCAACGTAGACGTAAAATTCTTTGTCGCCAATAAAGTCCACACCTGGAGTGTAATTCAAACTCACCTGTCCGTGGTAGGCCGCGCTCATTAGATTTTGGGCCATGGACATGGCTCTTTGTGTGGCAATAATTTTGTGTGGGATATTTAATTCTTGAAGAAGATTTATAGCAACCTCGCGGTCAAATTTTCCTGGAGTTTTTTGGATAACATCGAAGAGACGAATTAGTTCCTTTTTTGCTTCTTTTGAAAGACTTTCGTTTTCTAATTGATCCTGAATTTCGTGGGCAAAGAGTTGCATTTCTGTTGTTGGGTGCGAGGGCTCAAGCCAATAGTGTTCGCCCAGAAGAGTGATGTGCCCAACCTTTTCTAATTTTTGATTTTCATCTTTATCATAAAGGTAAACACCTTTGTTTGTGACTTTAATTTGCTTTCGAGTTGTGGGGGTGACTGTGATAATGCCCTGGCTCTCAAGCAATTTTTGAAGACGCAGGTCTTCTTGATCGTTTAACGAGGTCCTTCTTAGAAAAATTGCGACTCCGCCTTTTTTCTGAGCCTGATTGCGATAGCCAGCGGCCAACTGTTGATAAAAGCTCATCGGCTGTCGGTACTGTTCAGACTTTAATGTTTTTGGATAAGCCTGCATCATGTAATCAAAGGCCAATTTTAAATCTCCAAAGCCTCCGATGAAGCCCGGGTTGTCTTCAATGACTCTCCAGGTGCCATTCGTGTCTCGAATAATGTCGGGCCCGTAGACAAAGGCGATGTCATTGGGATTCAGGACATTTTCAAACTGGGATTCATTTGCTCGCTGAATAATTCTTTTTAAGACGTGAGGGGGGAAAATATTCGCCTTTTGATAAGATTTCTTTCCAGAGTAATGGTCTTGAAGAAAAGCCAAGAGTGCTTTGGCTCTTTGTTCAACGCCGGGCTTAAGTTGCTGGTCATATTCGGCACCGGTCAAAATGCGCGGAAGAGGATCAAGAGAGTTGTCACCTTTAAAAGCATGCTTGGATTGAATTAAAAATTGCTCCTGTTTTTTGGGACTAATTTTCGACCACGCAGGGTATATTTTTTCGTATTGGGGTCGAAGATTTCCATGGTCATCCATAAGTTCATTAAACTGGGCAAGAGCAGTGTGCGAATTAAGATTCAAGCTGATTGCAAGTAATGGCAGTAGTAGGCTCAGTTTCATTCATACTCCAAATGGTTCAACAGGTGTCAAAAGTTTTGACGCTGTTTTGCATTCTGCTTCAATAGGCCGAGTATTCGGCCTACTTAATTTCTTTTTTGCAGACCTTGAGCCAATTTCGTTATAGAAAACTCGAATGACAAAACAGAAATTTGTTCAAGTGGTCGTGACATTTTTGGGGGCTGGTTTAAGCCCAAAGGCTCCCGGAACTGTGGGCACTTTGGCGGCGCTACCTTTAGTGTATTTGCTCACCTTAACAGGCCCACTTTTGTACATGGCGGCCGTTGTCCTTTTGGCAATTCTTGGGATGTGGGCGAGCGAGCAGTACGAGCAATTAAAGGGTGGGCATGACCACCAAGAAATTGTGATTGATGAAGTGGTCGGAATTCTGATCACGATGACTCTGGTTCCATTAACCTGGCAGTCCGTTCTTGCAGGATTTATTCTTTTTCGAGCACTGGATATTTTAAAACCTTTTCCAATTGGTACTTTAGATAAGAAGGTTCGCGGTGGAATGGGTGTGATGGCCGACGATATGGCCGCAGGAATTATTGCCAATATTTTACTGCAAATCGTTTTGGTTAAGACCGCTTGGCTTGGAGTGCAGCTCAGTTATTAGTGCGTGAAGAGGAATTATTCTTGAAAGGTGATCGTGACGACAGCAAATTCTCTGAATCAATTAATTGAAACCATTCGCTCAAAAAAGCTGACGGTAGGGTTTGGTGAATCCTGCACAGGGGGACTTCTTTCGGCAACTTTGACCAAGGTTGCTGGGGTTTCTGATGTTTTTATGGGTTCAGTTGTGTCTTATTCTTATCCTGCAAAGGTCGATTTACTTGGAGTTTCGCAGGAGACTCTCAATACAGAAGGGGCCGTTAGCGAAGAGGTGGCTCTTCAGATGGCGCGGGGAGTTTGCGAGAGATTAAAGGTGGATTGCTCTATTGCCATAACCGGAGTCGCAGGTCCAGGGGGCGGAAGCCCGGATAAACCAGTGGGCACTGTGTGGTTTGCCGCTAAGGGTCCAGGTTTTGAAGTGTCTGAACGGAAACTTTTTGCCGGTGACCGAGAGCAAATTCAGAAGCTAAGTGTTGAATTTGCTGTGGAACTTCTACTTAACGCGCTTCAGCAAGACCAGGGGCTTAGGAAGAAAATACCCTCGACCACCTAAAAATTAAGTTTGAAAGTATATGTAAATTATGTGTAAGTTGATTTTGTCAACAACACGAGTCCACAGAGCGATTCTGTGAGAAAGCGAGAAGGAAATGTCAGCTATGAATACAGACAAAGGATTGGATACAAAAGCTCAGGCCGAAAAGAAAAAGGCTCTTGAGTTAGCGGTGAGCACGATTGAGAAGCAGTTTGGTAAGGGCTCAATCATGCGACTGGGAGCAGAAGAAAGTCTTGTGAAAGATGTCGAGGCAATTTCAACAGGTGCTTTGAGTCTTGATATTGCTCTGGGAATCGGTGGATTGCCAAAGGGACGTATTGTTGAAATTTTTGGCCCAGAATCATCAGGTAAGACGACAATTGCACTTTCAGTGATAGCTCAGGCTCAGAAAAAAGGTGGAGTGGCTGCCTTCGTGGATGCAGAGCATGCCTTGGATGTCTCTTATGCCCGAAAATTAGGTGTGAACACAGAAGATCTTTTGATCTCTCAGCCAGACACTGGCGAGCAGGCACTTGAGATCACGGAAACTCTTGTGCGATCAGGAGCGATTGACGTCCTTGTTGTGGACTCAGTAGCAGCTCTTGTTCCAAGAGCAGAGATTGAAGGCGACATGGGCGACAGTCACGTCGGTCTTCAGGCTCGCTTGATGTCTCAAGCTCTTCGTAAATTAACTGCAGCCATTAATCGTTCAAACACTTTGGTGATTTTCATTAACCAAATTCGTATGAAAATTGGTGTCATGTTCGGAAATCCAGAGACAACAACTGGTGGTAATGCGCTGAAGTTCTACTCTTCTGTACGTTTGGATGTCCGCCGTGTGGGCGCAATTAAAAACGGTGAAGATGTGACTGGAAACCGTACCGCTGTGAAAGTTGTGAAGAACAAAATGGCTCCGCCGTTTACAAAAGTTGAATTCGATTTGATGTACAACGAAGGCATTTCAGAAGAGGGCGATGTTCTTGATTTGGCCGTGACTGCAAACATGGTTGAAAAGTCAGGGGCATGGTTTAGTTACAATGGTGAGCGCATGGGACAGGGGCGCGATCAAGCGAAGCAGTTCTTAAAAGAAAATCCTCAGGCTACTAAAGAGCTTCGTAATAAGATTTTGGCAGCTAAAGGGATTGGCACGCTTTTGATGAGCACTCCAGAGACCAACGCTGAAGGAACAATGGAAGAGGCTCACGCGGATGAGGCAACTCCAAAGACAAAGGCTTCTGCAAAAGACGCCAAAGATGAAAAAAGTGCGACAAAGAAAATGAAGCATTAGTTTTTTTGAAAAATAAGTCTGAAGAAGGGTCAGCTAGAAGATAGCTGGCCCTTTTTATTTTTGAGATTCTGTGGAGGCTGAAGCAGGTAATTTTGAGGCCTGCTCGATAAAATCCATCTTTTTGGGTTCTTGAGATGGCTCAGAGAGAAGAAGGGCTTCGGCATCGGCAAGTTTTTTTTCTCGAGCATAGTCAAGGGGAGTCATCTTATTTTTATCCTGATGGTTGCGATTGGCCTTTGTTTGAAGAAGATATTTCAGCACTCTCATTCTATCGGGGGATTGAAGGGCGTAGAAAAATATATTTCTACCCTCATCATCAACTTCATCAAGGGAATGTCCTACCATGAGGAGAAGATAGATCGTCTTCAGATCACTATTTTGGGCAGCAACCAACAAAGGAGTAGCGTTATTCAAGGTGGGTTCTAATTGTCGGTCTTTTTCTTGTCCAATCAGAAGCATAACTTTTCGATGGTTTTTTTCCTCTATGGCTTTGGTGATTTCACTCTTTGAGGACAGTAATTTGGGGAATTCGAACTGAATTTTGGGAACTCGGACTTCTGATAATTGATTTTGGACCTGTGTATTTAAGCTCAAGAGCACTGTTGAAAGGCCAAAGAGAAGAAAACTAACCAGAGTGTAGGCTCGAATCAAAATGATCGACTTTGAAGGGCGAGGATATTCAAGGTCGCTTGAGTCTTGAATGCGATGAAGCTGATATGTAGTCTCAAGTGATTGAGATTTTTTTGTGAAGTAAGTTATTGCCAACGAAATTACGGCAGCAATTGCGCCCAAAGATATATTTTTAATCAGAGCACCATCAAAATTCATAAGGAGATGGGGTTCGATATTTTTGTGAAAGAGAAAAAAGACTGAATATAAAATCAGTGTTGTTGTTCCGAAGACTAGAGCTGGAGAAGTCCAGCGATGATACCTTGCTCGAACTGCATATTGAGAAATGGTTTCATCAAAATCGAGAAATTTTAACTTATCAAATGCAGATTGAGTCATAAAAATTGACGCCCCAAAGGGCTTTGGCAAGACAAAAAAACCAAGGACGGGCCAATTATTTAAAAAGTGCAGTCCAGAATTGCGAATAATAAATATTTGAGGGGCCGAAAGTTTTAATTTTCGAAATCGCTCGCCCAGTCGAATAATGTATTTGGGGTCCCGAAGTCGCGAGACTGGGAAAAGTAAAATCATCATGATTGGCCAAAGTAAATGCCCCACAAAATATGTTAAGTAGAGTGTAAAAAGCGTCAGAGGAACCGCCAAGGGAAGGCGATCCAAAATTGTGAGATGAGAAAACTGATTTAAGAAATAAAACAGCCCAGCACTGGGGAGAGATATGGGGATGAGTAGAATAAAAAGGCGAGAGACCTCCCAAATCAGTTGAAATATTGTGCGAATGAATTTTGAAAGCCAAGATTTCATGCTCAGGTGCCCTTCAGAAGACCATCGGAATATTAGGGAACTTGCCGGATGACCGAAGGTCTAGATCAGGCTCAGTATTTGGTTATTTTTCGTCCGGACGCAGTGTTTCCAATGGAGATTCGAAAATCATCTCAATGTGAGACAATGTAGTTCTTGATTGCCATAAATGATTCATGGAATTCATTAAAATACCGATGAGCGAGCATGGCTATTGACAGGCTATTCATGATTATTGCGGGTGTCATTTTTCTCTCAACTCAAGTTGAAGCGCGGTGGGATATTCACCAAATGAAAAAAGTGCAGCAGGTCGGTGTTGATAAGCTAAAGTCAAAGAATGCTGATAGATATATTACAGTGAAAGGACAGAAGTACAGACTGATTCAGTCTTATAACTCAAAAGGTCTTGCTCAAAAAACGATTCTCATTTCAAAAAAAGAAACGCAAATCAAAGTTGATAAAAATGGCGATGGTCGAACAGATTATTGGGAAATTCACCGACCCGGTTTGATGATCCGAGCTGAAGAACCAATGAAAAATATTTTTCAGCTGATCCAGATTAAAAAAGCGAATCCAAAGGGTTTTGATGAAGTTCAGTTGGTTTATAATGCCAAGAAGAAAAAATATTCTGTCGTAGGTCGAAGGTTTTTGCCTCCGAAAAAATACACGAAAGAAAATATCCAAGTTGATGTGAGTGGAACATGTGAGCAATCAGAGCCAACAGTGAAAGAGGCTGTCTTGGCCTGGGAGAAAGTTTTAAGTAACTTGTCGGATGCCCCATCTGAGATAGCAGAACGAATTGAAAAAGGTCAAAATAACCTTTTTTCTTCGAGTTGTATGAGCGGCGATTTTAAGGAGAGCTTTCCATTGATCAAAGATGCGCTCACTGATGTGATGGCGTCTAGTGAAAAAGCTGGTGGAGCAAAAGAGCCGACGTATCTGTCCTGTCTAGAAAAAAATGGACTCCAATATCATGCGGCAAGGATAGAAGCAAAATTTTATGAACACCTCGAGGGAAGTGCTGGTTCAAGCAGAACCTTCAGTTCATTGATTAAATGCCAAAAGAGTTCGGACTTTGGCAGTTATAGTTCGTGGTGGGACGAAATCTCAATTGGGAAAACAAAAGATGAATTGAGCAGTGGTGTTAAGAGCAGCAATATGGCAGGAGAGACCGCGACGGGCTCGAATAGGTACGCAGGGAGACTAGTTGCCAATACTGATGGCCCAGAGGCAAATGCTAGAAAAAACTATGCGAAAACTCTTTTTCACGAGTTACTTCACTCTTCTGAAATCGAGAACGAAGGCTTCGTTCACTCGATTGAAGAGTGTTGCGGTGATCCACAAAAGTCGGACTCAGCTTCTTGCCAGGCAATGAGAGATTTTGTCACAAGAGAGAGGGAACAAAAGCTATCAAAACAAATTTTATCTCGATCAAACCCAGATCAGTACGAACAGTTACAGTCAAAAATTAGCTATGAAATCACAGATGCAGCTGAATTAAATCGTTTTCGAGAGGGAATTAGTCAAGATATCGGTTCTTCAATTGCCTCTGCGGACAAGAAATATGCGAAGATTTTAGATGACACTTCGCTTGATGTTTCACAACGTGAAGAAAAGTTAAATCAATATAAAAAAGAGGTGCTTCAGGATTTAGATCAAAAAATATCTGCCCAGTGTGAGCGCACCACATTTGCAACAAATGTGAATAAAAAGACAGCCTGTGCGGATATTAAAAAATCCATTCTTGAAATGACAGAAAAAACTCTTGAGGACCGAGGGATAGACGGTGTCTGTCTTGATCCCAGTCGCGCATCGAGAAAATCAGTCTCTGACTTATTAAATTCAGCAGATCCTCCGGGATTCACTCCAGCGCCGGATTCGTTTTTTAAAAAGAAAATTGAGAACCAATCTACTCCAGGAAATACAGGCGCTCAAATAATTTGGAGATTGATGGTCAATGCGGCTTTTGCCGCAGAGGCAGCCCAGTGTGATGATATTATTCGAGATGCAATTAGTTCAGTTAATAAGCGAAATGAGTTTGAGGTCGATAGATCGAATAGCTTGGGTCTCAAAGACAGATTGGACCAGCCTGACGTTGGAGATACAAATAAAAGTATAGTTCAGGATCCTGTAAGAGCGGAGCAGACTCAAGGGGGTTTGCCGCAAGCCGAGTCAAATGCAGGAGTTCGGGCTCCTGCGGTTGCCCAAGATGAGAGCGGGGGACAGCAATTAGGTAGCGCTCAAGGTCGACAAGATGATTTGGGAGTTGGGGATACCCGTCAAATCGATCAAATAACGAATGAGGCATTCCCTCGAGCTCAAGCAGGTGGCACAGAATATTCAGGTGGGTTAGGATCATCATCTGCAGGCAGCTCTCGGGAGTCATCACAGGATTGGTCGGCGCAGCAGCCGGTGCCAGCAAAATCGACCGCGGGACAAAATCAAATCAGTCGGACTCGCAACCAGACATTTCATTCAGCTTCATATCAAACAAAGCAGTCATTGGAAGACTCAGAGGAGTTCCATCAGGCTCAAATACCTAGAGTTCAAACTTCTACACCTTCTGCCTCAAATGGGGTTGGCGGCAGTGGAACATCTGTGAATCGAATTCCATCCCAAAGCCTAGAGCAAAACTCTACAAGACGCTATCTTGATGGAAAAGAAAAGAAGCGAATTGCGGAGGAAATTCAGAGCCAACCGAAGCTGACTTCTGGTCATAATCAGCGAGGCCCTCAATCAGTCAGTACGGCAGAGTTGGAGAAGACATTTAATCGCAGTTTCAACTCTGTCATCGCAGACCTTGAAAAACCAGACTTTCAAAATGATTTGATGGGAAAAAAGATTCAAGTCATTGATCATAAGGGACGGGTGCATGGATATAGAGGTAAAGACCCGGCAATTAAATACGTGTATTCTATTTTGAAAAATAGATTTGTGCGGTCAAAGTAGGAGGGGTGAGTGAACTGGTTTTCTTTGAAAAGAAGATCCTTGTTTCTTTCCGCCGGATTCATTTTATCTGCTCTTGTGGCCCTCTATACATACAAACAACTTGAGATGACGACGGGAGAATTTTTCGCTAGGTACACACTTCATCGTGAGCGAGCCGTTCTTGCCTACCTTGATGTTTCCCAGCATGTATTTCAAGCGAAAGGTATCGATGGCCTAAAGCCAATCCTAGATGGAGCAGTTGAAAATCGAATTTTTGATTGGTACTTAATCCGCCATAATAATCACCCAGTTTTTGTTAAGCCCGAGGGCATCGAAAAAATTTCGGATCTTCAATTTGAACCAAATAAACCTCAGATCACGATGAGAAAAAGCTATCAAACCGTTGAGCTCATTGATGGACTGACGGTGACAATTGGGGTGAATAAGAATCGTTACGAATACATGAAGGCGATTTGGGAAGATCAGTACAAGACGATTATTCAGGATGCTATAGTCCCCGTCATTCTGGCACTTTTGGTATTTATGTTCTTTTTAAAAGATATTTTGAAGCTGTTAGGTGTTATTAAAACGGGTAGTGTCGCCGAGAGGCTGAAATCGCTAGAAGATATTTCGGTGAGATCGCAAGAGGCGCTGATTTTAAAGAATTCGCTTCGTGGATATGAAGTCACGCTGGGTAAAATGGAGCATGAGCGCCGTCTACTTTCAGGTCAGGTTCTGCCCAGTATCCGGCGAGAGATTTTGCAAAACAGAAAGCCTCCTTATGAGTTCAATTGCACCCTTGTGAGAATGGACATTAATCAATTCTCAAATATGTTTAATCAATGTGATCGGGATATTTTGCTCAATCAAATTCATCAGTATTTCGAGAGGGTCACGGTGATCGTATCGGGCTATGGTGGATATGTTCACGAATTTGTGGGTGATGAAGTTTTATTTTATTTCAAGGATGAGGAAGTAAAGGATTCTCGAAACATGGCTTTAGCCACGGTTCGGGATATATTTGAAATGACCTCTCATTTTTCTGATCAATTTCAGAAAGCCACGAAGTTTCCTTTAATCGTCAAGGCAGCTTGTTGTCATGGGACTTTGAGATTTGGAAAGCTTGTGGATGGGTTTAATTTGGCTGGTGGAATTTTGATTGAGACGGTGAGAGTGCTTAGTCAAGTTCATGACAAGTTAGAAAATATCTGTGTCTTTTCATCTCTGGATCCAGAATCAGTATCACCAGTAGCTCAAATGTCAAAGTATGGTGACTATCAGTTGAAGGGTTACTCTGAGACGATTTCTGTTTGGAAAGTGGATCAGTTTCACCCCCATCGTCATCCTCAGTATTGGAAATCCAACAAGTCCTTAGCTTATTGGCTGAAACAATTTGAGAAAGAAATGTCTGTTGATCCTAGTCGGGCCTTATCTGTGCTCAATGAAATTTACCAATCACCAACATACGAGATTCATTCAGATAGCATTCAGCTTTTAACTAAACAAATTCAAACCTTCAGTGGAATGAAAAATGAATTCGAGCAGTCGGCTTTGGAAACTTTAACATCACTACTTCGAGTTTTGCCTGACAATGAAGAATTAAAACAATTTTTAAAGGATCATGTGGGGCAGCTATTGAGCACGAGCAGTGAGCGCGTGCGCGCAAATATTATCGAGGTCGGCGCGGGAATTCTCAATGCCGAATCTTTGCGAAAAGTCATGTTTCATCCATCGCCTCGGATACGCGCAAATGCTCTGGTGTTGTTGGCCCGTCAGCAATTATCAAAAGAAGTCATTGATCAGTTCCACTCGTTGATTCACTCTATCGATCCCGAGTATGTGGCTAGCGGTCTGTATGCACTTCATGAGACCATCGTCTGGTACTTGGAGCATAACCGTGTTGCGCTCGAGGCCAATGTGGATATGAAACAAATCTATCAATATGGCATCTCACTTCGAAAAAGTGAGAATATCTCTATAGCTCGCCAGGCGCGAGAATTAGGAAAAGTGGATTTTGTGCGCCAGAAGCTTGCAAGTTAAAGAGCTCAAAGGTTTTGGCTCAGGGCCAATCGTCTCAAAAAGAGATTCGACGTCTTAAATTGAGAATTTACCTTAAGATCCTACATCTTTGTCCAGTTTCTGCCGATAATAAATCATGGTCGGAATGATTCTTTTATTCATTTTGAATTGGGGTAGTGTGTCCCATGCAGGCAGTGTCGGTTGTACTTCTTGGGATATCCAGTTGAATAGGTCTGGGTGTGGGCGGACAGGGATACCTTATAATACTCAGACGGGCACGGGATTGCCATCATCGAACTACTTGCAGCAACAACCTATACCCACAGTGAATGAAATTGTGGATGATGCTGTAAGAAATAATAGCGGGCAAATTGATTCTCAACCAAGCACCCAATCAGAAGGTTCAAATTCTAATGCGAAAGTTTGCCCATCTGGTTATACAGGAACATATTTTCATGATCCAGAGGCTGAGTGCTCAAGGGCCCAAAGCAACTCAGTGGAATGCGACGATCACTGTCAGCAGAGGTCATACGATTGTGCAGCTCAATCGATGGATTATCGTGTTGCTGATGATCAGTGTGTCCCTCGAGATGGACAAAATCAGAATGGCGATAGCAATCAACAGGCAATGTGCAGTCGGGACCTTCAAAGTGCAAAAAGCACCTGCAGTGAAGATAATCCCGACATGAAAAAGGTGAAGTCAGATATGGAGCGCCTGACGGCGGGTGCTCAAAATATGAAAATGGGCGGAGCTATTGATCAGTGTTCACCGGTCTCATCATTTGCTGATGCGGCGGATGTCACCTTGGCCACGGTCAAAGCGAATTGTGCGATGGCGGCGCGAACATGCGAGTCTTCGTGCGCTGATGATCCAGCCAGTATCAAAGAGTGCCGCAAGGCTGGGGAGCAAGGAAACGGATTGGCGATGAATGCCACTCGAGCAGCTGTCAGTCAGTTTGGAAATCAGTGTAAGGATTTGATGCAAAAACTTTCCAGTATGGGAAATGGAATGGGAAGCAGTGGTGGCGGCATGGGCTCAGCTTATCTTCCGTCAAATTCAAATCTGGGAAGTGTTTTACCTGGAATGAAGTCAGGTTCACAGGCATATGCCTCAAAATCTGCTGATGTGATTGGCGGATCCACAAGTGGGATTTCTAAAAAAGGTTTGGGAGCAACTGATCTCGGTGCGCTGATGAATGGTGAAGAAGATGGGGTTTACGGTACTTCACAAACAGCGGCAGGCAAAGCTGGTGGCAGTGGTGGAGGCTCAGGTCTCGGAGGAAATAGTGGTGGAGGTGGCGGTGGCCCAGGTAAACAGCAAAAAGGAGTTGCTAGCCGTCCTGGATTAAATACGAATATTCATCGAGGATATGTCGGTTCTTCTGCAATGCCAGGGTTTGGTGGTCCTGGTGGAGCAGGCACGGCCGGCGGCGGTGTTGGCGGTCCGAACGGTCGTCCTGGTATTGGACCCAATGGACAGCAGCCTGATTGGCGAAAGTTTTTGCCAGGCGGGCAGTATGATCCTCGTCGAGGCATCGCCGGAGTGACAGGACCTGATGGAATTACGGGACCAGCGACAAATTTGTTTGATAAAGTTCATAATCGCTATGGCGCTGTTGGGCATACTTTGAAGCCTTAGGGGGATTAGTGAGGTTACTTTCTTATTTGGTATTTATTTTTGTTTGCTTGCCAGATCGCCAGCTGGCTTTCGCGTGTAATAACTTGTCAGATGACGGTTCATGTTTTGATGCTGTCCCATATGAACCACCAGCCATGCCATCAACGAGGTACGTTGAGGGGCGTATTAACCCTGCGCCAGCACCTGTGACTCAGCCAACCTATTACGGTAATGAGGGAAGCAGACCAACTTATCAGCAGATGCAGAACCCTGCGCGAAGTGTGCCAGTAAAAAGAAGTAATGCAGGTCGGCCGCCAGCGGTGAAACCGCCAGATGATACGTCAGAACCATGTGAAAAAGGAACTATTTATCCATCAGGGCACCGCTGTAATAATGTAGGTATATCAGAACCTAAGGGATCACAAACTAATTCAAATACTGAATGCCGTGACTTTGAGACAGTTAGCGGATTGTGCCCAGATAGCAATAAGTCAAATGATACAAGTTCTCCGGAGCAGGAATGTCGTGATGCGAATAATGCTTTGATTTCAAATGGCAGCAGTGGCCGATATGATTATCGAAATGGCCAGTGCTTGTATTATAACCTTGAGTGTGAGCAAAAATCTCAAGAGGCGATGAATACCTGTGATATGGATAAGAATAGTGAAACGAAGGCATTTACGGATAATGCCGACAAGGCCGCGAAAGCTTATGCAACCGCACAGCAAGGCGGAGCAATTTCGTCTTGTAATGAAATGAGGCAGGTTGCTGCAGCAGCCAATACCGCACTGGCGACTTTGAAGGCACAGTGCAGTGTTGTGGTTTCTGAATGTAACCGTGTTTGTAATGGAGATCAGATTACGGGCACAAAACTATGTTCGCAGGCTTCTGCACGAGTGAAAGATGCCGATATGAACACCACACAGGCCGTTATTGGTTTTCAAGATCAGCAGTGTGATACTCTTCAAAAAGCTCTCAGCGGTTTAGCAGGCGGGAGTGGGGGCGGAGATGGAATTTCAGGAAAAATGTATGTGCCAAGTTCTAATTTATCAAATGCCCTTCCGGGAATGAAGTCGCCAAGTGGAGCTTCATCATATGCATCAACAGGTAATACTGTTGGTGGAAGCACTGGCGGACCTTCTCAAAAAGGGCTCGGAGCAACAGATCTCGGTTCTCTTATGAATACAGATGAAGATGCAATCTACGGAGACTCACAAACAGCGGCAGGCAAAGCTGGTGGCAGTGGTGGAGGCTCAGGTCTCGGAGGAAATAGTGGTGGAGGCGGCGGTGGCCCAGGTAAACAGCAAAAAGGAGTTGCTAGCCGTCCTGGATTAAATACGAATATCAATCGAGGATTTGTCGGTTCTTCTGCAATGCCAGGGTTTGGTGGCCCCGGTGGAGTCGGTGCAGCTGGCGGCGGTGTTGGCGGTCCGAACGGTCGTCCTGGTATTGGACCCAATGGACAGCAGCCTGATTGGCGAAAGTTTTTGCCAGGCGGGCAGTATGATCCTCGTCGAGGCATTGCCGGGGTGACGGGACCAGATGGAATCACAGGGCCAGCGACAAATTTATTTGATAAAGTTCATAATCGCTATGGGGCTGTCGGACACTCATTGAAGCCCTAGATAAGTTCGTGCAAAGCCTTCAGAGTTTTTTCTCGATCTTTTTGTTTTAGGATCAGAGAGATACTCATGGGGTTGAGAATAACTTTGGGGATTTCTATCTTATTTTCACTTAGTTTTTTTAGAACCATCTTTGGAATGTCCGAAGAAGTTGAGCTGGTGCAAGTGGCAGTGACCGAACTCATTTTGTCTGAGTGAATTTGAAAATCCTTTGATTGGGGAAGCTCTCTTTCAATTGATTGGATGACTTCGGCGGGGCCAGTGAGAACCATTTCAATCCCGATCTTCGATGTTTCCAGAGAAAGAAGTTGGGGAAAGGGAATTTCTTTTTCGGTCAGAAAGTTTTCCAACATGGGAAGAGCTTGATCACTGGTCAGCTTTTGAGTTTTGATCAAAAGAACAGTCTCATGAGAATTTAATGCGAGAATTTTAGGGGTTTCGTACTGAGCATTTGGCATACTTCCTCCGTCACTGATGAGTGTACCATCTGCAAGTTCAGATGATGCGGGTCCAACGTAAAGGGGAACTTTATTTCGCTTTGCAAGCTCAACTGAGCGGTACTGCAATACTTTAGCTCCCCAAAAAGTCATATCGAGCAATTGGTCATAGGTAAGTTTGAGTAAAGGTTTTGCGTCTGGAATAATGTTGGGATCAGCAGTGAAAACTGCTGCAACGTCTTTCAGAATTTCACATCGTTCGGCTTTGAGAAAGGCTCCCAGAGCAATTGCAGTGATGTCGGAGCCTCCGCGCCCCAGTGTTGTGATTTCTTTTGTGATGGGGGATACGCCCTGAAATCCAGCAAGAACCACCACTTTATTTTCCTTGAGAGCCTGCTCCACTCGAAATGCCTTCACATCAGTAATTAAGGCATTGACGTGCGAATCGTCCGTTAAAATCCCAGCTTGGCTTCCTGTAAAACTAATGGCCTGACATCCCAGATCATTAAGAGCAATACTGACAAGAGCCATGCTCACTCTTTCACCAGTTGAAAGAAGCATATCCATTTCTCGACGATTTGGATTTGTAGAAACTTGGCCAGCGAGCTGAATCAGTTGATTTGTGGTTTTTCCCATGGCGCTGACGACAGCAACAACCTGAGTTCCATTTTTTGAGAGGTCTGAAATTCGCTTGGCAACAGCTTTAATTTTCTCTGGGTCAGATAGAGTGGCTCCGCCGTATTTTTGAATGATCAAAGCTTGGTACTCCTGCTGAGTGCATCTACAAAATGTTATTGAATTATAACACTCGGTTGAGAGGTCTCAGCTTTCGAGTATTTTTTTGAAGGAAACTGACCCGCTAGAAATTCGGATACGGCGGCAATTGATCCTCGTGGCACTCGAATCTGATGCTTTTCAACTTGTCGAGGAATATAACCTAAAACCAACTCAGCGTTAAGGTCTTTAAGTGATTTTCGCGTGATACCAAGATGATCAGCAAGGTCATTCAACTCGAGCCCCCCTGGGGCTGTCGCAAAGTCGTATTCCACAGGATCGTACTGGGTGAGATTTCGAAATCCATAGAGACCAGGAGCCTTGGCAATCAACATTGCTGCCAATATTTTAGGAACGTAGTCCATGGTTTCTTGAGGCAGAGCTCCGTGTCTTGAGAGAGCCCAAAAATCAGTTGTTTTGTATTTTTGAATTTGTCTTCTCAATCCTGCCTCACCCATGTTGTAGCTTGCTGCGACCAGGTACCATGAGCCGAACTCTCGATAAAGATCTCGAATATATCGAGTAGCGGCTATTGTGGATTTCTTGAAATCTCGCCGTTCATCTAACCACCATCCAACTTTCAGATTGTAACGTTCTGCTGTGGGTTGGATAAATTGCCATGGACCAACAGCGCTTGCTGAGCTTTTTGCATTGGCTTCAAAACCACTTTCAATCATCACCATGTACGCAAGATCTTGGGGTAGACCGACGGCCTTTAATTCGGCCTGAATGGCAGGCATATACTTTGTGGATTTTTCAAGCCATTCGGTGAACCAGTTTTTTCCTTTCGTTTGGTAATAACTAATCCAATAGCTGACTTTGCGGTTGTAGGTTAAAGGCAGATCAAAAATGAGAGAGGCTTTTTGAGATTGGGGGCTTCTTTGCATTCGCTCTTGGAGACGGTCCTTCAAGCTAATTGTGTTTGTGTTAGGAGTTGCTCCCAAACTGAATGAGTTCAAAACAATAAAAACACTAAAAATTAAACTTCTCATCGGTTTTTAGTATTTCATCTGGTCGTGTGAAGAGATACGAGACAAACGTCTGGTTTCTTATCTCAAAATTTTGACTGAGATGACGGGATCTTGACGTATGAATCTTGGCCTATCGGCACCAAATTGAAAATACTGAGTCGAGAAATTTAAATCTAGACCTCTATCCAATGGGCATGTGGCTTGCTTTTCAATTGTTGAAGGGGAGGGTCTATGGGAACAAAAGGTATCTATACAGCGTTAAGTGGTGCAATGGCGCAGGCCCAAAGACTAGATACAATTGCGAACAATATTGCAAACGTGAATACCCCTGCCTTTAAAAGAGATCAGCAAGTGTTTCAAGAATATCTGACCGCAAATGAAAAACCGCCATCAGTTATTCAAGTTCCCAGAGTACCTGCCTCGGTTGAGAGTTTTTATGACATGCAAGGCGGAGATAAAAGTTATGTGGACGCAGCGGGAACTTACACCGACTTTTCTCAGGGTGGTTTAAAAAGTACAGGAAATGCGTTGGATGTGGCCATTGACGGAAAAGGTTTTTTTGAAATTGCGACTCCAAATGGAGTGCGATTTACTCGCCATGGATCCTTTAGCATCGATGGTAATGGCCAACTCGTGACGCGAGATGGGCACCCTGTGCTTGGAGCTGGAGAGCCTGGTGCTGATCCTGCTTCACGCGTGATTCGTTCGCAGGGCGGTCAGATTGCAATTTCAGATGCGGGTGAAATTTTTGAGAACGGAAATTTGATTGGAAAGTTATCTTTAGTAAATATTCCTGATGCTGACCAGCTTCAGAAGGTTGGTAATTCTCTCTACCAATTTAAACCAAATGCTGCGCCAGAAATGACTAATGTGGAGCGACCAAATTTGAAGCAAGGTTTTGTAGAGGCCAGTAATGTGAATGTCGTCCAAGAAATGACTGACATGATCACGGCGACAAGAACTTTTGAAAGCACGCAGAAGGCCATTTCCGCATATGATTCAATGTCAGATAAATTAATCAATGTTGTTGGAAGAACGACTGCAGGATAAGGGGTAATGAGTGATTAAAGCGTTAAATACGGCCGCAACGGGAATGCAAGCCCAACAGACGAACATGGATGTGATATCGAATAATCTTGCCAACTCTTCGACCGTCGGATTTAAAAAATCAAGGGCAGAATTTGAAGATCTTCTTTATCAAACTCAGAAAGAGCCAGGGCAAGCCACAGGTATGAATTCCGTATCTCCAACAGGGGTTCAGGTCGGTCTGGGGGTACGCACTGCCGCGATTCAGAAAAATTTTGATTTAGGAAATGCAATCGTGACCAAGAACCCACTGGATTTGCAAATCGAGGGTGCTGGATTTTTTCAATTACTCACGCCAGACGGACAAGCTGTCTATACTCGTGACGGGCAATTTAAGAGAGATCCGGCGGGGACTATCGTTGATAAAAATGGAAACGCACTTCAGCCACAGATTACAATTCCTTCTGATGCGTCAGGTATTGAAATCACAGCCACTGGTGAAGTGAGAATATTGCAGGGATTATCGGATCCCCCGCGAACTGTCGGTCAAATTGATGTTGTAAACTTTGTCAATCCTGCGGGATTAAAAGCAATTGGTAAAAATCTATTTGTTCAGACTGGAGCAAGTGGGCAGCCCGTCAGCGCGCGCCCTGGGTTGCAAGGGACTGGTTTTCTGGCTCAGGGACAGGTTGAATCAAGTAATGTGAACATCGTTGATGAGATGGTGAACATGATTACAGCCCAGCGGACATATGAAACAAACAGCAAGGCGGTTCAAGCTGCGGACCAAATGCTTCAAACAGTAAATAGCTTGAGGTAGTGATGAAATTTTGGCTTTTTGTTACGTTTACATTATTCACTGAGCTGTTGGTGGCAAATGTGCAAACACTCGCACAGCGCCCAGAGATCAGCGTCATTAATCAAGCCGAAGTGGCTTCGCAGATGCCTCTGCGATTAAAAGATATTGCAACAGTCACTTTTGTTGAACATCAAGCAAAAATGGCAGCCTTTGATTTAGAAATTCTTCCTGCGATGAGGGCGGATCAGGAGATCACATATAAGAACTCAGAATTAATTCGGATATTAAAAACAAAAATTAACGAAAGCTCCGATCTGGCTCAAATTAACTGGACCTTCTTTGTTCCAGAAACATTGAATATAAAAGCTGTAAAAAATTACATTTCATCCTTCGCTATTCAGAATGATTTGCTGGCGCGGTTAAAGTCAAAATGTGAAGAATGCACTTTTCAAATTAAGGATCTTAAGCTGCCCGTGATAACAGAGAAAGTTGAAATGCAAAAGTGGCAGTTGGATTTGGAGCCACTTAAGTTAGGGGGCTCTTTTGTTCTACCTTTGACAGCCCATTTTGGTGGGAAAAAAGAAACCTTCTGGGTTTCTGGTGTTATCAAAGTTATGAAAAAATCTGCAGTGGCAACAAGACAACTCAGTCCTGGTGTTCGAGTTCAAGATTCGGACATTCAAATGAGTCTTGTCGACATCACATTTTCAAACGATGCATTGGCTTCGGTTGATGAAATCAGAGGGCAGCAGCTCGCAAGAGCAATATCGGTACATCAACCTATTTACAAATCGGATATCAAGCGTGAGCTTGCTATACAGCGTGGACAGGTGATTAAGGCCATCATTGGAAACGAAGTTTTTGAAGTCACCAGTCAGGCTACGGCGGAAGAGGGCGGTTTTGTCGGTGATTTGATTAAAATTAAAAATACTGAGACTCAAAAAATATTATCAGGTCAAATTATTGAGCGCGGTGTGGTGAGGATTCAATGATGAAAAAAGTTATTATTTTAATGGGTTTTGCATTATCTGGCTGCGCAACGATGAAGGGTTGGGTTGGACTCGACGATGAAAAACCAAAAGCAAAGGTTGCTGACCAGCCAAAAGCTGAAGTGATGATTGATGGCGAAAAAGTCGTGCGATTTTCCGAAAATCAAAATATGCCAAATGTCACCAACCGACAGTACCGTCGAATGAATCGGCAACGTATGGAAGAAGAAGCTGAACTTCATGCGGGAGCAGGCTCAATGTGGGTGATGGAAGGACAGGGAGCCTATCTTTTCACCCAGAACAAAACCAGAAGAGAAGGTGATATTCTCAATGTTAAAGTTGAAGGCCCAGCCCAAAAGCAAATTGAAACAAAAGTGAGTGTGATCAAAAAGCTTCTCAAGCAATTAGAAGATGAAGAAAAGCGTGCACGCGAGTTTGAGCAGATGAAAAATGATCCAAAACTTGCTGAAGGACAACAGCCTGCACCTGGACCAGATGGAAAAACTCCGGCTCCTGTTGCGCAAAGAGCTCCTGCAGAGGCTGCAAAAGAAGAAAAGGATGAACCAATTCAGATCGATACTGTGTCTACAAGGATAGTGGAGCGTCAGCCAGATGGAAATTATCGTATCAAAGGGCAACAACCATTTATGATTGGAAAACGTGAGTATAAAGTTTTGGTTACAGGAATGATTCGCCCTGAGGACTTTAATGATGAAGGTGTTAGTTCCAACAAAATCTTGGATCCTCAGTATGATGTTGTGAGCCTAAGGAGAAAAGAATAATGAAAGCACTTTTGATAACCACAATCAGTCTTTTCACAACGGTCTGTTTTGGCGCTCGCCTAAAAGATATTTCAAGCATTCGTGGTGTACGAGAAAATCAGCTTATTGGATATGGAATTGTTGTTGGTCTTAAGGGCACAGGGGATGGTAAGGCAGAATTCACAAGCAAATCCATTGCCCGGATGCTCGATAAACTTGGTGTCAAGCTTGATAGCCAACAAATTGATAGTAAAAATGCGGCTGCAGTTATTGTGACGGCAAATCTACCGGCATTTGGAAAAGCGGGTAACCCATTGGACATCACGGTCAGCGCACTGGGCGAGGCCTCAAGTTTAGAAGGCGGAACTCTTTTGCAAACTCCTCTTCGCGCGGCTAACGAGCAGGTCTATGCTGTTGCTCAGGGTTCTGTGTTGCTTGGAGGATCTGGGAAGGATTCTTTCACGACTGTAGGAAGAATACCCAATGGCGCTATTATTGAAAAAGATGTCTCGAGTGATTTTTCCTCAAGAAAAATGTTCCGGTTAACCTTGCACAATCCAGATTTTATCACTGCAGCTCGAACGGTTTTGACCATCAATAAAGAACTGGGTGGCCAGTATGCCAGCGCAAAGGATGCGGGCACAATTGATATCGTGACTCCATATTCCTACGAGAATAGAGGTGTTGAATTGCTGGCAACGATCGAGGCTATTGATATTAATCCTGACTCAAAAGCAAAGGTTGTTGTGAATGAAAAAACAGGAACTGTGATTATTGGTGACAAGGTGAAGATTTCAAAAGTGGCTATCGCTCACGGAAATCTTGCAGTGAAAGTCACCAGTAAATCAGGTGCCGCATCAAAGTCAGGTGAAGAAGAAAAAGTTGCAGTCATTGATTCAGGAGTCTCCGTTGGGGATCTAGTCCAGGCTTTGAACAAGCTGGGCGTCTCTCCAAAAGACCTGATAACACTACTTCAGTCCATAAAGGCAGCTGGAGCTTTGCACGGGGAACTCGAAATATTATGAAAAATGACTATTGTTTTGACACATTATTTAATAAAATAAAATTAACACCAGTGACAAGGATGTTGTTGGTGTTCGGGGAGGGTGAGTTAGGAATCAAGAACCAAGGACGGTTTTGGAACTCATTCAGTTTCTCGCAGGAAACAGGAGCAATAGGTCAGCAGAAGCCAAGGATTGGCGATGAAAGGCCGAAGCTTGAAAGAGAGTTAAGTGCATGGATGCACGTTGACTCTAACTCAACTCCCCACTTTTTCTCCTCTCACAATTTAGGGATAAGCTAGCTATGGCTGTTGATCCCTCGAATTTAAAAGCTCCTTCGCAGTACACTTCGCTTCGCAAGGTCACAACAGCTGCTGATCAAGATAAGCGACTTCGCGAAGTTGCCGATCTTTATGAAAAGCAATTCATGCGCGAAATGATGAAGGCCATGCGGGGAACAGTTCAAGAAAGTGGACTCGTCAAAGTTGGCCAGGCTGAAAAAATATTTCGTGAAGAACTTGATGGCGAGCATGTGAACAACTGGAGCAAGCAAGGCGGGCTTGGTCTTTCTAAAGTTATCTACGATCAGTTGATTGAAAAATATGGTGCTCGATTGGGGATTAAATCTCCAGAGTTAAAACCTCAGGGGCCAATTCCACTTGATGAGAAATCCCAATTCACCGGAAGTGTGAAAACAATTCATTCTGGACCAAAAGTGAGCTATCAATTTTCAAGAGAAGAAAGTGTTGGTCCAGAGTCACTTCAGCGACCACAACTGATGGCAGTGAAAGCGCCCTGGGATGGAAGTATTTTGCAGTCCCAAAGAATTAATGCTGATGAGTACGTATTGGATATGCTCCACGATAATGGGCTGAAAAGTCAGTTCGTTTTCCGCGGTCAACCCCAGCCTGGACTGGCTCAGCGAAAAGTCCAGGGGGGCGAAACGATTGGGTTATTAAGTCCTGAGGCCAAACAATTTTTTTGGAATATCGAACCCACTGTCTCAGAATGATTTGGTCAAATGGTCTCATTGTGATACACTAATAAGAAAGAAACATGGAGGAATCCCATGAAGATTACACATAATAAAGTTGGTCGAAACCTGAATATGACGGATACAGCAGGTAAGGCTGACAAAGCTTCTAAGGCTGGAAAAGTTGATGATGCTTCTGGGGCGAAAGCTTCTGCTCTTGCTTCGCTGGGTGAGACGGATTCTTCTTCAAAAGTAAAACTTTCTGAACGTGCTCAGGATATGAAAAAAGCAAAAGAGATTGCAAAATCTGCTCCTGAAGTTCGAGCGGATCGAGTCGCTGAATTGCAAAAGCTTATTGACCAAGGACAATACAAAGTCAGCGGTAAAGATATTGCTGATAAAATGGTCGATGAGGAGCTTCAGTGGGCCGGAGCCACGAGCGAGTAATTTGACTGGTTAACAAACTTTAAACAAGGATGGACATGGATCAGTCCAACACGAATAGACAGGAAGTCTACTTTCAACTTCTCAGCGGTTTAGATGAGCTTGTGAGGTTGTATCGTACTTTGTTGGATTTAATGGTCCGAGAGAAAGATATTCTGATTCAGGTGGATCTCGATAAAATTCAAGAATCCAATCAAGCCAAAGAACTTCTCCTTCACAAAATTCGACAGGCAGACGCAGAGAGAGAAAAACACGCTATTGAATTAACAAAAATAATTGGCGGAGATATTCGACAGCCGCGTTTGTTGGAAATTGCAAAAAAAATGAAGTCCGACGAGGCGGTGAAATTAAAATCAGTTCACACCGCTCTTGATCTTTTATTGAGACAAATCACAGAGCAAAATAATGAGAATGAAAAGTATGCGGCTTCAGCGCTGAATATCTTTAATGGTGCCTTGGGGGATATAAAAGACTCGCTTATTGGCAAAAAGACGTATGGTAAAAAAGGCGTGATGACTGAGGGCGCAGAAAAATCAGGTAACTTTGTGAGCAAGGAAGCGTAGATGGCAAAAATCCATTCGATGATGGACATTGGTAAGCGGACAATGATGAATAGCCAAACGGCTCTTCAAACCGCTGGCCATAACATTGCCAATAAGACGACGGAAGGTTACTCAAGGCAAAGAGTTGAGCTTGTTCAAGCTCAACCCATTGGTGAGGGGCGCTTGCAAATGGGCATGGGCGCTCGGGCGGCTATGGTGACTCGAGTGAACAACCCATTTCTAGATAAACAATTGCAAAAAGAAACGGGAACGATGGGTTTTCTGGATGGACGAGCAGAGGCGCTTTCTCGTGTTGAGCAAGTCTTTAACGAGCAAATGAACAAGGGCCTGAATCAATATGTTTCAGATTTCTTCAATGCCTTTCGTGAATTATCAAATAATCCAGAGTCTGTAACCACACGAACCATGGTGAAAGAAGCTGCTGAAGCCTTAACAACTGATTTTGAACGGGTACACAATCAGCTTGAGGGTGTGCAAAAAGAAGTCGATATGCAAATTACTCATACGGTTGAAGAGATCAACAAAATGAGTAAAGAGGTAGCTTCACTGAACGAGAAAATTGCAGCTGTTGAAATGCAAGGTGTTCCTGCAAACGATGAGCGGGATCGGCGAGAGACTTTGATTAAGAAAATGATGGAGAAGGTGGACATTAAGGTTGCCGAAGGAAATACGGGCATGGTGTCTATTTCAACTGCAGGCAACGCGGTACTTGTTTCCGGTCTTGAGTCAATGGAGCTGACGGCCAGACACACTCATGGCACTGAGCGGATGCAGATCTTCTATAGAACTAGCTCGACGACTCCTGATTTTAATATCACCGATCGTGTAAAGGGTGGAACTCTTGGTGGAGCTTTAGTTGTGCGAGATCAAATTGTTCCAGATTTAAAGCAAAAAGTTGATAACATGGCCTATACGATCGCTAATGAAGTTAATAAGGTGCATATACACGCCTATGACAAAAACGGTAAGGTAGGAAATTTGTTTTTTGACCGGCTAGATGGTGTCGAAGATGCTGCGAAATACATTGTTGTTAGCGATGATATTTTAAATGATGTGACAAAGATTTCGACTGCGGCAAAGCCCAACGCTCCAGGAGACAATACGGCGGCCAATGTCATATCGATGCTCCAGTACAAAGAAATTATGGATGAAGGATCTTCGACAATAGATGATTATTACAACTCTCAAGTGGGTCGAATCGGAGTTATGGCGAATCGAGCCAATAAGGCCAAAGAGTCTCAGGCGAATATTTTGCAGCAAATTAGTACGATTCGAGAGAGTGTTTCCGGAGTTAGCTTGGATGAAGAGGCTACAAAGATGATTGAATATCAAAAAGCCTTTGATGCCTCAGCAAGATTGATTCGCACTGCGGATGAGATGTTCGACACGGTTTTGAGTTTAAAGAGGATGTAATTAAATGCGCGTAACGGATAAGATGGGATATAATCAAGTGACCCAGAATCTCCAGAAAAATCGTGGAGAGCTTTCCGATTTGCAAAATCAGGCGGCTACACAAAAGCGCATCAATAAGCCATCAGATGATCCTGTGGCTTCGGCTCGTGTTTTAAGCAATAGAACTGAAGATCGAAGCAGTCAGCAATTTATTAAGAACATCAACTCTGCTCGGTCCTTTCTCGAGTTTACCGATGTTTCCTTGGGCGAGTTATCTGAAGTTCTCATGAGAATGAAAGAGCTGGCCATTCAGCAGGCCAGTGATGCTGGGGCGAGCGATCAGACCAGAAGAGTTGTTGCTGAAGAGGTTCAGCAGGCATTTAATCAAATTATTCAAATTGGAAATCGAAAATTAGGTGAACGATTTGTTTTTGGGGGAAATCGCACTACAAAGTCTCCCTTTGATGGCGAAGGGAATTATCTTGGTGATGATGGGGATCTTAAAATCCACGTCAATAAGGATGCTTATGTGGCCATGAACTTGCCGGGGGATAAAGTATTTTTGGGTCAGGGTGTCGATAACGATGGCCTTATCCGTCCGCGGGCAAGTACTCCAAAGTCAGCTCAAGAGTTTATTAAATTTAAAGAAGAAGAGCGGATGCGTGATGAGCACAATCAGAATTTCCAAACTGAAAGTGTAAGAATGAGGGGACCTGCGACTGTTCACGCCGCCCAAGAAACGTTTAACTCCAATGTGAAGGGTGATAAAGAGGGTGTTAACATTCTATCGACGATTAAGAACTTTGAGATTGCCCTTCGCACCAATGAAAAATCCCTTATTCAGGATGCCATTGACGATATTGATATGGCGTTAACTCAGGTTGTTCATGCCCGAGCTCAAGTGGGTGCGCGAATCCAGGTCCTGAATCACACTAATGATAGTTTAACTAAAAACATACAAGAGAATAAGGTGAACTCGTCCCAGCTTGAAGATGCAGATATCTTCCAGGTTGTTTCGGATATGGCCAAGACGGACAGTGCCTTGAAGGCGACCCTCGAGACTTCAGGCCGGATTATTCAACCAAGCCTACTTGACTTCTTAAAGTAATAAATATACCTAATGTTCCGCCAAAATACGCCGATAGATAGGATGTTAGAGGTGAATTATGCTTGTTCTTACACGGAAGTTGGGCGAGAGCATTGCGATCGACGACCACATTAAAATCAGAGTAGTCCAAATCAAGGGCAAACAGGTCCGTTTGGGCATCGAAGCTCCAAAGGAAACGAAGATCCATCGGGAAGAAGTTTATCTTGCTATCCAGGATACAAATAAAGAGTCTGCGGCGGTGACTTCAGAGCGAACTCGTTCAATTTCCCGCATGCTCAAAGAAAAATAAACCTCACTTACGTTAAAATTCAATGCGCCGCATATATGCATTGGATCTAAGTCTAGTTTTTTTCATCAGCTACCCAGTTTTTTGTCTTGCTGTGTCCTATATTCAGGTGCATGCTTAAAATAAGGCCGAAATGTTTATTTTCGCAAACCTTAATGGAGGGGCTCGTGGTCATTCAAACAACCCGTTTTGGACAGATTGAGGTTCAAACTGAAGATCTCATACAGTTTCCGGAAGGGATCGTGGGTTTTCCTGATCTCAATACTTTTGTTCTCTTGGATGATCCAAATGATGATATTTTTGCTTGGTTGCAAAGTTGTAATGAGCCTGCGATCGCTTTCCCAGTTCTTGAGCCTGAGCTTTTTGCTGAGAATTATAAGGTTGTTCTCACGAAAAGTGATTACGAAGGTTTGAAGATGCAGAATATGGAGCGCGCTCGGCAGTTTTGTATCGTGACTATTCCGGATGATCCGACAAAAATGACGGCCAATATGAAGGCTCCGATTATTGTGAACGTTCCGCTCAGAATTGCTCGTCAGTGTGTTCTTCAGGATAATGGATTGGCAATTCGAGAGCCGATCTTTGCCAAGCTTCAGCAGCGTGTGTTCCAGAATCCAACTCAATCAATTAAATCCCAGTCTCAGGGGCTGGATGTTGCGATTCGGTTGCCTGAGTCGCAAGGCCCAGAAGTCACTGCCTAATCTCAACATAACTAACGCAGAGCGTTCTAGCCGTTGGTTTTTCGTAAGGTCATTGCGTATCCCATTCTCCTCCTTCACACTTTTGTAATCAACCACAAGAGTTGAGTTATTGAAGGAGGATTCATGAAACTATTAAAAGTTGTTGTGGCACTGACGGCTGTATTTTCAGTCGGTGTTGCCCAAGCACAGAAAAAAGAAAAAAAACAAAGTCTGCATGATCAGTTTACAGGTCAGTCCTATGGGATGGCCGGTTGCGGCCTTGGATCAGTTGTTTTCGGCGATAAGCCAGGAATGATTCAGGTTATTGCGGCTTTTGTGAATGCAACTGGATATCAAACCTTTGCAATTTCTTCTGGAACATCGAATTGCGGTGAGTCTGGAAAGGCAGCAAAGGCAACTCAGTTCATCGAGACAAACAAAATTGTTCTTGAAAAGGACATCGTTCGCGGACAGGGTGAGACTTTAACAACTTTATCTCAACTGATGGAGTGTAAGAACTCTTCTTTTGGTGAGACATTAAAGTCCAACTACTCAAACACTTTCCCACAAGGTGGAGCATCTTCAGAGGCTCTTCAAGCTGTGGCTTATCAATCTTGTCAAATCTAAGGGGTAAAACATGAAAACATTAATCGTATCACTAGTTACTCTTTTGGGTTCATTTGCACTAGCTGCTGGTTATGGTGAAGCAGGATGTGGTCTTGGCTCGATGGTCATGGGTAAGGACGGCAATCAAATTCTTGCTGCGACGACAAATGGGACATCAGGCAGTCAAACATTTGGTATCACCACTGGAACATCGAATTGCACAGAGGGTGGAGCTGTAAGATCTGCTCAGCAGGTTCCTCTCTTCATTGAAATCAATAAAATGGTTTTGGCAAAAGATGCTTCTCGTGGTCAGGGCGAGACTCTTTCTGGCTTGGCTCATTTGATGGGTTGTGACTCAGCAAAATTGGGTCAGACTTTAAAGTCAAATTACAACCAGATCTTTGTTGAAACTGGTATGAATCCACAGGGCATCCAGTCACAGATTGAAAAGCAGGTTTCTGCGAATAAATCTCAGGCTTGCGGAGCTTAATCGTTTGATCTTAAAAAAGATCTGATGCAAAAAGGCTAGGGCTAACTCTAGCCTTTTTGTTTTTGGGGGATTGATGATTTCAATATTAGCTGCTGTGTTGACGAATTTTGGTGGGCACTGGGTTGGAACAGGATTCGCTCATGACAAAAGTGGATGGCAAGCCAAGTGTGACCAAATAGAGTTTCAGTCTACTCAAACTGAAGAAGTCATTTCGATTCACTCAGGAAACTTAAGATGCGGAAACTTAAAAACCACTTGGAGACCCCATCAGGTTCAAATTCGAGGAAATGAACTTTGGTTCAATGGGGAAAAGATTGGAACCATTGCAGAGACCCATGTTCATACTGAAAGTATTTCGGCCAATTCAAAGATCAAACAAGTTTTTGATTTTGAAATCCAAGGTGAGATCATGCTGTACAATGAAATCTGGACAGACCTTTCAGGCAGTCGAGAGTATCTGAGCATTCAAGGTCAGTTGGAACGAATAGAAAAGCCCTAATGAAGTTTATTTTTTTCTTTTTATTTTGTTTTGTGAGTATTGCTCAAGGCGAGAATGAAAAATTCGCTCTTTCAAAACCCTGGCTTCGGCTTTTGCATTATGATGTCAAAGGTACAGACCATGAGAGCCAGGTGGATGGGCAAAATTATTTTCTCAATCCAAATGGAAAATATGATCCGATTGCAGAGTACAATTCGACATTGCAGGGGGTTATCAGCACAGCTAACGAAGCGGAAGAGTCCAATCGAGTGGGATGTCGATTTCCGGCCCGAACTTATTTGCTCAAACAAAATCATCCCGAGCTTCAAGAAAAACTTAAAAATCTTCAGTGCCCCAAGTTTGAAAAATGGTTCATCACTCTTCGCGGAGTTGGTGTTTCTTTGGTGTTCTCAAGTTATTATCTCAACAATCCCTCTTCGGCCTTTGGTCACACATTTATGAGAATCAATAAGGCTCCGACAGAATCAGGCAAGAGATTTGAGCTTTTGGATTATGGAGTGAATTATGCCGCGAACATGAGTCCAGATGAAAACCCCATCATTTATGCTTACAAGGGGATGTTTGGATTATTCCCTGGAACTTTTGGCAGTATGCCCTATTACTACAAGGTTCGAGAGTATAATAATGCCGAGTCTCGGGATCTGTGGGAATACGAACTTAATGTCACACAGGAAAAAGTGGATCTGATGATTGCCCATCTTTGGGAGTTGGGGCCGACATACTTTGATTACTGGTATTTGACTGAGAACTGCAGTTATCACATGTTCACAATACTTGAAGCTGTTGATCCGGATCTCGATTTGACCTCTGGGTTAAAAAAATATATCATTCCTTCGGATACAGTTCTTCATATTTATGAAGTGCCCAACTTTGTTCGCAGAGCCGTCTTTCGTCCCTCGATTCGGTCGGAACTTTTTCATCGTACAAAACTGATGTCAGAAGATGAGATTTATTTTGCTATTGATATTGTTCACCAGAAGAAAATACCAGAAAGTTCTGATTGGGTTCAGTTGAGCGATGCTTCAAAGGCTCGAAGTCTGGATATGGCTATTGATCTTGTGGACTATCAATTTCCGAAAGAAGTTCAAATTCAGGATTCGCCAGAGACAAAATTTAAAAACTCACTTCTGGGTCGACGAAGCCAGATCCCCGTTGTCAGTCCACAGTTGGTGATTGTGCCTGAAGAAAAAGACCAGCCCCATATTGCCCACGGGTCACGTCGGATGGGGATGGGTTTTCGAGCCGGAGTCAAATCTTCGTATGTCTTGTTTCAATATAAATTCGCTCTGCATGATCAACTTGATCCCATGGGGGGATATCCTGATTATTCCGAAATTCATTTCGGAGATTTTCAATTCACAGTTGATGACCAAAAAAGAAAATTTGAATTTGAGTCATTTTCTCTATTCGAGGTCGTCTCCCATTCCCCGTTCACAGCATTAACACCTGATATTTCTTGGCGAGTCAGAATTGGAATGGATCGATTAAGGCAAGAATCTTGTTACCTTTGTCATGCTCCCTTATTCATGGTTGGGCCGTCGATGACATTTTTACTTCCTCTTGACTCGCCACTTTCAGTCAACTTGGGGGCACGACTGATGACTTACACAACGCCCTCAGCTCCTGGGAATAAATTATTTGTTGCTCTGGGGCCAGAGGCCCGAATGCGATATAAATTTAATGACAAGTTCATTTCCATGATTGAATATTTCTCTCGACAGGATTTCAATCGAGAGCGTGATACTCGACAGACGGTCGAGGCAAAGCTATCGATGCAGTATTCTTTTGATCAGTCGCAGGGATTTCGACTGACTGGGATCGATCGTCAGTTTGAATCTTTTGGGGGAGCAGATTGGTTTTGGTATTATTAAGAGTGCTATTGATTTTGGGATTGACCATGCTTCTGGGTTGTACTCATCTTTTTTATTATCCGAATAAGGATCGAACTTACTTTAACCCTGCTGATTTTGCTCTGTCTCCCGAGGATGTGTGGATTAAATCTGGAGAAGAAAAGATTCATGGATGGTGGTTTGCAAGTCACGAAACGCCAGCCAAGGGTACAGTTCTGTTTTTTCACGGCAACGCTGAGAACCTGTCTTCGCATTACATGTCTATGGGTTGGCTTCCAGATAGCGGGTATAACTATTTGATTATTGATTATCCTGGATATGGAAAATCAACTGGTGAGCCCACTCCGCTGGGATGTGTTCAGGCGGGCCGAGATGCTTTGAATTGGATTCGTAAAGAAAAAGATCCAAACCCCATTATTTATGGTCAAAGCTTGGGTGGTAATGTTGCCCTTCGGGTGGCAGAAGAGGAGAAAGCCACAGGAAAAATACGAGCTCTTGTTCTGGATTCAACTTTTCCCAGTTACCAAAAAATTGCTCGAGGTAAGCTTTCAAAATCATGGGTCACTTGGATTTTACAGCCTTTGACCTATGTTCTGATCAGCGACAGCGGATCACCCAAGGATCTAAAATCCATTTCTCCAATCCCGACCCTTGTTTTTCACGGCCAGCTCGATCAGGTTGTAGAGCCTGAATACGGGGATATGCTTTTTACGCAGCTCAATGAGCCTAAAAAGTTCATTTCCGTTCCAGAAGCCCAACACGGGCAGGTGTTTTGGGTGGCTCAGGGGAAATACCGCCAAGATTTTCTACAATTTCTCAGTGACAATAAGGGTGAAAATAAATAATTGTCGAAACTACCTGTCTAAAATTCTGACACTGTAGAAAGCAGCGAAGACCAAGTAGAATGGCGCCTTGCTTGTACTTAAGACGTGAGGTGCTTTATGCGTTTTCTGACGATGATTCTCTCTGTGACTTTTGCCATTCAATTTTCTTTCTCTTCTGCTCAAGCCGAAATGTATTCGAAAGATGTGAATGATCCTCATTTTATCAAGGTCTCTGCTGTGGACGGCAAATATTTGCTTCAGATTTGTAAGACAGATGATCGTACCAAATGCCAACAGTTGGGAAATCGCCCTTACACAAATAAAGAACTGACTCAAATCAAACGCCAATTGATCTTAGCTGGTGGAGGCCGTGCACTGGCGGGAGCCATCATTGTTGCGGGAGCGACAGTTGCCGCAGGATATGTGGGGGGCGTTGCTGCTGTTTCCATGTCCGGTCCCGAGATGGGAGCGTTGATCAATTTAATGTTGGGTCAAATTCTAGGATATGGAGCGGGCTTTGCAGGTGGTGTGGTGACAGTTGCTAAGACAATGAATCCACTTAACCAATTCCGAGCTGCTGAGGTTGTCGGTATTTCAAATCTTCAGGGGCAAGAAATTCGAGTGAACTCTCGAATGAATTATATGGCGGCACTGATTGATGAAAAATTAAAAACTTTAGATAGCGATCAAAGTGAAACTGCGCCAATGGATCTATATTTGGTCATGCCATGATTTTTTCAAGTCAAAGCTCACAGGTTGTGGGGTCTCGGTTAGTTCAAGGGGCTGACCTAAAAAAGTCCTTGGTTGAGATCTGTAGGAAAGAGGACGTCCAAGCAGGAGCTATCCTGACGGCAGTAGGAAGTCTTTCTCAGCTGCATATTCGTCTTGCTGGCGCACGAGATTATCTGAAGCTTCAGGGTGTGTTTGAGATTCAGTCTCTAACAGGAACTCTTGGTCAAGAGGGCCTGCACCTTCATTTAACTGTTTCTGATCGAGAGGGAAATTTGATCGGCGGACACTTGATGGATGAGAACATTGTTCACACGACGTCTGAGTGTCTGATTATAAAATTTGAGGATCTCATCTTTCAGCGAAGATTCGATCCTCAATCTGGTTTCAAAGAATTAATTGTCGAAAAAAACTAAAAACTAACCGACGTTTGTGGCCGCTTTCTTTCCTGTTTCCATTTTTTCTTTAACTTCAGTTTCGTAGGCATCCAACAGAGTTTTCATAACTTTTTTCTCTGGAATTCCAAGAATGATAACGAGCTGTCCAAGTACATTAAATGGAACTTTGGAAAGACCACGTTCAAATAAGGACACAAACTGTGTTGAATCGTACCCAAGCTTTTGGGCGAGATCTAATTGTGTCATATTCGCTTTCTGACGATATTCTCTAACAAGTGCTCCGAGCTCAACATGAACCTGCTTCATAAGAACCTCTCTCCTTCTCGGTTTCAGCCCACTGGGGGGGGCTGGAATGAATCATTAACCTGCATTGATTCTACACCAAATGAACCGCGTCAGAATACGATAAATACAAATTAAATTCAACTTTAGGGATGAGTTCTATTTTTGAGACATAATTTCCCAGAAACTTGCTTCCCTTATGCGTTTAATTGTTTTTTAACACCGAAAGCCTACTCCTTAGGCAGAAGCAGTTTTTTTTCAGTCTTGGCACCTAACTCTTTCAGCATTTCTACCTGGCGGATGAGATTTCCGCTCCCAGTGGAGAACTTATTCATGACTCCCTGGTAAGACTTCTGGGTGTCTTCAATTTTCTTTCCAAGCCCCTCGAGGTCTTCAACAAGAAGAGCAAATTTATCGTAGAGTGCGCCACCTCGTTTGGCGATCTCAAGGGCATTGCGCTCTTGGCGCTCTTGTCTCCAGATTGCCGCCACAGTTCTAAGCGTTGTGAGCAGGCTTGTGGGGCTCACCAGTGCGATTCGTCGTTCCCAGGCGTATTGGAGAAGATCAGGCTTTAAACGAAAAGCCAGAGCGAAGGCTGGCTCAATAGGCATGAAAAGAAGAACGAAGTCAGGACTGATCAGTTGGTCGCTGGAGTAGTATTTTTTTTGCGAAAGCCCATCAATGTGGCGTTTGAGAGAATCAATGTGAAGCTTTCCCCATTTTTCTTTTTCAGCCTCGGTCTCACTTTGAACGTAAGACTCATAGGCGACGAGGGAAACTTTCGAGTCAATGATCAAATGCTTCTGATCTGGCAGATGAACGACCACATCGGGCCTGATGATTTGGCCTTCATCATTTTTTAAACCGAGATCTGCGCCTTGAACAATGTACTCTTCTCCTTTGCGCAGGCCGGAGTGTTCAAGGATATTTTCTAAGATCATTTCTCCCCAATTGCCTTGGGTTTTCACATCACCCTTCAGGGCCTTGGTGAGATTCTCTGTCTCTGTGGACATGCGAATATTCAGATCCATTAATTTATTCAGCTCACCTCGAAGATTCGATCTTTCTGACCGATCGTTGGAATAAGTTTCTTCAACCTTTTTCTCAAAGTCCTTGAGGCGTTCTTTAAACGGCTCAAGAATTGTTCCCAGAGTGCGAAGACTTTGATCTGATAGTTTTGCGCTTTTGTCCTCGATAATTCGTCCTGCTAAAAGTTCAAACTGTTCGCTCATTTTATCTTGAAGCAGTTTTTCTTGATCTTTTTGCTTTTTCAGTAGCTCAAGTTCAGTTGTAGCCACAAGTAGCGAGTTTTTCATTTTCAGATAAACAGCGACTGCGCCGAGTGTAAGACCAATCAATATTCCGAGGAGAAGATATCCAATCATAGGCATTCAATGCCACGCTGTTTTTACTTCGTCATCAGAATAAAAAATGGTATGAAGCAATTTGACAGAGATATATCGCATTGCAACATATTGGAGTAATCACGAGATGGTTCGTCACTGGATTATGGCATTTCGCCCGAAAACACTAACAGCCGCCGTTGTTCCTATCATTGCGGGAACTGCCCTGGTCATGGCGCTTCAGTTTTCTGTCCAGTGGTGGATCTCAATTTGCGCTCTAATGGCCTCTTTATTTATTCAAATTGGAACAAACTTGGTGAATGATGCTGTTGATTTTAAAAAGGGCGCTGACACTGAAAAAAGAATCGGTCCTCAAAGAGTTACTCAGTCAGGTCTTTTTTCAGGAAAAATTGTGATGGCCACAGCCGGCGTGTTTTTCTTTCTCGCGCTACTTTGCGGTATTCCTCTTGTGTACCAAGGGGGATGGCCGATCGTTTTGATTGGTTTAATTTCAATTTGTTGTGGATATGCTTATACGGCTGGGCCCTTTCCCTTAGCTTATCGGGGAATGGGGGATTTATTTGTCATTCTCTTTTTTGGAGTTGTGGCTGTCATGGGTTTGGTCTTTCTTCATATTCAAGAGTGGCGGATCGAGGCCTTTATTCTGGGTCTTCAAGTCGGTTTTCACTGCACAGTTTTAATTGCAATTAATAATCTCAGGGATGTTGACGGAGATCGCTTAGTCAACAAGAGAACTCTTCCTGTTCGATTTGGAAAAACCTTTGCTCGGTGGGAAATTGCTTTTCTTTGTTTGGTTCCATTTGTGATCCAATTGTACTGGTTTTCAACTGGTTTTTGGAAAGCTGGGGTTTTGGGATTTCTGATTTTGCCTCTGGCTTTACAAATTACGAAACTGGTCTTTCATACAGAGCCAAGCCCCATCTATAATCAATACTTAGCAAAGGCAGCGGGCTTGCATCTTGCCTTTGGATTATTGGTCACCCTGGGGTTTTTCATATGATTCAGTTTTCATATTTTAAATATAAACTTTATCCTCAGGCCGCGCTTGGCGCTATTGCCAATGATCAGCCAAGAGACGGAGCTCTTCTTCAGATTCAATGGCCAGATAAGAAAATTGGTTATGCTGATTTGTTCCCATGGCCTGAGTTGGGAGATTATCCTCTTGATCGGCAGTTGTTTGAGCTGCAAGAGGGGCGCATTACTCCTTTAGTGGAGCAAGCAATTTGGTTAGGACGCAAGGATGCCAACTTGAGAGCTAAAAAAGTCAATGCTCTGACCGAGGCGCCTCGAATTAAAAATCATTTTCTGATCACCGATTGTACAAAGGTGACAGATGAAAATTTAAGTGAGATTCGAACTGCAGGTTTTTCAACGCTTAAAATTAAGGTTGGTCGCCAGCTTCATGAAGAGGTTCGGTGGGTTCAGCGTATCCTTGAGCAGTTTCAATTTCAAATTCGTCTCGACTTTAACTCGTCGATGGATTTTTCAAGCTATGAAAGATTCATGAGTTTTTTCAATGCGATTTTAAGACAAAAAATTGAGTTTGTTGAAGATCCCTTTCCGTATGATGCGGAAGCCTGGTCAGAGGCGTCGCAGTTTGCCCCTTTGGCTCTTGATCAAGAGTATGACAAGGTTCAATGGGACACGCTGACTGGAAGGCCACCTTTTCAAGTTCTTGTGATTAAGCCAGCCAGACAAGATGTGGATAAAGCATTGAAACATGCCCTGGCTCATGAATTAAAAATTGTCATCACCAGCTCTATGGATCATCCTGTTGGAGTGGCTCATGCCATTCGTGTCGCGGCAGATTTGAAAAAAGATTATGGGACCCAAATTCTTGAGTGTGGATGTTATTCTCACCGTGCTTATCGAGCTAATGAGTTTTCCACAGCGATGATTTTTCAAGGGCCCTATTTAACTCAAATAGCAGGAACTGGGATTGGATTTGATGATTTACTGAAGGTCTTGCCGTGGACTTTGATCAAAGCCAAATAGATTGGCAATCCGAGAAAAGCCTGCTTCTCATGAATCCTCAACTGCATGAGAGTGAGAAAAATGACCTTCAAAATCTTTTTCGCCAGTTTCACAAGCCAGGCCATTTTTTTATTGCTTCATCGGGATCTGCACAAAAAGAAAACCAATCTTTAAAACTGATCGCTCTTTCTAAGAAAGCGATTTTAGCTTCTGCCACTGCTGTCAATGAGCATCTGCAGGTCACTACAGGGGATATTTGGGGATTGGCTTTACCTGTATTTCATGTCGGGGGCCTTGGAATTTTAGCTCGATCCTTTCAATCAGGTGCTCAGGTCGTGGACGCTCTTTCAAATGGAAAATGGGATGCCACAACTTTTTTGAACATTTGTGAATCAAAAGGGGTGACTCTCTCTGCTCTTGTTCCGACTCAAGTTTTTGATTTGGTTCAGTTGGGACGTCCAAGCCCATCAAAACTTCGAGCAATCATCATTGGTGGTGCAGAGCTGAGTAATGAGCTTTATCAAAAAGCTCGCAAGCTAGGTTTTCTTGTATTGCCCAGTTATGGAATGACCGAAGTGGCTTCGCAAATTGCCACAGCGGAAATTTCTTCTTTGAAGAATGATCATTATCCCCAATTTAAAATCCTGTCTCATTGTAAAGTGAAAGTGGATTCAGAAAAAATACTGTCCATTCAAAGCTCCGCCATGATGAGTGGATATGGTCAGATCATGGATGGAGAAATGAAGTGGTTCGATCAGCCGAGCGGTTCCTGGTATCAGACCTCGGATCGAGGCGAAATCGAGAATGGATATTTAAAACCACTTGGACGTGATGAGTCCTTTGTGAAAATTTTAGGGGAAGGTGTTGATCTCAATCGACTTCGCGATCGATTAAATCAAATTATTACTGAAATGAATCCTGAGCTGGTTCTTGATGTGGCTCTTGTTAGTCGGGATGATGCAAGACGGGGACACCAACTGGTTTTCGTTTGTACAAAAAAAATCAGTCCGGATTTCCTAAGCGAACTGACACTACGCTATGCTGCTCAATCACCGAAGATTGAGCAGTGGGAGAACGTCATTTGGGTTGATCAGATTCCCCGCTCAGCTTTGGGGAAAATATTGTGGAAAGACCTTAAAATCTAAAGTACCCACCACAGCCGATTTGATCTTTCCAGGCTGGGACTTGGACACAGTTTTTTAAAATGTAACTGCGAATTTGTTGATAACTCCACTGAGGGTTTTTTGCCCAAAGTAGGGCCACAACACCCGTGATATGGGGAGCGGCCATCGAGGTCCCGTCAAGGTACCCATATTTTTTCTCATTGATTGTGCTCAGAATGGACGCTCCAGGAGCTGCCACATGAACAGTTTTTTTACCCCAGTTTGTGAAATAAGCGAGGTCTTCGTGAAGATCAGTCGCAGCAACAGAGATGATGTTATCAAGATCAAAGCTAGCAGGATAAGTTGGAACCTTATCATTATCAGCCGTGTCGTTTCCGGCAGCAGCGATGACCAGGACTCCTTTATCTCGGCATCGAGCGATGGTCTCTTTCAGCAAGGGACTGTCTTTTGCCCCCCCCCAACTAGCATTGACAATTTTTGCTCCGCGAGCGACAGCATAGTCAAAGGCGCGGATGGCACTTTCAGTACTTCCTCCGCCGTTGGCTCCAATAAATCGAATCGGAATAAGAGCGACATTCCAGTTTAATCCCGCAACTCCGATGCCATTTCCTGGCTTTGCGCCGATGATGCCAGAAACATGGGTTCCGTGGCGATAGGTATCCATTGCAAAATTATTGTTATCATAAGAGTTCCATCCGTAGACATCATCAACATAGCCATTTTTATCGTCGTCAATTTTATTATTGGGAATCTCTTTTGTGTTAATGCCAATGTTGGCAGCGAGATCTTCGTGCTCGTAATCAATTCCTGTATCGATCACAGCAACCTTGACCTGGTCGCTACCACGACTTTGTTTGTTCCAGAATTCATTGATTCTAAGCGTATCAAGAGCCCATTGGTCATTTGCCATAGGGTCATTCAATTCAGATAATCGGAAAGTCTCAAATTGAAAAGTTCTCCACACAGTTTCTTCTTCAAATTGAAGATTTTCAAGGGGGCTTAATCCCATCAAAGAGTAAGTATTTTCACATCGCACTTTTAAGATGTCGCCGCCCAGGTGGGGATTGATGACTTGGCTTGTGCAACCTTTGAGATTTTGGATGGCTTTTTTCTCTGCTGCTTTCACAAGAAAGTCAGTCTGGCCATAGGAAAAAATCGGAAGCAGTAAAGTGAGGAAAAGTGTTTTCATTTGAAGTAAGCCCCCTTCAATTCATCAAAGTGAAGGGGAAGAAATTTCCCCATTCGTGAACACATTAAATTTTGAGTATCCAATTGATAACTAACAATTAAATTTTCACTAGGTTCCCAGAATTCAGTGTAACAATCTGGTAGGCCTAGAATGTGACCATATTCATGGCGAATAATCCATCGCACGTCCCATTCTTCTAAGGGAGCGTTGGCATCCATCGTGATCGTGTTTCCGGCTAGGCCATTGACGTGAGGAGTGACCCCTGGCTCAAACTCAAGGTGAGGGATCGAGTCAACATCATCAGTGAATCGAAAATCAAGTTTGAGATTCCAGCTTTGAGTTCTCCACTCGTCTTCAATATTTGTTTGAAGAAAATTTTTGAGCTTGGGATTTCCTGGATCAAGAAAGGGAACTGTCATGAGATTTGGCATTGAAGAAGTCCAAAGCACGTCTGATCTCAGCGTGGGAATTTTAAAAAATCTTTCCCAAAGCTGGAGAGCTCCAGGTCTTGAAGTTTCAAAGAACTGAAAAAGCCGGTTGTTTTTTTCAGCTTCTTTCAGTTGGCTTTGACATTTTTGATAAAGTCCTTTGTCGTTAAAGCAAACTTGTAAAAGCCAGTCGCGGTACTGGGCCTTTTTTTCATTTGTTAAAGAACTCCACTGGGAAAGAGTTTTGTTTAAATCGGGCTCTTGGCTGAGAAAGTAAATCCCACGGACATCAAGACGCTTTTGCTCTTTTAAATATTCAAGATAGGGCTTCATCAAAAGCCATCTGACCGCGGTCTGATAAAGTTTATCAGTGGTGCGAGCCCACTCAAGATAGGTGGCCTCGTCAACAGGTGGGTTTTGAGAAAAGTCTTTGTTATCAATTATGACTTTCTGCATTTCTGCTGGAAGAGATTTTTTTAAGTCTGAGAATTCAATTGTGATTGTTTGATCAGAATATTTCTTGGGTTTCTCGATGGGATAACCTATCAGCGATCCGGGAGTGGTTAACCGAAGCTGGTGTTGAGAATCCCGGTGGGCATTCATAAACTCGAGCCACTGAAGATTGCGTTTACCGACTTGAACGATTTGCTTCAACGGATCAGCTTCTAAAAATGTGAGGTGACTCTGTTCAAGCAGCTTTGTGTACTCTGCGCTGGAGAGTTCAAGATCAAGATGGGGCGGAGCCTTGGGCGATTTTGCCAGAACAAGAGGAGTGAATAACAAAAGTGAAAGAAATAAGCGAATCACAGTCGCAATGTAACCAAGCCCTTGGCTTAATCAAATAAAAAGTGAAGGTAGAGACTGAAATTAATTTGGGTCTCTGTTTTTTCGTTTTCGGATAAATTTAACACCTGTAGTCGAACTTTGTTTTGGTCACTGAGATCCTGTGATAATTCAAGGCTCGTCTGGTGACTCCATCCCAAGTTCGAGGAAAGGGATTTCAACTGAGCTAACCCTCGAAGTTTCTTTGTGATATTGGATAGGGCTAAGAATTCAGTCCCCCCGAAAAAAAGTCCCTTTCGATCCCTGTTGTGGATGGCAACAGTGGGTAAAACTAATAATCGGTTGTGGCTCAGGTCATGTCCCAGTCCCCATTGGCCTTCAAAATAAGAGAGTGAATCTTTTCCACCGACGAAAAATCCCCAAGAAGGTTTTCCCAAGGGCGAGGCCCAATGATCCGTGGATCTGACCTTGAGCAAAGTCCAATCAGTCAGTTTCAGTTGGTGATGAGCATATTGTAATTGAAAGTTCATGACCTGAAGTTCCTGCCACTGGCTTTGGCGAGTTAAAAAATCTTGATAGGCAAAACCCACCCGAAAGGACTGCGAAGATATCTCTGATGAGGAAGAAAGTTGAACACCTAAAAGTCCTGTGTCTGATGAAAAAACTGGATTTTCTTTTTCTGATTTTCGGTACTCAGTTTGATCTGGTCTTTGAGCTCTAGCTAGAGCTAAGGCATAACTTTTTTCTTTCCAAGCGATGGGATCACTGGCTTCTTGAATGCTGGCATGGGTCTGTGTGGCTTCTAAAGTTTTTGTCGACATTTGCTCAAGATGATTCTCACCGCGAGTGTACTTTTGAAGATCTTTTTTCTCTTGATCTGTGAGAAGAGAGTATTGATTTTCAAAAATTGTTCTGAGCGAGGGCCGATAATTTGTTTGACTGATCAAGCCCGGAATTCTTTCAACAAGTTTAACTGTTTCAAGCGGAATGACATAGGCCTCTTCGGGATCAATAAAGTTCAAACTGGGTCGTGCAATTTGCAGAGCCCAGAGAATGTGAAAGGAGCAGTTGTCATCCACAAAGTAGTAATCAATGTAGGTTCCCTCCATTTCAAGAAGGTAAAGAATAAGACGGCGGACTTCTTCTGGTGTGAGACTAAGTTCGTACTCCCAAAGATCACGGCCTTCAAGATTGGTGTATTCTTTAATCAGCTGGTGATAGGGAAGCAGTGTGTAAGCTCCCGGAAAATACCCAAAAAGACCATAGAGGGCATAAAGAGCGCCTTGGGTTTCACCCGTGCGAGCAGAGAAATTCACAGCATAATCCACAAGCTCTCGGCCCCCTTGTTTGGATTCATCAATGAATTTGAGAAAGGTGTGCCCATATGTTGATGAGGCTGAGCCTAAATACCCCGAGGCAAAAATAAGGCTGATTCGGTTAGCTCCCAATTTTTGAATCCAATCATGTTTTGAGGCGCAAAGGGGAATTTGATTTTCTTTTGAAAAATAATAGCGGTTTAAAAAATCCATTCGCGCCGGGTACCGACATTGGATTTTCTCTTTTGTTTCTAAGGGTTCATTTTTTAATTTTTCTACGAGAGTTTTAAATTCAGATTCTGGATTTTGTTTCCCATCAGGGGCCAGAAAATAAGGGCCTTGAATTTTGGATTGATATTTTCCGGTGAGGGATTTGACATAGTGATTCAGTCTTAACCACTCCGGATGGTTCCAAAGATGATCTTCTGTTGCAGTTGCTCGCGAAGAAAAGAAAAGTGGCGACCCTATGGCCGCCACCAAAATAAATATGTTGATTTTTATGATATTAGTTTTGAGCCACACAAGTATTTGTATTCTTCATCTCCGCTTTGAGATTTTCAACAACAATTGATGAAGTGACTTGGGCATTTGGAACGATGGAAGCAAAGCGCTCTTTTGTGAATTGGGCGAAGGCCGCCTTACCCCTTTCGCCGTTACAACCAGCAAGAATAGCGAGGGTGTTGAGTTTTTCGCCCTTTCCTTGAGCCATTTCACGAGTCAGATCGCTCTGATTAATCTCGACATAATACTCAACCTCTTTGTCGTTCATCACAATTCCACTGGAAGAGCAGCCTGAAGTTCCTGACGTGATGCCGAAGGCCTGAGAGAAAAATGTGGCGTTAGTTGTCATTGAAAGAAGTTGTAAACCCTTCGAATTCTTTTGAATGACGACACTTCCAAGTCCACAGCCCGAATCTCCAGCGAATCCCATTGAACTTGTCAAAAGAAGTGTTAGCGTAATAAGTATGTTTTTCATGAAAAAGTCCTTTCTATTTTCAGTTCTGATCATTATCGCTGCTTCAATCAGCAAAGCAAACACCTATGATTGGTCAGATCTCGAGGTCGAGAAAAAATATATTTCTGGTCAAGACTTTCGTCTGACCTCAGAGGTTGCTTGGCAAGCTGGAGATTCTTTTCACCTGAAGTCTGTCTATGGACTGGGCGTCGGCTCTCTGATTGTTTTTGATTTTGAAGCATTAATTTGCACAACTCCAGATTTAAAAACGGATGTAGAGCTGGTCACTCCGCCAAAGATTCCAGGGGATCACCGTGATCGTCGTGTGATTGTCGAGTTGGATTATGACTGCCTTGTGCGCTTTTATGTTGAAGCTGCTGATTATTACAGTCCCAGTATTTTTAAAAATGCACTCCAGCATTTTAACTTACACTAAGTCTTCTTCACTTTTTTTCTGTTCTGCTAATTGTTTTTCAATTTGCTCGGCAGAAATGATTTTACCTTTGCCAACACCGGGGCAAAACTGAACAACTTCTTTTTTCCAAGCCTTGGGGCTCATGACCTCGGGCCAAAAGGGCCAAGTTCGACATTGGACTGGACGAGCTTCGTAGATTTCACAGGATTTTTTGGTCAGAAACATGCACTCTGGACGAGCGGGATCTTCTTTCAGGTGAAAGGCCCCATGGTACTTGTCACAGTATTTTCGAGTGAAGGCTGCTGTTGAGATTTTTAATTTTTTAGCAATGGCTTGGCGATCTTTTAGGGTTAAAAAAACAAATCCAAATTCACCATGAGAGACGCAGCATTTGCCGGAACCCTGGCATTGGAATTTGACTCCCTTGCTCCACCATTTTTTTGATTTACTGGTCGTCATTTCATCTCCACCAGATAAGGAGTTAAAACTTTTCGAATTTCATCAGGAACTTGAGTTTTTTTCTTCGTTTTGAGATCGGCAAATGTGTGAACCATTTTCACAATAGCATGAACTGACTCTTGCTGTTGAAAGGTGTACAGCATTTGGAAAGAGGATTCAGAGATCGAAGCGACTTGGGTGTGAACCTGATATTTCTGACCGGGGATAAAGGGGGCTTTGTATTCGCATTCGGCATGTTTAATGGGAACAAAATAGGGGCTGTCTTTAAACCATTTATCCCAGGGTATTCCACAGTGGACGATAAAGTCCTCAAAGGTGTCATGAGCAAGGGTAAAGACGTTTCCAAAATAGAGAATTCGGGCAGGATCAGCCTCGTGAAATCGAATCTGAACTTCTCGAACGAAAGTTTTCATTTTTTATGCCTTTTTGTTCAACAATCGAATAGTTGGGCTTGACTTCATGCTTTATTGTCTTAAATGTAAAGCGCTTTTTATAGGCAATAAATCAACAAAGTGCGTTATGGAATATAAGATATACGATTCAAAGGATTTTCCAGCATATCTGCCCAAGCTGAATCAGCTTTACGATGATCTTTTTTCTGGAGGAAAAGGATTTCGAGCAAAGATGATTCGAATGATGGCTGAAAATTTGCGTTTGGATCCCAAGGCCGAACTTCTTCTCGCTCAGACGATCGAGTTTATTCACAACGCCTCACTTCTTCATGATGATTTGGTGGATCGGTCTCATTTGCGACGTGGAAAAACAACGGCTTGGATGAAGTACACTCCTGAATACGCCGTTCTCGCAGGAGATTATCTTTTGGCTCGAGTGATGGTGAACCTTTCCAGTTATGGAAACATTCGATTGGTGCAGTACACGGCCGAAGTTATTTCTGATCTGCTTGAAGGAGAATGGCTTCAGGATTCTCTTGTTGGAGATATGAATGTTCAGCTCAGTCAGCTGGACCGTGTTCACAATCTCAAGACGGCATCTTTGTTTAAGTGGTGTTTGCGGGCTCCTTTTCTCGCTCAAGAACGGTATGAGCCAGGTCTTCACACCGTGCTCGAAGAGATGGGCACTTTGTTGGGCCAGTTGTTCCAGCGCAGTGATGATTTGCTCGATTTTAATATTCGAAATTATGAAGGCAAAGCGATTTTAGGTGATTTGAAGTCAGGTTATTTAAACTCTTTTGCCTCTTATTCGACATCACATGCGAATAAAACTGATTTAAGAAAATGTGAAACACTTGAAGATTTTAGTCGTGTTATTGGCGGGCAGGCTACATTTGATCAAAAATTAAAAGAGTTTGATGAGATGAATCTTTTCCTGATTCAACTTTATTCTCACCATATGAAAACTCTTGAAACTTATTTAAAGCCCGAAGAAAAAGCCTTGCTGAAGAAGCTTGAGCCACTCACTGAGATTCTTTACTGGAGAAAGAGACCAGGCTCATGAGTCAATTGGTCACTCTTTTTCGAAAAGATCCACTTTTTCCAAAGTATCTTCACGGTACTTTTTCCGACAAAGAAAGAGCCTTGCCGGTTCAATCACTGAATGTGAATACGGAACACGAGCAGGTGACTTTTCAAATTGTACCAATTGAAAAAATTGAAAAGCCAGTATTCCTCATCAAATGGGCTCGGATAATGAAACTGCATAATCTGACCTTGTTGGGTTTCACTTTATTTGCCATTTTGATAAAGAACTCAGTTGATGGAATTGCCTTTGATCCAGCTCTGGCGTTACTCAGTGCGATCGGAGCTTTTTGCCTCCATATCGGTGTGAACCTTCGAAATGATTATCAAGATCACATCAACGGTTTAGACCGCATTCACCCCCAAGGCGGCAGTCAAGCCATTCAAAAGGGGTGGATCACCGCAGCTCGAGTTCGAACGCTGTCGTTTGTTTTTCTTTTTATCGGAATTATATTTGGGCTCCCCTCTCTCTTTGTTTACCCAGAGCTTTTTATACTGATTGGGACACTCGCACTGCTGGCGATTGTGGGATTTTCTCAATATCGAATGGGCATGAAATATCGGCTTTGGTCAGAGGTGACCATTTTTTTATTGCTGGGTCCATTGCTTTCAGTTGGGTATCAGTATGCGATTGGGTGCGGATTTGATCTCGAGGTCGTTTTACTGGGATGCACAGTTGGTCTACTGGGAGCCTATTTTATTCATCTTAAAAATTTCCAAGCAATCTTGGTGAATTCGCAGGCGAAGTTTCACAATACAATCTCTGAGCTTGGTTTTGAGAAAAGTAAAACCTTTTTGATCGCGTGGTGGTGGCTATTTTTTGGGTTCTTGAATTTGTATCACTACATTTATGCCGCGACTTCTTGGTTCTGGATTATTTTTCTGGGCTCTTTGGGGCCAACCATTTACGTGTTTAAGGGTTTAAATCAACTTCATAGTCCATTAGGCTCAAAGGTGGATATGACGGTGGATAAGAACAAGAAAATTGGTATTTTTGTTCTGGCACTTTGGACTTTGGAATATCTTTCGTATTTAATCGTGATTGAGTTGTCATCTTAATGGACTACGCTGTCGAAGATCTTATTATTGATTTTGAAAATGATAAAAACTATTGGCGACCCCTTAAGAAGGGAAAGAATGAGCTCATTGCTCGAGCAATTGGGATATCAAAGGGCTTCCGAGATGTGGTGGATGCAACGACGGGACTTGGGCAAGATGCTTTTATGATGGCAAGACTTGGCTGTACTGTTCGCGCTGTTGAAAGAGTGGATGTTATTTACAAAAAATTGGAACAGGCCAGACTTCAACCAACAGAGAATGAAAAATTAAAAGAAATTCTCAGCCGCATTCAGTTTATTCACCAAGATAGTCTTCAATATTTAGAAAGTCTTTCTGAGTCTGAGCGTCCTGAAGTGATTTATATTGATCCCATGTTTCCAGAGAAAAAAAAGACAGCTCTTCCCAGAAAAGAGATGCAGATTTTTCAGCAACTGGTTGGCAAGGACGAGGACGCCGCCGATTTGGTCATGACTGCTCGCAAAGTGGCCAAAGAACGAGTTGTTGTGAAGCGTCCACTCAAGGCCCCAGATTTGGTTCCAGGAGTGAGTCATCACTTTCTTGGAACAAGTGTCCGGTATGATTTGTATATAACGAGGAGCTTATGATTTTAACAAACTTTGCTTTAATCTTACTGCTTTTGATTGTGCTCGTGACTTTTACTCAGCGAATGATGTCAAAGATCAGAAAGAACTTTGATCTGCTGCCCAGCTCTGATTTTTTTAAGAACATTTCTCGTATTTTCTTAGATGCTTTTTTTGGACTGACATTCGATGGCCATATTCGAATTTTAGGTCAAAGGTATATCCTTCAAAAATGGAATTTAAGGAGCTTTCATCTTGGGTTAGCTCTTGGGAATATTTCTGTTTTTCTTGGAGAGCTGGTTTGTTTAGGGGCAGTTTATCATCTTTCGCGGGAAAATGTTTTTCTCAAGTTAACTCAAAGTCTTGAGCTTCATTACTCGCAATTTTTGCTCTCAGTGGCGAGTTCAAATTTTCTCGTCCTTGCCTTTTGGCTTTTTATTGGGTTTTTCTTTGGCTTAGTTTTTAAATCTCGATTTGTCGCTCTTGTTTTAGGTTTGATTTTAGTTTTCCCTTTTTATATTTCCATCCCGGCCTTCATAGTGCTTGTGCTTGGTGAACGGCTTGGCGTTTTGATTCGAAACCTTGTGGTTTGGTCTAATGAAGAGGTACGGCAGAGTCTTCTCGTGCTGACGGGGTGTCTTGGATTAACTCTGCTTGTTTTTTTAACCTTTGGAGGATTTTTACGGTCTCTTGTCGAGATGGTAGCCCTTGAGGGCAATCGCCCGGGGTATCGTTTTCTACAGGCTTTTTTACTTTTAAAATTGGTGCAATTCATTGATACCGTGATCACGCTAACGGTGTTTCATTTTTATAGCCAATCCAAACGGACTTAGGTCCATTCAGTAGAGAATTGGCTAAAAACGCAAGACTCTGATTCGAGAAGCTTTTATGCTTATTTTCAATGGCGTCGGATCAAGAAAATCAAAAAATTATTGCTCAATTAAAAGAAGATCTTCGTCAAAAGGATCTCGAGCTGGCACGATATCGTCAGGAGCTGAGTCGAGCAAACATGGAGCTTGAAAAGATCATCGCTGATTTTGCTCAGGAATTGAAAATGGCTGGGCAGATCCAGAGAATTCTTTCACCGATAGAAATTCCGAATATCCAAGGTATTGAGTTTAGTACCAAGTTCATCCCTGGGACTGAAAGAGGTGGTGACTATTTTGATATTTTTGAGCATGAGGACAAGATGAAGTTTGGAATTGTGCTCGCTTGTTCTTCTGGCTATTCCATGTCAGCACTTTTTTTATCGGTGCTCATTAAGCTTTCTGCGCAAATTGAAGCCCGCCGCGGTTTGAGCCCTGATCAGGTTTTAATCCAGATGGCAAAAGAGTTAGTTCCCCATATTCAAAACAAGGATTTTGCCAGTGTTTTTTACGGAATTGTTGATCGCAGAGCCTTTGAACTCACTTACTCGTCAGCAGGTAAGATCTATGGATTTCTGCAAGTCAGCGGGCAAGAAGGCATAGCGCGTCTGGAGCCTTCTGCGGGGCTATTCAATAAGGATTTTAATGAAAGACCTTTGGCTCAAAAGATCCAACTTAATGCAAGAGATCGGTTGATCCTCTGTTCCGAGGGGATCGTGCAGGCGCAAAACCCAAGTGGAGAGCAATTTGGTGTCGAGCGTTTAGAAAAGGCACTCTATCGCGCTGTGCGTTCTGGAGTCCATGATGTTCGCAATGAAATTTTATATCAGGTCGAGCAATTCACAGGGCTTTCTGACCCAACAAGAGACCTGACCGTGGTCGTGACTGAAGTGAAAGATAGGGTCATAAAACTTGCCAAAAATAAGCCTGTATAGGAGTATAGACCCCAGTTGATGAAAGGATCTATACTATGGCAGATATCCAAGTTTTTGAAGGCGCATTAGATAAGGGACTCGAGGGCGTTGTTGCATGTACAACTGCGGTCTCTTCAATTCAGGGAAACACTCTTTCGTACCGAGGATTCACAATCGAAGACCTTGCTGCAAATTCAACTTTTGAAGAAGTTGTTTTTTTGTTGTGGAATAATCGTCTGCCAACAGCTGCTGAGCTTGAAAAATTCAAATCAGATTTGACTGCAGAGTACACTTTGCCAGCTGAGTTGATCCAATCACTCAAAACTGTACCAACAAAGGTTCACCCCATGCAGTGGCTTCGTACAGCTTTCTCATTGATGTCACATTGGGATGCTGATGCGAATGACAATTCAGAAGAAGCCAATAAAAGAAAAGCAATCAAGATGGTTGCAAAGATGGGAACTCTTGTTTGTGCTTTCGAAGCTCTTCGTAATGGCAAAGAGCCTGTTGCTCCAAAGAAAGACAAATCAATTGCATGGAACTTTATGTACATGCTCAAGGGCGGAGCGGAGCCAAAAGCTGATCTGGTTAAGATTTTTGATACGTGTTTAATTCTTCATGCTGATCACGAGTTAAACTGTTCAGCTTTCGCAACTCGCGTAACGACTTCTTCACTGAGCGATATGTATTCTGCAATCACTTCTGCCATTGGAGCTTTAAAAGGACCCCTTCATGGTGGAGCCAATGAGCAAGTCATGATTATGCTCAAAAAGATTGGCACTAATGAAAAAGCTCAGCAGTTTGTAAAAGACGCTTTAAGTGCAAAAGAAAAAGTTATGGGTATCGGTCACCGTGTTTACAAGGATGGTGACCCACGAGCGGCGATTTTAAGAAAAATGTCTGACCAATTGACAAAGCAAATTGGTGAGCATCACTGGTATGAGATGTCGACTTTGATTGATGATACCATGTACAAAGAAAAGGGATTAATGCCAAACGTGGATTTCTATTCTGCAACTGTTTACTACAGCATGGGAATTCCAATTGATATTTATACTCCAATTTTTGCAGTTTCTCGAATTGCCGGTTGGATTGCTCACGCAAACGAGCAGTATGCAAACAATCGCATTTACCGACCTCGAGGAAAATGGACTGGGAAAACAGGCCAAGTTTGGAAGCCTGTGAGCCAGAGATAGGATGATGTGAAAAAAGTCCTGATCATTAGCACCTCTCTCGAAGAACAAGAAAAACTCGAAGAGGTGTCTAAGGTGCATAGCCCAGGAGCCTTTCAGTTTCAAACGACTGGATCGTTTGGACAGGCTCCAGAGTGGTGGACTCAGCACCTCTATGATCTTGTGATTATCTATCTTCCTGCTGATCCGGTTTTACAAACTTACTTCTTCACAAAACTTCGAAAAGACGTTCCTCAGGATCAGGCGTTGCTATTAATTTGTCCTGCCATCTCAACTGCAATTATGCAGCTCAGTCAGGTCTTTAAGAAAATTAAAATACTTAAAACACCAATGTCCTCGTTTGAACTTTACCGCGGGGTTGTCGATGTGACGACCGAATACGTGCCAGGTAAAATTCAAGCCCAGCCAAGATATTTAACGGATCAAGAGGTTGTGGTCTCCTCTGATTTTAAGCCCGGTAAAATCAAAGCCCGAATGAAAAACATGTCCGTCAGTGGAGCTTTTTTTGAATCTGAAGATCGTGACTTACAGTTGGATGTTGATGATTTGATTCGGATTCAGATCTCTGTGCCAAACAAAAAAGAATACGTCTTTGATGCCAAGGTTGTTTGGCGCAAGCCCCAGAAAGTCGGCTACAATATCGGATATGGGGTGACCTTTGTTGATAAAGATGAAGTTTATCAACGCCTTTTAAAAGATTAAAATCTCAAATTGAGACACTTAAGTGGCCTCAGGGTTGCACTTTCTATCTCGTGATTGAACGGATTGTGATGGATTCAATCGTAAAGGAGCTAGCGTGCATAATCTGTATGGGCATTTTACTCGGACTGCCGTTTTTGGTCTCTTTCTATTCGCCATCGTTTTTTTTAACTCTTTAGCAAATGCCAGTGCCCTTCAGTGCGCAAAGATCTTTCGAGTAGAATACAATATTCAGGCAAATTTAACCCAGCTCGCTGAGTTACGTATGAGGCTTGATAGCGAACTGGGGCGGGGTGCTCGAAGTCTAATTACAACTGCAATGGAAAAGGATTTTGAAAAAAAATATAAAGAACTGCTCCAGCATGTGACTGGTCAGAATCTGATGTCTGAGGCTGAACTGAATCAAAAACTTGTGCAAGCAATTTCAAAAGTTCAGACTGTGGTGGAGAAAGATAATAAAAATGAAGATCAAGCCCGCCAAGATCAGACCAACAAGATCCAAGAACGTATCCGAGTGACAGATACTGTCGAGAGGAACATTCAAGAACTTGGAAAGCTGAAGGCCTTTATTACCATGCTTCGTGAGACCGGTCAGCCTAATCCGACGGGGATGTTGGAGCCCTATAATCAGATGCTCAAAGAGACTTTGGAGCTAGCAGAGATCCATGGATTGATGTCTGCGGACGAAGTTCAAAGGCAGATTGATCAACTGGAAAAGGTAAACGCTCAAAATTGGTTTAATAATTAATATCTCACCAGCTTGGGCTATGCCTTTTTCCCAAGTGCATCCAAAACTAGAGCAACTAGAATAATTCCAGCCCCAACCAATTGCCGTTGGCTAAGATCCTCGTGCAGAAAATACGAGGCCGCAAAGGTGGCCACGACAGGCTCAATCATCACAATGATCGAGGCCTGAGAGCTTTTCATTTTCTGCAGTCCCGCCAGAAAGAGTGTCAGTGGAGCAATTGTCGAGGCTGTTGCAATTCCTAAAATAATAAGGGCCTGGTGGGCATTGAGTTCAAGTAGCTTTGCGGGAGCAGGCCGATGATAGAACCACAACCCGATTGCGGCTGCAGTGATGACGTAAAGGCTTGAGGAAAGTGGCTCCACATTTTGTTGGGCCTTGCCCGAAACAAGAACGTAGATCGAGTAGGTAAGGGCGGCGCCGAGAGCGAGAAAAACAGAGTTGTAGGATTGAACGGAAATATCCCCCCAAAGAAGAACCACAAGTCCAATTGAAGCTGTGATCAAGCTTGTTACCTGCAGGCGAGAGAGAGTTTCTTTCAGAATAAAATGAGCGCCAAGGTTCACAAAAATGGGAAAGGTAAAAAGGAGCATGGCCGCAAGAGGGATCGAGATGCCTTTCATCGATTCAAAATACAGCGTTGAAAAAACAGCGTAGCCAAGGAATCCAAGACATAAGGAAATTAAAATTTGTTTAGGGTGAAGGGTGACCAGTTTGGGACGAAATAAAATAAGACCTGACCAGAGCAAGATCGCAGCTAGTGAAAAACGGAAAGAGAGAAGTTCTCCAGTTGTAAGGCCGTTTTGATATCCCAGACGGCCAAATACCCCTAAGAATCCAAAACCAATTCCGGCCAATAAAACTTGAAGAACTCCAATGAAAAATTTCATTTTTATTTAGGCAAAGGGCGTTTTTTTCCGGACGTTGGTTTCTTAGTGGACTTCTGTCTTCCGGCGTAGCTCTTTTTGACTTTTACATCCTCTGGAGAGTCCGGAAGGAAAACGCGCTCGGCAGCGGTCTCATTCATGAAGACCATTTCTCCACGATCAAGCGCTCCAAGTCGAAGACGGCCAATGGCGACCCGCTGAAGTTTAAGAACGTCAAATCCAATTTTCTCCATCATTGCTCGGATTTGACGATTTTTTCCCTCGGCGATAATGATCTTCAGCCAAGTGTATTTCTTACTGTCGCCTCGTTTGATTTTCTCAACATACTTGGCGTTGGCTTTGCCCGTGGGGATGGTGACTCCCTTGAGAAGCTTTTGATAGTGCTCTGGTTTCAGCTCGCCATCAATCTTCACAAGATAAGTTTTCGTAACTTCTTCTTTGGGGTGCATGATTCGATTGGCGTAATCGCCATCATTGGTCAGAATTAAAAGTCCCTCAGAATCCCAATCTAAGCGACCGACTGGGAAAACGCGAGTGGGGAGATCTTCGACATAGTCTTGAATTGTTGGACGATCAAAAGGATCGTACATTGTTGTGAGAACGCCGGTGGGCTTATTAAACATGATGTAGATGGGCTGAGGTTTCGCCTTTAGCGGCTTTCCATCAACCGTGATTCGATCTTTGTGCGCGTCCACTTGGATTCCCAACTCGAAGACTTTCTTGCCATTGACAAGAACGCGGCCTTCGGAGATCCATTTGTCAGCGATTCGTCGTGAAGCGAGTCCGCTTTGAGCGATTAGTTTATTAAGTCGTATTCGGGTGGAAGACTTGGATTCAGATTTGTCGTTTGCCATTGAGAGGGCTCCTCGCGAGTCACAGCTGGTGAATTTGAGTTTACTCTGGTCGTTCTATTCTCAGCTTTTTGTTCTGCTTGTGTTACTTTCGTTTCAATTTTAGTGGCTGTTTTCTCCAACTTGTGTTGGACATAAGGGCGTCCAGCCATTGTGTATTGCAAGTCTCTTATCAAAAGACCAAGCAGTTTGTCATCGCTAAAAACATATTCAAGGGCATTTTGGGCCTGAGCCATCAATTCGGCACTTTTTTGAATCTGGTCTTGATCTCCAGCTCGAATCAGATGGATGGAGCGCTCAAGTTCTTCAATAAGGTTCTGATAATAGGGGTCGCTGTCGCGTTTGATGAAGAATTGCTCGATGTGTTTCAGGGCATAGAAGAGCTTTGTGTGGTGCTGTATGGGGACTCCGGACAGCTCTTGAAGTTTTTGAAAAGTGTAGCCCCGAATCAAGCATCCGTAGGCTCGGCCTTCATTTAGAGAGAAGCTGGCAGTTGTGTAGGGTCCAACATCCATTTTCTGGATAACGCCTTCTTCAAGCTCGAGATTTTTCCCGTAAGAGAGAACAAGGTCCGCCCGAAGAGGTTCAAATTGACCATTTTGGATAATGAATTTGTTCGAATACGAACGAATTTCAATTTTTCCTGTAGGCTTCAGAACTATAGCCAGCATGCGCTTATCGGTTTGATCATAAACCAAACGAAACTTTTCACCTTGTTTGAACATAAAGGTCAGGTATTGGTTGAGAACGTCAGAAAAATCTTTCAAGTTCTCGATTTCGATAATTTGAGTTTCTGCTGGCCACTTGATGTCAGATTCCGTGAAGACCTCGTTGTAGTGGTGGTGAAACTTCACCAAAAGAGCCTTCATTTCATCATTGAGCTGTTTTTTATTTTGCTGCCAATGTGGATATTCAAGGCACTCTGCAAAGAAAGATTGCACAATATCAGGGCTTAAAAAGTCTTCGGTTTCATAATAATGCGACAAGTAATTAATAAAAGTGGAAAGAACGGGGGAAAGACGAGAAGTTTGAGATAAATGCTTTAAAATTGTTCCAACTTTTATCATAATAATACGTTAGAGACCCTTTCATGGAGGAGTCAATGCAAAAGGAACTAAATCCTGAATTGTTTGGTACTGCGGCGGCTGGCTCTCAGCGTTGGATTGAGCCTGAGCGGCCTACTCCGGTTAATATTGTCACGCAGATTGAAGCTCGTGTGGTTGAGGCCAAAAATCAGGTCACGGCACTTGAGGGTCAGATGTCTCACCTGGTCAGTCAGGTGAACGAGTTTATCAAAGCTTCTCAGGTCAAATTTAATCGACTGGAGCAGGGGCTGCAGAAGTTGGAGCAGGGATTGCACACTGTGCATACGGAAGCGCAGAATAAAATTTCTCACATGCATCACCGTCTCGGTGACCGCCGAGCCATGGATACCAAGTTACAGGAAATGATTGATCGTCATCAAAGTGTACTACGCAGCTATGAGCTTCGCATGTCTCACTTGCAACGGTTGATGTCGGAGAAAGAGGATCAGATTCTTCAAACTCAAGCAGCTTTGAACGAAGCGAAAATGGAAATCGCGCGTCTGAAGCGGTTGTGATTTCTTAGATTCTTCGAACCTTTAGAGCTAGCCAGCCTTAACCCAAAAGTGGGATGGGCAGGAGAAATTAAAACAGAGCCCTCAGATACTGGAACTAAGACAGATCTTACAGGTAAATCCATAAGTGGCATTTTGATTAAGGAGTCAATAAAGATCAATTTTTCCATTAGTTGCCCCCAGCTTTCTCTAAGAAATTCTATTCTACATCCCAGTCCGTCGACTAAGGCAATCCCTTTTGAAATGTGGATTTGTGATCCTAAATTCAGGAAGGCCGGCGTTCGGAAAAATGTTGTTCGACAATCGGATTTTTTGCGGAGTTGGCTCATTTTTGTTGTTTTTCTTCTAGAGTCACAATTGCAGAGACCTCTTTCCGAGCGGGAGGTATCGGTCACATGGGTTACTATCGGGCGAATCATCAAGGATCATTTCAGGAATTTCAAAATACTCGGTGGAAGAACCATCATTCTTATGGTGGAGCTTTACGAAGTCGGCGCCAAGGGCGGGGGGTGCGTCCCTTGTCGAGCAAGGACCCGCTTCATTTAGTTTTTAAGGTGAATAGAGCGCGTGTGAAGTATGGACTAAGAACCTACCGACGCTACTTTTTAATACTTCAAATTTTAGAAAGATATTCAAAAAAGTTTTTTGTTCAGATTGAGCAATACTCAATTCAAGGGGACCATATTCACCTCTTGATTCGAACAAAAAGACGATCTCAATTTACGAGTTTTTTTAGGGTTGTGGCAGGACAGATTGCGCAGCAGTTTGAGCAGCAGGGGCTCCTCACTCCCTCTGTGGGAGCGGTAGGTTGGGATCTAGCCCAAGAAGAAGGTTCGCCGCGGGTGACCGATACCCTTTCTGGTGGTGGGAAAGGGGAGCGTTCAAGAGGGTTGATGAAGATGAAAAAACTTTGGAAGCATCGACCATTCACCAGAGTTGTTCGAGGGTGGCGAGCTTTGAAAATTTGTCGAAATTATATTCGTTTGAATGAGCAGGAAGCTCTAAAAGTTATTCCCTATAGAAAAGAGAGACTAAGAGGTTTGTCGTCTGCGGAATGGAATCTGTTATGGGCCTAATTTCACTGAATGAGTTAAGGTAGCCATCGGAATACCTTTGAGATGATACTGTTGACAGAAGACCTTTCTGACGATGGGCGAAAGCTGCAAAAGCCTACTTTCGGTCAAGTACGGTCTTCATTTTTTCGACAAACTGCGGAGCCTCAATGAATTCGTTCACAGTTGCCTCTTTGACCCAATTACCATTTCGATCATGAAACACAATTGTGGGAAGGCCGACGATTTCATATTTCTTTTTGAGTTCCTGAAGCTTGGGAGAGTCGGATGTTGCATCAAATTTTATCAACACAAAATTGGCACCCATCAGTTGGAACTGCTGACTGGTAAAGGTATTTTGCTCGATTTGTTTACAAGCCGCACACCAATCAGCCCAAAAATCAATCATGACAGGTTTGCCAGATTTTTGAGCCTCAGCCAATAAGTCGTCAGAATATTTCTGCCAGTTGTTCGCATCAATATGAAAGCCTTGCTTGGGCTGATTCAAGCTGGACCAAAAATTTGAGGGCAAAAGAAGATTTCCGTAATACACCGCCATTCCGAGCATGACGACACCGAAAATATATTTCACTCGATTCATCCATTGGCCAGACTTAGGAAGTAGTTTTGTTGCCTGGCTTGAGAATCCAACAACAATAAATAACTGCCCCATGCCAAGAGCAAAGACAAAGAGAAGCCAAAATCCAAGCCATAGATTTTGTGTCTTTGCCACAAAAGTCAGAATGCCTACAAGTACGGGGCCGACGCAAGGGCTGGCGATCACTCCAGCGATGACTCCGTATACAAAAGCGCTTGAGTAGCCTTTCAGGTGAAGATCTCCAGAGAGACGCTTACGAATAAAGGCGGGGGCTTGTAGGTCATAAAGACCAAACATACTTAGGGCCATCGCAATAAAAATAAAACAAATAAGACCAATGACGATTGGGTGACTCATGAAAGAGCCAAACATCATCCCGGTTGCGGCGGCAAAAACTCCAAGCGAAGAGTAGGTCAGTGCAATTCCAAGCACATAGAGGTGGGCAAGAAGAAGGTTATGTTTTTTTGTGCGAAGGTGAGCATTTTTTCCGAGGACTGCCATCGTGATGGGAATCATGGGAAATACACAAGGGGTCAGTGAGGTCAAAAGTCCCGCAACGAAGACAAAAATAAAGGTCCAAAGAAGTCCCTTGTTTTGAAAGACCTCTTGAAAGGAGAGCGAGAAAAATGATCCCTGAGAGGTGACCGATACCCCTGTGGAGGAGGGGGCGGAGGAGGACTTCGTGATTTTGTAGAGGGTGTGGACTTCCCTAACTATCGGAAAGAGACAGAATGATTTTGTACAGGCCTGGTAAGTCAGTCCAAATGTGATTTTTCCCTCAGAAGGTAAAGATTTGGATAAAAATTTAATTGGGGCAATCAGAGTGGCTTGACCGATGACTCCCTTTTTATTTTTTTTCGTGGTCTCATCGTAAAATTCTTTGATGGGATCAATTTGAATTTTTCCAATTTCAATCCCATCATCTGGAGAGATAAGAGCTAGCTTGAACTTTTCTTCATAGGCTCGATAGCCTTCGGGAAGGCTCATTTCAATTTTGACTTCAATAATTTGATTTGTTTCAAATTCAAAGGGTGAAAACTGAGCAGTTGTCTGAAGGGGATTCTCTTCGTCATTTGAGCCAAGGGCCTTTGAAGAAAACAAAGACCCTGCTGACACAAGAATGAGAAAATAAAATAAAGCTTGAGCGAAGGTAGATTTCAGCATGGCTTCCATAAATATTATTCAGATAATTTCAAATTAAGGCTTTTTAACAGGAAGACCAGCTTTTACCCAGCCCTCAAAGCCGCCCATATTTTTTACTTTGTATCCAAGCTCTTGCATTTTTGTTCCGACAATTTCTGATCGGCGGCCAGAGCGGCAATACACGATCACTGCTTTTTCTTTTGATGTTCCAGCAAGAAACTTTTGCCAGAGATCAGAATTTTTTTCCATTTCAGAAAGGGGCATATGCTGAGCCGGTTGGGCCATGCCCTGTTGGACTTCTTGCAGTTCACGAACGTCAACAAGGATAGCTTGATTTTTACTCACCATCTGAGCAGCGTCTGCAGGAGTGATGACCTCAGTGCCAGCATGAGCTTGAATGGATCCTAGTAAAAAGAATCCTAATAAAAGAGAAGAAACAGATGAAATAAATTGGTGTCTTGTCATTTTGAACTCCTTGTTTGCATATTATCATTGCATGTTATTTACAAGTTATCACGGGGTGAGAGTCCGCCGATTCTGTCGTATGCTCTCGACCTTGGTCCATTCTGATCACGAATAAATTCTTTAGACAACTGGTTTTTGGTCTTGAAGAAGTCAAAAAAGAGCAGAAATCCTTCATTTCTTTCAAGATTCTTCCGAATGAGACCTCGTAAGAGGTGTCACTATGGGTTTTGTAGGAATAATACTCGTATTTATCTTGGTGTTCGGAGGGTTCCTTCTCGCCGGCGGTAAGATGTCAGTTATCATCAAGGCGGCCCCACTCGAAATGATGATTATCGGGGGAGCGGCCTTGGGAGCTTACGTTATTGCCAACCCCATGAAGACCATCAAAATGGGTTTTAAACTGAGCATTCATGCCATGACAGCAAAAGGTCCTCAGAAGCAAGATTATGTTGAGCTTTTGCAAATGATGTATCAGCTCTTTCAGCTTTTCAGAAAAGACGGACCGCAGGCTGTTGAAAAACATATCGAGACTCCTGATAAAAGTGAGATTTTTACGGCCTATCCAAGTTTTATGAAGAACCATCATGCGGTTCACTTTCTTTGTGACACAATGAAGATTACTCTTTCAGCGGATTTGTCACCCTACGATGTGGATGATCTTCTTGATGGGGATATTAAAGCAATTCATTCAGAAGAACACTTAGCCCAGCACGCAGTGCAAACTGTGGCGGATGGATTCCCAGGATTAGGAATCGTTGCGGCGGTTCTTGGTATCGTGAAAACGATGGACCACCTGACCGAGGGAACAGAGACAATCGGTAAACTGGTTGCGAGCGCCCTTGTGGGAACGATGCTCGGGGTTTTCGGTGCGTACGGTCTTATTGGTCCAACTGCAACGAAAATTAATGCAGATTTAGATGCTGAAGGTCGATATTTATTGGCTATTAAAAATGCAATGGTTGCTCTTCAACGAGGAGCTCCACCGCTGGTTTGTGTGGAGTACGCTCGCCGAAGTATTCAGCCTGAAGAGCGTCCAAGTTTTGAAGAGATGGATAAGGCAACAAAAGAAATTAAAAAGGCTGCATAAAGAAATAGGTGAAACGTGGCTGCAGAGAAAAAAGGTTCAACAATTGTTATCAAAAAAATCTACAACGTGGCCGGGGGTCACGGGGGTGCTTGGAAAGTTGCCCTTGCAGATTTCATGACAGCGATGATGGCCTTTTTCCTTGTGATGTGGCTTCTCAGTCAGTCAGCAGAAACAAAGAAAGCCGTTTCGGACTATTTTTCTACTCCAAGTATTATTGAGTATAACTTTCAAAACTTTGGTGCTGAGATTACCTTAGAGAAATTATTCTTAGATTTATTAAATGAGCCCTTAAAAGCCTTTCAGTCATTTTTGGAGCCAATTGATAAAACTCCAAACGTGATGGATATGGGCTCACAAAAAGTGATCTCTGCATTTATGGCAGATAAGATGGGGGATTTGGCAAAGAATTTCCAAGTCGGACAAGATGGAATTGAGTTCGACCTCTTAGATAAAGAGCTTTTCATCCCGGGTACTGCGAATCCAAATGACCAGTATGTGACTGTTATGGATCGCTTGAAAACAATAACGGTGGGGCTTGAGGACTCGATTGTTTCAGTGGATTCAAGACTTTTTAACCAGTCAGTCGAGGGCAGTGATATAGAGTTAGCAAAAAAAGTTGCGACGGAGAGATTGGATCTGATTCAAAAAAGATTTGAGGCTTCGTTTGAAAGTCCTACGAATGAGGTTCGTGGGCAAATTGATATTCGCGATAAAAAAGGATTTATTGAGGGGCAATCCCAGCGACCTGTGGGGATGATCCATATTTCCATTAAGCAAAAGCCGCTCAAATCAGACGGTAAGAAGCCAAGACCACTTGATACTGTTTTTGGCTCAGCAGACACAAGTATGTCTGCCTATGATAATTTTGTGAAGCAGATTACAGAACAAAAGCAGAAGCGAAAAGCTGAGACCACAAATCCTTAATAAACTGCCAGAATTAAAATCTTGCGTGCAGCCCCACATATCCAAATAAATCTCCGGCTCCATTCAATTGGGAAGCAGCGGACGTGTAGGTGGCATTCAAGGAATAACCAATCTCTTTGTACTTATAAGAAATTCCAGTTTTAACATCAAAATAGTTGTTATAACCATCAACTGAGAGCATGGTGTAGCCGACAGAAAAATCCCAAATTAAATTCCATGGGATGGGTCGATCCTTTCGAAATCCAAAATAATTGGCGTTGGTTTTGGTTCCTTGCCAGTTGTCCATTTTTTCGATCAACATATGATATGTAAAAAGATTAATATCAAAGCCGAAAATGTTGCCGTCTCGTTGGGCTGAGGCAAAGTACTTGCTGTAGTCATACCGAAAAGTCATGTCTGCGTTTTGAGTCCAGATAAACTGATAACTTGCAAAGGCTTTCAGATTAACATTTTCCTGGTTTCCTGGAAATGTGACGCTAGACCCCTGCATACCGGCTTTGAAGTATACCCACCGATAACCTAAAGTGGCTTGAACAGAGAATTTTTCATCGGACTGCGTAAGGCCCTTTTCAACATAATTGGATAAAAGGTTTACCTCTCCGAAAATTTTTTGAGGCTCAAGTCCACCGCCCTTGTCTGAAGACTGGGCGTGCGAGCGCTTGCATGTGCAATTAAACAGCACAAGAAAAAGAGATCCAAAAAAAACAAATTTTAGCTTTTGGCTCATAACTATGATCTTATGGGACTATGGCTGACTTATCAAGATCTTGGCGTGATTATTCCTATGTTGCTTTCGATACAGAAACCAGTGGAGCTTATCCACTGGGGGCAGATATCGTTGAAGTGGGGATGGTCAAGTGGGCCAATGGGACCGAGGTCGATACCTACCAGACCTTGCTCAAGCCGCGGTTTCAGATGACAGACTTTATTATTGGAATACACGGGATCACAAATGAGATGGTGGCTCAGGCTCCGCTGATGAAGGACGAAATTCAAAATATTTTGAATTTTATGAGGGGGTCGGTTTTTATGGCCCATCATGCCCCCTTTGATATGGGTTTTCTTGCCGTGGATTTGGAAAGAAATAAATTACCTTTTCCTGCTGATCCGGCGATTTGCACAAGTCTACTTTCAAGAAAAATGATTCCAGAATCAGGTAACCATAAACTTCAAACGCTCATTAAACACTTAAATCTCCCACAGGGAACGGCTCACCGAGCATTGGATGATGCTAGGGCCTGTTTGCAGGTGGGCCTAGAGTGCATGAAGAGAATGGGTGATGCGGCAACACTTGAACAGGTCATTCAAAAAATGGGTAAGAAGCTCGAGTGGAATTCGTATTCTCTACTCGCCAATAACAATTCAACCTATCAAGAAATTGTCAAAGCGACAGAGTTAGGCAAAGACCTAGATATCGTCTATGAAGGTGGTAGTTTAAAGGGCAAGCCCCGACGAATAAAGCCGATTGGGATCGTTCGAAATCCTGACGGAGATTACATTCGAGCGATGTGTTACATTGATCACGCGGAGAAAAGATTTTACATCGGCAGAATATCCGACTGCCAAATTGTGTACTAATAATTACTTCTCGCCAATTTCAGTCAGGGATTCAGGAGTGATCTCTCCTGCAATTTTGCCTTCAGTATAGAATTCATCTTTCAGTTTGTGGGCAAGGGGCTCGAGGTTCTTAAATTCATCACCTTTTCGAAGTTTGAAATCGCGAACAGATAAGGCCTTTTCTTTTGCCTCAACAAGTTCATTCACGTATTTTTCAAAGGCATAGATGGGCCCTGCAATACGATGCGAGATCACTTTTCCAACGGCGAAGAGCCCAATGCTAAATCCCACTACAATAAGAGTAAAGGTGATCACAAATGGGGTGAGAAATTTATTAAGCACGTTTACATTGTAACCAGAAAGTTCGATCAAAGTGACTCGCATATAAGTGTAAGAGAAAACCATGGCGATCAGGCTAATTCCAAAACCCACACCTAAAAGGAAATAGCAATATTTCAGTTGGAATTTGGGATTAATCCAATATCTCTTGCGGGCATTGTTCTCGGGCCAAAGGATTTCGCCTTCTTTGATAATGGCGTACATGATTAAAACATATCCGACCCATTGAAGGGCGTCGGCAATGTTAAAGGCAGGGGTTGATAATGTTGGTGTGCCCAGAATGATAAAATCCACAACGTGACCCCATAGAATTCGGTCAGTCACATTGCCAAGAATTCCGCCCAAGAGAATCGACATCCCAGAGCGCAGAGTGAGAGACTTAATGGGGAGCAGATATTGAATCAAAGCATAAGTGCAGACAAGAAATGCACCGCCTGTCGAGAGAGAAACGACTCGGAGAACGGGCGGAAGATCTGAAAAAAGTCCCAGCATCGCTCCCGGATTGTGATGAAGGGCAAAGCTCAGAAGCCCAAATGATTGAAGCCCTTGAATGCCAACGGCCCACATTTTTGAGATACGATCAAGTCCCCAGGTCGCTAGAAGAGGAAGAAATACAATAAGCCACTCATCACGTTTCATATGTTATGAGGTTATCGGTTTCATTTGTTACAGGCAATGGCTATCAGAGACTTAGGTGACAACCGTCTGGTTTCTGCCCTTATGTTTGGCTTGAAAAAGAGCTTTGTCGGCGGCATCCAGCAGGGACTTGGCGTCTGGTGCATCTGATGGAAATGTGGCAATGCCAAGACTGAGAGTGATGGGCTCAGGTCCAGTTTTAAATTTTATTTCTGTATTTTTGCGTAACCGTTCAGCAATATCTCGAGCATCTTCTTTTTTTGTGTCAGGAAGCACGATTGCGAATTCATCGCCGCCATAGCGAGATACACTGTCGATGTTGCGCACTCCTTCAAGAAGAATTTGACTGACCTCGAGTAGCAAAACGTCGCCTTTCGGGTGGCCAGCGGTATCGTTGAATTCTTTAAAGCGGTCGATATCAACCATAATCAGTGACAGTTGACGAGAGTGTCGCCGGGCTCGCTCGACCTCTGTCTTCAGGTGCTCTGTGAAATAGCGATGATTTGTAAGGCCGGTGACTGGATCTGTGATGGCCAATTTTTCAAGAGCGTATTTTTCTTTTAAAAGTTCGTGCTGTTTTAAGCACTCTTGAATTTGAATCAAAAGCATATTGTTGTCCCAGGGCTTTAGAAAAGACCGGTGAATGATGCCTTGATCAAGTGCTGGAGACAGTTCCTCAATGTCAAGTTTGCCCGAGATCAAAACTCGAACAGACGAGGGAGAAAGAAGTTTGCACTCTTTCAGTAACTCGATTCCAGATCGACCTGGCAAAGCGTAGTCACTTAAGATAATGGCAGGGGTTTGTTTTGTTCTTAAGAAGCCAAGAGCCTCGTCAGGATGGAGATAGGCATGAACTTCAAAGTGGGGTCGAAAAAGTCGCTCAAAGGCGGCCTTGGTTGAGGGTTCATCATCGATCACTAAAAGAATAGGCTTTCCGCTTGTACTCATGGATTTCATCATTTCAATTGAAGACAGACGGTCTTTCAAGAGGTGTTCTGACCTTGCTTAACAGTCTCGACTTAGGTGGGGAGGGCCAGGTTGTCTGCACACGGAATTTCAGTCAGACTGAGGAGTATGAAAACAATATTTTTCCTTAGTGTTGCTTGCCTGATTTCCTACATCCCATATGCATTTGCATCAGAACCAGATTGGGTCGCAAAATCCAAAAAAAAAATCAGTAATGTTGTTGATAAGTCAGGAATAAAAAAAGCACATTTGGCCATTTATATTGGCGACGGGGAACAAACTCCATATGTGGTGTATGAACTCAATGGAGCGAAGAAATTTATTCCCGCTTCAATTACAAAACTCGTAACTGCCGCAACAACTCTGGTGCACTTTCCACCGGGGACAAAATTTAAAACTCAATTAATGAGCCAGCAAAATCAGATCAAAGGCGAAGTGCTTAAGGGAAATTTGTATTTGAAGGGTGGGGGAGATCCCTCTTTTGTCTCTGAATCCATGTGGTTTTTAGTAAATGCCTTTGTCCGCACAGGAATTAAGACGATCGAGGGAGATATCGTCGTCGATGATTCCTATTTTGATAAGTTAAGAATTGATCCCAGTCGAGAAAATGCCCGAGTCGATCGGGCCTATGATGCTCCGATTAGTGCCATGTCTTTTAATTGGAATTCAGTGAATGTGTTTGTGCGCCCAGCAGACAACGGAGAGGATGCTCATGTCTTTGCTGATCCTGAGAATGAGTACATTCGCTTAAAATCTTCTGTGAAGACTGTTGGAGTAGGCAAAGGATCGACAGTGATCGTTGATCGTGATGAGGATGCCAAGGGTAATGGAGATGTCTTAAAAGTCAGTGGCAAAATTGGAGTGGATAGCAAAGAGGTTGTGATTTACAAGAATATCACTCAGCCAGATATTTGGGCTGGATACAATTTAAAGGCATTCTTGAAGCAGAGAGGAATCGAGATCAAAGGCAAGGTGGTCTCAGGTCTTGCGAGTGGAGATATTTTGGCCGAATCTGAAAGTAAACCCATTGAGCAAATCCTGGCTGATATGAATAAGTTTTCCAATAACTACGTGGCTGAGATGCTGGCTAAAAATATTGCAGCAAAATTCTCAACACCCGGAAATATCCCGAAGGCAATGGATAAAATGCGTGAATATTTGGCATCGATCGGAGTGAAAAAAGAAGATTATGAGATTTATAATCCCTCTGGCCTAACTCGGGACAATAAATTTACGGCTCAATCTCTTTGGATGGTTTTGCATGATATGAAAGATCAATTTCAGTATCAGCCTGAGTTTTTTACTTCACTACCCATTGCTGGAGTCGACGGCACACTGAAAAAACGTCTGAAAGAGACCAGGGGTGAGCGTTGGGTTAGGGCGAAAACAGGATTATTGACGGGGGTTGTCTCATTAGCCGGCTACGCAGGACGACGAGATGGAACTGTGCTTCCTTTTGTGATGATGTATAATGGCTCTGAAGGTGAGGCCGAGGTCCGAACTCTCTTCGATAAAATTGCACTTTCATTAATCGAATAGTAGGCTTTTTGAACTATGAAAATCAGTATGAATAAATATTTTTTTCTTCTCTCTGCAGTTCTCATTATCATGGGCTCCTCATCTTTTGGACAGGACGAGGCCAGTGAGGTCGTGAACGAAGAAGAAACACCTGTTGTCCTAGAGGAGATTGCTGGAGAGCGAAACTTGACAGGCATTCGCCCATGGCGGGCTCCTAATTATTCCGGACAGCAAGGTGCTTTAGGTTGGACAGAGGAGACATTTAAAGTTCCTGCTGGGCTTGAGACAAATTATAAATTTTGGTTAGACGTTTACACCAAGTACTCGACCGATCAGGGTGTTCTTCATGATTCTGAGTACATTGATCTCATTTACGAAGTTCTTGATTTTACCCATATTTCACAGCGGACAGATTTGACGGATGGACAGAAGCATCGACTGCGCACAAAAGCTGTGAAAGAGGGAAAAAAACGTGTTGTTGAGATGTTGAAAAAATTTGAGAAAGTCACGGATCCGGCCACTCTTGATTTTAATGAGAAAAGAGTCTGGGATTACTTTCAAAAGATAGAAGGAAGTAAAAAGTATTCAGAGGCGGCCTCAAAAAACAGATTGCGATTTCAATTGGGTCAAAGAGACCGAATTATTCAGGGAATCTTTTTTTCGGGCCGGTACCTTGAAGATTTTGAACAGATATTTCAAGAGGCTGGGCTGCCCAAAGAACTCACAAGACTGCCATTTGTGGAAAGTTCATATAATGTTTTGGCAAGATCAAAAGTGGGAGCAAGCGGCTTGTGGCAGATTATGCGGTATACAGGGCGTCCTTTTATGATGATCAATTCAACAGTCGATAAAAGAAATTATCCCAAGGACGCAACAAGAGTTGCGGCCAAGCTACTTCGAATCAATTACAACATGTTAGAAAGTTGGCCACTGGCACTGACGGGTTACAATCACGGTCCGGCCGGAGTTTTGAAATTAACAAAACTTTATAAGAGCCGCGAGATTGGCGACCTTGTTGTCTCAAACGGATCAAAAAAGCGTCTTGGCTTTGCTTCAAGAAATTTCTACGCCAGTTTTCTTGCAATACTTGAAGCTGAGAAAAATGCCCCTCAATATTTTGGGCAGGTTTATTGGTCTCAGTCTTTAAATGCAATCGATATTAAATTGGATCAACCAGTCAGATACAAAGACATATTGGCGTGGTTTGGCGGAAATGATCGAGCCACCCAAGTTTATAATCCCCACATTACTGCCAATGCTCGAAAGTTTGGAAAAGTTCTGCCGATTGGTTCAATCATCAGTATTCCTGCGGCAAAAGAGAAAGAGGTACTTGCTGAGTTGGAAAACAGAAAAAAAGATATTTCAAAGCTAGTTAAGGATGATGCTATCGAGGCAGCCCGCTCCTATATAGTTGCTAAGGGAGACACGATTAGCAGTATTGCACGAGAATTTGGTGTGAGTATGAAAGAATTGCTTGCGACAAATGATCTCGATTCGCCCCACAAACTTCGTGTGGGGCAAACCTTAAAAATTCCATAATTAGATTTGAGAAGGACTCTTATCAAGAACTCGGTAAGGATTGTCTGAGTGTTCAATCAAATAAAGGCAGGGCTCTGTATTTTTCTCGACGACCCCAGGAATTACTCCTTGGCCAGGGTAGAAACCTCCACCACTCCATGAATCTGCAGGATCTAATTCGAAAGTGAAAGAGATAATTTTGTGTTCCCCATAAGACCAATCGGTTGTGTCACCGCTTGCAATATAAAGTTCAGATGACTGCTGTGGAGTATAGCGGTTCCACTGCGCCATTGTTCTGGCCATTGTTTCATGAACAGCCTTGTCCTTGGCTTCTGAAATTGGATTGTAGACGTGTCCCCAGGGATACAAGATCAGCTCTGAGAAAGTGTGGAATGAAAGCAGGATCGAGATGTTGGTGTGGGTTTCAACATATTTTTTGATCGCCTGTGTTTCTGGCTCGCTGAAAGGGCTTGGGCCCATGTAAACATCGCTGCCTGGACTTGTGCTCGAACCTCCGGTGCCCCAGCCGAAGCCGTAGTTTCGGTTCAGGTCAACACCAAAAGTTCCATTTTTATTTTGGCTGCGATTTTTCCGCCAATACTTGTAGCGGCCACCCGCAACGTCGTATTCCAAGCCATCAGGATTGACCGCAGGGATAATATGAATATCTCTATTGTTGATCAGATTGACGATTCGCTCATTGCCTTTGCGATATTCGGCAATAAGTTTTTGAGCAAAGCGAAGAGGCATCTCTACACTTAAGTGTTCTCTTGAATGGTGGCCTCCCATAAAAATGGTTCCGGGCTTTTGACTTGCTTGGTTCATGTCGCCAGAGATGCGAATGGCAAGGATGTCTCGGCCTTCAACCGTTTTTCCAATGGATGAGACAGTGAGAATATCTGAATTTTCATTTTTCATTTGTTCAAGGGCTTCAGAGAGCTCAGTGAAGTTATGAAATTCACGATCTTCAGTCGGGAAATCATGAAGAGAAGTAAGGGGGAAGCTTGTTTCGAGTAGCCCCATTTTTTCGATCTCATTTTTTTCTTCAAGGTTTCCGATGGCAACGATGAAGTCTTCGCGGGTGGCTTCAATGGAAACTCCCATATCAGCAATCAAACTTCGTTGAAACTTATCCGTTGCTTTGATCTTCATCCAAAACTGTGTGTTGTCGATGGTGTTTGCCTTATGAAAAGGCAAAATCAAAAGCGCTGCGAATCCTGCAGCTAAAACCTTTTTCTTCATGTGGTTCCCCCTCGTGACCGTCCTGATCACATGAGGAAAAGACTAGCACGCCCCATTTTGGCACCACATGATTACTTGAATTGGAAAAAAGAAATGGACTCTCGTCTGGCTCGACAAAGGTCTTGCGAATTAAAGAGCAAACATTCGGCCACAAAGGGGAGCTGGAGCAGATCTTGAAAAGAACTTAGTCAGCTCACTGATTTTATCAACGATGTAATTTGTTGGTATCAGTGCTGAACTGATTCGAACAAAGCCTTTCATGATGGGCGAGATAGTAATGCGCAAAAGAGCGTCGTTATCTAAAGTCGTCGTGTAGGTCATCATATCACCTAGCGGTGATGGAGGCCATGTCAACCCAGAGCTGCCCCCAAAGTTGACAAGTTCAGGAGTCGTCGACTGAAACCCAGGAATCATCGGTGGATAAAAGGACTCTCCTTTTCGGGATGGAGCTTGGGAAGAGTCTTTTTGATTAGCTATGTAAACACCAGCTTTTCCAACAACACCGGCGATAAAAACGGCCTTCATCATTGTGGATTTAAATTTTTCGCGGTCTAAGAATATTTGAAAAACAAGAGATTTGGTTTCTTTGTGGTAACCAAAAGAAAGACCCAAATCGATAATTCTACCCCAGCCCTTTTCGCCAACACCGCCCAGAGCTTGAATGCCAACGGCTGCGCTGACTCCAAATTCATTTGAACGGGAAATCACAGGAGCTTTCTCCCAAAGGTTTCGATCCAAGGCTTTGATAACATTGCGGACAACTCGGTGGCTACGCTCACGAAAGGTTTCTTGCATATTTTCAAAGGCCGTTTGCTCTTGCTTTTCTTCTTTTGAGAGAGCTGATTTCACTTTGTCTTTAACAAAGACAAGCTTCTCGCCCACAAGGCTTCCCATTCCCAGCGTCCAATTCACCTTCAAAAGAGCCGTTTCAGTAGCTTTTAAAAACAGATAGCGATTGGTTTGAAAATTAAATTTATCCTTATCTTCCATTCCTTCGTATGTGGCAGTGTCTATCTGAGAAAAAGGCTGCTCAGACCAAACCAATGTCTTTAGACTCCGCAGTTCAGCTGAGTAAGCCATCGGAGTGGCAAATAGGATTAAGGCAATAATCAGTCGAGTGATGGTCATCAGGTGCGGATACTACAAGAGTCGTGCCGCAGGACCCAAGGAGAACTAGTGGATGATCTGGATTATGAACAGTTTAGAGGGGTTTGGGGAGCTAATTCATTGTCCAAAATTTAGACAGAGCATACAATTTGCGTATGCTATTTGAATTGTTTGATTATCTTTTTACTCCAGCGACAAGGCAGGCAAGAGCGATGGGTTATCTGGGCCAATCCATCAGTTTGAAATACCGATTTAAGCGGTGCCGTCGATTTTGGAAGCCCCATTTTGCCCAATGTGAAAAAGTCATCATTGAGGCAGTCGAAAAAACAAAAAGAAAACAAACAGTGATGATCCTGGGCAGTGGAGACTTGCAAGAGATCCCCATCGAGTATCTTGTAGCTCATTTTCAAAAAATTTTTCTTGTGGATATTGTGCACTCAAGACAAATCAAACGACTAGTGAAAAATCATCCCAAATTTGAAGCGATTCAGGTGGATCTGAATGGTTTTCTCTATCAAAAATTAAATAAAGAAAACCCCATGATGATGATTCAGGGCCCACCATCCCTTCCCCCTGCTGATCTCATTATTTCAGCGAATTTATTGTCACAACTTCCTCTGAAGCCTGCCGAGTATTTAAGAAAACACAAAGTTGCAGATGAAAAAATTGATCAAGTCTCATTCGAGCTGCAAAAAAATCATTTGAGCTGGTTAAGCCAAACGCCATCGAATATTTTACTTTATTCTGACTATGAGCTGCAGTTTTTAGATCAGAACGGAATACTGATTGAGTCTAAGGCCACGATTCCAGAAAATTTACTTCCCTTCAATCAGTGTCGCCAATGGGAATGGGATTTAGCTCCCATTCCTGAATTTGATAAAAAGATTGGTTTGAAAATGAAGGTATCAAGCTGTCTGCTTAAAATTAATTAAAATTCTGAACTTGAGCTATGTAAGGCAGATTTCGGTAGTGGCCCTGATAATCTAACCCGTAACCGACAACAAAATCATTTGGAATTTTAAAGCCAACGTAATCAAGTTCACAGGGAACTTTCAGAGCTTCTGGTTTTTCAAGCAGAGCGACTGTGGTCAGACTTCGGGGCATTCGTGAAAGCAGAGCATTTTTAAGATAGTTCATTGTCAGTCCTGTATCGACAATGTCTTCAACAAGTATCACATCTTTTCCCTCAATCGGATGAGTCAGATCAAGAGTGACCTTCACTTCACCTGAAGAAGTGGTGCCTTGATAGCTCGATACACCGAAGAACTCGACTTGAAGATCCATATCCATTGATCGAATCAGGTCAGAGAAGAAAACAAAAGATCCCTTCAAAACACAAATGGCAACGACATCTCGGCCCTTTAATTTTTGAGACAGGGTTTGGCCTAAGTCTTTTACTTTTTTCTGGATATCAGCTTCTGAAATGTAAGTTGAGAGTTTCATGGTTTCCATGGTTGTCTCCTTAGACAAAAGAGTTATTCATAATTTCGCCAAAGCCCCCGCCACCAGGAACAATGTATTGTTTTTCATTTAAACCTTTTTCTTGGTCCCACATTTTTCCCGGAGGAGTTTTTAAAGCTGCCTCAGAAGATAAACCCCGGTCAAGTCTCAAGGCGTAGACAATGACATCAGGGTGAACTTGTAGGACTTTTCGAAGATATTCAGGAGTTACAATAAGATGTAGTGAAATCATTTTCAGCGCAGTGCCTGGAACGTGCCGCTTATAATGCTCCATAGCTGCGATAATTGTATTCCCAGTGGCTCCCATGGGGTCTGGAAAGAGAACAATGGCTTGATCCTTGTCTCCTCCGATTTTTGTCGCTCCGATGTCTGTTCCTGTAACCTGATTTTTACCATCAGTTGCTCTGGCGGCGTAGATATGATCCTGACGAAGGCAAGCTTGATCGATGGCGTAGTGAAGGGAATCAAAACAGACATGGGAAGGATAAGTTCCAGCTCGGGCGATATTCACAGAGATCACTTTTTGATTCTTTTTAAATCGCTTTCCTGAGAGGAGATTTTGGGGGTGCATCGCAGTCATTCGAGTGGGAATAGAAAAGTCCTCTTTAGGAAATTCGGCATTCATGACTGTGATGAGCAGATGTTTATAAAGAAGCTCAACAAGGTGATTGATGGTCGGTTGATATGTTTCAGGGGAGCAGAGTTGAGCAAGTAGGCCGTTTAAAAATGTGTTGTCGATGATGTGAACTTGGGGGCCATAATAGTGTTCAATTTGACGGTCAGTTACGCTGGGGAGTCCCTGATTCATTGCGAGCACCTTCTTCTAAGTTTGACCGTGGTGTATCAAACTCAAGGAACAAAGTAAACTCACTCTTTTTATTTTGAAAACTTGGAGAATGAAAAACCTGCATGATTCCGTTGTGGTTGGGGTCATTTGGGTCGTCTTGGTTCACTCGTGGAATCTGAGCGATCATCATCCAGGCATGGCGGGCGGGGACTTCAAAGGCCGATACAGGGAAGGATTTTTTTACCGGCGGGGAATCTGGAGACTCTCTGAAAGAGCGAAGAAGTTCGACCTCTCCTTTAACGCTGCCATTTTCCACACCTTCAAGGGTGACCATAGTGGTTAAACCCAGTTCGTATTCGCCGTCACGACTACCCAGAAACCATTGATGGGACATTTTATTTGGTGAAAAAACTTTCGTAATTCGCTCAAGGATATGAACAGAGCGTTGCCGCTTTAACTTAGAATCCAAATTTCTGATCAGTCCGACTTGCATATCGCCAAAACTAAAGGCTCTTGGAAGAGTAAACATTTCACTGGTAAACTCGTCCTTGGCATCCTTTTCAACTTCAGCATAGACGACTTTAAGCTTGATTGTGTCTGACCCAGTCGCGGTCAGGTTGTCATCTTGATCCTCGCTGCGAGCAGGTTTGATGTTCTCTCCGCCGGCGGCCATAGTGGTTGGCTGCGGTGGGGCTGTAGCAGGGGGTACATGATCGGTCGTTGCAGATGGGTTGTGGGGTGGAGGCGATGATGCTGATGTCTCAACACCGACTGGAGGTGGAGGAGCAGATGCAGGCGTCTCTGTCGAAGAAGGAGTTGTCTCTGTGGCCGCCACATTATCCTTTTTGTCCACGATAACAGGCCCACTTTTTAAAAACTCGATTCGACTGACAAGTTCTTCATTTTGCTTTTTACGGATGAAATACACGGTCCCGAAAACAAGGCCGAAAACAACAAGGACGTAGAGAAAAGGACTGCTGATCATTTGCCGGAAAAAAGAGGGTTTGCGCGGCTTATAGCCCTCCATGTCGATACCGCAGTTGGCACAGTATCGATCTTGGGGTTGTGAAAATCCACATTTTGGACATTTAACAAGCATTCCAAAAGCTTATCACAGGGTATTTTGGAGACTAGAAGAATCTGGGTGATTCTGGTATTGACGCAGAGTGCATCAAGGGGCAAGAATGCCCTCCATGAATCAGAAAAATTCAAAACAAGGCTCTCCTCTTCATACTCCTGTGATGTTGAAAGAAATTCTCGAGGCTTTTGATCCAGTTATCAAAGCTTCTGAACAACCCCGATATTTTGATGGAACTTTCGGAAGAGGTGGACACTTAAAAGCTTTGCTGGATCGGTATCCTCATTTGACGGCGGTAGCAACGGATCGTGATCCAGAAGCCATTGAATATGGCCGCCATACTTTTGCAAAAGAAATTGAGCAAGGACGGTTGGAGCTTGTTCATTGCAACTTTTCAGACTTCGATGCGGAGAGATTCGGTTTGTTTGATTGCATGCTCATTGATCTCGGAGTGAGTTCTCCGCAACTGGATCAAGGTCAGAGGGGCTTTAGTTTTTATCACGAGGGCCCTTTGGATATGAGAATGGACACGACTCAAGGTTCAACAGCGGCAGATCTCGTGAACACACTTGATGAAGAGGAACTGAACAAGCTGTTTCAAGAACTGGGAGAAATTCCAAAGCCTTACAGGGTTGTTCGAGCGATCGTGCATGATCGAAAAGAAAAACCATTTGAGACAACGCGTGAATTGGCGGGGCTGATTGAACGTGTTGAAGGGTGGAGACGAAAAGGTTTTCATCCGGCAACTCAGTATTTCATGGGACTTCGCCTGAAGGTGAATCAAGAATTAGAATCAGTTGAAAAAGCCTTAACTCCACTTATACATGGACTCAAGTCCAAAGGTCGCTTTGCGGTGCTGACCTTTCACTCTCTCGAGGATAGAATTGTAAAGAATGTGTTTAAAGACCGCGAAGAGCTGGGGGCTCCACTCACTAAAAAAGTGATTAAACCTGAGTGGAATGAAACGAAAGATAATCCTCGAGCTCGAAGCGCAAAACTACGAGTATTCGTGCGGAGTGGCGATGACGATGGTGATGAAGTGGTTCAAGAGACAGGCCGAGGACATTGAGCATTTCAAACCATTTTTAAGCGTCTTTATTATTATCTGTGCCCTTTTCACAGTTGTGTTTATTCAGATGGAAGAGCGTCGCATGGGTTACGCCATTCTCAAATACAGTCGGGATCAGAGATTGGCTGTTGAAGAAAAGAGAATGAAAGAGCTTCAGCTGGCGAAGATTACTCGACCCCAGCATGTTGAGAAATTGGCTCAAGATCGGTTCACTCTTAAAAAAGTTCAAGCAAAACAAATCATTCAGCTCACGGGCGCTTCTGTCGGAGTGAAGTCATCTGTGAATTCAGTGGCGAATTCTGCTGATGAGGAGATCAATTGAAATCAAGAATCCTGCTGATTTTTTCAGGCATTATATTGCTTTGGTCATTACTCATAATCCGCGCAGCTTATCTGCAGATTATTCCCAACGAGCGGCTTAAAGCACTTCATGAAAGGCAATTTCAAACAGTTGTAACCTTGCAGTCACGCCGCGGAGCTATTGTTGACCGCAAAGGAAGAGATTTAGCTTTGTCAGCAACGGCGTATTCATTGTACGCAGATCCGCAGATTATTGAGAAACCCAAAGCTTTAGCAAAAAAGTTAGCGAAAGAATTAGGTGTTAGTTTTGAATCTATTTATTCAAAAATTAAAGACGATAACAGGCGATTTGTTTGGCTTTCACGCTTATTACCGAAAGATAAAGCAGATGAAATCAAATCTTGGGATATTCGAGGACTGGCTTTTGTTGAAGAATATAAACGTGTTTATCCCAACGAGAAACTTTTAGCTCAGACAATTGGTTTTGTTGGAAACGAAGGCCAGGGGCTTGAGGGGCTTGAGTTGATCTATGATCAGCAGCTCCGCTCAAGTAAAAAGAAAGTCTCTGTTCGTCGAGATGCTCGAGGTCGCCCACTGGTTGCAGAGGGAATGATGTTTGCTGAAAATCCAGATGGAACAGAAATTCGTTTGACTGTGGACTCAGAAATTCAGCACATGCTTGAGACGGAATTAAAAGAAGCGATACAAGAATTCGATGCAGAACAGGCTTTTGCTGTTGTGCTTGATGCCCAGACCTCTGCTGTTGTGGCTCTTGCTTCGGCTCCGACTCTTGATGCCAACAATGCAATGAGGGCATCGCCTGAAACAAGACGAAATCGAATTGTAACAGATACCTTTGAACCTGGTAGTACAATGAAAACTTTCGCCATTGCGACAGCTCTGCGTGAAAAAATTGTCACTCCCAACAAGAAATACAATACAGAAAATGGAATGATGAAGGTTGGTGATCGAACAATCCGCGAAGCAGATGTTCACCACAGTTGGTCTCATCTGACGGTCAGTGAGATATTGGCGGTCTCGTCCAATATCGGAACAACAAAAATCGCTTTCGATCTTGGTGAGGAAAAACTTCGACAAGGTTTAAATGACTTTGGGTTCGGAGCAAAAAGCGGGATTGATTTGCCTGGAGAAGCCAAGGGAACCTTGCACAAGTTGCCATGGAACCAGCATTTACTCAGTAATATTTCTTTTGGACAGGGTATAACAGCGACTCCGCTACAGGTGGCAAATGCCTATGCGGCAATTGCAAATGGGGGAATTTTGAACACTCCTTTTATCGTTGGAAGTGTCAGAGACCCTGAGACAGGAGAAGTGAAGGAAGTTAAACCTAAACAGGTCCGCCGTGTTTTGAGTCCTGAAGAAGCTGCGCAAATGAGATTGATTTTGGCTGGGGTGACTGCTCCAGGCGGAACTGGAGCTAATGCGAAGGTGGATGGGTTTGTTGTGGCGGGAAAAACGGGTACTGCGCAAAAAGTCAATCCCAATGGGCGGGGGTATTTGCCGAAGGCCTATGTTTCAAGCTTTGCGGGATTCATTCCCGCAAGCGATCCCAAATTTGTGATCTATGTGGCCGTTGATCATCCAAAGAAAAATGCTTATTACGGGTCCCAAGTTGCAGCTCCTATTTTTTCTCGAGTAGCCTCGTATGCCGCTCGCAAAGAGGGATTGGCCCCACTTCTTCTCTCTGAAAAGAACCTAGTACCCAGTGTGAACTTTACGTCTAAAGAAGTCAGCTCGGCTAAAATGAAAACTAAAAATAAAAAAGAAGTCGTTGTTAAAAAGGATCCTCGTTTAGCGGAGAGAATTAAAGAGGCGAAAGCGGAACTCAAAAACCAACGGGATCCTTCTGCGGTTGCCACTTCTGCAGAGCTCTTGAGTCGTCCTGAGTCAAAGTCTATTGAGACGGTGCCAGATTTAAAAAGTCTGACTGCGCGAGAAGTTCTTCGCCGCATGACTGGCAAAGACGTTGAAGTACGATTTGTCGGAAGTGGTGTTGTTGCCGAGGTTGTTCCTGCTGTTGGCACTGTGCTTGATGACAATAAGCGAATCACGGTTTATCTCAAATAAATCAGAAATTTTTTGATAAGGTGGCGTCTCATGGCTTCAATTTTTACCAAAATTATTCGGGGTGAAATTCCTTGTTACAAAATTTATGAGGACGAGCTGACCATTGCTTTTCTCGCTCTTGATCAAGTCAATCTGGGGCACACTTTAGTGATTCCGAAAGAAGAAGTGGATCAGTGGATTGATGTTTCAGAAAAATCTTATATTCAAGTGCAACTGAACGCTCAAAAAATTGCAAAAGCTATTCGCAAGGCCACCGGTTGCCCCAGAGTGGGAACCATTGTTGCCGGGTTTGAAGTTCCTCATTATCATCTTCACCTGATTCCGGCGTGGTCGATTCCGGACTTGGATTTTCGCAGAGCTCAACGCCGATCAGACGCTGAGATGAAAGAGATTCAAGCAAAAATCACAGCCTATCTGAAATGATTTTTGAAAATTCTGTTTTCACGATGAATTATTCACAGCCTGAAGAGTATCGGTTCTCTTTAGATTCGGTTGCTGCACCCAAAGTGATCGCGGATCGAATGAAGAATCGACAGGTCTGTGGAGAATCATTTCAAGTTATGGATATCTGTGCTGGATGTGGGGTGATGGGGATGGAGCTTTCTTTTTTTCTTCCTCAGATTCAAAATATTCATTTCGTTGAAGTGCAAGAGGTGTATCGGTCACATTTTGAGGAAAATCTTAAAACTTTGAAAGACACTTTAAAGAAGACTCAAAATCGGACCGATCTGAACGGCGACTTTCACTTGATGAATTATGAGTCTCTTATTGGCCATCCTCAGTGGAGAGAAAGTATGGATTTGATTCTAGCCAATCCGCCGTATTTTCATCCTTCTCAGGGAAAGCTTTCGCCCTCTGAATTTAAAAATCGATGCCGATTTTTTATTGATTCTTCATTTGAGAAATTAATTGAGGCCATCTTATTTGTTCTGAAGCCCGGTGGCGAGGCCTATATCCTGATTCGAGATTTACAAGATCACTCGATGGATTTTATCCGCGAGCTTGAAAAATTGATTGCAGGCCAGGCTCAGTCTGAGATTGTTGCGGATATTCGGGGGACTCATTTGGTTCGGATTCAGAAGTTGAGCTTATAGTCCAGGTTTGGGATTATAATAGTTTTTAAATGACACATTCTCTGATTCAAAAAGGTCCAGTTCTGATTCAATTCCCGACCACAACTTGTTCCGGTCAAGAGGGAGGAGTATCCTATATCTAGCTACTCTTGTGGCGTGAAAGGGGGTGGTGCTTGGTGACGAAATGTGAAATAACCAAGGCGGAGGTGGTTGCTTCTTAACCCTAAGGAGCAAATCATCTTCGCCTTTTTACTTTCAAGGGCGGTGTCGAGAGACATCGCTCTTTTTTTTGAGATTTGGGATTATGTTTGTCAAAATTTTGATTTTGAAACGTCAAAAGATTGGTGAAGATTATTGAAGTGTATAAATTTTGGCGCGAGTTCTCATTTCACACTCGGGACAGTGAGCTTCTTCTTTAATGGTATGGGGTTCTTCGGTGCGGATATGTTGTAGCTCAAGCGTGCTACCACACAAGATACAGTTGTTGTGGGCCTGCAAAAATTCTTGGTGCTTTGAAGTTTCAACTTTCTCAAAATAATTGACCTTGCCGATTTCCATTCCATCATCCTTTGCGATTCAATAGTTAATTTGAATGCAAGAATGATTCACAGACTTAAGGCGCGAGAAGATTACTCTTTTAGGCCAAGCTCGTTAATGATTTCCGTTCTTTTTTCAGTCAGTAAAATATCGACGATTTCACCAGTGTTTAATTCATAAAGATCAATCAGGACCTTTAAGGACTTAAGAGGGACGCTTGAGATTCCACGCTCAATATTTGAAATAAACTGTGGAGATCCATATCCAAGTTTTGAGGCCACATCTGACTGAGTTAGACCCTTTGACTCACGTTTTGTTTTTAAATATGTGCCGAGCTCTTTTTCCTTCATAAACCACCCAGAATTACTTTACCCTAAGGTGGAGAAGGATCAAATGGATGAGGGGTTTAGACCCAAAAACATTGTCAATTCACATATTTTGATCAGTCAGAAGATCTCAATCCCAAATTTGTGCCTAGTTTTTAGCGTAATTTGTGTTGAGCTTCGCTTCGATTTGAAATTTCTCAAGACCGATTTGAATAAGCTGGGTAATCAAATCCTTATAGTTCAGCCCTGAGGCCTCCCACATTTTGGGGTACATGCTGATTTTGGTAAAACCGGGAATTGTGTTGATCTCGTTAACGTACACATCTCCATTTTTCTTTAAAAAGAAATCCACTCGAGTCAATCCATCACAGCCCATGACTTGGTAAGTTTGTAGAGCAAGGTCTTGGACTTTTTTTATCTGCTCATCCGTTAAGATGGCTGGGACTTTGATCGCAGCCCCATCTTCGTCGATGTATTTTGCATCGTAGGAATAAAACTCATGAGTAGGGATCACTTCTCCAGGTAGAGAAGCTTTCGGTTGGTGATTTAATCCCATCACGGAACACTCAATCTCACGACCTTCGATAAATTCCTCAGCTAAGACTTTCAGATCATAAGAAAAGGCATCTTTTAATTTTGAATCAAAATCTGCTGCGGATTTGATTTTGTGGACTCCGACAGAAGAGCCTTGGCTTGCGGGTTTAATAAAAAATGGAGATCCTAATTTCGCAGTGATTTCAGTATAGGAGTTGGATTTGTACGGAGTGAGCAAGAGATAACGAGCGGAAGGAATATGAGCATCTGCCAATAGACGTTTCATCACTTCTTTATCCATTCCAGCGGCCGAGGCAAAAACTCCGCAGCCTACAAAAGGAAGATTCATCATTTTAAACAGCCCTTGTATGCACCCATCTTCGCCGAAGGTGCCATGCATGACGGGGAAAGCAACATCAATTTTTCGAGCGGATTTTTTATTAAGAGAATAAACAACAGGCTTTCCACTTTGGGTCATTAAGGCAACAGGTTCAGCATTTTTGGGAAGCTTTGCATCTGTAATTGCCTGAACTTCGGAAAAAACATCATCAGAGGGGAACTCGTACCAAGTTCCCTCTTTGCTGATCCCCAGAAGAACGGGATCAAATTTGTTTTTATCCAAGGCTGCAGCGACGTTGCGAGACGAGAGCATTGAAATTTCATGTTCAGAAGAGCGGCCACCAAAGACAATTGCGACAGTTTTTTTCATAAATAATCCTTAAGTATATTTATTACGCCACAGGCTTTGGTGCTTTGGCAACACTCGCGATAGAGGTCTCTTTTTGTACCTCATTGGCGTCGCGCTGTATAATTCCTGGATCTACTGTCTTTGGATTTTCTAACTGGGACAAAAAGCCCTCTGTGAATTTGATTGCTAAAACGTGAAGATCAATGTGGTCTGGGTTTGCTTTTGTTTGTCTGGAAAAACGGTGACCATTATTTTGAAATAAAAAATAGAGCACGGCAGTGCCAGCAAGGGCGATGAAACTGAAACTGGTCAGTTCAAACACAACTCGGTTTTCAAATTGACTGATCCAGATTTGAAAGGCTTGGCCTGCCTGAATAATGGAATAAATAACGAGAGAAGCAAGAATGATTCCGAAAAGTGTTTTAAAGACAATGGTGAGAATTTGTGAGCGAAGATGATTTGTGACAATGGCAAGCGGTGAGGCCTGAGGATGTTCTTTTAGATATTGAAGCGAGAAGGTTGCAAGCGCCAATAAAATATTCTTCAAAAACATACTTCATCCTTCGACAGTGCTTATAAAAAAACGATAGGTGTTTTGTTCGAACACCTATCGTAGTCATATTTTATTCTCTTCTAATGTTTTCTGCGCATTGCCATAGTCAGTAAACTTCCTGCCACAGCTCCTGCAGCAGCGGCAATTGCTACCGATTTGACTGGGCTTTCTTTGACATATTCTCGACCGCTTTGAATATACTCAGATGTTTTCTCTGCAAAGTTAGTGGCCATCGCCCCAACTCTTTCTCCTACACCATGTGATATTCGCTCTAAGCTTTGCTCTGATTCTTGAGCTGAGATCTTAAAACTCTGAGACATTGGATTTGATTTACCTGTCTGCTGCTCTTTTGCAAAGTTTCCCATAGTTTCCTCCTGGCCTTAATCATTTTAGACCGTTTAATAATTTTATTTCATTTGTGCTGCAATGGCCGGACCACGACAGATGATCGGCAAAGGTGAAGAACAAAGGGTTTCACTCGTGGCGACTGACAAGATGGCTCATCTCTTGTGTCAGGGTTGGCAAAAAAAGTGCGGCTGGCAATTTTTGCGCAGCTCATCTTGGTTCTTAACTTGGCCCCTAAATTGCTCAGGTACGAACCTGCGCGAAAAATCTCGCGATTTCAAAACTATAAAGGAGAAACAGATGAAACACAGTTCTAAGAAAATGGAATCACCTAAAAAACCTGAAATGAAAGGCGCTCAATCGGCTCAAACTTCAGAGAGAAAAGACAAGCCATCTCAGTCTGCGAGACCGCAGAAAGTAGAGGAGCAGGCTTGGAAACCTAAGCCATCTCGACCAGCTCTTTAGCAAGTCCCATAATCCCATGAAAGACCTCATGGGGTTTGGCATTGTACATATAAGCAGGGGTCGTAATCACTTTGTGGTGTCGATCAGTGATGTAATCCATCACTGGGCAGTCTTCGTGGAGGGCCCCTGTTTTTTCAATTTCTGAAGAAGTTTCTTTGTCATTTCCAATTGTAACGGTAATTTTGTGAGCACCTAATACGCGTGCAACGATTGCAGGAGCAATGCAGATCGCTCCGATGGGTTTACTCTGGCGATGGAATTCTTTAATCGCTTTTTCTAAGTCAGGAATGACATCACATTTGGCACCTTTTTCAGCCCAGTTCGAAAGATTGATAGCTGCACCATATCCTCCAGGCATAGCTAAGGCATCAAAATCACGCGCGTTCAGTGTGGCAAGATCTTTCATCTGGCTTCGAGTAATTCGGGCCGATTCGGCCATAACATTTCGCTTTTCATGATGGGCTTGATTTGTCAGAAAATTTTTCGCCTGAAATTCTTTATTTGGAGCAAAGTAGGTAACCTCAGCACCTAATTGAGAAAGGGCGATGATCAGGCTGACGGTTTCTTGAATTTCTGCCCCGTCTTTATTTCCACAACCTGACAAGATGACAGCAATTTTTTTCATAAAATGATCCTTCAACGGTGTTAATCATGGCCAAAGCTAAAGTCTTTGACATCGTCACACTGAAGAACTGCAACTCTTTGGCCAGCATAGGGAACAGTGGTTGATCCACAGGCTGAAAGCTGTGACGCAAAGAAAGGAACATCTTTGCTAAAGTAATAAAAATAAGAAGTTTTATTCCAGTTGTTGCCTTCCCACTCGACAAGATCAAAAGACAGTTCTGTTGCATGAATACCGGACTTGCATTGGTCTGCAGTTAATCCGCCGCAATCTGTTCGCCTTGCAGCAAGGGTGGGAACAGGAATTATTTTTTCAACTTTTTTCAAATTGTGATAGCTTGTTTTTTTACCAGTTGTTTCGGCATAAGTTGTCACTTTTCTCCACGAAAGGTCTGCAGTTGGGCCACTGTGAACTCCCAGATCAGATGGCAAGCTTAAAGATGACATAGCTGTGCAGCCCCCATCAACCTTGGCAAGGCAAGCCATATACTCAGATCTAGAAGGCTTCATGGATACACCATCATATTCGGCCAGTTGGCGATCAATAGTGAAGATATAGTTGGTTGCGTTTTCAATTTTTTGCGTCACTGTTTCGGCTTGCTGACGAACAACAACGGGAAGCTGGTTTTCAACACGAGAAACTCGCTCAAGATAAACAAATTCTCCCTGCTTAATTGAGGTCACTGGCTTTGTCTCAATGCTTTGAATGGTTTTTCGAAGCTCTTCGGGGCTGACTTCGGGGCCAAATTCTTTGTTAATTTCAGGAGACTTCATGCAGCCCGTGAGCAAAAAAATGAGAGCCGGCGTGATGATGACAAGAAGAGTGAAGAGAATTGTTTTTTTCATTTTCATATAGAATCCCAACCCCAAATCCAAAGTGGTAATGGCAATACGCGTTCAATTTTTTTAATAGTTTCTTCGTTAAACTGTGGAATTTCAGGCAGTGGGCCAAAAATAAGACGAGCTAAGTCTTTTTGATCAGCAAATTCGACAGTTTGATTTCCGGCTCCGACAACATAGTTGCCACTTTTTTTCTCAAGAATAAGATCACTGATGCCAACGGCCCGAGCAGCTTTTTTCACTTTATTTAAAACCTGATCTTCGTTCACAATTTTAATCATTCCTAGGTAGCCTTCATTATGAACAACTCCGGGAATGGCCTTTACTGCAGTGAGCAGATTGAGGGAGTGATGGGGTATAATCACAGTAAATGATTGTTTTTTCTCTTTGCGAATCCAGCTGAAAAGGGCAAGAAGTTTTGAAACAGTTCCGCCCCATTCATGAACATATCCTGTCAGATCAGCACCTTTGCCCTCGATAGCATAGGCAGCAAGGTTTCCATTGGCATCCCAGGCAGTATAGGCCACGGTTTGTGGAATGCTGAGAAATTTTCGAATATCTTCTGTGGTGCGAACAGAACCAACGGTGTGTTGAGAGTAAAGTTTTTGGATGGCCTCGGCAGAAATCTGAGTGCCTTTAATAAATTTTAAGTTCTGTGCGGGAGCAGAAAACTCGTTTTCAAAGACGATACTGTTCTCATAGCCAGCAAGTTCGAAATCAAGTTTACGATAAAAGTCGTAAAGATTTGTCCAAAGCATGGCGATATCACAGTCTTGTTTTTTGGCCTCATCCAAGCAGGCATCAAGAATTTTTCTGCTCAGCCCCTGATTTCGATGATTGTTATCTGTCAGTACGGACCCAATAGCAGCTACTTTAAAAATGGCCATCGGAGTTTTGATGATCAAGGGTTTAAGGACCGCATGAGAGATCACTTTTCCCTGATCTGTGATAATTCGAATATTGCCAATATTTTGAGGGTTTAGTGCGGTGGGGTATTCGGTGGCAATGGACCACTGAGCCTGAGGCCTTAAATTATGATTGAGAAATTCAAGGACTTGGGGGAGCTCACGCTCCGTGGGGGGACGGGGACCTTCCATGTTCGACCTCCATCCTTCTATGGTATCTCTCTTTGACAGAAAACGAGAAATCATTATATAAGATCAGGACTTCCGGAGGATAGACATGGCTGACAAGTCGCAAAAATGGGATGAAAACACTGCAGGCAAATTTTATGTTGATAAAACTTGTATTGCTTGTGATGCCTGCGTTTTAGCCGCCCCTAAAAATTTCAAAATGAATGAAGAGGATGGACACGCCTATGTCTCGGTGCAGCCCCAAAGTCCTGAAGAAGAAGCCGCCTGCCAAGAAGCCATCGAGGGCTGCCCAGTTGAGGCCATCGGTAGCGACGGCGACTAAATTCGCAAACCCGACTAAGGTCCTTAATTTACTTAAAAAACATTATCCAAATGCACATTGTGCTTTAGTGCATTCCAATCCATTTGAACTTTTAGTGGCAACAATTCTTTCTGCCCAATGCACGGACGAAAGAGTCAATAAAATTACTCCACCTCTATTTTTGAAATATCCGACGCCTAAGAAAATGGGTGAAGCCCCTATTGAAGACCTTGAGAATATGATTCGGTCTACGGGCTTTTTTAAAAATAAAGCAAAAAATATTAAATCTTGTGCTCAGACTTTAGTCGAAAGATATGGGGGTAAAGTGCCAGCTTCAATGGAGGCTTTAACATTGCTTCCAGGAGTGGGGCGAAAGACGGCCAATGTGGTACTGGGGAACGCCTTTCAAATTTCAAGTGGGGTCGTTGTGGATACTCATGTGACTCGACTAGCGAATAGGTTTGGGTGGACTCAATCAGAAAATGCAGAAGTGATTGAGAGAGAGTTAAACCAGTTGATACCAGAAAAAGACTGGATCTTGATCTCACACCTTTTGATCTGGCATGGCCGACAAATATGTCAAGCTCGTAAACCTCAGTGCCAGACTTGCTTCTTGTTTGACCTCTGTCCTCAAATCGATGTCTAATTAACCAAGTATGTTTGCAGCATTTATTGAAAGTGTGAAGTATGTTGGTCATCTGATTCCCTTGGCTTTTTTAAGGGTTTTCTTGGGCTATTATTATTTGCAACAAGCTTTGGTGAAATTTCATGGGGACTTTCTCAATCGCCCCCGTTTGGCTGCACAAATTGCCGAAGTTCTGCCCACTGTAGACGCTTCTTACTGGTATAAATCATTGGTTGAAAAATTACTCATTCAACATTGGCAGGGTTTGGCTTTTTTCATTCTTGGAATTGAATTTGCGATCGCGATCTCTTATTTACTTGGATATGTTGTGCGTCCCGTTGCGATCTTAGGTGCTTTACTTGCCTTTAATATGATGATTTTGACTGGCCCTCAATACGAGGATTTATACAGAGTCTTTTTTGCTATGCATTTGGCTATGGCTTGGGTAGGCGCCGGGCGTTGTCTAGGGTTTGATTACTATTTTTTCAAGCGTCGTCGCGGTATTTGGTGGTAGCGAATGAGACATTTTTTAGTGTTCATGTTTTTAGTTTTCGCTGGTTTATTTGGAGCTCTTTTTCTTAAAAATAGTCGTGATCCCAATAAAGATTCACGCCCGATTTTAAAAATTTATGCTTCTTCGTCATTCATTAAACAGTGGGGTCCTGGTCCTTGGCTCAAGGAAAAGTTTGAATCAACCTGTGATTGCAAAGTTGAGTATAACGATGCGGCGGATTCTGTTTTGCTCATGCAAAAATTAAAATCTGAAAACCGAGGCGGCGGGGCGGACCTCGTTTTGGGTTTTGACCAATATGATCTTGAAATGGCTCAAAAAGGTATTGAGTGGAAGCCAATTAAAATTGAAAGCTTAAATTTTTATGAACCAGTAAGGGCAACGCTTTCTCGAACTCACTTTATACCCTATGATTGGGGAGTTTTGGCTTTTCTTGTTCGTCAGTCTGAAGTGAAAGAATTGCCAAAATCATTCGATGACCTATTAATGCCTGAGTTCGCCGGGCAGATTTCTCTTCAGGATCCTCGCACCAGTTCTCCGGGACTGCAGTTTCTTCTGTGGCTTATTTCAGTGAAGGGAGAAGAAGAGGCCTTTCAGTTTCTGAAAAAATTTAATGCCCAGGTTAAATCCTATGGGGCAAATTGGTCCATGTCTTATGGGCTTTTTCAGAAGAATCAAGTGAAGTCGACATTGTCATGGGTGACTTCTCCGGTTTTTCATCTTCTTGAAGAGAAAAACTCGGATATTGTTGCAGTGGAGTTTAAAGAGGGGCATCCCATTCAGTTTGAATATGTTGGTATTCCCGCGACATGTAAAAATTGTGATTTAGCCGAAAAGTTTGTAAAACTGCTTCTCTCGAAAGAGGGGCAAAAAGTTATTATGGAAAAAAACTTTATGTTCCCAGTTATTCAAGGTGTTCGTGATGGGACTGTTTTTGAATCCATACCCAACTACAAGCTGATGGACATGAACGTGATTCCAACAATCGCCGAAAGAGAGCGCATCCTAAAGAAATGGACCCAATTGAGAAGAGCTGAATGAGTGTCGCAAGACTGGTTTCTTTAGCAATACTTCTTTTCCTAATTTCTCCTTTTTTAATTCTCATTTTTCATTTTCATCAAACTAGTCTACCAGACTTTGGAGAGGCCTTTTGGGCATTGAAAAACACCTTTTATCAAGCCATTGGAAGTGCCCTTATTGCTGGCGTGATGGGGTTGGGCATCAGTCTCGGCTTAAATGGAATTCAAAAGAGAATTCAATTCGTTGAATATCTACTTTATTTGCCAAGTTTTTTGCCGCCGTTATTTCTTATTTTAATTTGCATGTCCTGGATCGATCCTTTTCCATCAGGGATAGTTGCTATCGTATTTATTCAAAGTCTTAGTTATGCAGGTTTGTTGGGAGTTGAGTTCTCACGTCTCTTTCGAGATAAAGTTGGTGCGATCTCAGAGGTGGGCTATGTCCTTGGGTTTTCTAAATCCCAATTTCTTTTCCAAGTCCTTCGTATGCTAAAGAGAGACTTTTTGGGTTTACTCTTTCTTGTTTTCATTTCATGCTTCGCAAGCTTTGCGATACCCCTTGCTGTGGGTGGGGGAAGAGGAACCACTCTTGAAGTTTTAATTTATGAGAAGATTCGCATTTCTGGAAATTTTTCGGAGGCCTTATTTCTTTCTCTTCTGCAGAGCCTACTGCTGATTAGTTTTGTGATGTTGTTGAGAAGGAGATTTGTCCAAAGAAAAAATATTGAAACCCGATCTTTAACGCTATTGTCATGGCCTTTTTTGAAGGGGGCTGTTCTTTTATATATTGGAAGTTATGTTTTTGGATTTCTGGCCGACATCCCTTCTGGGTGGAGTCAGCTTTTTCGTATTCAGGGATTGAGCCAAGCTATTTTGGAAGTACTTCCGTTAAGTATAGTATTATCGCTCGGGGTTGGTTTTGTGATCTATATTTTTGTGATGGCACTGGCTTTTGCTAGTCGAGAAAAATGGATTCACAAATTTATTTTTTCCTATGTGACTCCAAGTACAGCGTTGATTGGATTTTCTTATCTTTACTTGGGAATGTCTTCTGAGCTGATGTCTTATCTGCTCTTCTGCTTAGGGTTTGTGCTTCTTTCGATTTGCAGTCTTTATAGAATGGGTGTGGCCCCTGTGCTTGGTGGACTTGAGTCCCAGCAGATCGTTGGCATGGCTTTAGGGGCAGGTGATTTTTTGATTGCTCGACGGATCACATGGCCACAGATTCATCAGGTCGCATTGAAAATGAGCGGCGTCGGAGCAGTTTGGGCTTTAGGCGATTTCGCTTTCTCAAAAATTATTTTTAGTCGAGATGTGACTTTGGGGTTGATTGTCGAGGGATTAATGACCTCGTACCGGTTAGGCGCTGCCCAGGCGTTGATGTCACTGATTCTGTTCTTGGGTGGGTTGATATATCTTTTCTTTCGAGGGGTGGGTTATGTCAGTCGTTCGTAATTTAAAATACAATTATGGTGATTTTGTCATCGACATCCCAGAGATGGAAATTCCAGACCAGGGGGTGACGGTGCTGTGTGGACCATCGGGGTCTGGAAAAAGCTCAGTGCTTCGATTGTTGATGGGTCTCGATGTATCTTTAACTTTGCAATGGCATTTTCAAAATATCGATTTGGCGCAGTTAGCGGTTCCCGATCGTCGAATTGGGATTGTTTTTCAATCCTATGAGCTATTTCCCCATTTAACAGCGAAAGAAAATATAGTATTTGCAGGGCAGGCGCGTAAAATTCCGAAAGATAGAATCAAGAGTCACTTGCAGAGTTGGTCAGAGATGCTCCAGTTGGGGCCGTTCCTTGATCGTCGGGCAGAGCTTTTGTCAGGCGGTGAAAAGCAGAGAGTGGCATTGGCGAGAGCGCTGATGTCTGAGCCAAGAATTTTATTTTTAGATGAGCCTTTTTCGGCTCTAGATGAGAATCTTCGAGATGAGGCTCGTGAATTAGTTAAGAGGGTTGTCCACCACGAAAAAATTCCGGCTTTGCTCATCACTCATGATGAACGGGACATCGAGTCGCTGGCCTTAAAAGTGATTCGAATCCAAAATGGCAAAATATTAAAGCCATAATTGTCACTGGTTATATCTATTTCTAAAAATACATTTTCAACATGTCTGTTGGCTAGGATTTGAGCTATTTCAAAAGCCGGCACGGGGGTGCTTTATGATGAACGCAATTCAAAATATGATCGCAACGTCACTGACATTAATGGGTCTCTCGACAGCAACAATTGGTGAAATGAATTACGATGTTGTCGAGCAGGGGAAAGTGACTCCAACGATTTACTATATCGAAACAATTAATGAGGACATCAATTCCTGTGATGAGAGTGAAAAGAGAGATTTGCACGGTGCTCAAGGAGTGGTGCTTCTTAAGGTTTGCAAAAAAACCTTAAAAATATGCGGATTGCAGGGATCCTGTACAGTGATCACAAATGGTGAGACATATCGCTTGAATATTTTAGATCAAGTCATGGGGCAGGATCGCTTTTTTGTGATACCTGAGAACGGTTGCGTTTTTGGATACGGAGTGAATTCAATATGTCTTGATCCCTATCACACTGTTGCTGCAGATTTGAGACTTTATAAGCCAGGTGATGTCATTTTCATGCCTGACTTGGTGGGGTTAAAACTTCCGGATGGACAGGTGCATAGCGGATTTTTAGTAGTCCGTGACGAGGGGAGAGGGATAGTTGGGTCTGGACGGTTTGATTTTTTTAGCGGAGAGATGAGGTGGACAGATCCCAACAACCCGTTTGTGAAAATGAAGCTTGATGATGAGCGAACTCGTTTGAACTATTATAAGATTAAGGGGGATCTTGCCCAGGCGATTATTCAGGCTAGGGCTTTTCCTCTGATTCCTTTGAGATAGGATTGTGTTTAAACTTTCGACAGGATATTTTTTCTCAAGAGGGGTCTGTTCATTGCTTTAAATCAAATCTGGCCGGTCGATAATTGTCACAGGATATAGGCTTTACTTTTTGTTCAAGAGGACCCACTTTTCTCTCTCAAAACACCCAGTTTTGAGTATACTGCCCATCAGCGAAAGGAGCTTTTACAGATGAAACAGAAGAGACTCAATATCAAAGCTGTTGTTGCCTTGATGCTCCTTTTAAGCGCTGTGGGTTGTGGCCGCTATAAGGCTGAAATCACGAATGAGTATGCTCCTAGTCAAGCTAAGACTGTGGCTGAAAAGCCAAAGGACTTGGCGCCGGCTCCACTGCAAGAAGAGCTGACTCCTGCGTTGCCAACAGCAGATGTTCCCTATGTTGAGCCCTTGGCATCGGTAAATGAAGAGGCTGAGCGGAAGCCGGCTGTCGAGAAGGCGAAAGATTATCAAATTGTCGAAGAGGGAAATATTTCTCCTACAATTTATTTCAATGAAGTCATCTATGAAAATGAAACAACCTGTGCTGAGGGTGAAAAGAAGGATCTTCACGGAGCAAAGGGTGTCGTATTAATGAAGGTTTGTCAGGGCACCTTGGATCGATGTGGTCTGCAGGGTTCGTGCACGGTTGTGCAGAATAATAAAATTTATCGACTTAATATTTTGACTCAAGTCCGGGGACAGGATCGGTTCTTTGAAATCCCTAATGGTGGTTGCATCTTTGGCTACGGTGTGGACTCAATATGCTTGGATCCATTTTATACATTAGCTGCTGATATGAAGCTTTACAAACCAGGGGATGTGATTTTTATCCCAGCGGCAGTGGGCCTTGAGCTTCCCAATGGTGGAAAGCACAGTGGATATTTTGTGATTCGAGATCAGGGTCGTGGAATCGTGGGCAAAGGTCGATTTGATTTCTTTGCGGGATACTACAGCTGGAGAGATGAGAAAAATCCATTCTTAAAATTAAAACTGCATGATGTGAACACAAAGCTGCCCTACTATAAGATCACCGGAGACCGGGCGAAGCTTGTCTTGACATCAAGAGCCTTTCCTTTGATTCCTAAGGAAAAGTAAGTGAATCAGAATGGTTCACTCGAGGACCAGAAATCCAATAGTTAGAAAGACTCATGTTTAATTTTTTATTAATCATTTTACAATCATAACGCACTGCGTATAGCCTAAGTGTGACTGCTATCGAGGTTCCAAATTCGGGTCTGTGGGTACTTGCTCGGTGAGATGAGACGGGATGGGCATCCTGTCTCAAATCGCGACGAGAAAGGGGTGCTTTCATGGGACTCAGGATCAATACGAACGTGGCCTCTCTTGCGGCCCAACGTGCTTTATCTCAAAGTCAAAAGTCGACTGAGAGGTCAATGAAACAACTTGCTACGGGAAACCGGTTTGCTGATTTGTCTGAGGGATCAGCAGATTTTGCCATCGCTGAGCACCTGAAGGGTCAAACCAAGGGGATGGCCGCGGCAAAGAATAACGCGGAAAACGCAGTGAGCTTTGTGCAAGTTGCCGAGGGTGGGCTGAACGAACAAAACAATTTATTAATTCGAATGCGCGAACTCGCAATTCAATCTGCAAGCGACACGTTCTCAGATACAGAGCGTGAAATGATTGAAATGGAGTTCCAACAGTTGCTGACAGAGTTTGATCGAATCGCGAAGACGACTTCGTTTGGATCGCAGAAATTGCTCTCTGGAGTTGAAAAAGATTACGAGTTCCAAGTCGGTGCCTATAAGGGCGAGGAAAATATCATTCGGTATCAGTCCAATGCGAATACGACTGCAAGTGAGTTGGGCTTAGACGGGATGACGGTCATTGAAAAGACGGACGCTCGAGATTCGCTTGAAACGATCGATATCGCCCTGACCAGTCTTGGTCGAGCAAGAGCGAACTTTGGAGCCATGCAGAGTCGATTTGACTCTGTGACTTCATACACTGCTGTACAAATGGAAAACCTGCAGGCAGCACAGGCAAGAATTGCAGATACAGATGTGGCAAAGGCGACATCGGAAATGGCAAAGGGAATTGCGCTTCAGCAATATCAACTTGCTGTGCTGGCAACAGCGAATCAAGTTCCTGGACAAATTCTGAAGTTGATTGCCTAGGCTATTCAAGACTATTTCATGTTCAAAGAGGGGCTCGATACGAGCCCCTTTTTATTTTCTAAAGACCAAAGTCCTGCGCCAAAATGAGAAAACTAGACCAAGGTCGAAAATTTTTTTTATTTTCAAATCCTTATGTGTTTCCAACACAAGACGCGCTGCATCTAAAATCAAACTAGACCAAGGGCCTAAAGTTTCCTGGACCTTTGACGAGAAGTACTGCGTACATGTTGGAGCACCCGAGAAAGTAAGAGTCTGGGACCTCGAAGCAGTCAAGCGAAGCCCCTGATAAATACCTCCGGCTCTCCAGAGAGAGTGTCAGTCACCACTCTCTCTGGCTGAAGCTCCAGCAAAACGGTTTTTAATTTAACAACCTTTTGTCTGTTTATAGGAGGACAAAACTATGGGCTTAAGAATACAAACAAACTTACCTTCCATTTCCGCTCAGCGCGTGCTGAATGTTCAGCAAAAACGTTTAGAGCACTCAACACAGGCTCTTGCCTCTGGTTCGCGTATCGTTCAGGCAGCTGACGATGCCGCAGGACTAGCAATCTCTGAAGGCTTAAAAGGTCAAATCAGAGGGGTTGCGATGGCAAGAAACAACGCCTTCAATGCTGGATCGGCGATTCAGATTTCTGAGGGTGGACTAAATGAAATTAATAACATCCTGATCCGTCTGCGTGAGATTGGTATTCAGTCGGCATCAGATAATATCGGTGATAGTGAAAGACAGTTCCTTCAAGAAGAATCTCGAAATTTAATTGAAGAAGCTGATCGTATTGCTAAATCAACAAACTTCGGATCTCGAAAACTACTTGATGGTAGTGGTGGAGAGATGGAGTTCCAAGTTGGAGCCTTTGCCGGAGACGAGAACACAATTAAGTTTAATCTTTCTGCAAATGCAACAGCTACTGAAATTGGTATCGATGGTATTGACATGTCAGAAAAGGGTAATGCTCGTGAATCTCTTCAGCAGGTTGACGATGCCCTTCAAAAGTTAGGTGTGATGCGGGCAAACTTCGGCGCTATCCAGAGCCGATTGAACGCCACGACCAGTAACTTGGACATCCAATACGAAAACTTAAGTGCAGCGAACTCTCGTATCAGAGACGTTGACGTTGCTAAGGAAACAGCAGAGATTGCATCGGCCTCTGTTCTGCAGAGTGCGGCGGTCTCGGTTCTTGCTCAAGCGAATCAGTTCCCTGGCGTTGCCATGAAGCTGATTGGTTAATCGAGACAACAAGAACATCAATTCGTAATCAAGTTTTAAAAATGAGCGCGCAGGCGAGCCGGCCCACAGACCCAGTAAGCCTGCGTGCACTTAAGCCCACCCTCGGGGGATGGTCTCCCGAGGGTACCCTAAGGGCTCAAGTTTTCTGACAGAAAAAGGGAATTGGAACAATGAGAACACTCGTCGCTCTCCTCATCTTGAACGTGGTATCGCTCTCAGTTTTAGCGGGTGTTGGAAAAGGTTCAACGCAGAAGAAAACGAAAGATCATGTCGTGCGGACGTCTGAGTCTCAAGAGCAAAAGACAACCGAAGTAAAGAAGTCGAGTCGAATGCCGGCCTCTAGTTTGCCAGTCCCGGTCACACTTTCAAAATAAGGGCTAGAGCATCCACAGGCAAACAATTGCAACCACAGTCGGTGCGATGGCTGCGATCAAAAGATTTAAAGGTTTAATTCCACCTGGAAATTTATGAGCAAGAATAGAATATCCTGCTGCATTTGGTGCATTCGCTATTATTGTTAAACCACCACCAGCCAAAGCGCCCGCAACCAGGGCATATTTACTGGCATCGCTTAAGCCTTCCACCTGAGATCCAAGATAAGTCAGAGCTGCATTATCTGTTATGGCGGTTAAGCCCACTGCGCCCTTAAAGAGTACAATATCAGTCATTTGCCCCAGTAGGGGGATCAACCACCATTTTTGAAAGGCTCCAAATTGTATTATTCCTCCAAGAAACATCGAGACCAGAAGGCTTTCTTTCAGGCGTAACGAGTCCTGATAACTTTTTGTGACTGTCGCAACTCCCAAGAAAAGTAGAAATATACCAAGAAAGGCATTCTGATGATGACCTGTAACAATTATACCACTCAAGAAGAAAAGGTGGATCAGAGTAACACCTAATGGAATGGCTGCCTGTGCTCCTGAAAGTTTTGTTTCGACATCGCGCAGAGTAATGCAGTTCGCAGTTAACTCTCGACGGAATATGAGAACAAGTAAAAATGAGTTAATAACAACAGCAAGTGCGCTCTTCCATCCAAAGTGCGTGAATACATACATCAAATCCCAATTCCATTTATTGGCGACCATTAATATAGGTGGAGCCGCAAAGTGAGTCAGCGCCCCGCCAATAGAGACATTCACAAAGAGAACTGCAATCAGAGCGTAAATCAACTTATTAGATTCTTTCTGAAGCATTGAATTGAGCATAAATGCAGTTACAGTCATTGCTGCGGGCTCTGTAATAAAACTGCCGCTGAGTGATCCCAAGACGAGGACGACAAAGATATCAGTTACTACGGGGGGGGTCCGAATTATTTTTTGGACTCCTAAGCTAACAAATAAGATGGCTTGTCTGGCAGCTGTTAAAACAGGCCGAGTAGAGCAAACAACCATGATGACGAAAATAAAAAAGGGCTCTACAAAATTTAAAGAGTTCTGATAGGCAATGGCTGGTCCCCAGCCTTCTCGGGAAATATAAACGGCCATAAATAGCGCAGCCCAAATAGCAAAGACAACCTCAAGTTCACCAAGAAGGTGCAGGATGTTGCTTGCAAATGAATTCTTTGGATAGTGGTGGGACCATTCGATTATGCGTCCAACAAGAAATGTGTGAATAACCGCGAGAGCGAAGAAAATGGTGCCGAGGAGTTCGATGGTGGTATAGCTCATAAGTGGCATTCAGTTTAACTTGATATTAAGTGCTGAGGTAGCAGTATCAGATTACTGCGACAGAGGTCTGGAATATTTCGAAACGGCCTATTCGCTGAGCTTGATAAGTGTACTTCGGATCAGCAGTCTATTTAAGACCGTAAGGGATGGGGCCAGAAATATACAGTCAGTATTTTTAAAGTCCAAATACGATCATTAGAAATAATCAATCTGAGTGTGGCACTATTTTTACCTGGTTAATCTAGTTTGAACAATTAAATTGACATCGCTACTAGAATTGCATAAATAAATGATATTGGAATTTATCGAGAATAAAGAAGAAATTAAAAATGAGTAAGAAAAGACCCCAGCAACAGCTTTTAGATGAGCAGCTCAAAGTAAAGAAAGAGTTTGGTGGATCCTTACTGAAGAAGTCGCATGCAAAGACCTCACGGCCAATAAGTACGAAGCAGGCAATGCATTTAACTCTCAGATCTTCCTTAGCTAAGGGGGAGCGGTCCTTTTTGGCCACGAGGGTTCGATCGAAGTTAATTGAAGAAAAAATCCGAATAAACGCAAAGAAGTTTGGCGTGCAAATATATAGATATGCCAATGTGGGAAATCATCTTCACCTTCTTGTGCGGCCTACATATAGAAGAGGCTTTATTTCTTTTTTAAGGGCCATATCAGGTGTCATAGCCAGAATTGCACTTGGAGTAGAGCGAGGGCAGGCGAGATCATCAGAGGCTTCTCAATTAGCGCCAGAGAGTATTCAGTTCTGGGATCAGCGACCCTGGACAAGAGTACTGGCGTGGATGGCAGATTTTATAAATGTTCGAAAATACGTGAATCAAAATTTTAACGAGGCAATGGGTTTCCTTCCATATAGACCACGAAAGTATTCTTCTACAGCTTAATTCTTTTTTGTGAGAGTTCAGTTTTGTGCTCTCAATTTTCTTTTTCGAGTATCTATTCTCGATTCGTTCTCGATTCTAACAATCATATTATAGATGAAATCTCGACTCGACGTGGACTCACGTCGTGCCCGACCTTGTTCTATCATTAATAAGTCCAGCAAGACCTCGCCTCGACGATCATCAGACCTAGACCTCAGTCCTGAAAAACGCGGGATTTTGGTCTAATTTTCAAAACCTTAGTCTAGTTTGCGCTGGACCCTGGTCCAGTTTTACTCGACTAGGCTAAAGAATTACAAGACCTCGCCGATTGATTAGGCAAGCAAGTAGAACAAGACTCGACTGGACTGAAGCGAGAGTGAGTTAAGGAGTGACTGCCGAGACTTAATCGTTAACCAGCAAAGTTCAGCAAACGGGAATCGTTCTCCAACATGTACAACCCAAGAGGCAAGGAAGCTTCACGAGGCATAACAATGATCTTGTAGGTAAGATCTAGCCTTTCGTCGGTGTCAGGATGCCCAAAACTACGGAGGTCCCATATGGGAATGAGAATTACAACAAACATATCTTCACTGAATGCACAGCGAACTCTAGTCGCTTCGCAAAGAGAAATCCAAAAGAGCATGGCACAGCTCTCTTCTGGATCTCGTATCACTAAAGCGGCAGATGATGCTGCTGGATTAGCTATCTCTGAGTCTTTAAGGTCTCAGGTTCGAAGCTTAGGCCAAGCTTCACGTAACGCCAACGACGGTATCTCAATGGTGCAAGTCGCAGAGGGCGGATTAGGTGAAATTTCAAATATCTTAACTCGTATGCGTGAGTTGGGAATTCAATCTGCATCTGATACTGTTGGCGAGAGAGAGCGTGGCTTCCTGAATATGGAAGTTCAGCAGCTCAAGCAAGAGATGGAGCGTATCGCAAAGACAACTCGATTTGGTACAACTAGTCTCTTAGATGGAACAGGACAAACATTTGAAATCCAGGTCGGTATTAACAATGATACCTTCCAAGATCGAATTGGTTTTGATTCTTCGATGCTCAATGCTACTTTGGGCGAGCTTGGAGTAGAGGGCGTTGATTATTCTTCAAAAGATGGTGCTCAGGATGCGCTGATGATTGTTGATGAGGCTCAGTCAAAAGTGGCTGGCTTCCGAGCGAATCTCGGTGCACTACAAAATCGATTCCAGTCAACTATTGAAAACTTAGGCGCAGCTCATGAGAACCTCTCAGCAGCGAATTCTCGAATTCGTGATGCAGACATCGCAGCATCTGCTTCTGAGGCCGCTCGTAACCAAGTTCTTCTGCAGGCTTCGACTTCTGTGTTGGCTCAAGCCAATCAGCAGCCCGCACTTGCAATGAAACTTGTTGGTTAATTATTCGAATTGAATTTTACGGTTAAGAGGGAGAGCCTCCTCTCCCTCGGTACCTACCTACCCCGAGGGCGTGAGTTCTCGGGGGTACTTAGGGGCTTTTTGGGAATTGAAAAAGTTCTTAAGGTCTAGAAAAAGTCTGGTCTCGTGATGAGAAAATGAAATCGGACCGATAAAGGGGGCATGGATATCAAGAATGTTTTGAAATCAGTTTTACCGATCGGAGTGAATCCGAAAGCTAAGGTGGAAAAAGCCATCAAAACTGATTCAACAACAGATCGAGATGCGAACGGACAAACTGGATACGGACAACAGCAGAGGGAAAAAGAAAAACCTCCGATGACAGATGAACAGCTAAAAAAGGCGATGGATCATCTGAAGAATTTGGCTGTTGTTAAGGATCACAATCTCAGTGTGGTTTTAACAGAGTTAGAAGGAAAAAAGTTTGTTCTTATTAAAGAACCCAGTGGCAAAGTCGTGCGTCGGATAGCTGAAGCAGAACTTTGGACTTTGCAAGTGGTTAAAGATACAGAAAAAGGCCAGCTCCTTCGGAAAACGGCCTAGACCAATAGACGTCCTGTCAAAGTTCATTCATATTTTCATCGAAAAACTCGACCGAAACTCGTCCTCGACAGACAACTAATTGACTCACAGTTTAATGTCTTTTTTTGAGACAATGATTCCATGGCTGCAATCAGAATGACAGGCATGGCATCAGGGTTACCACCGAACATAGTCGAACAGATTATGGATGCTGAGCGTATTCCCATCAAACAAATGGAAGTCAAAAAAGCAGCTGAAGATGATAAGTATAAATTAGTCACAGATCTTGAAACGAAAGTCACAGACATCTCTAAATCATTAGGTGAATTAGTTGGCACACGTGGATTCACAAATAATAAACTTATGTCAGGTGATCCCAATATCATCAATGGAACGGTTGATCCTGAGAATGTGACAACGGGCTCTTGGCAAATAGAGGTCCAGCAGCTTGCGCAAAAACCAGGTTCTGTATCCAACGGTTTTCCAGATCGAGATCGTACAGAGATTGGTGTTGGATATATTAAGTTCGAAACTCCAGAGGGAACAAAAGAGGTCTATGTCAGTGGAGAAAATTCAACTTTAGATGGAGTTGCGGCATCAATCAACAGAGCCAATGTCGGCTTACGTGCAACGGTATTAAACGACCGTAAAGATAAAGAGAATCCCTTTAAGCTCTTGGTGACGGGCTTGGCAACGGGGGACGATAAGCAAGTCAGTTTTCCAACAGTTTATATGCTTGATGGAGATCAGGATTTTTACTTTGATGTCACGAAACCAGCACAGAACGCAAAAATTAAAGTTGATGGTTTTGAGCTTGAAGTTCCAGATAACACAGTGAAGGACGTCATTCCAGGAGTTGCTCTTGAATTGAAGCAAGCGGCTCCGGGGCGAGAAATAGCGGTCACAGTAAAAGAAGACTACGACGTTATTTCAGGAAAAATTAAAACATTTGTTGATGCCTATAATGGAGTTCTTTCGTTTATTCAAAATCAACATAAGCTTCAAAAAGGAAAGAACGGAAGGGAAAGCCTAGGCCCCATGGGTGGAGATGGGCTGCTCAGAACAATTGAGGCCAATTTGCGACGACTGATTATGAGCCCTCAGCACGGAGTCAATAGCGAGATCACCCGTATGAATGAATTGGGCATTGAGTTTAATCGCAATGGAACACTTAATTTTTCACAAGATAAATTTAACTCAAAGCTCTCAAAGAATCCTCAGGATGTTGCCAATTTCTTAAGAGGAGATGGATTTAGTGTTGGCTTTGTTCCCGCAGTGAAAAGAGAGGTTACTAATCTGACAAATAACACTTTTGGACCCTTAGCGCTTCGTAAGCGAGGATTGACCGAGAAAATAAATTCAATGAACCAACGGATTGAGAAAAAGGAATCCCAGCTGGAAAAGAAGGAAGATAGTTTAAGAAAAAAATTTTCCGATCTCGAGAGCAAAATGTCCAAACTCAATGCTCAAGGAGCATCAGTAGCTGGGCTAGCGGCTGGACAAAAGGCATAGGGGTAAGGTTGAGAGTTATGTTGAAAACAGGACTTCAAAAACGACAAGTTGAACCGATAAGGGATAGCGATGAATAACCCATACAAAAAGTACAAAGAAACGTCCATTATTAGTGCGAGTCGCGAAAAGCTTCTGCTCATGATGTACGAAGCTGCAATTAAATTTACAAAATTAGCGATCAAGGCAGCTGAAGAAAAAAACGTGGCAGACCGTTGCGTGAATTTGGGACGAGCCTTCGATATCGTTTTGGAGTTGAACAACACGCTTGATCACAAGATTGGTGGAGAGGTTGCTCGAAATCTTGAGCAGCTCTATATGTTTATTACTGAGCAGTATACGAAAGCAAACATCAGCGGAGATCCTGAGCCATTAAGAGCTTCATTGAAAATTTTGGAGACTCTCTATGAGGGATGGGTTGGTGCTGTTGAAAAGATGAAAAAGGAAGAGGCCGAAAAGGCCGGTGGTCCAGGAAAGGCCCGCTAAATATTAATAATGAAACATAATCGACGAGTCCAGGAGGGGCGATGTTGAGAATCATTAATCTACTGAACCAAAAGAACCACTATCTCGAAAAGTTTTATACTTTGAATGAGACGGAACTGTTGAATTTTTCTAAGGCGAATTTTGATAATCTTGAAAACTTTTATCAAACAAGAGAAAAGTTGCTCGAGATTATTCGATATCTTGATTCTGAGATCGATGCCTGCCAGTCAGAGGCCGCAGTCGCAGTAACGGCAGAGCTCAGAAGAGATATGAAAGAGGCACTTGCAATTAAAGATGAATACGTCAATCGTATTTTGGCGCAGGACCTCGAAGTTCTTTCCTGCATTGAGGTAGAAAAATCAAATATCATCAAAGAACTGCAAGAAATTCGTAATAATAAGAAAGCTATTAGTAGCTACAAATCACCGACTTTTACCAAACGATTGGATGAAGAGGTATAATTCTCTTGCCGATTAGTCATAGCCAACCTATCCTGGGTTGGCTATGAAAAAACAAATTACATTAATTATTGTTTCAGTTTTTTTTCTTATATCTTGCCAAACTCAGAACCAAAAAAGTGCTGGAACGGATTCTCAAGCTGCCACCTTGCAATCTTCCATGCAAAATTTGAAAGAAGTATTATCAAAACTTCTTCCTCAGGTCATTGATCCAGCACAATTTAACTCTCCGGATAAGCGGTCATTGGTTGATCAGGAAGTAAAAGAGCTCTCTGCTTTATCTAAGCAAGTAAGCCATAATCCATCTGTTCAGTTTCGTGATCCAAGTTTGCGTTTTATTTCTTCAGCCTTTTCTGAGGACCTGAAGCGAGTCGATGAGAGTCTGCAGTTGGGTAAAAGGGAATATGCAAGATATACCTTGATGCATGTCACGGCTTACTGCATAGAGTGTCACACAAGAACTTCTTCAGGGCCTTCATTTTCAACTCCACAGCTTGAAAAAACATTGGCAAATATGAAGAAGATTGATCGCGGGGAATATCTTTTGGCTATTCGACAGTTCGACCAAGCCTTTAAAGAATTTGAGTCTGTTATTTCTGAATCCCTGGCTTCGCAGTCAAATCTTTACGAGTTGGATCGCGCAGTTCGCAACGCTCTTGCGATATCAATTAAATTTCAAAAAGACCCTAAAAAATCATTTAAGATCACATCCCTTATCGAAGGAGCGCCACAGGCACCTTATTATTTAAAACAAAGTGCAAAGTCGTGGTCTTCAGCTATTCGTGAGTGGCAAAAAGAGAAATTGATTTCAGCACGTACCGCTAGTGATTTGCTCAGTCGATGTCAGACTTTGGTTCGTCAGGGACATCGTGCTCAGATGGGAATGTCGGATCGAGGCGGCGACGTTTACTTCTTGCGAGCACTTTCTGATTTACACCAGCTCTTAACCATGGATCTCAATAAAGAACAGTTAGGTGAGGCTCTATACTTAACAGGAGTCAGTTACGAAGCAGTCAGGGATTTGGCTTTGTGGTCATTACACGAAAATTATTACGAATCCTGCATTCGACAGGTTCCCCACTCGAATTGGTCACAGCAGTGTTACAAAAAATTGGAAGAGTCAGTATATTTTGGATTTACGGGAAGTAGCGGCATGAGATTGCCGCTGGACGTACAAGTGAAATTGAATGAGCTTCAAAAGCTAGCTTTGCCAGAACTTCAACCCGCGAAATAACGTCAAAACTCTGACAGTCAAAATAGATTCAGTCAATGTGATGGCTCTTTTTCATGACGTTAACAACTCTAATTCAATTCATTAGAGTTCAGCCCGTGTATTGAGTGGCATTTGGGTTGCTCTTGAAAGAATCAACTACTAAGGAGTGGATTCTTTATGCAGGATATTGAATTAGGACCAAAGCCCAGCTCGAAGTTTCAACTGAAGCAAAGTCCAGAGATGGAAATTGAGAGTCGGCCATTTTTAATTATGCCTGAATCATCGGATGTTCGCAAACAAGCTGTTTTTGCCTTTGATCAAGAGATCAGAGAAAAAGCTGAGGAGAAACCTTCATTGTTATCTCAGTCAGGCGATTTGCCCCCTGTTCCTCAGGACATTGTTTCAGCAGAAGTTCAGGTGAAAGCTGAAATTTCACTTTACATCTACAATTCAGAGACCCTTCTGAAAAATAATGAGAACAGCTTGGCCCGTGCTCTCATGGTCAAGGCCCTGCAGTTAGATCCATTCCACATTGGGGCACTCAAGCAGCTATCAAAATGTTTCAATGAGACGACTGAGTTGGCTTCAAAAATTAAAATCTATGAACAGCTCGTGAAGGTTGATTACTCATTTGAAACTTTTGTGCAAATGGGTCACTTGCACTACAAAGCTGGCCACAACGAGATGGCTAAACAATTTTATTTTGATGGGCTTGGACTTCTTGTGTCTGAGTCCTTTGAACTTTTTGAGGTCTACAAAAATTTAGGCAACATTCTCGTGAAAGAAGGGGATTTTGAGGGTGCAGAAGAGTATTACAATAAAGCCTTCACATTGAATCCTGACTCAGATCAGCTCCATGTGAATCTTGGCACACTTGAGGTGCAGAAAAATGATTTTTCTTCTGCTTTAGAGAGATTTAGAAGAGCGGTGAATATTAATAGTTCGAATGACAAGGCTTGGGTGGGCTTAGCGCTCGTGCATAATCATATGGGAGATCTTCAATTGGCTCGAGCGAATATTGAAAAAGCTCTTGATCTCAATATCTCTAACCGCACAGCAGTTCATCTTTATGTCAACTGGTCTCAGGATGAAAAATCTGTTGATCAAGGGATTGAAAGGCTGCAGCAGTATTTAGCACAAGTTGATTCTGATAAGGAGATGTCTCTTGTTTTGATTCATCTCTATTGCATGACAAATGAATTAAACCTTGCTCTTCTGGAAATTGAGCGGGTTCTTTTGTGGCACCCAGATGCTACAGAGTTGATTGACCTTGAAAGACAAATCCGTCAGCAGATGGGAGCTCAAAATAGTGCTCAGTAGTGTGGCTACCCGAGAGGGTCGTATTCTTTGTTCGCCTCGAGATCCTCTACGCGAGGCTCAGAGATGGATTGAGCGTCAAAGCCGTGTTCAATCGAAACTTCCTGTCATCATTGTGGGTATTGGAGCTGGATTTCACGTTTCAGAGTTTGCCAAGCAAAATCCAGAAACTCAGGTCTATGCCTTTGATCTGGATCCTAAGATGATTGAGAATTATCAGAATAATTTTCAATTATATCTCAATCTGCGTTTGATTGGTCCAAATGATTTAGGAAGTGGTCTTCCGGTGTTTCCCTATGTCTTTGCTTTTCGGGCAGCATGGCAGGGCCTTGAGTCTGAGTTTTTATCCGTTTATTGTTTGCTCAAAGCAGAAACAAAAGAAAGTTTTCTGGCGCAGGCAAGGGATCTTGGAATTCAAACTGTGGTCAATTTTAAGAGTCAGGAAGCTATCACAATTAAATCAGTTGGAGCTCTACTTGAAGGTCAGTCGTGTGAACAAGAAGAAGTGAAGATTTGGAAATGTCTTAGGGAGCTCGTACGGTGAAAGTTCTGGCGGTATCTCTTTTGCGAATAGGTGATCTATTGATGCACATGGAAGCGCTTCGTGCCTATCTGCATGAAAATCCTTCGGCCGAAATTCACTTGCTGCTCAATGATTCAAGCATGTCTTTGCGATCCATACTGGGAGAATCCGTACAGAAAGTGATCGTTTTTCCAAGAAAAGAGTTGCAAGAGATTCTTGTTGAGCAAAATAGATCTCTTTGGGCGGCATTTCGCCAGACTCAAGCTCTTGTGACTCAGCTCAATAATGAAAAATATGATGTTGTTTTAAATCTCACACACAATTTGTTATCGGCTCGCTTGATAGATCTGATTCAGGCTCCAATTAAAAAAGGAGCTTACTTTGTTAATGGAAAGGCTCGCCCAGCAGACTGCCAGTGGGGAGTCTATTTTAATGATATTCATAGCGGAGCTCACCAAGCGCCATTTCACTATTTGGATGGTTTAGCTCGATCATTGGATATTGGCTTAACGATGAATCAAAATGGGCAAGCCAGGGGCAGTCGTTATATTTGCCTACAGGTATTGACCAGTGATGCGAAAAAGAATTGGTCGATGAATAAGTTTTCGCAATTAGCCGCAGAACTAAAAGAATTTTATCCAGAATATACTTTTGTTGTCTTGGCAGCACCCTTCGAAAAGGATATCGTCCAATCAAAAGATTTCCCTGCTGGTGTGGAAGTAAGATATGCCACGTGGGTTGAATTGGTCAAAATACTTCAAGATACACGACTGCTCATCACTGGGGATACAAGTGTTCAGCATTTAGCTGCACAAATGAATGTTCAAATGCTTTCCCTTTTTATGGGTAGTGCAAATGTAACCAAGACGGGCCCGAGAAGTGTCCAGTCATATGTTGTTACACCATCGGTAAGTTGCTATCCATGTTCACATCATCAGTCTTGCCCTCAGTCAACGCTGAAGTGTGAGAATCAAATACAGGTTCATGATGTTGTGTCTCTAGCTAAGGCGATGCTCAACGATCAGGCCTATTTACCTCAGAATCAAAATCTTCACTACTACCAGGTTCAGAATCGAAATAACTTTTACTTTATCCAAGGATTAGGAGAAGAAAAGATGACAACCCTTGAGAGAGAAATTAAGCAGATCACGTGGCAGTTCTATCTTGATCATGAATATGAAAATCCAATTCCTCCTTATGGAACTGCGATTCGCACGATTATGCAAAATACGGATCTGGATGAAATTTCAGATGCCTCGATGAATTTAAAGATTGAACAATTTGAAACCGCATTGATGTGGTTAGAATCATTGGATGAGGCCGCACAGAAAAGTGTGCGACTTTGCTTTAGAGAAAATAATGATCAGATTTCTGAAATACAGAGAAAAATTTTAGAAACATACAAGCAATTTACAACAGCTAATCGAATTGATCATGAATATATCCAAGTGATTCACAATGCGTTGACCGAACAGCATAAGACTGCTTTTGGCTTTATTCGAAAATTGAAGTCGTCGATAAAAGAGGGAATGCAACTGATTCAGATCGATTTGAAAATAACAAAAGATTTATTAAACGCGAAAAAAGAAAGAGGATCATATGTCTCAAGAGCTCGAGAGTTATCTTAAGTTAGCCCTACTTCGCTTAGAAAAGGCCTACGAAGAAGTGGTGAAAACTCAAGGTTACACCCGCGATACAGAAAAATTAAAGATGCTATTGGAATTAACTAGAGAGCAGGTGCCCAATGAAAATTCTCGTCATTCAGCTAGCCAGACTAGGTGACATATTTATTTCTTGGCCTGCCCTGCGGGCTTTGAAAAGAACGCACCCTGAGGCTGAGATTCATGTGCTCACAAGGCCGAAATTTGCATCAGCTTTAGTGGGATTAAATGTTGTTGATAAAATTCATCATCTTCCCAGTCGCGAGATTCTAGCTCCACTTGTTCAGCTGAATCTTGACGTGCAAGAAGCCTTTCAGCGAATGGATAGCTTTGTTCAGGTCTTGACTGCTGAAAAATACGATTGGATTGTGAATCAAACATTTTCTCCATTTTCCAGTTATTTGACTCACGCAATCACTCATCCCGAGACAAAGGTTGTTGGTTACTCAAGATTTAGCGATGGCTATTTGGCCATCCCTGATGACATGAGTGCTTATTTTTATGCTCAGGTTGGCGTTGGTCGTGCAAATCGTTTCCACTTGACTGAGATTTTTGCAAGCCAAATGGGCCTTGATTTAATCGAGTCAGATTGGGCAGGGCCAGATCTGATGCCAGTTCCCAAGCAGGAACTTCCAGAAGAGTACTTTGTTCTTCATGTGGGCGCCAGCGAGGCGACAAAGGCATTGCAGGCAAATGATTGGGCATTGATCATTCGACAGCTGCACCAATACTATCCGATTAGCTGTGTTCTTATTGGGGCGCCTGGTGAGAAAAATATAGCAGAGGCCATTGCTCAGCACGTTGAATCAATTCGTTTGGTCAATCTTGTTGGAGAGACCAATATACAAGATTTGTTTCCGATTATTAAAAATGCAGAGGCCCTTTTGGGGTGTGATAGTGCGCCCATGCATATTGCATCTTTGGTGAAGACTCCGTGTCTGAATATTAGCTTCCCAGCGGTCAATTTTTGGGAGACAGGCCCCAGGGCTCCAGGCAGCTTTGTGATTAAATTTGCAGATTTGAACTCAGTTCAACATGACAAAGTCGGCAAGGCTCTTTATAGAATGATCACTGGAGATAAGCAGGATATCGGTATTATTCCAGTACAGCCGGGAGCTCCCAGCTATTGGGCCCTGACAACAAAGCAAAGTGATTTTGAGTGGCATTTGCTGAAGGCACTGTATATAGGTGATGATTTTCCAAGCACAGAAGACAATACTGTATTTGAGGGAATACAGAAGCTTGATGAAATGAATAAAATCATGATCGACCAAATGAAATTTGTGACGGGCGGTGGAGATCTACTCAAGGTTTCACCTATCATTGAGCGAGGCGAAGAGGTCATCGAGGCGATTGGAAAATTAGTTCCAAGTCTTAAAGTTTTGATTAAGTGGTATCAGACGGAGAAAATCAGAATTGCACCGGCAGATCAGAAGCAAATCCTTGCGCGAACGCTGGAAATACATGAATTACTTCAAAAGGTACTTGAACTCTACATAGCACACCCAAGTGAGGCGGGAAGGGAGCTTGAATGAACACGACGGTCATGACACAAAACGAATTAATTGAGAAGTATGGAACTGAGCCAAAGACCCTAGGCGAACTTTTTAAATTGATCGAGATGGATCTTCAAAGCTCAGGAGAGGTTATTTGCCAGTTTCGTGTTAATGGGATGCGTTTAAGTCAAGAGGATGAGGTTCGAATGTCGAGCTTTGATCGAGATCAAATTGATGTCCTTGAGATTCAAAGCCAAAAGCCCACGGATTTGTTATTTGAACTTTTGGATAATTGGTCACTTGAATTGCCCAAGCTGATTGAGAGCACAGACCAGTTGGCAGGCGGAATTCGTTTTGAGGGCATGGAAGGTCATCTGAAAAGCTTTGTTGAGATGATTGATTCTTGTCAGTTTCTAGTGGAAAGTCTGGTCTCTTTGGAAGGCGTCATTAAAACAGACTATGTTCAAAGTAAAGAGTGGCGAGAAAATGCGCTTCTGACATCTCGAGCCATTGGGGATGCGTTGAAAGCCTTTGAAAAAAAGGATTTTGTACTCATTGCTGAAATTCTTGAGTATGATTTAGGCCACTCTCTTCAGATATGGAAAGAGTTACTAGATGGCCTTAGCCAGAGTCTAAAAAAGGAAAATGAACGGAATTCAAAAGAATTTTCAGAAGGAATTTTCAAAAAGAACGACTCAGGTACTTGAGCGGCCCCTGGTCTTATTACATGACGATGAGGATACGCTCTTTCGGCTGATCCAAGAAATTTTTAGCCAGGACGTTTATTTTAGACAAGTTGAACTTAGAAAATACGAGGCCGGATTGAATCCGGCCTTGGTCGTTATACGAGCCCGTCATGTTCAAGATGCTGCATCTCTTATGCATACATTGCGAGCAAAAAATCCTTTAACCGAGTACATTGTTATCGGAAGCCAGTGGAGCCTTTCTCAGATGATGGAGCTTGTGAATGGGTATAAAATTCATCGTCTTCTCGCATTTCCAATCAATCAAGAGCGATTGAAAGAAGCGATTAAAAGTGCTCTTGTTGGGTATGAGTATTCATTTTCACGAAGCCTGCTTCATAAAGAGGCCACTACTCAGAATAAAAATCTTGAAGTCTTAAATGCCAATCTTGAAAAAATTGTCGAAGACAGAACTCTTCATATCCAGGCCTCTAAAGAAGAAGAAGAACAGAGACTCAATCAGCTGCGCCACATGATTCGTTTTATTAAGGATTTGGCTTTGATTTCATCAATAGATGAACTGCTTTTGCTTGTTCGGAAGGAACTTAGAAAGTTTTCAAAGATCGGTGAGCCCCTTATTCTTTTTCAAACTCATAAAGAATGGTCCGAGGTTTATTCTTATCAGTCCGGCTCCGTCTTTCATTCAAGACTCAGGCAGAAGTTTAGTTTGTCGGAATCGGTGAATTTACACGATATTGACTTAACAAGAGAAATGGCGAATGCAATTGGGCGTCCTATTGCTCGAATGACGACTATTCCCATTGAAACCCAGTTAATGAAGCGCGTCGGTTATTCGGAATCTCAGGTCCGACTCTGCATAGAAACATCAATGAGGGACGAAGAATCGCGTTCTTTGATTGAATTTCTTCAAGTGCGGCTACAAGCGATCGCAGTGACTGTTGATCGACTCTTACTTGAGAACGAGTTGGTGAATTATTCATACCGCTGGGAAAAAACATTTGATGGATTGAGAGATCCAATCTCAATCATTGACCACCAGTACAATGTGCTCAGAGCTAATCGCAAATTTTCTGATAAAATTATTCAAGAAAAGTGTTATCAGGTTTTTGCTCACCGGGAGAGTCCTTGTGAAGGTTGTGAACTGCAGCAGTCGCTACTTGAGAGGAAATCTTGGACCTATCAAATTATCAATGGACAAAAGACTTATGAGGTTCATTCATATCCCATTCAGTTTCAAAGTGATGGCCAAGCCACGAATGTGATCAATCAGTATGTAGACATCACTGAAGCAAGAGAAATTTATATTCGACTTTTGCAAAGCGAAAAAATGGGAGCATTGGGATTGTTGGCGGGAAATATTGCCCATGAGCTGAATAACCCCTTGACGGGTCTTCGATCGCTGGCCCAAGTGCTAATCGCACAAGAAAAAGCTCGCCCACAGCTGCAGAGTGATTTACAAGAAATTGAAAAAGCCGCCGCCAGATCTCAGGAAATAATAAAAAATTTAATGGAATTTTCAAAGGGTGGAGCTGGAGAATTAGTCACGACAACTTTAGATGAAGTTGTGAATCGAACGATGCCTATGCTCAAGTCTGTAATCAGGCGACATCGATATCAGATCAACCTCAATGCTCAAGCGGCTCGAATAAAGGTATTTCCAGCAATGCTTCAGCAGGTGGTGTTTAATCTCATTAATAATGCCTGCCAAGCAATGATGGAAACGGGTAACTTGTTTATTGAGACCAATGTGGATCGAGAAAAATCAGCTGTCTACTTAACAGTTCAAGATTCAGGCCCAGGTATTCCAATGGAGATTCAATCAAAAATTTTTGAACCTTTTTTCACCACAAAAAAAGAGGGGCAAGGAACAGGCTTAGGTTTGAGCTTTTCTCGAGATGTTGTGAGAAATATGGGTGGAGAAATTCGAGTTGAATCCACTCCAGGTCATGGAGCGAAATTTATTGTTGAAATTCCTATTGCGGGTGGCAAATGATGAAAGTACTGATTGTTGATGATGAACCTCTTGTGCGCCGTTCGCTCGGAAGAGCTTGCAAGACTGCTGGTCATGAAGTTTATGAAGCCGGGGATGGAAGAGAGGGGTTAGAGCTCTGGACAAAAGTTAGTCCGGACCTTGTTTTCCTTGATGTGCTCATGCCTGGATTGACGGGACCACAAGTCTTGGAAGCATTGCCAACAGAAGTCAGGAAGGCGACAAAGATTATTATGATGTCTGCATTTTCAGGGCAGCACAACATGCAATCAGCCCTTCAGATGGGTGCGGACCTCTTTATTTCAAAACCATTTGAAGATATTTTTACAGTTGTTAAAATGGCCGAAGGATTAATGAATAAATGAGCTCAGATAAACCAGAAACAAAAATAGTTAAAGTTCAGGCCTTTCCGATAGAGATGTCGCTTTTAAAACCTGAGGGTGGAAATCCTCTCAAGGCCTATATTGTGAAGCTAACAAACTTTGGCTTCATGATGCAGGCGACAGGACATTTTTATCGAATTGGTGAGAATTACACTGCGAACTTTACTATTCCTGTTTATCGTCAACTTTTTAGTGAGCCTGTGAAGGTTATTAAAACCTATGAAACAATTGAAGCCTATATTCCTGGTGGCACAAAAGAAAAAGTAATGACTGTTGAGATGCACTTTCGAGATCTGAAAAAAGAGAAGAAGGATATGATTGCCTCTTTTTTGAAGAAGGTAGAGAAAAAGTAGCAAGTTGAGGTTTTTTTGAGAATCATTTCTGGAAAATACAGAGGTCACCATTTGACCTCTTTTCAAGCGGGACATATTCGTCCCACAACTGATCGAGTGAAAGAAAGCATGTTCAATATCTTAATGAATGATATTGAAGGGGCCAGGGTCATTGACTTATTTAGTGGGACGGGAAATTTGGGTCTCGAGGCGCTTTCGCGTGGGGCGCGTGAAGTTGTCTTTGTGGAGAAGAATAAAAGCTCTATAGATATTTTGAAAAAAAATATTGCTAAACTCAAAATCGAAGAGCCTTACCAAATCATACAAAAAGACGTTTTATCCTTTTTAAAGTCCTATCAGGGTGAACCCTTTGATCTCATTTTTGCAGATCCTCCATTTACGGAGGAAATGGCCCACGATGTCATGATGGGAGCCTCTGCCAGTCAGCTTTTTCATGAAAACACTTTAATGCTCATTGAATCAGGGCGACGAGAAAAAATAGAAGACGACTACGGGACTTTAATCCGATACGATAAAAGGGAATTTGGAGACAAGTTTCTTTCTTTTTTTCGAAAAAAGTAAAATGATTTTTTGAGAAAGGGCATCGTTATGAGAGCCGTCTATCCTGGCAGTTTTGATCCCATCACTCTTGGTCATATTGATATCATAAAAAGAATTTCAAATATTTTTGATGAAGTAGTCGTTTTGATTTCTCACTCTGCCGAGAAGCAGTCTCTATTCACGGTCGAAGAAAGAATGAAGCTGATCCACGAGGCCTTAAAAGATATCAAAAATGTTAAAGTCGATCATCATCAGGGTTTGACCGTGGATTATGTCAGACAGGCAAAGGCAAAAGTCATTGTGCGGGGCTTGCGAGCTGTTGTGGATTTTGAATATGAATTGGCGATGGGAAATGTGAATCGCAAGATGGCTCCAGATATTGAAACTTTACTCGTCAACGCCAGCCCTGAATATTATTTTATCTCTTCTCGGATGGTGAAAGACATTGCCAAGAATAAAGGTGATCTCAACGGTTTTGTTCCCAAACATGTTATCAAGCCACTGCAATCAAAGTTTGCCAAAAGCATGAATAAGGGGGGTAAGAAATGATCTCCAAGCGGGCCCAATGCTTAAAACCCTCTCCCACATTGGCAATGGCAGCAAAAGCTAAAGAACTTCAGAGCCAGGGGCAGGATGTGATTTCACTGACAGTTGGAGAGCCGGATTGGGCAACCTTTCCTGCAATTGCAGAAGCTGGGATTCAAGCCATCAAGGATGGTTTTACAAAATACACTGTGGCCCACGGAATACCAGAACTCAGAGCTGCCGTTGCTCAAGATACAAATCGTTTTTTGAAAACAAGTTATCAGGCCAATGATGTTGTGATAGGCACTGGGGCAAAGTACATAATCTACGCTGCTCTACAAATGCTCGTTGATCCGGGTGATGAAGTCATTGTGCCGGCCCCATATTGGGTCAGTTATCCCACAATGGCAGAATTAGCAGGAGCAAAGGTTATTGTGCCGGCTTGTGATGAGAAATCTCGATTTAAAATGACAGCTGAAGTGTTTCGAAAAGCGATTACGCCTAAAACAAAAGTATTAATTCATTGTAGTCCCAGCAATCCCACAGGGATTCAATACACAGAGGATGAGCTCAAGGAGCTAGCCCAGGTGCTTCGAGAAAATCCTCATGTTTATGTGATTTCGGATGATATTTATAATCGCCTTGTTTTTCATAAAGAATCTTTAGCACCGCACTTGCTTTTGGTTGCACCAGATCTAAAAGACCGAGTTGTCGTTGTGAATGGAGCATCAAAGTCCTATTCGATGACGGGATGGCGAGTGGGTTGGGCCTTGGGACCCCAAGAACTCATCAAGGTCATGGCTGATTTTATCAGTCAATCCACTTCAAATGTGGCAAGTATGAGCCAGCGAGCTGCACTTGTGGGACTTCAAAAATGTGATCCGGACATTTCTGCCGCTGTCGAGGAACTGAAAAAGAAAAAAGATTTTTTTATGACGGGATTAAATCAAATTTCAAATTTGAAAGTGATTCCCCCTGATGGAGCTTTTTACATTTGGTTGGATGTTCAAGGGTGTATTGGTAAGAAGCACTCTTCATCGGGTCGAGTGATAAGGGGATCAAAAGATATTGCCGAGATTCTTTTGGAAAAGCATTTGATGGCGACAGTCCCTGGGGCAGAGTTTGGAACAGAGGGATATATCCGACTGAGCTTTGCAACGTCGCAAAAAAATATTGAAAAATCTATACAGAGATTTCAAGAGTTTTCGGCCCAACTCAATTAGGTCAGGATAGACTTCGGTCCAGTTTCATCACTGATTTCCAACCGTCACTCGCACATCACTCAGGTCCAGAGTAAACTGAAAGTGAATCTCGATTCCTCATGGAGGAGGACTTGTGAGCTTTTGGATACTTGCCCAGGTATTATTAAATCTTGTTTTACTTGCATCGGTTATTGCACTTTGGATGCGACTTCACCGTCCCCAAAAAGATGATCCCAGATTAAGTAAGGGTTTGCAGTTATTGCAGACAAAAATCTCAGTTCTTGAGGATCTTGCTGATCGTACAGAAACTCAGGTAACTCAACTGACATCACTTATAGAGATCAAAGTCCGTGAAGTTCAGAATCAAATTCTTCTCGCTGACAAGTCCATTCAGCAAATTGAATCCTCGATGGAAAAAAGCAAAGAAGTGGCTCGTATTTTTCAAGACCGGATTCCTCATCAAGAAATTATTGAGCGACAAAACACTATTAAGTACGTGAAAGCTGCTCGCATGGCTCACCAGGGAGCATCGATTGAAGAAATCATGTCGGAAGTTGGCATTAGTCGTGGTGAGGCCGAATTTGTTGCAAAAGTGAATAGAAATAATCTTCAATTTGCAGAAGAAGCTTTGCCAGAGTGGGCTCGTGACGAAGAAGTCAGTTTTGCTCAGCCAGAGAACGAAGCTCCCACGATAGTTGTACCCCAGGTCGAACCCCAGGTGACTTTATCATCACTGGGTGAGAAATTTCGTCAGGCCGTTGGAGCGCAAATGCCAACTCCTGCGCCGGTTCAGGCACCCATTTCAATCCCTGCGCCAGAACCAATCCCTGCACCAATGCCAGCTCCAGCAATGGCGACACCAGCTCCAGCGCCAAAGCCAGCTTTAGGTCAAACAGTCGTAAAACCGACGAACCAGCCAATTGGAATTCGCACAGCCCATGCAGAGGTCGCCGAGAATACAAGGGGACAAAAGGTTGAGGTTCGTAAGATTCTTTTTCCAAAAGTTGAAATCAACTCGAACCTGATGTGATGTATTTATGTTAGCAACGCAAATCAAACTTCAATTAGGTGAGCGAGTTCGAGCAACGGTCGAAGACGTTTCAAGCAATGATGATATGATTGTCAGTGTTCATGGACAATTAATCCGCGTTCACAATTCATCGTCACAAAACCTGAAAAAAGGTGATCAACTTGACTTAGTTGTGGTGGGAGTTAATCCCTACGAATTCAAGTTGTACTCAGCTTACAAGCAAAAATTTAATCGAATTGTCTAAATAAATACAAAAAGGAAACACCATGAAAACCACTCTTGCGCTCTTATTATCTGTACTGATTTCTTCTTTTGCTTTGGCGAATGATGGCGGTGGTGGTAGCAGCAGCGGCAGCAGCAGCTCCGGATCTCACTTTGGTGTTAGCGCTGGACTGGGAATTCCTCACCCTCTGGGTTTTGGATTAGATTATGTCATGTCGAATGGACTTTTCAGTTTTGGTTTGGGCACAGGCAGTTACTCTTTGAAGTCCAGCGATGTCTCAGTTGGAATCCGTCACACGGAATTGGCAGCTCGGTATCATCCCTTTAAGGGGTCATTTTATGCGGGAGCTTTATTCGGTCAGCAAAATTTAACTGGTGAGCAGACCCAAAGCATTTCAGGGCAAAGTGTGACAGTAAAAGTAGATATTAAGACGATGTACGCCACACCACACGTGGGTTGGATGTGGGGCATTGATGGGGGCGGAGTATTTGCCTCGATGGAATTCGGCTATCAGTTACCTCTATCAGCAAGTACAGATTTCACGACCGATGCACCTTCGATTGTTCAGTCAACTCCTGAATATGTGACCCTTGATAAAGATGTTCGTGACGTGGGTGATAAGATCGGCAAGACCGGATTGCCCTTTATGACTCTGCTGAAAATTGGATGGTTGTTTTAATAAGAACTAGACCAAAGCACGATTGAGCTTGGCTTTTAGAAAGTGGCTCTAAAAATGCAAAAGCAAGCCCCCGCAGACTTCGCTTGGGCTTGCTTTTGATGTCGCATCCGAACCAACATTTGGAGGTTCTGATGTCGGACAACCGGACCGGAAGGTCCTTAAAGTTACAGCAACAGTTATCTCGGCGAAAAAAGAAGAAGACTAAAGAGTTTTTGGGTTTAATTTTATTAATCTTGGAAATTCTAAAGGTTATTCTTGAACTGATGAATTAGGAATCCTGGGTGCTTCAACATGTACAGGCCCTTGGGATGGGACTTTAAATCCATTGGTTGCGATGTTCATGGATGTAGGTCTGGGCGAGGTTTGCGCTAATTCTGAATGTACTTTACGCTTTATTTCCAGCTACTATTATTAAATGAAGCAAATATGTTTATATATTACTTTTGTAATTCAAGTTGGGTGTGCAACTGGTAAAGAAGTAATAAAATCCGATAGTATTCAGCCTTTAAATTCATTGAAGTATTTGATTTCCAATGTGCAGGTTAGGGGGGCTTTATTAGTTGGAAAATTTCGTGATGATCGGCCAACTGATGAACGAAATTGGGTTGCTTACACGGGAATGTTTAATCAAGAGACACCATTAGAACTTGATGTATCTGTTTCCGACTTTGTTCAAAAAAGAATTCAAGCGGGGCTTCAAAGACGTGGTATTGACGTGCTGGGCAGTTCTCGTTTTATATTAATGGGCTCAATTAAAAAACTTAAAGTATGGGAGAATACAAACGGATGGACTCCCGAGTCTTCAGGATGTGTGCTTGAGCTTGATTTTTTTATTTTCAATTCAGATCGACGTCTAATTTATAAGGGAATGGCTTCGGCTATGGCAACTGGTGTAAACAATATTTTAGATACGACTGATTCTAATGGGCCAGTTCTTGAAACTTGTATGCAAATAGCAGTAGATAAAATTGTTGATGATAGCCAATTCAAGGCAGTTTTAGAATTTCGTTCAGCTTCTTCCAGTCACACATTATGACTAATTTGCGCCGATTAATTAAAAAACCTGCTGATTTTTCAAATGATAAAAAACTTCGTAAGTTGCCTTCACATCAGCCATGGCGTTGTGAGCGTTCAGAAGTTTTTTGTTAAAACACTTTAAATAGAGCTCTTCCAATTTTGGCCACTTGTATCCGTAGGGGCCGGGGATTTGACAGTAATTCGTTGTATTTTTCATTGTGCAAAAAGCAGGGAGAGTGATTTTGCTTTGCAAGCCACATCGAACCAGCTCACATTGAACAATCGGCATATCAAAGCTGACATTATGACCAATCAGTTTGTCTGCCTGGGCAACATCGGCAAGAAATTTTTCAAGGACAGTGCGAAGCTCAACACCCTTGGCAAGAGAGACTTCATTCGTAATGCCGTGAACATTGCTGGCCTGCTCGGGAATAGGGAAGTTCACTTTGATGATAAAATCATTTTCTTTGATGATCTCGCCTGAGTCTGTGGCAATTAACCATGAGAGTTGAACTACTCGGGGCCAGTTCGCAGTGTCAGTATGGGGAGCTTTGTAGTTTTTAGGTAGACCAGTGGTTTCGGTATCAAAAAATAAGTATTTCATTTTGCCTTACAGGCGAAATTATTTCGCACTCTCTTTAATGAAGAGAGTCATATGATATTTCACCGCTGCTTGCAAGGAAACAGGCTCGCCCTTGAAGGTCCACTTTAAATCAGCAAAGGGTCCACGCTTAGCTTCAACCAAATGCTCTTCCATCAGGCTTGATGCTGCAGAAGAATTGATCGTTGGAATTTGGCTTGGCATGTACTGGCTGGGGCCTAAGAAATTAAATCGAATGCTGATCACTCCTGGACTCTTTAAAGAGAAGATCATCTTAAAGCCATTTCGGAAAAGCATAAAGTCCGCTTGAGTTTTAGCAATTCCATAAATTTTAATTCGACCCATTGGAGAGTGCTTCAGATCGTTAAAGGCGTTTGAGGCTTCGATGAATTCGTTCTTCATTTGTTGAAGAAAATTAAGACTTTCAGCAACGAGGTATCTTTCGTTGTCGTAGCCAACGGACATGTCGACCATGCCTGTTTCTTCCATCTTTTCTTCTGCATTGACGAGATCTCGAACCCAGTTCCAACGCTCAATAGCCTTATCCATGGATTACCCCCACAGGTCCAGTTTTTCGAGACCCCGAGTGCTTGTCAAGAATCCAAGCATGATGCGGTCGGCTACATTGTTGTTAAATGGATTAAGAATTGGCTTCCCTTGGTTAATTCTTGATCGGCAGGAGTATAAACCCCGAATGTCCATGTCAGAGGTATATGATAGCCCACTGTGGTGTCCACTTTAAGCTCGGCTCCATAGTTCCAATAGGTTTTTCCCGAGAGAATGGGTTCATAGGTCAATGTTTTAGAATTATAGGCGCTACCCTCGGCAATGAGTCCATCCATCACAAGAGCTGCGTGAGCTCGCTTGAAATATAGTGGCAGTGTACCTGATCCGCGATAAATGCTTCGAATCGGAAAACGGTACTCAAAATTTCCGACACCAAGACTGCGTCCTAAGAAGGTGCCAGGCGGATAGCCTCGCATCAGGTACTGAGCCAAGTTGGTGTTGGTAAACAGCATAAAGGCTTGAGTTTGGGTGTAATTTGCTGCGGGCACAATTCGATCAATGTATTGGCCTTGGAATTTCGCCATGAACACATGGTGTTTTCGTAACCACTTGGAAAAATATTTAACAGCAGAGACTTCGACCAAATTGTAATCCAGGCGTCCCGCAGAAGGTAAAAACTTGGTGTAAGCCAGGGTGCCGCCCCAACCAGACTCGGGCGAAATTTGCGCTCCGCCCATGGTGTAGTCAAGATAAGACAAATAAAGAGTCGGTCCCAGTTGGTAGTTATGAGATTGGTTGAGGTGTTTCGTGAGCCAAGTCCAGCCAAAACCGCCCTCCCACTCAGGCTTTAAAAAGAGCAGTTGCCAAGTGGCTAGGATTTGCGATTTTTGTGTTCTCATTTCATTGAGCTGATCAATTAAATAATAAGTCAAATCTGAAGAGGTCGCCAAGACTTGAGCGGACGTTGTGTTGTTTAAGTATGAAAAGCTATGGCTTGTTTTTTTTGTTCCGTCATCATAGGCCGCAAAGAGATTATAGCTGTGCTTAGACAAGGGATCGCTGGATCCAGTTGAGAAAGAAAAGGCTGATCGATTTCCTGTCGAATAGACAGAGGGGATCCAATAAGTTGGAATCAGATAAGACCATGGTGAGTAATCTTCAGCTTGAGTGAAATCAGCTGAGCTTTTTTCAAGAACTTTAGACTCGCTCGCAACTTTTTCATAGCGGTCAGCGAATATGGGCTTAATTGTTGGAAGATTTGTTGGCAACCGATCCGCATCCGTCTTGGCGATTCGTCCCAGTCGAAGCCCAGAGCTGGTCATTTCAGAAACATAGTACTCTTGTCGATGAGAATCATAGGTCGCGGTGAAAATGGCCGTGAGCGAGTGGGTCAGGGGAGTAAGTTTTTTAAACTCAGCATCAGTTTTATAGAGATTGGAAACTCCGTTGTTAGTACAAGTAATCAGTTGTCCTGAACCAAAGTGAGGTTGAAGACATTGTTGAAGAACTGGGTCTAATTTTTTTGTGACCAAATTCAGTCGCATCAGCTTTTCAACTCCATTTTCATGAAGAGAGAAAAGAATTTCATTTTCACGCCCGAAATAAGGATAGGAAACTCTAGATAATATTTTGGGTTCATAAAGAATTTCTGATTTCTTTGTTTGAATGTCGAAGAGAGCGAGACTTGTTTTCGCGGTTTGAATTTGAACGTAGGCAATTTTTTGTCCATCGGGAGAAACTTCGGGTTCTCGGGCGCGAAGATTAAAAGTCAGTTGCTCACTTTTCGTTGTTTTGGTGTTAAAGATATGAAGGTCTGAGATTTCGCGAAATCGATTGGGATCATCGACTTTGTCATAGACAAATCTCTCTGAATCCGGAAACCAGCTCAAGCGCTGGATTGTCCCCCCTGGGGGGCCATCGGGACTTGGGCTTGAACTGAGATCTGGTTTGGGAAAGGGGCTTGATTCTTGAAACCACTCTGAGTGCGCAGGCTCCATTCCCTTCATTAAATGTGCTTTTTCAAAAGGCTCAGAAGTGCTTGGTCTTGAGAGCACCTGGATGAGTCGACGGGTGGCATCATCTTTGGCAATGTAGGCAAGCTTGAGTCCATCGGGGGAAACGACGGGTGAGAAATTCTCAAGATCATTCAGGTTCAGCGAGAGTGCCGTAGTTGGGGAAACAGTTTTGAGTTGTGATACTTGCTGTGCTGATTTTTTTTCAACGCTATCTCTCATCTCAGAATAAAGTCGAAGGTAGCTTGATTGAAACTCATCTTCGATGGGGCCATTGATAAAATAAGGAGCGCGGCCGCCCTGTCTCCAGGCCAATTCATTGGCAATGCGAGTCCCTTTTTGGGCAATCATGTCACTCCAGAGAAGAGATCCAAAGAGATAAGGGCGGGCTCCGTAGGGCCAAGTGGGGATCGAAGTTTCGTTGATATCTGAAAGGCGGATAGATTCGTAGAGGTTGTGGACTGAGTAACTTCTGAGTGCAGCATCCTGATAATTTGAAGTCAGGCGTCCGCGCTTCGTGAATCGGGTTTCCATTTCAACAGCCAGGCCCTCGTGCCACCATCGGGGCAAGAGAATGTTCGGTGTCATCAGCCGGCCATAAATATAATACAGTCCCTTAACGACCCCGCGACGAGGTTCCATTGCAAGAACATGGGTGTATTCGTGGGTGGCAATCAGGTCAGCCCAGTCTTCATATTCACTGATGGTTTCCATGGGGCCAGGTAGGGCGGGATAAATCATAATGAAAGGGCGCGGAATAGGGGCGGCAAAGCCGTTCGTCAAATCTGTGCGATCATTAAGAACGATGGTGGTTTTTTCAGGAATATCAGTGAAAATATTGGAAAGTTTAAGTAAAGAGCCTTCAAAACGAGCAGCGTAAAGCTCAGCAAGGTCCTGATGTTGTGCATCATAAATCAAATCAAAGTTTTTAAAGGAGACCTTCTTCCATTGGATAGAGGGATCAACCTGAGAGCGTCCAGTCGAGTGAAAAAGTGCTCCGAGAACGAGAATAAAGATAAAAAATGTTTTTTTCATGAGGCTAATTGCAGCATGGCCTCAATCATTTGACAACTGTTCTAGCCTCGATATGATTCTTCTTTGTTCACCTAGAGGAGGATGGCACCGTGTTTAATCAATACACAAAGAAATTCGTACAAGTTTCATGCGCAATCACTTTGGCGTTCGCTCTTGGAGCGTGCTCGTCGAAGAAGAAAACTGAGGAGACAACAACTGAGCAGGTTCAGCAGGCTCCGCAAATCGATAACACAGCAATGTCTTTTGATGCTGCTGGTAGCGATAGTGGGAACATTAGTGGTCTTCAAACAGTTAACTTTGATTATGACAAGGCAACTTTGTCTGCAGAGACAAAGAAAAAAATTGCAGGAAACGTTGATTGGATGAAATCAAAAGCAAATGTGAACATTCAGATCGAGGGTCACTGTGATGCTCGTGGATCAATCGAGTACAATCTTTCATTGGGTGAGCGACGTGCTCGTTCTGTAAAGGATTATATGGTGAGCCTTGGAATTCCTGCAGCTCGTTTAAGCATCATTAGCTATGGAAAAGAAAAACCATTGGCTAAAGGTGATGACGAAGCTTCATATTCTAAAAACCGTCGCGCAAACTTTGTTCCTCTTGCCCAATAAACTATGATTTGGTGGAGAAAAAGTTTCGCAGCCTTGGTCCTTGTTGGAGTCAGTGGCTGTGTTATCGCGCCTCCGCCAGTCGAAGAGTTCACATTAGCCAGAGCGGCCTTGGATTCAGCAAAAGCTGTTGAGGCTGCTCGACACTCGCCAGGTTTCTACCATCAAGCTGAAGAAAGCTATCGTCGGGGCAAGGCCCTGTATGAAGATCGTGATTACGAGACTGCAAAAATTGAATTTTTAAAGGCTAAGCAAGCCGCTGAAAAAGCCGAAAACTCTGCCCGTATGATTCGATTTAAGAATGGAGAGGTGCTGTAATGAAAAAATATATTCTGCCTGCAACTGCTCTTATGATTGCAACCATGAGCACTGGTTGCTTGATGACAAGATCCGATGTTGAAGAGCATCAGCAAAAAAAAGTCATGCAAGATCAGGTGGTCACGCTTCAGAAATCAACAGCGGACAGTCAGAGTCGATTTAATGAACTCAATTCTGATTTGAGAGAAATTAATGGTCGTGTTGAAGCTCTTGAGAACCGCATTCAAACTTCGAACCAAGATCGAGCAAAGACTCAACAGCTTTCTGATCAGCAATTGGCAGAGACAAATAAAAAAGTTTTGCTACTTCAAGAGGAAATGGCAAAACTACAAACTCAGGTCGAGCAGCTCGGTGCGGAGATCCATTCACTAAAATCGGATTCAACGACATCAGTAAAAGATTCCAGTGGGAAAAGTGGCTATGAACAGGGCGAGGACATGTTCAATAAAAAAGATTGGAAGAAGGCTATTTTTCACTACTCTAAATTTCGGGATAAAAATCCCAAAAGTCCAAAGTACGCCGACGCCACCTACAAAATTGGTGTGAGCTTTCAAGAGCTTGGAATGAAGGATGAAGCTAAAACATTTTATGAAGAAGTGATAACAAAATTTCCTCAGTCAGCTTCTGCAAAGAATGCAAAAATTCGACTGAAAAAAGTGAAATGATTTTTCTTGAAAGAAATGAAGAAAGTTCTCGGTATCGAGACAAGTTGTGATGACACCTCAGTCGCGATCGTTAGTGATAACGGTCAGGTTCTTTCTGTTGTCTCGGCCAATCAAGATCTCGCCCATGCACCCTTTGGGGGGGTTGTCCCTGAGATCGCTTGTCGAAATCACACTATGAATCTTCTTCCGCTCGTTGAAGAAGCATTTAAAAAATCCAATCTTCAATGGACTGATATTGACGGAATCGCGGTGACAAATCGTCCAGGATTGATTGGGTCCCTCATTGTAGGATTGGTGACAGCAAAAACTTTAGCTCAGGCAAAGAATCTACCCTTGATTGGCATCAATCATCTTGAAGGGCACATAGTCGCTCCACTCTTAAGGGATGAACAGTATCAACCACCAGCAGATTTTCAATATCCCTTCATTGCATTGGCGATCAGCGGTGGGCACACAACGATTTATCATGTGCATAATTTTGGCCGATATGAAATTTTGGGCGCCACCTTGGATGATGCTGCTGGCGAAGCTTATGATAAGTTCGCAAAAATGCTGGGGCTTGAATTTCCTGGTGGGGTTAAGGTGGATCATCTGGCTCAAAAGGGTGATGCCCAAAAATATGATTTTCCTCGCAGCATGATTAAAGATCCTCATTTCAACATGAGCTTCTCAGGTTTAAAATCCGCCGCCCATCGCCTACTTCAAACAATGTCCGCTGATGAGATTAAGACCAATTTGCCTGATCTCTGTGCCTCTTTTCAAGAGGCTGTTGTGGATGTGTTGATTTCAAAACTTGATCGGGCAGTGAAAGAGAAGAAATTAAAAAGAGCTATTGTCACCGGCGGAGTTTCGGCAAATTCAAGGTTGAGACAAAGGGCGCAAGAGTGGGCTGCTGCCAATAAGGTTCAATTGGTTATTCCACCACTTCGCTATTGCACAGATAATGCGGCGATGATTGCCTATGCGGGTTTGATTCGCTTACGCAGTGGAGAGAGAGATGATTTATCGTTGGCACCTTCGCCATCGCCGCTTGCAACTGACTTTTTGGACGGTGTTCGGTGACAGCCAGGCAACGAATCACTCAGCTGATGACAGAATTAAATATTGAGCCCAAACGGGCTCTGGGTCAGAATTTTTTGATCAGTGATCATGTGATAAAAAAAATAGTCCACGCGGTTTCGTTGTTTCATCCAAAAGGAATGATCGAGGTCGGACCTGGCTTGGGAGCGCTGACTGTTGAGCTCCGCCAGTTGAATTGCCCCTTACACTTGATTGAGTTGGATTCAGTTTTTGCCAATTATTGGAAGGCCCAAGGATTAAGTGTTTCAGAGGTCGACGCGCTTCAGTGGGATTGGAGAAGCCATAATTTAAATCGCCCAGAAGTTCTCGTCAGCAATCTTCCGTATCAAATTTCATCAAGTCTTGTTATTGATCGATCTATGGATGAAAACCAATTCGATGGCATGGTGTTGATGTTTCAAAAAGAAGTGGCGCAAAGATTAAGAGCAAAGCCAAAAACATCTGAGTACGGAATGCTCAGTGTTGTGGCTCAGACTTTTTGGAACACAGAAATGCTTCTTGAGGCCGGCCCTGGTGACTTTATGCCATCGCCAAAGGTAGCCAGCCGAGTTCTGGTGTTTGCAAAAAAAGATGTTTCAATTGATGATCGAAAAAAATATTTAAAGTTTTTAAAGGCGGCTTTTTTGCATCCTCGTAAATTGATGTCCTCAAATCTGGAGCAGGGATTGGGAATAGCAAGAGAAATCATCCTTGAAAAATTAGCAGCTCAGGGATTCGATCCCAAGATCAGAGCTCAGGAAATGTCGGTGAAAATGTTTCAGGATTTGTACCTTCGATTTCAGGAGAGTGGCAAATGAGCTCCATCCTTGTGATAGCTGAGAATCGAAAAGCTTGGCATGATTATGAAATACTTGAAAAGTTTGAGGCGGGTCTTGTCCTTAAAGGCAGTGAGGTCAAATCACTGCGTGCTAGGCAGTGTCAGTTGAAGGACTCGTACGTGGCGTTTAAGGGTACTGAGGCCTATTTGCAGAATGCCCACATTTCAGAATACAAATCCAGTTCTTATAACAACCATGAGCCTGAACGTCTCAGAAAGCTTTTGTTGAATAGAAATGAGCTGGATGAGATCTATGCGGCCCTCCGAGAAAAGGGGCTTACTTGTGTCCCGCTGAAGGTTTATTTTAAGAACGGACGGGCAAAAGTTGAACTTGCTTTGGTGCGAGGAAAAAAAGCCCATGATAAACGAGAGGCAATTAAGAAGCGCGATGTTGCGAATCAGCTTCGAAAGACTCTGCAGAGATCTCGTTAGTGGTATCATTCAGTGGCGGTTCAGATGGAAGTTGATTCAACTGACTGCGCTTATTGTTAATGAGAGCTTTCCAGATTGCCACGGCCTCGCCGTTCTGTGGATCGATAACAAGTTTCTCAAGAAGTTTGATTTCACTTTCTGTGTGAGCTCGTAAAGATCTATACATATAAGAATAGGTATCGAGCAGTTCGTAGAAGTCCTCGTGATTAGCATGACGAAAGTCTTGAGATGACCAATCTCCCACAGAAATTTGCCTCATATGTCGCTCCATTTTGATTAATGGACGGACCAGATTTCCGGTCATTCTTAACCCGATCATTGCGCTTAAGATTACCGTGACTGTAGCTGAAATGGTGAGAAAAGCACCTAGCCAAACGATTTCTCTTTCCAGGTACTGAACTAGTTGAGGATTAGAGTCAAAGGCTAGTTTTGTGAATATCTGATAGTTTTGCGAGACGAAATACCAAGTGGGTCCAGCAAAAAGGAGAATTGCTCCTAGAACAATGCTGATAAAGAAGAGGGTATATTTCCATTGGAATCGACGATGGGTGAATTTGAGCTGAAATGGAGAGGCTGTCGGCCTTGCCGGGAATCCTTTTGATTTTTTGTTGAATCTTCGTCCATAAATCATCATTCTACTTATCGAGCGTTTGTGTTTTTTCTTGAGAAAAACTATCCTTTAGAAGTGTGAAATTAGACCTATAGGGAGATGGACTTTTGTCCTATGGGTCTTTTAGGAGAGAAAATGATAAGAATGGTGCTTCTTTTTGGGCTAATGATGGGACTGATTTCTTGTGCTGCCATTGAGAAAAGACAAAATGCATATAAAACAACAGATCAAGACCGTCCCTTGGTGGATGAAAAGTATAGATTAAGTACTGATCGTGAGAAGTTAGAAGAGCTTCGAAAAGAAGTTCCACCGGAGAAGAAAAAAGAAAACGATGAGATAGCATTTGCGCTTTCGTTAATGTCCGAAATGAAAACAAAACCGAGCGATGTTCGAAGTAAATTTGACACAGCTTTGCGAAAAAAACGAGAGATCTTTCAAAAGGATCTCAATAAAGAAAGAGAAGTCTTTACGAGAGCTGAAAGAAAAGAGAGAGATCAGTTTTTAAAGAGCCAAGATGCCGATCGAAAAGAGTTTTTAAAGTCAAAAGTGACAAAGGAGCAGCGAGAGGATTTTTTCAGAAATCAGGATGAGAAAAGGCGAGATTTTTTTGCTAATCAGCGAGAAAAAAGAAACGATTTTGAATCTGATATGATGGAAAGACGAAAAAGTTTTGAAGATTATGCCCGCGAGCGGTCGAATGAGTTTAATCAAGAATATCGATCTTATGTAAAAAGATTTGAGGAAATGGAAAGAGAAAAACGCAAGCAGAAAGAGCAGATCCTTAAAAGTTCTAGTGTGCAAAAATCAAGTTCACAATCATCGTCAGGTGAGATGAATTCTGAAGTGAAAAGTTTTTTAGAAGAGCTTGAAGAGGCTCATCAGCGGCCAGCAACACGCCTTGAGAGTGGAGAATGAAAAAAGCTATCGAGTGCATTGGATATTTTTTAAGGCTTGGATTGACGGGATTTGGTGGACCTTTAGCTGTCATTGCTCAGATGCAAAGAGATCTTGTTGTTGAGAAAAAGTGGATATCTGCAGAGGAATTTCGCCAGACGCTCAGTCTGATTAAATCTATGCCAGGGCCTGTCAGTTTTCAGATGATTCTTTATGTCGCGAGAAAGCACTCAGGAACATTTGTGGCCTTGCTGTCGGGAATCGTATTTATTTTACCCGCCTTTTTGATGATGATTCTTTTGGCCGAGTTCTATGCGGATTACAAACAGAATGTTTCCCTGAGTACTTTTCTTGAGGGCATGCAGGCCGGAGCTTTTATCTTGATCTTAGTCGCACTGAGAGATATTGCCCGGCCCTATTATTCTCGGTCTCGATTTTGGGCTTTTCTGATTTTATCCATTTTGTTTATCGGATTTGCTCAAGTTCACGAGGCCATCGTGATCATTGTTATGGGTCTTATTGCAGTGATGTATCGAAGGCTTGGGCAAGCGACTTTGAGGTCTTTTATTCCGATGGACCTTATTTTGGTGTGCTTAAAGGCAGGAGCCTTGGCCTTTGGAACGGGGCTGACGATTGTTCCTCTTCTTCACTCTGATTTTGTAAGTTTGCATCATTGGATTACCCATGAAGAATTTATGGATGCATTAGCTTTTGGACAAATCACTCCCGGCCCGGTGATGGTGACTGTGACATTTCTTGGATATAAGCTTTGGGGGTGGGTCGGTGCGATTATAACAACGATCTGCGTTTTTTTACCAAGCGCTGTTCATATGCTAACCTGGTTTCCTCATGCTGTGGGGTGGATGAATCGACAAAAATGGGTGCAGGATTTTGTGCTTGGGGCAACGGCAGCCTTGGCAGCTGGAATTATTCTTGTATTGATTTCTATTGGTCAGGGCTTTACTTTAGCTCTTGTCGTGATTCCTTTGTGTTTACTTGGATTGATGACAAAATTTAAGTGGCCCAGTTGGACTTTGATTGTAGGAACGGGATTGATTCATTTAATGCTGACCTATCTGCATTAGGTTCGAGTAAAGAGCTCCCGATAGACGTCCATGACGGCAGCTATTATTTTATTTTTGGATGGAGCAGATAATTGAACAAATTGTAATCCGTACCAATAAATCTGAGGATTTAGGGGGTTTGGAGAGGCGTGTTTGATCTGAGCTAGAGCAGATATGGGTGTTCGCTTATTGAGTTTAATTTCACAGGAAAGTGTGTCGTTTAAATTTAAGGCCAAATCGTTTGTATCAACTTCAATTCGACAGCCGCCTCCGCTCAGATCCAGTACTGTGACGTTGACATCTTTGAGAGGCTTCTGGTTGTGTTCATGAATTTGAAGTTGGGCTTTATATCCTACTGGTAATTTGAGACGGAAATCGTTTCGGCGTTGAAGGTGAAAGAGATCAGATGAAACATCTAAATAAATTTGATCGTCCTTCGTGCTGTGACTGGTCTGCATCAGATATTTTTCGGCACCCACCATAAATTGAATAATTAGATTTCCTTCGGGGACAGGTTTTTGTTCGGGCAAGCGACGGCAAGTCAGCGTATTTTTCATGTAGGTAAGCGGCTCAAGAATAATAATTTCTTCGCTTTTTGCTACGGATTTACAGATCATTTCAAAATGATTTTGGCTTAAGGATTGAAAGATGCTTTCTTTCTCTTTGGGGTCTTTAACTTTTAAAAAGATGTCTTCGCCGTTCTTCATGAAGAATGAATTCCTATGAATTCATTCTAGGCAGCCTTATTAATTTGTAAACCTTTTTGTTCAAATTGAATATTTTCTGGTTTAGCTTGCTCATATTTTAAATATTTTGAAATATTCGCCTGTGTTTTTGGGTTCGTGAGATACTTTTTCCTTTGGTGCTCTTTTTTAACAAAATCTGCAAGCTGAACAAAGGATTCGGCATCGTGACTTGAGGTGGGATCTGATGGTAAGGGCTGGTCTGAAGTCAAAGAAATGTCGGGGGCCGGGCACTCGTTTGCAAAAGAGTGAGCGGCCTGGATAAGATCCTGGTCTGAAACCATCTCAGACTCATCATCACTTTGTTCGTTGCCATCATCAAAACGAATCTGTGACATGGTTTTATGTTAGCAATTTAAGCTCAATATATCGACTAAAGTCTTGAGATTCTCAGAACGAGACACAAAACAGGTCTTAGTCTAAATCTAGATGTGCCGATATGGTTCGTGTGAAGAAGTTCTTAAATATTCTATTCATATTGACAGCTTGGACCCTGCTTGGGTTTCAGAAGGATCAGGTTATTCAACTTGAAAACTACTTCAACGGAAGAGCTAGTGCTCAGTTCACGAAGACTGCAGACAATTTGAAATTTATTTTAGCCCCAAAAACTCAAGGTCAAATTCTAGAAACAAAGTTATTTTCATCAGGAAATTATGGTCTCAAGATTCAAGTTCTCGATGGGCAGCACAAAAATAAAGAAGCCTGGGTCTACTACAAAACGGCAAAGCCTGATATTGAAATTTGTGAGAAAATCAATCAGGGAAAATGTCAGCGAGCCGCTCAGGTTACTGAAGCCAAACAAGTCAAGACCACAAAGCGAACCGTGGCTGTTCAAGATCCTGATCAAAAGAATGATCAGGCGGGCGCTCGCGAATCAACAGCCACAGATACTGATGTTGTGTACGGGTTGGGGCAGGTTCAGGATAAACTTAAAAAATTATCTAACGAAAGCTGTGTTGATTGCGAAGTCGCTATTGCCGGCACAACTTCTTACAAAGCTTCGTCATATAGTGGAGAGATCATCCCACCAGCGCAAGATGCAAATCCGGGTGATGTCGAAGGGGCCTGGGGTGATCGAAATAATGAAGGCTTTGATCGGTGCTGCTATATGGGTAAAACATTGTCTGAATATTCTCCAGCGGGTCTTCGTCTTTGCAATAATGGCCCCAATAAAATTGTTCCAAAGGTCGACAAAGATGTTCCCTGTCGTCGAAACTGGTCGCTGAGATTTGATAACCAAGCCCGACAGGATATGCATCTTTGGCTCGAAGATTCTCCTGACGGACGTAATAGCACTGTGCAGGATACCTTTATGATGTTTTTTCCTCGAAAGACAATCCCTTCAATCCGTGTTGTGGGTGAAGATAAGATTATGACTTTACCCAATGGCGAAGTTGTTGTCTTTGATAAGGCAACGAACACAGTCAAAGAAGGGGTTCTCTCTGAGAATGGGGCATTGGGGTTTCACAAATCCAAAGTGTCCTATCATGGACAGGGTATATTTCTAAAAGTGGATAATCAAAACCCCAAAACGCCGTCACTAGGGGGAACAGATCCTCGAGTTGGAAAGACGGCGACAATTCAAAAAAAGGGATATAAAGCCTGCCAGGTTTCCACAAAAGAGCTTTGGCCGGATCAAAGCGAAAATTCCAAATTGCGTTTTCACTTTGCTTCGGATGATGCCTTTAATTCGTTTATTCAATCCAAGTGCGGATTTGGTTTATAGAAAAATTATTTCGGCTCCGTTTTTGATAAAAACGAAGTCATATAATTCATCATGTGATAATTGTGTCCCACTCGAGCCCCTATTGAAGTCATTGAAGAATTAGATTTGTTCACCGCCGCCATTGCTTGACTCGCCGGAGCTGTGCCGGTGTCCGGGTCCCAGGTGAGATAAGTCGAATAGGGCATACCTTTTTTCTCCATAAAATTGATTAAATTTTGAATCCCCGGTTTGTCTCCGTAAAGGGTATCAAAAAGACCCACTCCAGATAGGGGTTGAAGGGCGGCTTTGACCTCTTTATTGGAATCAATCCATTTTCCAATTTGGTTCAGAATCGTATAGGCCCCGCTGTGTCCAGATAGAGTCAAACGGGATTGGTCATTCCAAATCATTTTTGACTCTGCCGTTGCTGAGCGAATTTCTTTCAGCATTTGGACAAAGCCAGAAGGAGTGATTTTCCTATAATCATCACATTTGTTTTCACTTTCAGGAATGACAACAATGGTGTTGGTCTTTGACTGTGCAGCAAAACAGGCATAATCACCTCGGCCATCATTGAGATCAATGTGAACGGCAGAGGGATTTGCTCCAGCATTGTGCCCATGAAAATGAAGAGCCAAGTTGGCTGGTTTTGAGTAATCAAAATTATGAGGAATAAAAATATTCACGGGTTTTGGGTAAGAGGGGATTTGTCCAATGCATCTTTGTCCACGACAGGCAACGTCAGGGCAGTGATTGTTTTTCTTTTCAGGCTGATGACAGTCAGGTTTGCACTTAAATCCAGAAATAGTTGTTTCGCAATTTTCGACAACAGATTTTAAATTATTCAATTGAGATTTTTCACAAGTGCGCTCGCCAAAGCTGGGATTTGAAGCAAAAATGAGAGCGAGAAAGAGAATAAATAAGGGCATATTTTTATCTTAATATTTACTCTGCCTATCATATAGTCCAGTCTCAGTTTTCAGAGGTAAAACCAGACTTTTGTTTCAAAGTGTTCTTGATAGACTCAGTACATGAACAAATATAGTTTTCATATTGTCTTTGTCTTCAGTATTTTTGTATTTTCTTCTTTGCAAAGTGTCGCTCAAAATTGTGATCAAGAGACACAGCAGAATAAGTTATCCAAATTTTCAAAAGAGTTAAACTCTTGCCCAGACCTGGCTCAGCAGAAATGTTCAGTAAGGCCCACTCAATGTGGAGAAGTTCAACAGGCGACGTGTTTGCCCAAGGCTCAAGAAAAATCAGCAAGTGAAATCAAGTCTCTCTTCAAGGGGCTTCAGGGGGATGCTCGAGAAAAGGAAATTAAGAAGCTTGCTGTGGAAGGAAGCTTTCCAGAAGGATTAAAAAAATTAAAAAGTGTGGATGTTCCACTTGGTAAAGATGGGAATATAAAAATATTTGTTGCTCCAGATTATTTTGCCTTAGGAACAAACCAAGACAATCTTTTGATGCCCATGACAAATGAAACAGCTCAGGATTTGGCTGATGTCTGGGGAATGTCTTTACCAAGTAGCAAAATTGTGGACCAGATCTATCATTCAGCCGATTTGCAATTAAAGGCCAGCCCTTTTCCTCCAGATCATCAAATGGTTTCAACAGATCGCTACATTGAATCAGATACAAAAATTAAAACTCAGTATCCCAAATCTCATTCCTACGGTGATCGGCTCATCGTTGGTCACAAAAAAGATCTGATTATCGCTCCAGAAAAAGGCAGAGTCCGGATTTACGGATGGGCCTCAAGCGGAATGAGTCGAGCCAAGGGAAGAATGCCTTATATCCAGCCTGAATCCAATGCTCATGATTCAAAGTACGTGGACTATGCCCACGGGGCTCGATTTATGAACCGATGGATTGAGGTCCAAGAGAATGGACAGTGCAAAGTGATCTCATTTCAAGAGGCTCTGACAGACAAAAGATATTGCCCAAGCTTATCTTACACCTGTCCCTTGAGCGCTGAGCAGACAAGAGGAACAAGGTAGAATGAAAACTATCAATTTCTTAAGTATTTTATTATTTCTAGCTGTACCAAACATATCCCATGCTCAAAGTTCCTGTCCTCAGTCATCAAAATCCATCCACCTACAAGCCGGGGATATTCAGTCTGCCTGTCAAGCAGCGACGACAAAGTGCTCAAGTTCTGATAATCAAAAATCACTGACCCCAATTCCTCTTGAAAATCCAAGTCCAACAAGCTCTCTGATTTGGAAAAAGTCAGGAGAAGTTTTTGATACTTTTTATGATGTGCCTGCGTACTCCAATACGCCTGGCGGGAAATTTCAATGTACGGAATTAGTTCATCGATTTATGAACAAGGTCTATGGCATCCCCACAAAAATCGGAATCGGACTGGGTCATGCAGAGGTTTTATCTAAAAACATGACCGATCGATTTAAAAAACAAGTGATCCAAAGTCCTTACCTGCAGAATAAGCCGGCGCGCCTGGCCTACATTGAAAACAAGTGTTCTTCTTCGGCTCCAGTTGTGGGTTCGATGATTTCTCTGCAGTACACGAAATGGGGGCATGTCGGAATTGTTCGTGATGTGAAAGTCATTGATGAAAATCAAATTCAAATTACACTCTTTGAACAGCATGGAGTGGCGAGCTATCAGCCCGGCCAAAAGAAGCCCAGCACCCAAATCGTTCTTAAAAAAGACTCATCAGGTCGCTGGTCAGGCCCCAATGTCATCGGTTGGATCAATGTAGTTGCGAACCAGTAACACTCGACTATTCATCCATTAATTTTTCTGGAAAGATTTGAGGCGCGGTTTGAAGTGGCCCACAGGCTCGCTCATAGGGCTGTGAGCGAACATTTTCAGAGATAAATTTTTCTTTTTGGCAAAAGCGGGTAGCAAACTCGGCTCCAATGGCGTGTTGTTTGATTGACCAATCAAAATCACTGAGCCACCGAGCTATCTTTTTTCGCGCAGCCTGGCAGGTGATTGCACTTGTCTGCGGGCCACACATCATCGACAGCCGAGGGTGTTCATTTTTTTGAGGTAAAATATTTTTTGGACCAAAGAAATTAATATTGGCACAAGGAATTTCCACTCCAAACACAGTGGCTTTGCCCAAGAACCACTGCCGATACAGATTGGCAGCAGTGATTTGAGTAATGAATTCATGCACGCTCATGCGCTGTTTGACCTCGTGAAGAAATTCATATCCCCCAATCATGGGTTTAAAGAAATCACAGATCTCAGGGCGAAGATGATAGGGGCCGATGCAGCTGGGTGTTTTTGAAATTTCTTGAGCTTTTTTGTAAATAAAGGTTTCAAAATCTAGTTGAATAGGGCGAAGTCCCTTTTCGCGAAGCTCGGTTTTATAGGATTCATGAATTCGATCAAAGACAGCCAGCGGAGTATTGATGTTCTCGCATTGACGAATTCCCCGATAGGCTCTGGCAGCTTCTTTTTGAATACGTGAGGCAATCAAAGTCGGGACGCCCTCTTGAATCAAAAGACACGAAGCAAAGGCTGCTCCGTAAATGTGATAATCTTTTGAGGGCAGGGCTTTCAAATTTGAAGACCCGGTTTGAGTTTTCACGATCTCTTTTTTTACTTCAGGTGCTAAATCATAAACGGTCCCAATGGATTTTGATAAGAACATGGTTGAGCTTTGCTCAGGGCACTCGACATTATTGAAAAAGCCTTTTTCAAGAGCTGTTTTTCGATAATCAGTGGGTAAATTTTCACCATCTCTGAGAATGATTTTTCGACCAAACTCAGAACGATCCATGAAATCATAAGGCCCTTGGTTGACGTCATCGTGTCCGCAAACTCCGATTAGCGAAAGAGCAAGATTGGCATCACCGCTTGTGTAATACAGGGCTTTATCCCAAAGCCAGCCCGGTCGTAAGGTATCATAAGGCTTTTTTCCAGATTGATCATTGAGCGTTGGACGCGGAAGAGATTCAGTTTGTGATAATCTGATCCCAAAAGACTTCATGAAGTTTCGATCTTGGGCTGTGATATCAGAATAAAATTGGTTGGCTAGGGCTCCAAAGCAGGGATTTTGATTCATCTTCTGGGAAAGGTAGACATTTAAGCCAGCGTTTGAATGGCCGGCAGTTTGTCCCTCGTAGTATTTTAGCCCCAGGGCTCCTAGGTATCTTGAGACTCCGCGCTTAAAATCAGATTCTGGCAATTTTGAAATAAGAGAATGAATCAAGCGGTCGGTCGAGGTTAGGTCTATAGACTCAGTTTTTGTATCCTGGTTAGCATGGCCAATGCCAGAGACCAAAAGCAGGGCCACTGTCAAAAGGTTCGCCACCCAATGATGTCCCAGTCGCCATTTATTGCTGATGAAAGCCTTTAAAATCATCTTTGTAAGTGAGTGCAAGGCTGAGGCCTAAAAGAACCTAAAATGATTGAAAATGGTGCCCGCCCAAGACCACTAATCCTCCCTACCGATATCACAAAACCTCATCCCAGGGTGGGCTTATAGAGAATGCAGCATTGATTTGCCCGACATGAGAGTATGCTTGCGGGAAGTTTCCAGCCTGCTGTTGCTTGGTTGGAATGAAATGTTCAGAAAAAAGCCCAAGAGTGTTGCCCGCGCTCATTGCATCTTTCATTACTTTTCTTGCATTATCAGTCTGGCCAATTTTTACCAGAGCTTGTACTAACCAGAATGAACAAATTAGGAAGGCAGATTTTGGTTGACCAAAGTCATCATTTCTTAAGTAGCGATAAAGAAAACTAGCGGTTGCGCCGTCAGCTCCTGTTTTTAATTCTTGATGGATTTTTTGAACTGTATTTCGGCATAGATCGATATCAGGGAATCTCAAGTTAGATATTTGCAAAAGTGCAGCATCAGATGTGTCATCTTTAGGGCCATTGCGTAGTGAGCCCTCTTTGATTGCGGACCGGATGGCATCTTCTGCGATTTTCTTTGCTTCAGCTATCTTTGATTCTAGATTTTTTAGATGGCCTCTTTCTTGGATCTTTTGTATTCGATCAATGCCGGCCCAGCACATCAAATTGGAAAAAGAATGCTCTTGCCAACCGTTCCTTAGCTCCCACAATCCCGCATCGGGTTTGGAAATATTTTGTATACAAAGTTTTGCAAGATGTCCTAGCAAGGCCTCGTGATCTTTAGTTCTGAGATGGTGGAACCGCTCATCAAAAAAAATAGGGGAAAGTGTTAGGATCATTTCACCATAGACATCATTTTGCACATGCTCAGCTGCTTGATTATTGCTTCTAACGGGTTTGCTTCCATGATAGCCCTGCCAATTAAGATGCTCTATTTCTGGAGTTGGCAGAGATTGATCTAATTTATAAACTGGACGTAGTTTTTCGCGAGAGTGTTCATGTTTTTCAGCAATATTAAGTAGGAATTTAATAAAGCCTTCCATTTCCTCAAAATGCCCAAGGTTGTGAAAAGCTGTCAGAGCAAAATAAGCATCTCTCAACCAACAAAAACGGTAATCCCAGTTTCTCCCTAAACCTTCATCCTCGGGAAGACTAGTCGTGAGTCCCGCTAGGATAGCTCCTGTATCCTCGTAGCAGTGGAGCTTGAGAGTAAGTGCCGAACGAATTGTTTCTTTCTGATACAAACTGGGAATTGAACAATGCTTTACCCATAAATTCCAATAATTAATGGTCTCTGCTAGAAATCTATTTGTGACGGTTACAAGATCATCCTCGATTCCAAAGCTCCACGTTAACCCGAAATAGAGCGGTTCTTTTAAAACAAAAGGTGTTTCTTCACATAGATAAGTAAGTGGCATATTGGTTACTAGCCGCATGAACTCATCACGAAAATCAAAACGCAGATGGCTATTGCCTCGCTCTGGTTTGACAGCCTCCTTTTCCCAGCCATTAACCGGATTGCAGCTAACTTTAATTGTGGGGCTTCCACTTAGCGGCTCGACAATTCTGAAAAGGGCAATAGGACGATACATTCGACCGTGTTGGCTAAAACGTGGACAAAAATCAGTAATCTTAAATGCACTTCCATCTTCACACGTCAGTGTTGTGATCAAGATCGTGGTATTTGGTAAATAACATTGTTTTCCAGAATACTTCCCCACCCCTTCAATGGAAAAGTGTCCACCATCAGCATCCAAGAGACGTCCAAAAACAGGCGGGCTGTCTGGGCGCGGCAAGCATAACCAATCAATCGCCCCAGACTCGCTGACAAGTGCTGAAGCTTGGCAATTACCAATAAGGCCATAAGGATACATTACACACTTCCATTAATTATTTTTTCAATGACATGACAAACAAAAGTATACTTTTATTTGATATCAAAGTAAAGTCTGTATTCTATGCGATTCTCACTTAGATTTATTATTCCTTTAGCGATTGTTCTTGGTCTTATGGCCTATGGCGTTGTCCCGCTCGTAGACACCTTTATTTTTAATAAGTGGTTCGCTCGAGACATTGATATTCGTACAAAGCTTATAACAAGCACGTTGCAAGATTCACTCATTGATATGAGTCAGAACCCATCCAGTGGAAAAATTCAGAAATTATTTAATAGAGTCATTCAAGATGAGCGCCTCTACGCCCTCGCTTTTTGCGATTCAAATAGTCGTTTACTTTACAAAACCCAGACCTTTCCAGAAAGCATTGTTTGCGAGCCATTTTCTTCTGATGGAAGTGCGCACAGTAGCATAGCCCAATTTCCCCAAGGCCCGCTACATCTTGCATTTCATCCAATCGAAGACTCCAATAAAAAAGTAGGACAGTTAATTTTGGTTCACGACATGAGCTTTCTTCAAAAAAGAAGTTCAGATACAAAATCTTATATTGTCTACCTCTTTGGTGCTTTAGCAGCCGTCATTTCCTTGATCACAGTTTTCATAGCGCAAATGAGTTTGCGTGGTTGGATTAAAGGAATGAGGGCCCTACTTAAGGGTGAGGGATTGGTTAAGCCTTTTTCACAAATAGGCACCCCTGAGTTGCGCCCCATCGTTAAAGACCTTCGTGTGTTAATGCGAGACTTGGAATCTGAGCGGAGGGCTAAAGACGAAAGCCAGATCAGCTGGAGCCCTCGTGCCTTAAAAGAAATTTTAAATAAAGAATTAACCGGCGATGAAGTTCTTATCGTGTCTAATCGAGAGCCTTATATTCACGTTAAGAAAAATAATCAAATTGAAGTTCAATTTCCTGCCAGCGGGCTTGTTACTGCGCTTGAGCCAATTATGCGTGCATGCTCTGGAACTTGGATTGCGCATGGCGGAGGAAGTGCTGATCGCGAGGTTGTTGATAAAAATGACCACATAAAAGTTCCTCCAGAAAGTCCCAGTTACCAAATTCGCCGTGTATGGCTAAGTAAAGAAGAAGAACAAGGCTACTACTATGGATTTGCCAACGAGGGCATTTGGCCCTTGTGCCATATTGCTCATGTGCGGCCAGTTTTTCGCTCCCAGGATTGGGCTCAGTATGTTGCAGTAAATGAAAAATTTGCCAATACTGTTGTCGAAGAGGCGAAAACAGATGATCCCGTTGTGCTCGTGCAGGACTATCATTTTGCACTTCTTCCTAAGATGATTCGTGAGCGCCTGCCAAAAGCCACTGTAATAACTTTTTGGCATATTCCTTTTCCCAATCCAGAAGTCTTTGGCATATGTCCGTGGAGAGAAGAAATTCTTGATGGCCTACTTGGAAGCAGCATCCTTGGTTTTCACACAAGGTTTCACTGCAATAATTTTGTTGATTCTGTTGATCGCTTCCTCGAAAGTCGTATTGATCGGGAAAATTCGACAATATCTTATAAAGGTGTTTTGACTGCCGTAAATCACTATCCAATTTCAATTGAATACCCAGCTAAATGGCTTAAAGCGCAAAAGCCTGTGAATGAATGCCGAAATCATATTCGTCAAATTAATGGTTTTCCTAAAGATCGAATGCTGGGGATTGGAATTGATCGCCTTGATTATACTAAGGGGATTTTGGAAAGATTTTTAGCTGTTGAAAGGCTTTTGGAATTAGAACCAGATTGGATTGGGAAATTCACTTTTGTTCAAATTGCGGCACCTTCTCGCTCATCCCTTGATCAATATCAGCATTTCGATGCGGATGTTCGTGCCTTAGCAGCTAAGATTAATAAGCGTTTTGGTAAAGAAGGCTATGAGCCAATTTGCCTTAAGATCGAACATCACGAACCGCACCAAGTATACGAGTATTATCGTGGAGTTGATCTCTGTTTTATTAGTAGCCTGCATGATGGAATGAATCTTGTGGCTAAAGAATTTGTTGCCTCTCGCGATGATGAACAAGGTGTTCTTATTTTAAGTCAGTTCACAGGCGCTGCTCGGGAATTACCCGAAGCTCTTATCGTGAATCCCTATAATATAGATCAATGCGCAGCAGCCTTGCATATGGCACTTGAAATGCCAAAGGGTGAACAGCGTGATCGCATCCGAAGTATGCGTGGACTAATCCAAGAATTTAACGTTTTTCGTTGGGCAGGAAGAATGCTCCTTGATGCTGCCCGCTTAAGACAAAGAACGCGTCTTTTTGGGCACATTCAAGATAAACACCTCAGCAAAGTGCAACCTAAGTCATGATCCCATTATTATCCAAAAGTAGTTTAATGGTTTTGGAATCCCTTTCATTTACTAATACTCTTTATGCTTTTGATTTTGATGGAACTCTTGCAAAAATTGTACGCATACCTTCAGAGGCTTATATGGCATCGACAACCGAAGGTTTACTAAAAGAGCTTTCTAGCCTAGTGCCAGTGGCAATTGTATCTGGACGGAGTATTCAAGATCTCAAGCAAAGGCTCGGTTTTCTTCCGCAATATTTAATTGGTAACCACGGCCTAGAAAGTCTTGAAAATAATAATAGCTCATTAGTTGAAGCAAAAAAAGTATGCGCGGCATGGGGTGAAGGTTTAAAAAAAATAAATTTTGAACTCGGCATTGAAATTGAAGACAAAACCTATTCAATAGCAATACACTATAGACGATCTCGCAATAAGACTCTTGCTAGAAAACAAATTAACTTAGCAATAGAAAGCTTAGTTCCATCCCCCCGAGTTATTCCTGGGAAATCTGTATTCAATCTTTTACCGTCAAACTCGCCTCACAAGGGAGCTGCGATACTCGACCTTATGCAAAAATCTAAAACAAAACACGCGTTGTACATTGGCGATGATGACACTGATGAAGATGTATTTGGCGTACCTTATGATGAGGGCCAGCTTATGACCGTACGAGTGGGACGAAAAAAATCATCACAGGCAAAATATTTCATTGAGCATCAGTCTGATATTAATCGTCTACTGAAATATCTTATTCGTTTCCATAAGCACCCCCCTCAAACAAAACGCTCAAGAGGTCATCGGTGAATAAGATGGAGCGCCATTTCATTTCATTATTTCATATTGGTATTGCAATTCATCATTTCAATAAGCATTCAGAGAGATATTTGGGCCTTAGCTTAGTGCAATGGTGCTTGCTAAAGCATCTTATAGATATGCCAGCAGTGTCCGCACATGCTCTGGCAAAGGCTGTGGGAATACATCCCAGTTCCCTAACGCAAACCCTGAAGCGCCTTGAAAGGAAAAAATATATTTTTATCATCGGCGACCCACAAGATACGCGAAAAAAAGTTATTTCAATTACGAGATCAGGAAAAGATATTTTAGATACGACAAGCGAGAAAATGAATAACTGGTCAAAAGGGTTATCAGGACTTGGAAATGAACTTGTATCGATCCAAAGCTACTTGGAAATCCAAGTTAGCAAGGGGCAAGATTGGAGTTGATGAAGTGACAATGCATTGGAATCTAGATCAGGAAGCATTATAAGCGGGAGTTGGCCCTAAGGGGCCGTTCCCCATCTTTAAATGGGAAGAGCATCACTCTACCTCTGGCAGCCGGAGCTGAGAATCTAAAATTTTTTAAAATGTGAGTCCGCATAGCTTGAAAATGGTGCGGGTAAGAAGACTTGAACTTCCACGAGCTTGCGCCCACTAGAACCTGAATCTAGCGCGTCTACCAGTTCCGCCATACCCGCACTGCCAAGAGGAGATGCGAACTTGAATTGGGACTATTTTCATCAGAAAAGCGGATATCTTGTCAAGAGGGATTCAGTCGAAACCAGGTCACTTCGTGTTTATTGTGATTCAAATGCACAATTCCTGAGCCGGGGATCTGAGAAAATAAACTAAGGGTGGCAAAATCAGTTTCGCCTTTAAATTTAATGGTGCAGACCATGTTTTTGACTCGGCCGGATTGAAGCCATACTTGGACCAATTCATAGAGCCGAGCGGGAGTGCAGATAATATCAGAAAAGACCCAATCCATAGGGGGAACGTCATCGGGCTTAAGCTTAAAGGCGTCTTTTTTTAAAAATTGAACCTGAGGATTTTTTAATAATTTTTCATCAATGGGGGCTGTGTCCACGCTGATGACTTTGACCCCAAGGTTGGCCAGAACCCAGGTCCATCCACCGGGGCAGGAGCCAAGATCAATGCAGGATTCTCCCTTTTGGGGATAGATTTGTTTGGTGGTGAAGAACTCCCAAAGTTTGAGGTAGGCCCGAGAAGGAGCCTCTTTGGTCTCTTGAAAATGAATCTCTCCAGAGGGGAGCGCAGAGTTGGTTTCGCTGGAAAAAAGAATTTCATTTTCACTCAGTAGCGTCCACAGGCCCCATTTTTTATTCGGAATCATCTGTAAAAAGGCGTAATCCGTATTGGGAATTTTATTTAACTTTTCTTGGATCAATGTGCCCCGTCGATGCAGGTGAAACAGGTAGGGGGACCAAAAGCACTTTTGAGTTTTTAATAATTTTGCCGCATCACCGATGGAAGAGATTTTCATGATCTGCGGATTTTTTAAGGTCAGCTGGGCCCAGGCCAGATTTTGGGGTGGACCTTGAACAAGAAAAAGCCTCTGCCATTGGTGAATGCATTTGATATGAGGGTGAAGAGAGATCTCGACTTTGAGATCATTTTCAAAGCCCTCTGGGGTAAGATATCCTGTCAGCGTCTTTTCTGATGTAGTCATCAGAAACTAGTTAGCACAAAGAGGATTAGAATCCTATCAGTTGTAGCAACAGGTAAAGAAATCCTGCAAACATTGCACTTCCAATAAACAGGGATGCCTTAATAATAGGGAGATTGTCCTGGCGACTAGAACCAGGGACACGCCTATAACCCTGTGCGGGTATCTTTTGCTTTGACATAGAATCCTCCGTCCAAACCGTATTAGTATAAAAGATTAGAGAGAAAAAATAATAATTAATATTAGATCAGTACTAACCTGAGACATTGAATTTGCATCAGATGTGACTCGGTGATTCCTATTGGAATATACTTGATGAATTAAGGAAAATCGAAGATTCATGTCTCATGGAATACATTTTACTGACTTTATTTATTTTCCTGACTTCAATATCGATCAACTCAAGCGCTGCTCCTTTCGAGTTCCATGGCTACTTTCGCAGTGGAACGGGATCAAACCTGAAGGGCGGAAAGCAAGAGTGTTTTTCAAATCCAGGAGCTCAAGCTGAGTTCCGGTTGGGGAACGAGTGCAGCATCTATGGCGAAGCCACCTTTGCTTTGAATTTTCAAGAATCTGCGGATGCTCAACCTGTTTTTCACGCGATTTCGACATTTGCCTATAGCTATGACAACAAAAAAGATTGGGAGACCACTTCGAACAATTGGGTTCTCCGCCAAGCCTATCTTGAAAATGAAGCTTTTGATGAAGTTCCCTATTCTTTTTGGGTGGGAAAAAGATTTTATCGTTGGGGCGATGTTCATATCCTTGATTTTTTCCCCATGAACTTTAGTGGGCCAGGGGCTGGGATGGAGTGGAAATCGGCTCAGGGTTCAAACTGGAAAATCGGTGTGATTCAAAATGCCGATTCAAAAGAAATCAATGGATCAGACACGGCCATTTCTACAGAAATCAAGGATGCCGCGAAAACCAGTTTTCACCTTCGAATTGAAGAAATTCCTTTTCAACAAGATGAGAAAATTTCATTTTGGTTTGCTGGCGCTACAACTCCCGCGACAAAAGCAACAGCAGCTCCTTATACAGACTACAAAGCAGGACAGGGATTTGCGATTGCCTTTAAGCATTGGCGTCCGGTTGTCAGTGGTGGCAATGAATTTGGATTAGCTTATGGGAACGGAGTTCTCTCGAACCTTGGACCTTGGGGAGAATTGATGGTGGATTGCAACACTGATACGGATTCAGCTTGTACAGTTCAATCTTCAAATCGGTTAAGGTTCTGGAATGCGTTTACAAAAGACTGGTCAAAGTTTTCAGCTCAAATTGCGGCAGCCCATGATTCTTACAACAAGGGCACATCATCAAATTCAAAAGTGATGTGGACAAGTCTTGGGATTCAACCCATTTACTATTTCACAGATCGGTTTCAGCTGACTTCGGTTTTGGGCTACTCCAATGTCGAGGATCAGTCAGACAATTTGGGGCAAAGAACTTTGGTGCGATTCACAGTGGGACCACAAATTTCATTTCAAAAAGGATACTATGCCCGTCCCGTGTTGAGAGCCTTTTACACTTTCAATTCATGGAACAAAGCTAACACAAATTCCTTCTCGGGCACATCGGCTGCGGGCAAAGAAAATGCTCACGCGGTGGGTGTTCAGGGTGAGGTCTGGTTCTAAGTCTGGCTTGATTTGATCGTCTAGATTTTAGAATTGAAACAATCATAAATCACTAGGTTTGAGCTGGATTTTATTCATATTTTCCAGCTGTTAAAATCATATTTCCTACTCTAAAATATTGGGGATGGGACACTCAAAAATCTCAAGGCGAGACTTTGTCAAATCGCTGGCCGCAATGCCAGTGGCGGCCTCTGTTTTGAGTGTCAGTGAAAAAGCCAAAGCTGCCTTTTACAATATGGGGGCGTTTTGGAAGTCGGGAGGAACAAGCAGTTCCTATAGCATCAACAATTCACTTCGATTTAATGGAACGAATAGTTATCTCAGTCGAACTGTTTCAACGACGAGCAATCGAAATCAAATTACATTTTCCGCATGGGTGAAGAGATCAAAATTTGGAGTTTATCATTCTCTAGCTTATGCAGCTTCTGCTTCAAATATTTATACATTTATCATGTTTACGACGAATGACACCTTGATGGTTCGTGATGTGTATGGCGGAGTCACCTACTTTCAATATGAGACAACCCAAGTCTTTCGTGATCCCAGTGCTTGGTACCATATTGTTGTGGCCATTGATGGTCAGGCCAGTGCGGGAAATAAAGTCAAGTTCTATGTGAACGGCGTGAATGTTGCTCGCGCGTTTCCAAATGACTCTGCAGACTCTTCGCGATTTAATCTTGCAGGCGAGACATTTAATTTATTCCGCGATCCAGGGGTTGGTGGAACTCCTGGAGGATATTTTGATGGTTATGCCGCTGAGATTTACTGGATTGATGGATTAGCTCTTGATCAAACATCGTTTGGCCAAACCGATTCGACCACAGGCCAATGGGTTCCGAAAAAATACACCGGCAGCTTTGGCACGAACGGATTTTATCTTCCCTTTAATGATGGCACATCCACAACAACATTGGGTTATGATCGACAGTTGGGTTTGAGTGACTCAAGCAAGAATAATTGGACGCTTACAAACTTTAATACCTACGATCAGGTTATAGATAGTCCGACAAATAATTTTTGCGTGTTGAATCCACTTGATAAGAGCGTGGGAACAGCGTTTGGTGCTGGTAATCTAATGGGATCGACTGGTGTTGGAAGCGTTTATTACGGAACACTTCGTGGAACTCAGGCAGTGAGCTCTGGCAAGTGGTACTGGGAAGTGAAAGCCACTGTTATGGGTGGTGTGAACCAGGTCGTTGCCGTAGGAATTACTGGTGCAGATAACTCTGTGTCAACAACAGAGCCGATTAATAATTCAGACGGTTCATTGGATGCGAATAGTTTTTACTATTACAGTTATGGAAGAAAAACGAATAATACCGGTTGGACCAGTTATGGAGTAACTTGGGATACGACAAAAACGGTGAGCGTAAAACTTGATATGGACGCAGGTACTCTAGAGTATCTGGTTGATAATGTTAGCCAAGGAGTAGCATTTTCTACTGGAATTTCTGGTAAAAGAATACTTCCAGCGCTTTTTGATCCAGCAACAGGCGGAACGGTTTTAATTAACTTTGGTCAAGGCGGACAATCAGGCCTCACCTATGATTCTGCAAGTGGCGGACGATTTAAGTATGCGCCCCCCTCAGGCTTCAAAGCTCTCTGCACCTCGAACTTACCCACACCCACAATTGCCAAGCCCAATCTTCATTTCGATGTAAAAACATATGCGGGTAGTGGTGGAGTCACCACAGTTGGCTCAAGTTCGTTTTACAAACTAACCTACCCCTATTCGATTGGAAATAGTTTAAGGTTTAATGGGACGAATCAGTTTTTAGCTCGAACACTGTCTTCTTCGGGAAATCAGAAAGTCTTTACCTGGAGTGGTTGGATCAAAATCGGCAAAGCGAATCCTGGAATGCTTTTCTCACAAGGCGATGGGTCAGCTCGAACTATATTGGGGCTCTACGGGAGCAATGGAATAACATTTTTGATTTATCCATCATATGCAATTTCCTTTACGAGTTCACAAGTTTTTACTGATTCATCGAAATGGTACCACATCTGCCTGAGCGTGGACACAAATCAGGCAGTAGCCAGTAACGGAGTTCGTATATGGGTCGATGGAGTTTTTGTGACCACCTGGTCAGCGAATGCATACGCTCAGAACACTGTTTTGCATGTCAACAATAGTGCTTATCCATTTTATCTTGGTAAAAATGCAGATAATACTTTTTATTTTGATGGCTACATGTCTGAAGTGAACTTTATTGATGGTCAAGCGCTGACTCCAACAAGTTTCGGACAGTGGGATTCGACGGGGACGACGTGGATTCCAAAAGCTTACACTGGCACATATGGAACAAATGGATTTTATCTGAACTTCTCAAGTGGAACAAACACGACGACTCTTGGAGCTGATGCAAGCGGGAATTCAAACAATTGGACTTTGAATAATTTCACTCGTGCAGCAGGGACAGCTGAATGTTGGATGAGTGATACTCCGACGAATAATTATGCGACTCTCAATCCGCTTGATTTGTCTTATGGCACGCTGGGAACGGGTGGTATTTCCAATGGTGGATTAAATGCAGTCACAGGATCACTTTCCGCAAATGGTCTTTGGGTAAAATCGACTATTCCGATTCCGACATATGGGAAATGGTATTGGGAAGTTACGATGACATCTTTGACGAATAGTTATGATCCTGGTTCAAGATATCGTATTGGGGTGAATGATGGATATATAACTGAGCTCGATATTAGCCTTTCTGTAAACGATGTAATCGGAGTTGCTTTTGATGCCACAACAAACCAGTCCAGTTTCTATCGCAATGGGATCAGTCTTGGGATCACTAAGACAACCAATCGAAGTTCTTACAACACCATTCATGCTTCTTCGATCATGGTGGGCGATAATGGTGTCTCTTACTCCGGACAGATTTTTAATTTCGGACAGAGAGCCTTTTCCCATGGCCCTCCAGATGCGACCTATAAAGCTCTATCTGTGAGTAATGCCTCAGCCCCAGCGTCAACTGTGTGGATGCCCGCACTTGCGGTCGTGAAATCTCGAACCAATGCCTATGACTGGTGTTGGGCGGATAATCTTCGAGGGGCCTTTATGGGGCTTGCTTCAAATACAACAAATGCCGAGGCTGCAAACTCAAACACAGTACAAAAGTTTTTCTTAGGCGGAATTCAAGTTGGTGGTGACAATACGACGGGTGCTGCAAGTAATAATTATGTGAGCTATCTGTGGAAGGGTGGAGTGCCAACAGCAAATGGATCAGGTTCTATCGCCTCGGTCGTGAGCGTCAATGCAGCAGCGGGATTTTCGATTTTGTCCTACGCAGGGACGTCATCAGGTAATGGGGACAATAAGACCGTAGGTCATGGGTTATCAGGTGCTCCCAAGATGGTGATCATTAAAGCTCGTTCCGGAGGTGCAGAGAATTGGTATGCTTGGCATACAGGCATTAGTGGAACAAGCTGGATTGCTCTGAATCAGACCTCAGGATCAACAAGTGACAACACCCGCTTTTACCAAGCACCTGATGCGACATTATTATATTTAGGTGGAAACTCGGGTGTCTGTCAGAGTGGATACAATTACGTCGGTTACGCATGGGCAGAGATTTCTGGATACTCTAAAATTGGATCATATACTGGTAACGGATCTGCAGATGGCCCCTTTGTGTGGTGTGGGTTTCGGCCGAAGTGGGTGATGATCAAGAACGTTAGTGCTGCTGCAGATTGGATTCTGGTAGATGCTGAAAGGCAAACCTATAACGTTGTGGGAAATTATTTTAGAGTAAGTCAAAACTTTGCGGAACAGAGTGCAATTAATCTTGACCTTGTTGCTAATGGATTTAAGTTACGTACGGATTCTACGTCAGTTTCGCTAAATGCCACCAATACCTACATCTTCATGGCCTTCGCCGAAGCTCCATTTAAATACGCGAATGCGAGATAAATTATTTCTGTCGATTTAAGTAAGGCAAATACGCCGCACCCAGAACTCCGGCCTGATTTAAGTGCTTGGCAACGACCAAGGGGCACTGAAACTCGGGGTTCATTTTTTGAATGAGCATCTGGTATCTGGCCTTCAGGCGATCAAAATAAAGATGACGAACTTTGATCAGGCCGCCAGAGAAAAGAATTTTTTCAAGATTAAATCCGATGGAAAGATTGTAGCAAAGTGCAGCCAGTGTGTCGGCCGCATCATCAAAAAGAGCTTGGTACTGACTTTGCCCCTGTTCAAGAGCTTGAACCAGTTCTTCGATGTTTTCACCTGTAAAACCTTCGGCCTTGGCTCTTCTTAAGATTCCTGTTCCAGAGGCAATTCCTTCGATTGTGTGGTTCGGAAGATCTTCAGCGGATTTGATGAATTGATTTTGTGCGATCAAATGGCCGAACTCGGCTCCCATGCCATGAGTTTGGCAGGGCTGGCCATTAAAGATCACTCCTGTGCCGATACCAGTTCCAATAGTAACTGCAGCGTAGCTTTGCAAACCCTTAGCTCCCCCATTCCAGCCCTCTGCCAGAGAGGCCGCAATGGCGTCGTTTTGAAATGCAACATTCGAGGGCAATTTCTTTTTTTTCAGAGCCTCGCTGAGCATTTTTTGAATGGGAACAATCTTCCATCCAGGGAAATTTACGGGATGAATGAGACTGCCTTTTTCCACATTCAAGGGGCCTGCGCTGGCAAGGCCAACTCCAGCAAATTTTGATTTTTGAAAAGCTTCTGGGAAGCGTTTTTGAAATTGAGAAGTCATCTCAACCATCAGGTCGACAACTTTTTTCTGTCCCTGTTTGGGGTTTTTGATGCTCTTCAGATCAAGAATGGATTCTTTATGAAAGGCCAGGATTTCACCTTTTTGATCCACCAGAGCTGCGGCTAATTTTGTTCCACCCAGATCAATTCCGACGCTAAACTTTTGTCTTTTCATTTTTATTGTCTCACTAAAGTTGACTTTTGAAGAACCAGAGCTGTGCCCGGTGGCATGGTGACAGAGAGATTTCCGTTTTGGACCTCGTATCCCTGCGAGCAAGATCTTGCTTGCATGTTATAATCTGAGCCTAAAACATTGCAGTATTGCCCATTAGGTAGAGATGTTTTGAATTTATTTTGAAGAGTCGTGGCAGAATTGTTGATGACGACGAAACCAAGACTGCTTCTGCCAAAGGCGATTTGTCTGTCCGTGCCGACCCAAAGATCGGTGACCCCAAAATAAGAGTTGGTGTAATTTCGAAACTGCACAAGGGTAGCAATGCCACCAATTCGGTGTTCACAGCTCCAAGGAGCAAAGCAAGTTCCATCTGGTGCTTGTACTTTGGTGCTAAAGCCCTGCGGATCAACTGGTGGACCTTCGTTGTATTCTGTAAACCGATAGCCAGAGAAGATCTGAGGATATCCATAAGGCCATGTGAGCATAAAAACATGGGCTAGCAAATAAGCCTGGGGAGTTTTCTCAAGGCTGGGAAGATTCTCAGAAGAGATCCTTTGCAGATCATGATTCTCCACAAAGATCACCGTGTCTTTGCTGTCCGGATAGTGACTCATTGCTCGCAGAAGTCTTGAGAAACCTCCACGTAGGATAGTTGATCCCAGATCGAAAGAATATTGAAAGAAGTTAATATCACTAAAGGTTTGATACTCTTCCAGGCTCACGGGTTCGCCTTGTCCGATGAAGGTTTCTGAAATCAGATAAGGTTTGCCAGGAACTTTTGAGAATAACGAAATCAAATCTTGGGCGGGAATGTGTTTCGCGGCATCAATGCGAAAGCCTTTAACGCCCATCTGGATGAGCTTATGCAGGTAAGAGGCTTGGATGGCTTGGACTTTGTTGGACTCAGTCTTTAAGTCTGCCAGTCCCAGCAGTTCACAGTTTTGAACCTCATAGCGGTCATTGAAATTCACAATCTGATCATTGCCATTCCTTCCACAGTGATGAAAGTCTGAATAGCTGTAAAGATCCGTGTGATTGTATTTTCGATACGTCGTTCCGGCAAAGCCCACTCCATCGGCTAATCCCGCCATGTGGTTTAAAACAACGTCCACATAGATATCCACTCCAGCCCGAGCGCATCGCTGAACCATTTGTCGAAACTGGTCTTCGTTTCCGGAGCGTGAAATCAGTTTATAACTGACAGGTTGATACCTTTCCCACCAAGGATGCCCATCTAATACTAAATGTTCCTGGGGAGGAGACACCTGAACCGCTGAGAAACCATTTGGGCCTAAGTAGTTTTCACACTCCCAGGCTATTGATTCCCAAGGCCATTCAAAAAGTTGAACCATCACCGTGCGAGGTGTGGCTCCCCAAGAAAGGGCTGTTGAAAAAAGAAGGCTTAAACTCAGTATCCACTTCATAAGAGATGACCTGAGACTTTATCAAAAAAGATGGATTTTTCCAGGGGGATGCTGACAAAAAACTTTCCCCCCGTAGCTGTTTTTGGCGGGTGGGGGCTTAATAAACGAATGGCTTGGCCCTGCAATTGGGCATAGATCAAATAATTCGCCCCAAGGTATTCGCAAACGTCAAATTGGGCCTCAAGGGCTCCAGAACGAGGCTCCGCTGAAATTGAAATATTTTCTGGGCGGATTCCGACACTTGCCCCAGGACGTCCCACCAGATCCCCAGGCAAGAAGTTCATCTCGGGCAGCCCAATAAACGAGGCCACAAAGGTATTGGCCGGCTTCTCGTAAATATTGTGAGCAGAGTCCACTTGCTCAATGTGGCCTTTGTTCAGAACCGCAATACGGTCCCCCAGAGTTGTAGCTTCAACTTGATCGTGGGTCACATAAATAATGGTACTTTTTGTCAGTTGATGAAGACGCTTAATTTCATACCGCATTTGATTTCGAAGATTGGCATCCAAGTTTGACAAAGGCTCATCAAAAAGCAGAATCGATGTTTTTCTCACAAGGGCTCTGCCCAAGGCCACTCGCTGGCGCTGGCCGCCGGATAGGGCTTTGGGTTTTCGTTCAAGTAGGTTTTGAATTTGCAAAATTTCAGCTGTTTCTTTCACGCGGGCTTGAATTTCTGATTCAGAAACCTGACGAAGCCTTAGACCAAAAGCCAAATTCTCAAAGACATTCAGGTGAGGATAAAGAGCATAGTTTTGAAACACCATGGCCAGATCTCTGTCTTTGGGTTCTTTTGAAAGCACACTTTTTCCATTAACAAGAATATCTCCCTCAGTCGGAGTCTCAAGACCAGCCAATATGCGAAGCAAAGTCGATTTGCCGCATCCTGAAGGACCGACAAGAACAAGAAATTCGCCCTTGGAAATTTCAAGGTCAATTTTTTGAAGAATTTTTTGATCACCAAAACTTTTTTGAATGTTTTTAAATTCAACAAAACTCATTGGTTATCCTTTCACACTGCCCATGGTCAGGCCTGAGACAAGAAATTTTGAAAGAGACATAAATAAAATCACGACAGGAACACTGACAATAATTGCAGCCGCAGCGTAAAGACCCCACTGTGTGGCCAGACTGGATTGAAAAGTTTTAAGTCCAATCGAAAGAGTATAAAGCTGGGGATCTTGCAAGACCACAGCTGCAATGGCGTACTCTGTCCAGGCCGTCATAAAATTAAAAAGAGAAGTGATCGCCAGTGCAGGCAGCGAAACAGGCAAAATCACTTTGTAAAGAACTTGAAAATGAGAGCATCCATCTAATCTGGCGGCTTCTTCTAATTCTTTGGGAATGGTGTCGAAAAAGCCTTTCAGTTGCCAAATGCAGAAGGGCAGAGATGTTGCCGAATAAATTATCAATAGTCCCCAGAAGCTGTTGATCAATTGCAGGTGGGAAAGAACGATGTAAAAGGGCAAAAGCAGCATCGTGCAAGGGAACATCTGAGTGGTCATCAGAATCAAGAGCCCGGTCTTTTTTCCCCGGATGGGAAATCGTGACAGTGAATAGCCTGCCCCAATGGCAAAGCCCACTCCAATCAAAGTAACAGCAGCACTGACCCAGAGAGAGTTCCTCATCCAAGTCAAAAAATCAGTCGAAGTGAAAAGAGAAAAATAATTAGAGATCGAAGAAGTCTTTGTCCAAAACTCAAGCGAGGTCGACTGAAAAGCGTTATCGCCCCGAAATGAAGTCGAGAGAACAACGTAAATGGGAAAAACGGCAAAGAGAGAAAAAAGAGTTAAAGTGAGAAGTGAGAGGATTTTTTTTAATTGTCTCATGTTGGTCCTCCGCTTGAGGGCTCATTTTTCTTTAAGAAAAGAAAAGAGCCCACAACGAGAATAAGAAAAATAATCATCGAAAGCGCAGCACTTTGACTGTAGCGGTACAAGTTGAAGGCGGCTTTGTACACATAGCTCACCAGAATATGGGTTTGATCCGAGGGCTCACCACCATTACTGACTAACCAAACAACATTGAGATTATTAAAAGTCCAAATTGCTCCCAAAGTTGTGGCGGGAATCAAAACAGGTTGAAGCAGGGGCCAAGTGATTTTACGGAATTTTTGCCAAGCAGTTGCTCCGTCAACTTCGGCGGCTTCATAAAGTTCTTTGGGGATGGATTGTAGTCCGCCAAGAGTCACAATCATCATGAAAGGAAAACCAAGCCAGATGTTCGTCAGCAGACAGGCGCCAAAAGCTTCAAGAGGACGAGTGAGCCATTGGATGGGGCTTAAGTGTAAGTATTTTTGAATAACCAGATTGATCGCTCCATATTCTTGATTGAACATTCCTCGCCAAGTCAGGGCGGTGATGTACTGGGGCACGGCCCAAGGGATGATCAGAAGTAAGCGAAACCATTTTTTCGCAGGCAAGGTTTGATCAATGATTACTCCTAGAAAAACACCCAGGCCCACGTGGAAAATCAGATTGAGAATCGTCCAGAGAATAGTTTTTCCAAGCACAGAGTAGAAAACAGGATCGGTTGCAATTCGAATGTAGTTTTGAAATCCGATAATTTGCCAATCCTGAAAGGTCTTCAGTGATAAATTAGAAAATGAGAGAGCGATGTTGTATCCAAAAGGATAAATCACCACTGCAATCAGAGAAAGAAAAGCAGGGAGCATAATCCAATAGGCAAAACGGTAGGGCCCCATGAGCTCAGACCAAATCAGGGGGAGTTTGCGAAGAACCAGAACCAATAAAACAAGTCCCAATAGTCCAAAAATGAATTTCACAATCAAGGCCTGCGACGTGGGCTTTTCAATTTCATTCATCACATGAATTTGCTCAAGGGCATTTTTCTGAGCCAGCTCGGCCGCTTTTTCTGCTGTCTGAGTTCCCCCCATGACGGCTTGGTACTGAGGGCGAAGAGCATCCCAAATCGCTCGAAGCTCTGGAGCGACGGGCATGGCCTGTCCCACACTCATGAGATCTGAAGAGGCCTGTAGTAATTCATTTTTTTGAACAAGATCCGATCGACGGGCATTCAGATTTGAGGGCAGAGAAGAAACTTTTTCTGTGAATTCTAATTGCGAAGCCTCGCTCATCAAATATCGAAGCAGAAGAACGACCTGAGGTAGCTTTTCAGGTGAGACATGAACATTGATAGAGTATCCCTTTGTGGCCACCAGTGGAGCTGGCCATTTTCCCGTTGCAGAGACCTGGGGAATGCGAGCGATCCCAAAATCCACCCCGGCTTTTTGATAATCCCCCCAGGACCAGTCTCCGTTAATAATCATGGCCGTTTTGCCCTCTTTAAAAAGAGCATTGGCCATTTCATAATCGCACTCTTTCGGAGTAATCCCAGATTCTTTTAAGTCCTTCATAAACTGAAAGGCTTGGCGGGTCGAAGATGAATCCAGATGGGGTTCTGCATTTTCATTTGTAAACGCTTCGCCAAAACCTGCCACCCAAGGCACAAAAAAGAAAGGTTCCATCATGTGCCAAGCCAGACCGTAAACTTTTGGTTTTCCGTCAGCAGTTTTTTCTTGAGCTATTTTTTTTCCAAGACTGATCAGCTCATCAGTTGTGGCAGGGGGCTTAGACACAAGATTTTTATTGTAAAGCAGAGCCAGATGGTTTCCGACCATGTCCCCCCGCATGTAAAGGCGGTCTTGAAATCGGACCAAGCTTAAGGGGTCAAATTGATCAAGATCCTCTTTTGAAAAGAGATCATCCAGAGGGCGAATAATTCCCATGGTGGCAAAGGGGCCGACTTGGTCACTGGGTCCATAAATCAGATCAGGTCCACTTCCGCCAAGAGCGGCCGCCTGAAAGGCAGAGCGAAGCTCTTCCGTTTCTTTGTAGACAAGATTGATTTTATATTCAGGATGCTCAGTCTCAAATTTTTGAACCACTTCTCGAAGCACTTCTCGGTGCGAGTACATCATTTGGTGCCAGATTTGAATCGAGACTTGGTTCTCTGCCATTAAGCTTTGGGTGAATAAAAGTAAGCTGAGGAAAAGTAAAATCCTCATTGCATAACCCCAAGGACCACGGTGGATCTGGCGGGGAGCTGAAAGATTCCACGCTGAGGATCAAATCCCACGCGCTTAAGCGCGGGATCAACTTTTTCTGTCAGAGCGGGATGAAATCCAAATTTATGACCTTTTGTTTTAGCTGAGTAAAAAAGCTGATCTGAATTTGTGGCGTTAAAAAAGATGTAAAGTCCGGGTTCAATTCTCATGACAAGAAAACCTGGGATGTCTGTCTGGAACCGATCATCTGTCGGAAAGGAAACTCTCTTTTGAATTTCTTCAAGAGTGTTGAGTTTGAACAGTGGAGTTGTCTGGCGCACCTTGAGCAGAGCCTTAAAGTATTCGGCTGTGGTTTGAATGGACTCGGTCGCAACACCCATGCTTGAGTTTTCAAGTCTGGGTTGCCAGAAGCTCCAATCATTTAAATTACGCCAATGGGGCGGAAGCCCTGCGCCCCAGTTGTTGGTCGTCTGTGACCAATCCAGAGCATTAAACCAATCGCCCGAGTTGTAACTGTCCACATCACCTGATTTTGATCTGAGAAGCTCAGATCCGCCTTCAAAGAAGGGGATTCCCTGTCCGAAGGCCACAATTGCGAGCATCAAGCGGTGGGAGCGAACTTTTTCTTCTTCTGTAGCAACGTGATAGTTTCTGCCCTTCTGTGAAAAAGGCATCTTTGCCTGAATGGCATCCCAAAGAGCATATCCATCATGAGCCGAGGCATAGTTAATGGTTTCTGTTGCTTCTGCCGCATATCCAACGGGTGCATCTCGGAAGTAAAGATCACCGGCTCGAACCATATTGTTACGATGATCTCGCAATCGGTAATCTCGCAAATTTCCGACTAATCCGATTTTAATCACATCACCGAGATGAAGCAGTTTCCACCGCTGATCGTCCAAATTGATGGGAGTGTTTCGATTTGCAGGTTCTTCGTTAAAATCATAAAAAAGACCTGTTGCAAATCCCTGGTCTGATTTTTCTCGAGAGTCAGTGGTTCCTCCACGAAGGGCGTCCCGCATGCGATCGTTGAAAACTCCAATTCCCTGTCCGTAGGACCGAGTTTGAAATAATCCGGCACCAGGGTACTTTTCTTCAAGAGAGCCAAAGGGCCAAGCTTCTCCGTAAAGATAAATTTTTTCTCCGTCAACTCCGTCATTTTGAAGATTCAAACTTCGAACAGCTTCCAATACACGAGTCATGTTTTGTTCTGTGTGCAAATTCATCAGATCAAATCTGAATCCGTCAATTTTGTAGGTCCGGGCGAGGTAAACAACCGAATCTACCATTAATTTTTCAACCATCTTGTGTTCTGTGGCCAGATCTGAACAGCAAGAGGATTTGTACAAATCTCCCCATTGATTCAAGCGGTAGTAATAAAGAGGAACAATACGATCAAAAACAGAAAATCTTTCTGCTCCACTGGCATAAGTGTGATTAAAGACCACATCCATAATCAGCCTGAGCCCATGTTGGTTCAGTGACTGAACAAGACTTCGCAGTTCATAAACACGAGAGGCTCCATCAGGTTCAAGCGTGTAGGACCCATCCGGAGTCATATAGTGAACCGGATCATATCCCCAATTGTAGGCATCTTCGTTTTTGATTTTATCAAGCTCGTCTTGGGGCAGTGGGGATTGAGGGCGGGGAGGATTGGTGAAAGAAATTTTTTTCCATAAAGATCGATCTTCACTCACGGTTGCAAAATCCATTAGCGGCAGCAGGTGCAGATGGGTTAATCCTGACTCGGCCAGCGAAGAAAGATGGCGAAGCGCAGATGATGTGGGAGAAGCTAAACCTAAAAAGGATCCTCTGTACTCGGGCTTAAGGGTGGGATCGTTGGCTGTTAGGTCTCGGATGTGGGATTCATAAACTGTGATATCGGAAAAGTGTTCAAGCTGTGGTTTTTGAAGAGTGTCCCAGCCAACGGGTTTTAATTCAGAGTCCTCGGGGTTGATGACTTGGCTTCGCTGAGAATCTTTTGACAGTGAAATCGAATAAGGATCAGTGACGGTAAAGGTTTCTACTCGCTCAGTATGGGGAGAGAAGACTTGAACTTGAAATTGGTAATAGGCGTTTTTGAATCCTGAAGATCCAGTCAAAGACCAAAGTCCCCTGTTGTACTCTAATGGAACACTTTGAAAAGGCTCTCTGTCATGACTGGATCGATAAAAAAGAACATGAACAGACCGAGCTGTCGGGGCCCACAGTCTGAGAGTGAATGTGTTTTGATTCCAAGAAAGTCCAAGGGGCAGGTTGGTGGAAAACTGCAGATCAAGAAGCGGGGCTAATTGAAGATATGTTTTCAGCATTAATCGGCTTTGGTTATCAACAGCCAGAAGTGAGAGAGGTTCTCTGATCAGATCCGGAATTTGAGAAGAGATCTCTTTTGTGGAAAAAGAAATTTGATTTCCCTCAAAGTGTATGGGCGGCAGAGGGATTAGTTTTTTAAACTGATATTTTCGGCCCGGAATAATTTCAAAATTTTCTCCAGCCAAAAGGTAGTAAGAAACTCCGGACTGAAAATATCTTGAGCTTGGAACGCTTAACTGAATTTCAGATGAGTTTTTCCAAATTGCCGAGGCAAAAGGGACATCAACTGCTTGAGCAGATAGTTGAAAAAGACAAATAAAAATAAGCCACTTGAGTAAATGCACCAGGCCCCCTCTGAAGCACAAAACTGGGGCATAGTAGTGGGAGAAAAGAGGGGTTTCAAGGAAGGACTGAGGGTCTTAAATTTTTAAGAATATTTAAGATTTTGAGTGTTGGTGGATGAGCCTTCCACTCTTCTTGAGCCAGGGAAAACTTTCTTCTCCAATTGGGGACCTCACGGTAGGTTCCAGGAATATTCTGAGGCCTTTTTTCACTCCAGAGATCTTCAATATTTACAATAAGATACCTAGCATTTGACCGAGCCAAAGATTCAACCATGACCTCGATTAGCTGATCGGGGGTCTTGCCTGTGGTCTTTAACCACTGATCAATGGCCTTCAAACGATCGGTTTTTAAGCCTTCTTTAAAGCTCTTATCCAAGATTCCCAGGTCTGCCACCTGGTCTAAATCCTCCCCAGTGAGGAAGGCAGAAAAGAGCGGCATGTCATGAGTATTCACGCAAGCCAAGGTTTCTTTTGGGGTCGTCTCTGTGATTTGAGTGGGGGACTGATCCATAATGAATTCCCCTACGGTCATCCCTTTAAAGTTTCTTTTCACCAAAGTCTCATTCACAGCATCGGGAACCGTTCCCAAGTTTTCACCGATCAGATCGGCGTTGGCTCGATGAGCTTCAAGACAAGCGATGGCAAAAAACTCTTCAGGTTTGTAGCGCAAGTAGACTCCGTCTTTTCCACTACGACCTTTGGGAACAACATAGACCCGATGAAGTCCCATGACATGGTCTAAGCGCAAAATTTTGCTGTAGCGAAGATGAGTTTCCAAAGTTTTTCGAACATAGGAATAACCAGTTTCTCGCAGGCGATGAGGGTGATAAGAAGGAAAACCCCAATCCTGCCCAAGTTGAAAGACGGGCTCAGGTGGCGCTCCGACAGAGACCTCTTTAAAGAAAATGTCTTTGTACTGGTGAAAATCATAACCCGAGTCATTCACGCCGACAGGATAGTCCATGTAAAGCCCAAAGGGTTCCCTCTCGGAGAGCTCCTTTAAGCTTTGATGCATTTGAAATTGAACGTAAGAGTGAAAATTCTGACCTTCAAGTTCAGAGCTGCGAAATTTCGTATAGCCTTCAAGATCAGGATAAAGTTTCTTAAATTCAAGATAGTCTTTTTGAGAAGATTCTTGAGAAGAGAAAAATTCTTGAGATAAGATTTGCAGAATTTTTTTCTTTTGTTGATAAACGGCGTGATAGTCCACATAGTCTGTGGATCTTAGGCGTGATAGTTCCTTTTGAAATTCAGGACTCTGGATCAGATTCAGAGCGGCTTGGGACTGAGACTTTGCCACAAGCTTATCCACATCCAAATAAATTTCATTCCAGAATAAGCGTGACAAAGCAGAATAGGGACTAGGATCACAGTCTTTCGGGTCAAAATTTCCAGCCAGCATGGGCAAAACTCCGACCCATTTTGCGCCAAAGTGGTGAAGTTCTTTTCCTACGGTTTTGAGTTCCTGCAAAGATCCGATGCCCCAATCCTTTTCTGAGCGAACAGCGTAAAGGGGTAAAAAAGGTCCCCAAGAGCGATCGAGATTTTTCAGTTCTGGCAATTTGGCCGGAGCTGAAACGATCAGAGTTGAAAGTTCTCGGTTTTGAAATCGGATTTTTAAATTCAAGTAACCAAGGGGAAGATTTTTCGGCAACTGAAATCGATCCGCCGTTTGAAAATGGCCTTTTGAAATGACTTGTTCATTTTCATCTGTGATCAGGAACTCTGCTGACTGATTTTTTTCTTTTTCAGAGAGATAAAGCTCAAGAAAGGCATTTTCAGATTGCCAAACAGCTTTGACAGGTTCGATGCCTTTCTCATAGAAAGAAGCTTTTCGTTTTTCAATTAAGTGCAAGAGGTCTTGATCATTTTGAACAGGGTGGCTCGTCAGAGCAGAAAGAGTTTCAATGAGTGTCGAGTTCGGCGAGGTTGCCCATTTTCCTGTTGAATCCTTGTAAACAGGTTGTAGACCCCAAATTCGTGATGTTCTTCTTAAAAGATGAGAGTTCATCATGTCCCGGCCCCCATGTCGCTAGAACCTTTGTCATAACGAGGGGGCAGGACTTTGACAATAAGATTTTCATCAGAACAGATACAATAAATATCCCATGACTTTTTTCTCGGTGGTTAACCGAGCAAACCCGCCACTCATTTCTCCTGAGCGTTTGATGACTTCGTAAGCAAGTTTCACTTGGGTGGATTTCGTTAGAGCATAGGATATCCAAATTTTTGCAATGCTGCGGTCATCGCGGTAGTCAGCATCATTTGTGACTTGATCTTGAAATCGGTGTTTGACCAAATCGGATTTCTCAAGGGCTGTGTTTTGGTAGCTGGTGCCAACTTCTGTGCGTTTGTATTGAGCTTTTAATTGAAGTGCGGTGGTCCATCCTGATCCGTAGTAGTAGCCCCGTTTTCTTAAGACCGAGAGCAGTCCATCACGCGAGTTTCCTGCATTTTCATATTCTTCAAGTGCGTAGCTGCTGACCATAGCGTAATCCGCAAAGATATCCATCGTGAATGAAACTTTTAACCCTCGGTAAAATCCATTGACTTGAATCGTTGAGCCGATGACATGGGCATTGGCGATGAAGTCCCGATTTTCTCTTGTGGAACTTTCATAGGCTCCGGGGTTGCTATTTTTCTGATCCCACTCAAAAGCAGAAGAAATTCCGATAAAATACTCATAGCCGCTGAGCTCATCTCGGTCATTTTTTCTTAAGTTTTTATCATAATAGGCTGCCAAAACTGTTTTTCCGAGAAAGTGCCAATCTGAAATTCCAAATTTTCCGTTGGCGATTTCCATTTCCATATCGACAGCTGGAGAGTTGAGAACCAGTCCTTTTGCCTTACCCTCTTCATTATATAAAGGGATATTCACAACTTTTCCATTAAATCCTAATCGTGTGCTCGAAGCGGATTCTTTTCCATCTTGAAATTTCGCGTTTGTAAATCCAAGACTTAATTCCATTCGACTCCATTGAGAGGCATCGAGATCTCCTTTTTGCACAAGAGAGGCTTTGTTCTTCATCCAGTTATCAAGCGAGCCATTCAGAGCTGATGCTGGATCGAGGATGCCGGCAAAAGTTTTTGCCCAAAGAGAGTTTGATTTATTTCTGATCGCTCGAGCCATTTGATAAAAAACTTCTCCGACCACGGCTCCTGACCAGCCTGTGAAAATCATATCATTCACGCTCATGATTTCTTTATACTCCATCAAATATTCCCAGACTGCCGAAGAACCAATTGTCCACAGTGTTGATTCCAGTTGTGAAAAGCCGTTGGACCTGAGAATGGAATAGTAGGTGACTCCGGCAAGGACGTGTCCAACATTGGCGGCTGTCGAATTATCATCAGTCATAGCCGCATCGCCTTTAATTTTTAATTTGAGCGCATTCCAAAAGCCCTGATAGTCGTGGTCTAATTTATTAGACGCTATGTTGTCATAGTATTTGTATAATCCAAATCCCAAGGTTGCAGACAGTTCAATTGCAGCCCGAAGATAATGTTTCTGGCGTGGGCTTTCCTCGCTATATATGGCATAGGCTTTTTTGGGCGTTAAGGGCTCATGAGTGATCGAATCAACAACAACACCATCTTTATTGACCTGGATTTGTTTTGATTCACCTAAGCCCGCAATCAAGAGTTGAGTTTTATAGAGATATTTATTTTTATCATAGGTTACGAAATTTCGAACAAATTTATGGAGCGAGGCCTGGTTTTCCTCAAGCTTGAGATCTGAGAAGGTGATGGGAGATGTGCTAAAGTCTGTGTCATCTTCTTGAGCCCAGTTGGTGATTTGAGCAGAAATGTGATCGTTTTTCATTTTGTAGATTTGAATATGATAATGAAATTGGGCTTTTGATCTGGCATACCGAACACGTTCATCAATCATTGAGCCCGAATGAGTGTAAAGACATTGGGTATTCATACTTTTCACAGAGTTCATGGTTTCATGAAGAGATTCACAGACTTGTTTAGCCCAGTATCGCCCATCTTGTGTCGTCAGGTCTCCGACAGAAACAAGGACCGTTTTTTCCGATCGTGCAAAGACTTGTAGGGAAGTCAAAAGAAGTAGATGAAACAAAAAAAATCTCATGGTGAAATCTCCATTCGTCTAAAAGACTAATGCAAGATTTGTCCACGTGTATCTGTTTTCTGATGAAATATGGGGTCGGCCAAATGTAAACCAGGCTAACCCCTGACTGAAGCTTAGACAGGTGATTGTCTCAAAATGAGACGGGCTTAGGGAGCAGTTTTGATGCTCTGTAATTCGCTGGTGATCGAGTAAAAAGAAGACTTCATATAAAGCTTTGCGTACCCATCAATAGCCACATTTTCACTGATCCAGATTTCAAGCTTAGAGGTTTTTTTGTTTTTTCCTTCAATGTGAAGAACATCAAAAGTTCCCGCAGGCACAGTGATTTTTGTTTTTTCACTGCGAGTGACCTCAACCTTACTGTCCTCGGGATTGCCCTCTTGACCATTGCGAATAATCTTCAGTAATGACCCATCTTTTTTACTATAAAGTTTCTCAATCACTTCGTTATGAGAAGAAACATGCATTTCTTCTTTGACCCAAAATCCCTCTGCTGTTTCGCTGGCAACAACTTTTGTCATGGTGCCTTTGCCGAGCATACCCGCAGAAACGACATAGGTCGTTTGATCGCCGACTTTCCAGGTATTCGGTGTCGTCAGTGCGATGAGATCTTCAATTGAAGAAAGTTCTGTTAGATTGGCAAAAGACTGAAGAGAAAAGAAAAGTACAAAAAAGGAAATAAGGTGTTTCATTAGACCCTCCCTGGTCTCTTTCAGTTTCAGGGGAGGGCCTTTCAGAGATCAAGCACTATTTGGCGTTGCCCCGCATTACTTCACTTCGACTTCAAAAGTCATCTTTGTATCCATGTCACAGGTGAGCTCAGATTCAGCGCGACTACAGGTGTAATCAGAAAAATGAAGATTCATATCAACACTTTTTCCATCTTGAACTAGATGCAGGCGCGGAATCAAGTCCTGGCCCTTTTCAGCCATCAGGTGACTGAACAACTGACTGATCTGTTCTGAGGAAATTTTGATAGATTTAATTCCAGAGAAAAATCCTTGGCGAACTTCTGCCACTAAGGTTTGGTCGATCTTTTTATCTTCACTCACAATTCGTAAAGTATCATTGCCAATATCAACAAGATCAGCAGTGTTGGCCTCATCCATTTCAAGAGAACCATCTGAAATAAAATGATCGTTTCCAATCACAGCGGTGACGACGAAGCTCACATTCGTGTGACTTGTTTTTCCTTTCGCCGTTTGGCGGTCGACCAGTTCATAACGATCTTTTCCTTTCATCAGGATTTCAAACTTTAAAGAATTTGCTTGAGCCAGTGGTGAGACCAGCATCAGCGCTGCAAAGATTGGAATTAAAGATTTCATAATTACTCCTTCGGGGTTTTATAACGTCGAGAAAGATAACAAAATCAAAACAAAATTTCGCCTGTAATGATTCTGACACTGTGACGGTTTTGGGCAATTTGCCCTATCTAGGGTTGGGCTCTAATTCAAAATAACTTGAGATTCTTAATAATACGGCAGCTTGATCAGGTAAATCAAAACACCAGTCACAGAGACATAGAACCAAACGCTTAAGGTCCAGGGTGCGATTTTTTTGTGGCGGGGACGTTGGTTTTTCAGGGCAAAGTAGACTGTGACAATGACCATGGGTGGAACAAAAGCAGCTAAGATGGTGTGGGTGGCTAAGATAAAGAAGAAGACTTTCTTCATGGTCTCAGTTCCACCAAAAGGTGGGACTTGACCAAAGAAATGAAAAATCAAATAGCAAACGAGAAAGATAGAAGAGTTGAACAGGGCTGCAAGAACGTATTTTCGATGAAGAGATTCGTTCTTGGCTCGAATGGCTTTATAGGCCAGGAGCAAGAGTACAGCACTGATTAAATTAAGCGCAGCATTGACTGGAGGAAGATCATTGGGCGTCATTCGTTGATTCCTTTTTTTTCTTTATCAGAGAGTGATAATAAAAAAGGAATCCGCCAAAGGCAAGAATAGGGATTATACTAAAGGCAACTGTGGCCCAGAAGTAATTGGTCACAACTTTTTCGGGAAAACCCTGACCGACACACACGGCACAGGCCAGAGCTTTCGATTGGAGAAAGAAAAGTTTCATCATAACATGTAAACCAAAACGTAAAGAACTGGCCAAAGTCCCACAACAAAGTACCAAAAGAAGATCGAAGCCATCAGCCCTGATCTTTTCTCTGGCATTGTTTTAATTTTAGAGATCTGTGCCAGTTGGCTGAGAAGAATCAAAAGCCCAGCAAAAACATGCAGGCCGTGGGCTCCGACTAAAAGATAAAAGTAGGCCCCATAATTATTGGACTCTGCTTTCAGGCCGTATTGGATGAGCTGATACCATTCATATCCCTGAAGCAGAAGAAAGAGGCTTCCCAGTCCCAGAGTGATCTGAACCCACATTCGAGCTCGATCAAGCTTGAGACGGTTTGGGTGTGATTCTTGCGTTGCCAGCCAGGCTGTGACCGCACTGGCAAGAAGAATCATGGTGTTGATGAGTGTGGCCTCAACAGGAAAGCGAGGTTGGCCGACGGGTGGCCACTGAGCCAAGTTTGCACGACCCACAAAGTAGGCGCTGATCAGCCCTGTGAAAAACATCAGCTCGGTAAAAATGAAAAACAGAATGCCAAGAATTGCATTGGGTATTTTCAATCCCGAAGTGATCGGACGGTTCAGGGTGGCTGATTGAGACATGGTGGTTCTCCTCTTCAGAGTTATTACTTAGCTATTTTCATTTCAACGTAAACGACATCGGGGGCGACGCCGAAGTAAAAAATTCCAAGTGCTGCAACGGCAAAAATCATCACCCAAGTCAGAAGCTTTGGCTCCCACTTGAGATGCATGAAATTTCCAATAACCATAATTGCCTTCACGAGGGCTAAGCCAAAAATGAGGGTCACAGAAAGGACTTTGTGGCCCAATTCGCCGACCGCTAAACTGAGGACTAGAATTCCCACAAGAACTCCCCAAATTTTAATATAATTGGGGTGGCCGTGATAATCTTTTTCAACTTTATTTTGTGTGTGATGAGTTGTTGTTTGTCCCATTTAATGACCCCTTATTTCGCCACATAAAGTAGTGGGAAAAGAAAAATCCAAACAATGTCCACGAAGTGCCAATAAAGACCGGCCATCTCAACTCGGTGAAGATTGCGGCCTTTGTTGACGTCAATTTGCATGACTAAGAACATAGCCACCATTCCCGCAATAACGTGAATGGCATGCAGTCCCGTCATAGCGTAGTAGAAGCTCCAAAAGTTGTTCGCCGTAATGGTGTACCCGTGGCTGATCTCAGTCGTGTACTCAACTGATTTCACAATCAAAAAAATCACTCCACCCAGAATGGTGAACCAAAGGTATTTTTTTGTAGCCGCAATATTTTTCTCTGTAGCTGCTTTGTGAGCCAAGGCAACCGTCAACGAGCTTGTCAGTAGAACTAATGTGTTTAATGCGCCCATCGGAGTCGATGTGTGCGAAGCATATTCGCCCCACTGAGGATACCGCATTCGGAAGAGCAGGTAGCTCATGATCAAGCCGCCAAAAATGACGACCTCAGATGCAATGACCCACCACATAGCGGCTCGGCCATTTGGGACTTCGGAAATATCAACTGTTTGCGTTGTGTGTGCCACGTTGTCCTCCTGTTAATTCGCTGATGTTTGGGGCCAATAGTCTTCGCTTCGTCCGGGTACAGAGTACTCGTAAGGTCCACGATGAACAACTGGGGTTTGGGCAAAGTTACCATGTGGAGGAGGCGAATCAGCCTGCCACTCCAATGTGTTTGATTTCCAAGGATTCTTTTCTGCTTTTGGTCCGCTGAGAGCACTTTTGATCATATTGAAAACAAAAATGAACTGTGACAGGAAAAGCACAATCAGAGCTAACGTTGAAATAATTCGGATGTTCATAATCTCTGGTGTCATCAACGATTTCCACATCGAGTAATCAAAAATTCGTCGATGTTCACCGGCCATACCGCTAAAGAAGAGCGGGAAGAAGACCAAGTTAAACGAAATCGTTGTGAGCCAGAAATGAACTTTCCCCAAAGTTTCATTGTACATGCGACCGATGAACTTTGGAAACCAAAAATAAATTGCAGCCAAGCCGCCAAAGAACACGGTCGGGATCAAGGCATAGTGAAAGTGGGCGATCACGAAATAGGTATCGTGTACGTAGATGTCAAAAGCGCTCGATCCTAGATAAATTCCGGTAACTCCACCGATTAAGAATTCGCCGATGAAGCCAAGAGCGAAGAGCATCGGAGTTGATAGCGTAATTGAACTTTTCCATAGTGTGGCAATCGAAGCAAAAATGATCAGCGAGAAGGGGATTGAGATCATGATTGTTGTGATTGAGAAGAATGTTGCCATTCGGGGATCGATACCAGCAATAAACTGATGATGGGCCCACACAACAAAGGATAAGAAACCAGCGCCGATTGTGGCATAAATAATCATCTTATAGCCAAAGATAGGTTTACGAGCAAAGGTGGTCATGACCTCAGCAAGAACACCGATTGTTGGTAAGAGAATGACGTAAACTTCTGGATGGCCAAAGAACCAGAACATATGCTGGAATAAAATGGGGTCTCCGCCAGCAGCGGGGTTGTAAAATCCTGTGCCCACAGTTCGATCTAGGAGAAGCATGGCTGCCCCGGCGATCAATGGTCCAACGGCAAACATGAATATTAAAACTGCAGAGAGCATCATCCACACCATCATGGGTAGGCGGAACCAAGTCAGTCCAGGCGCTCTCATGTTGAATGTGGTCACGATAAAGTTGATACCTCCGATTAAGAAAGCGACAAACTCAAGCGCAACAGCGATTATCCAGAGATTTCCACCGAGCCCCACGGACCAGCCATGGGCTGTGTATCCATTCGCGGAAAGGGGAGGATACGCTGTCCATCCGCCGGCAAAAGCTCCACCAGGAACAAAGAATGAAGCAATAAGAACAACCGTGCTTAAGAAAAAGACCCAGTATGAAATCATATTCAGTGTTGGGAAGGCCATATCATCAGCACCAATCATGATGGGGATGAGTAAGTTGCCCAGTGCCGCCAGCAGAACGGGCATGGCGACCCAGAAGATCATAATTGTTCCATGCATGGTGATAAATTCATTGTACTGACCGGCAGTCATTTTGCCGAGTAAAGGAATCGCTTCTCCTGGAAAAGCTAACTGCATTCTAAATCCATAGGCCAAAAATCCGCCAAGGAAAGCCATGATCAGTCCTGTGATCATGTACTGCATACCGATGACTTTGTGATCGGTCGAGAAAATGTATTTTTGTACGAAGGTCATCTGATGATGAGATGTCTGATTTGTCGACATAGGTGACTCCCTTTATTTAACCGTCTTGAGATATTCGATGATGTCTTTTGCTTCTTGCTCACTGACGAGGCCTTTTTGTGGAGGCATCGCTGGAGGATAGCCCTTCACAACTTCAGCTCCAGGTTCGTATATTGAGCGAAGAAGGTAGGCTTCATCAGCAACAACTTCTTTATCTTGCCCACCAGCAGTCACAGTTCGCTTTGAGCCAAAGAGACCCTTGTAGGTTGGCCCGACTGTTTTTGACCCATCAAGATTGTGGCAGGCCATACAAGCTTTTGCAGTGACAAGGGCTTTGCCCTTTTCCGCATCTCCAGCGCCAGAGGCAAAGAGATTTTTGGCCATATCAGCAAAAGGATCTGCACCTCCTGCTCCTGGAGCTGTATCGGATCCTCCGTTGGCAACCCATTGGGCGAACTCTTCTTTTGAGTGGGCAATCATAGTGGATTTCATAATCGTGTGACCAACACCGCAGATTTCAGCACACATGACCTCGTAAGAGCCTGGTTGAGTGACTTTGAACCATCCACGAATAGTGCGTCCAGGAACGGCGTCTTGCTTTAAGCGAAGAGCGGGGACAAACCAACTGTGCAGAACGTCTTTGGCTTCAAGATCAAAGACGATATTTGTATCTGCGGGGACATGAAGTTCGCCCGTCTTTTTAATGTCATCATCGGTGTCCAGTTGCCCGTCAGCGCCAGGAAGAGTGTAGGCCCAAGAAAATTGCTGACCAGTGATGCGGATTTTTAAGTCTTGATTTTGAGGAAGTCCGCCTTTGATCTCACTCCACGCCGTGTGGGTTTTTATGTCGACGAAGAAATCAAGGGCAATAACAATCGCAAGAGGAATCAAGACCCACTTGGTCTGTGACCACACATTTCCGGCCACGTACTCGGCTTTCACCCCATCTTTTTTTCTATACTTAATGATAAAGTAAAGAAAGATGCCCTCTGCAATGATGAAGGCGACTCCGACAATAATAGTGATAATCCAGAATAGCGAATCAATATGATGGCCAAAGCTGGACACATTTGGTGGTAAAAAACCCATCCTCAAACTCCTTTTCAATTAAACAAAGCCAGTTTTGTTCGAAAAGGATCTGAAGTCAACCCTAAGGTAGATAAAATGAGTAAATTTGACACTAAAAATCTTAAATATTCTTAAATTTCAGCTGGATGCGGGGCCTTGGACCAAAAGTTGTGGGGCCTCTTCACTTCTTTTCTGTTTCGGTATCTGATTTTTTATCTTTGGACTCTTCGTCCTCGTACATCATCATTCCTTGGCCCATCTTCATTCCCTTCATACGCCCCATGCCCATCATCATGCAGCCTGTTTTTCCCATTTCATTGCGACAGGCAGTCATCATTTCCTGCTGGCAAGTCTCAACGTTGGCTTCGGTTTTCAAACAGACAGCCATCTGAGCGTGGATTTGAGCCATTTTTGTGCGCTCTTCCTTTGTCAAATTTGGATAGGCCGCAAATGAGATACTTGCGACGAATATCAATGTAGTTAGTGTCAGTAGAATAATTGCCTTCATTGGTCCCCCTTGTCATTCACATGGGAAGATAGAATGCAATTGTGTGGCCAGGGGAGCTGCCCTTTAAAAACAAGAGCCCACGAAAAACGTGGGCCCTTTTGTCATCAGAAAGAAAAGTTGTCTTAGAGGCAGCGCGAGAAATGGCTACTGCTTTTTCATTTTTGCCGACAGTGTCGCACCAGGAGCAAGGGAGCTATCAAGTTCAACCCAGGCCCCACGTTCAAGGTCTCTGGTGGTTGCATTCTTAAAGGTGATGTTAAAATCAGCTTTGTTGTTTGGTTCATCTGGGCAAGTGAAGACACCTTCAAAGCGCTTACTTGTATCAAAACTTTCTCCGTAGTTAGGAGCATCAACAACACGATATTGGCCAGGGCAAATTTTTGCATTGGGATTACGGTCCGTGCGCTGGATTTCAAACTGAGAAGCATTTTGAATGTTTAAATTAAAAGTGGCTTTTTTGCTTCCAGCTCGCGCCTCAATAACATACCGACCAGGCAGGGTGTTCTCGTTGATCTCAGCACCAAAAACAATGCTCGGAATTGCGATCAGGGCAAAAAGAAAAAACTGAACTGTTCTCATGGGACCTCCGTCTGAATGTTGAATTGCGAAGGTATCTATCAGGTTCCTCAAGTGCGCGCAATGGGGAATCTATATAGCCAAACTCAGGGTTGCCTGCAGTGGTGTAGGGTATTGCCATTGTTTCGATTTTGTAAATATCTTAAGAATACGATAGGCAAGTGAGGACTTCATGGATTCAAATAACTCAACAATGAGAAGGCTTTCTTTTTTAGACAGATATCTGACCCTATGGATATTCATTGCCATGGGGATTGGGGTTGTTCTTGGAAAAACAGTGCCGGCCATTCCTCAAGTGCTTGAAAGTCTGTCTGTTGGATCAACATCAATACCGATCGCGATCGGCCTTATTTTAATGATGTATCCTCCCTTAGCTAAAGTTCGGTACGAAGAAATGCCAAGGGTGTTTACAAACGGGAAAGTGCTGGCGCTCTCATTAGTTCAAAATTGGTTGCTCGGACCCATTTTAATGTTTGCTTTGGCGTGGATCTTTTTAAGAGATTACCCCGAGTACATGACGGGTTTGATATTGATCGGCCTTGCCCGATGTATTGCCATGGTTATTGTTTGGAATGACTTAGCTGGTGGAAGTCGTGAATACTGTGCGGGCCTGGTTGCTTTAAATTCTGTCTTTCAAATATTTACATTTCCCTTTCTTGCGTATTTCTTCTTAACAACAGTGCCAAGCTGGATGGGAATTCAGTCAGTAGAGGTGGCCATTGCAATAACGGATGTTGCGACTGCGGTAATGATTTACTTGGGGATTCCATTTTTTGCAGGATATTTGAGTCGTAAGGTTTTCATTAAAACAAAAGGTCGCGATTGGTTTGAAAGGGTTTTGCACCAAAAGTATCTCCACTGACCTTTACTGATATATTTTGTGGTGATGTTTTTTCTCTCATTTATAATGAGTAGAAAAGCGGGAGCTGACTATGAAAAGGCAGCAACCCTATCATTCACAGCGGCCTCTAATAATTTCGAATTGGCCATTGCAGTGGCTGTGGCAACTTTTGGAATTCATCATGGGGCAGCTTTTGGTTCTCCACGGTTGATGGTGGGAGATAGAGCGTCAAAGAGATAAGAAGCATGGGTTGGAATCTGTGTTTAACATGTTGTTACCACACGACATTTTAAATGACAGGAGACCAACCATGCCCATCAA
>BOLD01000003.1 GCA_016861345.1 Oligoflexia bacterium
CGACTGTTTATCAAAAACACAGGGCTCTGCGAAGCCGCAAGGCGACGTATAGGGTCTGACGCCTGCCCGGTGCCGGAAGGTTAAGAGGAGAGGTGCAAGCTTTGAATCGAAGCCCCGGTAAACGGCGGCCGTAACTATAACGGTCCTAAGGTAGCGAAATTCCTTGTCGGGTAAGTTCCGACCTGCACGAATGGCGTAACGACTTCCCCGCTGTCTCCAACGCAGACTCAGTGAAATTGAATTCCCCGTGAAGATGCGGGGTTCCTGCGGTTAGACGGAAAGACCCCGTGCACCTTTACTATAGCTTTACACTGGCATTCGTGTCGGCATGTGTAGGATAGGTGGTAGACTTTGAAGCGCGGGCGCCAGCTCGCGTGGAGTCACCCTTGAAATACCACCCTTATCACTATGGATGTCTAACCGCGGCCCGTTATCCGGGTCCGGGACATTGTGTGGCGGGTAGTTTGACTGGGGCGGTCGCCTCCTAAAGAGTAACGGAGGCGCGCGATGGTGGGCTCAGAACGGTCGGAAATCGTTCGCTGAGTGCAATGGCATAAGCCAGCCTGACTGCGAGACTGACAAGTCGAGCAGAGACGAAAGTCGGTCATAGTGATCCGGTGGTCCCGCGTGGAAGGGCCATCGCTCAACGGATAAAAGGTACTCCGGGGATAACAGGCTTATTCCGCCCAAGAGTCCATATCGACGGCGGAGTTTGGCACCTCGATGTCGGCTCATCACATCCTGGGGCTGGAGCAGGTCCCAAGGGTTTGGCTGTTCGCCAATTAAAGTGGTACGCGAGCTGGGTTCAAAACGTCGTGAGACAGTTTGGTCCTTATCTTCTGTGGGCGTAAGAGAATTGAGCAGACCTGTCCTTAGTACGAGAGGACCGGGATGGACGAACCTCTGGTGTTCCTGTTGTCGCGCCAGCGGCAGTGCAGGGTAGCTATGTTTGGAATAGATAACCGCTGAAAGCATCTAAGCGGGAAGCTAACTGCGAGATAAGTTCTCTCTAGAGCTTCGGCTCTCTAAAGATTCCTCGGAGACTACGAGGTTGATAGGCGGTGGGTGTAAGTGCAGTAATGCATTCAGCCGAACCGTACTAATAGATCGTGAGGCTTTTTTCGAATTAAATTCGAAGGTGGAGTTAACCTTAAGCTAAAAATCACTTAAATCAATCTAACAATTTTTCAAAAGGGTATTGATAACTTTATTACCGATTAGATTTGGTATAAGAGTAGTCAAAGTTAGTATTATAATTAAAGCTTGCTGGTGTTAATAGCGGCGGGGTCACACCTGATCCCATTCCGAACTCAGAAGTTAAGCCCGCCTGCGGCGATGGTATTGCATGGGTGACTGTGTGAGAGAGTAGCGCGACGCCAGCTCTAATTTGTAAAGCCCGATAGGAAACTATCGGGCTTTTTTTTTATCGTAGGCCTGATACAGGCGATTTGTATCCAAACTCACCAATTTTATTTGAGGATTTTATTTCAAATATACTGAACTGAAAGATAATGTTGCCACGGTTTATATTTTTATTGTCTTGCTCAGCTTTTGATTCTGTTATTGATGCTGAACTTTCTGGCACCTCAATAGTTTCGTTAGGATCTAGGTCATTGAAGATTTCTACTTCTACTGCGTATTGACCATTTTTTCTGGTTTTGAATGCTTTTGCGAGATCATGCTGAATAGCTTTGTTGAGTTCAGGATCTTCAAGATGAGTTAAAATGACTAGATTTTGTACTGAACCCAGCTCTCTAGTGTAGCTTGCCAGGGAACCCTGTAGTTTTATTAGTCCCTGAACTAGTGGACGCTTTTTTTCTTTTACTTGTATGAGTGCCGGTAGATTTTGCTTAAAATCATCGAAATACAGCCATGCAAATATCAATGAAATAATAAAGACGATAATTGAAAAAATCTTCATAGACATCAGGATGATCTAATTTTGTGTGACAAAAAATGTTTTTTTTAAAATTAAGAAGTGAATATGGTCTAATGTGTTGAAACCACTTGTGGTTTTTGCCCATAATTGATCTTTGTCTAGTAGTTAGACAGTTATCTGAATTAAAATGAGACATCGTTATTTAAAATAAATCAATAATATCAAATACATACATAATATGTATAAAACTGGCACAATCATTGGATCATCTGGAAGTAGGTTAGAGGTGTTCATATGAAAAGTACATACACACATCTTCTTGGTCTTGTTGTAGCTAGTTACATAGTTGCTTGCGCCCCAGTTAAATTCGAAAAACAGGTGAACTGTGGATCTGGATTTAATTGTGTTAGCGCAAACGGAAAAAATGTCTATGACTACACCACGAAAATATCAGGAGGTAAGGTAGACATTGTGTTTATTGATGATAATTCAGCATCAATGTCGACGGAGCAGAACAGCATTGCTAACCGATTTAGTTCCTTCTTGAGTTCCTTGGATAATAAAAATATTGATTATCGAATTGGAATTATTACGACTGATGTGTCTACTTCTCCGTACAACAGCGCTCGAGCCATTAATCAAAATGGAGCTCTTCAGGATGGTCGCTTGATTGTTTTCGGTGATGGTTCGTCTTTTTTAACTCCAAGCACTGCAAATAAAGAGAGCTTGTTTGGTCAGGCAATCAAAAGGAATGAAACACTAACTTGTGAAGCTTACTTAAATACCAATCCGACTGCTGGGCAGACATCAACAAGTTATCAGCAGAATTGTCCATCTCCAGATGAGAGAGGGATTAAGGCGGCTAATCTTTTTGTTCGAGGGAATCCGGCATCAATGATTCGTTCGGATGCTCATTTAGCCTTTGTGGTCTTATCAGATGAAGACGTTCGTAGTTCCCTTTATACAAAAACAACAACATATGCCTTAGAGACAGATGATCTACCGCAAACTTTGATTGAGAATGTGAACAATCTATACGCCGGAAAGTCGATGAGCTTCCACTCAATTATTGTTCGCCCAGGGCAGCTCGTGAACGGTGTTACAGCTGAGCAAGTTATAAACGGAATCGCTACTTTCGCAAGCAGTAAGTTAGAAGCTACTCAATATTTTTCGCAGTACTTCACTGGGGCAGATGTTGCTTGCTTGAACGTCCAAAGTACTCAAACAAATAATGTCCTCGGAAGTTATGGTTATATGTACTCATTGCTAACAAAAATGACTGGTGGGATTGAGGGAAATATTTGTGCAAACGATTATGGATCTCAACTGTCATCCATTGGTGATAATATTGGTCAGCGAGTGAACGACTTACAGCTAGCCTGTGCTACTCCAGAAAATTTGCAGCTGGACTTTGTAAGTGGGACGGCTGTCTCTTTCCATATTGAGGGATCTGTACTAAAGTTTGATCAAGCTTTATCAGCAGGGACTGAGGTCCGTGTGCGATATGGGTGTGAAAATAATTAAAACTTATAAGCCAGAATGGGAATAAATAAAAAAATAGCACAAATCTGGAAGAGAAATAACTACAAGCACATATATTCACTATAAGATCAATGCAGTCCAGATGAAGAAATAAGCTTGGATTTAAGCATCATTAAGTGGCCGAAATTTCAGGTAAAAGTATTTAGATAATTAGGAACAAGCCGATAAGAAACACATGAAGCTGGATCGGTTTCTTTTGTTGTTTTCATTTTTTGCCCTTGGTCTGCAGGTTATTATTTTGCTGTCAGATCTTGGAGTTGTGCAGATTTCTTTCGTTAATTCATCGATAGATCGAAAGCAGAGCGTCTCAGTAGGGCAAGTTATTCAAATTCATAACGAGTTACGACAGAAGTCCTCTAGTGAGATCAATTGGGAGGATGTTTCAAGGGGACAAGATATTTATCTATATGACTCCTTATTAACACTTTCAAAAAGTACGGCTCAACTGAAGCTAAAAAATGGGTCAGACATCAGTCTGAGTGAAAAAACTCTCGTTTTTATCGAGCCGTTTGACCAAGATAAGCAAAGTCAGAAGTTGAAATTAAAATTTCAAGAGGGATCAGTTGTTGCCAAAACCGGAACAGTAAAAACAGACATTGAGGCAAAATCATTTGTATTAACAGTAGAGCCTGAAAGCGAAGTTAATATTAAGAAAATGAATTCACAACAATTTGATGTTGTTGTGAGCAAGGGCAGTGTCGACCTCAAATATGAGAATAATTCTAAAAATATTCAGCAAGGTGAGCTTATTCGAATAGATGCGGATAAGGGATTTTCAGTGAAAAACATATCCCAATCTTTAAAGTGGGACTTTGCAGGACAAAAAATTCGAAAGTATGCCACTGATTTTCCTATCCCGATTCGTTTGGGTTGGGTTGGTGATGCTCAAGAGCTGGAGTTATTTCAGGCTGGGCAAAAAGTCAAATTACTACCCGTTGAGGGAAGGCAAGAGGTTGAACTTGAGTTGAATGAGGGTGAATTTGAAGCTCGGATTGCAGGAGCAAATGAGGTCTCTTCATGGCTCAAAGTTGAAATTCGAAGAACTCCGTTTTTATATTTAGCATTTCCTTTATCACGAAATCGATATCAAATAGATGAGCGAGTTACTTATTCATGGAGAAAGAGTCCTGAGATCAAGTCTTGTGAAATCGAAATTCGGCCTATTGAAAATGGGCAGGTAGATATTAAGATTGGTCAAGCAGATTCCTCAAGGGGAATTACAAGTGAGAAAACCTCAGATACACATTTAGAATACTCTTTTACCAATAGCGGAAAATATTTATGGACGCTTCGACCATACGATGATGAGGGCTACGCTATTCCATTTGATGATGGAAACCCAATTTATTTCTCTCAGGAGCTTTTGGAGCCTCCGTCAATGTCAACGCCAGAGATTCGTGCACCTGCGGTACAAGAGCAAAGACAACAAAGCGATAGAAATGAAAGAGATATTCCACAGGATGATCAAAGTCCAGCTGATCAAAGGCGGGAGGACCAAAAGGAAAAAAATAAAAAACAGAAAAATCAACAGCAGTACAATCAAAAACGAGATGATCAGAGGCAAGATGATCAGAAGCAAGGTAAACAGAATGTAAACGAACAAAGCTCTCGTCAGGGAGTGGGAAGTAAATTTTTTGGAATGGCAATTTCGGATCAAGTGCATGCTGTTCAAGTTCGAAAGCTAGATTTCGTCGTTCAAGTTTTGATGAATGTTTCTCACGCAAAGAAGACCGCAAATTCAAATAAGCAAAGAAATGGTGTGAATGACAAGTTGGAATTTAATCCAGCCGAGGATGATTTAGAGTTTAATTGGTCTGAAGTGAGGGGAGCTGAATTTTATATTTTGGAAATATCTGAGGAGCCTGATTTCAAGAAATTGTTAGTTGAGCAAAAGACGACAAGCTCCCATTTTCTATGGTCTCATATTCAATTGAAACGAGATCATTTCTATTGGAGAGTTGCGGGTGGTTCAGCTCAGAAGATGGGAAGATTTAGTGAGCCTAGTAAGGTGAGCTTGGCAGATATTCAGAATAACTCTTCTATTAAGATTCGACATGGGGGTTCTTCTGATAAGAAAATTACGAAAAAGAAACAATCTCAGAAAAATGTTAAAATCCTAATTGATATGGGAAATGAAGTTGGGCCATCAGCCGCAGGAGAGACTGAGATTGGGAAGTCGCACTCATCAAGTGAAGATGGAAAACAAATAAGTCAAGCTGTGGGGGTCATTGCACAACAAGATTCTGAGGTAAATGCCAGCCCTGAAGCATCAGTAATTCTTGCTGAGAATAAAGATCAAAATCGGAGAACTGAAGACAAGGATAAGGATAATAAGGCGTTGAATTCTGAAAAGAGCAGTCAGCAGAGTGATCTACAGAATGATCAAGAAAAGAATCAGCAGAATAGTGAGATAAAGTCTGAGCGGTTCAGAAGTGAAGTGAGTTTTATTCCTAAATATGAAGTTAATCAATATCAAGAGGCTTCGATTAAATATAATTTCTCTGGGCTTGTTTGGGGTCTGCAGTACAAGTTCTCAAAAATGATCAATGAGGAAGAAATCTACACTTGTGGTTTGTCCTATGAGTCTGTGAATTGGAAAAGCCAAAGTGATTTTATAGATCCCGCAAGTGCAAAGCTTGCAGAGACTCGCTATTCTGGTCATTGCATCAAGCTATTCAATTCGAAGTGGATTTTAGGTGCACGCATAAATCAATCTCCATATATCGAAAAATACTCATATGAAAGCATAAGGTTTGAGAACGATACTCAATTTGGCATTGGGATCGGATCTCGACTGAGTTTTATGGATATTTATCTGAATTATTTAAAGGGGTCAAAATTATCTATATCTGAATTGCGTCTTCAAAAGCGACAAGTGGTTTATCAGACTATATTTGTGGCCTCAGAGTTAATCTATTCAAATATCCAAATGCCAGCCGGAATTTCTGGTCTGAGATATTCTATTGTGATTGGTCTTGGTCTAAGTTGGTAAACTTCTATTTTGCGAATGAATTTTCATTTGGTTTGATTTTCTTAATCCAACAAAAACGAGAACTGGCAGAAAGAGTATTAATATATTCAAAAATGTATTGGTATGTGAGTCAGATGTTGGCTTTATTGAGCCGCACCCTGATGAAGACGTGTACTTAAATTCATTAGGGCTACCCATTGCGTAATCAAGAGACAGAGAATCTAGTATAATGGGAGTGGTATCATTTGTATTATTTAGGCTTACTGTGATTTTAATATATCGCGAATTATTTATCGCAGATAGATTGGCTGAGTCCACAGGGCCAGTTGTCTCTAGGTCAAATCCACGGCGAGAGCCTTCGACTGTGGCGCTGTATGAGCCCGATCCTGAATTGATGAGTAGAGGAGTGAGTGCTCCAAACTGTATATGATAATTCAATAGGTCTTGTACGATCGAGGCTCTTGTAAAAACGCCTGTCTGAAAGCGGGTGACACCGTCTGAAGTGAGCCCGCTGCTTGCTGGAGAAACAGTTCCTGTCCCTCCAAATCCTCCAATCGAATCCGTGGTCCAGACTCTGCCAGATGCTCCATTGCCACCATCTCCATTGTCTCCATGGTTGCCAATATTAAGAGAGTCTCCGCCAAGGCCTCCATCGGCCGTAACTGTTCCATCTATTGTGAGACTTTTTCCCGAGATAAGCCATATAGATCCACCAGCGCCACCACCACCTGAGCCTGAAGCTCCAGCTGAGCTTGAACCACCAGCTCCACCATTGGCAGAAATGCTTCCACTGATTAATATATCTCCAAATGCATGAATGATTATTGTTCCTCCACCGCCGCCGCCACCGCCACCAGATTTGGTGTTTGCAGATCCGCCTGCGCCACCAGATCCACCACCGAGGACAGTGAATCCCCCATCCATGTAAGAGGTTCCTTTTAATCCTTTTGATGGTCCAAATCCATCTTCTGCCGCAAATGCGGGTTGAGCAAAGCCACCACCTCCGCCGCCGCCACTCGTGCTGGCCAAACTGTCTGCCTTTGTGCCTGCGCTAATATATCCGACAGGTGCATCGCCCATGTATCCGGAATCGGGCTTTACAGATGAAGTTCCACCATTGCCGCCGTTTCCGCCACCACAAGCTCCGGATCCTCCAAGAGATGTGATTGTTGGGTCAGCGTTGGCGGCTTCTCCATTTTGCCCATTACAAACGATTGAGCCAGCCACTGTTGCATTGCCTTGTACTCGAATAATTAATGGTTTCGATCCGGTTGGGATAATCGACCATCCAGCAAGAAGATTAAATTGGGTAAATTCAAGTTCAGTATATGTATCAGTATTGATACGGATGATGTTTCCACTGAGGTCGCCGTTTGTTGAAAAGCGAGCATAATCATCTGTACTTGTAAATGTACCATGATGACCATCACCAATTTGAATATTGGTGTCTGCTGCAGCCGCAGGTGGCTGTTGCCACTGTGAGATGAAAAGGGGAGGATGAAGATAACCCTCTGTAAGATTAAGCACAAGTGTGCCCGATGAAAAATTTTGAGTGTTTGAAAAGGTCTCTGAAAGAGTATCGCTGTAGCTCCTAAGCGAATAAGATAATATTAAAAATAGAACTAAAATTCTCATCAACCCGTTTGCTTTCCAAAAACATCTTCATTGCCGAGAAGGGCATCCACCTTTTCCTTTAAGACTCCTCCTCGAAATGGTTTAACGATGTACGCATCTACTTTCCAATGTGCGGCTCGCGTGATTTTTGTTCTTTCTTGCGATCTTTGTGAAGTGATCATGAGAAACTTCACGTCCTTGCGAAGGGGATTTCTTCGAACGGCCTGTAGCAACCCAAGACCGTCAAGCTCAGGCATCTCCCAATCGGAAATGACAAGATCAACTCGATTGTTGGGGTTTTGAAGATATCGTACTGCAGAAGCACCATCTTTAAGCAAGGTTATATTCTTGTAACCAAAAGTCTGGAGGTACTCCATAATAATATCCCGAACCATGGCATCGTCATCGACGATAAGAATAAACGGATTGAGGTTCATTAGGCACCGTCCTCGTTTTTGTCTTTTTGCTCTTGAGTTCCAGGGTATGGAAGCTCAATTGTAATTTCAACTCCCTTAATAGGGTGATTCTTAATTGTAAACTTGCCTTCGTGCTCAATTTCAATAATTTCTTTACAAATTGCGAGCCCTAATCCCGTTCCGTCGTTGCCTTTTGTTGTGAAAAAGGGCTCAGTGACACGATCAATGATGTCTTCAGGAATACCTGGACCATAGTCTCTAACTTTGACCTCAACTGCAGAAGGTGTTTTTGCGATTGAGAAGTCAATCTGTCCAGATGAGTTTTTCATAACGTAGATGGAGTTAATAATCAGATTCACAAACACTTGAGTGAGGCCCCCAGCAGAGGCGTAAACAAGTGCGGGATCATTTTTGGTTCTGCAAACCTTAACGTTTGTTAATTTCAACTGATGATCAAGTAATAACAAAGCATCATCAAGAGGTTGTGACAAGCGTATGAGATTTTTATCATTCTGGCCGTCAACGTTTCGATTTAAATTTTTAAATCGATCGAGAACTTTACTTGCCATTTCTCCAGCTTTAATAATGAGATCAAAGGCTTCTTTCATCTCGCGCTCTGATTTTTTCTTAGCAAGGTCGGCACGGCCGATGATTTGAACGAGTATGTTTCCAAATTCATGTCCCATACCTCGAGCAACTGTTGCAACCGAAACCAAGCGCTCAGACTCAAGAAGACGTCTTTGCAGTTCGGCGAGTTGAAGATTTCTTTTCTGTTTTTCTTGTTTCAGATTCCAGTGTGTGACTGCATTTCGCGCTTTTTGGATGATTTCCCCATCTGTAAAGGGCTTGTTCAAATAATCCCATCTTTCTGCTACTTCGGGCCCGAGGAGCTCGTTGATGGCATTGACGCTACGATCTTGATAGGCAGTTACAAATACAAAATACATATCTTGGTCAATTTTTTGAATTTGACGAACGAGTTCGATGCCATCCATTCCGCTACCTAAAATGACATCGATGAATCCCATTGAGAAAGGACGTCCTTCGGCGATGGCTTCTTCGATGTAATGGTAGGCTTCAGCACCTGTGTGCGCTATTGTTAATTCGTACGGAGGAATTTGAAGATTTCGTGCGGGACTACAGCTTTCTGAAGATGATCGGCTTGATCTGCGAAGAGGGACTACGTTTGATAAAGTTTCGGGATTCAAAATATATTGATAAGATTTAGCGATCTCGGGTTCATCCTCGACAATCAAAATGCGACGATTCACCTCGAGAGAGGTTTCGGCATCTTTTTCATATTCTGGAACTGAAATTGACTGAATCAATCCTATTTTCTTTGCAGGTGATGTCATGCTACAGCTCCTTTAGATTTGATTTGTGCGGGAAGCGTTAGACGGAATGTTGTTCCATTTTGGGGATGAGAACTAAGTAAAAATAGATCGCCTCCAACTGCGCGGATAAATCTTCTTGAAATACTCAGACCAAGCCCAGTTCCTTCTTCTTTTGATTTTGTAGAGAATTGAGTTTCAAAAAGGCGTTTTTGATTCTCTTTTGAGATTCCTGATCCATTATCATAAAAATCAACATTGATTTGTCCATTATTATAAGAAGAAGATATTCTTAAAATTCGACGATCAGAATCTTGAGAAGACTTTAGTGATTGAATCGAGTTACGTATAAGATTCGTTGCACACTGAATGAATTCATCTTTATCCACAAGAACAGTATCTTCCTCACTGACTTGATTGGTTAAAATTTGGATATTTGCTTCTTTGAGATGATCTCCCATAACTTTGAGTGAATCATTAATAAGACTTTGAAGACTATGGGGCTCTTTATTTCCTCGAACGTGAGAAAGCGATCTCATGCTTTGGACTATTTTGCTAATTCTCTGGGTTTCACTTATTAGGAATTCGCTATCCTCGAGTACTTGGGCGCTCTTTAACTCTTGATTTTTTTGAATGCTCAACAAGTTTTCAAGATCTTCTTCGAAGAGATTTTGCTGAGGATGAAGCGTTGATTTTTGGGACCAGTTGGCAATCAACTGATTAAACCCTCCTTTTTTGTAGTCATTCACCCAGGCGTTGAGAATATCAGAGAAGAGGAGAATTTCAGGATCTTTGTACATTTGATGACGTTTTTGAACGATCTGGAGTCGAGTCATCATACTGGTCAGAGGGTTGAGTACTTCGTGAGCAGCCCGAGCTGCAATTTCTCCTACAGAGGCGAGTCGTGTTGTCTGAATAAGAGCGTCCTGAGTCTCTTTGATAACTCGATGTTGTTCTTCAAGTTGCTGGGTGCGATCTTTGACTTTTGCTTCAAGATCCCGATTAATTTCTTCAAGTTGATGTCGAGAATCCTGAAGATCTGCAATCATTTGGTTGAATGATTTTGCTAATATTGAGGTTTCATCGTTACTCTTGACGAGAATTCGAGTTTCAAGCTCCCCGTGTGAAACTTTATTCATTCCATCAACCAAAGTTTGAAGTGGTCGAGTGAGTGAGCGAGAGAAAAGAATCGCCGCGATAAGAGCAACTGTAGCTACAATTCCGGCAAAAAGAAATGATCTTCTAAGGAAAGAAGTCAGGGCGCCAAAAGCGACATCCTCGGAAATTGTTGAGAAGACATGTATAGTTCCATTTGCATTTTTTGCATAGGCACCCATCATGGGCTTCTCATCATCTTTGTAATGAAGGACCTCGGTTCTAATTTGTTTTGATTTTGCAATTTCAATCAGCTTTGATTGGAATTGCTTCATGTCCGATTCTGATTTTAGTCTTGAGTGAGCAAGTAAAGCGCCGGAGGCATCCGTGACAAAAATATCATTTAATTTAAGCTGTCCTTTTTCTGGTAAGATTCTGCGTGATTGCACAAGTGCTACTACCGCTGATTGAAATTTAACCTGCCCGCTTTTTGTTTCATGAACAACTGCTTTTGCAATACCTATCAGTGAGGGAACATTATCTTTGTGTATCAACCATATGGCAGACCCTTTTTCGAGAATTTCAGAAATAGGATATTGAATTTGATTTTCAAAGAAATCGGCATCAACTTCATAGGTCTCTAAAAATTTATTTTGTGAGTAAGTTTTGATCACTTCATTTGTTGAGGTATTAATGGCAACAGCATGAGTAATGTCGGGATCGTTTTCAAAAATTTGGTTAATCACTAAATTCTGAGATGAAGTTGTTGATTGAGATGTGATCGCGAGAAGCTCTAATTTATCCTGTACAGTTTGAATATAGGAATCAATTTCGGATAATCGAGTGGTAACAACGCTTTTATTCAAGTCAAAAACAAGTTCTGTTTTATCGCGCTTAAATGTGTAAACGGCCAGGCTCAGATAGGCCATTATGCAAATCATCAGCAGTGAGGATATGAGAAGTAAAAACTTGTAGCGGATCGAAAACATGGTGTTCAATTATGCTCCCTGTTGTTATCTCTCGTCCTGAAAGTATGTTCTGTGTCTCATGTTGTTTCCTCAAATAAGTCACAAGCAGAACTGCCAATTCTGCCTTATTTTCGAATATCTATAGTCTACAGGGCGGGGTGTAAAATTTGTGTTTTTTTATGAATTTGGATCATATTTATACAAGGTTGTGGTCAAATTGAGACCATTATCAATATGAGACAGAGGTTCTATGAAAATCTTAACAAGATTGCTAATTGGATTTGCTATCAGTTATTCTACAATGTCAGCTCATGCAGAAACGATTCTTTCTGTCTTAAAAAGCGACTCAACTATCAAGCTGGCTACAAAAAATATTAAGTCTTCAGCGACACAACCTCGGAAACTCATTTTCTATTTCGCATCATGGTGTCAGTTCTGCAAAAAAGAATCTCCTGAGATCGAAAAGATCTTTCAAGAGTATTCAAAAGAGGTTGATGTGATCGGCATTTCTGGCGATGAAAAGCTCAGTGAAGTTGAATCTGTCGTGACAGGTTGGAGCTTAAGCTTTCCTGTGTATTGGGATTCAGAACACAATATGAAGCGATTTCTTAAAATTAAGAAAATCCCACGAATTATTTATTTGGATTCCAGTGGAAATGTGCTCCGCGATCAAACAGCGACGACCGGAGCTACTGAGTTCTTTGACTTTGTTCAAACAGATTTAAAGAAAATCAAAAAATAAGTGAGGCTTCTTCAATCGAGGAAAAGGTCAGAAGACCTAAGCTCTTTAATGTCTCTCGATAGAGATCAAAGTTTGAGCCGGAATCGATAATAATACCGATTTGTTTGTTATATTTTTGACCAAGGGCAAAGACTTTTTGCCCAAAATCTCTGATCTTTTCTTGATCGTGGGTGTTGAGCCTTTGAGTGAGGGGAACAATCCCAAGCAAAAGAGTTTGGATTGGCGTTTGAAAAAAGGCATCTATGCAATCAAGCCAGACCTCTTCAGAAGCCATTGGGGTCAGGTCAAGAGGATTTGCTGCTGTGACCAAACTTTGAAGATTGTGTTTTTCAATCTGAGTTTGAACTGATTTCAGTTCATCCGATGTCATTTGATAATGGGCATGCTTGGCAAAGTCTCCTGAACCGACGGATTCGTATCCTGCGTTTGTGATAAAGCCCCAGGAACTATTTTTTGTGTACTGAGGGTATTTTGCTAACCATTTCAATTTCACTGACCATTCGGTGAAAGATTGGCAGAGGGATACGTTGGGTAAGCTAAATAGCGACTGAATGACGCCAAACTCTGTCATCATGGCCCCTGTGTGGCTTTGAGCAGCCTGGGCTCCAAGAGAACTTCGTCCACCTTTGTAGAGAACAAAGTTTTTCTTTGATTGCTTCATTTTTTGAGCTGTTCGGAGAGCCTCGTCGACATCAAAACCTTCAACATAAAGACCTAATGTTGTCAGTTCTGGATCTTGTTCAAATACATCAACCAAATCTGAAATTTTCAGATCCATTTTTGACCCAATAGAAATTGCATATTTGGGATGCAGTTCGAGATTTGAGCTGAATCGTGTAATCAGATAAGCCCCACTTTGACTGATCAAAGCCAGAGGGCTTTTGGGCTGATATTTTATTTCAAGTTTATCCTGAGGAATAAACATGGTGTTCAGTCCAAGTGGTGAAGAAATAAGTCCTAATCCATTTGGTCCGATAATGGTGGGGGTCCATTTTCCAGCTTCTCGGTGGACTTTTAAAGCGTGAAGAATTTGTTTCCCGAAGCCCTCGTGATCCGATCCATCCAGAATTCCGCCCGTGACGAGATAGAGATAGTCAGCACCTTTTCCCAGCTGAAGCAGGTTGTTGCAAAGTTCAAAAGTATTTTTTGGGTTAATTCCAACAATAAGAAGATCAACAGGATTTGTTTCGAGCTCTGTATAGTCATTGATCACAAGGACTTCAGTTTGTGATCTTTTTGCGTTCTCAAGGATTATATTCGTTGGGGAATTTTGTCTTTTTGAAACGCCGATGATTCCTATTTTCTGAGGACGAAAGAGTTTCTGTAAAGATCGACAGGGAGCCTTTGAAGTGAGAGCCGATTTGGTTTCGACGACTCCAACTCCATCTAATGGAATAAATTCTCCTTGAGAATTCAGAACTAAGGGATTGATTTCAAGAAGTTGGATGGATTTTTCATCAAGGAGAGGCAAGAGACGGTAAATTTTTTGGACAAGGCTGTAAATTTCTTGTTCCTGAGTCAGGGCTTTTCCACCCCGAACTGTTCCAAGAATAATCTGAGAGATCAGATGATCTTTCATTTTTTTAAAAGTATCTTTTTCTGAGAATGCTTGAAGGGGTATATTGAGGGGAGGAATCTGGTGAGCCCAAAGTTCAGATTGGACTCCGCCAATTCCCCATAGAAGAATCCAGCCGCAGCTGTCATCGTGCTTTAAAGCAAAGAAAATCTCTGTTGGTAGAGAAGAGCTCTTTTGAAAAGAAATTTTCTCTAAAACTAGAGCATGGGCCCACTGATACGGCGAGGGAAGTTTTGATCTCATTTGATCAATGGTCTGAGCAGTTTGGGTGGTGTCGAAATTTTGAAATTGCACTAGACCCAAATCAGATTTGTGCCAGAGATCTGGTGCAAGTCCCTTCAGAACCACTTCTTGGCCTTGAGAAAAGGTTGTGGTCTTGATGTCTTGACCAGATTTTGCAATTTGAAACAGAGGGGTGCTGAAGCCTGCGGCCTTAAGAATATCATAGACCTCATTTTCCAGCATGAAGCTCATAAGCTTGATCCTAGTTCAAAGGCCTTCCAGTTTTTATCAACAACAGATTGTCCCTTTGGTAAAAAGAGATCGGTGATCACAGTCTGCCAAGTGGATTTTTGAATGGGCAATCTTTGAGAAGCTATACCAAGTAAAATTGTGCCCAGTCCTTGCTTAAAACCAATTTGCTGAAGGAGGGGATCAGTATCAATCAAACGTGTTGGTAGTTTCTCCATTTTTTTCATCAGAAAGTCCAATTCTGGATATCCTGCAAAATTCTTCAGCTGGCTTTTTGTTGAGATGATCACGCCTTGGGCATTGAGATAGGAAACGTATCTCAAAGACTCAAGGGGTTCTGTTGCCACGATCATTTGAGCTGTGCCTTGAGTGATGATCGGACTTGAGACGGGAGTTTTTGAAAACTGCACGTGCGAGTTGACCATTCCGCCCCGTTGACTCATGCCATGAATTTCAGATTGAAGAATGTAATAGCCTTCTCGTCGTGCGGCTTCTAGAGTCAGTTGGGCCAGAGAGAGAACACCTTGTCCGCCGACTCCTGCAAAAATAATTGAGTAGTGTTGAGTTGGTGTTGTCATGCCTGAGCCTCGTCTTTTTGTTTTTTGAAGACACCTCGTTGTAAAGAGCGAACGCATTCGCGGCGGAAGAGAACAACAGAGGGTTCATCCTTCTTCAGAACTTCCATCAGGATTTCTGTATTTTTAGCTGTTTGAGATGGAAGGGGAGAAAGGACGTGAATATTTTCTTTTTTCATTCCAAGGCCAATCAGCATGCTTTCCAGTTCATCATGTCCCGTGCTCACTTGTTGTCCCGTCATGGCCACAACTCGGTTGTCCATGATGAGAAGATTGACATTTTTCTTGCTTCGAGCAAAGGGCACAAGACTGGTCAGGCCAGAATGAATAAAAGTTGAATCTCCGATGACTCCGATTGCGGGAGAGTAACCAGAATTCGCGGCCCCCAGAGTCATGCCAACAGAGGCACCCATTTCAACGCAGGTGTGGATCGAGAAGAAAGGTGATTGAGAACCCATGGTGTAGCAACCCACGTCACCGAATACGCGATGCCCTTTAAGCCCCAATTTTTCAAGAGCTTGGTTCAGGGATTGGTAAGCGTCCATGTGTCCGCATCCATCACAAAATCGAGGGGGACGAATGGGAAGATCGTCGATATTTTCAAAGGGAACTGGGATTTCAAATCCCAATGTCTGACGAATCACAAGTGGGTTGAGTTCGCCCGCAAAAGGAATCGTATGATCTCTTCGTCCATGGATTTTAGCCTTTTGACTGAGAAGGCGAGCTTTATCTTCAAGGTAAGGATAGCTTTCCTCAAAGACATAAATCTTATCACAGTGAGCGCTTAATTTTTTGATCAGTCCCTCGTCAAGCGGATAAGCCTTAACAACTAATTGTGAATAATTTTGAAGTTCAGGAACTTCAGAGGCCACTTGATCAAGATTCGCTTTGCCTTGACCGGCAAGGATGACTCCGATTTTTTCTGATTTCAGAGAGAGGAAATTTAAATCGCCAATTTGAGAAACGATTTTATCCATTTTCGTTCGGAGCTTTTCATATTGCTTACGAGCATAGGCGGGGATCAAGATCCAGTTGTTCAGATCGGAATCTGGAACAATGCCTTTATTCGTCAGTGGCAAAGAGATGTGACGGTTGAGGACTCCGCGAGCATGTGAAAGACGAGTGACCAAGCGAAAGAGAATGGGTAACTGCATTTTTTCTGAAATTTCAAAAGCCCGCGGAAGCAGATCATAGCACTCTTGAATGGTCGTGGGTTCAAAGCAGGGCACATTCGCAAAGTCTGCAAGAAATCGAGAGTCTTGCTCATTTTGACTTGAATGCATACCGGGATCATCGGCGACGAGCACGATCAGGCCGCCGTGAACTCCGGTCATTGCTGCGTTCACAAAAGGGTCCATGGCCACATTTAGTCCAACGTGCTTCATGGTGACCATGGCTCGCTTGCCTAAGTAGGAACTGCCAAGTCCCATTTCAAGAGCGACTTTTTCATTTGGAGCCCAAATTGCTTTTCGATTTGAATCTTCAGAAAAAAGTTCTTCGCCCTTTTCAAAGACCTCTGTTGAGGGAGTTCCTGGATACCCGTAAAGGGCTTGAACTCCGCAGTCAAATGCGGCCATCGCAACGGCCTCTGCCCCGAGGGCAAGGACTTGTTTTTCATTCATAAAATCCCACCTTGATAATGCCGCACAAGAATATATGGTCGGAACTCAGTTTTGTAGAAAATCCTCTGTCTGTGGCGGGCCGTGTCTAATGGGGTAGACATCGGAGGGATATTCACTAGACTAGAATGAAATGAGTCGCTTTAAAAGTTTTGAGGTCTATCGTATTTTATTTCCCTTGGGAGTTCTTTTTGGACTCTTGGGTGGGCTTTTGGGCGGACTATTTGGGGAAGCGAAGCCCCAGCTGCACCGGCATTTGATGACTTTTGGGTTTTTGATAAATTTTGCGATGGGTTATTTATTCACGGCCCTACCTCGAATGACAGGTCGGGGCCAGCCGGAAGAGGGAATCAAATTTTCACTTCTGACTTTGATTACCTTAAGTTCCATTTTTGTTTGGATGAAGGACCCTACAATTTTTTATCTGAATCAAAGCTTGTTAGGTGTTTTGCTCATGATCTATCTTTTCACTCAGGTTCGAATTGATCAGGTTCGTGGATCGCACTGTTTTCTTTATCTCAGTGCTTTGATGATGATTTTTTCATCATTTTCTTTAGCAAGGCAGATTCCTCTTTTTACTTACTCTGCGCATTTGATTTTTCATGAAGGAATTATTTTGGCTCTGATTATTGGAGTGGGAACGCGAATGATTCCCACAATTCTTGGGCAGATGACCCTTGATCGCAAGGAATCAATTTCAATACTGAATTATCCACAAATTTGGTGGGCCCTTGCCGGACTGTTTGGAGTGTCTTATTTTTTAGAAGATACGACATTTCAATTGTGGGGACACCTTTATCGGGCAATGCTAGTGTCCTTTATTGGTTTTCACTATTGGAAAATGCATCGACAGCCCATCAGACTGACTGCATTTTATTTCTTTATTTTAATTTCAATCTGGATTCTGTGTCTGGGGGTTTGGCTTCAGGCGATAAAACTTTTTGATCCCATGATCTCAAGACATCTGATCTCCGTTAGCGGAATGGGACTTCTGACCCTGATGATATCAGTGCGAATAGTACTTGGGCACGGAAACTATCCCCTCAGCCATATTGAAGAATCCAAAGATCTTTTCTGGATGGGATTATTTTGTCTTGTCGCTGCGGTGCTAAGATCATTCAGCTTTATTCCCCTTTATTGGGCAGCTGGGGCATGGCTGATCTCGCTCTTGTTCTGGATTAAGTTTTTATTTCCTAAAGTTCTAAAAATACAGGGACGGGGGTTTTGATGAATATCTTGACTCATTTTTCAGAGGAACATCGTCAGATTGCACAGGGGTTAACTGTTCTTAATGTCATATGCAATCAGATGCTCAAAAAAAATTCGCCATCACAAGCAGATATGGAAAATCTTTTTTATTTTTTTCGCACTTTTGTAGAGGAAAATCACCACGGCAGCGAAGAGGATATTCTTTTTAACAAAGCTGGTGATCTTGACATGGTTCGCGAAGGTGGACCGATGTGCACAGCCTTTATGGGGCATCGAATGGAGTTTGATCTCGTGGGTAGGGCCAGTCATCGGTTGCAGGGGTATCAATATTCAACGACGGAAAAATCAAAAAAAGATATTCTTCAAAAGTTGTACACGAAAAATCATCCTTTGATTATGCCGCTTGAGGAGCATCTGATCTCAACAGATTTGCTCAATGCTCTTGAAAAAGAAAAAGACCCTGAAAAATTCTATATGCTGGCGCAGGATTACATTTCGATCACAGAGTCCCATTCGCGTAAAGAAGACGAATGTCTTTTTGTTTTGCTATCGCAATTGTTTACATTGGCTCAACTTGAGCAGATGTACCAGGAATATCTAGAGAGAAAAAATAGGCCAGATGGCCGAGTTGAAAAAGCTCTTCAGATTTTAAATGAACTCAGCTTGAAGTACAAAAGATCTTAATCCATTAAGGAATAATTTCCTTTCTTGTTGCTATAAATTCGGAAGCCTTATCTTTTATAACTGTGCTGCTGCCTTCTGTTTGCAGTTTTTCAATAATATCTGCCAAATAAAAAGCACTAATTAGCCTTGGCAAGCAAACATAGTCTGCTCCGGCCTGATACATCTCTCGAGCGGACTCGATCTTTTCTGCGGTGACGATGATTTGCGCCTGCGGAGCAACTTGCTTTAAGATTTTTAAGAGTTTGACGTTTGTAATCCCTTTTAGAATTTGATCCGGGATTGTACTTAAGATGAGTTTTGCTTTGTCCAAATGGAGGTGTCTTAAGGTATCAACATGACTAATGTCTCCGTATTGGCAGTGTATTCCCATCTTCTGAAGCTGAACATGGGCTTCGGGATTGAAATCAACAATCAAGAGATCTTCAAAGAAAGATGTCGAGTAGCGATTATGGAGTTCATAAAGCAGCGAGCTGGCCTCGCGGTGAAAACCAAGAATGACAATTGATGGATGTTGTTTGGGAAGTCCCTTTTCTGAGGTCTTGCTGACTCTATCGATAAACCCAATTTTCTGCAGAAACGGATTTATAAATTGGTACACTCGATGTGAAGAAGGAATGGTGAAAGAAGAAATAAGTGCAGAGACGACCATTGCAATAATAAAGGCTGAGAAGAGATCAGGACTAATGTGTTTATAGGTAATTCCCAGAGATGCCATGATCAGTGAGAACTCGGAAAGTTGACTTAGGTTAAGGGCAGGCAAGAGACTGGCACGATTTCCGTATTTCATAAAATGGAGGAAAGGAAAAATTGTGATGATTCGACTAAAGAGTACAAAAATGATAATGAGTCCTGCAAGTGCAAGCACATTCCATGTTGGTTCAGGAATTTGTAATCCTAAGCTAACAAAAAACAGCGTAATGAAAAAATCACGAAGACTTGATATTTTTGCGGCCACATCTAAATGGTAGGGGAAAGAGGCGATTGAAACTCCTGCGACAAGAGCTCCCATTTCAAGTGATATGCTCAGAGCGTCGGCAAGACCACAGACAGCAAAGCACCAAGCCATTGCAAGAAGAAGCATGAGTTCAGGATGTTTTCCCGCGCGGGCAAATATTCTCTGTAATGCAAAGCGAGCTAAAAACCAACAGCTCAGAACGAGAAGACCAACTTTCGCCAGGGAAAGTAGGATGGCCAGTGCACTTAGGTCACTGAGATTTGGCTGAATTGCAAGAAAACCGATAGCCCAAAGATCTTGTATGACTAATATGCCCAGGGTTATTCGAGATGGGAGAGCGTCTAAATCCATCTTGTCGGATAGAATTTTGACAACAATCAAAGTTGAAGAAAGTGAACAGGCAATAGCAAGGTAGGTGAGTTCGTAGGAATTGTTTCCATACCCGAACATCTTAAAAAAGAGAATCCCCAGTAGATTGCATCCAACAAATTGGGTCACTCCATTAACCAGCACGGCCTTTCCAGCTTGTATCAGCTTTCGGATGTCGATTTCTAATCCAAGGATGAACATTAAGAGCACTAGGCCGATTTCTGAAAGGGTGGCAATACTTTCGTGACTTTGAATAACTCCAAACCCAAGGTGCGGGCCTAAGATTACACCAGCGATCAGATAGGCGAGCAAGAGCGGAACTCGAAGGTAAAGAGCTGGAAAACCTAATGCCGCAGCTCCAACGACAGCCTTACCAATGTCTGCCAGTAAATGACTAGTCATGATTTTGTCACTTTCTTGTTTTTTAAGTAGTGAATCATGACTTCATCTAGGGTGGGCGTTGGAAAAAATTTTTCTTCAACAAGCAGACCTTGTTCATTCCATTTTTTCCAAAGTCCAACAGGCAGTCCAAGGATGTATTCTCCCTCTTCTTTGATTTTTCCGTCAGAATGATAGGTTATTGTTTTTCCATTTTGTAACCCATGAAAGTACGCAATTAAATCATTTGGCATAAAATACTCCGTCAAGTGCATGAAAGATGTGAACAGGTTTGGGGATGAGCCAACACCTAAATTCTTGAATGATCTTCAGAAGAATTTATGCAATTTTCGGAGGTTGAAAAATAGACGGGCAATAGCTGTCTTTATAACTAATGTATGTCGAGTGAAATAGTCTTTCGCCAGGAACGATCAGCTGAATTTCATAATCTGTCGCTACGGTGGCGTAGCAGACATTGACCTCTTGAAGTCTTGTCGTCTCACGACTGGAATCGGATTGAGATGAGTTGTCATTTTGGTCTGGTGAGGGCGAGGTTTCCTGCATGGAAACCTGCTTCGTGCTAACACTTGTTCGAATAAAGTTTGTCGTCGGGTCCATCAGTTCGATCCCGAGTGCAAAAAGGACAATGAAAATGGTGAACAGTTCCCACTTTTTCAAATAATAACTCTCCGCAGTCATTATATCGGAAGAGGAACCTTGAAAACAAGACTGACTTTGGATTGGTTTGTATAAGGCTAGTTTTATTTGAAAACGGAATTAATAATGAATAGAATCGTCAGTAATCACAATGATATAGGTGAGGAGCACAGATGAAGGCCATTCACGTAGAGGATCTTAAAAAACGGACGATACAAATTCATGAGCCCTTTGCCGAGTTTTTGATGGCGGATCAGGATGAGTATCAATTCACTATCTCACTTTTAGACGTGGTCCGATTTGCTGGCCACGCTTGTCCCTCGATGGTGGGGGCCTTTCTGATTTCACAGAGAGCCATTAGAGAACTTTTCCCTGAAACCAACATTTGCATCCGAGGGCAAGTTGCAATCGAAATCCCATCATCCACCACTCAAGGGGCGACGGGCCCCATTTCGAACGTCTTCTCCATGATCTTTGGCTCTTGGGAAAAAAGTGGTTTTGGTGGATTGCAAGGCCACTTTGTCAGAAGAGGACTTTTATCTTACGAATCGCCAAATGTTCCACCAGGAGTCTATCGCTTTCGCAATCTTCAAACCGGAAAGCATGTTGACATCTCTTATGACCCTTCAAAAGCCACAGTCCCTGCTGAGGCCAACCAGCTGCCATTTCAGAAAATGTGGCGGTACAAAATCGCAGCAATTTTGAAAAATCCAGATCAGTTTGTGAGGGTAGTTTAGAAAACTGGTGAACCACGCTTCCCAATAACCGAACTTTTGCAAGCTATTGATTTCACCACGTTTATCGTCAAAATCAGCAAACGAATTTCTGCTGAAGACAGTAAAAATATAGTCGAAATGTACTCGAAAGGCATGTCCCTTCGCGACATCTCGAACCAGCTTGGAATGTCGAAGAACGGTGTGCGCTCGCGTCTATTGCGAGCTGGGCAAGAGTTGCGAGACCGTTTGTCCAAAGTCACCCACAAGCGTTCGATCAAGTCAGGAAAGCAAGCGGCTCTTCCGTACTATGGATTTTGTTACTTTGAAGGCAAGATCGTAAAAGACCCAAGGGAGTTTCCGACTCTTCAAAAAATCCATCGCCTCTGGATTCAAGGGCAGACCATACATCAGATAAATTTAGAACTGAATCGAGCTAAGCTTCCATCTCGCACGGGTAAAACATGGAGCTGGGCCGCTCTTCAAAACATCGTCGCTCGATTTGAAAACAAACAAGTCATCTTATCCAAAGGGGGAAAATATGAATTTAGATAAACTCATCACGATTGCTGCCGGAGTAGTGCTAGCATTCTCGCTGACTATGAACCTCGATAAAATTCAAACTTTGATCTGGCGGGCTCAAGCCAAGCTTATCTATGAATCGCGCACGGAGACTTGGGGAAGCCCGCGATTTTTTCCAGTCACATCAAAAATAAAGTCAGCGAAAGTATCTGATCAAATCACGAAATCGAAGAAATAAGATCGTATCGTGCTCGTATTTAACTTTTGGCAATTCCGATGTCGCGACCGAACTGTTCAAGCTTTTGCGTTATCTCATCTCGCGCTGACCTAAATGCGTCGGGCTTTTGCTCCTCAGTCGCGTTCGCCGGGTCTCTGATTGGCCAGTGAAGTCGTTTTGCCTTTGATGGTAGAACCGGACAAACTTCCTCCGCGCAAAGCGTGATTACAAAATCAAGTTGTTCGACAAACTCATGAGAAAGTTGATCTATTGATTTAGACCAATTCTGACTAATATCAATTCCCGACTCGCTTAATACCTTTACGGCCCACGGTTGCACTTTTCCTGAAGGCACAGATCCAGCGCTTTCGATATTTGCTTTAGTTCCGAAAAGTTTCTTTGCGATACCTTCTGCTAACTGACTGCGTGCCGAATTTGCTACGCATAAAAATAGGATATTCATCTTATGCCCCTTTTAAAAAATATTTTTTACGAATCCAAAGCGATGCCGAGACTAATCCTATAAGAGCGGGCACCTCAACCAATGGACCGATAACTGCGGCGAATGCCGCTCCGTGATGAATCCCAAAAGTGGCAACAGCCACAGCAATAGCTAGCTCAAAATTGTTAGAAGCTGCTGTAAACGATAAAGTAGCTGATTTTTCATAGTCCGCACCAGCTTTTCGGCTCATAAAAAATGAAAACAGAAACATTAAAATGAAATACAGAAGTAATGGAATCGCGATACGAACTACATCCAGTGGCAATTCGATAATGCGATCACCTTTAAGAGCAAACATCACGATGATCGTGAACAACAAAAAAACAAGAGTGAGCGGAGAAACTCTAGACATAAACTCAGTTTCAAACCATTTTGTGCCTTTGTTCTTAATCAAAATTTTTCGAGTTAAAAATCCCGCAATGAATGGAATTCCTAGATAAATGAATACGGCGATGGCCACATCCCAAATTGTAATCTTCAATTCGACGCTTGCGATCCCCAGCCACCCAGTCGCTGTTTTCAGAAAGAAATAAGCGAGAAAGGGAAAGGTAAAAATTTGGAACAGTGAATTTAAAGCGACTAGTCCCGCGCAGTATTCTCGGCTACCACCCGCAAGGTCGTTCCAGACGATAACCATCGCAATACAACGAGCAAGACCGATCAAGATTAGACCTGTCATGTATTCGGGGTAATCTCTTAAAAAAGTGACGGCCAAAATAAACATCAGAATCGGCCCCAACAGCCAGTTTTGAACTAGCGAAAGAATCAAAACTTTTGTGTTCGATAAGACCTTAGGAAGCTCTTCGTATTTTACCTTGGCTAAAGGTGGATACATCATTAAAATTAACCCAATTGCGATTGGGATTGACGTAGTTCCGACCGACATTTTTTCAATGACAACCGGGATTCTAGGTATAAACCGACCAAGTAAAATTCCAACAGTCATTGCCGCAAAAATCCAAAATGTTAAATACCGATCTAAAAACGAAAGTTTGCTCATAACAGAGCTACTATGTGCCATTCATATCCTCACTTGCTTATCGTATTATTACGATATACGATAATTGAATGGCAATATCAAGAAAAGAAGAATTTCCTGACAACGACCTTAAGTTAGCCGACTGGTGTAAAGCGCTGTCGCATCCAGCTCGTATTGCAATTTTGAGAACATTAGCGGATCGCGGTGAATGTATTTGTGGAGATCTTGTTTTAGATTTGCCGCTAGCGCAATCAACGGTAAGCCAGCACTTAAAAGCACTAAAAGAAGCAAAACTGATTAAGGGTGAAATAGACGGACCTAGATCAAAATATTGCATTGATAAAAAAAATTTCGAAAAGTTTTTGAAATCCGTCGGCGACTTTGGAATCAAGACTTCGAATAAGATTAAAGAGCAAGACTGCTAAGGAGTTAGTTATGACTGGAAACCAAAAGTTAAGCTTCGATGTTAGATCAAGCTGGATCAGCCATCAAGAAAGCATATCTTACTGCGAATCATCTGGTAAGAATGCTTCTATAAAGCTCGATACTAATTTGCAAGGAACAGTCGACGCCTTTAATCCTGCCGAGTTACTTTTGTCGGCCATATCTGCTTGCATGATTAAAGGTGCAGAAAGAGTCGCACCAATTTTAAAATTTTCGTTTCGTGGAATTGAAGTACGATTGCACGGTATTCGACAGGACGTTCCCCCGAAAATGGAGTCAATATCCTATGAAATAGTTGTAGACACTGATGAGCCTGACCATCGCTTAGAACTACTTCATACAAATATTAAACAATATGGAACGGTTTTTAACTCCGTAGCAGCAGGTACGAATTTGCACGGAAAGATCACTCGTAAATTGGTTTAGTTTTTTTCATTTATTTTAATTTCAGTTTCACATCTCCCTGTTGGATCGACGCTCTTGCGAAGATCGCCCTTTTCTCGCATCTCCGCACGGGCGTCACGCCAGCCCCTTCGGGATCTGTCATGAGCCCTGCCGCATTCGCGTGTCGATGCGCGGTCAATCTTCTTCAGAGCTGGTTTGCCTTCTCGGAGCCCACTCCTTCTTCGAAGGGCTCCTCAAACAAGAGGCAAAGCCCAAAAAACGGGAGATAAACATGAACTCTGAACTTAAAGAAAAACTGACTCAGCTAGCTTTCAATCGCTCGATTTCATTTTGCTACAACTGCTATCACGAATGCCCATCCGGTCGTTGTGAAACTTGCGGCTCTGATGATCTTATGCGCTCCGTGGATGGAGTTGGCTGCGAGTACGGTACAGATTGGGTTATCAAGCACATTCTTGAAACTAACCTAACACCTGTCGATCTTGAAGAATCCTTCGAGAACATGATTCGTGAATGCTATCCAGAAACAACGAAAGTGGGATGGTTGGAGTTCGACACAGTTACACTCATGAAAAAAAACGATCCGATGGCTTGGAATTGTGCCGTTGTTGAGCACGAATCTAACGAAGAAGCCAATGGTGTTATCGTCTCATTCGATGGAGGCTCGACATATTTTCGCACTGAAGAAGTCGAAGGGCTGTGCTCATAGATCATGTTACAAATTGTATCTCAATGGCCCTCTTGTCGGGCGGCTATTGGGGCTGGCTTCTCCCTAATGCTAAATTTCTGTCGTATTGACTAAATGAGTCTATAGTCTTCTGGGTGACGCCAAGATCCGAAAGGGTTAAAATCAACTCAAATTCAACAAGGGTTTTGCCTTCGATTGCGAAGGACAAAAGTGAGTCGAATGGTAGGGTCGCCATTTATTTTAAAAATGGTGCTCCTATGTCGAAAAGAAAAATACGCCCATACAATTTGGTTCCTCAAAGTATTCGCGCATCTTTACAGCGGTTTATCGCAACAGAATCTGCGTCAGGAGTTGTTCTCGCTATTTGCACTGTTTTAGCGATGGCGATTGCAAACAGCAGGTTCTTTGCTTCATACACAGAGCTTCTTGAATTCAAAGTCCTTGGCCTGACAATTCATCATTGGATCAATGACGGATTGATGACGATTTTTTTCTTCGTCGTCGGTATGGAGATAAAAAGAGAAATTGTCGCGGGAGAGCTCAGTACGTTAAGAAAAGCCGCGCTACCGATTGCTGCGGCCCTAGGCGGAATGATCGTTCCCGCAGTGATCTATTTGTTTTTTAATCGTGGTTCCGATGTGGCAAATGGTTGGGCCGTTCCAATGGCAACCGACATTGCCTTTGCCCTAGGAGTGCTAACTTTATTCGGTTCACGTGTTCCATTAGCTCTCAAAATTTTTTTGCTAGCATTAGCAATCGTCGATGATCTTGGTGCGGTCGTCATTATCGCGTTCTTTTACACAGAAGAGATTCGAATTTTCGGACTAGCTGTCCTTGCGACGGCTGTTGGGATGACCTTTTTGGCAAAACACTTTGGCCTCAGATCCTATTTCATCTATTTGGTTCTGGGTGTTGTTGCCTGGGCTGGGACTTTGTACTCTGGGGTTCATGCGACTGTAGCAGGGGTTCTGTTAGGGTTAATGACTCCGTACTTAATTCCTGCTGACTCCAAATCTCTGAATAGCTACTCGCCATTAGATGATTTGATTCACAAGCTTCATCCGTGGGTAGGTTTCGGAATCATGCCCATTTTTGCTCTTGCAAATGCGGGTATCTCTCTCCATGGCGCAGACTTCGGAAAAATTGCGATTGATCCGATCTTTTCGGGTGTTTGGATGGGCTTGCTGTTTGGAAAACCAATTGGCATTTTACTTTTTTCTTTTTTCGCTACAGCTTTGGGACTCGCAACTTTACCGGACGGTTTGCTCTGGAGGCAGGTGGTTGGAGTTTCACTTCTCGCTGGAATCGGATTCACGATGGCCCTTTTTATTTCCGGACTCTCGTTGGACCCACAACATGCCGTTTACGCAAAAACAGGAATCTTGGCTGGTTCGCTGATCTCTGGCGTAATTGGATTTATTTGGCTAAATTTTGCGATCCGAAAGCATTCGATCTGAATACTTTCGTGCAAAATGAAACTACTTAGCTGGAAGGTAGGAAAAATTATTTCAATTTGTCCTCAATCGGCTTTCCATTTTTAGGTTCCTTTTTTCCGTAGTTCTTTTCCCAGAAAATGATGCTGGCGATGATGATCGCAGTGGGAATGAGAAAATAGACTATTTCGACGAGTTTGGCAGTGAAAGCAGACGACATGATGGCCCGATAATTGGAAAAATGGCGACCCTACCACTTGAAAACTCCCATTCACCGAAGGCGAATGAAACCCCTTTTTTCGACTTAACTCTTATTATGAGTTTGTATTCAAAAATTGTCGCTACAAGTTTTGAAGTATGATCGACAAAAACGCTCAACGGACTCACGGAGCAACTGGCGGATTAAAAAACGTTACGGAAAGACCAAAGTGCTGAAAGAAAGATTAGAAACCCTGTTGCTCTATTGAAGGCCTCTGGATTTGGCACATGCCATGTCATTGTAAGAATCCCATTTACATTTAAGCGAAAATAGATACAATCTGATGCAAGGCAATGGAGTCTGCCTTAACCGCCGCTCGCAATGAGGTCGTGCTGATGGCTCCTACCAACACAAAGGTAGGAGTGCGCCTTGAGATCTAAATTTAAAAATCTGTTTTATCGATATTTGAAATGGACCTTTCTTAGCTGTCTCAGTGGTCTGTTAGCTGGTATTGCAGCCGCTATTTTTCTCATCTCCCTTGAATGGGCGACAAACACAAGAGACCGTAACGCCATCATTATTTTGGCACTTCCTATTGCTGGATTTCTAGTGGGATGGATTTATCACCGCTGGGGTAAAGACGTTGGCCGAGGTCATAATTTAATCCTCGATGAAATTCACGACCCCAAGAATATTGTTCCGATTCGCATGGCTCCGCTAGTTCTAGGCGGAACCCTTCTGACACATTTATTTGGCGGATCCGCAGGACGTGAAGGAACGGCTGTCCAAATGGGCGCTTCACTATCCGATCAGCTAAGCCGATTTTTTAAGATCGAAATTGATGAAAGAAAAATTCTTTTGGCCGCTGGAGCCGGTGCGGGATTCGGAGCCGCTATAGGGACTCCGTGGGCTGGGGTTATTTTCGGGATGGAAGTGATCAATGTTGGTCGCTTACGGCTGTTTGCTTGGTTTGAGTGCTTAGTTGCATCATTCGTTGGATATTACACCGTGGTGCTTTTGAGAGCTCCGCACTCTCACTTTCCTGAATATGTTTCTGATCGCTTTAGTTTTAGGGCTCTATTCTGGGTCGCGATCGCTGGTATCAGTTTTGGTCTGGCCGCGAAGCTTTTTTCTATGCTGACTCATTTCATCGAAAGAATGAACGCAAAGTTCATTTCTTATCCCCCTCTGAAGCCATTTTTCGGGGGACTCTTCATGGTTGGCCTGTTTTATTTAGAAGCTTCCTATCGCTATGTCGGACTTGGAATTCCATTTATCAATGAAGCCTTAAGCACGCCGGACTCGTTCCGAGACCCGATTCTTAAGATGTTTTTCACCGCCTTAACTGTCGGCTCAGGCTTTAAAGGCGGAGAGTTTGTTCCACTTGTTTTTATTGGAACAACACTTGGAAGTGCACTTTCAATTCTTATTCCGATTTCTTTCCAGTTACTTGCGAGTGTGGGATTTGCTGCCGTCTTCGCTGGGGCATCCAATACCCCAGTCGCTTGCAGCATTATGGCAATAGAAATATTCGGAGCACCCATCGCTCCTTACGCTATCGTAGCCTGTTTCGTTAGCTACTATTGCTCTGGTCACCATGGGATTTACAAATCTCAAAGAGTCTATATCAAAAAACATAAAGAACTTTTGGCGAAGCTTCTCTGGCTGGGTGAGCTACCAAAGAGATTTCTCAACGGGAATGGAGAGAAGTGATGCAATCAACCATACTGCGAATCTACATGAAAGCTTCAGCTAAGGTAAAAGATGCTGATCTATCATTTTGGCAAAGAATATTTAATAACCTTCTTGGGACCTTTCTTCTTCGTAAAGTAAAAGACTTCGGCCTTCAGCAGGCGCTTCTTCAGAAAGCGTCAGCTGGATACTTGAATGGAAACAGGCTTGTTTTCGATGTGAGCGAAGTAGCTCCCCCTGATCTTCCTCTCTGTTTAGAGATTATCGACACTGAATCTAACTTACGAAAATTCATCCAAGAGAACAAAAAGCATTTGTCCGAATGCCGAGTTGAGATTTTCCAAACTGCTGAGGTGGTGAATTAAATGAACACAAAATTTCCGAATAGAAACTCCGGATGGAAGATAAAAATAGTTGGATGTGTATTGCTGATTTTTTCTTTGGCTGCGCACGCTGAGGATTACAACTTTACTGAGCACGCCAAGTTGACCGCCAAAGATGGTTTTGACCAAACAGGTCTTTGGATTTTAGGTGCAGGCAGTCTGGCAACTCTTATTGCCTTTAACTTCGATAATCAAGTTCATGACTCTTGGAAGGATCATCAGCAAATGTCTGCTGATTTAAGCAAGTATGGTGACTTCTGGGGAACAGGAATACCCGAGACACTTATTTTTGCCGGACAAACCTATTACGATAAAGAAAACGGCATTCCAGCTTTTGAGGGATTCATCCTCGGCGGTGTTGTCACTCACTCAACAAAATTATTGATCGGAAGAGAAAGACCTGACAGCCATACGAAGACAGCAATGCCATCGGGTCACACTCAAGCTGCATTCTCAATAGCTGCAAGCATGACGGAATCTTACGGATGGAAAGTTGGATTGCCTTTCTGGTGTATGGGCGTTTTCACAGGGCTTACACGCTTAGCAGACAATGCTCATTGGCTTAGCGATGTCGTTGCTGGTGCGACAGTTGGAGCCTTTTTTGGTAGAGCCGGATTTAAACATCACCAGCAGTTTCAGCCAACGGTTCTCTTTAATGAAGGACAAGTGAGTGGTGCCGGGATAGCTATGAGAATGGAGTGGTAAATGAATTCTGAAAATGAAAACGCACTAAATCCGACTGTTGTGAAACTTGGACTGGTTTCATTTTTCGCGGACGTCGCAAGCGAAATGCTCTATCCGGTAACTCCGATATTTTTGACGACAGTCCTTGGGGCCTCTATGGCGAATCTTGGTCTCATTGAGGGAGTGGCTGAAGCTATCGCAAGTTTACTTAAGACTTATTCAGGAAGCTGGTCAGATTCTATCGCTAAGAGAAAGCCCTTCATAATTGTTGGCTACTTTTTCGGTGCGATTTCTAAGCCTTTTATCGGCATCTCTCAATCATGGACTCATGTGTTGGGCGCTAGAGCGCTGGATAGAACAGGAAAAGGAATAAGGTCAGCGCCACGAGATGCGCTGATTGTAGACTCAGTTCCATCTTCAAAAAGAGGGGCCGCACTTGGCTGGCATCGCGGTATGGATACACTAGGGGCCGCAGTCGGACCTGTGCTTGCAATTCTATTGCTTTCGGTAAATCCGAACGACCTTCGCTCCTTGTACTATTGGGCACTTATACCAGGACTCATATCAGTAATCGTGATTTTCACCATTCGTGAATCTAAACACGAAGTACGCCCAAAGCCTTTCGAAAATCCATTTAAGACTTGGAGCAAATGCAGTCCAGCATTCAAAGAGTACATATTAGCTTGGGGTATCTTCTCAATTGCAAACTCAAGCGATGTCTTTCTTTTGATGAAAGCTAAGTCCATGGGTCAGTCTACTCAGTCCGTGATTTTGCTCTTTTGTATCTACAATTTGATATACGCGCTCTCTAGTCCGTACCTAGGTAAGTTATCAGACAAAATTGATCGTATGAAAGTGCTTATCGCGGGACTCACGATCTTCACACTGGTCTATCTTGGATTTGGTTTTGTAAATGCCGGTTGGCAGTTCTGGCTGCTCTTTGGCATTTACGGACTTTACATGGGCGCAACTGATGGAGTTGGTAAGGCTCTAGCTGTAGATCTTGCACCGAAAGAATATAAGGCAACGAGCATCGGTATCCTCGGGACTGTGACTGGAGTTTGCACAATTGTGGCAAGTGTTCTTGCTGGGTTAATATGGGATCAATTTGGATCTCAGTGGACCTTTATCTTTGCGGCCACAGGCTCCTTGTTAACAATCGCAATCCTCATATTTCTCATGAAATCAAAATCTCAAAAAGGAGGCGCAGATGCACCCGTGGCATGAAGTCGAAATAGGCGAAAGTGCGCCTCAAATATTAAATGCAGTCATTGAAATCCCAAAAGGATCAAAGGCGAAATACGAGCTAGATAAAAAGAGCGGCCTAATTAAAATGGATCGCATTTTATTTAGCTCAGTTCACTATCCGGCAAACTACGGATTCATTCCGCAAACATATTGCGATGACAATGACCCACTCGACATTTTGGTTTTAGGTCAAGAGGTGGCCGTACCTCTTTGCATTATGCGAGCTAAGCCTATCGGGGTAATGAAAATGCTCGATCAGGGCGAGGCCGACGACAAAATTATTGCTGTCCATGCCGATGATCCCGAGTTTGCAGAAATTAATTCTCTTGAAGATCTGCCTCCACATAGGATCAAAGAAATTCGAAGATTCTTTGAAGACTACAAGGTACTCGAAAACAAAATTGTAAAGGTTGAAAAGTTCTTTGATCGAGCCGAAGCATTTCGAGTCATTGATGCGGCCATCGAGCTATATCGAAACAATAGGGAAAAACTGACTGGGAGAACACAATGATAATTTTTGAATGGGAAAAAAGCGTCATTGAGACTGCGAGAACCTGGCCGACTAGCGGACCCGTCTATGATTTCTTTAAATTTTGGACCGACTATCATCAGTCCAGATGGTTACTTCTTGTGTTTGTGATCGCCGTTGGAATTCGATTGGGATGGAGGAAGTTAGTTGTTCCATCATTGCTAGCCCTGATCGCATTTCCTCTGGCGGACCTCGCTTCGAGACGGCTTTTCAAAGCCTACATTATGAGACCAAGACCAAATTTTGTGGACTCGGCTTGTGCTAGCAGCCATTGTTGGGGCTTCGTAAGCTCTCATTCAACAAACATCACTGCCGCAGCACTTGTTCTTTGTTTGTATGATAGGCGCAATACCTATTGGGCATTACCAGTTGTAGCCCTCGTTTGTTTTTCGAGAATTTATTTAATTGATCATTTTCCACTCGATGTCTTGGGTGGAATGGCACTTGGATCGATTGTCGGACTTTGTGTTTGGCTTTTATTTCGAAACGAAAAATGCCAACACTTAGTACTAAAAATGAATGAAAGGCTTGGCCTATGAGGAAGTGGTTAAGCGCAATTGCCGTTTTTCTGTTTGTTGGTGGAGTGTTTGCCTATACTTCAATATTTCGAATCACAAAAAACTTCTATGAAGTCGATCCAGGGCGTTTTTATAGATCAGCCCAAATGACGCCTGCTGAATTGGAGGAAACAGTTCAAAAGTTTGGGATTAAAACTGTGATCAGTGTTCGTGGCTATCCGCAATCTATTCTGAATATGGAGCCGGAAGCGCAGACTCTCGCGAGACTGGGCGTTCATTTCTACAAGTTTGATTTATCGACTGACTATTTTCCTCCACAGCAAGATCTACTAGAAATTCTTAATTTATTTAAAAGCTCACCGCTACCTATCCTCGTCCACTGCCGATCAGGCGCGGACCGGACTGGACTTATTTCTGCGATTTATCAAATTGAGGAAATGAAAAAACCTAAATCCGAAGCAGAAAATCAGCTTTCTTTCGAATTTTGGCATGTTCGGAGTTTTCATCCAGCCATGATCAAATTCCTAAGGTTATATCAGGGGCGGGAGTGGGCGGCATTTCACTACAATATCTGCGACTATCCAGAGTTCAATGAAGACAAACAGAAGTGCTCTCGTGCGAAGTAGATTGTGAAATTCTAAATGTGGCCAGGATCAGACGATTTTAAAAGAAATCTAAATGTATTTGCAAATACAGTTGTAAAGCTATTTAGGGGCAAATATTCGAATCACTACGATTAGAAATGAAGAGATGCTGCTTTTCGTAACTAGCCCACCTAAAATCTGCGACGACTCCTTCCGAATCCAAATCTTTGTTGCCATGCTCTATTAGCCTGCGCTTGCCTGAGAACCTGAAGAACGTCTTGTTGCTGTGATTGTACTCGCTGAACTGCGATCTTGTGACTTACGGTCTTCACCAAATCATAGATGTGTAGTTGAAAGTCTTTGCCTCCTGGATCTCCAAAGCCCGCGTGGATTTCGATAAACTTCTTTCTTTCAAATTTTGCGACATAAGCCCAAATGTCGTCGTTAGAAGGAAGCAAAAGCCAAAGAGTATCTTCCTCGCCAAAATCAAAAAAAACTGCTGAGTTAGGTCCTTGCCATTCTTCGAATAGCTTACAGTCGTGAATCCAGAGTTTGTAGACTAATGGATCAGATGAGTGTGGTCTTGTTTCTTCGACTATGGCCCTCAGGAACTTAATTTTATCGCGTTGTCTTCGAGTACCGTCAACTACCCAAACAATTTTCTTATAGAACTCGTTTCGAGCTTTTCGTTCTTCCGGATTTAGGAACGAGTGTTGAAACTCAAGAACCCAGTTTTTGTCAGTTTTTACGTCCGCTATGTGCTTCTCGCCATCGTCAGCTTCGTGAACAATTTCTTGCCACTCTATTGGAAACTGAGACTTCCAGTTTCTGTGCCATTCTGTTTCATTTTCCCACCAACGGTCACAAACGAACTTAGCTTTGTGCGCCCAATGCCAAATATTGGTTGCGCCGCATTTTGCAATAGTTGGCCGACCGCAGCCGATACAGCTTCCCATCAAACCCTTCTCAGGTTCTCGCCTGATGCCATTAACGATAGACAGCTTCATGTTAAAATCTCCTTTTTTTATCTTAAAAAGTTTGTTACACCAATATGGTATAAAACACGTAACACGTTCAAGGGGGTCGTTTTCTGAAAAAAGCGCAACACGAGCCAATTTTGCTTTTCCAAGATGGCCAACTCATCGGCTGGGGAAGCAGTGACGTCAAAAATGTATTAAAATCCGCCAACGAAGCCGTCATTAACGATGAAGTTACGAAGCGAGAAAATCTAACTTGGAAAGAGCTTTCTGATATTATCGCTTACGAATGGCTAGAAAAGTTTGTTGATACGGGAGTGACAGAAGAAATAGTTAAGGATTTGAACAAGAGGATTTCTTGGATCGAATATCGTCGCGCACTAATGCACTCGAAAAAAGGACATCCGTACTGGCGCGAAGTAGCTGATGCGAAAAGTCTGTCTCATCCTGATTTGAAGACAACCTATGTGATTTCCCATTTGCTCGCGATTGGAGCTTTGGAGGGGCTAAAGAGATGCAAGCTGAGCGATTGTCGAAAGTTCTTTATAGGACCGCCAAACAGGACTTGGTGCTCCAAGTCCTGCGGATCTCTTTTTCGAGTAAGACAGAAGCGGAAAAAAGATAAATACTAGATCGACGGACGAACTACCACTATTGGCAGCGAAGAAATACTGCTTTTGGGGATGATGTAGATGCCCGACGAAGCACAAGATGCCCGTAAACTTGGATCATCAAAATTGCCAGTTACAAGACAACGCAATGATCCGCTAGGAAGCTTCGTCAAAAGGTCAAATCCTGAAACTTTAGAGGAAAGGTCGTGATCTACCAAATAGATTAGATCTTTCGCGGATTCAGATGGTACAGCAGAATCGAGTTCTAAATTTGTTCCATCCATCGAGAATTTTACCTGATTAAAAATCTGCGACTCGTCAAATTTTATTTTCCATAGTTCTAAGGCGGATTCTTGATCGTCAATAACAACGATCTTTGAAGAAGAGTTAAATTTGAGCCTTGGCAAATACCAGTCAGCTCGATCTACTATTGGAAGGCTCACAGTTACTGTCGTTCCAACATTCAAAGTCGATTCCACTCCGATGCGGCCACCCCATGCTTCAACATTTTCTTTTGCGTGAGAGAGACCAATACCAGATCCGTTCGATTTCCCTTCAGAGAAACGTTTCTGAAAAACTTTAGGCAAACTTTCGGGTTTAATTCCGACTCCATTGTCAGATACAGAAATAGAAATTTCAGATGCAAGATCTCGAATCCGTACAAAGATTTTTCCAGTTGAATTCATGGCCTCAATAGAATTGTTGACGATGTTTCCCAAGATAGATCGCAACTCAAATGGAATGTGCTTCACATGTGCTGATGCAACAATGTCCTCAGTATCGAAGATAAATTCGATGCTTTTCGGAGAAGCGGCGGTCAACTCGCGTTTCGCTTGTTCTAGCGTGCTGTAAATATCGGTAGAGTAAACCTCATCAAACCCATTATTTGGACGATCATCAAGCTTTGAGATTAGATCGCGGATCTGGCCGATGGTTAGCTCCAGTAGCTCGCGTTCTCGGGTCACGCTTTTGGGAAGCTTACTTGGAATGTGCATTAAAGCTGCCAGTGGAGTTCTAAGATTATGACGAACTTGTTGAGCTACTTCAGTTTTTGCAATTTTCTTTTCAATTTCAATATCACGATCAAATTGCTCCAAAAGACGACGTTTTAAAAAGCGTGTCTGGGGAATCGAGATCATGTTCAAAATGAACCAAATCAAAATCGCATAGGGCACAAGTCGGAAACGTTCGTATTCAAATATAATTTCATCGCTAGAATGAGTTGCCGTACTAACATCAACTCGAACGGCGACTTCATCTCGCAGAATTTTGTTCAGAAAACCTTCATCTTTGAAGATCTCAGCCTTTGGAGGGATGACAAAAGAACGACCAGGCTCTGTTGAATTGTAGTGAATTGTCGTGAAGCTTGAAAGACGAGCTTGCTGTAGAATCAAACTGGCTTCTCGAAAGTCTCCAATTTTAACCATGCGGGAGAGGAATCGAGTATTTTCCTCTGCGACATTTTGTAAGTGAAGCGCATTGAATACGACCGCTAACCCCGCAAGAAATAAAAAGCACAAACCAGACACAATGACCTGTTTTTGCTCGAAGGCTTTTATTCTTTGCTCAGGTGACTGGATTTTCATTCTAAACTCGCAATCTGGTAGCGAGCTGTCTGGATCGGTGCGCCTTCAAAAATAGGTAACGAGGTCAAATCTAGCTCGATGGACGATAGGGAGGGAGATTTCATTTGATCTGCTTTAAGTCTGTCATCCTCGGCAAATAACGATTCTAGTTTTTCGATAAACTCAGTCTTCAAATGCCAAGGAAGCTCATTCAATTCAAGTTTTTCGTCTGAAGCTAGCCATGCAAAACTGGGAAGTGCTTCAAAGAAAGAACGTCGTGCCGCATGGTCTAAAGTTTCAGAAAGTGCAAAGCCTAAAGACGTTTTCTTTGAATCAGCCAAATGAATACGGCAAGAGATGCCAAAAAGATTTTTCGGAGTATTCATTCTGTAAAAGCTGACTTCAGCCGTTGGTGCTAGTATCTTTAATTTCTCTGCTTCAGGAAAATCCACGGTTGCGTTGTAAAGTGAAGTGCCATTTTTCAAGTGTTCATTAAGGAAGAATCTTTCTAGGCATTCGTTTTTTGCGTGTTGAGACGGATCGTGCGTTCCGGCGATAGCAAAGCCGACGGAATCAAATCCTAAAGTTAGACAAATTAAACGCTCAATGGCTTCGGCAACGGACTTTTCCAGAGCAATTTCTCTGCTCGAATCAACGCCTCTCCCATTCGCTTCGATACCTTTCCAACTAATCGTGGTCTCAAAGTCGAAGACGCCTGGAAAGATACGCGAAGGCCAGTTGAACTCTCGAAATCGAGCGTTCAACTGAGTCCGTTTAGAATAAAGCCACGAGGCTAGCGGAGTGTGATTCGCCATAATTGATTATTTGCGTAAAGATCTGAAAGTTCGATCTTCCAAGGTTTTCGAGCCAGTGCTGCATACGGAGAGGCTATCAGCGGAACGATGGCTGGTTCTGCAAGGGCTTGGTAGTGCAGCTCTTTCAGTTTATTGATGCGTGATCCTTTATCGTCGGTCGCCATATAATCAGCTAACCATTTAGATCGCTGTTCCTTTGACAGCCCCAGTAGACCAGCGTTGAGAGAATAAGAAATCAAACTGATGTCTTCCATGAATCCCGTATCAGTAGAGGCGATCCATGCGTGAGGAACATCGTCTGACTTATCATACTTCTTGAAATCAGGAACGTTCGTCTCCTTGTAACAATCGGCCTGTGGCAAAGCAGCCGCGATAGGATTCGCCCACTCTTCATAACCAGTTCTTTTGATTATCCCGATTTTGAAGTGCTTCTTTGGTTCTGCTTTCTTCAACTCGCGCATAGATTCTAATTTTTCTCGTTGTGCTTGAGTTAGGCCACCTTCGCCGAGACTCGGAAAAAACTCAGCTCGCTGCTCAAAACCAGGAATCTCTGCGTAGATCGAAGAAAATACGGTTTTCATCTTGTCGCCAATATAACGACGTTCATCAGAAGACAGTTCTTTGCGTCCTCGTTCTGTGAAAACAATGAATAGGCTGCGAATTTTCATCGTAACATGACTTTCAAAATCTGGATGCTTCTGCGCAAAGCGAATAATCTTGTCCGCCTTCGAGGCATCAATTGTCGTTAAGTGGTCAACACGACCTTCCTCTAAATCTTTCAAGCTACTTTCGGGCTTCGTCGTATCAGTAGGAACAAAGATGATTTTTTCCGCAACGTCCTTTGATGCAAAATAGTGATACGGGTTCAGCTTTAGAGTAGCCTCTCCCGATTCATCTTCCTTCTCTAACCAATAAGGTCCGCTGGTCTCAGAAAAATCGACGATCTTCAACGTCTTCGGATCAACGCTTGATCTGGGAATGACGGCAAAATCAATGGCTCCAAGCATCGGCATCAAAAAAGATTTTCGACCTTTGGCATTCAGATAAACACTGTCTTGGTCTTTTCTAATCCCAGGACAGTCATCTTCTACCGTTTTCAAGTTTACCCCTGGGCAAACAATGTCCTTGAAGTTGCCGTGAGTATTTCCCGAAAGAACCAACAATCGCTTCAAGGAAAACTCAACATCATCTGGAGTGATCTGCTTTCCTGAAGCCGTCTTTAATGTTTTTCTGATCGTCAATTTCAGTTCGTCGCCAATCCAATCCATTTTTTCGGCCACGCCGGATTCGATAGATCCATCTTTCGAGATCTCCACAAGTGGTGAGAATGCATTCTCTAAAAAAATGTATTCGTGATCGAGATTGATATTTGTTGGCTCATACGCCGCTGCCTTCAGCTTAACTGGAAACGCAACTCGTAAAGTCCTCTCTTTGTTTGTTGATTTCATAAAAACTACTCCCGCTGCAAGAAACGCAAGGCCAACAACTAGAATGATCTTAAAGTTAACCCTCTTCATATAGACTACTTTGTAATTCCACCGCTGGCACCTACGCATATAGTCGTTGGATGTGCGCCACCGGATTGAATATGACCTTCGGATTCAAGAACATTTAGAATATCTTGGTCGAACTCAACACACTGATTTTGATTGATCGTAAGTGTTTTTGTTTCACCCAAAATTCTGATGGCCCACGCGATCTGCGCTTTTTGAAGTGGTGTTAACTTCTTGGCCTTTTCAGCATCAGCAAACGCAGTGATGTTCACTCCAATTAAGGCTGCTACAACGATTAAGATTGTCTTTTTCATACTTCTACCCCCTCGGTGAGTTGTTTGAATTCAATATCGTATTTTTTCATTTTCTCTCGGACAGTACTTCGGCTGATATTTAAAATCCGCGCCGCCGCGGAAATCGAGCCGCCTTGCTCTAGAGCTTTCAAAACCAGACTTTTCTCAGAAGACATTTGCGTAAATTTGAGTGTCGCTAGATCGGCCGGCTTCTGTTTGGTGATAATCAGATCGCTACGGCTCTTTAAAAGGGAGGCATCCAGATTTTTTTCTGAAGACATATTCGCAAGAAAGCGTATGCAATGCTCAAGTTCACGAACATTCCCAGGCCACTTCATTTTTTGAAGTTCTTCGGCAGCACTTGCGAGCAATACTTTCTGCTCTCCCGATTCCTGATTGATCTTCTCTAAGAACGAGTACGCTAGAACCGGAATATCTTCTGGACGATCACGAAGAGGCTTAATGTTGATGGGGAGAACATTGAGTCGAAAGAATAGATCTTCGCGAAAGTTTTTTTCTGCGATGAGTGACTCAAGGTCCGCATTAGTTGCTGAGATCAGTCTGAAATCAACCTTTCGACTTGTAACTGCGCCAACCGGAGTAATCGTCTTTTCCTGCAAAACCCTAAGAAGGGTTGCTTGTAGATGCTTCGGCATTTCTCCAATTTCATCTAAAAATATCGTTCCTCCATCAGCAGCCTCAAAGTGTCCGATGCGAGGTCGTATTGCGCCCGTAAACGCTCCTTTTTCATGACCGAATAATTCGCTCTCAATCAAGTTTTCTGGAATCGCGGCGCAGTTAACAGCCACAAAGGGCTTTGCTTTTCTCAATGAGTTTTGATGGATGCCTCTAGCGACACGTTCTTTCCCTGTTCCATTTTCTCCTCTTATCAGTACAGAATCAGAAGACGGAGCGAATTTTAAAATTAACCTTGCTACTTCAGCCATAGCTTCGGAAACACCCACCATTCCAACGGAGGCGATTAGCTTCTGTTTCTCATTATGTGGAGCGATAACGACAGGTTTGATGCGTCTTTCGATTTCACGGCAAGCCCGATGAAGTATCCCAAGAAATTTAGCTTCGCCGACGTCTTTTCCAACGAAAAAAACAGCTCCTGATTCCAAAGACTCGTTATGGGCTTCAATTGAATCGTCCCCAGACAAAGCGAGGATCGTAATGTTTGGGTCTAGCGCACGAATTTTTTGGATTGTTTGCGGTCCCTTCATGTCCGGCATGTGGTAATCAACCAATGCTAGTGAAAAGGGAAAAACATGCTGACGAATGAGAGCAATTCCTTCGTCGCCGCTCTCGACCGCACGAACGAAAAAGCCTTCATCTTCAAGGAAGTCTGTCTTTGAACGACGATAGGCAATGTTATCGTCTATTAAGAGTATGCTGTGCTTCACCCAAGTACCCCCGATATGCGGTAGTACAAGTTTGGTGCCTAGCAGTTTACTTAACTTAATGTTTTCTTATTTAATATAGACGATCTGATTCTAGGTGGACCGCCATTTGGAGCTTAGGTCATATATTAAGTTCATGGTCGTTTTGCTACCAGTCTTAGCGTTAAGACTAAGTTCTTAGAATTTGGAGGGTTTTTCGGTGTGAGGGGTGGCGGATATCCGCCAGGGGTAACATAAATGTGATGTGGCTTAATATTTCAGTACCTAGTCGTCGAATAAATCCCGCGGTTTAGCACTCAATGCCTTCGCGATCTTTGCGACCACATCCAATCCGACACTCGGACAGTTCTTGCCTTCGAGTTGTTGGATGTAGCGAACACTTACGTCCATCTTTTCAGCTAACTCTTCCTGGGAAAAGTCATTTTTGACCCTTAATCGCTTCATATTTTTGGCAAATGTTTTTCTGACAGCTTTCAATAATCCTCCACCCGAACTGATCGGTTCGGCGAACAAATTCATTCGTATTTTTATTTTGGAAGATTATGCGGCTGCTAAACACGAAGCGATCAGTTCGTGTTTGATTGTCTTGCCCAACAAAATCATATATATAGATTAACAACGAATCGAAATTTTGGGGTTCGAGTAAGGATGGGTCTCATGGATGCCGAGATAAATATCGAAGATTTTCATTTCCAATCGCATCGGAAGTACATGACTCCAATTTATTGGAAATTGAGGCACGCTGAACTCCTCTCGGATGATGAAAAGTTGGCTGTCTTACGTTCCAGCATCCGGCAGTTCTTCGTGAGAATCAGGCTGTTCATAAACCTTTCAATTGAGCAGGTCGCTGAAAGATTAAAAGTAACCGTGCAGGAAATAGAATCCTTTGAATCCGGTTCTTTAAAATCACCCGAGTTTGAAAGAGCATATTGCGACTTGTGTCACGCATGGTTTGAGCTGGAATATTTTGAAAGAAGAGTGAGAGAGTTTCAGAATCCAGACATCAGAGAAAAACGAAATGATTTAGGTTTCGCACTGTTAAGATCATTTGGGATTTTGATGCCAGATTTCAAACTCCAAAAACCTGAAGCGGAGCCCGCCAAGGTTCTTCAGATTCATCGGCAAGATTTTGTCTGTATTGAATAAAGAGATCTAGCCAGCGGACTTTTTTGTCTTCTTTTTATCTTTCGGATTTTTCGTTTCCTCCTCCTCAAGTAAATCAAAAACGGACACAGATTCGTTTCTAAGTTTCGATAGCCCATTTGCCAATTGCTCTAGTGCCAGCAGCGTAGGGTTGGCCCCTTTCTTTTTATATGGATAGAGCTGCGTGTAAGTCACGCCAATCTCTTTCGCAAGTTCACTTATCGAAAGATCCCCAAGCAATTCCGTAAATCTAAGCTTTGTTTTTGGAGCTATTCGTTTCTTCTTTTTATCCACTTTAAGCCTTGCTTTTGCTTTTTTTAAGTATAACATTAAAGTTATACGATAAAAGATATAACATTAAAATTATATTTGCGAGGAAAAAAATGGATAACGTCGAGGGAGTGGCGAAGATCAATGATCGGTTGAGAAAATCAATGTCTGTAAATCAGCTGACAATTGAGCTGTCGCCGATTGTTTCGGCGGCAAGTAACCGTGCACAATTGATTGCTTGCACGAAAAAGTTTTCTGATTTTGATCCCGAGATAGATCTTCTTGGAGATCATTCTGTTGGGCTATTTTTGGAATCGGGGGAGGTTTATGTGTTTCGTTTTCTGTACGAAGACGACAGATATGACTACTCGAAAGAAATCGGAAAAAGAAAACTTTCGATTTCGCATATCTCGGAATTCAAATCCCTTAAGTTAGGAAAGAAGATTCGGGAATCTGCATCGAGAGCAATTCAGAATGAGGCTTGAGAATGGCTAAGCTTGAAGATGTTTTGAAAGATGCGTCCGTAAAGGGAATTTTAACTGAGCAGTTGGTGACGATAGTTGAGACCAAATGGCATGGAACTGATGCTCTGGAAGTCGTTTTTCGAGACTCTTCGGGTCGCCATGATTCGCAGATTTTATTCAGAGACAGAGAGCAGACCTTAGAAGTTGTCAAAGATGGTCAGCCGTGGAGCTTCAATGCCAACGGACATCTTTTGAAATTGGCCTCGGAGGCGCGCCGGATTCGGCTAGCGTATCTTTTTGATCCTCTATTGGCAGTTCATACTTCGCTCGTGCGACCATTGCCGCATCAGATTAGTGCTGTATATGAATCCATGTTGCCAAGGCAGCCGCTTCGGTTTCTTCTTGCGGACGATCCTGGAGCGGGAAAAACCGTCATGGCGGGACTTTTGATTAAAGAACTACTCGCCCGCGGAGATCTTCAGCGCTGTATGATTGTTTGTCCTGGCAGCTTAGTTGAACAATGGCAGGACGAGTTGTACGCGAAGTTCGGTCTGTCATTTGAAATTCTAACTAACGATAAGTTGGAATCCGCTAGAACAGGAAATTGGTTCGGCGAAAACAACCTCGTTATTTGTCGTCTGGATAAGCTCAGTCGGAACGATGAGCTAAAAGAAAAGCTTCGTGCGACAGACTGGGACTTAATCGTTTGCGACGAGGCCCATAAAATGTCTGCCAGCGAATTCGGCGGAGAAGTTAAGTACACCAAACGTTTCCAGCTTGGTCGCCTGTTGAGTGAAATTAGTCGACACTTTCTGTTGATGACGGCCACCCCGCATAATGGGAAGCAAATTGATTTTGAATTATTTCTTTCTTTATTGGATGGAGATCGTTTTGAAGGTGTCCACCGAGAAGGCGTGCATTCTACTGATCCAAGTGATCTGATGCGACGATTAATTAAAGAACAGTTGGTTACCTTCGAGGGAAAGGCACTTTTCCCGGAGCGAATTGCTTATGCAATAAATTACGACCTTTCTGATCTTGAGGTGCAGCTTTATAAGGAAGTCACGGAATACGTTCGGAACGAGTTCAACCGAGCTGATGCGCTTCAGAATGATGGTCGTAAGGGAACTGTAGGCTTTGCGCTAACAATTCTTCAACGTCGCCTGGCTTCATCTCCTGCCGCCATTAACGAAAGTTTAAAGCGTAGACGCGAAAGACTCGAGTCTCGGTTGCGTGAAACTCGGCTGCTTGGGCGTGGTGGAAATACAGAAATTGCAGTTCCAAAGCAGATTGCGGATTTTACAGCTGAAGATATCGAAGATTTTGAGGACCTTCCGGAAAACGAATTAGAAGAACAAGAAAATGAATTCGTCGATCAGGCAACAGCTAGCAAGACAGTTGCGGAACTTCAGATCGAAATTGATATTTTAAAGGGATTAGAGGCAATCGCTCAACAAGTCATTAGGAGTGGAACAGATCGAAAGTGGGACGAAGTTTCCAAAATTCTTTCTGAGAGTAAGCTAGTCCGAGACGCGAATGGTAACTGGAGAAAGCTCATTATCTTCACTGAGCATAGGGACACTTTAAACTATCTCCAGACGCGAATCGCAACATTACTTGGTCGCCCCGAATCAGTAGTTGTTATTCATGGCGGAACCGCCCGAGAGCATCGCAAGGATTCGGAGAACCGATTCTTAAATGATCCGGACGTTAAAGTTCTGATCGCCACTGACGCCGCAGGCGAAGGGGTTAATCTTCAGCGTGCTCACCTGATGATTAATTATGATCTTCCTTGGAATCCAAATCGGATTGAGCAGCGGTTTGGTCGTATTCACCGTATCGGTCAAACCGAAGTGTGTCATCTTTGGAACTTGGTGGCGAAGGATACGCGAGAAGGCGATGTCTACTTATTACTGCTTCAAAAACTTGAAGATGCGCGAGCTGCGCTTCAGGGAAAAGTATTCGATGTCCTCGGCAAGCTAACTTTTGACAGTCGAAGTCTGAAAGACTTGATGATTGAAGCTATTCGGTACGGCGACCAGCCCGAAGTAAAGGCTCGCCTGACCCAAGTCATCGACAACTCCGTGAACAAAGAGCGTCTTCAGGAACTGATTCAAGAACACGCTGTCGGTCACGATACAATGGATTCTTTCAAGGTTCGAGAAATTCGAGATCAAATGGAGAGGGCCGAGGCGAGAAGATTGCAGCCCCACTTTATTGAAGGATTTTTCGTTGCTGCTTTTCAGAATCTTGGCGGGCAATTGAATGAGCGTGAGACCCGTCGATACCAGATAAATCATGTCCCTGCGGAAATCAGAAGGCGTGATCGAGTTATTGGTCGCGGTCAGGCGGTATTGCAAAAATATGAACGAATTGCTTTTGATCGAGATCTTCTCAGCATAACTGGCAAGCCGCGAGCTGAGTTTGTTTGTCCAGGGCATCCGCTTCTGGATTCAGTGATGGACTTGATTCTTGAAAAATACCGTGACCTGCTCAAGCAAGGGGCCGTCCTGATTGACGAGAACGACTTTGATACGAAGCCGAGGCTCTTGGTCTATTTAGAGCACTCTATCCAAGATGGTCGTACCGATCGAAATGGAAATCGTCGGATTTGTTCTCGTCGTCTTCAGTTCCTTGATGCAGTTATCGAAACAGATGCGAACGGCAATGCTCGGTCTGGCGAATTCCGAAGTGCTGGATATGCTCCGTTTCTTGACTTCAATCCGCTTACGGAGGAGCAAAAAGTTGTCGTTTCACCGTGGTTTGAGACGCACATCAAAACACTATCTGCACCTGAGCAGTCCGCTATAAGCTACGCAATCACCCATCTTGTTCCAGAGCACGTTCAAGAGGTGCGCTCTCGCGTTGATGTGCGAATTGATAAGACAATTAAAGCTGTTCACGAACGACTTACAAAGGAGATCGCACATTGGGATCACCGAGCAGAACAAATCAAACTTCAAGAAGAAGCTGGAAAAACGCCGAAACTAAACTCTAAAAAGGCATCTCAGCGAGCTGATGATCTGCGCGTCCGCTATCAGCGCAGAATGGATGAGCTGAAACAAGAAAAGGCCATCGCTCCTCAGTCCCCGGTTGTTATCGGCTGCGCTCTTGTTGTTCCGAAAGGATTATTTGAATCGCTCAACGGAAAGCCAGAAAGTGCGGCAGCTATGTTTGCTCGTGAGACAAAACGAGTTGAGCTATTGGCGATGGCTGCCGTTATGGATGCCGAGAAATCACTTGGGTTTTCCCCTCGCGATGTGAGTCAAGAGAAATGCGGCTACGATATTGAATCAAAGGACAAAGACGGAGAGCTTCGCTTTATTGAAGTCAAAGGCCGCGTTTCCGGTGCACCCACTGTCACGGTTACTAAAAATGAAATCATCCGTGGATTGAATTCGCCAGAGCGATTCATTCTCGCGGTTGTTGAAGTTGAGGGAGATAAAACAAAGTCGCCTCGATACATCCGTCAGCCCTTCAGCAAGGAACCCGAATTTGAAACAACTAGCGTGAATTTTGATTTGAGCAAGATTCTGAGCAAGGCAACGGAGCCATCATGAGTTACAGGAAAAAGTTAATTGAAGTTGCATTGCCTCTTGAGGCAATTAATACCGAATCAGCTCGCAGAAAGCGAAAAGCCCCCGCAGGGTATCCGACGGCCCTTCACAAGTGGTGGGCGCAACGCCCCATCGCCGCTGCTAGGGCCGTATTGTTTGCTCAACTGATTGATGATCCATCTTCAAATCCAGATTTATTTCCTACGGAACAAGCCCAAGAAAAAGAGAGAAAACGTCTATTTCACCTTATTGAGGAATTAATTCTTTGGGACAACACGAGAAACGAGGACCTTTTAAATAAAATCCGCAAAGAAATAGAAATGAATTGGAAGCGCGAGTGTGAGCGAAACGCAAATCACCCCAAAGCGCAGAGTCTTTTTAATCCAAAAAATCCTCCTAGGTTCCATGACCCATTCGCAGGTGGTGGCTCAATACCTGTTGAGGCGCAGCGCATGGGACTCAGAAGTCATGCGGGCGATTTGAACCCGGTTGCCGTACTAATCAATAAGGCAATGATCGAAATTCCGCCACGCTTTTGCAACCTCGCACCAGTCGCCGCCAATGCGAGTTCTCAAGGAAAGTTGGTGGAGAAGAAAAAATGGACAGGCGCAGAGGGAATTGCTGAGGATGTTAGAAGATATGGTGAAATGGTTCGTCAGGAGTCTGCAAAGAGACTTTCTTCTCTTTATCCCAAAGTTAAAATCACTAAAGAAATGGCGACGGATCGCGCTGATCTAAAGACGTATATCGGAAAGGAACTGACTGTAGTGGCATGGATTTGGGCTAGAACGGTGAAGAGCCCTAATCCAGCGTTTTCAAAAATAGACGTGCCGTTAGTCTCTACTTTTGCGCTTTCAGATAAGGCTGGAAAAGAAGCCTACATAGAGCCTGTTATTGATAAGAAAAATTATACTTTTGAAGTTCGTCGTGGAAAGTCCAAAAATAAAAATACAAAGCTCGGCACGAAATTAGCTCGCGCAAATTTTACCTGCCTTTTGTCCGGGGCCGCAATTTCCGGCGCTTATATCAAAGATGAAGCGAAGGCGGGTCGACTCGGCTCAAGAATGATGACCGTCGTCCTCAAAGGCGACCGAGGAAGAGTCTATATCTCTCCGACGAAGGAAATGGAAAAGTTGGCTGAAAAGCTAACTCCAGAGTGGAAGCCTGAAGTACCAATTTCGGGAAGCACTCAATATGTCGGAGTAAAACCTTACGGGATAGAACAGTTTTCAGAACTTTTTAGCAATCGACAGATTGTAATGCTCGATACGCTAATACAAGTCATTCACGGACTTCACAAACAGATTGAAAAGGACGCAGTTAAGTTTGGGATGCAGGATGATCACAAGCAGTTTTCGGAAGGCGGAAACGGAGCCACTGCTTATGCGGATGCAGTGGTGGTGTATCTAACATTTGTTTTCAGTCGGGTTCTTCACTACAGCAGCAATCTATGCAGTTGGTTGCTAAAAGACGCCGCGATTAGATGCACCTTCAATAAACAGGCATTTCAAATGACCTGGGATTTTGCAGAAGGTAACGTCTTTGGAAGTTCCAGCACGGAATGGGGTCAATGCTGTGAAGTAGTTGCAAAAACTATTGAAACACTTCCCGCTTTTTGTGAAGGCACCGCCGAAATGGCAGATGCTATCGACGAAGTTCCTTCTGATTCCGGCCTGATTATTTCGACTGATCCACCATATTACGACAACGTACCTTACGCCGACTTATCAGATTATTTTTATGTTTGGCTTCGACGCGCATTGAAGCCGTATTTGCCACAACTCTTCTCGACCATTGCAGTGCCGAAGACCAAAGAACTCGTTGCTTTCGCATACAGACATGAAGGAAAGGACGGCGCCGAAAAGTTTTTCTTGGATGGCATGAGTAAGGTAATGCACAGATTGTCCGCGCAAGCACATCCCTCATTTCCTGTGACAATTTACTATGCGTTTAAGCAATCAGAGGATGACGATGAGGGCGTTGTTTCAACCGGCTGGGAGACTTTTTTAGCGAGTGTAATTTCAGCTGGGTTTAGCATTACTGGAACATGGCCGATGCGGACAGAAGGCGATAACCGAACTCGTGGAGTTGCTTCGAATGCTTTGGCGTCAAGTATCGTACTCGTATGCAGACCTCGACAGGAAAGTGCGTCGGTTACGACGAGAAGAGATTTTATTTCTCAACTAAAAAAAGAATTGCCGCTTGCGCTTATTCATTTGCGGCAAGATGGGATTTTACCTGTCGATCTGGCTCAAGCCGCAATTGGTCCGGGCATAGGAATTTATAGTCAATACAAAGCTGTCCTCGAAGCTGACGACAAACCGATGCCGGTTAGAACGGCTCTCGCCTTAATTAATCAAATACTGGACGAAATCCTAAATGATACCGACAGCGATTTAGACTCATACACTAAATGGGCAATTTCTTGGTTCGAGCAACATCAGTTTGACGAAGGCGGATTCGACGAAGCTAATCGTCTAGCTCAAGCTAAAAATATTGGAGTAGATGCCCTGACTCACGCTGGGATCGTGGTTTCTAAAGGCGGAAAGGTCCAACTTCTTCGTCGCACTCAACTGGAGGATGACTGGCAGCCGGAAGATAAATCTGTGAGTCATTGGATAGCGATGCAACACATGATTAGACGCCTAGAAGAATATGGAGAAGGTGAAGCTGGCCTTCTGTTAAAAGCTCTCGGAGCGAGAGGAGAATTGTGTCGCGATCTCGCCTACAGATGTTTTTCTATTTGCGAGCGTAATCAGTGGGCTCATGAAGCATTAGCGTACAATTCTCTCGTCAGCTCATGGAATGAAATTTTAAAACAATCAAAAAATACAGCAACTCAAGGAAAGTTTGAGATTTAGTAGAGGAACATATGGCACTTAGCAATGCAGAACGAATTGGAAAATGTCTCGAACTTCTCAATCAAGGTCTTGCACCATATATTGAGCGAGAGCTGAAAAGAGGGCTTGGCAAGGACTGGCTTTCTTCTGTGCAAGTGAGTCTACGAGATCATCAAGCGACAGGTCTTAAAGACAACGTTTCTCAATGGGATACTCAACTACTTCTGCTGGTGATGACCCTTTTTTGGAAGCAAGTGTTCGAGTCCACTCTTGGTAAGAATGGCCGCAATATGGTGGGTGAACTAATCGATACCCGTAATCGTTGGGCACATCAAAAAGCATTCAATACAGCCGATGCAGTGAGAGGCCTCGATACTATTCAAAGACTGTTGCACGCGATTTCTAGTGAAAAAGCTGCCGATGTTGAAAAGCACTATCACGAGGTGATGAGAAATAGATTTGAAGATTTGTCTCGTCAAGAGAGTAAGAAAATGGAAAGGGCCACCATTGAAGGCAGACCCGAGATGGGTCTGAAAGCCTGGAGAGAAGTAGCTACGCCGCACGATGATGTTTGCTCAGGGAAGTTTCAAGTTGCAGAGTTCGCAGCCGATCTATGGCAAGTATATCGTGGAGAAGCCAAGGGCGAATACGGCGACCCGGTAGAGTTCTTCGCGAGAACCTATCTTACTGAAGGTTTAAAGCAGCTCTTAAAAATGGGACTCGAACGACTGTCGAATACGGGCGGCGATCCCGTCGTTGAACTTCAGACTAATTTCGGTGGCGGTAAAACACACTCGATGCTCGCCCTCTATCATCTTTTCGGTGGCACTCTTTCTTCAAAGCTTCCTGGTGTTGATGCATTAATTAAAGATTTGAAGATTGAAGTTCCAAAGAAAGTAAATCGCGCCGTTATCGTCGGAACTCAGATTGATCCAGGTAAGCCTCATGAAAAAAGTGATGGAACTATCGTTCATACTCTCTGGGGTGAAATCGCTTGGCAGCTTGGAGGGCAAGACGGCTACAAAATAATAGCTGAATCCGACCAGAAGGGCACGAATCCTGGTGAAGGACTAAAAGCTATTTTCAAAAAATATAGTCCATGTCTTGTGATGATTGATGAATGGGTGGCCTACGCTCGTCAACTTCGAGACAACAACGATCTCCCTGCTGGCTCATTTGATACTCACTTCACATTTGCTCAGGCTCTGAGCGAATGCGCAAAGGCAGTTCCAAATACATTTTTGGTAGTCAGCATTCCTGCATCTGATGAACAAGAGATTGGTGGCTCAATGGGAGAAAAAGCCCTTGGTCGTCTGAAAAATGCTCTTGGCCGTGTTCAGACTCCTTGGAGACCAGCTACTCCTGAAGAAGGCTTTGAGATCGTAAGAAGAAGACTATTCATTCAGGATCAGTCGCTTGCCGCTCATCGTGATGCAGTAGTAAAAGCATTTTTTGATAAGTACCAAGCCGAACATCACGAGTTCCCTCCAAACTGTAAGGAGATGCTATATCGAGAAAGGATGAAAGCTGCATACCCAATTCATCCGGTTCTATTTGATTTTCTATTTGATTATTGGTCCACGCTCGAACGATTCCAAAGAACTCGTGGCGTTCTTCGTTTGATGGCAACAGTGATCCATAGTTTATGGAAAAGTGGCGACAAGAATCTCATGATTCTTCCGGCTTTTGTTCCGATTGATGATCCGAACGTACAGGAAGAGCTGCAGAAGCAACTTGATGATCGTTGGGAAAGCGTTTTAGGAAACGATATCGACGGAGCATCATCTTCTCCAGTGAGCTTAGACAACGGTAACCCTAATCTTGGTCGGTACTCTGCCTGTAGAAGAGTAGCCCGGACTATTTTCATGGGTTCCGCTCCAATGGTAAAGCAGCACACGAAGGGGATCACATCGAAAGAAATTGCGTTAGCATCGTTTCAGCCTGGTGAGCAAGTAGCAATCTTTGGAGATGCGCTAAGAAGAATCTCGCAAGAATCGAGTTATCTAAACGAAGAGTCTGGCCGCTACTGGTTCTCGACCCAAGCTACAATTGCAACTAAAGCGCGGGAACTCGCCCAGCACTACTTAGAGAAACGTGAGCCTGTCCTTCAGTTTATTCAAGAGCAAGTACGGAAAGAGGTCACTGGCAATTCTGGCCGCGGTGACTTTGTTCGGGTCCATCCACTCCCTACAGGGCCGAATGATATACCCGATGAACCAGAAACACGATTGGTCATCCTTGGGGCATCCGCTCCTCACATCAACAGACAGAAAGATACTCCTGCTTTAAAAGCGGCGAAGGCATTGCTTGAATCAAGGGGGAGCTCTCCTCGTGTGAATCAAAACTCGATAGTGTTTTTGGCTCCAGATATGGATGGACTAGAATCTTTGATTAAAGCCGGAGCCGAATTGCTAGGATGGGAAGAAGTTTTGTCTAAGAAGGACGAACTAGATCTGAGTCCTTCAACCGTAAAACAGGCAGAGGCCCGCCATAAGGCCGCTAAGAGCACTTTTGAACTTCGTTTACCTGAAGCATTCATGTGGCTAATTTATCCAACTCAAAGTTCGGCGACTAATCCCGTACAGTGGGTTGATGAAAGGCTTACTGGACAGGACTCGTTAGCGGTTCGTGCCTCTAAAAAACTAATCTCCGCTGAACAGCTTTTAACTTCTTTTGGTCCGAACAGTTTAAGAAAAGAGCTGGACAATATTCCTCTTTGGAAAGGTGACTACGTCAGAATTAAGGATTTGGCTGGTTACTTCGCGCAGTATTTATATCTGCCACGATTGAAGTCTTCCGAAGTTCTTTTGGAAGCAATCGAGCAAGGTCTGAGCCGAGTGAATTGGAATTCAGATACATTTGCATATGCAGATGAATTTGATTCGGGCAGCAATCAGTATCGGGGTCTGGATTCGGGTAAACTTATTCGCCCAGTGTTGAATGAAACTTCTGTACTAGTAAAATGCGATGTCGCCTCGGCGATACTTCTGAAGCAGAGAGAAAGCATCAAAGCTCCCGTCTCTGCACCAGTTGAATTTGGACGGGCACCGACGATCACAAATTCATCTTCAATGGGCACTCCTGCTCCTGCGAATGTCCAGCCGAAGGTCTTTTACGCATCCGTGCCAATTAAAGATCCAAGTAGGCTTCTCAAGGAGGCAGCAACACTAAATACTGAAGTGATCTCTCAGCTGACTGCAATTTATGGAGCTGAGGCCGAAATCACTATTGAGGTCAGAATCAATGTTCACGATGGGATTCCCGACAATGTGAGGAAGGCAGTTACGGAGAACTGTAAGACACTTAAATATCAGAACTTCAATTTCGAGGAATAAGGCAATGGTTTCGTAATGCTTATTGTTCCTTGGAATGGAATTTTAGTATCTGGAAGACTCCTGCAACGTCGTCATCGTTTTCTTTTGGATGTTCTTTTGGACAATGGAGAGCAGGTTGTTGCTCATTGTATAAACCCCGGACGGATGGAAGGGTTAATCCGTCCCGGTTCTCGTATTTGGTTGAGCAATGCAGACTCACCGAAAAGAAATTTAAAATGGGTTTGGGAACTGGTGGAAATTGAAGGTGTGCTAGTTTGTACAAATAGTTGGTCGGCAAATAAGTTAATCAAATATCTTCTTGAATCGAAAAGTCTTAATGGATTTCGGAAATTCAAAGAAATTTCAGAAGAAGTCAGTCTTGATACAAGAAATCGAATTGATTTTAGAATTCAGAGAGCTAATAGATTTCATTATGTAGAAGTAAAAAGCGTTCAACAGGTTTGCTCGGGCGTTGGCTATTTCCCGAACTCCAAGGTACTTCGTTCTCAAGCACATATTAAAGCCCTCGTTAAGGAAGTGAACGCTGGTAACGAGGCAACTCTTCTTGCTGTAATACAAAGGAAAGATGCAAAACTCTTTCGACTAAGTGATTTGCATGATCCTGTATTTGCGAAGGCATTAAGATTGGCTAGTAAGAAAGGCCTTCGCGTGAGGGCCCTACTTTTTGAGCCCACCGTTAAAGGTTTCAAATTTCATGGGGATGTTCCTGTAGACCTCAAGCAATATGAAAATTCTGAACTTCAAGCATGGCGTGAAGAGATGAAAGAATATTCCGGTTGGAATCGGACAAAAGCAGACTTGACGGCTGCTTGGAGGAAGCAACGATGAATAAAAAAGATGTCCCATCGGGGCGAGCCATCAGCATTCGACAACCATACGTTGAGGACATTCTTCGCGGAAAGAAGAAATTTGAATATCGAAGTAGAGCAACGAAGATTCGAGGCCGAGTTTATCTCTATGCTTCTTTGGGACCTGGGCATGAATCGTACTGGAAGAAAATTAAACTCGAACCTGGAGACTTGCCTACCGGTGTGATCGTTGGATCAGTGGAAATTATAGATTGCAGATTCTTTGAGGACGACGAATGCTACGGCTACAAACTTAGAAATCCTCGTCGATACAAGCGATACTTGAAACCTAAGAACCAGCCACAGCCTTGCTTCTTCTTCCCTTTTAAAAATCTAAAAGAAAAATAGGCCTGGCAGAGATAGCCGCCACTGGCGACTCATCGCCATCCCCCTGCATCACTCTAACTACTTAAATTACTTTTGAAATCACCTAACTAGGGTGGCGGTCTTTCGCCACCCTAGTTTCGCTCTGCCTGTCTATTCTCATTTTTACTTCCTCATTCGATTCAGCAGCTTAGCTAACTTGGCTTCTCACTTAGCCAACGAGCCACCTCTTTTGCTTTTACATCTCCTCGAAAGCCGCGATCAGCGCGGCTCACAACTCAAACAAAGGAGGTGCATTTATGAATGCAAATCAAAACCAAAAACAATCTAAGCATGAGACCAAGCTTAATCTGGTTCTCATTCCACTGGAAAAGGCTGAACAGCCTTCGCTCTGGCAGAGAGTGAAAATGGCATTCGCCACATCGGACGAACTGGATTTTCAAACCTGGCAGCGACTCGAATCTAAAAGAGTCAGACCAAATTCCTCTGAACAGTGGAGGAACAACTAATGTCACGAACACTTAAAGACAAAAAGCCAATCTATCGACGGGACGACGAGCCTATGTATCAGACTCGGGAAGAGCCTGCGATGAAGCGTCGCTTTCTGAATTTTAGAAAGTCAGGTCCACCGCTTGATGGAGAAGAGTGTCCTGAATGTGGAGGCCTCACTGATTTCCAGAGTGGCTATCTCACTTGTTGTGAATGCGGTTGGACTGAAGATGTTGTCGAGATGTGCGACATGGAAAGGTTCGCCGTATGAGTAATTCATCAGACTTTCCATTCGGCAATGTTGTTCCAATTCGTAAAACGGATCGCTTTGGTGTCTACACAGGTGAAGTTACATCTAGTGGAGAGATCATCGAGGGCGAAAGTGTTGGTATCGCCTTCATGAAGCACGGAAGTAAAAAGTTTCGACTGAAGCTCTTTGTCTTTCCTAGTCATAATTACTTTGTCGTTCCAGATGACAAAGACGACACCAAGTACACCGTTCTGAGTCTTGAGGAATACCAACTTCCCACTGGTGAAATGCGTTCCCACTGGAATCGAATTGGCGAAGGAAAACTCGCAGGAAGCTTCATCGCACTTCGAGTGCAGCTTCTGCCTGAGCCTATCTTTCTTTGCCTTTTCCCGGACAAGAACATCGCTGGGGAGGACGCCATTGCATCTTAATCAATCTAAAAAAGGAGGTGAAAATATGAATCGAAAACAATTCTTTTTCTATGCTGTGTTGACAGCTCTGATCTTTATCGTTCCTGAGATTGGCTTCGCCAGCGTTGAATCCTCTCTCATGGGGATTCAGACAAAGCTCACGCGAGTCATTCTCCCGTCACTTTCGATCTGCGCCATTGCCTGGGCTGCATTTTCAATGATGTCTGGCAATGACAAATCGAAGACACATCTTTGGTACGCGATCATCGCTACAATTGTGGGATTCGGCGCGGAAGCCATCGTCAACTTCATTTCGCAGACGGTGCGCTAATGAGTGACGAATCAATTCTGACTTCGACAGTGCCTCGCACTCTCGAAACAAAAAATAAAATTCTAGGACTCGAACTTTCAGACGTTCTTGTCCTTCTTCTCAACCTTTCGGCTCAAAACCTAATTTTCGGTTCGACGAGTTTCAAAATCCCTATGGTGTTCGGAACAAGCCTACTGCTTGGACTCACTCTTTTCTTTTTTAAAAGAGGAAAACCCGATCAGTACCTTCAACACTTCTTCGAGCATTTCATTTCACCAACGGTTTTTGCGGCCAACACGATTGATAGGCAGTACCGCAGATTTAGCAAAGGGGGTGAACAATGATCGAAGCTGCATTGTGCGAACAACTTCCATTTTGGGAATTTGAACAGCATCCAATTCCACACGCCATTTTATCGGATGGCTCAGTCTCGGCTGGTATCGAGCTTTTGCCGCTGGATATTGAGTGTTTCGATGAGTCTCGAATCAATCAACTGACGTTGGGGCTTAGAGCGTTTACCAACTCCCTGCCAGAGGGAACCACAGCGCAGTTCTTAGTGAAGGTTGAATCTGATGTCGAAAAGGTTCTTAAGAAGCACTGCCAATTGGTCTCAACAGAAAATGAGTTCTTAAAGCGTCTCGATGAGAAGCGATCACAACACTTGCTCGATCAGATTCAATCTGAATCTATTTTTCGGCCAAGACTTTTCTTCTTTTTACGAACATCTGGTGTCCAAAAACCCAAAGCATTTTCTTTCAGTCAAACAAAGAAGTTCTCTTCAGAATTTGAAAAGAACTATGAAGATCAGGTTCAGACAATCGGCCAAGCTATTGAGAGTGCGACTGGAATTCTCTCCTCGCTTGGATTTTCGACAAGTCGATGCGAGCGAGAAGACCTTGTTCAGATCCTTTATAGCTACTTCAATCCAAAACGCTCTAAAGAAATCGGGCAACCGATTATTTCGCCGCGATTGACGGATTTGGACGACATCTCACCAAGGGCTCAAGTTGTATTCGGTGATCTGATTCTTGATCGCGAAGACTTTGTTTTAGATCAGCGTCGAACACGAGTGATGACTCTTAAAACGCTTCCCGAGATGACCTTCGGGGGGATGATGAGTTCATTTCTGGCTTTGCCATTCAAGTACGAACTGATTTTTTCATTCCGAATCCAAGACCAGGCTAAAGAGATGAAGGCACTTGAAAGTAAACGCCGTATGGCCCATTCGCTTTCAAGCACAGCCAGCAACCGAGTTTCAGATTTAGAAAGCGAATCTCGGTTATCACAAACAACAGATCTGATCCGTGAACTTATCGAAACAGGTCAGCGCATTTACCAAGCTGAAATGATTTTGGTTCTTCGTGAGTCAGCGACTACCGAAGGCGAAAAGAAATTGAACCTACGGACCAAGGAAGTTTTATCTCGCTTTAAAACTTTGAGTGGTTCTGAGGGAATTCAAGAGACTGTTGGGTCTTGGAAGGCATTCAAATCAGATTTGCCGCTTGCTCCATTGAGCCTTGTGCGTGCAAAGGCGATGAAGACAAACAATCTTGTCGATTTCCTTCCGCTCTACGGTGCCGCGACAGGAGATGAGAATCCCGTTTGTCTTACGAAAACTCGCCTCGGGACACTTTACTCGTATGATCCATATTCGTCACGACTGAGCAACTACAATGTCCTAACGACGGGGTCCAGTGGATCAGGAAAAAGTTTTGCCAATAACTTCCTGATGCTTCAGCAGATTGCTCGCGGCAGCAGGCTTTATGTAATCGACATCGGCGGATCTTACAAAAAGATGACCGAAGTTCTTGGTGGTCAATACTTCGAGATCAATCTTTCTGGGAAGTACGTTATCAATCCATTTGAGCTACTGAATCCGGCGGAGCCTCCAAGTGGAGATCGGTTGAAAGGCTTCGTAAGCATCATTGAGCAGATGGTCGTAGATCATGGCGAAAAGTTGAACCGATTTGATCGAGTTCAGCTTGAGGCTGCTTTAACGACAGTTTTTGAAAAAGCTCGAAATGAAGCAACACCTCGTTCACCTCTGTTGACAGATTTGGCTCGACATTGCCTGAGCGATTCTGAAGAGTCTTTGCGAAGAATTGGAAAGCTTCTTTTCCCTTGGGTTGGAAAAACACCTTACGGAAAATTGCTCGACGGTGACGGAAAAATTGCGGTCGATAAATCTGTTGTCGCATTCGATCTAAAAGGGCTTTCTCAGTATCCAGATCTTCAATCGGTGATGATCCTGATTTTGACAAACTTCATCTTGGAGCAAGTCGAAACGGATCGAGCTGTTCCAAAACGCGTGCTTCTCGACGAAGCTTGGGAGCTTTTGAAAAGCCCCGCTGCAAGTTCCTTTATGGAATACGCAGCCCGCACTTTTCGTAAAACTGGAAGTGGAATTACATTCATCACCCAGGGCGTGGAAGAAATTATTGCTAGCGGTATGGGTCCCGCGATTTTGAACAACACTGCTACAAAGTTAGTGATGCTTCAAAAGGGAGACACGAACGTACTTCGGGAGGCGTTAAAGCTTAACTCTCAAGAGCTTCGCTTGATTCAAAGTCTTGAACAAAGAAAAGGACAATTCAGCGAAGGCTTTCTGATGGAGGGAGAAAGCCGCCAAATCATCCGTATTGAGCCGTCTCCTTTGGAATACTGGATCTCAACGTCGGATGCGCGTGACAACCAATTTCTGAATCAACTGCGGGAAGAAGGCCATTCTCTCGAATCAGCTTTAATGAAGGCAGCGGAGATTGCACCGTTCGGTGTTTCTTCTATGAAGGCGGTGGCCGCATGAAGAATAAAATCACTGGGCTACTGCTGTGCGCCGTGTTGATGCTTTCCCCAAGGTCCGCGAAAGCGGACCTTTTCGGAGGAGACGTTGCTGTTCTTGTGCAGATTCTTGCGCAGGCGATTCAGACTGTTGCAACACTTCAAAGCGTTCTTGAGAACGGCAAAGACTCCCTGAACCTGATGCGTGATCTTAACGCCGGAATCAGAAGCGGGATTGATGTCATTCGCATCATCAATCCTAACTTCAATCCTGGTGTTTATGGAGATCTCAAAGACGCAGATCGCGTTTTGGCCGCCCTTCAAGATGTCTATGGAGTTGTTCCAAAAGGCATGGATGAAGACTTAATGCGTTCACAAGATCAAAGTGTCGCCGAAGTGATTGCGATGAATCGCAATCTTTACGATTACGCCGATCAAGTGGATCGAGAGCGTGACAAGATTATTTATCACGCTCAAGTCGTTAGTCCTCAAGGAGCCGGAAAACTTCAAAATCAAGCACTTGGGGTTTTGATTGGTGTCACGACGCAACTTCTGCGCACCCAAAGCCAGATGCTCAAGATTATGGCCCAAAACATGGCCTACGATACGCGAAAAGAAAAGCTATCGACTCAGAACTTTCAGGAAAACTACCAAGGACTTTCAAAGGGTTTTGACAGTCTTCCAAAAGAGACAAAACTTCCGCGCCTCAATAGCTCGGGAGGTGGCAAATGATGCCAAACCTCGAAGTGTTAGGAACTCTTGTGCGGGATCTTTATCAAGGCTTGAGTCAGCTTTTTTATCTGATGTTGCCAGTCGCAATTTTGTTCTCGGTGATCTTTGGCTTTTTAAGGTCAGGAGATCCAAATTATCCAGATATTTTGAAGCGAGCCTTCGTTGCTGCTCTACTTATCGTTTCATTTCCTGAAGTTTCTAACTTCATTCTGGACGTTTGCGACGGGATTGCATCGAAGATTGACGATATGTCAGGTCTTGAAGCTTTCATGAAGATAGCTCAAGAAAAATCGCTCGGCTACGCAGCTGCAAAAAAGGTTTTGCTGCTTAAGTTCGATGGATTTTTTATGGCGATCTTGAGCTTCGCAAGTTTTGCTCTGCTCTATATCGCAAAGTATCTGACGGTCGTTCTCTACTATTTTTACTGGGGACTTTTGTCGATTGCCGCCCCGCTGATGATTCTTTGTTATATGTTTCCGTCTACTGCAAACATCACAACGAATCTCTATAAAGGACTTATTGAAGTCGCGTCTTGGAAGATCATCTGGGCGATTTTGTCGGCAATGCTAAAATCGGTTTCGTTCGGATTCATTTATGAAAACGAACATTCCTATTTGCCGCTTGTGGCGATGAATTTCATTATTGCCATTGCGCTAATGTTTACGCCGAGGATCTTGCGTTCGTTAATCGGTGAAGGTGTTCAATCGACGGCCGCCAGTATTGGGGCAACAGCCGTATCCGGTGTTCTGAACGCAGTAGCTCCAGCGGCAAAGCTTGCTCAAGGTGCGAAGCTTTCTCAGGTCATCATGCCGCGGGCTTGGAGTGTTCCCACTCAAAAATCCCATTCAACAACAAATAAACGATCTTAAAGGTCAAAGGAGGTGTTTTTATGAAAGATAAAATTTCGATTCAACTTAGTACCTATCCAAGAGCCATGCGAGAGTTCGCTGAAGAAAATTTGAATATCAAGTTCCTTTTGGGTGCTTTGCTTGCTGTTACATTCCTGATGCTCATTTTGGTTCTCTACCTTGTTAAACAAGGGCCCACGGTGATCGCATTGGAGAGCAGTGGCTCAGTGGCCTCTATCGAAACAAAAGTCACGGATGCTCAAATCGAGTCGGCAGCAAAAGAATATATTCGCCACCGCTACTCGTGGAACGAACAAAATATTTCTGACGAACTCGCAAAAGCGAAATTTTTCGTCCTTCCATCATTGGTTTCAGCGTTTGAACGTTCAATGCAGGAGACGATGAAGTTTGTTCGAGAGAAAAAGGTTCGCCAACGTGTCTATCCCAAGTCAGTGACAGTTGATCTTAAAGAAAAACGAATCAGTGTACTCGCGGATCGAATCACCGAGTTTGATAACCTGAAGGCTGCGACAGAGCTTCGCTTATTGCTTCAGTTCACAGTCGATGATCGGACAGTTATCAACCCGTGGGGTGTTTATGTGACAAAAGAAACTGAGGAGGCTGCACGATGAAATGTAGCCTACTCCCTTTTGTTTTTTCGCTTCTTGTGACTACGACTGGTTTTGCACAGATCAGAAAAACGCAAGTCAAAGAAGACGACATCCTGACGGTTAAGACAGCATTGGGAATTGCGACTATCTTGCAGCTTCCCGAAACTATTCAATCTGCGATTATCGGCGATCAATCAGGTTTCAAAATCGAATATCTCGACAAAGCCGTAACTATCAAACCACTTCGGTACGGAGCAAAGACCAATTTGTATCTTGTTACAGGATCTAGACGTTTCAATCTCAGGCTTGTGTCTGGGAGTCAGGATCAAGCCGATTACATAGTCTATTTGAAAAAGCCAGAACCACCGAAGCCCGAAACAAAATGGCGCAATGTTTTGCGATCAGCTACTAAAAATAATTTGAAGCTTTCGGTAGGTCGTGTCGGCCAAGCTCCAAGCGGATTCATCTTGATCGATGCACTTCTGTCATCGACTCAAGATTTGCGAACGACGATTAAGCCTGAATCAGTTTGGATTCGACAATCGGGAAACTCCAAAGTCATCAACAGCCTTTTTATGTCTGATTCTAAAGTGGAAAAAGGAAAACCATTACGAATAGGCATTTCTTTGGCTAAATCTGATTTAGTGCTCGGAAAGCCTGTGACGATTGAAGTCAGTTCTGAACAATCCGTTTCACTTCAGATTTCGGAGGCGGATTTATGGAAGTAAAAAAGGCCCTTTACCTTGTCAGTGAAAAACTCAAGGGATTCAAAAAAGGAATGAAGACTTCGATCATCGAAGAGAACTCATTCAGTAAAAAGTTTGATCTGAATTTCAAGACCATCAAGCTTTTGGCTGTCTTTGGAGTCGTGGTCTTCGTCACGGTTGTATTTTTACTTCCGACCGATGTTCCAGTTGAATTTGCGGAGAAGATTGAACGCGCAGAAGAAAAGAAGTTGGATTCTAGCAACTCGCAAAGTGCTTCTCAAAATCAAGATTCCGCACAAGCTCTATGGGCTGCTCCAAGAGTTACTGTTCCTAGTGGATCAGGTGCAAGTCAGATCAATTACAACACATCAATGATTGTGGGATCTAAAAGTGGCAACGCAAAAACTGAGCTGCGATCAGGTGTCCGTGTCGCTTTAAGACTTATGGATAAAGTGATTGTTTCGCAAGACCCTGTTCCAATTTTGGCCGAGTCCATTCTGGATTCAGTTTCTGATTCGGGATTAAAACTTCCAGCGGGAACACGATTCTACGGACAAGCCAGTTTTCAAAGAGGCACAGACCGCGCTCAGATTCGATTCGATCAAATTTCTTTACCTAGTGGACAAATCAAGCGCATTTCAGCCATTGCGCTTGATAAGGCAGGACAGCCCGGAATCAACGGAAAGGTTTTCTCCGATGGAGTTAAGAACACTGCTGGTCAGGTTCTCACGACATTTGTAGGCGGACTCGCTGCTGGAAGTATGCAAACCGACATCATGGGAAATTCTAAAGGCGGAGTCGAAAATGGACTTCTCGGAGCCGTTGCCGCCACAGCTCAATCTCGCGCCCAAGCCTATGGCGAAAAATTAAAAACAGAAAGAGAGTGGATCGAACTCAATCCAGGAGCAGAGTGCGATGCGGTTCTAAACGAATCTTTCAAATTACAAGAAGGAGGTGAAAACTATGAGCAGCAATAAATCTGAAACGTCAGACCGAGGTTTTTTAGTTCTGACAATGGCTCTAGGCATCGCGGTCGCTTGGCTGCGATACAAAATCCAAATCGTTACATTCATCGTTAATTGGCGAATCGCGGTGGCTACGGCAATTAGCCTGGGAGTCATCGGCTTCTTGATTTACCTTCGAGGAAAGATCCGAGCTAAGAACAAAGAGCATGACTCCGAAAACGAGATCATAACTCCTCTCGAAGGCGAAGATTGCGTTTTCGCTGGTCTTTCGACAAAGGGCAAAAACGTCTACGTCAAGCAGCCATTCAGAAAGATGCACACTCAGGTTGTTGGAACAACAAACGCCGGAAAGACTGAATCAGTCATTTTACCGTGGGCCATTGATGACATTAAGAAAGGCCGAGGCCTTCTTATCATTGATGGTAAGTCAGATATGAGTCTTTTGAATAAGCTTTACGCCTATGCAAAACGCCATCATCGCGAAAATGATGTTCGAGTGCTTTCGCTTTGCAATGTTGGGATCAGTCACACTTTCAATCCCCTAAGTGGAGGCTCGGCACTTGAAATTACGGAACGTGTTTTCAACGCCTTCAACTTTGAAAGCGAATATTTCAAAAGTATCCAATATGACGCCTTCCTTCATTCTCTACTAATCTTAGAGGCTGTTGGAATTAAACCGACGCCTCTCCGAATGATTGAGTGCATGAAGAACGAAAAGGCATTGGCTGATCTTGCAGTGGCCTCTAAAACGCCAAGGCTTCAAGTCTGGGCCGGAGAGTTTCTAAAATTAAACCGCGATGAGCGAGAACAAAGAACGAGTGGCCTTGTGGCTCAACTCCAAAGTTTTGCGGTTGGCGAAACAAGTCAGGTATTCAATACGGAAATTTCAGACGTCAATCTTGAACAAGCCCTGGAGCATGGTGAGATTATTTATTGTCAGCTCCCAGCTTTGAAGATTCCAGCTCTCGGAAAAGCGACTGGCAAAATGATTCTTCAATGTTTGCAAAGTGCGGTTTCGTCGAGACATCTTGGAAAATACGAGCGTCAGGGTTTCTTCTCGGTGTATCTCGATGATTTCACGGAATACCTCACACCCAGTTTCGTTACACTTTTGAATAAGTCTAGAAGTGCCAATGTTGGAATCGTTTTTGCGCACCAAGCTCTGGGCGATCTTGACGGTTTGGGTGATGGTGTAAAGAACACCATTCTCACAAACTCAAACCTTAAGGTTTTCATGCGCACCAATGAGCCGGAGTCTGCCGAATACTTTTCGTCAGTTATTGGAACTATTCAAGGATCGAAAGTCACCGAAAGACAAACTGAAGGCCTTTTCGGTAGTGAGAAGACAGGAGACGGTTCGGTTCGTGAGGTCGAAGAATTCAAATATCATCCCAACATCTTCAAACAGGAACTTGGTGTTGGAGAAGCAGTTATGGTGCTTCCTCATGCCAAAGGGAGTCTGCCAATTCGATTGAAATTCAAAAAATCTTTCGATCTCGACGCAATTCAGATTCCGTTAATTCAAAAATTAGAGCCAACAGGCCTTCCAAAACTTGAAAACTCAGCTCCGGCGAATCAGCCGCAGACACCCGTGCGTGCTCGTGCGGATGTGATGGCGGAGCTAACCCAAGAAAGGAAGGCAGTATGATTAAACGTGCAATTTTATTCCTTTCAATGCTTATGGCCGGATGTGCACACTCGCCGAAATGCGGAAATCCTGATGGCGCAAGAATCATTTTTACGGTTGAAAAGACCTGTGAGGTTCGTATTCGTCAGGTAACAATGGGATCGGAACTTAAAATCCCACAATCTCTTAAAGGGGCTGCACTGGTAGACTTTACCTTAGATTGGGTGGAACCATCACTAGAGTCCGGTCGGATCGAGCTTGGACATTTTGTTTTGATTCCATCGTCCGCTCCGAAGGAGTCGGCGCGATGAGAACACCAAGCAAAAAAGTTATTTTAGATTCTTTAGAATTTGCAGCTCGATGGGGTTTTCTAACGCAGCAAATTTTCTTCGAGTTCATTTGTCAGATGAGTCAGGCACAACAGTACCGATACTGGAGCTATCTTGTGAGTTCTGGCCTATTTGTGAAATCCCGTCACTCAGCGAACAATCTTATTTTGGGAAAAAAAGGACGAGCGGATTTTGGTGATTCAGCGCGGCCCGCACGATCTCATTTTTATGTCGAACACGATGCCATTGTCGCAAGATTCTTATTCGCATTTGAAGATCGAGGATTGATTGTGAATTCCTGGCTTGAAGATGAGTTCATGCGCAATCCTGTCGAAGCCTATGACATTCTGGGTATGCCCCAGATTCAGCGTGTGCCGGATCTGGTTTTTGATTTGAAAACGGCGAATGATTCTACTGTTCGATGTGCGTTAGAAATCGAACGGGTCACTAAGTCTCAATCGCGGTATGCGAAAATGGCGCTGGCGTATTTGAACGCCAGCAAAATTGACGTGATCCTTTTTGGCTGCGTCCATCCAACGACAGAAAGAGTTGTACGACGGGCTTTCAACACGGCAGCTCATTTGGAATCTAAACGAGTTCCAGGAACATTCTTGATTGATGAATTTGATCCTGCATCGCTTGCGACAACGCTCAAATTTCACAGCAATACAATGAGCATTGAACGTTTCATTGAAGTGGCGACAAAGCAAACCGTCCCGAGCATGAGAAAATCAGGAGAAAAACGCGAGTATGAATTCTCACGCGAAATCAATCAGAAATCGGAGGCTGCATGATGAGTTTCCAAAGCAAATTCAACATGATCGCGGCCACCCAGTCCCGTCCCCCTAAATCTACGATTTTTCCTGACCACTCCCACCCAACGATGTTGGTTGAAAGTGGTCAGGAACCGGGGGACGGGACTCGGTGGAAGAGTTGGAAAATAAAAAAGAACAATAAAGAAGAAAATAAAAGGGGGAGATACAAAACGAAACAAAGAGAATTAGATCAGGTAGGCCAATGGATTGAGTGGCTGTTGATTGAAGATTTGGCGGTGTTTGATGTGAGTGGATTCGGACAAAGCCTTGCGAGAGGCCTACCTGATCTAATTCTCGTCGCTCCATATGATGAGAGTAGACGTTCCGTCTACTCTCGGCGCGGATGGGATTGCCACAAGTGGCAACCCGCTGTTCTCTGTGTCGCGCTCAGGCGCGACTTTTATCCATACGATCAAATTACAACAAAAACAGAAAATTCAAATCATGAACCAAAGGAGGTGCCATTATGAAGGAGGAAATCGAAAACACAGAAAAGAAAATGAAAACCGAAGTGCAGGTTACAATTTCACCTGAACACGACTCAAAGTTAAGGCAAGTCGTTGAGCGAGTCGGATCAGGTTTTGATTTGGCCAAAATCTCGCGCAAGAACGTACTCGAATACATGATCGACAAGGTTGTTGATTTATTTAATGAGGATGACACTCAAGCCATTCGTCGAAATTCGACAACCGACATGGCGTTACTTGAACAAGAGTTGCGAGCAATTCGTCAGTCTGGGGTCATTCCAGAGGCATTGAAAGAATACCTTTGGAAATCTAGGAACTTAACTCAAAGCTCCAAGAAGCCACGAAAGTCTCGACAATCTGAGTATAGCAATGCTATATCTGAAGATGCGGAGGCCGCGTGAGACCGAACGATATTAAGACATTAAGAAAACGATTGAAGCTCACGCAGAAAGATCTCTCTTACGCTTTAGGAGTAAGTAAGTTGACGATGAGTCAGTATGAAACTGGCTTTAGAAAACCAGGGCCGACGGCTCTTGTTTTGCTTTTTGTCCTGGAAACACTCCCGCTGCGAAAAGCACAAGAGTTGATTCAACTACTTCAACAGGCGGCCCGTAGGCTCGCTGTTGATGGCGAGGACTCACGGCAATGAGAAAACCCCGCAATAAATGCGGGTCGAAGACGATGAGGGATGTGAAAGTGATCGAGGTTACATTTGTGCAAGATGATTCAGGATCGAGTGCGGAGCGAACAAGAGAAGCCCGCAAGCTCATTGCTCAGATGATCGAACTTTCACATAAACGTGGTCGTCCCGCAAAAGAAGAAGAGGAGATTTCAAATGCAGCTTAAGATAGGAGCTTACATTCGCGTGAGTACCGAAGAGCAGGCTTCTGCAATCGAAGGCTCACTTGAAAACCAAAAATATCGTCTTAAGGCATACGTCGATCTTAAAAATTCTCAAGTCCGAAACTGGGGCGAGATTGTTGAGTTTTATGTTGATGACGGTTATTCCGCAAAAGACACTCGAAGACCTGCTTATCAACGAATGATGAGAGATATTAAGCGAGGCAAGACCGAATTGATTCTCGTCTCTGATCTTTCACGACTTTCGCGCAACATTTTTGACTTTTGCAACTTGATGGATGAACTCGAAAAAAACGAGGCTCAGTTTCTTTCAATCAAAGAGCAATTCGATTCAACAACCCCTGCTGGCAAAATGATGATTTACAACATGATTAACCTAGCTCAATTCGAGCGTGAACAAGTCAGTGAGCGTGTTGCATTAGGGGCTCATGCACGAGCAATGCGTGGCTTGCACAATGGGGCTCGACCACTTTTGGGCTTAGATAAACATCCAGACAAGCCTGGTAGCTATGTCATCAATGAGAAAGAAGCGGATGACGTTAGAAAGATTTTCCGAATCTTTCTAAACACGGGATCAAGAGCTAAGACAATTCAAGAACTAGAAAAAGAAGGTATCAAGCCAAAGCTTTCGGGAAAATACGGAAAGCTAAAGATTCACGATAAATGGTCGAGTAATACTCTTGGAAATCTTCTTGGATCAGCAGTCTACATTGGCTGTCACGAAGTTAATAAATCCAATCGAGCGAAAGACCAGAAACGTCTAAAAGCTCATCAGCAATATAAGTTGGTCAAGGCATCATGGCCTGCAATCGTTGAAGAAGAAGAGTTTTATGCTGCTCAAGACTTACTTGATGAAGCAAAAAAACTCGAACGAGTGCGACTGGATGGCGCGGAAGAGCGGTTCTATGTTCTGTCTGGTATTTTACGTTGTTCTGAATGTGGAACGCCACTTGTTGGCCAAGCTGCGCATGGTAACACTCACGTTCATCGTTATTACGGTCACACTAGAGCGCATAGCCATACAAGCTGTCAGTACCACCGAGTTCCGGCAGCAGACGTTGAAGAAGCTGTGCTACAGTATCTATGGTCTGCGACTCAAGATGCTGGATACCTAGAAAAGATTGAGCGGAACATTCGAGAAATGCAGAATGTGAAATCAATTAGTGCTGCACGCGACAAGCGAGCTATCAAGGAGCAGCTAAAAAATGTTCAGCTAAGAATCGACAACCTGTTGCTTATGCAGGGGCAAACCTCTAGCGCAGAAGTTATTAAACATGCGGTAAAAACCTTCGAGGCTCTATCCAAAGAAAAATCTGAACTAGAGGACAAGATCGCACGCTTGGACAGTGGTGCGGATCAGGAAGAGCTAATAAAAGAATCCGTCCAAGTGATTCAAGATAACTTGCGTGAGTTCGAGCGCGGCTTTCGTAAAGCCAAAGGCTCGATGAAGAAAAGGCTTCTACGCCGTTTACTCAAGCAAGTCGTTTTGAGTCCAAACGGTCTCCATATTTTCATGCAGCTTGCTGATGGAATGGAGATCCCCAATCTTCATATTAAACTTATTCGTTTTGAGAACAAAAAAGATGCTAATAACCCTCAATTTGCCATCACTCGGAAGGCTTCTGGGGACGATTCTAACTTGCAGGTTCTAGGTTCGGTTATTAGGAAAGATGGTGATCCCGACAAGATTCGAACTTGTGACCTACTGCTTAGAAGGCAGTTGCTCTATCCAGCTGAGCTACGGGACCAAAAGATTACTTTTATGGATAGCAAATCTCGGCAAAAAGGGCCAGTTTTTTAAAGCATGAAGCGTTCTTTAACGGAAAAATCAGGCCCATTTCTGATGATTTGAGCAGCATCGCAATAGGGATCGTGCTCAAAATAGAGGAACCATCCTTGATCCGCCGCTGGACCTAAAGCTTTTTCCTTTTCATTGATCAGGGTTAGGGGCTCAAGGTCATAGCCCATGAGCCAGGCCAGGCGAACGTGGGCGCTGGTGGGGACAACGTCACCGCAATAAAGAAGGGTTCTTTGCCCATCGGTGACTTTAACCATTTGGTGCCCAACGGTGTGGCCATTACTCACGATAACTGAAATTCCAGGAAGAATATTTTCTGTATTTCCGTTTAAAACCACAAGTTGGTTGGTTTTTTGAAGAGGCTCATAGTTTGATTTAAAATAACTTGCTCGCTCTCGGATGTTCGGAGTTTGAGCCGTTTCAAGATTGGCTTTTTGAATATAGTATCTGGCGTTTGGGAAAGTTGGAACAAGTTCGCCGTTTTGAGATTTGACTCCACCGCCAGCGTGATCAAAGTGAAGGTGGGTTAAGATCACTTCAGTGATGTCTTCGGGTTTGACGTCGTATTTCGCAAGGGATTTCAGAAGCGATGGACCCTTGTCATCAATGTTGTACATTTCTGCGAATTTTGATCCGAGCTTTTCTCCATATTTCGCGACAAAGTCTGATCCGTTGCCTGTATCAATTAAGATTTTGTGTTGAGGACCTTTAAGTAAGAGAGCTCGGGCCTCCATGGGAATTCGATTCTTTTCATCAGCGGGAATATTTTTTTCCCAGAGAACTTTGGGAACGGTTCCGAACATGGAACCTCCGTCAAGACCGAAGATTCCAGTGGGGATGGGACAAATTTCGTAATCACCAATTTTAAGACTGATATTTGTTGCTTGCATCCTATAAGTTTTGTCTTAAAAACTTGAGAAGATCAACATCCGGTGGGTTTGCCACTCCGTTTTCGGGGCGGGGCTCTGCAAGTTCCTCTAAGTTAAAGCCCATGTTAACGTCATAGCGCCGTTCCAATTGATTTCGGAGGCGTTGCTCTCTGTCATACCACAGTTGCTTTGTGAGGTTGTCTTGGCAGGTGCGAAGCTCATCACCAGTGGCTCCCCAGCGGTATTCAATGCAGTGATAGGGATCAAAGGAAAGTTTAAAAAGTCGGGCGCGAACCTCTTCAAGATTCAGAGTGATCGCTCGTCCCACGCTGTTTGTGTATGAAATTTGGCAGCTTTGAGATTCTCTTTGGTAAGTATCGATCAGATCTTGGGCAAGATTGGGGCCAGTATAGACAAGTGTGGGATCTTGGGTTTTTAGCTTTGAGATGTAATCTTGAGATTGGTCTAAGAGATCTTTAAATGAAACTTTCAGACGAGCATCACGAGAGGGTGTTGAGTATGATTCCCACTCTCCATCAGTGCCATAGATATTGTTCGGTAAACGATCAGGATGGGGTTTGTTTTGAATGCCTGCTCGGAGAGAGGTTTCAACGGCAATCACTCGGTCTTTTAGGTTCTGGCAGAGATCGGTAATCAGCGTGCGAAGGTCATCAAGGGGATTAATTCGAAGTTCGCCCTTTGCAACCATAACTCGAACGTATTCATAGTAAGAGAGATTTTTCCCCTCGTGAACAAAGGGAGCTTTTTGCCATTCAGTCGTTGGAGTTTCGTTGGTTCCGAAAAATTGTTCGATGCTGTAGTTAGGAATGTTGGAATTTTTTTCGCCAACAATTTTCCCACTGATCCAGTTGCCCTGGCTGTCTTGAGTGGCGCCAACGAGCTTGAGGGGGCGCCAATTTTTAAAACCAGCTCCGTGGCCGGGGTTGGATCTTAAAAATTTGACTCCGAAAAGTCCTGTGGTCAGTGAATTGTCGGGGTGAGCGTCAAAGTAGTAAATGCGGCCGTCGTCTGTGATTTTATAGATGACGACAACGTGACCGTTGGGATCGTAGATGACGGTTCCAGGCTGGATGCTTTCTCGATTGAGACGAATCGGGTAGTGGTCAGAGAAGAGTTCTCCGTCGTTGCCCTCGAAATTGGTTCGATAGTTTGCTGACGAGGTTTGATCGGGAATGAGTTCATTGAAAAGACGAATGGCATTGGGGAATTGGTTATTTTTTGAGCTTGTGCTGTAACGAGAGACAACTTCGTTGCCGAACTTTGAGTATCGCTTGTCTCCTCCGTTGCCAGGAATGGGGCGAGGGCGCATGCCTGTGGCAAAGCCAAAGGGAAGTCCGTTTTTCCAGGCAAAGTAGCCTCGAAGGAAATAGGGAAAATCAGCACAATCTGAGAAATAGCGAAGACCTGCAGGGTCAGAATTTTTGTAAGGATTTGCGGAGCTGGTCATGCAGGAACGGGTGTTCGTGCACTCGCGCCTTTCAACGGCCTCTCCAAGGCGTTGAACAAAAGCCTGGAAATTTTTTTCGTCTGTCGAAGTCCACGATGGTTTTGTGATCTTCCAACTTTGAGTCTGGGCTATGACGGGGTGGCAGCTGTAAAACGCTGTTGCCAGAAGGAGGGTGATAATCTGGGTCAATCTCATACATACTCCTTAATTGCGCTTATTGTGCGACGCGAAGGAGTTCAGTAGCTAAGCAGATGGCCGTGTGCAATTAATAACGCGTCGCATTCCAAAATCCCGCGGGGCGGGTTTTTAGCGCCAGTCGGGATTTTCGGTGTGGTCAAAAGCGTGGGGGTTAATACTGATCACCCATTTACGGTAATCACCGTAGACCTCTTCAATCGGGGCCGGTTGTTTAACTGGACCGACATGAATGGTGAGTTTTCCAGGTTTGGCAAAGACAGCACCCTTGGGCCAGAGTTCTCCATTTCCTTCAAGGTAGAGATAGAGAATGGGGGTTTGGGTTTTTTCTGCAAAAATACTGACCCCGCGCTTAAAATCTTGGATTTTTCCACTTTTGCTTCGGGTGCCCTCAGGGAAAATGATCAACCAGATCCGATCTAAGTTTTGAAGCAAAGTTGTGATGAGCTTAATGGCCTCGCCCTTTTTATCTTTGCGATCAATCGGGATGGCTCCCAAGCAGTGCTGAGAGAAGAAAGTGAAGAGAGGGTTTGTAAAAAAGTAATCCTTGGCGGCGGCAATGTAGAGGTGTCGCCAGAATCGAGTGGGGATCGAAGCGGCAATGGAAACCGCATCCAGATGGCTAGCGTGATTTGAGATCACCAGCATTCGAGGATATTGTTTATGAATTTTGATATAGTCGCCTTTAACTTTGAGTCGGATATAAAATTTAAAAAAAACATGTTTGAGAAACATCGCCCAGATAAAGCGAATCACCATGCTGGTGGTATCAAACTGTTGAGTGAACAAAGGTAAGTGCTTCAGGTAGTTGGGCAGCTTGGTCCATTGTTCATTGTCGTAGTTCCAAGTTTTCATAGTCTAGGCAGCCGGTGAAAGGTAAAGCATAATGTAATAATAAATCGGAGCCACAAAGATCATTCGGTCCATTCGATGCAGGAAATCTCCTCTTCCAAGAACAAAGCCGCTGACGACTTTGACGCCAACATCTTTTCGAAGAACAGTCATGACCATATCCCCGATCAGTCCACCGAAAGCAGCCACTAAGCCGGAAGACAGCCAATAGATCTCTGAACGATCAGGCAAGAGCTGCCTCATCGCTCCAGCGGTGGCGATCGTGATCACTGTGGAAACAAGAAAGGCTTCGAGATTTCTTTTGTGATCAATGCCATCAAAGAGTTTTCTTTTTCCCACATATCTTGAGATCGCTAAAGTTGTGTTATCGCAAATCTCAGTCAGGATAATAAGATACATGACCTGATAGATTCCGTTATCGAGTCTTAAGATCAGACCCAGGTGCATAAAGCTCCATCCCAGAAAGACAAAGCCAAGATTGGTCAGAGCGATGTACTGAATCATGCGACGAAAATTATTTCGAGCCAAAGGAACTAGGCAGGCTCCACCCAGAACCATCATCGGAGTCAGGTTATAAAAATTTGTATGGTTAGAATAAATTCCATAACCAAGGGCAAGAATGCCGGCATAGCAAATCATCACAAAGTAACTGCGGTGAAACATTCCCATAATTTGGAAATAGGCCTTGGCCCCATAGATGGCAATAGTGGTCAGTAAGATGATGGGGAGGGGCTCAGGAAGTCCAAGGGCGAGAAATAAAAAGGGAGCCACAAAGAGCCAAGACTTGATGCTGGCCCAGCTGACCACGAAATAATAATTTTTCTTTCTCATGAAATAGACAAAAATTCCGGAGACAAAAATAAATGCTAAGACGATCAGAGCTGTTTGTCGGTAAATGGGAGAATCCCAGGCTCCACCAGAAAACATTATTCGGACTCCTGCAAATCATAATCTTTAATTTTTTTATAAATTGTGCTGCGAGAAATTTGTAAAAGCTCAGCGGCTTTTTCAACATCCTTTTCTTTTTCAAGAGCGAGCTGAATGACATGAGCTTCATATTTTTCAACAAGTTTTGTTAGACCCAATTGAAACTCAACTGCTCCTGCAGGCAAAGAGCCGGCCTGCTGGGAGTCGAGAAGTCGGACGACATCCTCTCTTCGAATAATCGGAAGAGGGCTTGTCAGGCAGACTTGCTCGCAAATCCTTTTGAGCTCTCTGACGTTTCCAGGCCAAGAGTAATTTTGAAGCGCTAAGAGCGCGTCGGGAGAAAAGGATTTATTCACTCTTGGTTTTTGTAGAGATAAGAAGAAAAGTGCAAGGTCAGGAATATCTTCTGCTCGGGAGCGAAGCGGGGGGAGGACAATCTTTTTTCCATTCAATCGAAAGAGAAGGTCCTCTCGAAACTTGCCCTCTTTGACAAGTTGATTGAGGTTTTGATTGGTTGCTGCGATGACTCGAGTTTTAACCGTAATGGCCTCTTTCGCTCCGACTTTGCGAACCTCTCCTGTTTCAAGAAATCGCAAAAGCTTCACTTGTTGGCTCAGTGGTAGAGCCTCGATCTCATCGAGAAATAGATCTCCTCCGTGAGCGGCCTCGCAAAGGCCGATTTTATTTGTATCTGCTCCCGTGAAAGCGCCCTTGACGTGGCCAAAAAGTTCGGACTCAAACAAATTCTCAGGGATGCTGGCGATGTTGACTGTGATCGCTGGTCGGTTGATTTCTTGCTGATTGAGAAGACGAAAGGCAACCTCCTTACCTGTGCCTGTTTCACCCTCAATCAAAAGTGGGCCAGATTCGCCGCGTAAGCTGGCAATGGTTTTTTTGATCACATCTGAGGTTGGGCTATGACCGACCCATCGATAATTTTTTCCACCACGGGTTTCAGCTTCTCGGAGCTGCCAAAGGGCTTCAATTTTTTCGAGAGTGGAGATCACTTCATCAGGGATTAAAGGCTTTGCGAGAAATTTTTTTGCCCCGTTGGTGAGGCATTGCTCCATTAACTCTAAAGAGAGATCTCCGGAAATAGCCACTGTTTCAATCTTAGGGTTTTCTTGAGAAATTCTTTTGATAATTTCTGGACCCTCTGCATGATTGAGATTTTTTGTCAGATGCATATCGACAAAGGCAGCGTGGTAGAGCGTTGACTTTAAATTTGCTGGTGGACTTTGAAATGACGTCATCTCCCAATTTTTGGGAAGCAGAGTTTTTAATGATTGGATGACCAGATTGTCGTCGTCGATGACCAAAAGGTAAAATGCAGTATTTGAATTCATAAGATGATCCTTGCAAAGGTCCCTCTCTTTAGCGAGCGTTAGTGCGCTATGTTATGAGAAAAACATATGAAATTTGATTTGTTTTCAGTCACCGAAAACGGGATGATTTCCCAATGGAAAAAATGAAAATCTTACTTCTGGAAAACATCCACCCCATCGCCAAAGAAAAACTAATTGAAGAAGGATTTGAGGTTGAACTGAAATCCTATGCTCCAGATGAAGCGGAACTTTGTACACTTGTGAAGCAGTATGATGTCCTCGGTATCCGCTCAAAGACCGAAGTTACCGCAAAAGTTCTTGATTCAGGTTCGCATTTGCTCGCCATAGGTACTTTTTGTATCGGAACCAATCAAGTGGATTTGGCGACAGCGAACGCGAAAGGTGTTCCTGTTTTTAATGCTCCGTACTCGAACACGCGTTCAGTCGCGGAACTTGTTATTGCCGAAATGATTTCTCTCTCTCGTCAGCTCTTTGATCGAAGCATGCTTGCTCATCAAGGGGGGTGGATGAAATCTGCTGAAGGCTCAAAAGAGGTCCGTGGAAAAACAGTGGGGATTGTGGGTTATGGCCACATTGGCAGCCAGGTCAGCGTCTTGGCTGAGGCTCTTGGTATGAATGTGCTGTTTTATGACGTGGTCAAAAAATTACCACTAGGAAATGCTCGGTCTGTTTCAAACTTAGAAGAGTTGTTGGCCAAATCTGATTTTGTCACTCTTCATGTGCCTGAAACTCCGCAAACAAAAGACATGATCACTAAAAAACAGTTACAGATGATGAAAAAGGGTAGTTTTATTCTAAATGCCTCTCGTGGGACTGTTGTTGTGATTGAAGATCTTGCTGAAGCATTAAAATCAAAGCACATCAGTGGCTGTGCTGTGGATGTTTTTCCAGTGGAGCCTTCTTCGAATAAAGAAAAATTTCACAGCCCCCTTCAAGGCGTGTCGAATGTGATTTTGACTCCGCATATTGGTGGCAGTACGGAAGAGGCTCAGTACGCCATTGGTCTTGAGGTCGCAGAAAGCTTTCGAAGGTTTTTAAAAGTTGGTTCAACATCAGGAGCGGTGAATTTTCCTCAGGTGGATCTGCCAATTCATCAAGGAGCTCATCGTATTTTGAATGTTCACCGAAACGAACCCGGTGTGCTTGGTGAAATCAACTCTGAAGTTTCTAAATTCGGTGCCAATATTCAGGCTCAGTATCTTTCAACGGATGCCAAGATTGGCTATCTAGTCATGGATGTTGAAAAAGCGAACGCTGTTCCTTTAAGTCAAGCCATTGGAAAGCTCTCAAGAAGTATTCGAACAAGGGTGGTTTATTAATGAAAAACATTTTTTCTATTTTAGTTCTTGGAATTTTGACTGTTGGATGGATGGGCTGTGCGACAAATTCAGAGAAAAAAAGTGAAACTCCTGCGACTCCCGCAGCGTCCTCGAGTCAGCCGATGAACCATCAAATGAGCCTAAAAGACCTCTCATCTCAATCGCCGCAAACAGGGCCAGAGGAGATGATTCAGTGGTTTGAGAAATGTTCAATAGAATGTAAGGGTGAAGATCAAAAGATTTCCAGCTCATTTGCCAAGGGCTATCGAATTCTTTTTGAACTTTCAACGGCCCAGCCTGTTTATGAAAAGTTGACGAAGGCTCAAAAGAAAAAAGCAGAAGAGGGAAAAGACTATATTCGAAAAGCTTTTTTAACTGTGCTTGAGACCCAGACCGATGCCGACATGATTATGACGGCGTGGGGAACGCTGGCGGATCCTGAATCTGATTATAAATTGGCAGATAAAAAGTTAAAACCAGCGGTTGAAAAAACAATCAAACGACTGAGTGCGGATGAGGCAACGAAGAAGCTGAGTCAAGATCTCGCAAATCAGTATAAGGCTCGGTTTCAGATTAAATAATGAAAAATGATTCTTGGAATCCAGATCAGTACGAGAAATTTAAAAAAGAAAGATCACAGCCTTTTTATGATTTGGTGGATTTGCTCGAGAAAGTGGATTCCCCAAACACAATCGATTTGGGATGTGGCACAGGGGAAATGACCCGATATTTTCATGAGAAAATTCAGGCCCAGTCAACATTAGGGCTTGATTCTTCTGAAGCCATGCTGAAAAAAGCAGAGGCACAAAAGACCAAAGGACTTCATTTTCAAAAAAAGAGAATGGAAGAGTTTAAGGATGAGAGTGAATACGACATTCTTATTTCAAATGCGGCCCTTCATTGGTGTGAAAATCATAAAGAACTGATCAGCCAGTTTCGTCGAGCGCTCAAGGCGAACGGACAGTTGGTGATCCAAATGCCCGTGAATCATGATTATCCCACTCATCAAGTGGCCTATCAATTGGCGCGAAGTTCGAAATGGTCTCAGTTTTTTAGAGGGAAAACTTTGGAAAACTCAGCTCAAATTTTAAAACCAGAAGAATACGCCAAACTGCTATATGAGTTAGGCTTTGCCAATCAAAAAGTTTTCACCCGTGTTTACGCTCACATTTTGCCATCACGAGATGATGTGGTGGAGTGGGTTCAGGGTTCATTGCTGACTCAGTATCAGGGTCTTTTAGCGCCAGATCAATTTCAGCAATTTCTCATTGAATACAAGAGTGAGCTGTTGCTGCAGTTGCCTGATGAAAAGCCCTTCTTTTATCCTTTTAAGAGATTATTTTTGTGGGGAAAACTCGGGGCAAGCTAGGGGCGAACTGGCGGAAGCCAGCCGCCACCCCTGCCGGGAGTTAAGTCAGGACCATTTGCTCCCCGTGGTGGAAAATGAATTTGTTCTGCGGGAGTAATTTCCCACTCTTTCATTTCGTTTAAACAAGCTGTGGCTAGTTCAAAGTGTTCTTGCATTTGAAAGATTAAATCCATTTCAAGTTCACGACAAAGGCGCCCAGAGGTATTTACTCCTTCACGGGTGACCATGATATATCCCTGCATTTGATTTCGATACGTTGAGCCTTGAAAAGCGTATTGGAAAAGAAGAGCGCCGCGAAGGGCGGCCCGCTCTCGATCAAGGAGAGCCTTTCGATCACTTGGACTCATCTGTCGAACGATATCGTAGCCAATTTTTCTTCCAATGATGCGGCCAACTTCTCGAACGGCGGCCTCTCGAGCGTCGCCCATTTCATCAGCCACTGATTGGGCTGAAGAAAAACTAAGAATGGCAGCAAGGCTGAAAAGAATAGCTTTCATGTTATTTTTGTCCTGGCATGATGAAGTTAATATTATTGTCCTCAAGCACGTCGAGGGCTTCTTCAATACTATTCATCAGTTCGATTTTCACAAACTTGCCTCTAAATAAGTACATTCTTTCCCCGGCGTCAAAGTCGCCTAGCTCTGCGCGGATTGTTTCCAGTGCCATTGTCACTTTGAGATTTGTTTGGCTGTACTTTCGAAGTAAAGACCAAACCTTTTCAAGTGCTTGGACATCAGCGGCTGGAGTTCCCTTGACGCACCAGAAAAGGCCTTTCATTGGTAATGATCCATCACTCATGAATGGGCCACCTGTGCGATCGCTGTTTCCAGGAATGATCCAGTAATTGTCATTTGCAGATCGCTTATCACTGACTGGATACTTGGCTTCAGGGCGAAGATTAGAGATCCCGCCCTCTTTGTATTCAGTTCCTGTTTCGGCCATTAAAATTTCTCGGGCATAGGGCAGGCGGTAGCCACGGGCTGTGCAGTAATTTTTTGCTTCTGTGAAGCTGTAGGCCTCATAGACTCCGGATTCTTCCATTCTTCTTTCGCGTTCGGCATTAATGGGCATTGGCAACCAAACTAACTGTGATTGGTTGGGAGCAGACCATTCTTCGTAAACATTTTTTTGGAAGAAATCAAAAACCTGTTTCGCAAGGTCATCTAAGGCTTCAGTTAGTCTGCCACGCGAGATGAAGTTTCGAGTGACTCCATTTTTATTGCCTTGGATGTGGAAAGTCAGTTGGAACTGACCCCGGCCAAGACTTGAGAAAGTTCCATAAGAAATGAAATCAATTTGATTGAGCATTTCAAGTGCGTACTTCACATTCAGTTCTTCGGCAGTGATCTTCTCGCCTAATGGTTTACGCGAAGAAATTCCTCGAATATAGGCCTGAAGTAGATCTGAATTTGTTCCGTGAGAAATTTGGATTTTTCGATGTGTGTCACGAACATCATATTTTTTAAAGAGGTTATCAAATGCAGCCTTAAATTGTTGTTCGAGAGAGTAGTCAATATTAATCACGTCTTTGGCTTTATGCTTATCGTGAACCTGATCGAACATCATCAGAATATTGGCCATGGGTTCGATCATAGCTTCGACAACGACACCTTTTTCTGCAAGTTTTTGAACTTCAGACATCAGCTCATTCCAAAACATTTTGCGAACTTGGTCCCGACCTTGTCTCATCGTTTGTTCGTATTGACCGATATCCCCACCTGGGAAGAAGGGAATTGAGGCCCACAGAGTTTGAACTTTTTTATTTTTATTTTGAAAAGAGTCATCTTGGTATCGGGGAAGATCATCTTTTGTTGATGAGTAGTTTTGAGACCAAGCGACTGGGCTAAGTAGGGCCACAGAAACGGCGGTCAGGATGAGTGTACGCATAGAGAACTCCTTAGAAAAAATCGAAAGATCTTTAAACGGGGCGATTGTAGAGGATCTAGGGGTGAATTTCACCTGTCCTAAAATTGGACAGGTGGATTTTACAAAGAATCAAAGATTTTTCCGGGGTTCATGATCCCATCAGGGTCAAAAACGGTTTTAATCTGTTTCATAAGCTGAATTTCAGCCTGTGACCTGGTGAAGTGAAGAAAGGATTTTTTGCTTAAGCCCACTCCATGCTCAGCTGAGATGGAGCCATCTTGCTTTTGAACGGCATCAAAAACCATCAAGTCCACCTTGCGACATTCGGAAACAAAGGCTTCTTTTGTCATTCCATCAGGGCGAAGAATATTGATGTGCAAGTTTCCATCCCCGACATGGCCAAACCAAACAACTTCCCAGGTGGGGTAGGCCTTTTTCAGAACGGAATCTAAATCCTGCATCAGTTTTGGGACTTTTGAGATGGAGACTGAGATATCATTTTTGTAAGGTGAAAATTTGGACAGGGACTCACTGATGTCCTCTCGGTATCGCCAAAAGGTTTTAGCCTGGACTTCGGATTGAGCTAAGGATCCATCTAAAATCCAACCTTTTTCCATTCCATCTTCAAAAGCTTTCATCGCACGATCTTCATCGCCCTGATCTTTGCATTCAAATTCGATGAGCACATAATATTCACAGGCTGTTTCAAAGGCTCGAGGAAGACCCGTCGAAGCGACAACTTTTTGAAGGGCTTTTTCCGAGAACATTTCAAACGCAGTGAGAACCGTCTCTTTTGAGTAAAGAGAGAAAATATTCATGACGGAATCAAGATTGGCCAAACCAAGAATAAAAACCTTAAGATCAGGTGGCGGTGGAGAAAGTTGAACAGTGGCCTCAGTGATAAAACCAAGTGTACCCTCGCTCCCGATAAAGAGATGGCGCAAGTCGTATCCGGTTGCATTTTTAATCAGACCTTTATTCAGCTCAAGAATTTCTCCGGTGCCAGTGACAACTTTGAGTCCCACCACCCAATCTCGAGTAAGTCCGTAGCGAACCACCTTGATCCCACCAGCGTTGGTGGCGATGTTGCCACCGATTTGACTTGAACCCCTGGCGGCAAAATCAACAGGGTAGTAAAGACCTTTTGTGAGAGCGAATTTTTGAAGAGTTTCGGTGATCACTCCACCTTGAAGAGTGACGGTTTGATCAACGGGATTAAAATCAAGAATCGAGTTCATTTTTTCAAGAGAAACAACAACCTCTCCATTGATGGCACAGGCTGCTCCGCTTAATCCTGTGCGGCCGCCCGAGGGAACTAAAGCGATCTTGTGTTGGCGAGCCCATTTGACCAGTGATTGCACTTCGTGGGTGGTTTCGGGAAAAACAATGGCCGAGGCATTGATATCATAATAGGTCGTCCAATCGCGTCCGTAATATTTTAAGGACTCGGCATCGGCTTTGATTCGTGCAACAGGGATGATGGCTTCAAGAGATTTGGCAAGTTCTGTTGATTTCATTCGTTATCCTGACTAAGTTCCAGACCCAGCGTGATGCGGAGTGGATGCGAGTTCAGATCAAAATCTTTTCCCTGCAGATAAGAATTGCGCATCTCTTCTAAAAGAGTCCATGCATTGGAAAAAAAGGAATCTGTTCGCTTTGTTGAATCTTCTGCCAGATGTTCGATCTTTGCGGCAATGCATGAAACTTCGGGAAAGCCATATGTTTTCCCCGTGCCTTTCAGTTTATGCGCCTCTTCAACCACAGAGTTCCACTGTTGGGCTTTGATGAATGTCTGAAGCTTTTCAATTTTAGCCGGAAGCGCTTTTAGATAATCTTTTTTCAGATCAGCTAAAACTTGCTCTAGTTGTTTTCCTCGAGAAAGAGACATTTTCACTCCGGTGGAATAAGAGGGCGTTCTTCAAATTTTGCGGTGCGAATTCGAAAAAGACTGTACAGGGGACAAAGTCCCCAAGCACTTGTTAGAATTAAATAGACGCCAGCGTATGTCCACCAGGGGCCCCCAGCAATGGCCCAGGCGGTAAATAGGACTCCGAAGAAAAATCGTAGGACTCGATCCCAGATGGCAAGGTTGATTTTCATGCTTCTATCCTAGCACAAACATTTTGCCGTGGTCTATGAATTCTGTCATGCTCACCTCATGGCAAGAATGAATACAGAATTTACGAAAATGATGAAGTGTGATCTGCCGATCATCGGCGCCCCTATGTTTCTGGTGTCGAACGTGGATATGGTTGTTGCCATATCTGAAGCAGGAGGAGTAGGGACCTTTCCAGCCCTGAACTATCGTCCTATTGAGGAATATGAAAAGGCTCTGAAGGCCATTCGAGCACGTACCAAAAAGCCAATTGGTGTGAATATCATAGTCAATAAAAGCAATATGCGTCAGAGAGAAGACCTTCGACTTGGCCTTGAAAACGGAGTTGATTTATTTATCACCTCTTTAGGAAATCCAAAGACTGTTATTGCAGAGGCCCATAAGAACGGAGCAAAAGTTGTCTGTGATGTGACCAATCTTGATCATGGTTTAAAGGTCCAGGACATGGGAGCAGACGGAGTTATCGGTGTTGGCTATGGCGCTGGTGGACACGCGGGTCCCATTTCTCCACTTGTTTTAATTCCCTGGTTAAAGAGTCAACTTTCAATTCCGGTTATTGCGGCCGGAGGCATTGCTGATGGAAGAACCATGGCGGCAAGTATTGCCCTGGGCGCATCTGCTGTGAGTATCGGAACGCGGTTTATTGCTTCTCGTGAAGCTCAAGTGGAGCAGTCTTACAAGGATGCTGTTGTGCAAAGCACTCCTGAAGATATTGTGATGACAACAAGATTATCGGGTACACCGGCGGCGGTGATTAATACCCCTTACGTTCAAAAAATGGGTCTCAACTTGCCTTGGCATTTGCAGTTGTTGAAATCAAATCCAGCAACAAAAAAATATGTTGTTCCGCTTATTCACTGGATGGGAATGCAGGTTTTAGAGAAATCCATCGCCGGACCAACGTGGAAAACTGTGTGGAGTGCGGGGCAATCGGTCGGTCTGATTGATGAAGTGCTTTCTTGTGAGGAGATTATCAAAAAAATAATTTCTGAATATGAAGCGACTCGAAAGGGAATGCCTGCTTTAGAGAGTTAGTCTCCTGCGTAGTTGTACACAAGGCTTCCGCCTTTTATATTCGGCAAAACTTTATCTAAAAACTTTTGCTCAGCGACCGCGCACCCATGGCTTCGACCGGGGGGAATAAGAGAGTCATATTTTTTATTCGAGTGAATCACCACAGCCCTTTCGCGTACATTTTTATTTCTCTCTTCGAGGCCATCTAATCGAAGTGAGACGCCGTAATTTCCAGCATAGGATTCAGCTGTTCGAATAAATCCAGCAGGGGTAAGGTCAGAGCCTTTCGCATCGCCAAAATATTTTGTGGCCTCTTTTGAATTTTGGGTTGGTGGTTTGCCGACCCCGTGGGCGACACGGGACTTGAGAACTTCACCTGTTTTAAGATTCACCACGAACCAGCGTTCTTCTTTGGGGTCTTTGGTGAAATCTAGAATCGAGAGAAAATCTTTGTTCGGAAAAAGACCTGGATTTTTTTGCTGAAACTCAAGAGCTTTTTGAAGGGGGCGAGCGGGGACTCCGGCATGAAGAATTTTATCCACCACAACGCTTGTGACCAGGGGGCTTTCTTGGGGCAGGTTGCGGCTCAGTTCAACATTGGGAACGCAGACTTCTCTGTTGGTTCCATTTGTGTCATCTACTTTTTTTATCAGTCGCTTCATTTGACTCCATTGGGGGCCAACAGTGTAAAGGGGGCTGCTGCGATTCATGCGGCCTGTATAAGTTTCTGCATCTGAAGTGATCGGATCAAGAGTGACGGCAGATCTTGGAACCCAACCTGTTTTGACTTTTCCAAGAGTTTGGCTTTGCACGGGGATCAGGGGCTCATTAATCAGTTGACCTTCATTGGTGCGAGCCGCGCCCACTTCAGTATTCTCCCAAGACCCCGTATCAATCGAAATTCTGGTTCCCGAAGAAAGAGTCCCTGTTTCCCAATACATTTGATCGGATTCGGCAAAAGTCACAGGGGAAAAAAGAAGAAGAGAGATCAGGCTAGAAATAAAAAGGGGAAAGAGTTTTGGTTGTCTCATTTCCCCAGTGTATCGAATATCAATTTTTTTGAGGACTCAGTCCCGGTCTATTCTGGACCTTTAGTTCATGATATAGACTGGACAGAAGTCGTTTTAGTTTTTGAGCATTTCTTGAAGCTCGCCGTTTTGGTACATCTCCATCATGATATCAGATCCGCCGACAAGCTCTTTATTGATATAAAGTTGAGGAAGTGTAGGCCAGTTTCCGTAGGTTTTAATGCCCTCGCGAATTTCAGAGTCTTCAATAACATTTACGGCGTGATAGTTCACTCCAATGTCATCTAAGATAGCTGTGGCGCGGCCCGAAAATCCACACATCGGGAATTGGGGAGTGCCCTTCATGAAAAGGACAACTTTGTTATCATTTAAAATTTTTTCGATTCTTTCTTTAACGTCTGCCATGAGTTCTCCGTATTTTTTGATATTAATCTTTAATTTTTGTCTTAATAGAAAGGGCATGAACCTCGCCCGTATTCAGTTCTGGTTCAAAGGCGCTCATTACATGCTGATGTTGCTTAATCCGAGAAAGTCCTTTAAATGCAGCGGACTCGATATAGACTTCGTAGTGATCCTGAGAGCCTGTCAAGTCAAAGACCTCAACAGCATCTCCGGGGTAATGTTTTTCTAATCTTTCTTTCATTTGCTCTGGTGTCATGGGCGCCAAATTAGCGTCAAAAAACGGCTCTGTCTAGGATTTCGACACGGAAAAACATCTCAACTGTAAATCAACATAGGCACGCTCTGTGCTAGTTTTCTTCCGGACTCATTTTTTTGAGCCAGCTTATGATTGAAGGAGTACCTGCGTGAAATACCGAGGCAGCTTATTGTTGATACTGTTATTCGCTCAAAATGTCCTGGCTTTTACATGGCCGTGGGAGTCCCGTCGGCCCTCGCCCCCTCCAACTCCCCCTTCTCAGGAGCAAAGTCAGCCCCAGGCACCGTCTCAACAGCCGCCGGTCGTAGTTGCTCAGCCTGTTCAGCCGCCGCCTCAAGCCCAGCCAGAGAGTCAGCCCCAAACCCTCGTTGAGTCACAACCCGTTACTCCGCTTGAGGACCCCCGCAAATCGAACGATCCAGCTGTATTTTGTCAGATTATGCAACCAGTGGAAGTCATGGTTGATGGTCAGAAGGTTCAGCGCTATCCACTGCCCGAGGCGAAATATATTCAGTGCTTGCCTGCGCCACCACCAGCGCCTTGGAAAGTGATGAAGCCAAAATGGGAAGCTCAAGACGAGGCCAGCTGGCAGGATTTTGTCCGCAGCATGGGTAAGGCTGTCGAGTCTCGTAAGTGCGACACTGTCGATTCTTGTATGATTAGTCGGTCAAATCCTTATCGCTCGGATGAGGATATTCAAGCTCTTCATTACTCAGATTGTGCAGATCTTCCGATGTATTTGAGAGCTTATTTTGCCTACAAAAATAGACTTCCGTTCTCGATGGTCACAAGTGTTGAGCCGAATGAGATGACCGAGGAGCAATTACTTGAGACAGAGAAAAAACGAGCAATTATTTCTTTGAAGGGCCCAGAGGAGCTTGAAAAATTTGAGGCTCGACTTGTGGATGTTCGCTACAGCCGAAACGGAAATTATCCCAAGGGAAGATCGAATGTTCCTCACTCTCGTGGCATAGCTCGAGACTTTTTCAAGTATGCGGAGCTCTTGCATGATTCCATTTCAACAGCTTCGTATCGAATGTACACCAATGTTTCAGGTGGAATGACAACAGCTGAAACTGACTTTTACGCACCTGTGATTAGTTCAGATGTGATTCCGGTTGGTACCGTTTTGTATACGGCCGCGGGGCATGTGGCCCTTGTTTATGACATTCGCCCCAATGGTGAAATCATGACCTTGAACGCGGCCCCTGGAAATGCATTAACAGTTCGTCCTTTTAATCGAGAGTTCGAGCGCAGCCATCCGAATCATGGGGCTGGCTTTAAGAAATGGCGTCCCTTTGAACTGGTGAATTATAAAATTGAAAAAGATGGGTCGTTAAATGGTGGCCAATTTGTATTTATATCTGACTATGAATTACCAGATTTTTCTCTTGAGCAATATTTTGGGAATAAACCTGACGAAGTCACGGGCGACTGGAGAAATGGTCTTTTTATGATTGGTGACCGCAAGGTTTCTTATACGGATTATGTCAAAATTAAAATGGCCAACGGAGTTTATAAGTTGAATCCTCTTGCCGAGTTTAGACGAGATGTGAGTGGCCTTTGCTTGGCACTTCAAGATCGAACTCGTGCAGTCGAGCAGGCCATGACTCCAAGTCCTGTTGGGGAGTTATTCCGACAGCCACATCCAGACAAGCTTCCAGACAATATTTATGGAGCATCTGGAGATTGGGAGACCTACTCAACTCCGGGTGGAGATTTAAGAATTCGATCAAAAGCCTTAGATGTTATCACTGCCATGAGAGAGTATATTTCCAAGTGGATCAACCGAGATCCTTATCTGGATTACCAGGGCAAGAATTTGAAATTCGATTTGCTCAAGATTTTCAATCAAGTGGATGCAAGTTGTAAGATCACTTATAAGAATTCAGAGGGCAGACCTGTTTCAATTAACAGTCTTTCATTGGCACTCTCTCGATTGCCAAGATTGTCCTTTGATCCCTACAACTGTCCAGAGCTTCGATGGGGAGCTCGTCATGGAGCAGAAGTGAGATCTTGCACTGACGATCAGACAAAAATTGAGTGGTACACCTATTCTCAGTTTTTGCGAAATGCAGCTGTTCGGGATCCGAACGAGGTGATGGGCTGGGACCTGGATGGAGTCAAGCGTCTCTCTTCCAGTCCCGGAACTGATATTGGTATTGATTCTGAGAAGTTTAATATTCGAAAAGTTTTAGAGGCATTGTGAGGACTATATGAAGATTGCAATATCACTAATCACATTCTTATTTGCCACGGGTGCCTGGGCCCAACTCAATAGTCCTGTCGTGAATCATCAGGGCCAAACAGTTTTCAATATCCAGTTGGATAAAATGAAAGATGATCCTCAAAATTCTCGCAAGTGGATTGACCTGGTATTTGAAGTTAAGCGAATGGCTCCGCAAATTTTAAAGCAGGGTCCTTTGGCCATTGCGCGAGTGAATGTTCTAGCTAAAGCGGGCCTGGGTGGTGGAGCATTGGGTTTAGCAATTAACGGAGAATATGTTGATGTTAAGTCTTTAGATAATGATCCAGAGGAAACAAGTTTGGATCTGATCCAGTTTGATATGTTTTCTTTGGAAAATAAAAAGGGCACTCTTGACGAAGTGATCGAGATTCGCTCTGCTCAGCTTGTCATTTATGGAGATGTCAATATCGGATCTGTTACACTTGAGCTTGGTGAAGCTAAATTTGTTTCTGTGGCAGCGGCGCCCGTTCTGCCAGTTCCTCAAGCGGGAAGCCTTTCTCAAGTGGCTTCGCAGCAGGCAGGTGTCGAGTATCCTCGAATCACCCAAATTCCCGGACCCAAGCCAGTCGTTGTGGATGGGCAGATCGTTGATACTTCAAATAGCCAGCAACCTGTTGTTCAACAACCAGTCCAGCCGTCTGATTCACAGCGCCCAGTTCAAGTTGTGTATCCAGCTCCAGGTCAAGCACAAGGACAGCAGCCTCAAGCACAACCACAGCCTGTTCAGCCAGTCCAAGCCGTTGCTGTGCAGCCAGCCCCCGCACCACAGCCAGCGCCAGCTCCTGTACCTCAGCGAAAATGTCTGAAAGACATTTGTGTTGGTGATAAAGTGAAAAACTCTTGGGGCTTTAAAGGAAAAGTCATCGATATCGACGTGGCTGACGGTAAGTTGATTGTGAAGTGGAGTTATTCCGATGAACCTCAGCGCCGAAATCCGGACGATGTTTATCGATAAATTGATCTGCGCGTGACAATTTGATTGTGAGTCGATAACTTAAGCCCATCATGATTGTTTGGTGGGCTTTTTTTATTTCTTTTGCTGGATATTCTTTATCTCGGGGTGTTTTTTTAGCCTGGAATTTTGGTCAATTTCCCAACCATAATACTGCTGACTTTTTATTCGCTTTTCTCAATGGCCTTCGCTTTGATCTTTTTGCCATATTGACAGTGGGGCTGGTCCCAGCTCTTGTTTGGTGGGTAGGCTCCTGGTTTATAAAAGATCAGAAAAAGTGGAATCGTTTGTTTTTGGGAATCTACCTTGTACCGCAGACACTTTTTCTTTTTTCAAATCTTGTTGAGGTCGAATTTTCAAACTTTACTGGTCGCCGATTAACTATTGATGCTCTTTTTAATTTTCGCGAAATTCAGGGCGGGAATTTTATTGGAATGTTCACGCAGTATTGGCCTCTGGCTATTTGCTCCTTTGCCATTCCGACCCTTGCGGTTTGGATCACTTGGAAATATCGCGCCCTTGCAGAAAGTGAAGAGGCATTGCCCAAATGGAAACGGTGGACCGGGTTTGGTCTGTCACTGATCCTGATGGTGGTCGGAGTTCGTGGAGGCTTTCAAACAAAACCCTTAAGTTTTGCTCATGCCCAAGTTTTTCAAGATCAAAAATTAAATCTGATGATTTTAAACTCAACATTCACCTTTATTAAAAGCTATGGGAAAGAGGGCTTGCCTCAGGAAAATTGGATGCCTGAAAAAGAGATGCTTTCTCTTCTTCGATCCCCAGAATTCTCATCAAAATTTGATCTGCCTGATGGCCCCCGCAATGTGATGATTATTATTCTTGAGAGCTTTTCTCTTGAGCACATGGGTAGGGTCAACGGAGATCAGGGATTTACTCCGTTTTTGGATGAGCTTGGTGAAAAAGGAATTTTCTTTACCCATGCTTTCGCAGGCGGGAGAAGAAGTATTGAGGGAATTTCGTCGATCATGGCCGGAATTCCAGTTTTGATGCCGGAGCCTTATTTGAGCTCCCCCTTTGCCAATAATCAGATTGAAGCTATTGGAAATGTTTTAAAAAAACATAATTATCACACTTCTTTTTTTCACGGCGGGAAAAATGGAACCATGTTTTTTGATCAGTTCACTCGAACAGCAGGGATTGATCATTACTACGGCGAATCTCAATACCCCAACAAAAATGATCATGATGGCAGCTGGGGAATTTATGATGAGCCCTTTATGAGTTGGATGGTGGATCAGATGAACACTTTCCCGAAACCTTTTTTTACCACACTTTTCACCTTAAGCTCACATCATCCCTTTAAGGTGCCGCCCCAATACCAGGGAAAGTTCCCTAAGGGGCCCTCTGAAATTCATGAGAGCATTGGTTACGCTGATTATTCATTGAGAAAATTTTTTGAAAAAGCATCCCAGCAAAGTTGGTTTCAAAATACTTTATTTATTTTGACTGCAGATCATGCCTTTAAGAATTGGCGGCCAGAGTATAATACGGAATTAGGAATGTACCGAGTGCCTCTTATTTTTTATCACCCCCAGATGAAGTGGGCGGGGCAAAAATCCTCTAAAGTTGTTCAGCATATCGATATTCCAAATTCGATTTATGATTTTTTAAAAATAAAGCCAACAAAGATCAATCTTCTTGGGCACTCTGTGTTTAGTGATGAGCCGGGGCGAGCAGTAATGAATATGGATGAACGATACTGGTTGATTGAGGGTGATTATTTCATTCAGGCAATGAAGTCCGGTGATGTGAAGTTATACTCACTCAACGATCTGGGGCAAAAAAATCCCCTTCAGGATGAAACACAAATTCAAAAGCTAAGCCGAAAGTTACAAGCCATTCGCCAATACTACAGCGAAGGCCTTTGGCGAAATAAACTATTTCGTTAATTTTTATAACCCATTTTTCAGAAAATTTAAGAGACAAGTTGTCCATCTCAAGGTCAGGTTGGCTACGTTCTATAGTCCGGATAAATTCCTATTCATTTAATAGTTTCTAAGGCGTGATTTTCTGATGGTTTGTGATTTGCAAAATAAACCGCAAAAAATCACAAGGAGATTTTATGAAGAATTTAAAAATGATTCTATCTATATTTATTTTAGGGTTTGTCAGCAGTTTTGCACAGGCCTCGCAGCTGTTAACATCTGGAGCAGGGCCTATTCCATTGCCTGGAACTGCTGCCATATCTGAAAGTGATCTGGCGGGAACAGTCATTCGTGATGAACTTATCCCATTTCGAATCATGTCACCGGCGGGAGCGCTTCTGTTTCAGGGGGTTCTGCAGGACAGAGTTGTTAAGTCCTCTGCGGATGGAGAACTTCACTTTTATCGTCGCATACGTGACACAAAGGCTGGGCTGAATGGGATCATTCGATCCGTGCAAATTAAATCTTTTGCGACATCTCCCATGGTGTATGTGGACTGGAGACCTGATGGTTTAGGTGATGTTGCACCCAAGACAGCCCAAAGAAGTGCATTGCCTGGAACGGTCATTCAGTTTAATTTTCTGCCAGCCATCTTGGTCGGTGGAAAGGAATCAAAATTCTTTTACATGAAAACAAGGGCTAGCAATTTTGCAGTGACGGGTCTGACTCGAATAGAGCTCACAACAGGTCATGCTGCAATTCTTAGAACAGCTGAACCTCGCTAAGGATATTCAAAGCGAAACTATAAAGCGGGCCTATGCATTTTTTTGTATAGGCTTGCACTTTTACCTGGGGCAAATAAAGAGATCCCAAGTTCCTGGGAATAATTCAATATGAAGAGTTTCTTGATTACTGAGAGTTATCATTTTCTCAGATGAGAATTTTTCTTTGAGCTGTTGAAAATTATCAGCGACTAATCGAATTCCCCAGAGCGGATATTTCTTTTTCAATTTGAAATGCAGATGAAGAGTGTCCTTTGAAGGAATCAGGCAAAAAGAATTTTTCACTTCTAAAAGCTGTGTTGGCAACTCCCTTTCGCTGAAAACAAGAGATTGAAGAGAAAAATGTGAATGGGGATCTGAGAGAACTTTGCCTTGGTGGGGGCGAAGAAATAAGGGAAGTTGTGTTGGAGTGGTATTTTCAAAATTGATTTCAGCCCAGGGCTCAAGTGTGTCTGAGCCAATTCGTGGCGAATTTTCGTCCAATAAGCAGTACCAAATCAAGTTTCCATTTTTTGTGAGAAGTTGATATTTTTTGATGGGATCAGAGCCTGAGTATCCAGGAATGAGCTCAGTTGTGATGGGAAAACCACCGGCAATCAGCGCATCGATAAAGTGATCAGAGAATATAAATGCGGTCCCATTAACAACGCTCAGCTTCATAGCCTATACTATCTTTTATCTGAACACTTGTGGAGTCTTATTTGTTTTCTTTTTTTACTGATTTTCTCTTAATTCAAAATTACTCTACATCTATGACAGCTCCCGCAATTGAAATGCAAAATGTAACCGTCTCCTTTGGGGATGACACCATTTTAAAAAATGTCAGTCTTAAAGTTCTGCACGGCGAAACCTTAGTGATCATTGGACAGAGTGGAGCGGGAAAGTCGGTTCTCTTAAAAACAATGGCGGGCATTCAGCCCCCAACTTCGGGAAAAGTTTTGTGCGAGGGCGTAGACTGGCAAAGTCTATCAACAGAGGGAAAGCATGACCTTTCCTACAAGATCGGGATGCAGTTTCAAAAAAGTGCTCTCTTTGATGATCTGACTTCAGCAGAGAATATCGCTTTTCCACTGAAAGAACACACCAAACTTTCAGAAGCCGAAATTGAAAAGCGAGTCCTTGAGTGCCTGGATGCTGTTAATCTGACGGACGCTCATGAGCTTTATCCCCATCAATTATCTGGCGGAATGAGACAGCGTCTTGGGATTGCCAGGGCCATTGCCCTAAAGCCTGAAATTATTTTCTACGATGATCCGACTGCGGGTCTTGATCCGATCAATAGTGATCGAATGGCAGAGATGATCATCGATTTAAAAAAGCAAACAAATTCAACAGTGATTATTGTCACCCATGATATCCTAAGAGCCTACCAATTGGCGGGAAGAATTGTACTTGTTGTGAATCAAGAAGTGATCGAGACAGGCGATGCCGATCAGACCGCACATCACCCAGATCCTCGAGTTCAGCAGTTTATTCATGGATCTCTGACTGGGCCCCTGACTCCGTCGTAATTCTGATAGCAATTAATTGCTGAGTCTGAAATTGCAGAAGCAAGCCCTCGCAGACTTTGCTCGGGCTTGCTTTTGAGGTCGCATCCGAACCACACACTGGAGGTTCTGATGTCGGACAACCGGACCGGAAGGTCCTTAAAGTCTTACCAACAGTTATCTCGGCGAAAAAAGAAAAAGTCTAAAGAGTTTTTGGGATTAATTTTATTAATCTTAGAAATTCTGAAGTTAATTCTTGAACTGATCGGTTAGGTTTACCCAAGGGGCTCCAACATGTACAAGTCCTTGGGAGGGGACTCAAAATCCTTTGGTTGCGATGTTCATGGATGTTGGTCCGGGTGGGGTCTGCGCTATATAAGTTGCTCATCTTAGCCAGATTTTATGTGCGGAGTGCGGACAAGAAAGTAGGTTTCTAGGCAGGCGGCAGAAGCCCGAGCATCTCAAGCCCCTTTTTGAAGGCGGTTCTTTTCCATTCAATTGTTTAAGCAAGAACCTTCGATGGGTCCTCCCACCTCCAGCTGCGGAAGCATCCATCTGATTTTTCAAGACAGGGTAGTGCGCCTTTTCTAAAGCGCGCTAAAAACCAAGTCTGCTCTTGTCCGACGTATTCGACACCTGACTCTGGCCAACGGTAGATAGTTGTGTGTTCTCCAACGCGTAAGATCTCACAATTGCCGTTACCGAGTTCTTCAGTAGTCTCGCGAAAGAAGGCCTCTGTGTCTGACTCTCCTGGTTCGATACCACCTTGAGGAAATTGCCATGAGTTAAAGGAATCCGATCGTTCACATAACAAAACCTGCCCGATTTCATTTATTAATACCGCTACGATTCCGCGACGAAATCTTTCCATTGTATACGAATTATATGAGTGCATGCCTGATGTCCAGATCCCAAATCCTTCGAACATCACTGCAGCTGACTCACCCTGAACCTTTTGTTCAGCAATAGCCAATCAGCCATTCAGTCGCCCCTGTGCATGCTTGTTCCCATTGTCCTTTTTGCAAACTTGTGCTAACTCCAAAACCCATGGATGAGTTCTTCGTGACCGCTTCTGCGGAGCATCAGAAAAAAGAAAAGGCGAAAGCCAGAGAGTTGCGTCAATCCCAGTGGTGGAAACAGCAACTTGGTAAAGGGATTTGCTATCATTGTGAGCAAAAGTTTGCTTCTTCGGAGTTGACCATGGATCACCTGATTCCCATCGCGCGCGGAGGGAAAAGTGATAAAAAAAATTGTGTTCCATCATGCAAAGACTGCAACACAAAAAAAGGTTATAAAACTCGGGCAGAGTTAGCTATGGAAGAGCTTCGAAACACTGAAAAGCAGAAAAAATAGTCACTACCGCGATCTGTCAAATGTGCAACATAACTCAGCATATCACTCTTTCTAGTTGCCTAGACCCCCGTCCATACCTTTTCTTATTAAGTTATATCAAATAAAGAGAGTGAGCATCATCGTGAGTAAAATTACGAAAAGTAGTACCGCAGAATATTTTGCAAAGAACCTTCAGCAGGTGGGATTTTCATCGCCCCTTAAGGCTGTGTTAACAACTTTGAAAGAGGCCGTTGATAACTCTTTAGATGCCTGTGAGCAGGCTGGAATTCTTCCTGAAATTAAAGTCGAGATTAAGCGAGTTGGCACCGGTTCAACAAAAAATACAGATTTAGTTAAAATCGTCGTCGAAGATAATGGACCTGGAATTGATCCAGATGATTTGGCGAAGGTTTTTGGTGAGTACCTGGCCTCATCCAAATTTGGCCGTGGACAGTGTTCTCGTGGACAGCAGGGTATTGGTATTTCTGCCGCCACAACTTGGGCGCAGCTGACAAATGCTAAGGGTGCCTTTGTTATGACAAAGACTGTGAACATGAGAAAGGCAGTTAAGGGCCAAGTTGACGTTGATATTAAATCAAACACCGGAATTTTAAGAAATAAAGAGTCAGTCGATTGGGACAAGAAAAGTGGAGTGCGGGTTGAATTCGCTTTTGATGGTCGTATCCAATTGAATGGTGATGGTGGACTTCTCACTTACCTTGATGGAACTGTTCTTGTGAATCCGCATCTGACTTTGGATTACAAATTATTAGATAATGACTGGGTTCATATTGATCGCGTTTCAAACATCGTTCCAGAGTTGCCAGAGGCTACGTTGCCTCATCCTCACACCTTTAAGTTGGGAGAGTTCATCACTCATTCGACATTATTTGGTAAAATTAATCTCGATAAGTTTCTGAAGTCGGGTTTTTCTCGTGTGACGGATCAGTCTTTAAAAGAGTTCACCACAAAGGGACTTTCAAAGTCGCTTTTAGGTAAGCCACTGACGGCACTTAAGGACGAAGATTTTAAAAACATTTTTAAAGCTGTACAAGATACTGAATTGATGGCCCCTTCAACAAAGTCAGTTTTGACTGTGGGCGAAGAGGCTTTGTCAAAATCCATTCAGCGTCTGGGACAGGTGGACTTTTTCTCAGTTGTGACTCGAAAACCAACAATTTGTGACTTTAAACCAGTCGTTGTTGAGGTGGCTTTAGCTCGCTTTATCAATCGTAACACAGAAGCTGATGAACCAGTTCAGTTACTTCGTTTTGCCAACCGAGTTCCTCTGCAATTTGATAAATCTGGTTGTGCGATTACTTGGGCGATTGAATCTGTGAATTGGAAAAACTATGGATTGGTGCAGCCCAAGGGCTCATTACCACTGGGACCTTACGTCTTTGCAGTTTCCATTGTTTCTCCGTTTATCAAGTTTAAAAACGCATCGAAAGAAACCATTGATGCCTCAGAAGAGTTGGTTGAAGAAATTCGCCGAGCTTTAATGCAGGCTGGACAAAAACTTTCGAGTCATATTCGTAAAGAGCAAAAAGAGGCTGATTTAGAGCGAAAGCTAGCTCACATCGAGCAGTTTGCGCCGATTTTAGTTGAATCATTGGTGAGAATCACAAAGTCCAATGAATCAAGAAAGAAAAAGGCAGAAGAAGGATTAAAGAAGCTTCTTGGACGAGATTCAGACGAGGCCCATGCAGATCTTGAACAGGCTCATGCAAAATTGTCTGCACAAAAAGAGCGGGATGCGAAGAAACTGGGCATCACAGAAGAGACTTCGGAGGCCTCGGTTGAGGTGGCAGAAGAAAATGTGAAGGCTGCGGGCACAAAAAAACAGGCAACTAAAAAAGTTGCTGAGACCACAAAGAAAAAATAGGTAGTGTATGGCTAAGCTGATTAAAATCCGTGAACACAATATTGATATTCCAAAAGAAGCAAAAGTCATTGCTGAAAAAATGCTTTCTGACCTTGAAAAATCAAAGCGCCCAGTGCTTGAGGCTGTTAAGACTTCTCTGGATAACTCTTTTTATAATCCGAAAGTGGGATTCCTGGCTCCGGGAGATAAGGTTGTTCGAACTGAACTTAATGTTTCTTCAGTTCAGAAGCTTGCTCGAGTGGTTTTTATGCTCGAGATATTGCTGCGAAATTTGGATATTGGATCAGTGAATACAAAGCGTGAGCTGTACTATATCTGTAAGGGTCTCATTAAGGGTGAGAAAAAATATAAGCCCCTTGATTTTGAGGACCAGAACGAGTCCGATGCAATTATTGATTTTATCGGAGATATGCTTCGCGTATACCGAGAAGAGCTTAACTGTTTTGCCAATGATCGTGGTGGCCAAACTTACTCGCAGCAGTTGGTTGTGACAGAAACTTTAGCGGATGGAGATAGGGCAACTGTTGATTTATCAACATTGGGAACAGCGCCGTACCAGCCAAAGAATAAGCCTCAATCATTAAAGCTAAAAGTTAAGAAGAAAGTTGATTTCTGTCTCATTGTTGAATCAGAAGGTACTGCGAACACTTTGCAAACAATGGGTTTCACGAAAAGAAACAATTGTATTTTGATGGGTGCTCAAGGGGTTCCATCAAATGCAGTCAGAGGCTGGAGTAAGCTGATTCAAGATGAATTAGAAGTGCCAATGTACTTCTTCGGAGACCTCGATGCGTACACTTTGCAAAACATTTTCCGTACGCTGAAAGCTGGCTCTGCGGCCTCGTTGATTCGAAATGCGGATTTCTCAGCTCCTGAGGTGAAGTTCCTCGGTGTTCTTCCAGAAGATGTGAAAAAATACGATCTTCCACATTATAAGGTGAAAGAATCTGACCCCGCAGAGGCTCGAGCTCTGAAGAAAGCCAAAGATGCGCTTGAGAACGACCCTTTCTTCTTGGATAAAAAGAACAAAGGACTTGCGGATATTCTTCGTTGGCTGATTAAAGAGAAAATTCGTTGTGAACAACAAAGTTTCTTCTCCGTAGATCCGAAGGATCCGATCAAAACAGAGAAGATCATTCTCGAAAAGATCAAAAACAAGAGCTACGTTTAATATCTAATACTCGGTCGAGCGGAAGAGCCGCTCGATTTCTTTTTCGGCTTCTGACATGGGTACTTTTTCTATGACAGTCTCCATCCACTTTGCTTTCAAATGAAAGCTGGTACTTTGGTTTGTGGGTTCCCAATTTGCAGGAAGAGCTGGTTGAGGAGCAGGTTTAAAGAAAGTCCATCCCAAAGACAGAACTACAATGCCAATTGCGATGAAGATATAAATTTTTGGAATTTCAAAATGAAATCGCTCTTGTTTTGAAAAGATTTGGGGTTGTTTGGCTTGAGCTTTAACCTGGGCAACTCCACTTTTGCCGGGTTTATTTTTACTTTCAAGGCGAAGATTTTTTTGTGCTTCAAGGGGATGTTCAGAAGCAATATCTGCGCCGGCATCAAAACTGGGCATTGAAAGACTGGTGATTCCTGTTTTTGAATTTTCAGGTAATTGGAGATCCATTCCAACTGGATAATGACGCTTTGGGGATGTCAAAGACTTGGATTTCTCATCACCTATTTCAAGTGGTAATTCAGAATCTTGAATTGAATGAAATTGAAAAATATAATTACCTGCGGCAGCAATGGGGCCATTTGTCAGATTGTATTCACTTTCAAATTCCCCGGAGTACTTTAAGATCAGATCATTTTCACGCTGAGTAATCTGAACTTCATATTCAGAAAGTTTTAGAGAAAATGGAAAATTCTGAATGGGGATTTCAAAAAGAAACTGTTGATTAGAGGTATAGACGCGTAAACTGCCAATCATAAACTATGCCCGAGGTCGTTGATCACGCGTGTAATCAGTTGGTTTGTTGTTTCGTAAGTCATTAAGTCAACTTTTATCGTGGCGAGAGCTAATTCTTTATTCCGATCAATTCCCAGAACACGAACCAAACTGGTGTGTAATTCAGGAAAATTAATTAAGGTTGCAGTACATATTTTAATCAGAAGAGTGGTTTTCTGTCTGTTTTCAGTCTGAATTTGAACACATTTGTGATTATTGTATATTTTGGAATTAGTAATTGATGATAGAAATTGTAAAGACTCTGAATTGGTCAGTCTGTCGATAGCATTTATTTTTTGAGATAATTTAAGAGAGTTATTCGCAAAGGAAAGGGCTCTAAAGTTCATTCTAGCAATTCCAGAGAACTGTCCTGGGGCAAACATAAATGCGGGTGTTGTCTCGCAACTTTGGCTTCCGACGATTTGAATTTGGTATTGATCAGCAAGAGTTTTAAGAGGATCCTCTTTGACGCACTTAAGGTTTTTCGAATAACTACCCGCTGTCCAGGTATCAATAATCATGGGCTGACTTTCACGAAATTCAACGATTGATAAGATCTTTTTCTGTGTTACGTCAGTGAGATATTTAATAAATTGCTTTGATATCGATGGGTCTGATGACGTCAGTGCGCTCATCACCCCCTGAATGGCATAGATATCGTTCATAAATATTTGGTTGGCATTGTCTTTGTTCAGAACACCCATTATTTTCATATTGCTATCAAATACTGGGGCTCCCAAAAGTGGACCCGTAAATGACATGACAAGCTGGTGTTGAGTTGCGTTTCCAACCTTGACTGGCTGAACGTAGAAAGCCTCTTGTCGAATAAAATTATTCAGAGATGAAGCTCCAACGACAATTAATTTTTCACTTGCAGCAGGGGGCGTGTATTTAAAGTTATCGTTTCCTGGAAAGGAGGGGAGACTGGTGCTTGTTTGAAGAACGGCGATATTTTGAATGGGGTCAACGTAGACGAGCTCTACTCTCATGGATGTTTGAGGGTTGGAGATCAATATCTGGCGCTGACCTGGAAGAAAAATACTTGCTAAAACGTGATCCATGGATGTGATCAGGCGAAATGGAGATATGGCAAATGCGGTCCCTGTTGAGCTAGGACGTCCTTCAACTGTTACGGTAAGTGAGAAGGTAATTGAATTTGGTTGAAAGCTGGGGGCTGCAGGATGGTCTTGCACTTTGGCAGCAGTGGCTGCGAACGAAATCATAAGAATGCACAGGTAGGCAAAGTACTTCATGAGATGGTGTTTTCCTTGAGAAGCTATCGGTTATTCTTGAAATAAACTTGATTATTTCGCACTTCAAATCGTGACCATAGACGGCTGTCAACGTTCTTTGCACTTGTCATTTTTTTTGGGGCCAGGATGATTTCAAATCAAATATAATTGAGAATAAGCTGGCCTTTTTTCTGCATTCTCAGATTGAGAACCCAAGTTCACAGAGGAGTAGCTTGTGATAATGTGTACTAAAATGAGACAACTGGGATTTGCATTTTTGACTTCGGCTTTGGTGATCTTTTCTTTTCAAATAGTGTCAGCACAAACTCCTGATGCTTATCACGTGAGCCCACAGTTGATTCAGTCTATTCGCATGTCGCCTCAGGTTTACACACAATTTCGAGTTAATCGTCCGATTCATGTTATGCATGTTGATCGGGGTGTGCAAACACGACTTCAGAAGGGCAGTGTTTTGGAAATGGCGCTTTCGTCTGATATATTTTTTGAAGCTTTGCTGAGTGCAAGACAGTCACAGATTGAGTCCGAGTCTTTAGCGCGAGCATATCAGATGTTTGTCGAGAATGATTCAAGAAAGTCTTCTGCGATGGTTATGTACTCAAGTGGAAATCGGCCAACGGTTCCAAGTGGCGATCGCATCGAGTTTGATGTTGTTCGAGAGCTTAACGAGAAAAATATTTCCTTATTGAGCCTTGAGCCTGATGAGCCAACAGAGGATCCGATGAATGTACTTTTAGCAAGGCAGGAATCGCTGGAAAAACAGAATGATAAGCTGACGATAAAATCGGAGCAGATACAGTCAGTGAATAAAAGACAAGAAACCGAAGCAAAGCCATCTTGTGTTGATTGCAGTAGGGATTCTGGGCGAGTGAGCTATTCAGTCCCAATCTCACAGAACATTAAGTCTGAGATGATTTCTCAATACAGTTTGAGTCAAGAGGTGCAAAAAATGCTTCGATCGGCGCGTTCAAATGCTCTGCCGGCCTCATCTAAGTACTGCTACCGATATGTTAAAAGGGCTTTATACAAAAGTGGTCTAGTTTCGTCGTCGGAGCCGTTAAGTGAATTGGCAGCTAAAAATGCAGGTAAGGATCTAGAGAAAAACGGATTTTCAAACCTTCTTCTTGATGCTGATTTAGCCCAAGATTTGCGTGATCCTCGCAATGCGCCGCCGGGGGCCATTCTGGTCTATGAGGGGGGGGCAAGGATGAAAAAGTGTGGTGGCGCTTGTGGTCATGTGGAAATCAAAGTTGGAGCAAAGGGAAAGGGCGGCTTTGTCAGCGATTATTATAGTGAAAGACCAGTGACGGAGTCCTCAACTGAAAGGTCCAATGATCGCCGATTGATTGGAGTTTATGTCAAGTTGATCTCTACTGGCCGCCTTGCAATGAAGTAGAGTATTTACTTAGCCCAAAAACATGACGCATATCTTTCTTATTTGAGCCCTAAAGGGTGGTTGAAATAGCATCTGGTGTGATACACGAGTTGAGTTTATTCAATCACTTGGAAGGAAGTCTCATATGGCTAAAATTGAAACAACGCCTGAAATGGTATCTGAAGTTTATAAAAAATCAAAACAAAGACTTGAGGTTATTCGTCAACGTTTAGGTCGACCTCTGACTTTGGCAGAAAAAATTATCTACGGACACCTTGATGATCCAAAAAATCAAGAACTTGAAAGAGGAAAATCATTTTTGCTACTCAGACCAGACCGCGTAGCGATGCAAGACGCCACCGCGCAAATGGCGATCCTTCAGTTCATGCTTGCAGGCAAAGATGAAGCCGCTGTACCTTCGACAGTTCATTGCGATCATTTGATCCAAGCATACAAGGGCAAGTCAGCAGACATGACTTCTGCAAATAAAACAAATGAAGAAGTTTATAACTTTTTAGCCACAGCTTCATCACGATACAATATTGGATTCTGGAAACCTGGTGCCGGTATCATTCACCAAGTTATTCTTGAGAACTACGCTTTCCCAGGCGGATTGATGATTGGAACAGATTCACACACTCCGAATGCCGGAGGTTTAGGAATGTGTGCTGTCGGAGTTGGAGGCTCTGATGCTTCTGACGTGATGGTTGGGCTTCCATGGGAAGTAAAAAATCCAAAGTTGATCGGTGTTCACTTAAAGGGAAAAATGAATGGATGGACTTCGGCAAAAGATGTCATTTTAAAACTTTGCGGAATGCTCACGGTAAAAGGTGGTACTGATAAAATTGTTGAATACTTTGGTGAAGGAACTCAGTCGATTTCTTGCACGGGTAAGGCAACAATTACGAATATGGGCGCAGAACTTGGCGCGACTTGTTCTGTATTTCCATATGATGCTAAAATGGCAGCTTATTTGAAATCCACTGCTCGCAAGGGGTTGGCGGATATCGCTGACCAGAACAAAGATCTTCTCTGCGCTGATCCAGAAGTCGCGAAAGATCCAAAGAAGTATTATGACGAAGTCTATGAAATTGATTTGTCGACTTTAGAGCCACACTTGGTTGGGCCACATACCCCAGACCTTGCACGTCCGATTTCAAAAATTGGAGCAGAGGCAAAGGAAAAGGGTTGGACGATTCAGCTTTCTTCAGCGCTGATTGGATCTTGTACGAACTCATCGTACGAGGATATCGGTCGGGCAGCCTTTGTGGCAAAGCAGGCTCTTGATAATGGTCACAAGATGAAACAACCATTCTTGGTTTCTCCTGGTTCAAATCAGGTTCAAAACACTATTGAGCGCGATGGATACATGAAAACTTTAAATGATGTTGGTGCCACTGTTCTTGCTAATGCTTGCGGTCCTTGCATTGGTCAGTGGAAAAGAGATGATGTGAAGTCTGGAGAGAAGAACACAATCGTGACTTCTTTCAATCGAAACTTCCGCGGTCGTAACGATGCCAACAATGAAACTCTAGCGTTCATTGGTTCTCCAGAAATGGTCATGGCTCTTGGCTTGGCCGGACGTTTGGATTTTAACCCAATGACGGATGAGCTTGAAACTCCAAAAGGAAAAATCAAACTCAAGGCTCCAGAGGCTGCCGAGCTTCCAGAAAAAGGATTTATGCCAGACACTGAGGGCTATCAGGCGCCTGCAGGAAAGAATGTGAATGTGGCAGTGAATCCAAGTTCGGATCGTCTTCAGTTGTTGAATCCATTTAATAAATGGAACGGTCAGGATTATGTTGGACACTTGGTTCTCGCAAAAGCAAAAGGTAAATGCACGACAGATCATATCAGCCCAGGTGGAAAGTGGCTCAGTTACCGCGGACACCTTGATAACATTTCAAACAATATGCTTCTCGGCGCAGACAATGCCTTCACTGGTGAAATTGGAAAAGGTAAAAACCAATTAACAGGTGAAAGAGGGATCGAGTTTGGTCAGATTGCTCGCCAGTACCAAAAATCAGGTAAGGGTTGGGTTATTATTGGGGATGAAAACTACGGAGAAGGATCTTCTCGTGAGCACGCAGCGATGAGTCCACGATTCTTAGGCTGCTCTGCTGTAATCACGAAGTCTTTTGCTCGTATCCATGAAACAAATTTAAAGAAGCAGGGAATTTTGGCTCTGACTTTTGCAGATCCAAAGGATTATGACAAAATTCAAGAAGACGACAAAGTGTCATTGGTTGATCTTTCTCAGCTTGCTCCTGGCAAGAATGTTAAAATGGTGATTGAGCATTCTTCTGGTTCAAAAGAAGAAATTCAGTTGAAGCATTCTTATAATGCTGAGCAAATCAAGTGGTTCAAGGCGGGAAGTGCTTTGAACTTAATTCGAGGGATGTAAAGTTGAGGGGCGAGATATTTTAATTCACTTTTTTAAGCCAATTCTCGATGACTTGAATTGTTTGCTGAATTAACTTATCTCGTCCAAGATCAATGTGCTCACCTTCGATTTTTACAAGTTCTTTCTTCTCTGGCAAAAGATCAAAGAGAGATTGGGTGCTTTCTGTTGGAAAGACCTGATCTTGGGTGCCTTGTATAACTAAAAATCGCCCCGTCAGCTCCGGGGCATGAACGCTCGGGTCGTGGAGTGTGAGAATATTCTGTAAAAGTTGGCCAAAGAGACTTCTGATATTTTCATCGAGATACTTGCCCATTGAATATTCGATAATAGACTGGATTTGAGTTCCCGTGTAAGCAAAAATAGTGGATTGAACAGAGACTTGGATTTTCTCAGCGAGTTTTAAGCTGACAGGCAGGAAAAGCCCTCCAAGGCTAATTCCAAGAGCTGATAGTTGTCTTGACTCAACCCATTTTTGTTCGCTTAAAAATTTAAGTGAGAGAGCAATTTGGCCAGGCACAACTCGAATTGTTTTAAGCATCAATGAGGGGTCTTTTGCAATTTGACTAATATTCGAGGGATACTCATAGCCCACGACAATCAAATCTTGTCTGGTGTGAAAAAGAAGAGCTGTCTTTGCACCGGTTTGAAATCCTGAAGTCACAAAGAGCAATGGATATTTTTTATTTGAATCTAAAAAGCCCTTCGGACCATTGACTGTGATTTTAAATGTCCCCACATTTTCGTGCTGGAATGCGATTGTGTGGAGCTCTCGCTGACGAGAGAGATTGGTACCTTCAGAGTCATCCGGAGATTGAGGAATCATGGTGACTTGTTGAAGGGGCTCAGAAAGGCTCAGGTTTTGGTAAATCAGGTTGAGATATTCCTGAGATTTGATTTTCTGTGGTGATGGAGGAAGTGTCTCGGCGTGACCAATATTCGTTAGTCCGCAGAATAAACCTACGACGACAATCATTGTCATGATAGATATTTTATTTTGCATGAACACCTCTCACGTATTATCAGCAGTTGCCTCTGTGATCCGAAAGAAATATGAGGCATTTTATTGAAAATCTCAAGGTGCTGGGTCAGAAAAAGGCAGAAATAAATCGAGGTCATATTTTGAATTCTATACGGCGTATATTTGTTTATACCCAATCAGTGTGTCGAACTTTTTGACACTTCAAAAAGAAATACATTTCTCTGTTGGTGGACTTGAATTTTAGTCCATTCTCCCTATGATGCCCGTTGGTTATGAATAAAGTGAAGTCAATAGCCTTATCTTTAATTTATTTTTCCTTGTCGGGAATTATGCTCTCTTGCTCAACCAAGAAAGAGGACTCTCTTGAGGAGCGTTTGACTCGTGTTCAGCAAGAGATCGAAGTGCAAAGATACGATCAGGCTACGTCTGAAATTAATTCAATCATTGAAGAGTATCCGGATTCGGATCGAGCAAAAACGATTAAGGCTTCGATTTATGTGCACAAAGCTGGAATTCGATTAAAAGATTATTTTGAATTTGAAAAAGCACTTACGGACGAAAGGGTTGTTGTGACACCACTGATAAATGATGAGCAACTTGCACAGCTTCAGAAGCTCATCAAGGATTCTGGTCCTGGTCTTGTTCAGATGGTTGAACAAATGAACTCTGTTCATAATGATTTTCAGGATTTCTCAAAACGAGTTGAGCGCTTGCCCAGTTTAATGCCTGAACGAGAGCAGGATTTTCAAACTGCTTTAGATGTTTTAGCTTCGCTCCAAAAGCCAAACACGGGACAATATCTTTACCGGTCTGTGATCAAGACTATTTATTTTAAACATCTGTGGGTGACTGGACAGCTGAATGTTTTTGATCATTCACGGTTTTGCTACGATTCGATAACATCTATCCGAATGAGAATAAATAATGCCTATGCTTGGATGCGGTCAATTTTGGAAGACGGTCGACAGGGAATTCCCTCAAAGGCAAAAACGATTGAGAAAATTTTGACAGAATCAGAGTTGGCTATAAATGAGTTCAACAAAGCCTTTGGACAACTTGAAACAAACCAAAATCATTTCATTGCTCTCATTGATACTGCGGCGACAGCGGCTGGAGTGAACGTAAATTCAGTGATGGGGGATTTATGCAAATAAAGCAAAATTTCCTGTTTTTTTATTCTATACTGATCGTTGGGGCCAATCTTTATGCCAACTCTGGATCAAGCCGTTTTTCAGATTCATCGCAGGTGTTCTTTCAGACGGGAGCCCATTCATTTTTAACACACTCCATTTTAGGTTCAGCCTGTTCAGCCAGTGGAATGATGTTGGCGGAATACCCTTGCCAACCCGCTGCGCTTGCTGATTTAGAAGACCATGTTTTTTCATCAAATCTTTATGCTGGTGAAGATTATGATGTCCTTTACAAGAACAGAGATCTTCTTAAGGGGAATAATAAAAAGCAACTTGCGCTCAGTTTAATGTCAGAACCAGAGCCCGTCAGGCTTGAGGGCTCAGTACAGCTTTGGGGTCGTTACCGAAATGCCGTTCTTCTTTATCAGCCCGTGCGATACACATACTTTTCACGAGTAACAAACTCGGCTTATCCAGATGTGACTGTTCATGCGATGCAGGAGCAGTCATTATCTTTTGCCTGGGGGCAAAGGCTGGATCAGAGTTTCTCAGGTGGTATACAAATCCGCGGAGTGGATCGCACTTTTATTCATGAAAGTTTTAATTTATTTGAAGCTCTTCCCAACATTGATGAATACCTCTTATCTCAAAGTCAGAAAGTTCTTTATTTCGAACCAGGTCTTGTTTACGAATTTCAAGGACTTGATCCGGACACGTCTTGGCATCCGGCACTGACTGCAAAGATTGAAAACTTTGGTTTTGCAGATAAAAAATATGAACAAATTCCCTTAAAGCCTTATCTCGATACTGGAGTTCGCATTCAGCCTCCGATGCTCATGGGTGAATTTGAATTCTTAGTTAATTACCGCTGGATTCAAGATGTGGAAACGGAGAGAAAGTTTCGCTTAGGAGCTCAATACCATTTTGGATTAGCGACCTTTATTGGTGGTTTTGATCCTGATCAGTGGTCAGTGGGTTTAAATTCAATTTTTCGCACGATCAGTGCAGGTTTAATGTATAAGCGATCAGTCCTTTCTGATTTTGACGGACAAAAATTGTATGATGATGCCACCTTCTTAGAATTGCGGGTCATGCTATGAAAATTATTATCGCACTTCTTTTGCCAATACTATTTATGCTTTCAACTCAGGCGAAAAGCTTAACCCAAGAATATAATCTTGAAAACGTTCAAACCTGGGAAGAATTCAGTCGAAAGGTCAAACTGAAGACAGACAAAGAGCAGGAAGAAGGCCGGGCTTATATGATTAGCGGAGGACTTCTTCTTGTGGGCAGTGTGGTGGGTTATCACAATGCCCATTCTTCTGTGGAAAAGTTAGCGTACTCTGTTGCTCAATCGCTCGGTATTGGGGGAATTGGTTACGGTTCTTATCTTTATAATATCGGCGGCGAAGAGCGAGTGATCTATACGACTATTCTGCGGGCTGATTTGGGCTCGCATGAAAAAGACGCCCTGGTGAGAAGTTATACTCACCAATGGAAAGAGAATAAGCAGCGAGATAAAATGATTCGAATCGTGACCCACTCACTCGTCGGAATTTTAAACATTTACAATGGGGCTCGAGTGCCCTCGTCTGAAGAAGATTTGCGACAGGGACTCTACGCTCTGGGCGGGATCAATTTATTGGCGGCACTTTCGTTGACGATTACTTATTAAAAAACCTACCCGCTTACCCCTCTGGATGCGGCGCATTCCAATATCCCGCGGGGCGGGTTTTAGCGTTTGCGGGATTGGTATTCGGTCAGGCGGCTCAGACTGCCCTCTGATAGTCCATAGGATTCCATTTTGCCAAGTTTTTCAGAGGCCTCATTCACAGTCAGTGTTTGATTGATAAGACCGATGTAGGTTTGAATTTTTCCGATGAGTTCATCATTGCGCTCACGAAGAGCTTCGTAGCGGGCAAAGCCCAGGCCCTGAGATTGCCACTCGGGTAGGTATTTTGCGGCAGATTGAGAGACGGCATTGTACATGGTGTTGCGACACTCTTGATCGGGCTTGATTTGATGACGGTTACCGAATTGATCTTCAAGTTCGAGCTTGTGTTGCTCACAGGGCTTTCCGCAATCTTTCCAGCTTGAACCTTCACTTAAAGTCATTGCAAACACACAGTGCTCCATATGAAAGCTAGGCATGTATTGATGAACAGTGATTTCTAATTTCTCCGCAGGAGTAAATTGCAAAACATCATCAATTTGATTTTTATTCAGATCATAGCTAAGACACAGAGATTTTAATCCCTTCTTCAGAAGATAATCAGCCGTCAGGTGATTGGTCACATTCAGACTAAAATCGCCGATGAGATCTCCTGAGAACGGAGAAGTCTTAGTGAAGTACTGAAGGGCTCCTAAGTTTCTGACTAAAATCACATCGGGATTCATTTTTTGAATGGATTTCAGATTATTATACTCTTGGGGTTTTAAAATTCTGGTCGTTGCCACACCTGTGCGAAGCTCTGATTTTTTTAGCTCTTCAAGGCTTGAGAGATAATCTCGTCCAAATTCAAAATCCAAAATCACAGCGCCCAGATCTGCCTTGTTAATTTGCCCATCTCTAATGGCCTGTACCAAATCAAGAACTTGATCTTTCTCTCGAAGAAGAACATTCAGTTTGATTTTGCTCGAAGCTGGTCGGGGCCGAGGCTGAAGAAGAGTATCAATTTTTACTTGGTCAAATTGGGGACGAGCATGTTCAAATTCAGATCGAATGTTGGCTAAAGACTCGCTTAAGTGGCGACGAACTTCTTTGATTTCTTTTTGGCTAACGTAAATAGGATCTTGAGTCGCTCGTTTGAGCTCACACTTATGTAAGTCAAAAGCAGTCGCCGATAAGGCCCCTAGCTCTTCTTTGAGCTGTGAGTCAGTCGTTCCTTTTGTTTTAGCAAGCTCAATAGGAGAGGCCGTTTGAGCAGAGACAGAGTGAACTCCGTCCATCATCACAGCAGTGAGAGGTTTCCCGATTTCAATTTCAACTTTCAGAGTTACAGGAATTTTTTTAAATTGGTGTTTATCAGTGAAGGATCGCTGGAGATCTTTTTTCAATTCTTTATCGTGATTAAAATAAACCCGAGCGCCCACGGTGTCTCGATCTAATTTCAAGTCAGTCGAGAAGAACACTTCGATTTTCTTTTGGCTGATTTTATGAACTTGGTAGATAAACCCACCTTTTTCAACCCAGTGGCTTCGTTTGCGGAAGACCCACACAAGTCCATCACCAGGATGCAGATGCAAATTATCAGTGCTTTCAATTACCAAAGAATCGTCATGGACTTCGATCACTTTAGCGATTTCAACTCCGCGGTGAGCTGAATAGGTGCCTTCCACCAGATGTTGATGGTCCACACCCTTAAGCCATCCAGAGAAAAATCCTCTTGAATAGGTCAGGCCCATATGTTGTTTGGCGATTGAGAGCTCTTGTCCCGTCAGCGGACGTTTAACCAGGGCCCGGTCGATGGCATCGCGATATTCTTGGGTCGCTGAAGCCACATATTCAGGGGACTTCAGGCGGCCTTCAACTTTAAAACTTTGGACTCCGATATCAATCAACTCAGGGATCTGCTCAATCCCACAAAGATCTTGAGGTGAAACCAGATAATCTCGTCCGTTCATTTGTTTTTTTTCACCGTCGACAAAGAGATTGTAAGCGAAGCGGCAGCTCTGAGCACACTGGCCTCGATTCGCGGATCTTCCACCGATGCTTTCAGATGTGAAGCATTGGCCTGAGTAAGAGACACACAAAGCGCCATGAACGAAGACCTCAAGATCCTTATCCGTTTTTTCTCGGATCAATCGGATTTCATCCAGCGAATTTTCTCGACCTAAAACAAATCGGCGGATGTTGAGATCCTCTAAAAGCGAAATGGCTTCGTGATTGGTGATTGTCATCTGAGTTGAGGCATGAATGATTTGATCAGGAGAAAGCTCACGAATGATTTGAGCAAGGCCCAGATCTTGAACGATCAGGGCATCGGGTTTTAAAGGTAATATTTCTTTTAAGACCTCGATGACTTGGGGAAGTTCATTTTCAAAAATCACAATATTAAAAGCTAAATGGGCCCTGACTCCGTACAGGTGGCAGGTTTGAATAATTTTTTTGAGCTCCTGCATCTCAAAATCATAACTTCGTCCACGGGCATTAAAGCCGGGGACTCCAAGATAAATGGCGTCAGCACCATTGTGGATTGCAGCAAGTGCCATTTCGTAGGTACCAACGGGGAGCAGAAGTTCATGCTGTGATGAGTGCTGGGTTTTGACTTGTGGATGCATAGGGCCGAAGCTATACTTAATCCATGATCGCCGCAACTGTTTTAATGTGCCATGCGCCCATTGTGATTCCAGAAATCGGCCAAGAAAATGCAGAGGCCTGTCGAAAAACAACTCAGGCCATGCAAGAGGCCGCAGACTTTATCGTCAAAGAGAACCCTGATTGTCTCATTGTGCTTTCGCCCCATACTCCTCGCTATCCAGAGGGCTTTGGATTTATTCAAACTGAGAAATTGACTGGGGACTTTTCCCGATTTGGGTATCCTGAAATTTCTTCTCAATTTACTCAAGATGCGAAGGTTCTTCAGGCCATTGCCAGCCAAGCTCATAAAATGAATCTTACTTTTAGAGCCCAAAGGCCTCAGGACCTTGATCATGGGGCCATGGTGCCACTGACATTTCTGCAGAGAGCGGGTTGGGCAGGCAACACTGTGGTGATTTCACTTCCCTATGAAGGTGATCATAAAACTTTAAAAGATTTTGGTCGAAGTCTCAGGCAAGCCAGTGAAGACTTAAATCAAAAATGGGTGATCTTAGCCTCAGGCGATATGAGTCACAGATTGATACAAGGTGCTCCGGCAGGATTTCATCCCGGTGGAGTGAAATTTGACCAAGCTGTTGTGGGACACCTTCAATCTGGCAATTATCAGGATTTAGTTTTGCTCCCTGACAGTCTTCGAGATCAAGCAGCAGAGGACGTGGTGGATACGGTAGAGATTGCAGTGGCCAGTCTTGACTTTCAGAATAAAGGACACAGATTCATCTCGTACGAAGGACCGTTCGGGGTGGGGTATTCTGTGGCTATTTTACAGAAACCTTAGATCGTCAAAGAGATGCTCAAGGAGTTTTTATGCAATCGAGCTTATGTCAGGTCGCAAGAGAGGCGATTTTTTCCCATCTTAAGGGGCAAGAGCCAGCGGTTCTTTCTGGTCAAGAAAGAAATCTCCCTTCAGTTGATCCAGCTGCTCACAAAGCCAGCGGAGTCTTCGTCACTTTGTGGGATACCAATTCAGGTCGTGAAGAGTTACGGGGCTGCATTGGACGTCATCAAAGAAAATACCCTGACAGTATTGCTCAAGAGATTGCTGACTGTGCGATTCTTTCGGCAACAGAGGACCCAAGGTTTCCACCGCTTGAGTTAGAGGATTTAAAAAATGTTAAAATTGAAATCAGTTTATTAGGGGGACTTGAACCCTGTACAGAGGATGATTTAAATCCGCATCGCTACGGAATTGTTGTTCGCTCAGGTTATAAAGGGGCGACACTATTGCCAGGGATTGAAGGAATTGACACCGTTACTCAACAACTGTCGGTGACAAGAAGAAAGGCTGGCATTCGCCCAGACGAGGAAATTCAAATATCTCGATTTCCTGTCACAAAAATATCGGAGTAAATATGGGCTATCGAGCAAGATGGTGGCACAAAAAAGAGGACGGGCGCATCCAGTGTGATCTTTGTCCCAGAAATTGCACGCTTCAACCGGGGCAAAAGGGATTTTGTTTTGTTCGCGAAGCTGACGCTGAAGGAATGATTCTTTCCACCTATGGCAGGTCCAGCGGATTTTGCATTGATCCTATCGAGAAAAAACCACTGAATCATTTCTTACCAGGAACTTCGATTCTTTCATTCGGAACAGCGGGGTGTAACTTGGCCTGCAAGTTCTGTCAAAATTGGGACATTTCAAAAGTGAAAACCCAAGATCGCCTTAATCAAAGTGCCAGTCCAAAGCAAATCGCCGAGGCAACAAAAAAATCCGGGGCTCGCAGCGTGGCTTTTACGTATAACGATCCCACTATTTTTGCTGAATACGCCATTGACACAGCAATCGAGGCTCATAAGTTGGGACTCAAAACGGTGGCCGTCAGTGCGGGATATATTTCTGAAGTGGCTAGAGAAGAATTTTTCTCTCACATGGATGCCGCCAACATTGATCTCAAAGGTTTCACAAAAGAATTTTACAACAAATTTTCTCAAGTGGAGCTTCAGCCCATTCTCAATAATCTCGAGTGGATTGCAAAAACAAAAAAGACCTGGCTTGAGATCACAACTCTTTTGATCCCAGGAGCAAATGATTCAAATGCGGAATTAGACCAAATGACCAAGTGGCTGAGAGATCATGTGGGGCCTGATGTGCCTCTGCATTTTTCTGCCTTTCATCCTGATTTTAAAATGAGAGAATATCCACCGACTCCTCCAGAAACTCTGACCCGAGCTCGCGAGATCGCAATGAAAAATGGAATTCGTTATGTCTACACTGGCAACGTCCATGACGGAAAAGGGGGAAGTACCTGGTGTCACTCTTGTGGAGAGCTTCTCATTGAGCGAGACTGGTACCAATTGGGCGAGTATCACATCCATGACGGCAAGTGCACCCACTGCCAAGCAATGATCCCCGGCCTCTTTGAAAACTCATTGGGTAAGTGGGGCGGCCGCCGCCAGTCCGTGGTGATTTGATTTTGGCATGAACCATTTACAGACCTGACTAATCTGTGTACGGGGTTAATGGTTAATTATTCTAGATTTAATGAAAAAAGTTCGTTGAGCATATTAATAAGGGGCATCCTATTTTTCGCATCGATTAATTGTGATAATAACTACACATCTTTGGGAGGGATTTTATGAGAAAAATTCTTATTACAATCATCGCAATTTTTTCGGCAACGCAAGCATTTGCTGGAGCCCTGGTTAAGACAGTTCTTCCGTTCAATAAGGTCGATATGCTCAATCCACAGCAGAAAGTTAAACTAAATGAGCTTGAAAAGTCAGGACTACTCAAAGTTGAAGAAGAAGATGATAAGCTTGTTTTAACATACGAAGCTAACCAAAAGACTGTTTCATTATTTGAACAGTTGGCAGTTAAGGGCTTTGTGAAGACCATGGATAGTGTTGATGGTGGAAAAACTGGTGGAACATGTTCGCCAGCCAAGAAAGATCAATGAAAATAACAATTCGTTTGATTTTAATAGTTATTGGCATTTTTTGTATTTTATTGTGGTTAATGTGGAGTCAGAAAAAAGTGAAAGAGATTGAAGAAGTTCGAATTGCATATTCATTTACTCCTGGACAAATTCCTGATTTGGATCCAGCTGAGATTAGTATGATAGACCAGGCCCTTCTCATTGATAATCTCTACAGCCATTTAATTGAGTATGACGAAAATGGAAAGCTGCAGCCAGGAATTGCCGATTACTTCGAAATCAAAGATGACACCATTATTTTTCACTTCTCAAAGAAGGTAAAAACTCGATCTGGACATTTTATTGACGCTGATGATGCCGCCGCATCAATTCGACGACTGATAAAATTGGATAGTGCAACACACGCTGAATTAACGAACATCTTATGTTCTAAGGATGAAATAACTGATGTATTTAAAGATTGTCCTGCAATCAAATCTCAAAATAATCAGCTCATTCTCAGCGTGAGAGATATTCGTTATCGTAGTTATTTACTTGAAGCTCTTGCCGCTGATGATATGGTCATCGTGCCGATATCAGCTATCAATCCTCAGAGCCTAAAGATACAAAACTATAGTGAAACTTCAGGCCCTTACTCGATCGATTATGTGAAAGATGAACGATTGGTTTTCATCCAAAATCCAGTTCATTATAATTTAAGAGGCAATTCACCTCGAGCTGTTACGCTCATTTCTACAGATAAGACAAGTATAGATGATTTATTTCTATCCAATAAGGTGGATATTTTATCCACGCTTAATAATCCAAGTTCTGAAATGGTTCAGAGATTTAAGGAGCAGGTACCGAGTACTAACATTAATAAGACATTGAGCATTAAATTATATTACATACAATTCAGTCCTTCGGCACAAAAGAAGTTTAGTCGTGCGCAAAGAAGTCGAATAGCAAATCAATTCAAGAAGGTGATGCCAGCAGCATATCCATTGCCCCTATTTGCGGAGCCAACCTCAACATTTTTTCTGGACAATTCAATAGGTATGCTCAGTCAGGAGCAGATGAGAGAGGTTGAGCGACTTAATTCTATTGAAGAGGACGTTTTATATGAAAAACCGACTTTTTACCTTTATAAAAGTCGAGCAAAAATATTTAATGTGTTTAAACAAATAAAAGAAATTAATCCAATTGAGACAGATGATGTTCCGTTTTTTACGGCACCAGAAAAGAGATTAGATATCTTCTTAGCCACAACGGATACAAGTTACGAAGAGAGCTATGCTTTATTGGGATATAATTTTACTATGGGTACCTTTGGGGTCAACAAGCAAGAGTCCATTCCTTGGATGGCCGAATACTTAAAGACCGAAAATAGCGTTGATCGGGTAAAGCTCATTAACACACTTCATTTTAATGCACTTAAGAGTGGTGTACTATTTCCACTTTATAAAGCTCCTTATACTTCAGTTGGACGTAATGGTTTTGAATTACCACTTAATCCAATGTTTGCATCAAGCCATTTTTGGAAAATACGAAAACATGAATGATATATCAAAGTGGATAATGAATAATGCTCGTCACCTTGACTTGCAGGTCGAAGAGTTGTCGTGGATTAAAAAGTATTATCCAAACATGTTTGATATCACTGCAAGTATTAGTATTGATGGTGAGCGATGGTATGGTCGTGGTCATTCACAAGATAAAGATACTGCTCTGATCATAGCATTATCCGAGGCTATAGAGAGATGCGTTGGGTTACAAAAATATCAGTCATCAAATGGGATTGCGACTCACACTGACGTTGATAGTGCGCGAATAAATTCTCGTAATGAGTTACTTGAGAGAGATCTGTTTTTATCTCATTTTCTAACTAGGACAGCCTACGCTTGTGAGAAGGACTATGAGTTTATAAATGCGAGTGCGGTGAAATTCATTACGTCTAACAATGACAAAGTTCGTCTTTTCAGGACGTGGCCATCTAATTATGGTGTTTGTTATATTGTTCTAATATATGGCGAGCCAATGTGGGGAGCGATTTTTGGCCACTGCTTTGGAGATCAAGATGCAGAGATTCTTATTGAAAAAGCATTCCTAGAGGCTTTTAGGCAGTATTATCATAAAAGGGCAAATAATCTTCTCAATACAAATTATACGTTGGCTGATTTTTGTAATCGTTCAAAGTGGGACTTCACAGATCATGAATTGTTAGCATTGAATGTTGACTATTTTGCAGAGATAAAGAAATTGTTTCCGAATGTGTCTACTGATACGCATGGCTCAGTCGCCTATAGACGGGATGAGTTTCAAGTAGAGATTTTAAAACCACAAAATTTATTATTATGTGATTCGCCCTTTGTTTCAGTGAGGACGACTTCGGTCTATGCTCAGAATCTTAAGCCTGGGCCATTTAATTTAGAAAGTATATCAAAGAAAGGTTTAGAGCGTTTTTTAGGTGGACATGTTCATCGAATTATTACAAACGTACCACATCCGATTAATTAATTATGAGTCACACAATAGCATTTAAAAAAACAGTATTAATCTTTATTGGTATTATACTTATATCAATATTGCTTTTCTTAGCTGCAGGTGTATTGACGTTTGTCGCAGCAGAAGATCATCGAATTCATGGTTTTATTGATGCAATTAGGCAGGAGCTAGTTATTGGTGATACGAGAAGTGTAAATCAGAAAGCCAGTTCTCTTGTGCTTTCCAATGACCTTCTGAGTTTTAGAATTGAAGGTGGTTCTGAGATTTCGCGGAAACGGAATTATTTCGAATTTTCAGTATTAGATGTGGAATTGCATCACCCAGTATATTCAGATGTAGTTAATGAAAGGGGATTGGTTGCAAAAGTTATTATTAAATATTCTCTTCTGAGGGGAATGATTGATGGGTTTATCTATTGGATCATCTTTTGTATTGGCTTATTTTTCGTCTATCCTCTGATATATCGGAAAGTACATCAAGATGTAGTTAATCTTGAAAGAGGAAAATATAATGAGCAGTTGTTATTTATTGCCAAACAGGTGGCTCATGACATTCGATCCCCACTTTCAGCCCTGGCAACAATTGTGCATGCGGAATCGAATTTGAGCGTACAGACAAAACAGACTTTGCAGATGGTTGTTGAGCGGATTAATCAGATTGCCAATGATCTTTTAAAAAAGAAACCAGAGTCTTCAAAGGAACAATCTTCTTCGGAGCAAGAAAAACGAGAAAATAACTCGTCTCATCCATTGCTTGATGTGACCAAGGTGGTTGATCAGATCGTTCAAGAGAAAAAGCTTGAGTATAAGAACATTCCCAATTTTGAGATCACATTTAACTCGCAAAAAAATGTTTCTATCCCTTCGCGGTTAACTCAGGCTGATCTTGGTCGTATTCTATCAAACTTGATCAACAACTCAGTTGAGTCATTCACCCATGATCCAAGAATTGTGATTGATGTGTTTACGCGGTCTGGATTTGCGTACTTAACAGTGACCGATTTTGGAAAAGGCATACCAGAGGATGTTTTGTCAAAACTTGGCGTTGAAGAGATCAGTTATGGCAAATCAGAAAATTTAAGTTCAAAATCGGGAAGTGGAATTGGGGTCTTGAGCGCATCAAAAATCATCCAAGCGGTAGGGGGAGAGTTGAAACTTACCTCGAAACTTGGTTCAGGTACGACTGCAGCAATTAAGTTGTCCGTGGTGATTTGATTTTGGCCCTCATTTTGCTATACAACATCTTGGTTGCAACCAAGGGGGCAAAATGAAACCACTTCTTTTAATATTCGGACTACTTTTATCACTTCAAAGCATGGCAAATAGTTGTTTGTCATCGGCATCCAACTCTGAACTCCTCTCAGAAGTTCAACGTCGAATGTCTGGTGGAGGCGGCGGAGGGGGAACTGATGCATCAGCGATTGTCACGGTAAGTTGTACAAATAGCTACCTGAATGTGAAAACTGTGAAAGTCAGCAATGGAGAAACTCGAACCGTTCTTGATCAATATATTGGAAGTAGTGAGTGTGAAGAGTATGCCTCTTCTTTAAGTGCAATTAATGAGGTCCAATTAAGTCGATCAATCATCATATCGACTTGCAACAGTAGCTATCTGAATAAAACACTGATTAATACGAACGGAGAAAGTCGCAGTATCTCCTCTGATTATGTTGGTTCAAACTGTAAGACACGAGCTCTTGAACAGAACCGTAAAATTTTACCTTAAAAATGAGATTCAGCCCCCTATAGGCGATAGCAATTACTTGCTATGAGCAGGTGAGAGTGTATGATTGATCAGGAGTGAGGGGGGTAGATGAGAAGCATGCATCTCAGAATGTTGTTGATAGTAGTCTTATTCGTCTTTGGTTGCCAAACTGTTCAAAAAAAATATACAGGATTTGATTCAAAAAGCCTGATCATTGCTGAAGAAACGGATTTTAAAGATAAGCATCAACTTCAATCGAGCCAAGTTCGTGAGGATGTCGATTTACTTCGATATGCTTTGATAAAGGCTTATGGTGGGCGAAAATACATTGCTTCACCGATTATGACACAGGCTTTAAAGTCATTAGAAGAAATAAATTTGGAGAATATTCATACATCGGTTCAATTAAGGGATGTGGTTGATGAAATTTTGTTAACTATACCAGACGGTCATTTGCATATTCGATCTCAAGAATCTGGGCAATCCCCATCTAGATTGGCGACAAAAAGAAAACCTCAGGTTGGAAAGAATCTTCATCAAAAAGAAAATCCCCCTTGGGCGCTCAACTTTATTCGATCTCAGAAGCATCAGGTTCCAGTAATTTCAATTACAAGCCTGCCGCAACCAGATGATCCAAGTTGGCAAGGTTTTAAGGAGGCCATTGATCAGATCATGAGTTCTCGACATCTTGTTATTGATCTTCGTGGCAATGGAGGAGGTTCAGATGTTACGGGTCGATGGTTGGCAACAAAGCTCGCAGGTCACCCAATACCAATGCCATATGCTTATGTGGCGAAAAGCAGAACCCCCGAGACTGGTGCGATTGCGCTAAATGCAGAGAGATTCAGACTGGTTCAGTACAAAAGATTAAATAAAGAATTGCCTGATTATCGCAAGAAACGTTTGGCTGAGAAATTTTCTGAGTATGAAAAACTTTTGAAGGCTCAAGATCCGGAAGAAGAGATGATTGATAAATTTAATAACCTGAATGAAGAGGTCAAATCGCCTGGCTATAAGGGGAACATTTATATTTTAATTGATGCAGGCTGCGGTTCATCCTGTGAGAGCATTGTCGAGTTTTTTGAGACAGTTCCCAATGCGACAACTGTCGGAGAAAACACTGCGGGGATGGTTCATTTTGGGAACATGGGATATATTGTTCTGCCTCATTCGCAGTTAGTTGTGCAGATGGCGACAGATTTTTGGAAATACAAAGACGATCGTTACGTTGAAAATGTAGGATATGCACCGAAAATTAAGGTGCCTCAAGGCCAAGATGCTCTTCAGGCTGTCGTAAAAATTCTGCGGAAAAAGTAATCCATTGCGATTTACTGAGAACTTTAATTTAGATACTTGTTTTTCTACTCCTTAGGAGTAAAGTATTTTAAAAAAGGATTGAGGCATGTCACATAAAAGGAGCAAATCTATGTTTTGGGGAGTCGCCTTTATCGTTCTTGGTCTGATTATGATCTTAAATTATGTTTTTGGATTTCACTTACCAATCATTAAGATTTTATTTGGGGTCTTACTAGTTTACTGGGGAATTTCTATTATTTTTGATTCTGGACACTGGGGATTTTCTGTGCATGGGAAAAAGCGACAGACTGAGACCGAAGCTGTTTTTGCTCACTCCACATTTAAGTTCAATATTGAAAACTCGGAGTTTCCTCAGAAGTATGACGTTGTTTTTGGAGAGGGAAATTTAGATTTGACTGATATAGATTTAAAACCAAATTCAAGATTGGAATTCAATACTGTCTTTGGCGAAACTCAAGTGTTTGTGAAGGCTAAAACTCCCTTAAGAGTTTTAACCAAAACTGTATTTGGCAAAGCCTCTTTGCCAGAGCAAAACATTAACGCTTTTGGTGAGTTCACCTATGCCTCTCCTGGTCTTAAAAAAGAAGACCCGGCAATTGAAATTATTGCGAATACTGTTTTCGGCAGTTTTAGTATAAAAGAAAAGTAATCACGAGCTCTGCCTTACTTCCCCGGTAGAGCAGTTGGAAACAAATAAGTGGTGGTCATTTCCTTAGGGCCTTTGACTTCGTAGATTTCCATAATGGAGCCGTTCATGGTGAGACGACGCTGTTGCATGTATTCTTTCACCTTTGGGTAGACCTTCATGGGCCCGATTCCGGGTGAGCCTTCAAAGGTGGCCACCACATATTGTCGTTCAGAGATTTGAGCGATCTCATATCCTTCGGGGAGATTTTTTTCAATGCCATCGGGGAGCTTTTCCATCAGACAGCCACCTCGACTTCTTAATCGCCCCTCTTCGACGGTTTCGGGGTCGTCAAAATACTCGCCAAAAGTGAAGCGACAATCATAGTTGTTATTTTTAGCCCATTGTTCCGCGTCTAGAATGATAGGAACAATTTTGTGATAGGCTCCGTTGTGAATTTTTGAGATCAAATAGAAGCCAGGTTTTGACTTTTCCTCAATATGAACAGGTTTAAGAGCACCCAAATGAATCATCATGTAAGTCATGAAACCAATGAGCATTCCAAAAAAAGTTGCAATAATCCACTTAACCATTTTTCACCCACTTAATTGAGCAGCCCATCGAGGGATTTTGATTGGTTGATAACTTTTCATTTCTCATTAAGCTCTGCACGGCCTCATAGAGTTCACGTTTGGTCACTTTGGTTGGATCTTTCCAAGAGTCATCCAGTCGTCCCCGGTAGGCAAGTTTGAGATCAGAGTCATAGACAAAAAAATCAGGAGTGCAAACCGCTCCAAAATCATGAGCTACTTTCTGGGAGAGATCATGTAAGTAAGGAAAGGGATAGACTTTCTCCAAGGCTCTGGCTTTTAAATTTTCAAAAGAATCTTCAGGATAATTTGTAGGATCATTTGAGCAAATTGCGACAACAGAAACTCCTTGAGACTTTAGATCTTGGCCTAATTGAATCAATCGATCTTCAATGGCTTTGACGTAAGGGCAGTGGTTGCAGATGAACATCACCACCAAAGGTTTGTTTTTTTGAAAATCTTTTTTTGAGTAAGTTCTTCCATCCACCGCAGGTAAGGTGAAGTCCGGGCAGGGGTTGCCAAGATCGGGTGAGGGTGTGTAGGTTAGAGCCATGTTGTCCTTCTTTTCGAAGTTCAAAGTTATAATTCAAACCAATGTATCTCTTTTGACTTTGTTTTTAAAGTCCCCTCAGGTGAGATGTCGATATATTTTTCATCAAGATCTGGTTTTTGATTCAGTGCTAAAAGTAAAGATTGTCTCTCTCTGTCAGAGAGTAAATCATTTGACGCAGAGACCGCCAGAGATAGCTCAAGGAGCAGTCGATCTAAAAATGAATTCCAGTCCTCTTCAGTCAAACAGGATTCGTTAACGAAAGATTTAAGGCAGTCTGCAATTTCAAGATGAGGGTTTTTCCAAACATTGATCCCAAGTCCGATGATAAGAGCCTGCTTTGAACCCTGAGTGATTGTCTCTGTTAAAAGGCCCCCCAGTTTTTTTGTTTGAAGATAAAGATCATTGGGAGCTTTCAGGCTCAGCGGGAGCCAGGGCCAAGTTTGAAGTAAGGCATTTCTCACTGCTAAACCAGTTCGACAAGTGGTCACAGGTTGAGGCGGAGAAGAAAGTTGAAAAACCCAAGTTGAAAGTAGGCTGGTTCCGGGTTGGGAATTTGTCCAAGAATTTTTTCCACGACCTCGGCCTGCAGTTTGATCGTCAGTCAGAATCAGACTGATGGGATATTGACTGAGACTTGTGAGAGCTAATTCTTTTCCCAAGTCGTTTGTTGAGGGAATTGTTTCTTGATAAATGGCTTGAAGACGAGATCCCTTGGACCATTCGTGAGAAATTTTTCCCACACTGAAGGTCATGAGTTTTCCCAATCAAACATCAATGATACATCAGCTGAAGGGGCAGAGTGTGTCAGAGCGCCGACGCTGATAAAGTGAAGCCCCAATTGCGCGACGGATTTGACTCTGTCTAAAGTCATATTCCCACTGGCTTCAGTTTGAATGTGTTCTGGGATAAGCTTCATGGCCTCGGCAAGTTTCTCGTTGGACATGTTGTCCAGTAAAATGCGATCCACATTCAGGCGGACACACTCTTGGACTTCTTCCAATGTGCGGGCTTCGACCTCGATGGCCTTATCGGTGTGTTCCCGAATTCTTTCCACTGCGGGGGTGATGCCCTTCATGACAGCGATGTGATTGTCTTTCACAAGAACCGCGTGGCTTAAGTTTAAGCGGTGGTTCATTCCCCCGCCATGAACGACAGCCTTTTTTTCAAGCTCTCGGTATCCAGGCGTTGTCTTTCGAGTGTCCAAAATTCGGCATCTTGTCTCGCTGACCTGAGTGACGAAGTGATTGGTCAGGGTGGCGATTCCCGACAGATGCATGAGAAAGTTCAGAGCCACTCGCTCAGCTTTTAGAATTTGAATCAGATCACCTTGCAGCGTGCAGATGATTTGCTTGTTGAGAATCTTGTCGCCCTCTTCAAAATGCCATTTTATTTTTAAATTGGGCTCCAGCATGTGCATGGTCTGCTCAAAAGCTCCAGCTCCAGAGAGAACAAGATCTTGTTTGGCTATGAGCTTTGCTCGGCCAGGACGGGGGGGGAGTGCGAGGCACTCGGTCGTCAGATCGCCCGAAGGCATATCTTCTTTTACAGCGGCTTTAATAAGATCAATTAAATTCATGATAATCGTTCAGCATCTTTGAGAAGTTTTTCAATCTCTTCTCTCACAACTCTTTCAGCAATGTCAGGGATTATTTTCCATGCGATGTCCTGCAGAACTTCGCGGACCTGCTCTTTTAGAATTTGCTCAGCTCGCTCCATATCAATGGAGGCTGGACTGAAACTTTGAGTTGATGGCTGATGACGATGCGACGCGGTGCCGGCAGTCTGGCTAAATGATCCTGTTGTTTGGCGAACAGGCCCTTGTGAGTCCAAGTCAGAAAGATGAATCTCTCCAGCCCCGCTGCTGAGTTCAATAGAAGCGTCTTCAAAGTTCACAAGGGACTGATCAAGAGAAAGATCCTCTTTTGGGATATTAATTCGGAATCGATCAAGGCTGTTTGAGGACCAAGGCTCAGACTCTTCAGTTGTCTGCCCAGGGGTGGCCTGGCTCATTGGCCCCTGACTGACTCGCGGAAGGGGGACTTGCTGAAAATCCTCTGGCTCTTCAAGGTCATAACTTGTTGAATCTGTCGAGGGCTCATAAACGGGCAGATCCGTACTTTTGGTTTGAGCAGAGGGCTGAGCTTTTGGTTCTTCAAACTCTGGCATTTGGGGGAAAGAGAGATAGTTTGATAAAACATTACCCTTGGTTGTGGGAACCAGCTCTTTCACAATGGATCTCAGAGTGTCAGCATCAAAGGGCTTTTCCAGTCGGCGATCAGCCTTGCACTGAGTGGCTTTGGCCTCGTCAATATCCATAAAACCGCTCCACATCAGAACAACGGGAGTGTTTTTGAGCTCTGTGGTGGCCTTAATCTCTCCACAGACTTCGTAGCCTGATTTTTTGGCAAGTAGCACATCAGCAAAAATGATGTCAGGTTGAAAGCTTTTAGCGACTGGGATCACATCAACGCCAACGGGAACGGCTTTGACCTCGACTCCGAAGTCTTGAAGAGCCAGTTGCATGACTTTTTTTATCGTAGAACTTTCATCTGCCAATAAGACGCGTAAGGCCATGCAATGAGTAAACCTTTTTGTCTGGGGCGAGTCAAGGGTAAGCTTAAAAAAGAATGAATCGGATTGATCGGTATATTTCAGGATTGTTTTGGCTTTACTTTATTGGAGGCCTTCTTGTTTTTGTGACCATCTTTGTTTCGGTGGATGCCCTTGGAATGATGATGAGTTACGAGGGGGTTTCTGCGACCTCTTTGGGAAAATTCTATGCCTATAGCATTCCTGAAATTATTTATCGCATGGTGCCAGTGGCATGTTTGTTATCTTTGGTTTTTACTTTATCCACATTGAATCGGTCCAATGAGCTAGTCGCCCTTTTCAGTGTGGGGATGAGCCTTGTCCGAATTTGTGTTCCCATTTTGATTTGGGTGCTGATGTTGACTGGTGTGGTTTTCTTTATGGGGGATCAGGTTCTTCCGAACTTTGCCCGACATAAGAATTTTGTTTTCTATCATGAAATTAAAAAGAATCCCTCTTTGTATTCAATGGTGAAGACCAATAAGATTTGGTACCGATCAAAGGACACTATTTTTTATTTGAAAACTTTAAATGAAAAAACAAAAAAGGCTCAGGGTCTGACTTTGTATTATTTCAATGACAAATGGGACCTGATTCAAATGATGACAGCCAAAGAAGTCGATATGTCAGGTGCCAATTGGAATTTGAAGGATGGTTCAGTCACGATTTTTACAGAGGACTCAAGCTTTCCTCTGACCAGTCAGTTTAAGCAAAAGACAATTGTCATGAGTGAGGACGCCAAAGACATTTCAGCCTCGGCCAACACAGCAGAGGTTTTGAGCCTAAATGACCTTTCTGAGTTTATTAAACGTAATAAGGAAGCGGGTCTTGATACGGTCAGGTATGAGGTGGATTATCACTCGAAATATGGATATCCATTTGCCGCTTTGGTGATGTCACTTTTGGGAATTCCTTTTAGTGTGAGCCGTGCCAGGTCAGGTGGGACGATGATGAATTTTGGTATTTGTCTCGGTTTGGTTGCTATTTACTGGGGGATATATAATTCAGCTCTGAGCCTTGGAAACTATGGATATATTCCCCCTATTATGGCAGCTTGGCTGCCAAATTTTCTCACAGCAGTCGGTGCTTACATTCTGATTAAGCGAACAAAAGTTTAGTTCGCGCTTTCGGAAATGGTCTCAATAATTTTTTTAAACTCGCCCCGAATGTAGTAATCTTTTTTTAGTTTAATCCAGTCCTGAATTGATCCTGATCCCTTTTTTGTGACGATGTAGTCGGCAAGGTCTTGGGCCACGATAAAGACCGCACTTAAGGGTGAAATTCTCATGTGATTGAGCCCATGAGGAAAACCACTGCTATCAGGCTTTTCGTGATGTTGGGCTACGATGGTGTCCACATCAGGTGGTGATTGAGGCCATTTTTGAAGAATTTCTGCCGCCTTTAAGGGGTGGTGAAGAAAAGCCTTTCCCTCAGGACTTTTCTGAAACTTTTTATCTCCCACTTTTTCCAGAAGTTCTCGAAGTTGTGAAATTTGATGTAAATCAAGACTGATGTCGTGAAGAAGAGCTGCGAAAGCCAATTTATCTGCAGTTTTGTCAGAAACCCAATTGAGTCTTTTGGCAATAGTTGTCGAGATCAAGGCAATCATGGTGCATCGGTCAGCGAATTCGCTGTTTTCATCAAAGTTCCATTTCTTCAGTAGAGTAGAAATTTGGGGGGAAGACTCGGCTAATTTGAGAACTTTATTGATATTTTTATTGGTGAGATCTTGAACTTCTTTTGAAAAACCAAGCTCTTCTTTCGCGTTCATGAGAAAATCAACTGTGGCCGAAGTCATTTGAAGGGCTTGGGTGTTGTCGACATCAGTGAGGTTGAGAATATCATGGAGTTGGGCCATCATTTGGAGCGAGGCTTTTGGTTCAATATAAAAGTGCTTAATATTTTTATTCGCATATTTATTAAAATCATCTTTGACCAAGGTATTTCCCTGGTGGGCGATTTTCACAAAATTGTCTGTACCTAATCGAACAAAGATATCTCCAGGAAGGATGACTGATTTTTTTAAGAGATTGAGAGAAACGGGAACGTATTTGGGGCGACGAACGGCTTTTGCATCTCCAGAGAGGATTTCATGAAGGACTTTGAAAAAAGACTCTCTTAAAATTGGTTTCGAGACATGGGTAAAGTTTGTGGCCTCTTTAAAATCAGGGTATCTGTTCGGGGGTTCGGTTGTGTGTAGGATAAAGGGGACCTGGCTTGATTCTCGGATTTTCTTGTAGAGAAAACCACCGTTGCCATTCGGCATATTGTAGTCACTGATGATGAGGTCAATCTGAGGGTGATTTTTAAAGATGTCCAAGGCCTCTTGACCAGACTCTGCCTGAAAAATATTGGCCTCGATCTGGTTTAGGATATAAACAGCGAGAATCTCACGGATATCTTCAACATCATCGACGATCAAAATTTGCTTCATGGGCCACCTTTTAGTATCATATGCACTGGATACTTCTCTTGAGAAGAGAAGATTGCATGAAGCTGATATGATCTTATTGTTGCTGTGTGTAATAGGGGGCAAATAGGGTCAAATTCAGCTATGTAGTTACCAGAGGTTAGAATGGCGATACTTGAAGTGCTGAAATTTCCCGATGCCAGGTTAAGAGAGGTCTCTGAACCCGTCACTGAATTCGATCAAGAGCTGAAACGCTTGGCTCAAGACATGTTTGAAACCATGTATGAAGAAAACGGGATTGGCTTGGCCGCACCACAAGTGGGTGTGCTCAAAAGAATGCTGGTGATTGATTGTCGTCCTCGAGATACCAAGGGCCGTTACACGATCGAAGATCTCACTGAGCTTGAACAAAAAGTGGAACAGCCTCTTGTGATCATTAATCCTGTGATTGTGGATTCAAAAGGGAAAACAACTTTTGACGAGGGCTGCCTCAGTGTTCCATCTTTCTTTGAAACTGTTGAAAGAGAAGAGTTCATTGAACTTCACTACCAGAATTTAGATGGTGAGAAGAAAGTCATTCAAACCGATGGGCTACTCGCCATCGTGATTCAGCATGAAATGGATCATTTAGAGGGAACGCTCTTTATCGACCATCTCAGCCTTGTGAAATCAAACAAGATTAAAAATCATATTAAAAAATTCGGATATCCTCCGAAGAAGAAAAAGGGCGAAGAGAGTGACCCTACAGATGAAGAAGTGGAAATGTGAGTAAGGTCAGAGTTTGCTTTTTAGGAACGCCCGATTTTGCCGTCACTTCGCTGAAGAAGTTAATCGAAGACGAGCATTTTGAGATCGTCGGAGTTGTGACTCAACCGGATCGCCCAGCGGGCAGAAAAATGCTTCTCACCCCAAGTCCTGTGAAAACTTTGGCTCAGGCTCATGGGTTGCGAGTGATTTCTCCAGAGAAAATCAACCAAGATCTGATTCTGCAAGAAATTGAAAAATGGGGAGCCGAGGTCGCTGTTGTTGTGGCTTTCGGACAAATTCTTTCTCAAAAATTTCTGGATATGTTTCCTCTCGGCGCTGTGAATGTTCACGGGTCACTGCTTCCGTTATGGAGGGGGGCTGCTCCTATTCAAAGATCCATTCAGGCCGGTGACACTGTGAGCGGGGTTGCGCTTCAAAAAATTGTCAGAGAGCTAGATGCTGGTGACATCATTGGGGTGAGAAAAGTTGAGATGACTCCCGATCTGACAGCAAAAGAACTGTATGAGACTTTAGCTCAATTGGGAGCTGATCTTCTGAGCGTTGAGCTGATGGATTACGTTCGTGGAAATTTGGCGCCAGTGCCCCAAGATCACTCCAAAGCGACTTTTGCAAAAAAAATTGATAAGTCTGAGGCTGAATTGAAATGGACGGAGCCTGGTCGCGATCTGAATAACAAAGTGCGAGCCTTTAATATGGGGCCTGGTACATGGGTTCCCTTTCAGGGAAAAAAATTAAAAATTCATCGAACGCGGTTTCAAGATCAAAAGAGTGCGGGCCCTGGTGTGATTCAGAAAATCACAGATGGGTCTCTTTTTGTTGGCACGGGCTCGGGCGTTCTTGAAATTTTCGAGGTTCAGCCCGAGTCTCGAAATCGCATGCCGGTCAAAGATTTTCTAAAGGCTCATCAATTAAAAGAGGGAGATCAGTTTGTCTAAACTTATTGCGCCTAGTATCCTCTCGGCTGATTTTGCTAATCTTGAAAAGGAAATTCAGGCCGTCACAGCAGCAGGAGCGGATTGGCTTCATGTGGATGTGATGGATGGACACTTTGTGAATAACATTACAATTGGAGTTCCGGTTGTGGCTTCGTTAAAAAAGGTATCTCAGATTCCTTTAGATGTTCATCTCATGATCGAAAAGCCAGAGAAATACATTCGCCAGTTTGTTCAGGCCGGGAGCGATTACTTAACGATTCATGTGGAATCCACCGAAAATCCAGCAGAAGTTTTAAAAGAAATTCGTCGATTAGGAGCAAAGCCCGGGATTACCTTAAGGCCCAGGACTGGGGTTGAAAAAATCCTTCCCCTTTTGCCCTTGGTGGATTTAGTTTTGATCATGACTGTCGAGCCTGGGTTTGGTGGCCAAGAATTTATGACAGATCAAGTGGTCAAAATAGAAAAAATAAGAGCCGAAATCAATAATCAAAAATTAAATTGTCTGATTGAAGTGGATGGTGGAGTTTCAGATAAAACTCTTCATCACTTGTCGCAGGTCGATGTCTTAGTGGCTGGCAGTTATGTTTTTAAACAAGACTATGCCCAGGCCATCAAAAAACTGAAAGGTTAATCTATGAAGAATCACCAATTAACTGGAGAAGGCGTCACCTTAAAAGATGTTTGGGCTGTTGCTCACTCGGGTCTCAAAGTTGAACTTTCAGAATCCGCTCGTGCGAAAATGAATGAATCAAGATCTTACATCGAGTCTCGGATCAATCAGGGTGAAGTTATGTATGGGGTCAACACTGGTTTTGGAGCCTTTAGCTCGGTCAGAATCAGTGATTCAGAAATTGAAGAACTGCAAAGAAATTTGATCCGGTCTCACTCAGTGGGAATTGGCGAGCCCTTCACGAAAGAGCAAACTCGGGCCATTATGTTTTTACGAGCCAATGCTCTTTCTCGAGGTCACAGTGGAATTCGCCCCTTAGTCGTCGAAAAAGTTCTCGAATTTCTCAACAATGACTTGATCCCTGTGATTCCTCAGCAGGGCAGTGTGGGGGCCAGTGGGGATTTAGCTCCGCTTTCGCATTTAGCCCTTGCGGTGATCGGTGAAGGTGAAGTTTGGGGACAGGATGGAAAGCCCGTTGCTGTTGAGAAAATCCTCAAACAAAAAAATATTGAGCCCCTGACATTAAAAGCCAAAGAAGGTCTTTCGATGATCAACGGATGTCAGGTGATGACAGCAGTGGGAATGCTGGCTGCTGAAAAGGCCCGTCAATGTTTGATTCTGGCTGACCTTGTTGGCGCAATGTCTCTTGAGGCTCTGCGAGGTTCACGCTCAGCTTTTGATCCACTTATTTCCGCCACTCGTCCTCACAGTGGTGAAATTGAAACGGCAAAAAATTTGAGAATGTTTTTAGGAGAAGAATCTCCGATTTCGAAATCTCATGAAAGCTGCAACAAGGTTCAAGACGCCTATTCACTCCGCTGCATGCCTGCAGTTCATGGTGCTGCCAAAGATGCCCTTCAGTATGTGATCCGTGCGCTAGAAACCGAAGCTAATTCTTCAACAGATAACCCGCTTGTCTTTGCAAAAGACAACAAAGTTCTTTCTTGTGGGAATTTTCACGGAGAGCCAGTTGCTTTTGCGATGGACTTTGCCGCGATTGCGATGTGTGCGGTGGCGAGCATTTCAGAGTGCCGAATTGAAAAACTCATCAATCCATCTATGAGTGATCTGCCAGCCTTCTTAGCTCCAAAGGGTGGACTAAATTCGGGCCACATGATTGTGCAAGTTGCTGCGGCTTCGCTTGTGAGCGAAAACAAAATTCTTGCTCATCCCGCCAGCGTGGATTCGATTCCAACTTCAGCAGACAAAGAAGATCACGTCAGCATGGGCACAATTGCAGCCAGAAAGTTTACGCAAGTTTTAAAGAACACCGAAAATGTTCTGGCGATGGAACTTCTTTCGGCCACTCAAGCGCTAGATCTGCTCAAGCCTCTTGAGCCTGCCGGAAAAATCAAAGAAGCTTATCTGAAAATTCGAGAGATAGTTCCCTTTGCTGACAAGGATCGAGTTTTCTACCGCGACATTGAAAAAATCCGCGAGCATCAGTTGAGTTTGATTTAAGGAAAGGTCTTGATGAATAGCCTTATTCGATTTTTTTTTCGGCAAAGTCTGTTTGGAAACATTATCACTTTTTTAGTTTTTTTTACTGGCATTGTCTCGCTTTTTCAAATTCGAAAAGATCTTTTTCCTCAAGTGAGCTATGACATCACATTAGTCACGGTGGTATACCCAGGTGCCTCTCCTGATCAGGTAGAAAAACTAGTAATTAATCCGATTGAAGAAGCTCTCAGAGAGGTTGATGGCATTAAAAAAGTTATTAGTAACTCAATCGATAGTCGCGGAGTAGTTACTATTACCCTTGATCCGGATGCTCGAAAAGTTGAAAAGACAAACCAAGACATCCAGCGGGCTATTGATCGAATTGAGAAGCTGCCAGAAGAATCTGATAAGCCTGTTGTTACAGTTCTTGAATCGGGTCAGACCCCTGTCATCGAATTATCACTGAGTTCAGACACTATTCCTGAAATAGAACTCAGAGAATGGGCGCGGAAAACTGCTGATGAACTTTCATTTGTCCCCGGGGTTGCCAGAGTAACCAAGACAGCGTGGCAAAAACTAGAGTGGGTTGTTGAGGTCGATCAACAAAAATTGAAAGATGCCCACTTGTCTCTTTCTGATGTTGTTCAAGCACTCAAGACTCAGAATATCCAGCTTCCAGCAGGTGATATGGTTTTGGAAAATGGAAGAGAAGTCTCGGTCAAAACTGATGGGGAATATATAACAAAAGAGGATATTGAAAACACGCCTGTACGTATTAACTTTGATGGGTTTGGATATAAAGTTAAAGATCTTGCGACTGTAAAACAAAAACTTGAAAAGCCAACCATCATTTATAGAACAAATGGGGAAAAAGCTTTTTCAATGATTATTTCAAAAAAGGAAAAAGCTGATGCACTTAAGGTCGTAGATCAACTTCAAGACAAGATGAAGCAGTATTCCCTGAAGTATCCAGAGGGAATCAAATACCGTTTCGTGAATGATTTTACCATTTATCTCAGAAATCGACTTGGAATTTTAAGTAGCAATATGCTTTTAGGGATATTTCTAGTGCTCGGCGTATTGGCTCTGTTCTTTCCTTGGCGGGTGGCAGTTGTAGTTGCGCTCGGGATTCCCTTTAGTATGTTGGCCGCAATTGCGATCTTGTGGAAAATTGGATTTTCAATAAATCTCATTAGTCTTATAGGACTGATTATTGTATCAGGCATGCTGGTGGATGATGCCATAGTGGTTGTAGAGAATGTTTTTCGTCGATACGAAATGGGAGATTCTCTCGAAGTAGCTGTTATTGAGGGAACACTTGAGGTTATTCCTGCCGTGACGGCCTCTGTTTTGACGACTGTTGCAGCTTTTTCACCAATGTTATTCATGTCAGGAATTTTTGGAAAATTCATTTTTGAAATTCCGGTAATGGTGATCATTCCCCTTATTGTGTCCTTACTCGAGGCATTTTTAATTGCTCCAGGTCACTTTAAGGATATTGTAGGAAATCACTTGCGAGAGAATATAGCTATACTTCAGCAAAAAGAATCAAAACAGCATTGGTATGATCGAGTCCTTCCTTATTACAGAAAGACGATACTATGGACCGTGCGAAATAAATATAAGACCCTAGGTTTGTTTTTTGGTTTGATTGTTGTCACGGGCGGTGTGGCCTCAAGGATGAATTTTATATTATTTCCGCCGGACGGAATTTATACTTTTTTTGTGCGTGTTGATGGAGAACCAGGAGCAACTCTCGAGGAAATGAAGGGTATTGTTAGTCAAATTGAGCCAAATATCAAAAAACTTGGACCTGATGAGCTTCAAGATTTTATTTCTCAAATTGGTATTCAGCAAAATGACCCCAACGACCCACTCACAAAGCGTGCATCTCATTATGCGCAGATTCGCGTTAATCTAACACCGGAGGGAATCCGAACAAGAAAAGTGGACGATATTGTCAATGAGGTGCGGAAGATGATCCCGACTGAAATTAAGGGGATGAAGCGCCTGCAGTACGAGATTGCAAAGGGGGGGCCGCCTCAGGGCCGGCCGATATCCATCAATGTCCTTGGTGATGATTTTGTGACCCTCAGGAAGTTAGCCGATGAAATCAAAAAGGAACTATCAGGTATTGATGGGGTCATTGACATTGAAGACTCTGAAGTTATTGGGAAAAAAGAAATAAGAGTTGTTCCCAACCCTGATGCATTAAGTAAAGTTGATTTGAGCGTAGCAGAAGTTTCTCAAAATCTGCGAGCTGCTTTTGCGGGGTTAGTTGCGACAAGTACACGAACTTTGAATGAAGAAATTGATATCCGAGTAAAAATGAAAGAAGAATCAGCTGTTGGAAAAAATCAAATTGATAATGTTTTCATTTCGAATCGAACAGGCGGCCTTATTCCTATCAGTCGGATTGTAAAAACTGAGGAGTCTCCATCTCGATTGGTTATTCAACATGAAAAGTACAGGCGTCTGATTAATGTTTCTGCCCAAGTAGATTTGCAAAAAACAACTGCGATTAAAGCAACTCAGATTTTTGAAAAGAAAATGAGTTCAATTGTTAAAAACTATCCTGATTATCAAATTGTATTCGGCGGCGAAAGCGAGGATACTCAGGAAAGTATGGCATCCTTAGGGCGAGCATTTCTCTTTGCTTTCTTAATGATATTTGCATTGTTAATCATTACATTTAGAAGTTTTATTCAACCAATACTTGTTGCTTTAGCGATTCCACTTGGGTTTGTTGGAACAATTTGGGCACTCGTTCTTCATGGTAAGCCGCTGAGTTTTATGTCGATGTTGGGTCTCATTGCACTTGCTGGGGTAATTGTTAATAATGCTATTGTTTATATTGATTTCTTTAATTCCTTAAAGGGTAAAATGTCACTCGAAGATGCCCTCGTTGGTGCAGCAACCACGCGACTTCGTCCAATTATTTTAACATCTGTTACGACTGTTTTAGGACTTTTCCCGACTGCCTATGGAATTGGAGGAAGTGATGGTTTTGTAAAAAGCCTTGCGCTTGCCTTGGGTTGGGGACTAGCACTGGGATCTGTATTAACAGTTTTAACATTCCCAGCAATACTAGCTACCGTCGAGGCGATCCAGGACCGTCTCAACAAGCTTTTCTCAAAATAAGTTACCCACTTAATTTTCTGGATATAGTGAAGTCGTATGTGGAATGATAGAAAGAAGCTCACTGCATCCGCAGGAACTCTTTTTTTTGCATTTTGTGCGCCAGAGTCTTACACGCCCTGTCAGCAATGGGTTTTCACGATAGAAATCTAGAATCTTTCCATAATTTGTGGCAGTTTTTGCCTCTGAAACAGAGTCAGACGAAGGAGAGAGTATATGTCTCAATCGCAACATCAATCACGGGTTGTCAGGGCGCCTCAGGGAACAAAACTTCATTGCAAAGGTTGGATTCAAGAAGCGGCTTATCGCATGATTCAAAACAATCTTGATCCTGTTGTGGCTGAACGACCTGAAGATCTTGTCGTGTACGGAGGCATTGGAAAAGCAGCTCGCAATTGGGAATGCTTTGATAAAATTTTAAAAGCACTCACCACTCTTGAGTCCAATGAGACTCTGCTTGTTCAAAGTGGAAAACCCATTGGAATTATTAAAACCCATGAAGATGCTCCACGAGTGCTTCTGGCAAATTCTAATCTTGTTCCCAAGTGGGCCACATGGGAGCACTTTCATGAGCTCGATAAAAAAGGGCTGATGATGTATGGCCAGATGACGGCGGGATCTTGGATTTATATTGGGACTCAAGGGATTATCCAAGGAACATATGAGACTTTCGCTGAGGCGGGACGCCAACATTTTGGCGGCAGCCTAAAAGGTAAAATCATTCTGACAGCTGGTCTTGGCGGAATGGGTGGAGCTCAGCCTTTGGCTGGAGTTTTTGCTGGAGCTTGTGTGCTGGCTGTTGAGGTTGATCCCACAAGAATACAAAAACGACTTGAAACAAAGTATATCGACGAGGTCGCTAAAGATCTTGATGATGCACTGGCCAGAGTGAAGGCTTACGCACAAAAGGGCGAGGCCAAATCGATTGCCTTGCTTGGCAATATGGCTACAGTGATTCACCAGTGCATTGAGAAAGGTTTTGTCCCTGATATTTTGACTGATCAGACCTCAGCCCATGATCCTTTAGTTGGTTATATTCCTGAAGGCTACACAGTTGAGCAGGCTGCCGATTACCGAAAGCAGAACCAAAATGATTATCTTCAAAAAGTTTATGCGAGCATCGCCAAGCACGTTCAGGGAATGTTAGCTTTACAGAAAAAAGGTGCTGTGACTTTTGATTATGGAAACAACATTCGGGCTCGGGCTTTTGATCACGGAGTCAAAGATGCCTTTAACTTTCCCGGATTTGTTCCAGCTTACATTCGACCACTTTTCTGTAAGGGCTCAGGGCCTTTTCGATGGGTAGCTCTCAGTGGTGATCCAGCAGATATTCATGTTACGGATAAGGCGATTAAGGAACTTTTCCCGCACAAAAAAGATTTGATCCGATGGATTGATATGGCCCAAGAACGGATTGCTTTTCAGGGGCTACCTGCTCGCATTTGTTGGCTTGAGTACGGGGAGAGAGCAAAGGCTGGGCTGATGCTCAATGAGCTCGTGCGCACTGGAAAAGTAAAGGCCCCCATTGTGATTGGTCGAGATCATTTGGACTGTGGCTCAGTGGCTTCGCCAAATCGTGAGACCGAGGCCATGAAGGATGGATCAGATGCGGTGTCTGACTGGCCAATTTTAAATGCATTAGTGAATACAGCCTGTGGGGCTTCCTGGGTGAGCTTTCATCACGGTGGTGGTGTGGGGATGGGTTACAGCCAGCATGCGGGTCAGGTGATCGTCGCTGATGGTTCAGAAGCAGCCGCAAAAAGATTAGAGCGAGTTTTAACTGCAGATCCTGCTATGGGAGTATTCCGGCACGTGGATGCCGGATATGAAGAAGCCAGCAAAACGGCCCGAGAGAGAAACGTAAAGAGCCTCTGGATCTAGAGGCCCTCGCATATGGCTGGATTATTTCACATTTAATTCGTTGATCAGGATTTCCATTGGTCGAATGGTGTTTGTAAAGCTGTCATGCTCAATCATGTTGAAAACTGTGTTAGCTGGATTGTCTTTACGAATTCCAAACTGCTTTTGTCCAAGCTGACTTTGGATGATCACGTTGATATAAAGATTTTCACAAGCTTGGCTATTGCATCGAGACTCATAAAACACTTGATACCCACCGATATATTCAGTTGAGAGAGCGTTTTGGATACTGTATCCATAGGCACTCCATGCAGGATTGTAGACATAAGGTGTTGTCACCAAAGTTTTTGTTGTTCCGTTGATATAGAGATCAAACTTGTAAGAGTTGATCGCAATCATTTGGCTTGAAATTGTGTACCCATTATATTGTTGAGTAGCTGGTCCCGCGCCGCCAACATTGGCAAGACCCATAGAAAGGGGATAGCCGCCAAGATTAGTGTTTGAAACAACATTGATTCCATCAGTTGACATGGTTCCCTTTGTGAAGGCCTTTTCGTCTTCTTTTTTCTGGCAGGCCGTTAGGCTTCCAGCCAAGACAACCATTAGAGCCAGGGTCTTCAGAGAATTTTTCCACATGCTTTTCATACAATACTCCTTTAATTTTTGATCACACTTGGTACTAGAGCAAGGGCCATACCCCTGTAGATTGTCGATAAAATTGATTTAGGTAAATATTCCCTGTTAAAACTTTTGACACTTGTGGTTTTTTGTCACCTTCACTACATTGCCGCCTTATCCATATGAGGGGGTCTCAATGAGGGGTTTCATCACATTCTTCAGTTTGCTGGTTTTTCAGGTCTACAGTTTTGCTGCCGTTTTTGCTCCCAGCGCACAAGAGGTCACAGTATCTTTTGTTGGAGAGTTTATTACTGATTCTCAAAATGATACAGACGAGTCTATTGCCAGTCATTATCAGCACCTCTTTGGATATTTTCACTCTCCAACAGTCGTTGGGTCATTTCAGCTAGATCCGAATTTGGTTGAAGGTATTGGTGGTCCAAAGATGCCCATGTCCGTTAAGCTGATGAAAGAAGAAGACGTGGGATCGGGAAAGAAATTGATTCAATACAAGGTCAAAGGACAACTGCTTTTGCACAAGGCCGCAGCCAAGGTTCTCGTTAAACAACAGAAATGGCAAATGACCCTTCCTTATGATCTTGATAATTTCTACGACGAGAAGTGTACAGATGAGCACTATAATTCTTTCGGAGATTTTTGGTACTTTTATGACCCCTTCCGAAAGGGGTGTGGCCAACTCAGAAAAGCTCCACTAGCTCGTCCTACTGTGGTTGAGTTTTTGCCATTAAGAGAATCGACAAAGGACTATAGTGCGATGTTGAATCAAATTCGTGGGGATAATGGCAACGGTGATCTCTTTCAAATTGTCACAATCAATGGTTTTGCTGAAGATACAGCAGGTCCTCAGGATGATGGGCGTGTCGCTTTTGAAGAGGTTAATGAGTTTCTGAAGGCAGAAGGCTTTAAAGAGACTATTTTGGCAAAATATAAGAATCGTCCAGTTCACCGATATGAGAAAACAGTGACAGCTCAGAATGGGCAAGAGATCAAAATTCAAGTAACTCGACTGCTTGCTGATACATCGATTACCAGTCAGGATGTGACTTTTGCAAAATTTTTTAAGAACGCAGTTCAAAATGCCGATGTTTTGATCTACGCAGGACATTCGGGCTTGGGTGGAAATCTAGATATCCCATCATTAGAGGAAAAAGTGGGTGAGATTCAATTTAATCAAACGAAGAAGCAAATCTTTTTCTTTGATGGATGTTCTTCATACTCTTACTATCTCAAATCCTTTGCGGATCAAAAGAAGAGGAGCAATGTTGATATCATGACAAACGGTCTTTCCAGTCTTTTTGTGACTGAATTTGAGGTTCATTCGACGTTCCTGAACATATTGTTTCAAGTTGATACAAACCCAACTTGGTCTGAGATCCTGACGAAGATTGAATCTAGCCTTGATGGGGCAACCTACTTACTCAACGTGGGTGCTCTTTAGAGTTCACCCGTTCACTTTTCTAAATGCAAAGCATTGCAAAAAAAGGGACCCGACCTGGGTCCTGAATTGGCCTTCTCTCCATTAAGAAAAATCGAAATTCTGCAGATAAGAGTGAGGATAGGGAGGGCATTCAGTGCCACGCATTCCTCAACCATACTTCATACTCTTATTTGTGGGGCTTTCCATGGTGACGGCAGTGACTTATCACCAATGGAGGATACCAGGAGAAGCTCATTTGGCTTCAGAGCAGTTGGGTTTGGAAGATCAGGTGAGAGAATTAATGAAGGTCAGTCACTATGCTGGTGAAGAGGTTGAGAACAAAGAGGTGAACTCTTGTCAGTGTGTTATAACTGCGACTGATTATTCTCTTTTTAGTTTTGATGAGCCCGAGTCTTGCTCTTCTGATCGACAGTATTTTAGCAATGGATTTGAGCAAATTCCTTTGCTCTTTAATAAAGAGCGAGCTTCATCAGATGCTGAGTTTCCTCGGATCTGTGTGACCTACATTATGAAAAGTTTTCTGAATGGATCAGAGAAAAGCCCAATGGAGGCTTTTTCCTTATGCCCCAATCCAGCAGGTCGACCAGTGGCTGGAGCGAAGAAACACTGTGTGAGTGAGCGGTATGTGAATGTAGTTTATAACGCTTTTGCTGATGTAGCATCGTGCATGAGATTCCCGCAGAAAGATTATTTGCCAAAGCTCTTAAATGAGTCCGGGATGCACATGAACGCTTGGGGGGAGCATGGGGATACAGGAATCTCACAGCTCACAGGTGCTGTGCTCAGCGATGCGAATGAAGATTTTAGTAGAGAAAAAAAGATGATTATGAATTCTGACAATCCTGCTTGTCAGCGGTTGAAAGGAATTTTCTCAAAACTTAATCCTGTCCCGAATAAGGGTAAAGAGAATCGCTGCTTACTTATGACTCCACCAGAAAATCCTTTCTTATCTCTGTTTTATATGGGTATAAAACACAAAAAAGATCATGTTTCTTTGGAAAGGATGCTCAAGAGTCGAAAAATACTTGAACTCTTTGCGCGAGCGGGCCTCTCTGCGGAGCAAATCGATATGGATAGGTACTATAAGATTATGGGTACCTTGGCCTATAATGCTGGGGCCACAGCCGCTTCTGATATGATGGTTCAGTATCTGAAGGAAAAAATAAGTCATAACAAAAAAGTCACCTTAGAGGATTTTGATTTTGGGCAAGACATGAAGGCCTTTAACGAAAGATTAAAAGCTGTCCGAGCGCCTTTTCAAATTCCACGGCCCGAGAATTCTCAGAGAAAAATGCTCGACCCAAAAAGAATGAATGAATATGAATCTGCAAAGCGCAGAGAGTTTGTAGCGAAAGATATGACGTTCCCGCAGTTTTTGCGTATATACCAGACATCAGGGGCGCCTGGTTATTTATCGTTCTTGTTTGATAATGCCAAGGTATTAAATACAGTCTTTAAAGAGGGAACATGCGTACCAGAATCATACCTGTCCTTGTAATTGGATTAGCTGCTCTTATTATGACGCCAAATCTAAGGGGTCAAAAGGGCGCACTTGGAAAAGAGCTGACATTGCGTCAGTCAGTGGACTCTTTGATAATGAACTCCGAGAGAAATATAAAATCATCTAAGGGACTTCAGTCAAAGCTAAAATCATTAGATAAGTTGGAAAAAGAGTTTAAAAAACTCAGACAGGAAAATGCACGTCAACATGTGGCCGATGAGCTTTATTTTGATAATTTTATCGGCGCAGTGGTCATGATTCCCAAAAAAGACTTTGCTGTTGAGAAATGTTCGAAATACAAGACCAGAATTCTTGCCGAGTACGACCCTTCGGCAAAAGAGGGTTTCGAAAATCCAGCAGTTCAAAAGGCTCTCAAAATTCTCGACGCCCTCTGCGAATAGCGCACTGCATATGGAAAACCCGCGGGGCGGGTTTTTAGGATTGGCGGGCTCGCTTGTCGACAGCAAGAGCGGCTTCACGAAGCACTTCACTTAGTGTCGGGTGACCGTGGAAAGATCTTGCAAGATCTTCAGATGAACCACCGAACTCCATAGCGATAACGACTTCACCAATAATTTCAGAAGCCTTTGGTCCAATAATATGACCACCGATGATTTTATCTGATCGAGTATCGGTAATAATTTTCGCCATGCCTTCGGTAAATCCACCAGCCTTTGCGCGTCCGTTGGCTGCGAATGGAAAAGTTCCAACCGCATAGGGGATATTTTTTTCTTTAGCTTGCTCTTCTGTGTAGCCCACAGAGGCCACTTCGGGGTGAGTGTAGATGATGCCAGGACAGGTGTGATAGTTCACATGTCCCGCTTGGCCGGCAAGGATCTCAGCTAGGGCCACGCCCTCTTCTTCAGCCTTGTGCGCGAGCATAGGGCCTGGAATCAAATCGCCAACAGCATAGATGCCAGGCACTGATGTTTGAAAGTGAGCATCCACTTGTACAAATCCACGCTGATCTTTCTTCACCCCAAGCTCATCAAGACCCAATCCCTCTGAGAAAGGTTTGCGGCCAGTTGAAACCAGAACAACGTCACCTTTCAGGGTTTTCTTTGAGCCATCCTTCATGTCTTCGTATTCAAGTTCAACTCCGCTGTTAGAAACTTTTGAGCCGATGACCTTGGCTTTAGTGATGAACTTCATGCCTTGCTTTTCAAGAGATCGTTTCAAAGTTGTAATGATTTGAACATCCATTGTTGGACAAATGCGATCAGCATATTCCACAACTGTGACATTTGCGCCTAAACGTCTCCACACAGATCCCAACTCAAGTCCGATGACTCCGCCGCCAACAACAACCAAATCTTTTGGAACTGATGGTAGGGACAATGCGCCAGTTGAAGATACAATTTTCTTTTCATCAAATTTTAAGAAAGGCAATTCCACAGGAGCGGACCCAGTTGCACAGATGATGGCCTTGGCTTCAAGAACTGTGGTTTCTCCGCCTTCAAGAGCGACTTGGACTTTGCCGGGAGCAAGTATTTTTCCAAGTCCTTTGTAGGTTTCAATTTTATTTTTCTTCATGAGAAAGGCAATACCCTGAGTAAGGTCTTTAACGACCTTGTCCTTGCGGGCAATCATTGTGGCGACATCAAGCCCAACTTTATCAACAAGGATGCCGTGAGATTTAAAATCATGTAGAGCTGTCTCATAGTGCTCTGAGCTTTCCAACAATGCCTTTGAGGGGATGCAGCCCACATTCAAGCAAGTCCCACCCAATGTTTTATCTTTTTCGATAATGGCTGTTTTCATTCCCAGCTGAGCGCAGCGGATTGCCCCGACATAACCACCGGGACCCGCACCAATCACGACAACATCAAATTGCGACATAATGAAATCCTTTTACTTTCTCAAAAAATTAAATCTCAAACAACATGCGCTCAGGCTCTTCAATGCACTCTTTAACTTTCACCAAGAAGCTGACAGCTTCGCGGCCATCAATCATTCGGTGATCGTAAGAAAGAGCCACATACATCATGGGACGAATCTCGACTTTACCGTTAATAGCGACAGGACGATCTTCGATCTTGTGCATTCCTAAAATACCACTTTGCGGAGGGTTTAAGATTGGGGTCGACATCAGTGAGCCGAAAACTCCACCGTTGGAAATCGTGAAGGTTCCGCCGCTTAAATCATCGATGCCGATTTTTCCATCTCGGGCTTTTAGAGCGTACTGGCGGATCGCCATTTCAATCTGCGGAATAGTCATTTGATCCGCATCTTTGATCGCAGGAACAATCAGGCCCTTCTCTGTGCTCACTGCAACACCAATGTTGTAGTAGTTGTTGTAGACTACTTCATTGCCTTCGATAAAGGCGTTCACAGCTGGCCACTCGCGAAGGGCTTCGATCGAGGCTTTTACGAAAAGACCCATGAAGCCAAGGCTCAAACCATATTTTTCTTTGAATTTATCTTTGTACTTTGCGCGAATCTCCATGGCCTTGGTCATGTCGATTTCGTTAAAGGTCGTCAATGTTGCTGTTGTCTGTTGAGACATCACCAGCCGCTCGGCGATTCGCTTACGAATGTTCGACATGGGAACTCGCTTTTGATCCCCTTGTTTTGAAAGGCCTCGAAGAGTCATGTCGACGTTGGGGGATGGCGCCGTTTTTCCCGGGCTGGCTGGAGCTGGAGAGGCTGCTGGTGCCGGTTGGGGTTGGGCCTTCATCACATCTTCTTTTGTGAGACGTCCGCCTCGACCGGTTCCTTCAATTGCTGAGGTATTCAGTCCCTTTTCTGTAGCGATTTTTTGAACTGCAGGACTGAGATGGCTTTTAAGATCGGGATGCAAGCTCGCGCCACCAGCTGGGGCGACCTGCATCGCTGGAGCGGGCGCGCTTGGTGCTGGTGCGGCGACAGTCGATGTTGTGGTTGGTTTTGCATCAGAATCAATAAATCCAACTACCGCATTGATGGGAAGAGTTTTTCCAGCCTCTGCAGAAATGGTGAGAACACCATCCTGTTCGGCGACAACCTCAACGGTTGCTTTGTCAGTTTCAATCGTCATGAGAATGTCGTTACGCTTAACGGCTTCACCATTTTTTTTGACCCAGGAACCGATGGTGGCTTCCGAGATAGATTCTCCTACTGCTGGTATTTTGACGTCGTATTTCACTTGGAAAGCTCCTTTTTCATCTTTTTAAATCGTAAATGCATTTTTAATAATTTCAGCTTGCTCGGCTTTGTGTCGATAAACTGATCCAGTTGCAGGTGAAGATCGCTCGCCTCGACCCACATAGTGTAGTCCTAATTTCGAGAAGCCCTCTTTAATGAAAAGCTCTGACAGTTTGAAATATATAAACTGATAAGCTCCCATGTTCTTTGGCTCTTCTTGGACCCAGACAACATTCTTCAGATTTGGATAACTTCGAATCTGCGCTGCAATTTGTTTAAGCGGAGTCGGATAAAGTTGTTCAATACGAACAAGAGCTGTCTTCTCTGACTTCAACTTTTCTCTTTCCTCGAGAAGTTCGTAGTAGACCTTTCCTGTGCAAAGAGCCAGGGTCTCTACTTTTTTTGAATCTTTCAGTAGAGTGTCTGGAATCACTTCCTGGAAGGTTCCCTTGGCCAGTTCTTCAATCGAAGATACCGCTCGTGGATGTCGAAGAAGAGACTTAGGCGACATGTTGATCAAAGGTTTTCTAAACGGTCGTTTGATCTGGCGTCTCAGCGCATGGAAAATTTGTGCTGGAGTCGTCAAATTGGTCACTTGAATATTATTCTGTGCGCACATCTGCAAGAAGCGTTCAAACTTGGCGCTTGAGTGCTCAGGTCCTTGTCCCTCATACCCATGGGGGAGAAGAACGACCAGTCCGCACATTTGCTGCCATTTGGCCTCGCCTGCGGTGATGAATTGATCGATAATGATTTGAGCGCCGTTCGCAAAGTCTCCGAACTGAGCTTCCCACATTGTTAAGAAAGTTGGGTCGCAAATCGCATTTCCGTACTCAAATCCTAAAACTCCATATTCCGAAAGAACGGAGTCATAGACACAAAACTCTGTTGGAGGATTTAAGTGTTTCAGAGCTAAGTAGCCTTCATTTGTTTTAGAATCATAAAAACCTGAGTGACGGTGAGTAAAGGTTCCACGAACGCAGTCTTGTCCAGAGAGGCGAACGGAGGTGCCTTCAGAGATCAGCGATCCATAGGCTAAAAGTTCACCCATGCCCCAGTCGATCATTTCTTTTCCATCCGACATGTTCTTTCTCGCCTCAAGAAGCTTCACAAGCTTGGGGTGAATGTTAAATCCTGCGGGTACTTCGGAAATAAATTTTCCGATTTTTTTAAGCTTTGCAAGATCAATTGTGGTGTCTGTTGGCTTTTCAAAATCATCAGCCTTTGCTTTTCTGAGTCCTGTCCAGAAACCATCAAATTTAAATGGCTGAATTTTCGGCGGATTTGTTTTTGTATGTTCATACACTTTCTGAAGGCTTTCCATTTTTTCATTCATCTGACTCTCGTAAAATGCTTGGTCGATGACTCCTTCGTGCATCAATTTTTTACCGTAAATTTCACGAAGCGTTGGGTGTTTACGAATGATGTCATACATCAGTGGTTGAGTATAGGCGGGTTCGTCCCCTTCGTTGTGTCCAAACCGACGATAGCAAACAATATTGATCACCACATCACGGCCCCACTCTTGGCGGTAGCGAAGAGCAATATCCATTGCACGAACACAAGCTTCAACATCATCACTGTTACAGTGAAGAACGGGTGTTGCGATTACTTTTGATGTATCTGTGCAGTAGTGAGCGCTTCGGCTGTTCTCGGGATTTGTTGTAAATCCAATTTGATTATCAATAGCCAGGTGAATTGTTCCGCCAACTGTGTATCCCTTCACGTTGGACATCTGGAAAGTCTCAAGCACAATGCCTTGACCTGCAAAGGCAGCATCTCCGTGAATCAAAACGGGGATAACAGTTTTTCGTTTTTCAGTATCTTTCCTTCGTCGTTGGGCGGCCCTTGCCATGCCCAAGACGACGGGATTAACAGCCTCAAGGTGAGAGGGGTTAAATGCTAAAGTGACATCACAGTCTCCGTTTGCAGTTTGCTTGGTTGCGTGATAGCCCAGATGGTATTTAACGTCCCCGTCAAAATCATCGATTGGAACAGCGGTTTCGGTTGGTCCATTAAAGTCCGCAAAAATGTACTCAAGGCCCTTGCCCATCAGATTTGCCAGAACATTCACGCGACCCCGGTGGGCCATTCCAATCATAATTTCTTGGCCACCAAGAGAGGTGCAGCGTTGAATCAGGGTTTCCATCATGGGAATAAGGGCGTCGCCACCCTCGATCGAGAATCGCTTTGTTCCCACATAACGAGTATGAATGAACTTTTCCAATGACTCAGTCTTCGTGATGGATGCGAAAATACTTTTCTTTTCATCCGCCGAAAGTTTGAAAGAATCACGACCCTTTTCAAACTCTTTAATGAACCAGTTGCGCACTTCAGGTAGGGCTTCAGCACACTGAACAGTTAGGGTTCCACAGTAACAAGATTTTAAGTGAGCAATGATTTCTTTTAAAGTCGCATTGGGTTTTCCAATGATTGCACCAATCTGAAAGCGTTGATCTAAATCTTTTTCTGTCAGACTGAATCTTTGAAGAGATAATTGGTCCGAGGGAGCTAGTGTATTTGTCAACGGATCAAGGTTCGCTTCAAAGTGTCCGTAGTTACGGTAAGCTGTGATCAGGTGATAAACATCGAGCTCTTTTTCTGAAAGACCAAAGCTTCCGTTACTTGCAAACTCGACACCTTCAAAAAATTTTCGCCATTCCGTCGAGACAGATTCGGGGTTGGCTTTGAATTGCTGATAAAGTTGGTCGATGTAGTCTAGGTTGTCACGAGTTGCATAAGTTGCCACGCAGAACCTCTTTTGAAAGTTACTTTTATGTTGAAATGTAAGCGGCATATGATAGCAATTTCCTTTATAAAAATGAAACATAAACATGGGGGATTACACAGGATGTACAAATTAGTTTTAGTTAGACACGGTGAAAGTCTTTGGAACAAAGAAAATCGTTTCACGGGTTGGCAGGATATTGATCTCTCAGAAAAGGGTCGAGCAGAAGCTCAACTTGCAGGTCAGACTCTGAAGAAGCTGGGATTTGAATTTGACGAAGCTTATACATCGGTTTTAAAGCGAGCCATTCGAACTTTGTGGATTATTCAAGAGGAAATGGATTTAATGTGGCTTCCGGTTAAGAAAGATTGGCGCTTAAATGAAAGGCACTATGGCGGCCTTACGGGATTAGATAAAGCTGAAACCGCAGCACGTCATGGTGAAGATCAAGTTAAAATTTGGCGGCGCAGCTATGACACGCCTCCGCCGAAAATGGAAAAAAATGATCCTCGCCACCCGACTCATGACAAAAGATACGCAAATGTGAACCCAGACCAACTTCCAAGTGGAGAGTCGTTAAAGGATACGGTCGCGCGATTTTTGCCGTTATGGAACTCAGAGATTGCTCCAAAAATAAAAAATGGGACAAAAATTCTCATCGCAGCTCATGGAAACTCTTTGCGAGCGCTGATTCAGCACTTGGAAAAGATGAGTCCAGATCAAATCATGGAGGTGAATATGCCCACTGGAATTCCCATGCTCTATGAACTCGACGCTAATCTCAATGTGATCAAGAAAGAATTTTTGGGTGACGAGGAAACTGTGAGGGCGGCAATTGCATCGGTGGCAGCTCAAGGAAAAGTAAAGAAATAAAATAACGTCCAGGGTGGTTGTTTTTCGTCAGAAGTTGTTTATCATTTTCTGGTAGGGTTTGGAAAAAAAATAATCGGAGGGAATCATGAATTTTGATGAGGCAGTAAAAGCTCATTCAGAGTGGAAAACAAAACTTTCACATTATATCCGCAAGCCAGATGGATCGCTGAAGGCTGCTGATGTTGGTGTTGATAATAAATGTACGCTTGGGCAGTGGATTTATGGAGAAGGATCTGCGCACAGTTCGCTTCCTGAGTACGGCACTCTAAAGGCTGAGCATGCCAAATTTCATAAATGTGCTGCAAGTATCATTACTCGTGCTGACAAAGGTGAGAATGTCACTGAGGAAGTGATGTTGGGTTCAAAAAGTGAGTATGCAGCTTGTTCTTCGCATGTTGTTGCTGCAATCATGGCCATGAAAGCGAAAGTGAAGAAGTAATTGAGTTTAACTCAGGTTTATAAAAATATCGGCACCCTTCTCAGTTTAGAGGGTGTGCGGAAAAAAGATGGTCGCCGAGTTCAAGAAGAGGATCTCTCTCTGATTTCAAAGGCGGCCATCGTTGTTTCTGGAGGAGTCATTCAGTGGATTGGTCCTCAGAAAAAGCTTCCAAGAATCTACGCGAAAAAATCAAAAGATATTGATCTTCAAGGTTCAACCGTTCTGCCAGGTTTTATCGAGGCCCATACACACTCTATTTTTTCAGGCAGTCGCGCACAGGAATTTGAGCTTCGCAATCAGGGTGTATCTTATCAAGAAATCGCAGCTCGTGGCGGTGGAATTCTATCAACGATGACAAAGACAAGGGCTGCGAGTGCAAAGAGTTTGTTGGATCTCACTCAGCAAAGAACGGATCGCTTTCTTCAACAAGGGGTGACCACGCTTGAAGTAAAAACTGGATATGCGCTCAATTTGAAAGATGAAATAAAATGTCTTGGGGTGATCTCTCAACTAAAAGGGCCAAGAATTGTTTCGACTTATTTAGGCGCGCACGCTGTACCGAAAGAGTTTTCCTCAGCAGATGAATATCTGCATTATATTTTGGAAAAAGTTTTACCAGTCATTCAAAAGAAAAAGCTTTCTCAGCGGGTGGATATCTTTATTGAGAAGGGCTTTTTCACACAAGAGCAGGCTCGCCATTATTTATCCACGGCTCAAAAAATGGGCTTTGATTGTGTGATCCACGCCGATCAGCTGAGCCTTTGTGGTGGAGCAGAGCTCGCTGTTGAAATGAGTGCTTTATCTGGCGATCACTTGATTCAAATTCAGGAGAATCAAATTCAAAAATTGGCTCAATCTCGGGTGACAGCTCTTCTTTTGCCTGCGGCAGATCTCTATATGAAGTGTGCTTACCCTCCAGCGAGAAAATTAATTGATGCTGGAGCTCGTGTGGCTTTAGCAACAGATTTTAATCCTGGTAGTTGTCCAACTCAGGACTTGTCACTGGTGGGGCTCTTGGGTCGTCTTGAAATGAAGATGACCTTGCCAGAGGTCATTGCCGCATACACCTACAATGCAGCTTGTGCTCTTAAGCTTGAGCAAAAAACAGGAACAATTGGCGTTGGATTTTGTGCTGATTTCATCAGCATTCAAAAAGATTGGACAGATTTGTTTTATCAGATCGGTGATCAAAATTCGTCAAAGTCCGTCTGCTCTGGGCGTATATTTGATTTTAGTTAAATATCAAGATGCGTCACAAAAAGTAAGAAATCTTACATTTTCTTAAAATTTCTTTTGATTTTAGGTCGAGTGTCTTTCTAGTCTTATCGTGTCACCTGGAATTAACAACGAAGAGGATGATTCATGAGAACAACCTATTCAGGACTGATGCAGTCAAAGTATTTTAACCCGGCCTTTAATTCAGCCATCTTTGATGGACCAGTTCGAATTTACTTTGCTCAATTTCACGAATCTCTTGCTTTAAAAATTTACTTTCAGTTGCAGCAGAGGTTTTCTGATCTAATGACTCGTTCAAAATCTCTACATCAGAAGAATGGTCGCAATATCCTTGTTATGCTTTATCCCAACTCAGATACTTTTCAGATGTCTTTTGAGGGGCAAGATGGTTTTATCATTAGTGATGAATTGGATGAAGACACTCTTATTGGTATCAATGGCCCATTTGAAGATGATCAGCTTGCAAAAGTTTTGCAAGCCATTCAAACAGCACTTCAAGCCTGGGAAAGACTCCCAGTTGATGTCCAAGCCACGTTATAATCCCCCGTATCGGTCTCAGTCAGGTCAATTAGTTATTGAGTATGTTCTGCTATTGATTGTCGTTGTGACAATCGCTCTTCTGATTCGAAATATGCTGATGAAGAGAGACCCCGATTCTCCGGGGTCTCTGGTTGGTAAATGGAGTGAGATCCAAAAGGTCATAGCTGAAGATGACCCGAATAAACGCTAATAATTAGTATCTAGGACGAACACCAAAATCCAATCGGTATTCTCCACGACTGCCAGTTAAATTGTCAGTAATGGCAGTGATAACAACTCTTCGAACATAGGCTTGTTGAAGAAAGGCACCAACTTCTTGACCTTCTCGAACCACAGTTCTGAGTTCTGGCAGATCATAGGCACGACCATCCTGCATTTCCACTACGGCCCGTGTGATACGAACACGCTCTTTTGTTCCAATGATACGAATCCGATACACAGGTTCGTCAAAGCGTCGAGGTCTAAATTCTTTCGAAGTCTCGATAAACTTCTGCGTTCTCTCGCTGCCGCCCTCATAATAAGTGATATTAGGACCAGGATATCCACCGCCACCATAGTCTCTATATCCGATCAGGACAACTCGATCGACCATGATGTGGCCATTTAAATTAATTTGCCACGCACCTTGAGTCATCCGACCAGGATTATAGAAGTCAATGTGATAATAAGTTCTCGGATTGCGAGAATAAAAATCACCTGGGCGCCCACCAATCAGTCTCCACTGTGAAAGTTGGCCTCCAATGTTCGCTTGGGCTTCGCCTCGCCCGAACTCACTCTTGGCAATCAACAGAATTCTTTCGATCTCGAAATTTTGTTGGTTAAAGTAGGGGCGTTGCCGCGTCAGATCTTGGCGCAAAAAAAGAGTCGTTGACCCTTGAGTTTCTCGCCCCCAGTAATTAATTTCCACCGTTTCCGGCTGTCCCCAATATCTCTGGGCTGAGGCCACCGAGCTAATCAGGACCGTTGCCAGGGCCAATATTTTGAAGTGATAGAGAATGGTATGTCGAGCTAGTGATAATTTCATTTTTTCCCCCTTGTTGTATTTAAGGTGTGCGTCGACATAGTATTGCTAAACCAGTGCCAATCGTTTTTGAGGCTTACCTTGCTGCTCACAACGCATTAATTCGATTTTAACAGACAAATTGTCCATACTTTTGACAGGAATTTTCTTCACTTGAGTCGGTGTGAAAAAAGAGCTGTGTAAAATTCAAACACTATTGAAATTCAAGAACTTACCTTAGTATCACCTCACTTATTTTGAAAGTGGGTCTTATGCTTTTGGTTTTCAGACTCTTTACGACAGTTTTTCTGATTATGAGCTTAGTCAGTTGTCAGAAAAAAGATGATGCAAAACCCATTTCATCTTCTCCGATCATGTGTTCTGCTGGCGAGGTCATGGGCCCAGGAGTAATCGGCGGAAAGCTTCTCAAGCCTGAAGGTCGAATTGCTCAAAGTGTAGTGGCTTTACTGTCGGGAAATGACCAAGAAGAGTTGTCTTTGTGCACGGGAACACTGATTGCACCCAATGTCGTTTTAACAGCAGCTCACTGTGTAATGAATAAAGAAAACAGAATGCTCACCGATGGAGTGGTTCTGTTCACCAATGATTTCATGTGTGATGTTATTCAGAAAAAAGACAAGTCTCGTGCAAGACGCTTTGAAGAAGTCATTGTTCATCCTGATTATGATAATAATCATCCGGCACTTGGAAATGATCTGGCGATGATTCGATTTGAGCAATCAGCTCCTCAGGGGTTTGTGATAATGCCCTTAGCTGAGAAGTATGTCGAGCTGACAAAAGATCGCCCTGTTTATTTAGCAGGATACGGGAAGACCACCGAGTATGAAATTGATGACGAGTCAAAACCCATGTTAAGGCTAGCCAATGTGCGGCCCTCAGCTCGAATTGAAAGATTTGGTATTGAAAATTCGAAAACATCTTCCCAGTTGGCATTTGATCAGTCTCAGGGAGAAAGCGTCTGTGCCGGAGACTCGGGCGGACCCGCTTTAGTGATGGAAGGTGGTGGGCTTCAAGTTATCGGGGTGGCCTCAATTGTTTATAATCAAAAAGAGGATCGCACAAGAGCCTGTCAAGATATCGTTATTCACACAAGTATTTCTTATTATCAACCTTGGATCAAAAAGACGCTCAAATCACTGCTGGGCACTGAAGCAAGAAAGGACACAAAGTGAAGAAATTAGGGATTTCCCTTTTGCTTTGTCTACTTGCTGCCTGCGCAGACCGCCAGGATCGGGGACTTGTGTACTCTAGTGAGCATGATGCGGCCATTATGGGCGGTCAGCCGGTTAATCAAGAATCACAACTGCAATCTCAGTTGGTGTATCTCTACATCAAAGGGGAAAATCGATCCTTTGCTGACTGTACTGGCGTGTATATCTCTAATCATGTCATCCTCACAGCCGCTCATTGTGTTATTGATCTTCAGGATCAACCCGATCGAATTCGTATTTCCAGTGGAATTGATATCAACCCTCGGGATCCAAAATTTCTTTCTCAATCATCGCCCGCTCTGAAGGTGGTGGTGCATCCTGGTTATCGACCGGGTCAAGCATTCAAGGGCTTTGATCTTGCCCTTGTCTTGGTCTCAAATGAAAATCAAAAATCTCATCAGGTGATATCTCTACTGCCCACGTGGCCAGAAGACCTTTACCAATATGACTTTCAAATTTCTGGTTATGGCAAGGTGCTTGAATATAATGTTGAAGAGGTCGGTCCATTAAAGCTTCGCCAAACCACAGTTCAGATGGCCGAGTCTTTCAACAACCTACCTGTTCAAGTCACATCAGCTTCTCGGCATCTGATTTTTGATCAAACTCAAGGTCGTGGGGCTTGCAGTGGAGATTCTGGGGGACCAGCGACAGTGCAAGTGGGTGATCAGATTTATTTGGTCGGGATTACCTCCATAGCGGCAAATTTAAAAAATATGAATCACGCCTGCTCTGGAGTCTCTTTTTACACAAATCTCTATCCACTGCGTTCTTGGGTTTTGACAGAAACTCACTTGCTTGAGAAAAATTAAATCAGAAAAACTTTGATCCTCGCTTCATCACTTCCTCTGTGAGAGCTTCTTGCATTTGCTCTTGAATCTCTTGAGCGATTTCGTGAACCAGTTCAGAGTCCTCGACCGCATCTGGCTTGTAGGGTAGATGAATGGGTGGCAAAAACTTAATCTTCCATTTCACGGGAAGGGGAATCACATTTAAAGGTAAAGGTAAAACGGTGCCTTTTAAAAATTTTGTGAATTTGAGCTGAGACAGATTGATATGAGTCTCTTCCGCACCAATAACAATCGCGGGCACAATGGGGGATTGGGTTGTCAGCGCCATGCGAACAAAGCCTCTTTTAAATTCTTGTAGCTGGTACATTTGGGCCGATGGCTTGAAGTTTCCATATTCGCCCTCGGGAAAAATCAAAATTAAATTATTTTTCTTCAGAGCATTAATTCCATTTTCAAAAGTGGCCTCTGTAAATCCCATCTTCTGTGCGGGCAGAGCGGTTGTTTTAGTTAAAAACCAAAAGTGGTGGGTTAAAACTCGGGGAATGCGATTCACTTTTGTGTTGATGGTGTGAGCCAGCAAAAGAGCGTCAAATCCTGAATACCCAGAATGATTAGGTGTGATAATAGCAGCTCCGCGTTTAGGAATATTCTCAATACCTTCAACTTGAAGGCGGAAATATTTCTGAAGGATTTCCATCATGAGCTTTGGTAGGACATGATAGAGCAGGGTGTCGCGATCAAGGTTTTTTAAATTAAATATTTTTTCTTTGGGTTTTTTAAAAAAATTGATCATGATTTAAAGTAACTCTTCATTTTGAAAGTAGCAAGTGGGCATATTGAGACAATTTGACAAGCCCATATCTCTTTAGACTTGCTATTGGCCTCAGAATATTTCTCAGCGACTGGTACTAAATGTGCACAGCAGGCATCTGTATGTGTATTGCCAGGGGGTATAAAATGAGAACTGCGCTATTGTTGATTTGTTTGCTGAATATTTTGGCCACAGAGTCCAAAGCCCAAGATGTTCTAGAAAATAATATTACTGCCGAGCTCGGCTATCGGCAGGGAGCAATTCACCTTGGTGCTACCTATGTCAGGGGTGCGGATCCCATCCGATGGGGTGGATATCTCTTTTATCAATCTGAAAATAAAGTCGCAGATGCGATTCGAGCCAATCAACTGATTTCCATTGGCGCGATGTCTAAGTTTTTTATTCTGAACACTCAAAAAGGTGTGGCTTATATCGGTCCTGGAATTGGAATGAGTGAAATCAGAAACTTTCATGATATCTATGCTGGAAATCCCAACCGGTTTGATAAATTATTTTTTGGAACCATTTTCAAAATCGGAGGGCAACTTTCTCTGACGCCAACTATGAAAATGGGGCTGGAATACATGAAGATTTCAGACTGGTGCCAGGCTGAAATTATTGATTCCTTAACCGAGTATTCAAGCTTGACGATGGCTTTTGAGTTTTAAAGAGAATGTTGATACCTCTCTCTTTCCTCACTGCACTACGTTGATCACCGAGCGATATTGACGGAAATGAATGAACCGGTAACAGTGAATGGGTGAAGTAACTTTTTATCGGAGAGATTTCATGTCAAAATATATTTTATCTATCGACCAGGGTACAACCGGGACCACAGTTTCAATTTTGAATCAGCAGGGCGACTTGGTAGCAAAGTCGAATCAAGAATATCCCCAGATTTTTCCCAAGCCGGGTTGGGTTGAGCACAATCCCGAAGATATTTGGCAGTCTGTTGTAGGGACAATCGATAAAACACTTCGCTTGGGTAACATTCAGGGCTCTGAGATCGCGGCGATTGGAATTACAAATCAACGAGAAACTGTTGTTGTTTGGGATCGCAAAACTCATCAGCCAGTCTATAACGCGATTGTTTGGCAGTGCCGTCGAACAACGACGGTTTGTGATAAAATTAAAAAGACTTCCATGGCCAAGAAAATTCAAAAGAAAACAGGCCTTGTGGTTGATCCCTATTTTTCGGCGACAAAAATTCAGTGGATTTTAAAAAATGTTGATGGAGTCAAGGCCCGAGCGAAGGCCGGAGATTTGGCGGTGGGAACAATTGATACTTTTTTGCTCTGGCGATTAACGGGTGGTGGGGCTCATAAGACGGATGTCTCAAACGCTTCGCGCACAATGCTTTTGAATCTGCACTCAGCACAGTGGGATGCAGACTTGCTCAAGTTCTTTGGGGTTCCAAAGTCTTTGCTGCCAGAGGTCTGTCCATCAAGCGGAGTTTTTGGTGTGACAAAAGGTTTAGGTGTCCTTCCGGATGGAATTCCTATTTCTGGAATCGCGGGAGATCAGCAAGCGGCGCTGTTTGGACAAGTCTGCTTTGATCAAGGTGAAGCCAAGTGCACGTACGGAACGGGAAGTTTTTTATTGCTCAACACAGGCAAAAAACCAATTTCCTCTCGGTATCAGTTATTGACGACAATTGCTTGGCAGCTGCCTGATCAAGAGGTGGTCTATGCTCTTGAGGGCGGAGCTTTCATTTGCGGAGCAGCGGTGCAGTGGCTTCGCGATGGACTTGAGCTTTTTTCAAAAAGTGCAGAGGTTGAAGATTTAGCCTCTAAAGTGTCTTCTTCAGAAGGAGTCGAGTTTGTTCCTGCATTGACTGGTCTTGGAGCGCCTTATTGGTGGGCAGAGGCCAGAGGGATGATTTGTGGTCTGACTCGGGGATCAACAAAGGCTCATGTTGCCCGCGCAACTTTAGAGGCCATGGCACTTCAAAATGTGGATATTCTGGTGGCCATGCAAAAAGATTTGAGGAAAAAATTAAAAAGCTTAAAGGTCGACGGCGGCGCATCTGCGAATAATTTGCTCATGCAGCTTCAAGCTGACTACATGGGAATGAAGGTCTCACGCCCTGAGCTGATTGAGACCACAGCCATTGGTGCTGCTTACTTGGCAGGGCTTGGCGTTGGATTTTGGAAATCCACTGAAGAGTTAAAAAAAATCTGGAAGCTTGAACGTGAATTTAAAGTTGAGATGCCAGCTAAACCTCGGTCACAGAGACTGGAAAAGTGGCATCGGGCTATAGAGAGAGTTAAGCCATAAGGAGTACAACTCATGAACACAACAGACAAAGACATCCAAGAGATTCTGAAGAAATACAAAAAATTTGTTGTCTATGGATTAAGTCAGGATGGGACCAAGCCCAGTCAGCGAGTACCACTTTTCATGAAATCGCAAGGGTACGACATCGTGGGAATTTATCCAGGACAAAAAGAAATTGCCGGGTTTCCGATTTACCAAAATCTAAAAGAAGTTCCCGCAGAACATCGAAAGTTTGTTGATGTTTTTCGCAGGCCTGAGCACATCCCTCAAGTGGTTGACGAGGTCATTGCTGTTGGTGGGGTTGAGGTACTTTGGCTTCAGCTGGGGATCACTCATCCCGAAGCTGAGAAAAAAGCTGAAGCTGCGGGAATTAAAGTGGTCTCCAATCGGTGTCTTCACATTGAGTATGATAAGTGGATGAGGTAGTTGTTTAAGATTCAAAAACTACTGTCTTCAGCTTAATGAGTGGGTTCTATTGTTAGAAGCCACGGGTTGAGCAATCTGGGTGGATGCGACGTTTGCAATAGCTCTCACCGCCGGGGCCTGGATTGCGGGCGCAGTCTGGATTCTCTCGTCGAGAGCAATAAATTTCCCCTCCCTTTCCGGGATTTAAGGCACAATTGGGGTCTTCTCGTTTTGAGCAGTATTCTTCACCACCTAATCCAGGGTTATGGGCACATTTGGGATCCAAATAACGTAAGCAATAATCATCTGTTAGGCTTTCCTCAATGGGAGTGCAGGAATATTTTTTATCCCTAATAATAATTTCAAGAGAGTCAGCTAATGCTAAATCCATAGCGAAGATTGCGAAAATTATGGCAGATAGTTTCATAATGCCCCCACTTTCTATTCTCGGATGGGTTTTACTGAAAAAAGCGTGCCAATTAAATTGGTGCAAAATGCCCTGGTGGTTACATTTTCTGAATTAACTTTTCCAGATCGTGAATGCTTTTAATCCAAGAGATTTTTTTGCCCGCACCAGGTTTAAAATCCTCAAGATGTCTTTTGTTTGAAAAAGGTAAGACAAAGTGAGTAAAGCCGAGTTTGTCAGCTTCCTTCAGTCTTTGATCAGCAAATGAAACGGCTCGAACTTCTCCGGTAAGTCCAATTTCGCCAAAGAAAACAGCTTTGGCGTCGATCTCTTTTCGGGCGTCGGTTGAGAGAATAGCGGCGGCAACAGCAAGATCAGAAGAAGGCTCAATCAGTTTTAACCCACCCACCACGTTAATGAAAATATCACTATGGGCAAGCTTGAGATCCAGATGGCGATCCAAAACTGCGGTGATCATATGCAGACGATTGACTTCAATCCCAAGTGCAGTCCGTCTGGGCATGGCCATGGGTGTGGCCAATGTCAGTGCTTGAACTTCACAGAGAAGGGGACGGCTGCCCTCAATCGAGGCAAAAACTGCTGAGCCGATCAGGCTCTCGCCACGCTCCTCTAAGAAAAGTTCCGAGGGGTTTGTGACCTCTTCAAGTCCAGAGGAAACCATTTTGAAAACTCCCAATTCATGGGTCGGTCCAAATCGATTTTTGAGAGATCTGAGTAGTCGAAAATTGTAAGCTGTGTCCCCGTCAAAAGAAAGAACACAGTCCACCATATGCTCAAGGACTTTTGGACCTGCGATAGTTCCATCTTTCGTGATGTGACCAATCAGAAGAACCGCCATGCCTTCATTTTTTGCAAGGCCCATCAGGTGGCCTGCACACTCTCGCACCTGAGAAACGGAGCCCGGTGCGGCCTCTAGGTTTGGAAGAAAAACAGTTTGGATCGAGTCCACAATCAAAACATCAGGTTTTTTTTGTCGAGCAAAGGCAATGATTCGGTCGAGATTACTTTCACTACAAATTTCAACTTTCGGAGTTTTAATTCCCAATCGATGGGCTCGCGACCCGGTTTGGGCAACGCTTTCTTCTCCAGAGACATAAAGGACCTGGGCTTCGGACTTGCCAAGGCCTCCGGCCATTTGAAGCAGAAGTGTACTTTTTCCAATTCCAGGTGAGCCGCCGAGAAGAACAAAACTACCTCGGGCAAGACCTCCGCCAAGGACGCGGTTCAGTTCTGAGATAGAGGTATTTAAGCGATTGAGTTTAATTTCCTCAATACTTTGATCGAGACGAAGGCTGGTCAAATCCCCTTTAGTTGAGCTGGCATTGTCATGACCAACGGACCATCCCTTTTGGGCAGGCTCTTCATGATAGGTTTCTTCAACATAAGAGTTCCAAGCCCCGCAGTCAGAGCATTTGCCCTCCCAACGGGGGCGCTGCGCACCGCAATTTTGACAGGTAAAAACAGTTTTCTTTTTCGACTTTGCCATAGGAATTGGTTAGCATTGTAAGAGGTGCCCAGGCAAATAAATCCTGAAATGATTCGGGATGTACATAGTATAGGTGAAATGGATGTCACATCGTCAACGATTAATTGCATTGTTTGTCATTCCTGTCGTCTTTTTCGGACACTCTGTTTTTGGACAGTCAGATCTTTTTACAAAAATTCGAGAGCTTCAAAGTCAAAACAAAGATGCTGATGCATTGACTCGAGCCGAGGAGTCTTTGAGTCGAGTCACAGATAAAGAAGAACGACGTCTCTTCATGATGGCCAAAGCTTTAGCTGCTTATAATCTTGGAAAATTGGATATCAGTCTTGCGACTTTCGAGGAGCTTTTAAAAGAAAAAAATAATTTAACTGAGTATGCTCATTATTATTCAGGATTGATTTACGTAAAGAACAATCAGCTTGTCGAAGCGGCAAACCATTTTCACAAGATTTTAAATCTTTCTCCAAATCTTAAATTACAAAGTCTTGCCCAAAGAGAACTTGCGAATATTGAATTAGAGAAAAAGAACTTTCGACAGGCGCGAGCTATACTTGTGACCGAAGAGAAAAAATCTCGCCGTGAAGAATTTTACCCTGAGGTTATCTATCAACTTGCACGAGCGGAAAGAGGTCTCAACAATGTGGGCCCCTTCTGTCGATGGATGAAAAAGCTCTATACTCATTACCCTGAGTTCTCGAAAATTTCAGATTGGGGTGGAAATCTCGCTGAAAATAAATTTTATGATAAACCAACCCAATGTGCTCAAACTCCTGAAGATCGACGGCTAAGAATTAAAAATCTTCAGTGGGCAGGGCAAAACGAAAAGGCACATCGTGAGATTAGTGATCTTCGATCACGAATGCCAGCGTCAGAGAAATTTGCTTTAGATAAGCTTGAGGTTCACTATCTTTTGCACGAAGGCGAGGTGCAAAAGGCTCTGGATCTTTTAAAGCCTTATTATGAAACCCATAAAAATGATTTTCAATATTTAGTGACATTAGCAAATGCTGCAGCCCGAGTGGGTGATATTCAAGCGGCTGTGGGCTCTTATTATGCGGCTTATAAATTAAGTCCGCGGTCAAAACTTGGCAAGCAAGCCCTCTATAATTCAGCTTTTTTAAGTTATCAATTTCAGGATTACGATGGTGCTGCGAGAAGATTTCAAGAGTTTATGAAAGTCTATTCCGGATCGGGATTAAGTAGGGACGCCAAATGGCACCTGGCTTGGATACGGTATTTGCGGGCAGATTACGAGGGTGCTTACAAAGCGTTATCTGAACTGCGTGGGCCTGCTAAACGTGGGCGTAAAGTGGTTAAGTCCTATCCTCAGGACAGAGTGAATTATTGGCAGGCAATGGCTCTATTTCGAATGGGAAAGTATGATCAGGCTAAACCCATATTCGAGCAAATCGCCAAGGATAAGCTTCTTGGATATTATGCCATGGCAGCTCAGCAGCGTCTTAAAAAAATTGAAGAGCTTATGCCCAAAGTTCCAAGGCGGGCGCTCTCAGATCAGAGTATGAAAATCACAAGGTTCTCTACTTCAGAAATTTTAATGCCTGTTGATGATCCAAAACTATTAAAAGATATGGCAGCGAGTGAAGAGAATGAATCTGAAGAAACAATCACAATTTCCGATCTTACTCAGGGGACTGGCGAGGATGCTGATGTTCAAAAAGAAATGGTTCAAGAAGAGCTTTCGTCCGATGAGACAGGATCTGTTACCGTTGTTCAAGAGGAAGAGGTTGAGAAAGTTACAAGCTTTTCAAATCCAGTTCTTGTGAAGAGATTTGAGCGAGCCCGTGAGTTGATGATTCTGGGTCTTAATGATTGGGCAAAGTGGGATCTCTACGATATCGAGCGAAAAACATCTAATCGCGAGTATCTGAAGACTTTGATGTCCGAGTATGAAAAGGTTGAGTACTTTCATCGGTCTTCATATATCGGCCAAGTTTATTTTGGAAGTCAAAGAGCCTATCATGGGGTTGATGGAGTTCGCTATCTTTGGGAACACACTTATCCTAAGGCCTATGCTCAATTTGTAACAAAATACTCAAAGCAATTTGATATACCTTCGGAGCTGATTTGGGGAATTATGCGTGCGGAAAGTCAGTACAAAAGGGATGTGGTTTCTCCAGTTGGAGCACTTGGGTTAATGCAGGTGATGCCAGGAACGGGAGCTAAAGTTTCAGAGATGCTCAACGAAAAAGAATTTGAACCAAAGAAGCTTCTTGAGCCAGAGATGGGAATCAAAATTGGGTCAAGATATTTACAGCGGTTGATGAAGAAATTTGAAAACAATATCGCTCTTGTTGCGGCTGGGTACAATGCGGGTCCACACCGAGTAAAGGGCTGGTTGTCTTCATTTGGGCAACTGGATTTGGATGAGTTCGTCGAACATATTCCTTTTCTTGAAACGAGAAACTATGTCAAAAAAGTTGTTTCCAACTTTCAGGTCTACTCTCATTTGTATAATGGAAAAAAAGAGGGCTACATTTCTCTTGCTGAGTCTTTGAAGATTCGATTGATTGAACCTCCACCCTACAAAGAGACATGGGAAGATATCTAGCCAGAAGACTTCTCCTTTCAATGATTTCCCTGCTGGGCCTTGCCGTTCTTTGTTTTTTATTGCTGAGATTATTTCCAGGAGGTCCATTTGATGAAGATCAAGCTCTTCCGGCGGCAGTGGTCGAAAATTTAAAAACCCATTATGGGTTAAATCTTTCCCTCTTTGATCAACTTGCTCGATTTTTAAGTCATTTAGTAAAGTTTGATTTTGGGCAGTCTATTCTTTACGGAGGCGAATCTGTTGTCTCAGTGATCGCAAAAGGAATGCCACAGACATTTTTTATCGGAAGTATTTCTTTGGTTGTTTCAGTTTCCTTTGGCTTTTTTCTTGGTCTTATATCTTTTTTTTCAAGTACAAGTCGGCTGAGTCATTTTATTCAAATTCTTTTCTTGTCGGCTCCAACACTATTTCTTGGTCCTTTTCTAATCTATCTTTTTGGATTTCATTGGAACCTTTTGCCTATCACATTAAATCATGGCTGGGTCTCATATATTCTTCCGGTTATTGTTCTGAGCCTTCGTCCCAGCGCAAACATGGCTCGATTGATTATGAACGCTATGACCGAGACATTGGCGGAGCCTTGGGTACGAACAGCGAAAGCTTATGGATTTTCCCAGCAAACAATTATCCTAAAATACGCACTGCGAGCCTCGCTGATCCCCTTTTTATCCTATATGGGGCCACTTGTAGCAGGCGTTCTTTCAGGTTCGCTTCTTGTGGAAATGATTTTTAACATTCAGGGCTTGGGTACATTGTTTGTCGAAAGTCTTTTGAATCGGGATTATTCATTAGTGGTTGGATTAACTTTATTGTTTGGCTTTGTGTTGATTACAGCAAATTTTATTTTTGATCTGATCATGTACAAAATGGATTCAAGATTGGAAAAATTATGAGAAAGACGACCTTTTTTTCTCTGATTTATCTAAGCTTTGTCGTCCTGATCTCAATTGGAGTGTCTTTTTTGCAGCCCGAGGCTGAGTGGAAAACCGACGTGGCTAATGCCCTTCAGGGGCCCTCAATGGAGCATTGGTTTGGCACGGACTCTCTCGGGCGTGATTTATTTTTGCGAACATTTTATGGAGCCCGAATATCTCTCTTATTGGGTTGTTTATCCAGTCTTTGTGCTCTTCTCATTGGGCTTTGTTATGGGTCTTTTGCGGCTTGGAAAGGGTCATGGTACGATCAAATCATGATGAGAAGTCTTGAGATTTTTCAGTCACTTCCTCAGATGATTACCATTGGTCTACTTGTGCTTTTCTTGGGGGCGAAGGTGAAATCTTCTGAAGGAATTTTGATGATCTTTAAGTTAACCATGGCCATTTCTTTTGGATCATGGATGCTTTTTGCAAAGCTCAGTCGTAATTTAACATTAAGAGAAAAAGCCTTACCCTATGTCGAAGCTGCCCGGGCCATGGGGGCTAGTTCAAGACGTATTTTCTTTCGACACATTCTTCCGAACATATCCACCAGTTTATTAGTGATGATGGGAATGCAGATTCCGAATTTCTTACTCTTTGAAAGTATTCTCAGTTTCATTGGCCTTGGAATTCAGCCGCCTCAATCCAGTTGGGGAATTTTGCTTCAAGAGGGTTGGAAAACTTTATCCGTTTATCCTCATTTAATTCTTTTTCCTGCGGCGATTCTTTTTCTGACCGTATTCTCGCTGAACTTTGTTTTTGATCACTTCCGATTGCAACTGCAAAAACCCTTTGGGTCAGAGGTCAATCAATGAAGCCATTAAAAAGATTATTTGTGGCACTTTCGGCGAGTAAAGGGATCGAGGTTCAGGCAACACAATTAATTAAAAAACTGAAACAGGGTTCTGATCAAAAAGAGATCGATGTCAGATGGTCACGTCCCGAAAATCTTCACGTCACACTTTTATTTTTAGGTGAAACTCAAGAGTCTGAAATACCAAAGATTAAAAATGCAATTCAACAGGTGGTCGATAAGTTAGAGCCTTTTTCTTTAAAAGTGGAAAATATATCCGCGTTTCCCGATGTGAATTCAGGGCGAGTGGTTTTTATTCAGGTTCAGCGATCTCAAAAAATTTTAGATCTTGTAACAGCTCTTGAGCAGTCTTTGGGGTATCCCGAATCAACGAACTATGTTCCCCATATGACCATTGGACGTTTGCGAAACCCCAAATCTGTGAAGGATATGATTTCTCCATTTGTTCGTAAGAAATTTGGCAAAATCAGTGTGGATGAAATTATTCTGTATGAAAGTATTCAGGCCGGACCCTATCCCGTTTATAAGGTGATTGAAAGGTTTCAAGCGCCCTGAAATCTAGTCACATCTGTGATGAGTTCCTGTCTAGAATGAGGACGCAAGGATTCGCGTATTAAGAATTCAATTCTAGGAACGGTTGCATTCGTGCAGAGATTTGGTTCAGCTTTGATCTTGCCCGTAAAAGTTTCTTGTATCGAAAGCTACCTGAGCAGTATCGCCCCTACCTTCACTCATAACTATAAGAACTCCACCGCTATTATAAAGGTCGGATCCGCAGCAAACTGCAGGACACTCTGATAAGAGTGTCCTAGGGGATGGCCATGTGTCGATATTTAGTATAGCAGTAATTAATACTATTTTTGAATAGCCTCTGTTAGAACTCGAGGGCTGGATTTAGTTATCAAGATGTCATCCTCAATGCGAATCCTTCCAAAGTCTTTCCATTTATCTACTACAGAAATCGCGCCACTCTCAAGTATAGAATCTGTATTGCCTTTCAAAATTTTTATCTGCTTTAGGCCGTCAGCAATAACCCGAGCTGAGTCAATGGCATGATTTAGGTAAGTCTGAAATAGAAGATCATTATTTTTGGCAAAGCTACGTATTTTATCTGAAACTTGCCCAAGTATAAAAACATGTTCAAAATTTCTCTTAGTAAGAAAAGAGTGCAAACCATCAATGTCCTGTTGACCGTGCAAATTCACTCCTCCAGTACTCCCTTCCCAGAGGGACTCTTCTTTGGTCACTGGCTTTACAAAATCAATCCAGCCATATTTTTTAGAATACAGGACAACGCTTTCCGGTCTTCGAATACCTGTGAGCCAAAAATATGAAGGGTGGGGCAAAAACGGATAAACTTGATCGAGGCCACCGGGTTTCTGTATTGGTTCCCCGCAAGCTACAATTACGCAGTCATGTTCTTGTAAATAGGATTCCCAAGCTATGGCTAAATTGAGACGTCTTTTATGAATTATATCTTCTTTAAAAATTGCCATGAAATAATATTACTTAGAGCATTGGAAAGTGTCCAGTTAACTAATATTTTATTTAAAACTTATGAGTTCTGAATAAGGTTGAACTTAAACAGCACCCCTAACTTCTTCAAGATAGAGATCTTTTTCAGTTTCATTTCGTTTTGAGATTCGACAGATCGGTGTTCAGAGCCTTCGATTTATCACAAAAGTAAAACCGACTTATACAACCTATGTTGATCTTAATATGAAGTAAGTCTTATTTTCCGAGAGAATATTTTGCAGGAACTTCAGCAAAGGCGATGAAGATGTAGGTCACACTACTATCGTTGCCTTGACCTCCGCCTTCACGAAATTTAAAACCATTAGAGAGTATATCAACATCAAGTGATCCGGTGGTATATTCTGAATCACTTGTATTTGTATAGAGGGCTTTGATCGTAGGATTATATATGTCACGTATTGAATCATAAGCTGTCCAATTAGAGATGGCATTACTAGCTTTAACCATCACAAACTTCGGTTTAAAGCCACACCAAACAAAGGGGCCATCAGCAGAGCCATTGCCAGTATAGGTTCCAAATTTGGAATAGCCATCAATTTCAGCAAAGCAGTAGGCGACGCAATATTTATTGGCTTCGACGCCATTTCCGCTCGTTATCCCAAAGACTGACGTTGTTGGTAAACTTGAGCCCCAGGCATTTGTACCATTTGATTGAATTGAATCAGAAGTATTCAGTCTTAACCATTGAAGAACTGTCGTTGTTCCTCCGGAGTGGTAGACCGACCAATTAAAAGTATTGCCATCCCGAGCCTTTGTAATGATCAATTTTGGAACTTGTCCTAAACCGTGACCCACGGTTTTATCTCCTGAAGCTCCCGAGTAATAAGTCACGACAGAGAATCCTGCGCTTGTGTTTGCACTTACAAGTGAAGTTAGGGTTCCACTTGTGTTTGTTGTGGGTGAGCCGCCCTTCCATAGGTATGAGACATAATTGTTCGAGCTTGCACCCGTGGTGTTGTTATTACCAACTTGGATACCACCGACAAAAAACTTTTGAACGGTGTTGGTATTGGTCGCTTCAACTGCCAAGGCATTTGAAGCCATATTCATAAATGGGCCTCGTAAATTATCTGCCCAGCACCAGTCATAGGCATTGGTTCGCGACTTCACAATTGCAAGCGAAGGCATCCAGGCTGTGGTGGCAGGGATGGGGGCGTTAGTGTTGCAAAAGGGGCTGTAGCCACTAGGAATTGATTGGTTGAATGATCGTTGTCCAAAATTAATCCAGCCGACTAATCCACTTGTGCTTGATCCATCAGAATAAAATACTGTGTACGGCCCATTTGTCAGGCCGGTAAAAGCAATTCCTTGAGAAACTCCGTCTTTGTAGAATGTTAGAGTTCCATTATCTGCGTCAAAGGCGACACCAATTGTTTGTGTGGTGTAGGTCGCTCCATAGGCGGTATTTACAACTGAGCCAGATTCATTCGTGTATTTATCGCCATTATTTCCATAGTAAGTCCAATGAGTCATAGTTCCGTCAGATTTATACTTTTTAATTCCAAAATATCCACGAGCTGATCCGTCACCAGTTGTGCTTGTTACACCCATTTCCCAATACCATTTTCCGCTCGTAACCCAGGCTGTGCCACCAATGGTGGAGGCAGTACTTGTTGATGTTGTAATGCTCAGATTTCCATTGCTAAGTACAACCGTCGATCCGCCATCATTAGGATTCAAAGTGCAAAAATTATTCGTGGGAGTATCTGTCATCCACATTTCAGTTACACCAATATTACCAGGTATACCTGCGGTAAAATTTGTCAGTGTCCAATCGTTTGCACTTGTGTGCGTGCCTGCAATTGGAGCGTTATCATTACCAAGTGTCGTCAGACTTGTGCCAGTTGAAAAATTCAAATAAAACCCGTTGGCGCCGTAAGTGCCAGAGTAAGCTTTCGGTATCCACGTTGATCCCGTTGAATCCCATTGTCCAAAATCTGTAGGCGTTAAGGCTTGGCCATCAATCAAGTAGACATCGGCCATGTAACCATCAAAATAATCCCTTGAGTCACTAAACCAAGCTTCGTTCCGTCCAATTTTAGAAATTGCGCTGCCTGAAGTGTTGAGCAGAACGTCCCAATTAGAGCCCGGTGTTGCCGAATTACTTAGAGGAACACCATTCATCCAAGCTTTGATTCGCTCTGTGCTTGTACCATTGTCAGTATCAAAGGACATCACCAGATGATTCCAAACTGAGGAGTCGCGGTAGTTCGTCGGTCCAATGAAGTACTGAAATCCGCTGTGTTGAAATCGTAAGCTATTATCAGTATAAAAGTGAAGGCCGCCCCAAATACCTCGTCCCGAACTCGAATCGCAACGTTTAAGCCAAAGTGAAATTGTCAATTTTCTCGCGTTAGTTGGAGTCCCAATTGTTCTTGAAAGGTATTGTGTTGATCCATTGAATCGCAAACTTTTCCCGATCGAATAGGGATAGGTCAAATTATAAAATGAAGTCGATCCAACTGTCTGCACACCTCCAGTACCAGCATAAGTTTTCACATCAAAATGAAGATTAGGTTTCGCAATAGTTGGTGTCGGCAAGTTAGCTTGGCAAAGAGCTTTAAATCCTGTTGGGGGAGTGTATCTGAAAAAACCACCTGCGTTTGGTTGATAGGTCGCTGACGCGTGAAGTGGAGCTTGGCCAAAATTCACATTACCACAAGCGTACTGATCGGGTGCCCCGACGACAGCTATGAATGGACCAGTTAGTCCTGTGAAGGCGATGCCTTGTGATAAGTTGTCTCTGAAAAATTCAAGATTGCCACTGTCGAGGTCAAGTGCTGCTCCGATGACATTTGATGAATTATAGGTTGAACCATATGTTGAAGAACTGCCATTATTACATTTCTGTCCATTACCGCCGTAGTAAGAGTATGAATAACTTCCTGCAGATAATGGATGAAGATTGTCACCGGCTTTTCTGGCTCCAGTTTCAAATCCTATAATTGAATAGGAAGAGTTTGGATAAAGTTCGAAATACCATTTTCCAGATGTAACGCCAATCGACGATGACGTGATCACATTATAACCAACTCCGCCTGCCGCTTGATAAAGGTTAGCATTTGATGGTACGGGTGAAGAAGAGGATCCTCGATAATTTGGATTCAACACTGCATAACTATTCCCCGGTACATCGAGCATCCAATCATAGGTTGGTCCATTTGTTGTGACATTGAATCCATTCGGTGTCCAATGATTGCCTTTGCTTGAAAAATCTTTGCCGACATTGTAGGTGGCAAAAGTAGCATCATCAAAGTCCAACATAAAACTGTTCGAGCCACCAGCATCGACAACAGTTTTAATTTGGGCTTGAGTTTTTGATGACCACTCGTTGATCGTCGTGTCTGTGGATCCGAATGAGTCCGGCGCTAAGGCTTGGCCGTCGACAAAAGCAATTCGCGATAGGTATCCATCGAAATATTGAGAGGTCAGGTCTCCCAATCGGCCGAGAACATTTTGTGTCGCGGTGCTGTTGAATAAAAATGAATTTGCAGTGGCCGTTCCAGTTCCAACAAGGACATTGTTCACCCAGACATTGATGGCACCAGAGACTGTCACATTCAGTACGATGTGAATCCAGGCAGTTGGGTCTCGATAATATTTTCCCGTTGTTGTGACGACATAGGAATTATAGAGTTCCAGACGAAGTTGGTCAGAGGCATCGAATCCAAAGTCAGAGGTGTAGACTCCGCTTGTGCGTGAACCTGCAATCATTTGCGCGGAGCCCAGTGAACCACGTTTAACCCAGCAAGAGAATGTATAGGTTGTTGGTGTTCCAGCAAAACTGCGATTTAAGTATGTGCTAGCACTACTTCGAAAGCGAAGGCTTCTTGCCGTCGAACTTTGGGCGCTCGAGTTTGGTTTTTTCCAATAGCCAAACTGATTAAAAAATTGAGCCTTTGATTTCAGTGGATGAACCACGGTCAATGCTGATGTGGAGACAGCAAGACTTTTGATAAATTGTCGACGGCTCAGGTTGGGTTTTCGCATCCCTAGTTTATCGGTATACTTTTGATAAAACTAAAGAATCTCATTTTGCGTCATTTTATTTTGTTTATAGTTCTGTTGACCAAAGAAAATTCAAAAAATCATTAATGGGTAGATCACAGATAGATACATACCGTGTAGACTAAGGACTGGATATAAACTTCGCCGACGGATGAGTCATTGCCTGTAGAGCAGGGCAGTGGATTTAGGGTAACATTACACCTTGTATGGGTAAGATGCTGCGATTATAAATTCAGCCAAATCTTCAGAAAATTAATGGCATGAACTTTGTACTACCCTATTGCGGGTGTCAGAGGGGGACCACTTATGCTCCGTTTATTTATTCTTATAGCTGCTATAATTCTTGGAATTCAATTTGCTTTGGATGCTGCAGAGGCTCGAGATCGAAGTGTTGATATGGGTCGAAAGAGACCTGATCGTCGTGGTAATGAGCGTTCTGTTGCCGTAACTCAGGTTCAGATCGGAAATCCTCAGTACTCTGGCAATGGTTGTCCTGATGGAACAATGAGAGTATCTTTTGCCCCAGATTATCTTTCATTCACAATTTTATTTGATCAATTTGTTGCTGAATTAAAACCAGGGTCTGAATCTCAAAATCCTGGAACAAGACCCGGTCGCGGCGGAGGTGGTCAGGGAATTGGAAGAGGTTCAGGAAACAATCCCATTCGAGGACCTGGGCCTGGGCGACTGAATCTCGATGTGATGACCTGCGATGCCATGATTCCAATGGCCATTCCCCAAGGCACGCAAATGGAGATCACTCGAGTTGACTTGAGAGGTTTTGCTTCTTTGCCAGAAAAATCCCGAGGGGTATTGCAGACTGTCTTTAATTTTAGAGGAAGAACTGGAGATCGGGATCGCATGAATTTGCGATATCAGTTCCAGGGACCTGTCAGCGAAAATTATTTTCTTTCCAGTGATCAGATCGTGAACTCAAATACAGAAGTTTCGCCTTGTGGAGGCCAATTTTATTTAAGAATTCAAAACCGATTACAGATCGTCTCAACCCTTGCCAATCAAGAAGCAATTTTAACTTTGGACAGTATTGATGGGGCAAACAACGCGATCTATTTTGTGAATTGGAGAGCCTGTCGTTAATTCTCTTCTGCGGGCTTGACCCATCCCCCAAATACCTGTTCAAGATGTTCAGCAATCGATATAGTGAGGTGATCCTGAAAAGGGGCCCCAACAATTTGCACAGCTAAGGGGAGTCCATCGGCTCGTCCCACGGGAACTGTTGTGGCCGGAAATCCAAGTGCATTGATGACTCCTGTGTAGATAAAATCAAAAGGAGTCAAAATGGGGGCATGATGACGGGGGGCTCTTTTGGGGTGAGTCGGCATAACGATGATCCCATTGCTTCCCAATATTTTTTCCAACCGATTTTGAATCTCAGAAAGTTCTTGAAGGGATTTTTTTCTTTGTTCACGGAAGAACAGAGAATTCTTATCCATATTTCTTTCAAGTAAGCCCGAAACCAAGCTCGGAAAAGTATAGTTCGCCTGACCAAAGAAAAATTTTGTAAATTCAGAAAAGTAATTAATTTTTTCATTCGGATTCAGAGCCTCTTCAAATGTTCGAATATCGACCTCTGCCATTCGTGCAGACCAATTTTGAAAAGCGTTAAAAAATATTTTTTGATCAAGCTCTTCGACGTGAGATCCAATTTGTTCAAAATATTTGCCCACTTTTTCGCAGGCTTCTTGAAGACAAGGTTCTGTTTTAGATGTTCCTTTAATTGTTGGATTTTTAAGAATATAAACTTTTAATTTTTTATGATTTGCTAATGCTGGTGGGAACTCGTGCTCCACTGTTTCGGGATCAATAAAATCTCGTCCTTTAATAATATTCAGAATAGGTAAAAGATCCGTGGCTCGGCGACACATGGGGCCTGCAGCTGTCATGGGATATTCTTTTCCCGCGTACTTTTCTGCTTCTCCAGGGTAAATAGGTGGATGTCCAGTCATCGGGACAAGTTTGTGTGTTGATTTATGTCCAAAAATTCCACAAAACGCAGCTGGCATTCGTATTGACCCGCCGATGTCACTGCCAATTCCAAATGGTGAGCCGCCCGCTCCAATGATAGCCCCTTCTCCTCCAGTGCTTCCACCACTCGTGCGGCCGAGATCATGGGGATTGTTTGTTTGACCATACACTTTGTTGGAACATTCAAACCAAAAACCAAGCTCAGCAACATTTGTAGTTCCAATTAAGATGGCTCCGGCCTCTTTTAGTCGGCTGACCACTGTTGCATCTGCAGAGGCCATTTGATCTTTCTTATGAATAGAGCCCAAGGTATGGTGCAGGCCTTTAACCGTGAACATTTCCTTCATGGTAAAGGGAACCCCAGTCAGGGGAGAGTGATCATGACCAGATTTTTTTGAATCAATGAGCTCGGCTTCTTTGAGAGCTTCATCGTAGCATTTTTCAACAACCGCATTGAGAGCAGGATTGACCTTTTCAATTTGGTCAATATGAGCTTTCACCACTTCGACAGATGAAAGCTCCGAGGATTTGATTTTATTGGCTAATTCAAGGGCAGAGTATTCAAGGATTTTATTCATCCTTAAACATTAAAACGGAAAAATAAAATGTCACCATCTTTGACGACATATTCTTTTCCTTCAAGGCGATAACGTCCCGCTTCCTTAACGGCGGCTTCACTTTTCAATTCGAAAAGGTCATTGCAGTGATAGGTTTCAGCTCGAATAAAGCCTTTTTCAAAGTCTGTATGAATGACTCCTGCGGCTTGGGGAGCTTTCATGCCCTTACGGATTGTCCAAGCGCGAACTTCTTTTTCACCTGCAGTAAAGTATGTGTAAAGACCAAGAAGTTTGTAAGCTTCACGAATCAACCGATGAAGGCCTGGTTCTTCAGCGCCGAGTGATGCAAGAAATTCTTTTTGTTCTTCTTTTGGTAATTGGGCAATTTCAGCTTCCATTGCAGAACAAATGACAACTGTCCCGTTGCCTTCCTCCGCAGCTCTCTTTTTAACCTGCTCAACCCAGTCATTTCCACCCTTAGCATAATCGGTGTCATTCACATTGCAGGCGTATAAAACTGGTTTTGACGTCAGAAGATGCATTTCTTTTCGATAGGGTTCTTCAAGGTCATCAAGTTGCACAGACCGAGCCGGAAGTCCCTTAGCTAAGGCTTCGTGAACTTTTTTAAGAACGTCATACTGCATTTTGATCTTCTTATCTTGACCCGTCTTTGCCTGTTTTTCGACAGACTTCATTTTTTTATCAACGCTATCAAAATCAGCTAACATCAGTTCTGTGTTGATAATTTCCATATCACGAACTGGGTCAACAGAACCAGAAACGTGAACAATGTTGGGATCGTCAAAACATCGAACAACTTGAACAATGGCATCTGTTTGGCGGATGTGGCTTAAGAATTGATTTCCTAAACCTTCACCTTGGCTCGCACCCTTGACAAGGCCCGCGATGTCCACAAACTCCATTGTGGTTGGAACAACAGATTGAGGTTTCACAAACTGAGTGATCTTATCTAAGCGCTCATCCGGAACAGTCACGACACCAACGTTGGGATCAATTGTGCAGAAAGGATAATTGGCGGCCTCTGCTTTTGCAGAAGTCAGGGCGTTAAAGAGAGTGCTTTTTCCCACATTTGGAAGCCCCACGATTCCGACTTGTAATGCCATATTTGCTCCTTAGTTCTTTCGTCAAATCTTCGTCAGTTTTTCAGTCAAAAAGTCACTTAATATAACTTTAAGTATTAAATTTTGTCGATGCCTTTTGAAGGCCATCAAAAATAATTGCCTCTAGCGCATCCCCGCCCTTATTGAGAAAGTCAGCCAGTTGACTCTGTTCTTCTTGAGAAAATTTTTGAAGAACATAATCAGCGACTTCCATATTGGGATGAGGGGGGCGGCCGATACCTAATTTTAAACGGATATAGTCCTGGGTTCCCAATAGTTCAGAGATGCTTCGAATTCCGTTGTGGCCGCCGTGGCCACGATTTTTTTGAATTTTCATTTTTCCAAAAGGTTGGTCCAATTCGTCGTGGACGACAATCAGATTTTCAAGAGAGATTTTGTAGTAATGAAGCAGGGCCTGAACTGATTCCCCTGATTTATTCATATAGGTCATGGGCTTTGCGAAAATCACAGGAATGTCGTTGATTTTAACTTTGCAAATGTGAGCTTTGTGCTCTTCATTCCAGGGTGGATTATTGATACTTTGAGAGTAAAGATCTAAACACTGAAACCCAATATTGTGTCGGGTCAGTGCATATTTCGGTCCAGGATTTCCAAGTCCAACAATGAGCCACATAGCTATCTCATTTCAAGTTACACTCAAAAAAAAAGAGCGGCTTTTGGCCGCTCTTTTTGAAGATCTATACTAAAAATCTTACTTCTTGTCCTTCGCAGGAGCAGCAGGAGCTTTTGCGCCCGCAGCAGCAGGGGCAGCAGCACCAGCAGCAGGAGCAGCAGCACCAGCGGCAGGGGCGGCGGCAGCAGCTTCGGCAGCAGGAGTTGCAGCAGCTTCTTCTTCAAGAACGTTCACAACTGCAAGAGTCATCTCAGGGCTAGAAATAAGTTTGAATCCCTTTGGAAGAGTTAAATCAGAAACGTGAAGTGCGTCTCCAACACCAAGGTTAGTTACATCAGCAGTAATACCCTCTGGAATTTCTGTTGGTAAACATTCGATTTCGATTTGTCGGTTAACGATGTTCAGAAGACCGCCCTCAGAAAGACCGATTGGTTTACCTTCGAAACGAACTTCAATGTTAACGCGAACAGTTTTCTTCAGATCAAGAGCGAAAAGATCGATGTGCTCTGGTCGTCGGCTCACTGGGTGAACAACAACTTCCTTCATCAGAACCACAACGCCATTGAGCGCCTTATCATCACTTTTGATATTGAAAAGAGCATTTTCAAATGCACGAGTGTTGTATTTAACAACTGTGTTCTCTGCGATGCAGACGTTTTTATTCTCTGTAGATCCGTAGATCACAGCAGGAATTAATTTTTTAGTTCTGAGAGTGCGGCTGTTGTGTCGGCCAGTCTCACGAGGTTCAACTGTTAAATCATATCTTTTGCTCATACTTTACTCCGTCTTCATTTCATTTTTTAGTATTGATTCAGTCAAATAATGAGCTGACCGAATCGTTGCCGTGGATTCTCTTAATGGCCTCAGCGAGCAGATTAGATACTGAAACCACTTCAATTTTTCCACACTTGCGAGCTGCCTCCGAGAGAGGAATTGTGTCTGTAACCCAAACCTTTTCTATCTGGCTTTCGACAAGTCGAGAGACTGCCGGACCTGAAAGTATCGGATGCGTCGCAACGGCGAACACCCTTTTTGCACCATTTTTATAAAGGCTGTCAACTGCTTGTGTAAGAGTTCCTGCAGTATCAATCATATCATCCACGATAATGGCTGTTTTTCCGGTGACATCCCCAATCAGATGGTAGGCCTTGGCCTCATTTGGCCCGGATCGGCGCTTATCGATGATGGCCAGGGGGCACTCAATGCGTTTTGCAAAGGCCCTGGTTCGCTCAACTCCCCCCGCATCGGGACTCACTGCGACATAATCTGAGCCCGTTCCTTCTTTTTCTCGCCAAGCTCGGGCCAGGGTCGGGATGGCAAAAAGGTGGTCCACGGGAATATTAAAGAACCCTTGAATTTGAGCGGCGTGCAGATCTACTGAAACAACCCGATTTGCCCCGGCGGTCATTATTAGATCAGCCATCAGTTTGGCAGTGATCGGAGCTCGGGGAGCGACTTTACGGTCTTGTCTCGCGTAGCCGTAATAGGGAATAACAGCGGTGATGGATTTTGCTGATGCCCGTTTCAGGGCGTCCATCATCACAAATAATTCCATATAGTTGTGATTTGCAGGAGGGCAAGTGCTCTGAATGATAAAGACATCTTCGCCCCGGACACTTTCGTGAATTTCGACTTGGATTTCTCCATCAGAGAATGTGTTGATTTGGCAGAAGCCCAGTTCTACTCCGACGGTCTCAGCAATTTTCTTTGCTAAGCCAGGGTTCGAATTACCAGAAAAAATCTTCATTCCCATTCTGAACCTCCCCCAAATTACGTTGGTGAGAAGACTACAAAAAACACTTCTTTTTTACAAGAAGGAATAGGGGAAATCTTAGGAAAGGCTTTTGAGCTTTTCGATGAAGGCCTTTGTGGCCTGCGCGCGGTGCGAATTGGCGTTTTTGTAAGCATGACCTAGTTCGGCAAGGCTTTTTGTTTCGCCCGTCGGCACAAAGACGGGGTCATAACCAAACCCATGCTGACCTGCAGGAGTTTTAGATATGGTGCCTTTTAACTCTCCGTTAAAGACAAACTCTTCGCCGCTTGGTGAGTAAGCTACAAGAACGCAGACAAATCGGGCGTTGCGGTTGGTAGCAGAGCGAATTTGTAACATTTTCAGAAGTTTAGCTACGTTTTCCGAGTCCGAGGCCTTAGGGCCCGCGTATCTGGCCGTGTGAATCCCCGGAAGATTGTTCAGGGCTTCGACCTCAAGTCCTGTGTCTTCGGCCATCACCCATACTCCGGGTTTCATGGCTTTTAAGCTTTTGGCTTTGATTCGAGCATTTTCGAGAAAGGTTTGTCCATTTTCTGGTGGCTGAGTGTAGTGAGGAAGTTCTTGCAAGGTGTGAAGTTCAAGACTGGGAAGTTCTTTATCGAAAAGTAATTTGAACTCACTCAGTTTGCCTTTATTTGTTGTGCCAATCCAAAGTTCCATTTGAGACCTTATTTCAGTTGAAGGGGATAGGCGTGGCCAATAATTTGAGACTGAATTTCAAATAAGTCCCGACATCCTTTTTCAGCCATATCCAACATGAGATTGAGATCTTTTCGATTAAAGGGCTGATGCTCGGCTGTGCCCTGAAGTTCGATGAATTCTCCCGCATTGGTCATCACAAAGTTCATATCTGTTCCGATGGTTGAATCTTCATCGTAATTCAGATCCAAAAGGGGGTTGTTGTTATGAAGTCCCACACTGACTGCAGACACATAATTTGTCAGCGGCATTTCTTTAATTTCGCTCACGTCGAGAAGTTTTTTAAAACAAAGTGCGAGAGCCACAAAGCCCCCAGTGATTGAAGCTGTGCGAGTTCCTCCATCGGCATGAAGAACATCACAGTCGACGATGATTTGCTTTTCATTTAATTTTTTTAAGTTCACACAAGAGCGAAGGCTTCGACCAATCAGACGAGAAATTTCTTGAGTACGTCCACTGCTCATATTTTTATCTCGTTTCACGCGGGTATGAGTGGCTCGCGGGAGCATTCCGTATTCAGCAGTCACCCAACCAGAACCTGTACCTTTAAGCCAAGAGGGGACTTGAGCTTCGTAGGTTGCTGTGCAGAGCACCTTGGTTTTTCCAAACTCAACGATCACGCTGCCTTCGGCGTATTCAGAGACGTTTGGAGTGATAATGATTTTTCTGAGTTGGTTTGAAAGTCTTCCGTCGATTCGCATGGGCCTAATTTAGGCTGGCCAAATTCGACTTGTCCATCAAATCTTTGTATTTTTGAAGGCCCCGGTAGATTTTTTGGGCAATTTCTTTCTGATATTCAGGATTAATCAGTCGATCTGCCTCTTTGGGGTTTGTGAGAAAACCCAATTCAATCAGCACCGAGGGCATATTGGCCCGAGAGACCACATAAAAGGGGGCCTGGCGAATAATGTTGGAATTGTTTTTAATCTCAGGATTTGTTTCCTCCCACGCCATGAGCAGCTTTTTACTGAGCTTATGTGAGCTGACCATGCGGTGAGTGCGTTTGAGATCTTCAACAATGGAAAGCACGTCATTCTTTTTTGTGGGATCTTGAGTGTTCTGGTTTTCCAGAGCATTTGATTTGGCAACTTTGTTTTCAGTTGCTGCTAAGAAAAGAGTTTCCTCGTCCGCAGGAAGATGATTTTGAAAATAAAACTCGACCCCTCGAGCACGGCGATCACTGGCGGCATTGGCGTGAATACTTAAAAAGAGATCCGCTTTTAGCTCTTCGGCGAGCTCAACTCGCTCTTGAAGAGAGAGAGATTTGTCTGTCGTCCGTGTAAGAGAGGCCTGATAGTTTGAATCTTGTTCCAAGAGAGTTTTTAAATAAGTTCCCACCTTAAGGGCGATCTCAGCTTCACGGGCCTTTCCGCGAACAGCTCCGGTGTCGGTTCCCCCGTGGCCTGGGTCAATCATCACGTGCAGAGGTTGGGTTGAGGCCTGAACAAAAGAAGAAAATAAAACGAAAAACAAAGTCATGAACTTCATAGTGATATTCTAAAGTGAATTGGTGCGAGAGACAGGTCCTGAAGCTGGTGGTCGAGGTTGAATCTGGACGAGACTAGAGATCAGGCGCAGATGGGTTAGGCAATATTGCGACGGCAGTATTGGATTAAGTTTTTAATTTCTTCTGAGCTTTTTACCGGTAAATTCAAAAAGACAACACTGTATTTGACGACTATTTTTTTTGATTTTGAGCCAGCAACCACACTCTTTCGAGCTTTAATTTCGCAGCGAACATTAAAGGGGCTCAGTCCATATCCTGATTTCATATGTAGAGTAAACCGGCTCCCAACGGGTAACAGATTGTTGTCACTGGAAAAACTAAATCCTCTCACGCTGAGATCAATCATTTCTCCATGAAAAACTTTTTTATCGTTGTGAGCAATAAACTTACAGGCAAAGGGAACCCGTGGATTATTTCTTCGAATGAAGGGTTTATATGATTCTGGCATGTTTACTTCTCGGTGAAATATGCAAGGGCCTAAAGGCAAAAAAAAAGCGACCTGGTTTGGGGGGGGGGATCACCAGGCCGCTATGGGGGGGTACTTTAGTCTATTGCAAGGGGTTTGCCACTGCTCTGGATAAGGGTGGTCTGTCGTGAGCGAATATATTCAAGATGGGGAAGGTCATCCCTGTTTATGCTTTTGACATAGACGCCAAAGAGGGGCTTTTTCTCTAGGGGAGAGCACGTGAGACCATTGAACCCCTCTCAATTCGTCTCAGTTTGAGATGACTTTAGCAGGAGATTCAGGATTTGGCCCTTGCCTTGCTCTGATCATGGATGGAGGAATCGACCATGAGACTGCTGATTTTAATCTTCTTTGTACTTTCTGGAGTGAGTGCGCTGGCTCAAGAATCCAATCATGGAGGTCTCGGCGGGATGACTTACTTCGACAAGGCTCAGTTTGTTGAAGACTTAAAGTTACAGAATGAAGCTACTCTGGCTCAATATATCGAGCAAAATGTCGAAATTGAAAACCAATACGTCGAATGTGTATCCGATAGCCCCGTGGTTGAAGTTTATCAGTGTGAGTTTTATGGAAACATAAAAACTCAAGATGCGAATCGGTATCAGTTTACACTTATTCGCTCGACAGCAGAGGATGCACTGAAGATGAGTGTCAAACTACAAACGAAACAATAATCAAAATCATCATGTGCTTTGGTCCTGACCTCGACCACAGGCATCTTAATTTTTTGGAACTCTTTCATTAGAATAAGATTTTACGAAGGAGTTTTCTATGCGCCCACTCATTTCAAATGTTCTTGTTACCTTTCTTGCGACGGTTTTGATTTTTGGCTACGGGGCGTCTGCGCACTCCGCAGAAGTCGACAAACAAGTCGAAGCAGAAGAAGCCCAAGCGGATGCTGAAGCCGCTCACGCAGAATCAAAAGAAGCAAAAAAGCGGGCTGAGGAAGAAAAACGAAAAAGAGATAAGGCTAAGTCAGAGGCCGAGGCCGCTATTGCAAAAGCAAAATCCCTTGAAGAGTCTTCAAAGAAAGAAGCAGCAGAGGCTGAAAGGGAATCTGCTCGTTTGAAATCAGAGGCCTCAGAGCTTGAAAAGCAGGCAAAAATGCTTGATGAGAAATCAGCGGCACTTCAAAAACAAATTGAAGCATCGAAAGAAAAAACAAAAAAAGCACAGAGCGCTCGTGATGAGTCTTTAGAGAAAAAGAAAAAATCAGAAGAAGAGGCAAAAAAACAGCAAAATTTAGCGGAAGAAGAAGAAAAGAAAGCTAAGGCGGCAGTCAAAGAGATGGAAGAGGCTCAAAAGGTTGCTGCCGAAGCCAAGAATAAAGAGCGAGAAGCTGTGACTTTGATGGAAAAAACAAAGGCTGAAGCTCAAAAACAGATGACTCTCTCAGGTGCTCAAGTTCAAAAATCAAAAGCTGAGAAAGCAAAATCAGAAGCAGAAAAAGCGAGAGCGGAAAGCGAAATCGCTAAAACAAAAGCAGCTCAAGAAAAATCGAAAAAAGAAGAAGAGTTATCCAATGAAGAGGCAAAAAAGGCAGAAGGTCAGCTGAAAGAAGTTGTCAAACAGGCCGAGCAAGAAAGAAAAAAACTTGAAGAGCTCAAGCGAGAAGAGCAAAAGGCTCGGGAAAATATGCTCAAGGTAAAAAATGATTTTGAAAAGCAAAGAGCTCAATCTTCAAAAGAAATTGCTCAAATTGAGTCCGACAATGCAAAGTTGAAGCGCTCAATGGCTGAAGCCGAGAATGAAATCAAAAAATCTGAAGCAGAGAATGAGAAAATTAAGGCCGAAATAGACCGAGTTAAAAAAGAGCGGGAAAAACTTCAGGAACAAAATGAAAAGTCAAAACGAGGGGCGGACTCTTTAAAGCTTAAAACGGACACGCTTAGAGCAGAGCTGGATGCTGAGAAAATGAGACTTGAAACAGAGAAAATCAAAGCGGAAACAGCTCAGCTTTTGGGTGAGAGCTCGTCTGAGCAATCGGCAAAGCCCACTTCGTCAGCTCCTGCAAAGAAAGTGGAAGCTCCAAAAAAGAAGAGAAAATAAGCTCGAATGTTGCGACCTCAGAAGAAGTCGCAGCCTTGTTTGATAAAATTCAATATTGATTAAGCTTAAATTAAGCTAACCTTTATCAGCGCAGTGACACATGGTGTTTGGCAGGATTTTTGAATAGACAGTCTCAGTCGCAGTGCAATTAGAAACATTTGCGGAGGAGATTATGAAAAATATTATTGCAGCACTTATCGTTTTGTTCTTAGTCGAAGCTTCACATGCTGAAGATTTGTTTACTTGTTTTCTCAACAATGGCGAAACTTTAGGAATTAGTCGGAGTGCAAGTGAAAATGGAGGAAATACTATTCAGCTTGAGAAGATTTTCTTAAATGACAATCGCCCCCGTATTTCAACTGCTTTTAACCAGGCTGTGATTGTTGAATACGGTGCTAAATTTATTATTCTTTGTAATCGTGGGCGCAGTGGTTATGCACTGATCAACATAGATACTGAAGAAGAATCAGGGATAATTGATATTAATTTATTTGGAGCTCAAGTGAATGGGCTCAATATGAAAGATCAAAAGTTTCATTGCCTTCGCGGAAAAATTGTTTTGTAAATGGGTTGGAAAGCCTGAGCTAGAAACACCTGTTCACAGCTTTTTCACTAAGACATTTCTTTTCAAAATCGTCCCAGCGAGCGCAGGTGACTTCTTTGATGCAATTGCCCTGGATCTCACAGCGAGTGCGATAGCTGCACTTGTTTTCAAAATTATCGAAATGCTGGCAGGTCTCTGTACAAGATCCTGAGTTTACTCCTGTTGAGCAGGTCCACAACATTTTTTCCGACATACAAAGATTCTCGTGCGTATCAAATTTTTCGCAAGAAGTGTATTTCAAACATGAGCCCGAATATTCACAGCGGGTCTGATAAAAGCAGCTATTGTTAAAATTATCAAAGTATTGGCACCGTTCTTCGCAAGTCGGTAGGGGTTGATTAGTGCCACAATAAACAACATCGTTTCCCAGTCGAAGATGCTGACCAACTTGCAAATAAAATTCTCGAGCTTGGATTTGAAGTGAGAGTAAAAGAACTAGTAACATGGCGCCCCCTTAATATCATGGGTATTCTGGGGTCGACGCTACTGCCTAGATTGGTCTATTTCAATTAAAAAGTGTGTGGTTGCTCAGAGTCAAAATGGCTAAATAGTTTGATAACTCAATGCTTACTCTCGAACTCTGCAAGGTAAAGGTTTGAGTCATTGTTGAGCTTATAAAAGACCCGTTTTGTGTTTTGATCCCAATGGTACCATTTCACTTTGATTTCTTCTTGAACCAGAGAGCTGCTGCTCCCAATATGGAGAGTGTAGGGTGACGAGCCATCGGCGGAGATTTGCATCAGCTCGAATTGATCTGAATTAATCAATCTCTTTGCGATTTCCTTTGCTGTCCCAGTTTTAAAATTAACTTCGGTCCAGCCAATTCTTCCAGCACGCGAATGTTCGATGAGGATTTGATTTCCATTGATTTCTACCTTATCAACATCCCAATATGATGTTGGGCGGATCATTTCAATTGATTTGATCACATTCAATGTGCTTTTGTCTCGAAGCTGATAGGTCAGTTTGTCATCGGTCTGAAGTGTTGTGATGATTCCATCTTTTGTTGCAAATGTTTTTGGATTCAAATTAATAGGCTTAGATTTTTTTCTAGTTTTCAGATCAAGGATATAACTTTTTTTATAGTAAGAGACGATCACATGATTTTCAGTTACAAAAATCCCGTTTGCCTGGTCAATATCATGGCCCATTTTGTAATCAAATATTTTCTGATGCGTTTGAGTGTCAAAGACCACGAACCGATCTTTATGATTATGGTAGATGGCAATTTTCTGACCATCTGGTGAGAGAGAGGGAATGAAATCCCCATTTTCAGAGTGGCCAGGTCCAGGAATTAGGTTGTGAAAATTTCCATTTTTCCCGAATAATTCTTCTTGTCCAAAGCGTATGGTTTCCTGTGTTTTGGTGTCAAAAAGAAAAACTCCCCAGTGTTGAGTTTTAACAGCGTAGAAACGTTGGGCGAGATCCGAATGCAATTTACTATCCTCTGGGGAGCCATTCAGCCCATATTGCGAGTTAATGGCTGTGTTGAGCTTATCGAGAGATTTATCAAGACTGAGATTGAAAATTGTATTTCCAAATATCAGTGTCTGCTGGTCAGTCGAGAATCGCGGTTTTTCATACGTTGTATGAGTTTTAGTTAAATTGGGCAGGGTTTTAACGATTCGAAATTCAGGTGGCTTTTCAAGATCAATTTGCGTTCTGCGTTCTCGTTCTTTATCTGTCTTGACTTGATGGTCACTCTGAATTCTTAGTGTTTCTTTTACAATCAGATCGTGAAATTCTCGGTCAGACATTTGTCCCTGTCTGACAAGAACATGGTAAGCCTGATTGAGCTTATTTTGAAAATCATTTTTGAGAGCACCAATCGTAAAACTAGAATCGCCTTGAGCGGTGGCTAAATCCAGTCGGACAGAGAGCTCAGCCAGTTGTTGAATGACTTTGAGGTTTTGATTTAAAAAGATTTTCTGACAAGCAGGTGCTGCAACGGCTAACTGCATCTGCCAGAGTAAGGCTGATAGGCCAATGAGCTGAATAAGGAAGCGACTGATATTTTTCATCACTCACTCCATTTCTGCAGACTTTGGAAAAGGTCTCGCTCTTGGTAGGTCATATCTCTCCAAGATCGACCAGTCAGTGTGGGGTAGGCTTCGACCAGAGCTTCAAGTAGTCTCTGTCTTGTTTCGGGTTCAAGATTCATTTCATGAGTGGCCTCGTCAATTCTGGTCAGATTGATCAGTTCTCTTAAGCCAGAAATTTGTGAAGCATCTTGTTTTGTGATTTGAATTTGTGAAAGTGTTTTGTTGATCTGGTGCTTGTTTGGTGACAGGCGTGGGTCGATGGATAAATTTTGAAGCAGAGTTTGGATTTCAGAGTAAAGACCGCCATTCAGTCTTTCAGTTGATGCAAAGGCCTCAGGATCAGCCTCGGTTCGAATGTTCGAAATGGACAGGAGCATTTCTTGATTGAGCGAGCGATAAGTTGGCTTTTTCGAGGAAAGCGAAGAGCTGCCTGCGAGATCAATCAGTGTTTGGTTTTGATTTTCGCCAAGAGAAACAAAATTCATATGAATATTCACCTGAGGGGGGATAGCATTCCTGAGTGGTTGCAAGGCATTAACATTCACATGGGCTTCGCCATCTGAGAAAAGAACCATATTTGCTCTTTGGAAAAGTTTTTCCCGACCAAGACTTGATTTCGATTGATAGCTTGACCCAATCAGCTTGTAGAAATTTTCAAGAACAGATTGAATGCTCGTTCCTCCGCCAGCCTGAGTTGCATAGCTCATTTTTTTTGTTAAGAACTGCAAGGCATCTTCACGAGATGAAATGTGAACACCGGGCAGAACATGATCATTAAATGGAATCAGATAGATTTCGTGCGTTGGTCGTCCAATTGCATCCACTTCGGATAAAGCCTTATCCGCATAGGCCATTAAAAGAGCATCTACGGCCTCCATCTTGGGTCCTTGCATGGAGCCAGAAATATCGTAGTAAATAACAGATACTTTTCTTTCGATCGGATTTTTGGGATCAGGAACGCGTCTGGTCTCAAGACTGCCAATTGCAAATTGTCGACCTTGCAAGGTGGGGGCGAACATGTGTTCCCCAGGACGAGGATTCCAAAGCATCTTGGCAAAATCGAGGGGATTTCGAGTGATGATGAGATCCTGTCGCACTTTTGGGACAAGGCTTTTATTCAGTGTGGGTTCATCTTTAAATCGGGCCTCTGGAGTTGAGTTTAATGTCATATCCACAAATTCACTGACGGCGCCCATTTGAAGAAGGGGTTTTAATTTCCCCTTGACGAGATCATTTGCCAGCTGAACATTTCCGTTGCCACCCAGTTGAGTAAAATCATTTCCATATTTGTTTTTGAGATATTCTTTTGAAATCGTTCCTGGGAGATCTTGTAGGGCTTTTTCAACAACGTCGAATTCTTTTGAGTTCTCATGTTTTAATGGTTCAATCAGTTTTAATATTCTTTCTAAGCTTTGCAGTGCCTGAAGTTCTTGACGTGTGAGCTGTCGATGATCAGCCAGAGCTAAAAGCAGTCTTTTGGCTAAAAGAATTTTTGTTTGTCCCTTACGCAGCTGATTTTGAGAAAGGGCTTCGCTGATTTCTCTTTGCAGCTGACTCATTCCATTAAATTTCTCAAGTCGAGCCTCATTTGTATGTGTTGAGATTCTTCCTCGAGATCGCTCAACCATGGACGTCCATAAGGGACTATTAAGTTTGGCCAAAATCTGCTCAGATTGTTGAGAGTATTTTGCTCCAAAACCTTCATAGATTAGACTTTCAAGATGAAGAAGTTCATTTCGCTTTAAAAGTCTTTCAACCAAGGCTTGTTGTGATTCATTATTTTGTCTTTGAGTTGATTTTGAATTTAAAATGTCTTGAATCTCACGTTCAAGATCATCTGTTTTTTCAGTCTTCTGATCTTGGGCTTGATCTTCATTCTTGTTCTCATCATTTTTAGGCTCTTGATTTTTCTTATCGTCTTGATCCTTGTCTTTGCCTTTGCCTTTGTCTGAACCTTTTTGATCTTGATTCTTGTCCTTATCCTTCTCGTTTTTTCCTTGTTGATCTTGTTTTCCCTTTTGATTTTGTTGGTCTTTTTGATCTTGATTCTGGTCTTTCTGTTGATCATTTTCTTGCTTCTGCTGATTATCCTGATCCTGATCATCTCTTTCAAGATCATTCTTCTGTGATGAATCTCCCGACTGATCAGGTACATTTTTCTTTGGAGTCATGTCAAAAGGTACCCACCTTTGACCATCAAAGACCTCTAGCCAGGCGTGAGCAGGATCTGAAGAGCGAACAACGTGATATTTTTTTGAATTGATATTCTGAATTCCAGCAGAGGTTCTTCCACCAGCGATTCGCACTTGGGCACCGAGAACATCTCTCAGTAAAAGTGCTCCAATCCAAGCGGCCCCGTCACAGTTAAAGACCCGAAGATGGGCCATGGCCATGGGATCAGGCATTTGAGTTTTTAATTGGTTGAACTTTTGTTCGATTTCTTGGAGCTGGTTTGCGCTGATCTTGTCACCTTTTGAATAATACAGATAGCCACCATCGACTGAGATGTATTTTTCAAGCAATGTTGCAGCTTCTATTGGAGTTTTACCTTTCAGGCTTTGTGCAAAGAGAAGAAGGTCTTGAGGCCAAAGCTTCATTTCTGCAGAGCTCATTTTTGATTGCAGTCGGGGGAGGTGACCCTCGCCTGTAATTTCAACTAAAGGTAAGACGACAGGCTTGTCTGTTTGAGAGAGCAGCTTGAGCTCACCGGGGCCAACTTCTTTCACAGTGCTTTGTCCATACCGACCTGGAACTAAGCTGTAGCCATAAGGAAGTGGTATATCAACCTCTGAGCTGCCAAGTGGATCAATGATAATTTCTTTTGTTGGCTTTTGACTTGTTTGAAGTGTGGATCTTTGAACAGGTTGGCTTGTCCAAGTTTTTAAATCAAACTGATCATAGATTTTCTGTCGAAGTAATTTTTTAAGAACAGGAGCATTTGTTTTCGCGATATCTACGGTCTCTTGTCCGCCGCCGCTGCCATCATTGGAAATGTCCTTATTTTCAGGTTTGTATTGGTCCTCGGGCTTATTCCATTGGGGCTTTGGCTTTGGTCCTTGATTCTTTTGCTTCTGATCTTTTTTCTGATCTTTCTTTTGATCACTTTTCTTTTTCTGCTCTTCCTGCTTCTTTTTTTCTTCTTCTTTTTTCTTTTGTTCCTCTGTTTTTGGAAATTCAACTTTTGACTCAATCGATGATAGAATTCTTAAGGCTTCAAGGGCTGCAAAAACTTGGTTTTTAGACTTTGGCTGGTAACTGATGCGGATAATCTCATTTGCAGCGGTTCTTTTTAAAACGATGAAATCTTGATAAGGATATGAACTTAAACGGTCCACCTGGATCAACTGCGATAAAATCGGAAGCTCTTTTGCTAAGTTCTTATAAACGGCGCCGATGCGATCAGCATCCTGTCCCGCAGTCTCTAAAGGATGGGGTAAACCTTGAACGTGAATTGCTAACGACTGTCTAATTCTTAGCCACAGCTCGGGGCGAGGGGAATGATCAGATTTTTTATATAGAGTGGTCCATGCATTTTCTGCCGTTGTGAATAGAGATTCACAGCGGACTTGGGCTTGAGTGATCAAGCTTGTGGTGAGAACTATGAAAAGAAAAAATGTTTGAATAAACCTCATACCCAGGTCTTCTGCAAGGTTAATACCCAAGCTTATATTCGAGTTCACTGTATCATCTTGAGACAAAAACGTGTGGCACATGGCTTGAATAGATAAGCTCTTAGGTTATGGAAGAGAGGTTCGTCATGAAATTACAAATTTTAACAGCATTATTGATGCCACTGCTAGTCTCAGAGGCCTCTTCTGCAGCTGCAGTGAAGTGTGAAGCTCTCTTTCGCAACATCATGCCCTCGGTTAATCGCAGTATCGAGAGATCCCTTTCTCAATCGTGGCAGGAATCTGTTTCTGGATTAAGAAGCATCACACAGCGTGTTTACGGTCGTGATCAGGTTGTCGAAGCTCTTGCCACAGCGATCTTGGCCAAAGAATTTGTTTGGATCAATGGTGAGCCCGGTGGAGCAAAGACCTATTTGTCCCGTCTCATGTTCCAATCGGTTTTAAATTCGATTCCCGAAAAAGACAAGCGCATCTTTGTGCTCCAATTTCACAAGTTGATTAACGAAGGTAAGATCACCGGCTTTCAAAAGTTTAAATCGATGATGGAAAGTGGTAGATATGAAGTTGAAACTTCAACATCACTAGTTGGGGATAAATTTCTTTTCATGATAGCCGATGAGGCCGAAAAATCTAACCCGGCAGTGTTAAACTCTTTACTAGGTGTTCTCAATGAAAGAAAAGCTTTCTTGGGCTCTCGAGTTGTTGATGCAGCTCTTTCGTCTGGAGTTTTCACATCAAATAAGACAACTGGTGAGTTTATTCAAAGCTTCCTGGGTGATCGTCCGTCAGGAGAGGCATTGCTTGATCGAATGGCGATTAAAATACATATGGCCAATCAGCAGCTAAGCCCGAAAGAGACTGTGGCCATGTATGATATGGTGAAAAATCCAAACTCTGTTCAAATCTCGCTTCCTTTGACTGAGCTTCAGGCGCTTGTTAATAAAGTAGAGATCCCAGAATCAATGATGAAACAGATTGTGAGCATCGCGCGCGAGTTTGATCGTTACGCGACATCAAAAGCAGATCAATCAAGAGCGGCATTGAGATACGGCGAATCTGAGTCAGAGTATTTCCCAGCAAATCAATTTTCGACAAGATCTGTTCGTCGTCTTGTCCAAGTCTTTAAAGCCAGTCTGATTGCAAAGCAGCTCATGGATGGTGTTCCCTATGATCAGATCAGAATTGTGCCCGAGGGTAAGGACTTAGTCCTACTCTCAAAGAGCGCACTTTATGTAGGTCCTTCGCAGATTCAATTTAAAAAGTATCTTCTTTCAGAAACAAAAGATAATAAAACCACAGGCACTGTGACCGTGAAGTCCAAATATGGAACGTTAGCTCAAATGCAGGTCGAGCTCAGTCCCTTTGAAAATCAATTAAGATTACTGGATGGAGCCGGACAGGTGCAGTTTGTTCTTCACCCCTCTTCATCGGGAAAAGATTGGGAAATTCGCAGTCAGTCGTCCGAATTTGAAGGGTGGACTGTGGAGATGAAAGACGTTGCAGCATTGGATAAGAGAATTCAACAGGTGATTGCTGATAACAAGTTGAATCCAGAAAAACCTCAGTTTGAGGTTGATAAAACAATTGATCTACTGTTGGCAAAAGGTACAGTCAAAAAGCGAACTCGAACTGAGCTTGAATCCATCAAGGCGGACTTGAATCAGTTTGCTGAAATATTAACTCGACAATTTGAACAGACGAACAATAGCAAAAAAGCTAAAAAATCTGCGCAAGAAGAAATTGTTCCTGAAAGATCTCGCAAAGAAGTGAGAGCTTTCTTGAAACAAACTCGTAGCTTGCCAGCAGATCAGCGCACTCAGCGGTACTATGATTGGATGGTCTATGAGGTCAGAGCGCTTAAAAATCGATTTATTGAATTAGAGCACTCAATCGAAGCTCATTTAACGGGTTTACTTTCAGAAAATCATCTCTATGTCTTTGGTCCGCCTGGCGGAGCAAAGACGGCACTTGCAGAAGTGATTCTGAAGGCAGAGCTGTCAAAGATGAATCATGATCAAGTCAATCAGTTTGTTCAGTCGACCTTGACGGTCATGAAAAAGGATAAAAACTTCTTAAATGCAGTGCTGACAAAGATGAGAAACGAGAAACCACAGATCTACAAAAGATTTCTTCTTCAGTTTCACAAGCTTTTGCCTGAAGGCGTATTGGTGGGTTTTCCAAAAATAGATAAGCAACTGAACGAGGGTAAAGAGGAAATTGAAACGTCGACAAGTTTGGCCTCAAAGGATTTTACTTTTGCGATCTTAGATGAAGTCGATAAAGCTAACCCGCAAACATTAACGGCACTGTTATCAATTTTAAATGAGCGAGAAGTCTTTCATGGGAACGAAGTGCTGAAAGTGGCTTTGCGCACAGCCATATTGACATCAAATAAACTGCCCAGCGAGTTCCTGGACTCTTATCATGAGGATCGTTCTGCAGGTGAGGCCGTGATGGATCGAACTCCGAATAAGGTTTTTGTTTCTAATAAGCTATCAACTGAAGAAGCAATGACACAGTTTTTGATGAATCTCGAAAAAGGAATCTCTCCAAAGTGGAAGGGGCTTTTGGCGATGAGCGAGTTAAAGCCCATCGTGGAAGCGGTTGAATTTGAAAGTCCTGTGGTGAAAGAAATGCTGGCTTCAATCCATGAAAAATTCTTAGCACTTCGAATTAAGAAGGAAGAAGAGTCAAAAGAAGCTCACCAAATGGATGCGCGAGAGTTCCCTGATTATTATGTGTCGGCGACAAGCTCGGCTTCGGATCGGACTTTTATCAAATTACTGGATCAGTTAAAGGCTCGTTTTATCGTTCACCAGTTGATGAATGGTGTGGCTTATAAAGATTTAAGAACAACGATTGAAATGAAAGATTTGAATCTTTTCTTTGAGGGATTAGGATATTGGGCACCACAAAAAATTACTCCAACTTATAATCAAGATGGAATCTTGCAATTTAATCACGAGTCTGCTGTCCTTGATGGCTTAATTTCTCAAGGCGTGCTGGATAAGCGAGTAAAATACCAAGTTGAGCAAATGAAAGACGAAGCCAAAGATTACGCTCAAGTGATCAACACAGTTGTTTCTGACTTTATTCATGCTTATCGAAACGAGATTGTGAAGTACCCAGAACTTTTCCCAAGTTTGTTTGCCAATGAAAAAAGTCGAGGAAATATTAAGTGATTCGATTCGGTGTCCTGACTCTTATTATTGCTATGTCAACGCTCGCTCAGGCGAGCAGTTTGCGCTGTGAACAAGTATTTAAATCACAAGTCTCGGCAAATCAAGTGGACCAGGCCATTTTCCAGTTAGCTGAGATGCGAATGCAGATCGATTTAGCTAGGGCAAATGGGGATCGTTCGATATTGCAGCAGAGCTTGGTTCACCAATACCAGAAAAAATCGAACACTGTTTTGCAATATTTAGCCAGTAATCGAATAATGACAGAGAGTGAATTTCAAAGATCGATTGAAAACAAGATCGCTGAGATTCAAGGAGTTCAAAAACAGGACCAGAATATCGAGATCAAGCGCCGAAAAGAACAGCAGGATCGGGTGCAGGATATTGTTGTAGAAAGATTTTATCCACTAGCTGAAATTTCTCATGATAATAGTTTGAATCAGGTTTCCTTTTCTCCGAAAAGAGAGATCCTTTTTACAGCTGATGCCAATCGCGGTGTTTTTACTGACTTAAAGACAAGGAAAGAATTATTGACGATCCATGGTGTGACCCTTTTGAGTGGGCATCTTTCTTGGAGTGCTCATGGTGATCTTGTTGGTGTTTCCACTCCCCACAGTGCAGAGGCTAAAGTGATTGATGTGAAGAACAAAGAGGAATTGGTCACCATCACTCATGAAAAGAAAATTGTGAATACTCAGATTAGCCCCAGTGGAAAATTATTTGCTGTGGCCTCAGAGGATGGAGCTGTCAGCATAACTGATATACAGAATGCTCAGATGATCAGAGAGTTGAAGTTGGGGACACGTGTTGGACGTGTGCAGTTTAGTCCTGATTCAAAATATCTTCTGCTCAATTTAACTAATAAGACAATGTTGATTTACCGAGTTGATGAACTTCTGGCGCCAGTAAAACGAAGTTGGCTAGGAACAGTAGAACCCAGTCCTGTGATCAAAAGAGATGATGTTTCAAGTTACATTTCAAATTTCGTGGGAGCTTCAGGTGAGAAGCTCATGTTTCATAAACAAGATGGTCGGTTTGAGATTATTGACTTGCAAACTGGGCAATCAAGTTTTCAGCAAATTACCAAAAATCCCAACTTTTATTTTGATCAAGTTTCAAAGTTTGAACTCAGTCCAGATGGCCGATATTTAGCGTTTCATGACTATCCTGCCTATAATCTGCTTATTGTGGACACGAAAACTTGGAATATTGTTCATAAGTTTGAAGGTCCTCAGAAGGAGCGAGTTGAAGCCTTCGAGTTTGTCCCTGGAAAAAATCAGATCATGGTGAGCTATCGTACGAAAATTGGTTTTTATGATTTGACGACAGGAAAACAGGAAGAGGAGATTCAGGATTTCGGTCAGTCAAAAATTAAAACAGCAAAGTTGAGTCCTGATGGAGAATATCTTTCTGTTGGATTTGTGGCTGGTAATGTTCAACTTCGAAAAGTTAATGCACGTCTGTCTGACTTATGACAAGATTGATCGCATTCATTTTTCTATCAGGTTTTCTCAGTGTACAGGCTCAGCCATTAAAATGTGAGAAGATCTTTCGAATACAAAATGAAATCATACATCAATTGGCTCAGATGCGATTTGAGCTGGATTCTGCGAATGCGATGGGAAATAAGAGGCTTAATTTTCTGGCCCTTGAAAAACAATTTCAAAAAAAAATTTTAGAATATAAAAAATATCAATATGGTCTTGATGAAAAAGAAATTGATAATCAAATTTCTGCAGAAATAAAACGACTTCAGGATCAGAATGATAGGCTGAATGATGCTCAGCGCCAAGCTCGAGAAAAGGTAAAGGCTGAAGTTGATCAAACGATTACGGGCCGGTTTGTTCCAGTTTTAGAATTAGAACATTCGGCCTACCCAGCACAGGTGAGTTTTAATCCAAAGGGGCGTTTTGTCTATTCTTCCGATTTTCAAAAGTCCTATGTTATTGATCTTAAGAAAAGAAAACCAGTCCTTGAATTGCCGGGAAGCTTTGTCTCAACAGGGAAAACCTCTTGGTCGCAAGATGGAGTGCTGATGTCATACACCTGGGCAGAAAGTAAAACAGCAAAGGTTTTGGATTCAAAGACTTTTCAAGAAGTGCTAGAGTTAACTCATAATGATAAAATATCAGGATTAGAAATATCACCTGATGGGAAATACTTATTTGTCGGTTCTGTTGATGGAATTATTTCAATCACAGATATCGCATCTGCGCAGGTCGTGAAAGAATTAAAGTTCGCTGATTGGATTGAAGATATTCGATTGTCTGGAGATTTCATCTTTATTAAGGTTGGCCAAAAGAATCTTCACATTTATAAAATCGACGAGTTTCTAGGGTCAAAAAGAAAAACATTATTTGGTTCAGATCAGCCAGAAATCTGGACGAGTCGAAGTACTCAGTTACGAACTGTGAATGTATTGGCTCAGAGTTCAAAAGGTCTCGTGGTCTTGAGTACTGATGAAAAGGGTATTGAGGTTGTTGATTTGAATACCAAACAAACACTATGGACTCAGGATCTTGCGGAGTCTCAAGTTCGCATGAGTTTAGATGAATCACAGTTGATGATTCGACATATGAGGGAACATAAAGTTCGTTTGATAGATTTGCGAACTGGGAAACAAATCTCTGAGGTCTTGTTTGGCCCAGGGTATGAGTTAAAAACCTATGGTTATTTAGATGCACAGAAAATTTTCATGGCAGATCAATCAACAGTGAAAATATATAATCTGAATACCCAAGCATTTGAGCATGAATTTAGCAAATCAAACAAGAGTGATGCGATCAGTAGTTTGAGCGTTAGTCCAGATAGAGAATATGTGGCAGTTCAATACGAATCAGGCAAACTTGAGTATCGAAAGATATCTTTTCGTGGAGTTGATCTGAATTAGGACTTTGCCACGTGTATAGTCTGGGTCGGATAAGCGAACTCAACTCCCATCTCTTCAGCGATCTTGAGAATTTCAAGAAGTACTGACTCTTGAATGGCTAACTCTTGGCCTGAGTCTGCGACTTGGACAAAGAAGTTCACAAGTATCTGTAAGCTGAAATCACCAAGGGCATTAAAGACGACAGTCGTGTCGGGAGCACTGACCTCGGGGCGCGAGTTAATCATCAATTTGATTCTTGCTTGGAAGTCTTGAATTTTTGAGACCGGAGTTCCGTAAACTATACCAAGAGTGTGGCGAATGCGACGAAGAGGGCGGACTCCCATGTTGTCTATTTTTTCTTTTGCCATTGTTGAATTCGGAATGGTGACCAGAGATTTGTAGAAAGTGCGAATACGAGTTGATCTAAAGCCGACCTCTTCTACCACGCCCTCAGTGTCGCCGACCTTGACCCAATCGCCCATTTGAAAAGGGCGATCCAAAATGATGGTGATGGAGCCAAACACGTTGGCGGCAGTATCTTGAGCTGCTAAGGCAAGGGCTAATCCTCCCAGTCCCAGTCCGGCGAGTAGGGACATGACATTAAATCCAAAACTCTGTAGAGCAAGCAGAACACCAAAGACGATGACAAGAACTTTTAGTGTTTTTGTGATGAAGGGTGCAAGCTGATCATCTAAAGTATTTTCAGTTGTTTTCACAAACTCTTCAAGGGAGCGTGAAACAGAATCGACCCCCATTGAAGCCAGTCGGATTAAATGAAAGATTAAAACGGCCTGTATGATGTTCTGAACGTTTTTGGTCAGGGTTTCATGTAGATTTAAAGTTTCAAGTGCGAAATTCCAAAAGCCAATCAGAATCAGCCAAGCTAGGGGGCTATGGATATTTTCTTCAAGCAGGTGGCGAACGATTCCACTGGGATTTTGTTTTGATATGAAATTGCTTTTTGCGCCCTCGATAAAATGTCGAGCCAGGCCCAGGATTAAGTGTCCAGCAATTAAAGCCGTGGTCAGGCCAATCCATTTCCAATTGGGCATAAATAAAATAGTATCATAAAGCCACTGTGTAGCTTCGCTAGCGATGTTTCTCATATGTAGCCTCCATATATAAAGAGGAGAAGTGCAATTCCCAGAACGATTCGATAAGCACCAAAGTGCTTAAATCCAAATCGTGAAACCAGTTCGATAAAAAATTTTATTGCAAAGAGCGCAAAGATGAAAGAAAGCCCCGTGCCGATCAGAAGCCAAGATATTTGTGAAGACTCAATCGTAGTAATGAGACCTAGACTTTTGACCAGGGCTGCGCCACTGAGAGTGGGGACGGCGAGAAAGAATGAGAATTCTGCTGCTTGGCGGCGGTTTAAACCTAGGCTCAGGCCTCCTAATATAGTGGCCGCAGATCGTGACACTCCGGGAATAAAGGCAAAGCATTGGATCAAGCCAATTTTCAAACAGTCTTTCCAAGAGAGGTCTTCGATTTTTTTTCCATGAGTGTTTTGGTGAGAAAAAATTCTGTCCGATATGATAAGGAGTATTCCACCAATGATCAGAGCCCAAGCAACAATTTGAACGCTACCCAGAATCAGATCGATCTTCTTTTTCACCAGTAATCCGATAACAGCAGCGGGTAAAAAGCCGATGATAAGTTTTTTGTAGAAGTTGAGATCGGGGAGAAAGCGCCTCCAATAAAGGACAAGTACGGATAAAATGGCCCCAAATTGGATAATCACATTAAAGGACTTAATGAATCCCTCGTCCTGAATGCCCATCAAGGCTGAGGTGATAATCAAATGACCCGTGGAGGAAATCGGCAAGTACTCGGTCATGCCTTCGATAAATGATAAGATAAGAACTTCCCAGAAACCCATGGGGTCCAATTCTCATCTTTATATATAGAAGGAATCAAATTCTTTTATGGTGATGTGGAAAACTTCAGAAAAAACATTGTGCGCGCCATCATTCAGCAGATTTTTGTATTTTTTTAAAAAAGAGTCGGTCTATGCTTTTGATTATTCCACGGAGGGGGAAAATTATGACTTTAAACATCGGACGTTCTTTGGGACGAATGGTATTGGCAACAACGTTGTTAGTTGCGGCTTCAGCAAATGCTGGGGAATACCTCGTTAAGTATAAAAACAGTGCAGCTCTTATGAGCATGATGAGCGGATCGCTCAAAATGCAAGTACTCGACAACCATGATGTTGGCCAAATCATGAAGGTCAATGTTGATGAAAAGAGTCAGTTAACGACTCTGATGAGCCTTTACTCAAATCCAGGCATTGAGTACGTCGTTCCAAATGCAAAAGTTCATGCTTTTGAAGTGCCAGTTGAAATGAATGGTCTCAAGGAGCAATGGGCGATCGCGAAAGTTCAAGCTGAGAAAGCTTGGCAGCGCGCTGGCAACAAGGGATCGAAAAAGGTTGTGGTTGCTGTGATCGACACAGGTGTTGATTACAAACACAAAAACCTAGCGCCAAATTCAGTGCAAGGATACGATTTTATCCGTAACAACAATGATCCAATGGATATCACAAGCTCAAATAATCCTGGCCACGGAACACACTGTGCTGGAATCGTTGGTGCTTCGGGATTGATCGATGGCGGTATTGTTGGTTTGTCTCCAGAAGTGAGCATCATGCCTCTTCGATTCTTGGATCAGAATGGTTCAGGAGATTTGAACAACGGTATTAAGGCGATCGACTATGCTATTGAGAAAAAAGTAGATGTGATTTCTGCAAGCTGGGGAGCTGCAATTCCTCGATCACAGGCGAAGCCACTGATTGAAGCGATTGAGCGTGCTGAAAAAGCGGGAATCGTATTTGTTGTTGCAGCATCAAATGATGGAAAAAATAACGACTCTTACGAAGTTTATCCTGCAAAAGCAGGACTTTCGAACACAATCGCGGTTGCTGCTTCAGGTTCATCTGATGCAAAGCCAAGCTGGTCAAACTACGGAAAAGCAACAGTTGACGTTGCGGCTCCAGGCGAAGGCATTATGAGTACATTGCCAGCTGATAAGTACGGAAATCTTTCTGGAACATCAATGGCGACTCCGCTTGTTTCTGGATTGGTTGCTTTAATTAAGGCCCAAGATCCTAGTCTGACTCCAACTCAGATTCGCTCTTTGATCCAGTCAACTGGTGCTAAGGTGAATATTCAGACGGCATGTGATTGCCGTGTTGATGCTTTCCAAGCTGTGGACACAATCCTGACGAAGAAAATGTTCGTTTCTCCAAATGCGAAGACAATTGGAAAGGGCGAGAAAGTTCAGTTTGAAGGTGTTTATGGAAAAGCTCCGTTCACGTTCACTTCTGCAAACACCACTGCCGCAACAATTGATGCGGCAGGTGTTTTAACAGCCGTCGCTGAGGGTGAAACTCAAGTGACTGTTAAAGATGCGGATGGACAAACTGCAACAACATACAAAATCTACATCGGTAAGCCATCAGGTGGCGGCGGTGACGATGGTGGTGGCGGATGGCCTGGAAATCCAGGAGATCCAGGTGATGGTTCTTGCCCCATTGGCGACCAGTCACTTTGTGATATCATCTGTCAAATTAAGCCAGATATGCCTTTCTGTCAGAAATAATTTAGTTTCTTTGAAACAGAAATTGAAAAAGCCCGCTTTTAAGCGGGCTTTTTTTATTGCACTTTAGTGGTCGCAAATTGACTCTTTTTTCAGTGGCACCCTCTTTGCTCTATAGACTCTCAAGATTAGCAAAAAGGGGGGAAGAATGAAACACTTGCTGATAACTTTAGTTGGACTTTTAATGGTAGCTCAATCACAGGCGGAAGGGCTTCGGCTCGGACAACCAGCCTACGGAGGAACAGGATGTCCCGCGGGGACGGCCTCTGTCAGCGTGAGTCCAGATGAATCTGCCGTCAGTGTGCTCTTTGATCAGTTCATTGCCGAGGCTGGCAGAACAACAGGTCGACGAATCGATCGAAAATCATGTAATTTGACGATTCCAGTTCAAGTGCCCCAAGGGTACTCCGTTGCGGTCTTTCAAGTCGACTATCGGGGATTTAATGCTGTTCCTCGAGGTGGTGTGAACCGCTTTGATTCAGAATATTTTTGGGCTGGCTCTCGAGGTCCTCGACTGAGCAGAATTTTCTCTGGCCCAACAAATGACAACTTCACAGTGACTGATGGGCTGATGGCAAGCACATTGGTGTGGGCACCTTGCGGAGCAAGTGTGAACCTTCGAGTGAACGCTTCAATGATGGCGCAGGCCAATGCGGCGATGGAGCAAACAATTGGAGCAGTGGATTCAGCTGACGTTTCTTCAGGCCTTGTTTACCATATTCAGTGGAGACGATGTCATTAATTTAGATGAATTAAGTTTTTGACGAAGGGGAGTTCACGATGAACTCCTCTTTTTTTAGAGTTCTTTTTGAAGTTTTTTTTGCTTCAAAATTTGTCGGCGTAGATAGAAACCTTCTGCAACAAGATAGACGACGAAGCTGAGGGTAAGTCCAATGCCCTTCAAAAAGGCCCAGGCCTCTGTTGACCAAGAGAAAGCCGCCCAAGTCGCAAGCCCTGCTTGAATGGCAAAGAAAATCCCAACACGAAAAGTAATGCCATTAAATTTTTCTTTTAAAATTTCAGGAATTTGTTGTCCCTGTTTTTCAGCCATTAAGACTAAGAAATTTTTTTTCAAAACCAGTGATCCCCAGAGAAAGATGGCGAAGAAGGCTTCAAAGAGAGCGGGCTGAAGTTTGAACCAAATTCCATCTTGGGAAATAATAGAAATCGCGCCCAGGCTTAGAATCATTCCATTTCCAATCCATGTCATAGTCGATACTTTTTTGTATTTCACAATTTCGAAAATAATTTCTCCAAAGCCAAAAGCCATACCGGCCACGGTTCCCCAGATGGGCCCATAATTTTCTTCAATCAAAGTAAAGGCAAGAATGGGAAGAAGGCCGCCAAAGAAAAAAGAGGTCAACTGTCCCTTCACTCGAACAAGACCTTTTGTCCCTGGGGAGTTCCAATAATATGATCATCTTGCATGACCAAGTGCCCCCCAACAATGGTGTGAGTTGGCCAACCAGTGACGTGTTTTCCGTCAAAAGGTGTCCATCCACAGCGGCTGACGATCCATGAATTTTCAATTCGTCTTTGTTTTTTCAAATCCACCAGAGTAAAATCAGCATCAAGTCCAACTTCTATTTGACCCTTTGTCGTGCAGCCAAAAACCCGACGGGGATTTTCACAAACGAGTTCGACAAATTTTGTCAGTGACAGACGTCCTTCATGAATGTGATTGAGCATAATGGGGACAAGGGTTTGAACGCCAGGCATTCCTGACGGGGATTGGGGATACTCTTTTGTTTTTTCCTCGATTGTGTGAGGGGCATGATCGGAACCAATGATGTCAACCGTTCCGTCAAGAAGCCCCTTCCAGAGACCTTCCATATGATCTTTACTTCGAATGGGGGGATTCATTTGAGCTAAGGTGCCAAGGGTCTCATAGCAGTCAGGAGCAAAAAGGGTTAGATGTTGGGGCGTGACTTCAACAGTTGCGATATCTTTATACTCTTTGAGAATTGCTATTTCTTCTTTTGTGGTCACATGCAAGACATGAACGGGGCGGTGTGTTTCTCGTGCTAATCGCAAGAGTCGCTCTGTGGATCGCACTGCAGATTCGGCATCTCTCCATTCAGGGTGGGCGAGAGGAGATTTAGCTGAATCAGCAATGTGTTTTCGCTCGCGCAAACGATATTCATCTTCACTGTGAACAATCACGCGACGTTGGCCAGAACGCAAAATTTGTCTCAAATTTTCATCGTCCTCAACAAGGAGTGACCCAGTGGAGCTACCCATGAAAACTTTTACTCCAGAACAGCCTGGAGACTTTTCAAGCTCCCGTAAAGATGAAATATTGTCTTGAGCGGCTCCAACGAAGAAGGCGAAATTCACCCAGGCCCTTCCTTCGGCTCTTTTGATTTTATCTTCGAGAGCTTCTCGGGTTGTTGTGGGCGGTTTTGTATTGGGCATTTCGAAAATCGAGGTCACTCCGCCCAGAGCGGCAGCTCGAGTTCCCGTTTCAAGGTCCTCTTTGTGTGTCAGTCCAGGTTCTCGAAAGTGAACTTGAGAGTCGATGACTCCAGGGAGAACGTGAAGATGGCGGGCATCGATTGTCAATTGACCAGACAAAGGTGAGCTGGAAAGGCTCGCAATCTTGCCATTGGTGACTCCAATGTGAAGATTTTGAGAAAAGAGTTGCCCTTTTTTGGAGACGATGACTTGGCCATTGTTAATTACTAAATCATAATTCATTGTTTATTGAGACTAGCTGATAACCAGGCCCTCCGTCTAGTGGTCAACTCATCTTGACCCCTTTGACAGAGTAAAGGACAATAATTTTATGGCATTAGATAAAATCATTCAGTTTTTCATCAAATACAACGCTGTGCTTATTGAGGCTCTCGTTGGTGCGATCATCATCATTGTGGGCTTTTTAGCCTATCGGTCATTTGCCCAAGCTCGAGATGAAGTCAGTGGGGCAAAGGGCACAGACCTGCATGATCTTGAAGAAATGATAAAAAAACTTTTAGAGCGGGCGAATCAAGTTCCCACATCTGCAGCTTTGGCGAAAGCGGGCGCAGATGGGGCTGTTGATACCTCTCCACTGTTGAATGAAATTGAAAAATTAAGAATTGATCTCCAAACCAAGCAGGCTGAGATTGAGCAAATGAAATCCCAGTCGGCGAAAGCCCCTTCAGCGACTCCAGCGCCAGGAATGTCCACTGAAGAAAAAGCAACCTTGGAAAATCAGATTAAAGAACTTCAGAATAAGCTCGCTGAGTACGAAATCATCAGCGAGGACATTGCAGATTTGTCCTTCTACAAAGAGGAAAATGCAAAACTGAGAAAACAAATTGAAAGTGCCGGTTCTGTAGCGGCCCCAGCTGCGGCCACGCCTTCTCCAGCTGCTGCGCCTCCAGCGCCGGCTACGCCCTCAGCTTCTACACCGCCAACTCCTGAGCCCATGCCAGCATCTGCACCGCCACCGCCAGTAGAGCCAGCGGGGGCAACAGCTGGGCCTGAGATCGCAGCGAACGCCAGCTTTACGCCAGAGCCTCCCGCACCAACTTCTCAAGAGTCTGCTCCACCAACAGATGCTAGTTTTATTGATGATGATTTGATGAAGGAGTTCGCTCAAGCTGTTGCTGATCAAAAAGCCTCGACTTCAGAAACCGAAGCCCCAGCCGCACCGACACCGCCACCAGCGGCGGATCCAGTACAAGCAGCACCTGCGGCACCCACAGCCACACCAGCAGCGTCCGCGGGCGGGGATGTGGATTTGGGAAGTCTTGATATCGACAAAATGATGAATGAGGCAGGGACGCTTGAGGTAGCAGATGTTGCCGCAGCGCCCAGTGCCGAAGAGGTCCTGAGTCAAGAGTTGGATCCTGATAAGCTTGCCCTTGAGGCAGATACTTTGAATAATGTGAAGCCTGAGGATAAGGAATTGATGGGGCAGTTCGAAAACTTTGTAAAGAAGGAGTCGCGATAATGATAGTTTTTGTCATCAGTCTTGCTTTAGGATTGTCATCACATGCGGCTACGCAAAAATCAGCTGAAGAGTTATACGAAGTGGCCTACTCATCATCGGGGACAATGCCAGAGAGATGGTCGGCAATGACTTTGGCTATTCAAACTGACAAAGAAGTTTCTGAAAAAGAAATGCAGAAAGCCCTGACTCATCCTGAGTGGTTCGTTCGAAATGCAGCCTTGGTAGGTCTTAAGGAATCTCATCCTGAGTTAGCAGAAAGAGCGGCCTTTCGACTGCTTTCAGACAAAGCCATGGTTGTGAGAGTGGCGGCGATCAATGCTCTGCCTAATGATTTATCCACTTCGAAAAGAGAATTGCTCTGGGCTGAACTGTATCAGAAGTACAATTTTAGGAAAAAACAAAGCTTATGGGTTCGAGGGCATATTATTGAAAAACTTGCCCAAGCTCCTCAGAAGAGAGAGTATCCAAACTTTACTCAAAGCCTTTCTGATTCTGATGATCGGGTCGTGAACGCAGCTGTAGAGGGTCTGGAAAAGTTGCTTAACCGAAAGATGGGATCTGCTGCGGCGACCTTGAAGGAAAAGAAAAATCTTTGGTTGGCTTGGACGAGGAAAAATCCAAATTTATAGTCCATCTTTTTGTACTCATGTCTCTTCATGAGATTTATAGATGCATTACTAACCTGCAATTAATCCAGTGTTAAAAATCAACTTGGTATAATTAACAAAGTCTGATCTGATTACTTTCAGGAGATGGGGAATGACTAAAAATAAACAAAGTTTGTTACTTATTGAAGATGATCATGATTTAAGAGAGGCCCTACAGGACCGCCTTCGAGTATTAAATATTAGCGTGGTTTCTGTAAAAGATGGAGAAGAGGCTTTGGCAGCACTGGCTCAGTCCAAATTCAATGTGATTCTCTCTGATATTGGGATGCCGAACATCTCTGGTTTGGATTTTTTAAAACGCATTCGAGCTGATGGGAATGAGACTCCCGTTTTATTTATGTCAGCCTATGATGATCGGGATCGGGTTCTGGATGCACTTCGAAATGGGGCCTTTGATTTTCTGCCAAAGCCTGTGAAGTCAGTTGAGCTGTTGGCTGCAGTCCAAAGAGCACTGAATTCATCTGTGAATGTTGTTTAGTAATAGGCAGTTAGTTTTATTCCATACCGATCATACGATTCGTAGATTCCCAACAGAGTATTTGAGGAACCTTGAAGGTTGAGGGCAAAGATGCCCATTTCAAGCTGATCAGTGAGTCGTCGATTAAGTTCGACTCGGGTGAGATTGGAATGTCCTTTTAAATCATGAATGTGACCAAGGAGCAAAGAAGTTTCATCATTGATGCTCTGTCTGATTCCTGCAGAAAGAGCTTTTGTAAAGATGGATTGTAGAAATGATAATTGGCCATCTTGAGGGCTTTGGTTTTGGTGATATTGAAGAAGGGCTGTGAGAGGGCCTCTTTTTAAATCGAAAGTTTTTTCCCATCCAATCACTTGTGCGGCAGAGTAACCGGGAACTCGAGGATCATCTTTTTGAGGTATCACGGCATTCCCAGCAATTCGAATCAAACTTTCTTTGATTGGAATGGTCACGAGGCCTCCGATAGATTGGGTTCGGTAAAGAAGGGGGCGAAGATGGATGGGGGACTCCATCATTAATGTCAGTGGATTCAAAGAGACCAGGGTTGTGTTGAGATCGAGAAGGACGTAAGGTGAATTGGAAAGTCCATTAAAATAGACTATCGAGGTATCCAGAAGATCTGTCTTTACTTGTATTCGCCCGCCCCAGTTGTTTGAACGGGCGTGGTTAATTTCATGTGGCGAATCGACTTGATATTGAACGGATTGGGGAACGAGAAGGATGTATTCAGAAGTCTCAAGGTGCAGTCCATTTTTTCTTGGCCACCAAGGATTTTTGCTGCCGGGCAAATGGGACGGTGTCATCTGAGGAATAAAGTGAAAATCAAATTGCATATTCTGGTATTCATGAAGAAAACTTATTCCTGGAGAAGAGATGGGAGTAGAATCCAGGGGGTCAGTTAAGTTTTTTTGCATCATCACATCAAGGGGATTTGAGAAGTCAGTCCCTTCCCAAACAACATTCTGATAGCCCATTCGGATTTTTGAATTTGAAAAATTCAATTCATAGTAAGAGTCATTCCAAGTGAATTGACTTCGCTCGGTGGATTCCATGGTTACAGGGTCTGCTCTGAATTGAGGAGAAAGTTTCAATCGATGAAGATCAGACATCTTTGATTTAAAATCGGCCTTAATTGTCAGTGGTAAAGATTGATTAGACCAGTCCGAAGATTTCTCAATTCCGAGTTTGTAATATTGAAGGCCCAGTTGTAGATCAAGTTGTGAATCGGCAACCCCAGTAGTGGGGGAGATAAGGAGCAAGAGAAGTATAAGGCTGCCTATCTTCATTCTTTAAAGATCATCCTTTAGAGCAGATTGAGAGAATTCTGAATCCTTGAGCCCTTGATTGACTTTTTGGTGAGACAAAATAAGGTCAGTGCCTCTTTTATTGAGATGATTACGGATTTGAATTTCCTTTGGACGCCAGATGGCTCCATGTTGACTATAGCCTTTAAAAAGAACAGTTTTTTTTAATTGATTCTGGGAAAAGTATTCAATCTTCTGTGGTAAAAATTGATTCGAAATTGTGAGAATCGCCTTAGTAAATTGAGCTCCCTTTGCGGGGCTGACCTCTATTTGGAATTGGTCCGGCTTCGTGCTGGAAAGCAATTTGGCTTTTGCCCCTTTCAGTATTTCCGAATTCATATCTGCGGCAGAGAGTTCGGATCCAAGGACGCCAGATTGGGTCTGAGATCCAACAACACGTCGAACTTGCTTTGACTGAGGAAGGTAGATCCAGTGTTTTTCCGAACCATTTTCGATTAGAGAAAGTAAGCCCATGCCTTTTACATCTGCTGGTTTCATGATTTTGACAAGGGTTGAGGCCTTATCGCCTTGTTGGCGTGCTTTCAATAGAAGCTCTCGAACTTTTTTATCACCGTTGGCTTCGATAATGGTCATTTTGACCTGAGCAAATTCATCACTGGCTTCGATCTGTGTACGAGTCTTGGTTAAGATTTCTTTTGCTGTCAGTTGTGTCGCTTTTGCGGGGGAGCCTGAGATAAAAATGAAGAAGGCGAGCCAGGCACCAATGGGTCTGAGATTAGAACTGGTTTCAGTGTGAATAGGAAGTATTTTTGATTTTGAAAGAAGCAGTTGAGGAAAGAATTTCAGTAGAGCTGGAAGAAAAATCATATCTCCAACAAAACCAAGGCAGATTGATAGGACCATAAGTACTCCAAATAGTTTATTCACTTGAAATTGGGATATAAGAAAAATACTAAAGCCTGCAAGCATCACAAAGGTTTCAAAAAGGCAGGGATTGCCCTCAAGAGAAAGTGCGCGGCGCAGAGGCAGAAAATGAAGTTGCTTTGTTTCAACTAAGGACTTTAATCGACTTAAGAAGTAAACAGTATTGTTAAAGGCTAGGCCAAGAGAAATTGAGAAAATCAGGGCAATGCTGGGCTTGATCGGTGTTTTTGTAATAGCCAATCCCGCAATCATTAAAATGGGGGCTATAGCGTTGGGAATACAGGCAACAAGAGCCCATCTCAGTGACCGAAAGGTTAGAACAAGGAGAGTCCCGATAAGAATAATGGACTCCCAGAAACCAAAAACTAATTTTCGACTGACTTTTTGATTGATCTCATGAGCATACACGGCAGCCCCACCTTTTTGTATTTTGACTTCTGGAAAGGTGCTTGTGAGTTGTTGATCAATTTGAGCTTGTGCTAACTGCAATTGATCTGTTGGTAGATCCTTAAATTTGATAGACAAGCGAATGCGATCTGCAGAGGGATTTATATACTGCCGTGTGGGATCCTCAGGACTCATTGAGTAAAGAAAAAAAAGTTCAGAAATTGCAGCTTTCTTTTTGGGTAGATTCTGGGGGAGAAATTCAGACGGACTGTATACTCCGCCAATGCTTGGAATTTTTCTTATCTCAGTTTGCACGTTTCGTAGAGCTTGAATTTTTTCAGGCGTCAACCAAAACTCTTTTCTTGGAGCAATTAAAACCAACTCATATGAGACAGTTCCGCCCATGTGTTGGTCAAGCCATTGATTGGTACGACTCACAATATCTTGCTTGGGTAGGTCCGAGTATAATTGAGAGTCAAAATTCAGTCGTGGGAAAAAGAAGGCTGCAACAATTGTCAGCCCTAAAATAGAAAAGAATATAGGGCGATTGTATTTTACAGCAAAGAAATTCCAATAGGCAGGCCGGTCAAACCATTTTCTCATTTGTGGTGGTTTTTGAAGATAGGTGAAGGCGGTAAAGGCATATAGTAGTATCCATTGAGCCAGAGCCCAAGAGATAACAACAGAGATGGCAATGATCCAAGCATATTGCTGAATGATTGGTATTTGGGCCCCCCAAAGAGCAATGAAGCCAATAGAGGTAGTCAGTGTGCCAAGAAGATTTGGTAGAAAAAGTTCCTTTAAGATAGAGAACGACGAAGCGATTGATGGCCGGGCCTCTGATTTTTTTTGAGTCCATAGATGCAGACTGTGAATGATTAAGCTCATGACAGAGATGCTATTGATGACAGGCAGTGTGGAGAGTAGAACATTAAGAGGTATGCGGAAGGTACTGAGCCAAGCAAGGTGAAACATGTTAGTGAAGAGTAGAGTGAAAACAATTAAGAACAGAGCCGAGGGACTTGAGAAAAGAAACAAAAAGACCAAACAGAAAATGATCACTGAGAGGATGAGAAATATTTTTAATTCTTGGCCGAGAATGGTGCTCAGACGATTTTGGGCGGCTAAAGCTCCACCTAAAGAGGCTGTGACGTCCTTTGCTTGTAGTTTTTCGCTGATTTGCTCCTGTAGTTTTTCAAGAGCCAAGGTTTGAGACGAGCTGGGCTCAATGAGTAAAAGAGTTGACTTAAAATCAGCTGTGAGAAGTTGGGGTGAAATAAGAGGGTTGGAAAGGGCCAGCTCTGGCCATGTCGCAGGGGGACTTTCGTCAAAAGGAGATCCAATCAGAAGGTCATTTTTCTTTTCAATCGCATTTTGAAGCGATTGAAAAGTGAATACATTCTTAACATTTTTCAAATCTTTCAGCTTCTCAGTTTTCGCTTTAAGCCATGAGTACTTTTCTGGGTTTAGCCAACCCTGCTCAGTGTCAGTATGGAGCACGTAGACAAGGGATGATTTATCAGAGAGTAAAAAAGTTTTACGAATTTTCTTATCTTCCAACAGAAGGTTGTGGTTCTTAGGTAAAAATTGGTTGAAAGAATACTCTGTTGTTAAATGAAAAATCTGATAGAATGAAAGTGCAAGGCCAATGAGAAAGAGACATGTGCTGACGATGAAAAATGGATATAGAAAACGACGAGAATCAAAAAAAGCCTTCAGTCTCTCTCTGCGAGAGCCGATAGGACCTTGGTCTGAGAAGAATTTAGAGAGGTTAATGCCCATGTCTTTCAGGATAATATCAGAAAAAAACAAAGTGAACTTAATAAAATTACTCTCTCAAAAACCAGCCTCAATATTTATAGTCATGCTTCTTGTGTTATTCACGCAGGTTGGCCAAACCCAGTCTCCTGGCTATTTTGCAGTTAGTCTTCCATGGGTGGGACTTCAGTCCGAAGTGCAGGGGGTAATTGGAAAAGAATCAGAAAGACGGCTACCTATTCAGATACCGGGTCAAGTTATCTCAGTGCAGGGACTCGATTTTCAGCTGGGCGAGGTTCGAGCTCTAGTCAGTGGAGCACCTACCGATGTTCTTGTTAATCAAACTGGGGTGCGTCTTCGTGGCGAATCCCTGGAGATGACAGCTCAGGTCATGGGAATCTTTATTGACCAAATTATTGAGAGAATAATCAATGGTCATCGAGTACGTATTCGTGTCCAGGCTCAATGTGAACCATTTCAGGTTCAGTTTCGTCAGGGAAATTTGAATATGACCTACGCCTGGAAGGATACAGAAGAGGGGCTTCGCATTCAGTCAGAACTTTTTCAAGTTGTCATTCCACAAGAAATGGTCACAGTTGGTGAGCTTAAATGTCAGGGTCTTGAGGGGTTAGGTGCAGAAATTCAAGCCGCTATTTATTTTGCAGTTAAGAATCCAGAGAGACTTCAAAATATGGCGAAATTTGCTCTCGAAAAGAGAATGAATGATTTCATTTCGGAAAAGTGGAAACTTCTTCAGTTGGGCACTCAGTACCGAGTTCAAAAGTATGGAATTCTCTTTTTCCGAAACTTTGATTTTCCTGCAGAATTTGACTCGGAGATTTTAAGATATCAAATAGACGAGAAGGATGTTGAGCCTCGTGTTGTGATGACTGAGAAAAACCTCAATCACATCATCCTGCAAAGAATTCAGCAATTTTCGAAGCAAAAAGTTAGTTTGAATGAAGTTTCCGCATTTCAAAGAATTTTGAGATCAAGATTTCTTCAATTCTTTCTTTGGCCAGATTTATTAAATTTTTCAAAATCAGCCCGATTTGAAATAGAGTCTTCAGCACTGCAAAACCTCACTCTTCACAAGACGGCTGGAGGCTATGATGTCGGAGGAATTGTTCTTTCAACAGTCAGAGGAGAGCGGCGAAAAGTCCTTCGCGATTATCTTAAACTTTCAAGTCGAATCCGAGCCTCTGTGGACTCTCAGATTTCTGGGGGGCGACTTGTGCTGAATGTTCATGATGTTCAGTCTGAAATGAGTTGGAAGTTTGCTTCCGATTATGAAGAAGAATTTAGTCCTTCGACCCATATTAGCTCAACAATACGAAATAAAATAAACGAATCTATAATGACTGATCGTCAGTTCACCGTTGGATTACCTGTAACAGAGGTGGGTGGGCGTCAGTGGAAGATGAAATCAATGTTCCATCGTGATCAGTTCGTTGAAATCCTCTTAGAAGATTAAGGTTGGGACCTCTTTGCAGACCCAGTTTTCTGATCGGAGATTAAGTTGTGGAGCTTGGATGTGTGCAGCTCGGTGATTGTATCCATCTTGGCCGAGCATTCTTAATGATATATCTCGACTTGCTAAGACTGTCAGGTTAACTCGATCAGAGATGAGTTGAACGTCATATGTTCCAACAATTTGCTGATTCGACTGGCGAATGACTTGAATTTTCCATACTCGTGACCGACTCGGTAGGACCTGTGCAGCGTACTCTTGGGGCTCCAGAACAGTAGGTATGCAAGAGTAGGGCAGATTGTGCTCAGCTGCGAAAGCAGGTTGAATGAACATGAGAAGACTCATCAGTTGAATAGTCATTTCGAGCATAAGGCCCCCTGTTATGATCAAAATAGACTTGATCATAACAAGAGAGGTGTCAACGCTTAAAAAACTTCACAAAGCGTGATTCATCAGGCCTAATTGTGCTGCTGTCCCCGCCCTGTACTGGATTCGCTCTCTGCCACTCTTTAAAGTAGGCATCTCTTTCCAGGTCTTCAGTTTTTAATTCTTCTAAAGCGGCCAGCATTTGTGGATAGGTCATAGGGTAACCAGTTTGTTGCTTATATTGATCATAAGATTCAATTAAGGCATCAAGCATTGCTGATCCGGCAGCATCCATCATCATCATTGTTCGAAGTGTGCTTTTGGTTATATTTTTTGCAATCGAATTCTTCAGAAGACTACCGAACAAAGGCATGTGTCTTAAGAAGATCACCATTCTAGCTTTTAGTGTAGATTGAGAGACATCGAGACGATAGCCATCTTTTTCGAGCCACTTGTAAACTGAAGCCATAACGGCATCTTTGCGGTGAGTTTTGTAGGCTTGTCCGAGATCTCGCCACTCGGCAACAAGTTCTAGCTTTGAATCAAGTTCGACGTCAGAAGGTGAGAAGGTCTCATTTGCTTTTACTCCGATACCATCGAGAAAGCTGCGATTTGTTTTCTGGTGGAAAGAAGTTTGGTGCCTGTCTCCAAGTAAGAATGATCCATTCGAGGCGTTATTGTAAGCCATGAAGGGGACTTCAGAACAGAAGAGTTTTTCTTCTTCATTCATATCCATGGCAAAGTCATAGAGAATTCGAGAGTTTTTATCTAGACCTGCTTTCGCTCGTTTATAGGCGATTTCTCCGGCCCGTTCTGCCAAGGCTTTATCTTTGGGGCGATACACGATTGAGCGAACCTTTCCATCTCTCATATATTTTTCTTCAATGGGGGCTACATCAGTTCCAATTTCAAGGTGGGCTTCAATGGCATAGGTCTTATTTGTTTTCTTATCCACATAGACCATGGCTGCGTGAGAGAAAAGTCCCTCTTGATCTCCGATTCGTGCAATCGCCGCGCTGACGACTGCATTTCCGCGACTAATCAGAATGTCCCCAGATTGCAATTTAAATTCTTTAAAATCGGGATTGACGAGAAGATAGGGCTCAGAGCCAGAAAGAACATCTGTCTCTGTATTCAGCTCTCCGATTTGAGCGACGTATTCTTCAAGCATACGGCTGGCGTTAATTTTCCTTCGGACTTGATTCACACATTCTTTTTCAACTGGGTTTTGAGACTCCATGGCTTTGAATTTTTTTTGCAGATCGAGGCGAGATATGAACGATTCTTTGATAATCTGAGCGGCCTCGTCTTTGACTCGGCTAAGATCCATGTCTTTGGGCCCAAGGACTTCGACCTGGTCGTTGATTTCTTTGAGATAAGTAGCGCAGTTGGACGAATTCAGTTGCGATTGGATAAAGGTATGATCCTTTTTAACCAGATCCATCATATTAATGTTAGCCTGAGACCAGGCCGTGGAAGAAATTAACAATATTGAAAGTGTCGCTAGTTTTTTCATATCAATCCCTCGGGGGTTATAATCCGTATCAGAATGATTCATGAAGTATGCCGATAGTTGATGCGACAAGGTTTGTTTATATTTGATTTCGCATATGTTGGGTGTCAAATAAATAGATAGAGGGCTCAAGAATGTATCTGGAGTGGGATGCGTTAATCTATGTTGGTTTAATACTTCTTTGCCAGGAGAGCATAGTCCAGACTAAGAGAGCTCCAAGCTATACACTTGATCGTTATCTCTTTTGCTTCTAAAAAGATTTTTCATTTTGGATTCGTAGATTTTGCCATACTTATTCCAAAGGTTTTCGATTTCATCGGCGTTGAGAGTTTCTTTTTGCAGTAGGTCTCTAACGCTGATTTCAATGAATTCTTTATTTTCGTTGAGAACTCTTTCTGATGTCAGTCGGCCGGTTTCGAGTATGGACTTTACCTCTAGATCAATTTTCTCACCTGTCTTATCACTCCAATTTTTTGTTTGGCCTCCGTAATAGTCAGGAATTTGTAAAAAACGAGGAGAGATATTTTCTTCGCTCACTAAGCCAAGAGATTCACTCATTCCATATTGAGTCACCATGGCCCGGGCAATATTTGTGGCCTTCACTAAGTCATCACCAGCTCCAGTAGAGAGATCGCCACAGAAGAGTTGTTCGGAAACTCGCCCGCTTAAAAGCATGGCGATTTTATTATTTAATTCAGATCTGGTCATCAGATACCGGTCCTCAACTGGTCGTTGCAGAGTATATCCCAAAGCTCCAATGCCCCTGGGGATAATACTGACTTTTTGAATGAGATCCTGACATTGAAGAGCAAGTGCGACTGTGGCATGGCCCATTTCATGAAAGGCGACCCGTCTTTTTTCCTCTGGATTCATCAGACGTTGTTTTCGTTCAAGACCAGCCACAATTCTTTCTATGGCCAAAGTAAAGTCATTCAGATCAACATCTTCAGCCTTTCTTCTTGTTGCAATCAGAGCAGCCTCATTCACAAGGTTGGCTAAGTCCGCACCAGTAAATCCAGGTGTCATTGAAGCGATATCAGACAAGTTGATATCTTTTTTCAATTTAACGTTTTTTGCATGAATATTTAAAATTTGAAGTCGCCCTCTTTGATCTGGCTTATCAAGTAAAATTTGTCGATCAAATCGACCGGATCTCAACAGTGCCGGATCTAAAATCTCAGGGCGATTCGTGGCGGCCAATAGAATAACTCCAGATTTAGAGTCAAAGCCATCAAGTTCGGCTAATAGTTGATTGAGAGTTTGTTCTTTTTCATCGTGCCCACCACTTGAGAGGTGGCCAAAGGCCCTGGATTTTCCCAGGGCATCCAGTTCATCAATAAAGATAATACAAGGTGATTGACTGCGAGCTTGGTTGAAAAGGTCTCTGACCCTGGCAGCGCCCATACCCACAAAGAGCTCTACAAACTCAGACCCGTTAATTGAAAAAAATGGGACGTTTGCTTCACCTGCAACGGCTCTGGCCATCAATGTTTTTCCTGTGCCTGGCGGTCCGACTAAGAGAACTCCCTTGGGCACATGCCCTCCTAAGCGGGAATACTTGTCTGGATCTTTAAGGAAATTCACGATTTCAATCAGTTCGTCTTTCGCTTCGTCACATCCAGCAACGTCAGAAAAACTCGTTTTAATATCTTTTTCAGCATAGATTTTGGCTTTTGATTTATTTAACGAAAGTAGACGTCCGCCTTGAGCGTTCATCATGTATCTGAAAAATAAAAACATAAGTAGGAGCGGAAAAATCCAAACGAAAAAAGTATTCCAAAAAGTATTTTGAGGAACTCCACTAAAGCGGATTTTCTTTTCTTTCAGCAAAGGTATCAGGTCATCATCTGCGACACTAAAGGTAATGATACCTTGTGTGCGATCTTTAAGGGTGGCACTGATTTGCTCAGCGCTGATGGTGACCTCGCTGATTTTATCCTGATCAATGAGGGATAAGAACTCTGCATAAGACACTCGCTGTTGCAGCGATGATGAATAAATGTTCATGAGCAGAAGAGTAAGAAGGGGCATAAGGATCCACAAAAGACCAACAGCAAAATTTGGAGCCCTGCCTGATTTGTCTTCGCCATCTTTTTGTGGTTTGGCCATAATGTAGATGTTTGTGCAAGATGGGCGCCAGGAAGCGAACTATGAATTGCAATGGAATGGGATTTATTAATGAGACCGATGGCAACATTGTCATCGATTGAGCCAGAGTGTCTGATGTCTATCGGCACAGGGGCAGGTAATAGCAGAAAGTAAATATGGGATTAAGATTGTCTTTACAGATCAATGATACGTCTCCTCTAACGGACACAAATTACAGACAAGATGTGTATAATTTTGTAGACTGTGCGCTGAGGCGAAGATGAAAGAAAAAATAGATAGCGATCGTCTTGCGAAGTATTTCCCTTTAGTTGTTTTAGCTATAGGTGTTGCAATCAGTCTTTTTTCTTATAATGAAATTAGAGCACAACGAATTGATCAAAACTGGAAAGAATATTTTAGGCGAACAGAAGAGATTGTGAATCGCATTCAAGGCCGTCTCAATGCTTTTGAAGGGATTTTGCTTTCAGCAGCTGGCTTGTTGGCAGCATCAACTGAGGTAACGCGCGATGAGTTTAAGACATTTGTAAAAACTCTGCGTTTAGACCAAAGTTACCCTGGAGTGCAGGGTGTTGGCTTTTCTCAGCGTATTTTGCCATCCGAGCTCGAATTCCATCAGAAAAAAATTCGTCAATCGGGCTTTCCACAATACACTATTTCTCCGCCTGGAGTCCGTGATATTTACACTTCGATTATATTTCTTGAACCCTTTGAGGGACGTAACTTGCGAGCATTTGGATATGATATGTACAGCGAACCTGTACGTCGTCAAGCTATGGATCGAGCGATGCGAACTGGACAGTCAGCAATGTCTGGTAAAGTCGTCTTAGTGCAAGAAACGGAGAAAGATATTCAGCCAGGATTTCTGATCTATGTACCTGTGTATAAAAATTTGCCAGATGATCCCAGTGAAGAGGATCGAGTCAGGTGTCTGATTGGCTGGAGCTATTCGCCTTTTCGTATGCGTGACTTGATGGCTGGAGTATTGGGTCAATACTGGACTCAATCGGAAATGGGTATTGTATTTTCAATTTATGATGGTGAGAATATCAGTGCTGAGGCTCAGCTTCATGAATCTCACTTTGATCAATCAGATCGTTCGCATGAAAGGCGATTTAAAAGTCAGCAAAAAATCACTTTTTTAGGACGAACATGGACCTTTAATTTTCATGCGGATAGTCAGTTCTTCACTGGGGGTGATATTGTTAATCGTGAAAAATTAGCCTTAGTCTTTGGAATCTTCATGTCCATTGGTTTAAGTTCAATCATCTGGATTTTAATGAGTTCTAGGGACCGGGCTGTTAAATATGCTCAAGAAGTTAATCGGAATCTCATTGAAAGCGAAGAGCGCTTTCGAAATATGGCAAATTCCGCCCCAGTCTTAATTTGGATATCAGACCCTGAAAATTATATGACTTGGTTCAATAAGGTTTGGCTTGATTTTACAGGGCGTAGAATTTCCCAAGAGCTTAAAGAGGGTTGGCTTGAGGGGGTTCATCCAGAGGATCGTGAGCTCTGCCGACAGGTACATAGACAGTGTTTTTCCGATCAAAAACCATTCACGATTGAATTTCGACTGAAACGTCATGATGGAGTTTATAGGTGGGTGCTGGACGCCGGAGTTCCTCGGTTTAGTGAAAAGGGTGAATTCTATGGTTACATTGGTTCATGCCTTGATATAAGCGAAATGAAAAAGAATATTTCAGATAGAATTCAGGCTGAAAAAAAATTGTCAGAAGCCTTTGAGAAAATCAAAGAGCAAAAAAGACGACTGGATCTCGTGATCTGGGGGACAAAGACTGCAACTTGGGATTGGAATATTAAAACAGGCGAGACCACTTTTAATGATCGTTGGGCTGAAATTATTGGCTATCAACTGAGCGAGCTTGAGCCAGTTGATATCAACACATGGATCAAGTACACACATCCTGACGATCTTGCTGAATCAGGTCGGCAACTGGAAAGACACTTTCGTGGTGAGACAGATCTGTATTCTTGAGAGGCCCGTATGAAGCACAAAAATGGACATTGGGTTTGGATTCTTGATCGTGGCCGTGTCTATGCCCATGATAAAGATGGATCGCCGCTACTCATGGCGGGAACCCATCAAGACATTACAGCTCAAAAAATACATGAACAGGAAATTTTAATTGCCAAGCAGAATGCTGAGGAAGCCACGCAACTGAAAGACAAGTTTGTCAATCTTGTCTCTCACGATTTAAAAAATCCCTTGGGACTAATCATCAACTATTTGAATTTAGCTCTTAAAAAAATCAGTCCTGTTGATGAAAGAGATCTATCAACATTATTAAAACGAGCACAGAGTGGTGCGTTTTTGATGAATAGCCTTATTCATGATATTCTTTCCTTAAGTCGCTTCAAATCAGGGCGTATTAAACTTGATACAAAATTTTTTTTATTTATCCGAACTCTGCTTGCAGGCGGTTGAGGAAAATAAAGCCCAGGCTGAGCAAAAAGAAATTTCTTTATTGACGGATGTGCCCTCTCATCTTCGCCTTTGGGGTGATCGATCCTTGATTGGCGAGGCCTTGCGTAATCTAATTACTAATGCCATCAAGTTCAGTAAAAAATCAGACGTCATCACTATTCGCGCAGCTATCGATGGTCAAAACACAGTGATATCAGTTGTGGACTCTGGACCAGGAATGTCATCCGAGGCCCTCAATCGTATTCTACAATCCGGAGCGGCAAGTTCAACACTTGGCACAGCGGGAGAGGCGGGCACGGGGTTTGGTTTAGTTCTGATTCATGACTTGATGAAACTACATCACGGTTCCGTATCAGTGATGCCAAATTCTGGTGGGGGATCTATTTTTCAACTCACTTTGCCAACAGTTAAGCCACAGATTTTGGTTGTTGATTATGATTCAGCATCGCGAGAATTGATGCAGGCAATTCTCGGTCCACTGGATGTTGAAATCCTCGAGGCTGAAGATGGAGAAAAGGCCTTTGCTCTGATTGCTCAAAGAAGACCGCATCTGATTATTGCAAATTTTCATGGTCCTCATCTCTGTGGAATGAAATTGCTAGAGAAGCTGAAAAGGAAAGATGAGATAGCAGATATCCCTGTCGTCGTGACTGCGAGTGAGCAAGAGGCCGGTGAACGCGAAATTGCCTTTAGGTTAGGGGCTCAGGATTTCATTACCAATGATGCTCCCGTTGAGGATTTCTTGCCGCGGGTTCAGAGGTTTATTTAGCTATTTCGCGAAGATTGGTAGTGAGGGGCGGACTTAATTCGCCTACGCATGGCTAAGTATTTAATAAATATAAGGATTTAAGTCAATAGGTTTGGGCGACGTGCCTATTGGTGAAATACCGTTTTTATTTTGAAAACTGAGATTTTTTGGCTGGTGAAGTCATTTTTCTGTTGAAACTGGCTCTAATGGATTGGATTTAAGGCTTATAGTTGAGGGGTTTGGTCGCCTATTACGCTCAAAAATAAGAAATTCTGGACACTTTTAATATTTTATACTATAATAGAAAAAGAATGATTTACGAATTAAGCATCTACAAACCGCATAAAGGCAAAGCCCCTTTTGAAAAGTGGCTCACTTCTTTGAAAGATAAAAAGACAAAGCAAATCATTCAGGCTCGGATAGACCGAGCCGTTTTCGGAAACTTGGGCGACATCAAGGGACTTGGTGAGGATGTCTTTGAATTTCGGATTGATTACGGTCCAGGCTTTCGGGTGTATTTTTCTATTCAAGGGCAAAAAATTTTATTGCTCTTGGTAGGTGGAGATAAACGAACTCAAAGTAAAGATATTGAAAAAGCAAAATTGTATTTAAGGGATTGGAAAAGTTATGAATAAAAAAACGACTACAAAAAAACAGGCGAAGTCTAAAACTACTTCTTCCAAGCCAGCCGTTAAATATGATGACTGGATGATGGAGCGACTTAAAAAAAGTAAAAAAGAGGCTTTTGAATATCTCAAAACTTCTTTGGAAGAAAATGCGGATTTCCCTCCTGCTTTTCTTCTTTCACTTCGCCGAGTTTCCCAAGCCTTTGATATGTCCCTGGAAGACATCGCCAAGGAAGCAGGAATTTCCACGGCGACGATTTACAAGGCTCTTGGAGAAAAAGGAAATCCGACAATTGATACGTTGGCGTCTATCTTAAAAACGATGGGCTTCAAACTGACTTTGACGCCGATTGAAAAGGCGTCTTAATCGTTATGGCAAAGGCAAGAAAGAAAACCTCAAAGCAAAAGTTTAAATATAAAAACGCCAACAAACAAAAGGGAATAATTTTAAGAAGTTTGGGTGATGGTCCCAGTTTGTTTAGAATTTATGACGCTCGTGGAAACTTTAAAGACTACGAAATTATCCATCATGATTTATCAGTTCAAATCCTGGATGACTCGGCGGAGTTTTTGGAGTCTGCCGATAAAAAGAAATTTTATTTGGACTACTCCCGAAAAGTTTTGGGGCAGGACAAAAAATACACTCGCACAAAAAAAGTTTTAAAAGGAGCATTCAATGGCTAAGTTTGACCATGTTTTTATTGCCCCAAAAGATTGGGACAAGGCATTTGAGTTTTACAACAAAATTCTGGGCTGGGAACTGGGTCCATCATGGGGTGAAAAAGGCAAAGAGCCTCGTGGGGCTTACCTCAAAAGCAAAGGTGGAATGACCGTTGTTATCGCCGAAGAACACGAAACGGATGATAATTCATGGACGCATGGTTTTAACGGGCATCGTCCTACGCTTCATCTTGAAGTTGAAAACGTGGATGAGGTCTTTAAACAATTACCTACTGGCACACACATTATTTCTTCCCCACAAAATACCCATTGGGGAAGTCGTTGGTTCTTAGTTAAAGACCCCGACAATAATATCATCGCATTTAATTCCCCAGCCAAGTAATTAAAGCCCCTTTGATGGGGCTTTTCATTTTTCAATTCCTTACGCTTCCATATTCACAAAAATTGGATTTTGCTCTCAACAAAGTCATGCCCTGATTGTCATTAAACTTTGCCGAGCAAAGTCGGTATTTATATTTCTTTTTGCGAGTGTTCGCTTCTCCTTTTGTCGTTGTCCCCAGCCGTGGGTGAGGAACAACTAAAAACAAAAGGAGGTTCCCTTGAAAAATGAAATCAAGTTCATCAATCCAGAGAAAGTCTCTGTCGCTAAAAATGGGTCGCTGTTGATTTGGATTTCTAAATCCGTAGTCGTCAGCCTTCACCCCAATTACTTGGCGAAGATTCTATCTAATAATGAAAATAAAAAAGCCGTAGGAGAATAACCTACGGCTTTTCTGGAAAGGATTATTTTATGGATTGGAAATTTATCTTGGAAAAAGTCAGCGAAACATCATGGCATATTGCTATTATGGTTTCAGTCGTGTCGCTTTTAAAATTGGGGATTATTCAATGGACTCTTGTGAAAATTGCGTCCATCAAAGTCTCACGCATTGAGATTAGAAAAGGTCAGCGAACCGCCTCTTTTTCTAATCCAGATGAAAATGCCAAGGTCATTGAAATTTTAAAAAATGGAAATGATATTGATGTGGATGAGAAATTTTATGATGACGCTTCATAAAATTTGGATAGAGTTCCCCCTCTTTACAATAGAGGGGGAAAAGTGATGGATTGTTCAAAAAGCCAACCATGAGGGCGAGGCTTTTCAGGAAGCCTCGCCTCGGTGGCTTCCATAATTCTATTTAAAAAGTCTATTTTTTTGCGTTTGTTGAAGTCTTTAAAAATTTTGAGGGTCAATTCATCTTCATCAAGATTAAAGTTTTCTTTATATCTATTGAGATTTCCCTCTAATTGGATTTCAATTCGCCACACTTCACACTTGCTAAAAGGTGAAAGGCGGTTCGCCATGACTTCCTTTTTTGCGATGTCGGGTTCATTTTCTAACTCTTGGCTTTTGTTGTAAATGCGAAGTAGAAAGCCATCCCCCTTGAAGGTCATGCCTGTAAAATTTAATCCTTTTACTTTGTGGGTTTTGCCATACACTCTGGCATTGCTTGAAAATTTATAATCATACTCAAATGGTGTTGGAAATAATTTTTTAGCGTCTTTCACAATCAAGGTAATTTGGGCGTCTATCCTTGAAAGTCCATAGTCAATGGGGTCATAAAGTTCTATTCCCTCTATAAAAGATTGGCGATTTAGACGCTTCACCATTTTTTCAATAAGGAATTGTCGTTGAATGAAACTAAAATTCATGGAGGCTTTGCCCTGTATTTGGAAAAGTAAAAATTTTGTCGTAGCCCAAAGGTAAAGACCTTTATCACTTTTCATTCTAAATTCCCCAAAGGATTTTGGGTCCATGTGCCATCCATCGCATTCGGTTTGAGTAGCGGTCATGGCTTCATTAAGAAGTTGTCGCCTAATGTCTTTGTCGCCCATTTTGTGGCACCAAAGAGTTGCCGAAGTCCAGTCAATACCCAGATGGATAGGGATAAAACCTTCTTCTTGGGATTTTATATGAATGAGATTTTTTAGTTGGTCTAACAACGCCACTTGCTCTGGGGTCATGAATTGCTCCCAGTCGTTGGCGTGTAGGCTTTAAAAATAGTCCATTTTCCATCATCAACTAAAACCAACTTTCCTTTGTGGAGGTCATCACGAAATCCAACATCTTTGGGAACGCCGTAATACTCACAAGTGTAATCACTATGAAGTTTTCCGCTTATGAGGATTGGCAACTGACGAACATCTAATTTTGTTTCCCGCAAAGTGTCCGTTTGCGTTGCTACGATAAGGAAGATTTCATAGGCTCGTCCAACTCCAAGCAGGTAGTTAAGATTATCAACAATCACTTGAATAACTTGATTACGGGATTTGTCGGTGGTCTCCCTTAAATCTTGTTGGGCTTCATCCAGAAATATATAAGTTGGATTTCCTTTTACTTTTCTTTTTACTTCTAAACAAACGGCTTCAACCTGGTGGGAAAATTCGGTCAATCTATCCAAGTCAGTAGAGTCAAATATCTGGTGAGGGGCGTAGTTAGAAAATTCCTGGGGCTTGCTGGTGAGAATTATCTTTTCACATTCCTCTGGGACTTGCTGGAAAATACTTTTTAGCACATAACTCTTGCCCGAGCCTGGTCTTCCACAAATTCTTATGCCTGATTTATTATGAATGTTGATGGGAAGGTCATTGTTTAAACCATCAACACCCACACCAAACACAAAAGGCTTTCGTCTTTTTAATGGAAGAGGAATTTCATCTTTGAATTTTTCAAAGTAAAAAGTAATCCAGTTTCCTTTGGATTTATGCGTAATGACTTTACCTTCAAAAACATGACCGATGAATTTGTATTCGTTCTCAATGTTGTAGTGGATATTTTCATTCAAAATTTTTAACTTTACCCATTTTAAATTGGAATAATTGAAAGTGATAAACGGCTTTGTCCTCATGCTTGGTTCAACAAGTTGTTGGACGGGTTTTCCATCCACATTGATAAGTTGATGGCGTCCATAGTGCTTTAAACGGTTTTTTATGCGTTTGCGTTGGATGAACCACACGAAAAAAACGATAAGCAAACCTAACCCCAGATATAACTCTGGGGAGGTTGGAAAATGTTGGAGGTGTTTCATTTTAAACCGCCATCATTTTTACTTTTCGCAAAAAACTGTTGATGGTCTTCAAAGGCGATGAACTTAAAGAAGTCTCCATCTTTTCCCTTTGAAATTTCATAGCGAACGATGATGAATTTTTCTCTGGGTGGATTGATTTTCACATCCACGAAAAACGCTCGTTCTTGGCGGTTGTCGCCACTTTCATCCCGTTCTACATAAGTGATTACCCACTTATCTTGCTTTTTTGTGAGGGCGATTGATTTTGGCTCAATGACCTCAACATACATTTTCTTTCTCATGACCTGTTCTCCTTGTGATTAAGGAGGTGGGCGAAATTGCTTGGCTCGCTCTAATCACAAGGAATAAATGGAAAACATCACGGCTAAAATTGGCTATTTTTTTGAAAAATGGCGTTTTTTTTGCTGAGTGGTTGTTGTGAGGTAAAAATGTATCGCAAAAACCGCTTATATTCATTTATGGGGGCTATTTTAAGCCTATTGTTAATTAGTTATACAGCACACGCCAATGATGAAAAGCAGGTCTGTTTTGACCCAAGCGTGGTTTCAAATAAGATTATTTTAGACCAAACGGGTCGGTCATTTGATTATAAGTATAGAATAGTTAGAAAAGCAGAGCAGGGTTTCCCCACTGTTATTTATCTTCCTGGCGGTCCAGGACAAACAAGCATTGAAGGCATACTGACCCAACCCAAAACAGTTCCGCCAAAGTTTGGTTTAATTTTAACGGACCCCAGAGGTATTGGTTGTAATTTCAATGAAAATTTAAAGAAGAATGACTTTCAAACACCTTTATTGGCTGGTGATATTCTAAGTATCTTGAAAGATATGTCGCTATCGCCTGAGCAAACCATTTTATATGGGGCTTCTTATGGAACCGTTCTTGCGACCACAACCGCAGAGTTAAATAATCGTCTTGGTAATAAACCTTTTAAGATGTTGGTTTTAGAAGGAGTGCTTGGAAAAGCCTTTGTGGGACAAGAGTATCTAAATCAATACGCTATCTCATGGGAAAAGTATGTATCTCGAAAAGGTGGGAATGATTTTAGAAAAAAAATTTCTTCGGCGGTGATTGTTAATAATTTGGATAAATCTATGTTCGCATCTTTTCTAAATGGCTATCTATTGCTGGGTTCGTGGGGAAACATGGGGCATGTTTTAGATATGCCGTTAGACCTTCTTCAAAATGATTTTAGTAAATTTAAAAATGATTACTATACTCCAAGTCCAAGTCATGACTCCATGAACGCCGAGGGGCAGATGTATCTAAACCTCTGGTCGCAAATTTGGTGTAGGGAAATAAGCAACCCAGGAGATGGGCAGGAATTGCTATTTGATAATGGAAAATTGATTGTAAGCCAAACGGTCAATGGCAAAAATGATAAATCTTGTGATGGTGCCAAGCCTGATAGATTGTATGATTCTAAAACCATCTCATTGCGAGAAAAAATCGTTTATTTACAGGGTGAAGATGACCCCGCTACTTCCGCAACACAAGCCTATTATCATTTTGTAAATCAAAAAAAATCCCAAGAAAGAGTATTCGTTTTATTCAAACAATTAGGTCATGCTCCGTCAGCAGTTATACAAATGCTAATGGCTGGAAAAATGGATTCTATTTGGTATGAGGAATTCAGTGAAAAATCATTTGATATTTTGAACGGAACAAGTTTTCAGTTTAAAATTGAACGTAAATTAAAAGGGGAATAAAATTATTCCCCTACCTTTTGCTACTCAAATACCCGAAGCCTTTGGCGGTGTCCCATCATTTCCGTTGCCACTGTCGCCCACTAAAACTTTTGTTCTATCCAAGTAAATTGCGAAAGTTGTAGATGGGTCAAGGTGTCCAAGCCAACTTGCTACGCTGGCGTGGGATTTTTCGCCCTTATCAAAACACCAGTTCGTGAAGCCTTTACGTCCGCTATAAAGTCCCAAGGCTTTGCCGTCGGCATTACAATTTAAGGCTCGGGCTAATGACTTAATTTTTTTATAAGTTGGTTTTTGAAAAAGTCGGCTCTCAATAATGCTCACGGCATTTTTTTGTTCATCCCATTTTATAGGGATGTGCTTGGTTCTTTTATTTTCTGGAACGCCTTGAAGTTTTTCTTGATAGACCATCACCACATCAAGCCCAGACTTCATGTCCGTATATTTAGAATAGTGTTTTCCACCGTTAGAGGTTTTCATCAACTCTTCGGGACGAAGACCTAAATAAAAGGTCGCTTTAAAGAAATTGATTTCGTTGGTGGTGAAGCCATGGCTGGGGGCGATGCTGACGATTTGGTCTATAAGATTTTGCGTCATAGGTAGGGCTTCTTTGCGAACCCCTGTCTTGGTTTGCGAACCTTTATTTATCTTCTCACGGAAGTTGCCTTTGGGCTGTGGAATAATTTTAAAGTATCCACTTCCTTTGGCAGTCGCAAATTTTCCCCATTCGTTCATCATGGAAATCAATTTTTGCGAGTAGTTGAGTGAGTATTGATTATCAATGAAGTATTTAAAAATGATTTTAGAATTTTCGGCGTAGGTTTCGGGAACCAGTTTCAAAGAGTTTATAATTTCTTGAATAGTCGCAAAGACATAAAGTTTTTTACTCAGATGCTTATCTGTCCCAATGTTTTCATTCCTGATTTTCTGTTCAAATATATTGACCATCTCTTGCGGAAAAAGCGTTTGGTTGATGCTTCTACTTCGGGCGTATCGTTTGAAAGTTCGGTCTTGGCGAGCCACTTCTTCACGAGTTGCTTTGTTGAGTTTTCTAAAATCTTTTAACTTGGTCTTGGCTTCTAATGCCGTCATTTCCGCAGATAAACCGAAGCGGTAATAAACCGCTTCATCAATTTTCTGGTGAGGATTGACGGGCTTTCCATTCTCATACTTCTTCAAGTAAAGGCTAAAACTTTTTCCTTTTTGTTTTGGGCGGATATAGTAAGAACCAACGCTGGGAAGATGTGTTTCAATCGTCGTGGTGATGGAAATTTTTTGGGAAATCTTCGTCTTGATTTTTTTCGCTGACGGTTTGGACTTCGTTTTCTTGGTTTGCTTCTTGATTTGTTTTCTAACTTTTTTCTTCGCCATGCTTTCCCTTTCGGTAAAAACACGCAGGATATTAAGAAAAAAATCGCCTACATCGCCGACCAGTCAGTCGGCGACATCCTCTAAAATACCAAATATTTCAATGGTTTAAGTGAAAAAATTGGTAGTGCGAACCGCTTTCGGCTCAAATCAAGTACTTACCCTATGTAAGCACCCGATGCACACCTGACATACCCATTGTTTTGTTTGCACAATCGGGCCTGTCGCGCGTTACGTTTTCTCAAAAAATCTATCATTACTGTCCAAATAACTCAAGAACTCTTCCCATCACTTCTGTTTCTGGGAGTAGCTTTAAGCCATCTGTTGCTCCTTTCACTTCGATTCCAGCGAGACGTATGTACCGCTGCATTGTTTTAAGATCCTTCCACCCGCAAATTTTCATCACCACTGCAGGAGCAACACCATCTCGAATAAGCTGCGTTGCAAAACAAGCCCGTAGGGTATGAAACTTAATTGAAGGCAGTCCGACACCGACGCAAAACTTTCTTAGAATCTCTGCCTGCTCTCCATCAGTCCATAATTGGAAATGCGGAAGAACAAACTTTGTATTTCCTGTTTTAAGCTTCAGCTCCTTTAGAAACTGCACAAGCTGATCGCCCATAGGGCAAGATCGCCAGTACCGTCCCTTAGTGGGGCCGTAGCCAGTCTTATTTGTCCAATTGCGATGTATTGAGATTGTTCGATTCTCAAAGTCTAAGGCATCCCACTGAAGGGCATACAGCTCGCCGGATCTCATTCCTGTAAATAAAGCCAATGCCCAAATTGGATACCACTCATGCTGCAATTCTTGCGCGGCCTTCAGAAGGGATCTGATCTCTTCAAGAGTCAGAATCTCAGGCATCTTTTCTTCTTCCTTACGATTGCTCTTAAAGCCCTCACAGGGTGAAGTTAGACCTTTGATCTTTCCTGAAAGGATTGCCCAGCTGTAAACCGAATCAATCGCTGTTCTGAGTCGTTTTCTGCGGCCGATGGAAACTTCTCGCTCCACTCGGTCCAGAAGAAGCCATGCCTTTGTTTTATCAATCTCATCAACTGATAAATTGAACCAATCCTGCGTGTAGTTCTTCAAAATCTTGTAGTATTCATCTTGAGCTGAAGGCCCGAGAGGCTTGGTAAAGATATCTTTTTTAAAGATAGCCTCATTCCAGTCTTCTACAAGTTTTCGCCACTTTGCACTTGCGATCTCTCTTGTCATGACTTCACGGTCCAGTTCGCGGCTGAGTTGTTTTTCAATCTTCTCAGCCTCTGCAAGCGTCTGAATGCGTAGGGCAGAGCGATCCACTCTAACCCCAGGCTTTACAGGACTTTTTCTGACGACTCGAACTTTATAATACTCACGCGCCTCTTTTTCGTCGTAATACTTCATTATTGCCATAGATATTTCCTTGTCTCGTAATCTCTATGAGTTTTTGAAGTTCAGAGCGCTTAAACATCAAACGTCCAAACGGTTTGTAAAATGGTATTCTTCCCTGACAAACAAGATTGCGAAGCCGAGCGACACAGGGTTCACCTTTACGAGTGAACAGTCGTAGGTATAAGGCTGCTTCAAAAGCAGTTAACCAATCGGCACCAGAAGGGTCTTGTCCCATCATTTGAAGGTTCTCAGAGCTAGCAAGCCCCATAAATACCTCCCGTAAGGAGTTTGACGTCATTAATTTCACCAACACCCAAATTTTCAAAGAGCACTTTCAACGCGGAATTGAACCGCAAAATCATTTTTTTCATAGTTCAGTTCCTTTGTTAAGCAGATTCTTTTTTGATTGGTGAGATTTCACCCCGTATCAAAAGGCCAATAAAGTGATCTAAACTGATGCGTCCATTATTTTTAACGTAGTCTTCATGAGCCAAGTGGAGGCGATCATTTTCAGAGTAAGTCTGTTCTTGAAGCTTGGCTAAGTGCTCAGACGTAATCAGACTTAGTCCAAGAGATATTAATTCAGAGTCTCGGATCTTTCGTCCGAAGCTCTTTTTATTTGCACGTTCTTTGAGTTGGGCTAATGTTTTGCCAGTCTCAAGATCGAGTTTTTTCAGTACATTCTTCTTTTTTGGTTGGGATGCTTTTTTCTCAGATGCTTTTTCAAGTATTTTATTTTCTTCCATTATTTCTCCTCCCATTTTAGTTGGTTGTCTTAACCTGATCTAAAATTAAAATTTTTAAATTAAATGGCCCTTTGAGCTCTGAAAACTCGGGAACTTTCTTTAGTTTTTCACGGAACCTTTCAGCTGTGCTGAGGGCACCACTAGCGAGTCCTTTTTTAACCGCACTATCGACAGTGGGGTCAGTTTCAATTTGACCAAAGGCATTTGTGTGGCGTGGAACGAGGCCATCAAAATACCCAGCCGCAAAACTTGCGATAAAATCACCAGTGAAATACTCAGCCTCTCGTGAGTGATATTCTCCAATTAGTCCAGGTTGCCCTAACGCAGATACGCCAGAAGCCTTTGTCTGATAAACTTGGTTACCTATGACGACTTTTTGGAAACTTACAAAAATCCGCTTACTATTCGGCTCTAGATAAGACTCACCAATAAGCTTAAGACCACGAAGATTTCCATCTCCTATGGTGGCAACGACTGGAGCTTTTTCATCTGGAAAGGCAATTATAGAGTGTTCAACTTGGGCCTCGATAGAATCACCGATCTTGAGGGCTCTTAATATTTCAAATGACCCTTTTGGGGGTTGAATAAGCTCAGATGCAGTTGATTGCCTTGAGTAAGCAGTTAAGTATTCAGATGGGATATTGCCATCTGCTAATTCGCCTTTTGTTAACCTTGGTTTGATAGCTTGCTTTTGGATGATTGGAATTTCTAATTTTTGAGGAGTAACATATACGACTTCTCCTGGAAGTTCTTTGGGCAGATCTGATGCGTAGCTTGCAAAACCAAATAGTAGTGTCATCATCTTACTTCTCCCTTATCTAAAAGAGAACGAGCTTTAACGACTAATCTTCTTGATGATTTATTTTCCGATGTTTTAACGGTGGATCTTTCAGCAAAGTGAGGTCGACCATAGAAATTTCTGATTTCCACAACGTCCTGATGTTTATTTCGAGATGGAATTACATCAAAGACGAAAACACTTCGATCCGATTCACACTTGGCAATAATATTTGTCGGCAAAGAAGAATTGAGTTTCAAATTCAAAAACAGAGTTTTTTTATCGTTCGGAGAAATTTGAGCTTTCAAGTCTTCGCTTCGACCTACAAATATTTCCACTAATCCACATGGGAAAAGTAAAATAGACCCTAGTCCTGGAGCTAAATATATCCGCTGAACCTGACTTCGATCAAATCTTAGCGATTGGATACGTTCGACTTGAGCTTGCGCAGTGTCCGCAAGCGCGCCTGTTGCCACACTAATCACGAGTAATAGATTCTTCATAAGAATCAACCTCCAATCCGGATGGATTTTCTTGTGTTCGATTGATTTGCTTAAGTTTGATGATTGCAGCAACATTGTGAGTTTGCATATTCAGGCGGTTTTTCTCTGAAACCAGTACTGAGGCATGATAAATCCCGTTTTCATCAAGGGTAATTTTCAGGATTTGGCCCGAGATTTTGATCTCATTCTTTTCGACCCTATTTTTGAGTTCTAAAATTTCAGAACGCTTCTTTTTCCAAAGTTCGTCGCTCATCATTGTGGTTATTAATCCCATCCTCTTCATGAAATTTTCAGAGTCAAAATTATAAATATGAAATAAGAACTTCTGGATATATGCGGAAGCTTCCGTTTTGTAGATGGGGTCATTTGCCTCGGTAACAATTCTTGTGCCATTTTGATCAATGCCAATAATGAGAGGATGATTTGCCTTTGAAATGGTTCTGATATTTACAAGAGTTGTAATGACAAACAATACACTCATGATTACGAAAAGAATAAATTGAAAATTTCTTTTAAATATTTCTTGGGTGTGTACTTTCATTTGAAAGTTCTCCCTTCTTTGGTTGGTTTTGTCTTTTTGCCTTAATTAACCTGTCTTTGATTTCGTCATCGGAGGCAGTGACGGTATGATTTCCAGAGAATAATCGACTCTTGTGTTCATCAAGGGCTGCAATTTTAGATTCTCGGCGACGTTCTAAGGCCTGCCCAGGCATTCTTGCCACTGGTACTGTGCGAGTTGCAGCCCACTTTCCAGCCTGAATGGTGGATTGAGCTGTTTGTGTAATGGCTCTGCCTGCGGGGCTTTTTACCGCCAATGATGCAAAGGCAATAGGTGATAAGCCTTTAAATAATGTTAAGAGAAGTTCTAAACACTTTGCTCCAAAGGGGTCCATTTGGACGGAAGATAAGGAATCATGCACCTGATCAAATCCATACCAAATAATAGGCCAAGAGCTACCCACAATCAGAAGGCCTATAAATATCTCAAGTCCGATCCCAACTCCTAACAAAGTGCTCACTAAAAAAACGATTGGTGCCATTGAGCACATGAGCAGCATAAAGAAAATATGCAGATAATATACAACCCAATATAAGCCAGCCAGGATGACTTCAAGAATTCTGTCGACAGCAAAAGGAAGGCTACTGACTTCCCATCCTGGATTTCCCTGCGTAAAAGCTGATAAGGTCTGAGGTCTAGGCAGATATGACTCAGGAATTGAAAATAAAACCTCAATAATTAAAGGAAATCCTGAGACCAGGCAAAAATAAATGACAACACCTTTTAATGAATGAAATGCCTTAGCGCCCTCACCCAAAATATTTGAAAAAACAATACGGGCTAGAAATAAAGGAAGAACAAAGACAGTTGTCGTATTCGAAATCGTATTAAAAACCCTGATGCAAACAGAGTGTAGATCACTAAAGTTGTCCATGGTCTATCTCCCGGCGTCTGATTTTTCTTTGTCGATCTGAAAAATTGGTCCACTGTTGAGCTTCTTCATGTTCTTTTTCAATTTGACGAAGTTTGTAATCCTCATTTTGCATGATAAGAACTTGCTGATTTTTCTGTACTTCATTAAGTGCCACATTGGTCTCAGTAGTATTAAGGGCAATCGCGCCATTAGTTCCAAGTATTGCTATTCGTCCAATAAGACGCTTGATCCGTCGAACATAGTCAGTTGTTGCTCTAATGTTGGCCTCAAGTCTACGAGATGACCAATCGGGACCATTTAGGACGCTCTTTGTACTTCGACTTAAATATCGAAGATTGGAGCTATCAGATCGAATTGTTTCTGCTCGTTTCTGAATATCTCTCGCCCCATCCTTAACATCATTGTCTGGGGATAGCTCGCCGGATAGTTCCGCGACTGCATCTGCATAAGCCGCAGCTTCAACAGCTTTTTTTGCTTGTTCGCCAATGAAGTCTAGAAAGGCAAGGCTGTTAGATGAAAAGAAGATTATAACTACAAAGACAGGCATCGAACAACTTCCTCTGTAGTTAGACTTGGGCAAGCAGTTTTAAGTTCTTGGTATTTTCGGCGATCTTCATCCTTAGAGGTGTAAGACCAGTATTCTAGGGGATTCAATTTAATGCGAATGACTCTCTCTCCGTGAATATCCTTAAAAAGGGCTTCAGAGAATTCTCCTTGTTTTCTTTTGAGTGATTTTATTTTTTCAATTGAGTCTGGATTTAGGTGTGATCTGGACATGAAGGATTCCTCATCACCGTCTAACGAGAAGAATATTTTATTAGGTGAGTTATCAAGAATGCCGGTGTCATTATCAACAACAACGTGAGCTGATTTTTGAGCTACAGTAATAAACCCGTGACCCTCCTTTCTAACATTGGCAATTGATAAATTAAAAAAGGAGAAGCATTTCTTTATAAAAAATGGAGTTTCATCAGCAATAAAAACGATCCTCTTTTTATCATGTGATTTTTTGAGCATTTCTAAGTTGAACTGCGCCATAACGGCCGCAAGTCCCCCTTGGGCGTAATCAGGGTCTAGCGCCTGTGAAATCTTTGAGAAGTTGTAATAAAGCAGTCTAGAGGACCGGCGGTCCGAAAGTGAAGCAGCACTGTATAGCTCGTGGCCTTCGGCCCCTGGGCTTTTCGCCTGTGGTGCAAACGCATTTCCATAAACACCTTTGCCAATCCATCGTTGAAACAGTTCTTGTCTGGGCAAATCTTGAATCGTCATACAAAAATCATGTAGGGTGTGCTCTATTGGATTTGATTCGGCATATTTTTGAATTGCTCTTTCAATGTCAGACTTCATTGTTTTTGATAATTTTGATTCGCCCTCTTCAAGGATAAGAACCTCAAGAAAGCTAGCCAGAATCTGAATGGCTTCTTTCGTTGGTCCAAGTTCTCGAAGGACATCAAATGGATTAATGCCCGTAGGTTCATTGAGATTTAATGTTTTTTCGACACCGCCAAGCAGTTCAGTTTCTTTCGAATGACTTCCTCCGACGTCAATTTTAATAATTTTCACTTCAGGGTCGTAAATCAGTGCTCGTGTTAGAGCATTTGTTAGTACAGATTTGCCAGACCCTGGTCTGCCAAAGATGCACCAAGAAAAGGACTCATAACTTGGATCAAAGATATTCAAATAGGTCAGTGATTCGTCCTTACGGTGAAGTGCTAAGGATTTTTTTGTTAGACTACTCAAAGACTTTGAATCACCACGGGTCATTAACGGCATATAGGTGATCAAAGCAGAGTCTTTTTCAAACAAGGTAAAGTGAGGATGCTCGCCAGGATAAAATCCTTTCAAGCTCTCAAGTGCCCCAACGCTTTCAATATAGATTTCACCCAGCGGTGCCAATTTTCGACGTAACTCTTCTCGGTCCAAGCGAAGCCAAGATTCGCTTGTTCGCGTCACTAAACACTGCCATTCAAATCTGAAGAGCCTAGTTCCGTCCAGACTGATATTTTCAAGGTCACATTGAGCTTCGGCATATTTTCGAGCCTCTTTGATGTCGTCACCTGTTGCATTTTGTTTTGATCGGCGTCTTAACATTGTTTCAGCAGTGCTTTGTGGTACGGCCTGAATAGAACAGCAGATAAGGTATGGAAGAGATAGGTTGTCCTTAATATGTGATAAAGTGGTGAGATCCATTCCAAACTCAGATTGTTTTGTTAGCCTGAGAAGACTTGCAACTTGATGACCTAGATCAATGGTCTGAAACGAGTGGTGAATCTCAGATCCAATAGTTGGCAGCAGATTCTCAATATCTACTTTTTGAAGTGGTCTTATTTTTATTCCATGATCTTTTAGGAGTCCAAAGTCAGTTAAAACTCCATCCGTGTTCTTTTTCTTTCTGTTCATAAATTGAGCGAAGTCAATTTCAGCGGGTTTTTCTAAAAATACGAAGGCTCTGTTTTTGACATATCCAATGGATTTAATTGAATCAGAGCGCGAGTGATCTGACTCCTGCACAGTAGAATATTCAGATTTAAGGTAAATGCGAAGAGATCTTCCCTCTGGTAGATCACGAAGAATGCTTTGAAGCATTGCCTCAGTTTTTTCAGGGCCATAAAGTTCTTCATCAAAGAGGTCAATTTCAAACCCTGCGATAAGGGCACCGTTTACTAGAGCATGAATAATAAGGTCACCAACATTTTTAGTTTCGATGATGTTTTGAAACACGAATGACTCCTTTTTTTATGAGATATTTAAAAGAATCGCGCAAAATCTTTCGTCGGAAGCGTAGCCTTATAGGAATGAGAATAGCTAAGGCACCTATTGTTAAAAATAGAGCCCATAACATTGATTTCACTCCAAGAACTTTTCCAATGACTATGAGACAAAGCAGGAAAACTCCGGCCCCTGTGATGTCAGAGTAGGAAAGACCTAAGAAATAGGATTCATCATTAAGAACTCGAGAAGTTTTTCGATTTCTCATCGAAAAATCTCCTTTAAAACATCAATAATCGCAGGACCGCCAAAAGTTGCCGCAGCACCAATGATCCCGCTGATAAGAACCATTTTTCCGATATTGGCCATTCCGATTGACATTGAGATACCTCCGAGAACTATTCCAACAACGGCAGTGATTTGTCCTATGGAAATAACAATGCTTTGTCCGCGCATCGCTGCTTCTTCAAGCCTTGTTGCAAAGGCTGGATGGGTAATTGTAAGCAGTAAGCCTGCTAGCATTAAGTGAAAGGTGTATTTTAGTTGTTTCATAGAACCTCCATTATTTTGAAACGGGTGGGATGATCTCGAACATTTCAACCTGTCGATACCAAGTATTTGATTGATTCGGGTCTTGGACCCATTGATCCATTTTGTATCTTCTCCATTCACCGGGTTCGACAAGTCCCGCTACTTCTTTGGGAAGTGGAGAGGTGAATAGCGAGCTGCCTTTTTGAACTAATTGTGGTTGCAGTTGTTTTTGAAATTGATCAAGTCTTGATTTGAGCTGTTCATTTTCATTCTTAATCGAATCATCCTTCGAGACATTCAGGTAGACGCTAATCGCGCCAGCTGTAGCGGCTCCTGCTCCAGCATACATTGCTGTATAGGCTTCGCGATTATCAGACTTTGTTTGAGCTATCAAAGCGCCAACACTTGCGCCAATGACCATATCACGAAGAACTTGATCTCTTGTGTTTGCAGTCGAACATCCGACTGCAATAATGATAAGCGCTAATACGGTTGCCAAAGTGAGCAGAGTTTTCATGAGAATCGGTAGCACAGGACTTCGTCGGAAGAGGCCACCGCTATGGGTACTTCGCATGTTATATGGTCGAAGACCACCGCCACCTGTATTTCCACCAAAATGAGGCCTGACTCCGCCGCCTCCTCCGCCACCACCGATTATAAAATTAAAAGCAGTCATTTTTTCCCTCCGTTGCAATGTAAACGCAGATGATTCCTTTTTCTCCGTAAGAGCCTGCGGGGCCTGCATCGCCCTTGGGTCCAGTTGGTCCATTTGAACCAATATTTCCAGAGCATTTTGTCTTATGACCTTGGGCAATTCCGCCGGGCTGGCCGTCGCCACCTTCACCAGGCAGTCCTGGGGCGCCCACTTTGAAATCCGTTTGAAGTAGAAAGGCAGAACCATCGTTAATTTCAACATAAAGCTTTCCAGAGTCACCACCATTGCCGGCGGGGCCTCCTTGATAACCCTTGGCACCACCTGCGCCATTACCACCATTGGAGCCAGTCGTTTCGCAGAAGCATGCCATCGGTTGAATTTCGTATGCTTGAATAAGTTTTCTAATTTCACTCAATGGACAGCGAGGGCACACGCAATCAACCGCACCTTCCGTTGGTGGGGCGCCGTCTGCGGCTCTCGATGTATATGATTGCCCCTTAAATCCATCTCCTCCATTTTGACCGCGCATAACAATTTTCAATTGGCCGATTGCAGACTTGGCTTTGAGAATAAGTTCACCTGCACCTTTGCCACTGCTGCTAGCATCTGCCTTTGCACCTTCGGTAAAAGTTTCGATCAATCCCTTATTCGAGATCAGTTCTTCCGTCATGATTTGTATGTTGTGACCATTGGTCTTTAGTGAAATGTCTGTATTGAGAAATAACCTTTTGATATTTATTTTTTGATCTTCATTAAATTCTGATTGCCCTGTGCGGACTACAAAGTCTCTTGGTATTTTAACCAACTTTGCAAAAGTCTTTTCAACAGTTGATGACGAATTTAAAACTTCAAAAGTATATGTGATTGTTTGATCATGATCTACTTCGTGAGAGAAGGTGGTCTGTGTAGATGGAACAAGGGCGAGGACTTGTTCTTTACGAATTCGAATTCTTTTATCATCTTCAATTTTCGGCCACGAGAAGTAGACTATGTATCTTTCAGCTTTTGTGGTCGGCTGAACCTGAATACTCATCAGATCAGATATGCTACGGGATTCAATATGTTCAGAGACCGAGCTTACGGCGTTTGGTGTTTTGGCTTTATCATTCTTGATGTCCGCGCAGCCTCCTGCTACAAAAAGGCAAAGCACGGCCATTACGGCATATGTATGTCGCATTCGATTTCTCCTTGTGTTTTGTCGTTAAAACCCGCTCTAGATGCTCGTTTGATTAAAATTGGGCTCAATAACTTTTGAGCTGTTATCCAACTCAAACCGCAATAAATTCAATTAAACTTTGCCGCATAATGTCTAAAAGCTAATTAATTTGCCAATAAGCCAACACTTTGTTTTAAAGGCCAAAATATTGATGCCTATTTATAGGGCATATTGGTTTGGGGGAATATGTCACGGGTTGCTGCACTCGTTGATACAGTTATACGTTTGAAGCGCGCTTCTCAGTCTGAAATGGCTGAGAAGACGGGTATTCATCCATCAAATCTCAGTAAATTTCTAAATGGCGAGACCGACATCCGTATTTCTTCTTTAGAAAAAATTCTTGAGACCTTGGACATCAGTCTTGAGCAAGTTCTAGAAAGTGAAATCGAAAAACTCATAGGTAAACGCAAAGAAGCTAAGTCCGTGGGTCACGCTATTGAGCTTCTTTTGCGAGAAGCAGATCCAATTTCTGCAAAAACATTTATTGATTCACTCTCCTCGCGGGTAAAACCAAAGACTAATAAGAGTTTGGTATCAGCCTTGGATGTTGTGAACGACTTTAAATCAAAAATTAAAACTGTGAGGAGGAACTGATGAGTTTAGAGACTACATCTGAAACCACTCTTCAGTCTGGCCAAAAGCACACAATGCAATTTGGAGACGCAAGAGAACAGTATCAAAAGAATTCAAATTGGTGGGTTGTCTACGCATCCTTTGATCTCCCTGACTTTGTGGCATCCCCGCTATGGATTGCTCAGCGGACAAAGTTGGATGTTTCAGAAGTTGTAGAGGCTCTTGAAGGTCTTACGACTTTAGGATTTCTAACGAAAGAAAATGGTGCCTTTTATCCGGTAAAAGACAAAGACTTCGTTAAATTTAATTGGCCTAATAAATCCAAGTCCGAAATCATCGACGAACATGCAATTGTATCCCAACAAATGCTCAATCAACTTGCTGAGGACGCACGTATTGCATTTGACCACCGCTGCTTTGCTGCAAATAAAGAAATTGTTGTAGAGCTTTATCAAGACATCGTAAAAGCATTTGAGAAGGCCTTTGAAAAGGCAAGGCATAACCCGAATTCCAATGATGGAATTTTCAAAATGACATTTACAGCAGTCGACGTCGCGCCAACTGAAGACGCACAGGGAAGGGGTAACTAACATGAGAACATTATTACTTTCAATTTTATCAGCACTGACTATGATCTCAATGAAGGCTTTTGCCGGCGGATCTGGTGGTGGTGGCGTTTTGATGAATTCAATGGATATGAACAATCCAGAAATCATTTTCCACATGGGACAAACCGAAGACACAGTTAGCTTTGCTTATGGGCATCTCGTTGGAAATGAATGGTCAGTTGAAAGGTTCGTCATGCCAACTGCGGACCTTCAACAGGACCAAGGAGTTGCGGAAGCATTACTTAAGTCCAAGGACTCAAAAACTTGGGTGAAGATTAAATAATACAATACTTTTTACAGATTCAAGAAGCCTACAAAGAGGTGATATTTGATGAACTGCTTTAGTTAGGCAGGTCCTACTGCAGGAATTTTGACTTGCGCCATCTCTTGAAACCAAGTATTTCAGGACAATGAATCTTCCAGTTGCAGTATTCTATGCTTTAGTGGAAGACACTTCATCAGTAACTGTGTCAGCCTTTCGCTGCCTTTGAAAGTGCATTAACAATTGCGCAGTCTTTTACTGCGCCGGGAGTAATACATGACTTCGATAGGGCGCTTAGCTGTAGTCTGAGACTTTTCAAGTCCTTTATTTTTTTCTCAATCAATTGAATATTTTTTTGAATAATTTCATTTGCTTGTGAGCAGTCTGATGACTGTTTTTGGATGTTTTTTAACAATCTTATCTCTTTCAAGCTTATTCCGAGTGATCGACAGTGAAGTATGAATTTTAGCTCTGCCAATATGTCATTTGAATAATGGCGATATCCATTGTCTGAGCGCTCAGGTGAGGAAATTAAGTTTTCATTTTCATAGAATCGGATAGTTTCAATATCTATCCCCAGTTGTTTGGCCGCCTGACTGCGAAGCATATGATCTCCTGTCGAGGTCTTATTTGTCTTTATACTAGAAAGACCTATTGACCCTGTATCTACTACAGAGATTAAGATTAGTCAATAAACAGAGGAAGTTATATGAGAGAGCCTAAACAATCTTGCTGTCATTCTGATCAAATTAAATCCAATGCACTCACTCAGGATTTACTGGCTAAAGAAAATGAAGTTTTAACAACTTTTAAAGTGGCAAATATGGATTGCGCCGATGAAATTAAGGCAATCAATGAGGCCCTGAAAATAGACGGCGTTTTGAAAGTCCAAGCAAACTTGGTGACTGCTACAATTCAAATTTTGCACGCTAATAAACTCAGTGAGTATCAACTCAAAAAAAGAATTGAAACAACCGCAGTGAAAATTCTGGATGAAGAAAATAGTCCAACAAAAAATCAAAATCTCAACATTGTTACAGCATCTGGAATATTTTTACTTATTGGCCTCATATTGCTTTGGGCAAAGATGAACAGCATAGTTATCAATATTTGTTTCTTTGCTTCGATTGGCTTGGGTGGAAGTTTAGTTTTCCCCAAAGCTTGGGGTTCATTGCGACAAAAAACTTTTAACATGAATGTTCTAATGACTATTGCCGTTATTGGTGCCGTAGGTATCCGGGAGTTTTCCGAAGCAGCTGCAGTTGTTTTTTTATTTTCCCTTTCGGAACTTCTGGAGAGTTTGAGCATTCAAAGAGCACGAAAAGCAATTCAAGAATTGCTTAAAATTACTCCCCAAAAAGCTGACGTGATTCAATCTGATGGTAGTACAGCTCAAGTCGATGTTTCAGAACTTCAGATCTCACAGTTGATTCGCGTGAGGGCAGGCGAAAGTATTCCGGTTGACGGACTTGTAACCTCAGGTACGTCAACGGTAAATCAAGCGCCTTTAACTGGAGAGTCAGTTCCTGTGTTAAGAACTGTTGGCGAGTCAGTTTTTGCGGGTACAATAAATCATGAAGGCAGTCTTGTTGTTCAGGTAACAAAATTATTTAGTGATACAAAAATTTCTCAAGTCATAAGACTCGTCGAAGAGGCGCAAAGCCAACGCGCCATCAGTCAAAAATTTGTAGATAGATTTGCAGAAGTTTACACGCCTACAGTCATGATGTTAGCAATGTTGACTTTTTTGATCCCACCGTTATTTTTCTCAGGTAATTGGCACGATTGGCTTTATAAGGCACTTGTTCTTCTTGTCATTGCTTGTCCTTGCGCTTTAGTTATTTCTACACCTGTGTCGATAGTTTCCAGTCTTACAGCTTTGGCTCGAAAGGGGGTTTTGGTCAAAGGCGGCGCCATTCTTGAAGTTTTAGGAAAGATAAGGGTGCTGGCTGTTGATAAAACAGGAACTTTGACCGAGGGAAAACCCAAAGTTCAAAAAATAATACGTTTTAATTCGATGTCAGAAGATCAGATTCTTGAAATTGCGATGGCACTCGAAGCACATTCAACTCATCCGATAGCTCAGGCTATCGTCGATTTATCAGAACAAAAAGATATTTCAAGAAAGCAGGTAGATAAGTTCACAAATATTTCTGGCCGTGGTGTTGAGGCCATAATTGACGGACATAGTTATTTATTAGGAAATCACCGATTCGCCCACGATGTAGGAATTTGTACTCCTGATCTTGAAAAAACTTTGCAAGATTTGGAGGTGCAGTCCTTGTCGATTGTCGTAGTTGGTCATAAGCCTCATGGCGAGTGTAAAGGTGAAGTTATTGGCGTCATCGCGCTTGGGGATTCTATACGAGCTGAAAGCAGACAGGCGCTTCAAAACTTAAAAGAGGCTGGAGTGGGAAACGTTATTATCCTTAGTGGAGATAATCAAAAAACTGTAAGCGCCATTGGAGGTGAATTGGGGCTCACAGAGGCTTATGGAGATTTATTGCCAGAAGATAAAGCAAAGTACATTGATCATTTGAAATCAAAATATACAACAGTTGCAATGATTGGAGATGGAGTTAATGACGCCCCTGCCATGGCGAAATCATCAGTTGGCATTGCGATGGGCTTTGTGGGGTCCGACACGGCCATTGAAACTGCCGATATTACTTTAATGACTGATGATCTTAATCAGGTTGCCGTCGCTATTTCTGCAGGCAAGAGAACTTTGCGAGTTATTCAGTTCAATATTGGATTTGCCTTGCTGACCAAGGCCATATTTTTGATTTTAACTTTCTTAGGCTATTCTAACCTTTGGATTGCAGTTGCGGCAGATACAGGGGCGACTCTATTGGTGATTATGAATTCGCTGAGATTGCTGAATTGTCAGGGAGAAATGAAGTGAATCAATTTTTAATTAAGACAAACATTTTAGACTATGACCACCCAATGATTCAAAAACTTATAGATGAAAGGGGGTGGGAAAAATTAGCGCAAGACCAAAAGAAAAAAGAGATTTATAAGTTTATTAGAGATGAAATAAAATTTGGTTACAATAGATGTGATTCTATTTCTGCTTCAGAAGTGCTTCAAGATGGGTACGGTCAATGCAATACGAAGGGTAGTCTTTTGATGGCCTTGTTGAGGGCCGTTGGTATTCCTTGCAGAATTCATGGATTCTATATTGATAAAGTTATGCAAAAGGGGGCTGTGACTGGCCTTTTATATATATTGGCACCTAAAAATATTATTCATTCTTGGGTTGAGATTATGGATCAAGAAAAACTCACGATATTGGAGGGCTTTATTTTGGACAAAGCCTATATGTGTGCTTTGATGAAAAATATGAAGCCAGATCAAAAACAAATCTGTGGTTTTGGCGCATCAACATCTGACTTGCCATCAGCTATCAATGACTGGGATGGATCGAGTAATACATATATTCAAAATGAGTCGATTATAAAAGATTTGGGAATTTATGACAGTCCTGACGAATTTTACAAAATATACGGTGGGAATCTAAGCGGTTTTAGGAAATGGATCTTCGAAAAGTACGCACGCTTTCAAATGAATCAAAATGTTGAGAGAATGCGAAATAGCTAGGAACATTGTTGAAGAACAGAATTTCATATAACTATCGGAAATGTTTTTAATATTCATATCATTGTAAAAATTTGACTGTTGATCGCTCAAGATAGTGATTGACAGGTTTATAAAGGTTCAATAAAAACCCTTACTTATGTTGAGATGTTTAGTGTCATTTGTACTTTTACTTGTTTTTACTACGTCTGCACTTGGATGTGCTGTAGAGCAAGTTTTAAGTTCAAAAACACAATGTTCAATCGGAATGTCCGATTGTTCAACTCAACAAGATGGCCCTCTCGGGCAGAAACCTGATTTGGACCACCATCATTTTTGCTGCACACATTTTGCCTATGTTAACGAAAAGCCTGCGTCGACTGTCTTTCTTTCAAGCGGCGTGCTGAAATACGTTCCGTTTTCTTTTCTCTATCAAAACCCAACTCTTGATTCATTAGAGCGCCCACCTCTCGCAGTATAACTTTTTTGATCCATTAAAAGTTTTCTGCGAGGAGGAATTTTGGTTATTTTATTATCTTTATTAATGAGTATTGCTCATGCAAGCGAGCTTAATTGTAACGACATTAAGACCTTTAAAACATTTTATTACTGCAGTCTTGAGCGGCACCCAAAGTTTGAGATCGCAAAACTGAAATCTAAAGAAGGCGATGCGATTGTTGAGAAAGCTACGCAGTGGCAGAATCCTGAATTCGGCCTTAAAAGCACTACAGGAAGTAATGCCGGTGAGACAGTTGGAGCAACTGAGCTTGAAGTGTCATTTTCTATTTCTCAATTATGGCAAAGAGAAGAGCAAAAGCAAATAGCAGTAGCTGATAAAAAAATTGCTAATATCGAAGCGAAAGAAAGTCTTTTGTCAGTTCAAAAGGAACTCATTAAGACACTATATCGTCTACGGCAAATTGAATCTGAGCTGGATTTAGTTGCTGAAACGATCAACACCTTTGAGATGATAAAAAAACAATATCGTAGCCGAGCGGTGCGTGGTCCCGAACAAGAAATTACGCTAAATCTTGTTGAGCTTGCCTCGAGTGACTATGAGCTAAAAAGAAATCATCTTTCTACAGAGAAGTCAGAACTTGACTCAAAACTGAAGGCAATGTGGGGTCCTGGATTTGTAGTAAAAAAGGATTACTTACCTCCTTTACGTGAAAGGTGGATGGAAGTTTCTTTGGTAAAAAGCATGGGAACTGGTTTCGAATTGCAGAGAATAAATGCAGAGAAAGAAAAGGCTTTGGCAGAGCAGAGATTGGCTACAAAAGAGTCTTATCCCTCTTTGTCATTCGGACCGAATTTGGCACGAAACACACAGGGGCCCAGCCAGTATTACACTTATGGTGTTAATTTAAGAATGAGTTTACCCCTCGTTTCATTAAATAGTGGCAGTCGTTTATTGTCTGCATCGAAAGCACAGCAAGCACAGTTAACAGCTGATTATGCAAACAATAGAGCGCAGGCTGAAAAAGAGATTTTAATACAAAAGTACAAGTCATCAGTTGAATCACTTAGAAAGACAAGTAACCAAGAAGAGATTAAAAGAAAACATCAAAAAATTGATGGTCTGTTTCGTCAGGGTCTAGCCTCTGGTGGACTCATAATTGAAGCCCATCGACAGATCGTCGAATACACTGAATCTCAACACGAGCATGAGAATGCAGCAATTGAGGCTTATTTAGAAATCAAAACTCTGATTGGCGAAGGAATCGAGGACATATTCCAATGAAATATATATTAACTCTATGTTTATTATTTTTTTCAAGCCTCCCAATTGCGGCAGAAGAACATGAGCATGAAGGTCATGGTGATCATGATGAGGCAGGCGCAAATATTGGTCCTGATAAAGGTATATTAGAAAAATCAAAGGAAGGGATAAAGTTATCAAAGGAAGCTGTCGAGACAATGGCAATTAAAGCCATGGATATTGGATCTCAATCAGTATCTATTCCAGTATCTGCCCTTGTTAAAATAAAAGATGAAAAATACGTCTATCGACTTAGAAATGGTTGGTTTAAGCGAGTAGAAATTCAAGTCGTTCAAAAAAATGGCAATACCTTGACTGTAATAATCAGTGATTTTGTAGCTGGTGATAAAATTGTAACTGATGGGCTTGGGTTTTTAAGAACATCTGATGTTTTTTCTGAAGAGGGTGCAACTCATTCACACTAATTTGGGGTTTTATTTATGATGAACAAAATGATTCAATTTTCCGTCTATAATCGAGGGGTCGTATTATTTTTAACGGTGCTCCTCGTCCTGGCGGGTATCTATAGCTTTCAGCAATTACCTATTGATGCTGTTCCTGACATTACAAACAACCAGGTACAGGTTAATACTACAATTGATGGTCTTGTTCCTGAAGAGATTGAAAGAACGATCACTTTTCCTATCGAGTCTGCCATGCGAGGCATGGCAGGAGTTCAGCAAGTTCGATCAATTACACGTTTTGGTCTTTCACAGGTTACTGTCGTTTTTAAAGATAGCGTTGATATCTATCGCGCTCGACAATTGGTCTCGGAGAGACTTCAATCCATTGCAGGAGACCTTCCCCCAGGGGCGAAGCCAGGTCTAGGACCGATTTCTTCTGGCCTTGGGGAAATTTACCAATTTGTAATTGATTATAAAGAGGTCAAACAGGGGCAAGAGCGTATTGAGCAGCTTATGGAGATAAAGGCTTTGCAAGATTGGTTTGTGAAGCCCAGGCTGTTGACAGTTGAGGGTGTTGCGGAAATCAACACGACTGGCGGTTTCGAAAGACAATTCCACATTCAGCCAGATCCCAAAAAAATGGCTACATATCGCGTGCATTTCGGCGAAATTCTAGAAGCGCTTAAAAAAGTGAATAAAAACGTGGGCGGAGGGTATGTCGAACAGACAGCCGAGCAGTTTTTAGTTCAGGGCGTGGGGTTGCTTCGCTCTATTCATGATATTAAGCAAGTCCCAGTTAAAACACTCGATAGTTTTCGTGTTATTCGAATTGAAGATATTGCGGACGTTAAATTAGGTCGAGAACTTCGTACAGGGGCAGCTACATACAATGGACGCGAAGTCGTTCTTGGCACGGTGATGATGTTGCTCGGTGAAAACAGCCGAACAGTAGCTTTAAGGGTAGATGAAAAAGTTAAAGAGATCCAGAGTACACTACCTGATGGGGTTGAGCTTAAGACAGTTTATGATCGCTCTCAGTTGGTAAACGCAACACTTAGTACTGTTGAACATAATCTGGTCATGGGGGCTGTGCTAGTCATAGTGATTTTATTATTTCTATTAGGCAATGCTCGAGCAGCCTTAGTGACGGCGTTGATCATTCCATTTTCTTTGCTTGCAACCTTTTTGTTTATGAAGCCTCTCGGAATTTCAGGAAACTTAATGAGCTTAGGGGCTCTCGATTTTGGCATTATTGTCGATGGAACAGTTATTGTCATTGATAACTGTGTTCGACTCATTCATGAGCGGACAAAAATTTTGGGAAGAAAATTAAGTATTTCCGAGGTGCAGGATGCAATTGTTGAGGCGACAATTGAAATTCGACAAGCTGCGGGCTTTGGTCAGTTATTAGTTGTTGTCGTTTTTCTTCCAGTATTTGCATTGACAGGGATTGAAGGAAAGATGTTTGTGCCGATGGCGTCGACATTTGTGATTGCTGTACTAGCGGCATTGGCATTAAGTTTTACGACTGTACCAGCCTTGGCAAGTTTACTTTTATCTTCAGATTCCGAAGACAAAGAGCCTCGTTTAATGGGGATCTTTCGAAAGCAGTATTTGCCTGTGCTTGAATTCGGAATTCTTCATAAAAGAAAGACTATCGCCGCAGCTGTAGTCGCGGTACTTGTAGGCATTGTATTATTTGCGACAAGAGGCTCCGAATTTCTTCCTCAGTTAAGTGAGGGTTCTTTTGCCTTTCATATGATTCGTCCTGTAAATGTCAGTTTAACACAATCTGTAGAGTTCCAAGAAAAAGCAGATAAGCTTGTGCAAGAGTTTTCTGAAGTTGAGCATGTCTTTTCAAGAATTGGAACTTCTGAGGTTGCAACTGATCCAATGGGGGTAAATGTCGCTGATACCTACATGATGTTAAAGCCCCGTTCAGAATGGCCTAAGGAAGGCTGGCGTGCGAAAACATATGAAGAATTAGTTCAGGCTATTATGGCAAAGCTGGAAAAATATTTGCCCGGCCAAAGCTATTTGGCTTCGCAGCCTATTCAGATGCGATTTAATGAGCTTCTTGAGGGTACACGAGCAGATGTTGCCGTGAAGATTTACGGACCTGACTTAAAAACATTGATGAATTTGGGGCAAGAAGTGCAGGAAGTTGTACAAACTGTCCCTGGCGCTGGAGATGTCGAATCGGATATGGCTGGAACTTCTCCTGTTTATAAAATTATTCCAAAATCTGATTTATTAACAAAGTATGGCGCGAACCTTTCTGATGTTTTAGAGACAATATCAGTAGCTCTTGGTGGAGAAGAGGCAGGTTATATTTATACGGGTGAAAGAAAGTATCCTTTAATTGTAAGATTAAGCGATAAGGATAGGGCAGATATTGAAACAATCGAAAACTTGCCTGTTGGGCTTTCAGGTAATGCAACGACACCCCTATCAAGCTTAGCTAAAATGAATTTTCAAGAGACCTTTGGCTCTGTTAACCGCGAGAACTCTTCTCGTAGGTCAACTGTGATGATCAATCTACGAGGGAGAGACACTGAGTCCTTTGTCAATGAAGCTCAACATAAAGTTTCAGAAAAAATTAAAATGCCAGAAGGATATTTTATTGAATGGGGCGGAAATTTTAAAAACCTGAAACAGGCAAAACAGCGATTATTCATTCTGACGCCAGTTGCTCTCATAATCATTTTGGCTATGATTTATGCTGCATTTGGAAGCCTTCCTCAGACTTTTCTTATTTTTAGTTGCGTACCCCTTGCCTTAGTTGGTGGCATAATCAGTTTAATGATCCGTGGTCTTCCATTTAGTATTTCAGCTGGAATTGGCTTTATTGCCCTTTCGGGGATTGCAGTTTTAAATGGAGTTGTTCTGGTCAATTATTTTAATCAGCTAAGAACAACAGAGGGTTTAACTGGAGTTGCTCTAATTCGAAAGGCCACAATGATTCGATTAAGGCCAGTTCTTATGACGGCCTTGGTTGCGATCTTTGGTTTTATTCCGATGATGATATCCACCGGAGTCGGGTCTGAAGTTCAAAGGCCTCTTGCCACGGTGGTTATCGGCGGGATCATCTCATCCACGTTATTAACGTTGGTTGTGCTTCCTGTTTTATATCTTGTATTTGAAAAGTATATGCAAAAATTTAGTCAAAAATTTTCTCACTAAAGGGGGAGTCGTTATGAAGTTAAAAATCATTATCACATCACTTTGTCTGGCTGCACTTATTGGCTGCGACCAAAAGGGGACTACAGATAGCACGCGTGAGCGTGCAAAGGCAGAGCAAGAGGCTAACAACGATGTCGAAAATCTCAACTTGGCTCAAAAGGCTCGAAAAATGGAATCTGATTTATCGGATAGGCATTATTTTTATAGTGCTCTTGAGGGGCAGTACCTTGGAAAAGTAAAAGTTGAGAATGAGTTTTACAATATTAAGTTTAACTTAGTAAAAAGCTTGCCTCAATACAAAGGTGATCGGGTTCGGCAGCTGAGCGAAATTGAAAATGATTTGAACAATCTATTCTTTCATATTCAGGTCATACAATGGCATCCAGCAGATATGGCATCTGCCGTTGGCTGTCGAGTTAGTCAGATTCGGCCAGATATGGCAAATGGCGTTCTCGCTATTGCTTCGAGTGAATGTGTAAATCTCTATACCATCAATTTAAGTGACCTCTTGGCAGATATAAACTCTGATCTTAATGAGAAGGCACGAAGTGTTGCCGAAAAACTTATAAATAAAGAGATCAGCAGAGTTGAGGCATTGGTTGGAAATGTTCAGCCGTCAACGAATGCAAATACGTATCAATTTTCAGTTCAGCGTGTGAAGTAAGGTGTTTATGAAAAAGATAATTCTATTGATATGTTTAATATCGACTCAGGTTTTTGCCGGAGACAAAACAGCAATCCAGCTAGGGGACGTAGTTAAGAGAGTAAGCGAAAAAAACTATAATGTCTATGAAAATGCCCTTAAGGTTTATCAAGCCAAGACAAGTATTGAAAAAGCAAGAGCTGACCTTTTGCCTCGTTTGAATATCTGGAGTATCGCAAAGATCATTATTGATCCAGCTTCGATACTTGATCAAATGTCCGATATTGCCCCATTTCTGGTTCCAGCGAACTGGTTTCGCCTGGAAGAAGTCAAACTATTATATTTAGCAGAAAAAGAAGGTTATCGTGCCCTTTGGGGAAACGAAGTTCACCAAGCGAAGATTCTTTATGGTCACCTTGTTTTTGATGAAATTTTATTAAGACACATTCAGGATAGTATTGTCGAGATGGATCGTGTTCATCGTATCGTGAAAACACGAGAGGCCTTTGGTGGTGTTAAACAGGGTGCGGCTCGAGATATTGAAATTAAAATTTTGGGCCTTCACGAGGATGAGCAGAATTTGCAGGTCCTATTAAAAGAAGAACGAGATCAGCTTTCGTATGTCTTGGGATTTTCCTCCGATGTTGAGTTGCTTTTATCTCCGGTTCCAATGCCTGATTTTACTAATCTTAAGCCAATTCAAAGTAAGGAATATGAATTCCGAGTCTTATCTATGAGCCCCGAACGCCGACAGTTCGATCACTTTCTATCTGCGCTTTCACAGGTTAAAAAAGAGATTGAATATTCATTTTTGGGCTCAAGTAGTATGAGTCGCGGAGTGGCTGGTGGGATTTTTGATAATCTACCAAATGGAAACGGTATTGGATTAGGAAATGGAGCAGCACTAAAAATTGTTGATGCGCAAAAAGAACTAATGAAAACTCAAAAGTTAGGTGTCGAAGAAACTTTGAAGCGTCAACTTCGTGCTGTGACCAATCAATTTAATTCGGATGTGCTTAATTTTAATAACTTCAAGCGACGGGTTGAATTGTCGCAAGATAGTAAGAACGCACTATTGAGAAGAATTCAGCTTGGTGAAAATGTTGATGTATTAGAGTTATCTGAAGTTTCGCGTAACCAAATTCAGGCAGAAACTGCCCTAATTGCAGTGCAGTTTCGTACGATTATCGGATTTGATCGCTTTAACAGACTGATATTTAATGAAGACTATTCCATGAATCCACCTGTAATCGATTCTTTGAAGGGGGTTAAGCCATGAAAAACATATTAGTATTAATGACCTGTATGTTGATATTAACTGGATGTCCGAATGAGAAAGAAATTAAAGAAACAACAGATAGTCTTTTGCAAAAAAAGATCGAAGCGATGAAGGCTATTGGCTCAGCTGATTTTAGTTTTGAGGGATTAATGAAATCGCAGGATTATTTTTTTGATTTTTCTGAAAAAGTCCATTTGATGAAAGAGGATGATAAAGTCAGAGCTAGAATCAAAAAAATGATCAAGACAAACGGAGCCGATTCATTCTGCAGTGACTTTGTTTTGCCATTAAGGACTTGGCAGGAGTTATCTAAGTATTGCCAAGGTGCTGGGCCAAATAAGTGTTCGACGGATATGGTGGAATATCAAATGATTTTGAATAAGTTTTTTGATCTTATTGGTAATGATTTGGCAAGTTCCTTAAAGAATAATCAAAATTGTAATTAGGGGGTTTTGTGAAAATATTTTTAGCTATTTTGTTCTTTAGCGGAGCAGTATTGGCAGATAATGATATTGAACTCAAAATTGACTGGGTTCAAAATGTTGCAAAAAGTTCGGTTCTGGAGGTTTGTGGTAAGGCTAATTCGAAGTCAGGAAAGTGGCCCTTATTAATCTCTGTTACACATGGTGAGTCGGTATTTTCAACTTTAACATCGAAGGATCATAGATTCTGTCTTCTATTGGCACGACAGACGTGGGATGGAAAGGTGACAGCTGATGCCTCATCGATGGATCAAAAGTCAACTTCAACTCAAACACTTAATCTTAAATAGGAAGAATTATGAAGCAATACATTTTAGCAGTTCTCATTTTGGTTTCAATATCAGCATTTGCCAAAAAAGAATCTATTAACTGGAAAGTTTGTGATAAGGAACTGAAAGAATTCTGTACGACGGTGACAGAAGATAGTGAAAAACATGAATGTCTTGAAGAGGCTCCGAAAGGCAAGATTTCTAAAGCTTGTGAGGAGTTCAATCATGGACTTGAAAAGAATTTTTCAGATAAACATGATAAAAAAGGTCATTCTCATTAAGAATGAACATGAAGTGGAGAATTAAAATGAAAAATATATTTTTGGTATGCAGTTTCTGTACTTTGGTTCAATCGACAAGTTTTGCAAGTACATTCTTGGGCAAAGTGGGACCTTTTTATCAAGATGAAATGAGTACAGAGACAGCTTTGATCAAACACTGTATTCCCGTTAAAAAAAATCTTCAGTGTTATGTCGAGAAATCAAGTGCAAACCATATCCCACGAATTAAATTTGATTTTGTGACCTTGACTTACGAATCTGGTTTTCAAGAGACAATTGAGGGTGCTGCACTTGGATCAGTTCGGGGCTTTAATGTTGAGCCTGATTCAGAAAATGGTTGCTTAAAGAACGTGACATTAAGGGCATCTGATACTGGATTCAATCCTGGCCATCAAAATGTATCCTATGTCGAAATTTGGGCTGATTAACAGGGGTGTGATATGAGTAAATTTTCTTTTATTATTTTTGTATATATGACTGGGGCCTTCAATTTTGCTCAGGCGTCAGTTTCGAAAATGACTTGCCAAGTTTTTAACAACGCGAATGAACAAGTGACAAAAGCGATTAGATTTGCAGCCTCGAGTAGAGCATCTCACCCGCTACCTGTAGTTGATGACAAAGTTCTGTATTTACGATGGTCTTATTACACAGAGCCCGTTTCCTTATCTTTAGTTGAAAATCCAGATTATCCTTGGAGTTTTCCATGGCGAATGAAGACGCTTGCAAAAGGAGAAATCGGAAGCAAAATTGATGGAAAAATTAGCGGATCATTTGATTTGAGTATGATTCAAGATGGCATGCGACTTATTTGTGAGCAAGATTGCAATAATTAAGTGTGATATCTAAGAGGTTTATATGAGCACAATGTTGTTAAGTTCCATTTTAATTGTTATTGGCGCTTCAGCATGGGGATTTTCATCGAAGTATAATATTAGGTTAACATCCGAGTCAGAGATCGAGAATTGTTTAAATGTTCTACCTGATATTATGACAAGTTTAAATGCTATTGTCTTTGCTAGAGGTGGAACTATTAAAGTTAGCGAACTCTCTGCAGAAGTAACTCGTGAGTCAAGAAAAGTAAAATGTCACTATTCTTATTCCGGTGTGGGTACTTTGCACAAAAATGATGGGAAGCAAGAGCAGATTAGTTTTAAGGGCACTGCATTTGGGGATTGTATTAATAAGTAGATTTGAGTTGCGGTAGTTGAGACTTGCGTCGACATGACTCTCTTCTTGAGCCAAGTTACCTCTCCGTGAAGTCAAAGACTATATTGTTATTTTAGACTTTGCTTTGTCTGGCAAAATACAAACTTTGCCGGCACGGTTTTCAGTTTTTACGGCAAGGGCGATATCAATATCACTTGTCGCAATTGCTTCAAACTTTGAAGAGAAAAACATATTCAAGATCATTGCATCTGCGCTGGATACCCCATGGCTGCTCATTAGGCGAGATACACCATCCCAATCAGGTTTTTCATTTAAGTGAAGCCGTTGATCTTCTTCACGAAGGCTTAGGAAGTTTAAGTTTAGTGCGGATTTTGTATCGAGCCAAATATTGACTAGCTTGTCGCCAATTCTATCTTCGCAGAGTTCATGCCAGAGATTATTTTTTGTCCCATAAACATGAAGCATTTCCAGTTTAATTTCCTTTATCTCAGCTTCACTTAGACGAAGTGGTGAGTCAGGATTGTTTTTTTGTCGTCTTTCATACTTGTTTCGATAGGTTGTTAACATGCTCGCTAAAGTCGATGGAAGTAGATCCTTTTGACAATCTTTTTCAAAGTCTAAAATGGCCTCGGAAAATAAAATCCTTCTGTGAATTTCAAGAAATTCAGACCGAACATTGACATTACAATAAAGTGGAATCTTATTTTCTATAACTAGATCTATGAAATCCAATGCGACTTCATTAAATTTATCCAATTCGTATGTGGCTGAAATAAGAATGTTTGTATCTACGATTATTCCATTTTTTAAGTTGGGTATTTTTTTTAAGAGATTACCCAAGTCGCTATACCCCCAGATGTTCATTTATACGTCCATGTCCTTGACGGGTTTCGCTACTTTTTTATTCGCACCATTATTTCTATTATTTTCGTAATTCTCTTTTACAATCTCGAAGACTTCTTTAGAAAGTGGCTTTTTGCGTAGTTCAGTGAGTTTTTTTGCTACTTCTCGTAGTGCGCCCTTTTTTCCTATCTTTGGGGTTTGGTCATTCATATGTACTCCTTTGCTCGGTTAATATAACACATATTTTATCTTTGTAACATGCTGATTTCATTGATTTTAGACTACTCATTCACATCCACCAAATAAGCTCTCGACTCAGGGTACTTTTTAATGCAAACGCATTTGCCCACTCTTAGGGTCTTAATCAAGTTCGGGTGGATGACGAACTCCTCAGTTTCTCGCTTGGTGCCTTTGCCAGATTCAATATCAATAAAAAACATTCGTTCGGTTTGTTTGGTTGTTCTCCAAACAGTCCGAGTCCCGGCCATACTTGATATGATTTCTGCACTTTCCGGACGTTTCTGTAGAAAAGCGTAAAGTGTAGAAGTATTTCCCATCAGTCTTCCTGCAAACTCGGGACTTACTCGTTCTAAGTCGCAGATTTCTTGGTGGGCCACGACAACTGACATCCGGCTACTTCGAGCACGGTCAAGAAAACCAATAAAGTCTTCTTGGGCAAGATCTGCGAACTCATCAATGACCACGGTAAATGGCTTTCGATCAACTTTTGGAATTTCAGCGTCAACTCGGGCCGATGCCGCTTTTAAATCTTGCAATACGAATCTGCCAACTGTCTTTGCTGTGTCACCATACCTTCTTGAATCCAAAAAGAAAAAAATGATTTTCCCTTGGTTAACTGTTTCGAAGTGATTGATACCTTTATAATCGGCAGTGATTAACTGGCCAAAATCAGAAAGGACCAAACTTTCAATTTGGGTTCTGAGCCCCTGAAGGCTTTTATTGTTCTCATTATCTTTTAAAAAGGCCCGGCAGTCACTTGCCGCACGAAATACGCCGTCTTCATCCTGAGGTATTTCAAGAGCCAGCTTTTCAATATATGCCAAGGATGAAGCACCTTCGAGAATGCTTTTCAAATTGAAGATGGTATTTTTATTATCGCGAAACCAACAAAGGACAATCAGCAACTTTAAAAGATAACTTGCTGATTGGTTTTTGTAGTACTCTTCAGACCAATTCAAAGATGACATGATTCGATCCCGAAGTTGTGTCGCAGTCCCATCCTCTATAAAATTATAGGGTGTGGACATTTGTTTTTCAGTTAGGGAAAAGATCTGTAGGTCATTGATTCTATCAGCCTCGAGCACTAATTTAGAGAACGCCATCAATGTTTCCATGTCACCCTTAAGGTCTACAAACATGAGGCCTTTGTTTTGGGAAATTCGCTGCTTAATAATATGGGAAAGAAGCACTGTCTTTCCATATCCAGATGCACCTACGACGTGGACATGGTGATTCAGTTGGCCCTCGGTCAGGTACTCTTTAAAAAATGGGCGGTCTTTTATTTTTCCGATCTGGACAACATCTTTCTTTTCAAAAATTGTTTTTACAGTATCTCTCAACATAACTCCTCCTTATTAATATATGTTATTTTTCACTTAAAACTTCGGACATCATTTGGATCTCGAAGTATTGGGGGTAGATTTTTATTTCTGACAAAATCAAATCACGAACAACTTCATTCAGGGCAACAATGTGAACCTTTTTAAAACTAAGTGGGTTATCCTTTTGCTCTCGCATCAGGAATACATAGTTGCGGATCTTATCTGCATATCGCTTTTTGGCCTTTCGAGCGACTTCAAGCTCAAAGGCAACCCGTTCACCATTTGAATTAGTATAAAGAGCATCAGGCTGATTGCCCTCCCCAAAATTTAAACAAAGTTCTGGAAACTGAAAAAGCTGACGATCAGAAATCCAAGAGGTCGCCTTTTGGTCTACCTCTAGTTTTAATCGAGTTTTCAGTAATAGCTTGTCGTGTTCGAAAGTGTTTTGATCAATCCGCTCAAGTGGACGAGTGTTGAATTTCTCGGGGCACCTTCGGGTAAGGGTCAAGTAGCCTTTTGTTGTTCCCAGAAAGTAGGGTTTGCGCTCGTTAAATGAGTGTACACGGCTGAGGTAATTTGATTTGATCAAGACTGAGATTCTCTCCCGTGCCCACCATTGTGATTTACTTTCACCACCTGATTTGAGAACCCGAAAGAATTTAAAGTACAAATCGTCAAGACTTGCAAATTTCATCTCGTTCACAAAAGAGATGACCTCAAGGTCCCTATCAGTGAGCATAATTGCCGGAGAAGAAGTTACTTTCCTCTCTGGTCTTTGGGTTACCTTTTCGATTTCAAAAAAGCTAAATGCTGTTTGCATATTTCCTCCTAAAATGTTGTGCCCAAGGCACATAAATAGTTTGTTTCTCGCTCACCATCATGGTTCGCTCGATTTTCTTCCTAAAGTTACAGTTCCCACATCCTGTGATAACTGTTGCAGCCCGCCCGTTGATTCATTGTTTTTTAAAAATTTATCTGGTGAATTCCGCCTGCTGACCACCAGCCCGAGATTACGTTGAGGGCGGGTGGTCAGCAGAAAAAGCGGACGAACCAGAATTCATAACCATTGGATGTTTTGGGATTTACGGGCGGGCTGCAGATTTCAAAACACCCTGACTTGTTGGGTGGAGCTTGAGGGTTTTAAAAAAGAGCCCAAAAGCTCGAAATTTGTAACCCATTGATTTTAGGTTGTTATCAGATTTTCTACATACACCTGACTTGCACCTAATTCACACCCAATGAGGTTATGAACGGTGATGGTGAGTTATGTTTAAGCGCTCTGAACAGTTTTAAGTACGCGAAATCACTCATCGTGATTTCGCGCATTTGACTAATTTTTTTTGATTTTTCGTAACAGAAGTTGGTAGAGGATGCGCCAAGCTGGTCGAACCAGTGGGGCTAGTAGTTTCAAGAACTTACGAGGTCGCCTGGAAAAAGCAAACCCTCGATATGGCAGAGCTGGCGCGATTGCGGTTCGAGGAAGGGCTTGGATCGCGGAAAATTTCGGTTTTGATGGGAATTCCCAGAACGACCGCCATCACCGCCGTCCATAGACTCGAAAAACAACATGGACTTCGATAGGAGTTTTTATGCCGCGTTTCATTCAATGGATTATTTCAGCCTGCCTCACTGCTGGGGTGGGCTCAGCCCTGGTCTCACAAACATTTGAAATGGCGAAAGCTGCGGTGGAGGCTCACCAGAATCATCAAATGAGCTATTCTAAATTCACCAAGGCTATGGTGAGGACCGTTCCTCATCAATATGATAAGAAAAAATGAGTCCTCAAAGGAGATCAGAACCTTCGATATGGACACAATAGAAACTGTTTTCATGATCTAAAAAATTCAGGGTGGGGCTGACAGGGTCAGCCCGGAGGCTCACACGCGGAACCTCTCAACACCCCTAGGAGATTTTGCCGTGCCTTGATAATAAAAATAAGGCCGCGAAAGGGATTTCATTTCTGATTTCCCGTAACTTCGTCTGAAAATTCACTCTATTTCTTTTTACTCTCAAGTCTGGAAGTCAGACGTCTGAAGCGGGGACGGGCGCACCGAAAGCCGATATTCCAATTCGAATTGGAACCCGAGTTGTTCAGATTGAGCGCGGTCACACCCGCCTGAGCACCATTATTCCAATTGCCGCCCCGAAGAGCCGCAGCGGGGGTGCACAGCACAGACTGCCGACATAAAAGCAAAACCTCCTAACCTCGCTTCGGAAAAGACATCCATGCCCGATACGACAATAAACTTTGTGCAATTTTACTGGGCGAAAAACCTCTCTTGTATTTTTCCCGTATTTTTCTGCCAACCCGACGACGATTTCGGTTCAACGGAAGAGTCTCTTCGGGGCCCACCAAAAATCCTAAAAATGGAACTTTGCCATTTCCTATCCAAACTCGCTTTTTACTCGGAAACGTTAATTTCTCAATCTTTGCTAAGGCCATCACTTCCGCAATAATTTTTTGCGCTTGTGCTTTCGACCTGCACACCAAAACCAGATCATCCATATAGCGAATGTAACGCTGATCGAGTCTGTCTGAAATCAAGTCATCCAGGTTGTGCATATAGAAATTTGCGAAAATCTGAGAAGTCAAATTCCCGAGAGGAAGTCCTACACCATGCCGAAAATCAGGGTGAGACCTCAAAAGACCCTTAAAAAGACCCGCACAGCTATCGTCCGGAAGGTAGGCGCATAACTTACCCAATAAGCGACCATGATGAATAGACGCGAAGAATTTTTTAACGTCAATCTTAACCACATAATAGTCCGGAGTTTCGCGAAGAAGGTGCACCAGCTTCTTAACAGCCCTGCCGTTTCCTTTTCCGTCACGGCAAGCAAAGCTATTTTCAATCAATCTTCCGTCAAGAAGTGGACTGATAACATTGTAAATCGCCCGATGGGTCACACGATCAATGAAGGGGGCCGACGATACCAATCTGCGCTTGGGATCGCTGATATAAAATTCTTTGTACGGCCCCCACGGATAATTTTGACCACTCAAAATCATATGATGAAGTCGTTCCAAATAGGCATCCAGTTGTAAGAACGCCAACTGTGGACTGTATTTACTTCTTTTCCCAGCGAGACAGAGATGGAACGCAGACTCAAGATTTTCAAGATCCGCAATTTCCTGCAAAAGAGTCAGATTGTTCATACCGACTTTCCTTTTGCTTCCCTCATCATGCCACCAATCTGGCGCCCGACCGATTGAGTTCGCGTGTTGAGATCGTCATACTGACCCGCCGAATAGGCGCCTGTCTCTCGGGCCATACGCAGTAAGACTCTGAATTCATCTAGGTGATAAGAAAGCTGGATCAATAAATTCCGACGGCCTTCCCCCTCTTGAAAGCGAATACCTGAAGGTCCCACTAGGCGGTTGAGAAGCAGAAGAAACTGCAAAGATTTTTCCTCAAGCTTGTGTCCCAACACATATCGAGTCGGCTTCGGGAACCAACTTGTGCTTTTAATGATAAGTTTTGCCAATTCAAAGCTTTGCAAGAAAATCTCGGGCTCTTTAGGCAGACGCTTTGTTTTTAACATGAGCAGTCTCCTTTCTTTCTAGCTTCCGACATAAAAAGACGATAGCTTCCACAATGTTGCACAGACTCAAGAAAAATCCTTGTGGCATATTAAGCAGGACTGCACGAGAAACAATGCGACCCGCTCGAACCCTCGCTCGCCCATAGAGTTTTCTTTTAACAACGCCAAAACTGTAATATCCAGCTCCGATTTCATCGCCTATCGTCAAAAGCTCTTGGGAAAAGAAGCGATAATCTTCCTCAAAAATACTTTCCTTGATTCGCTGTAAAAGATCCCAGGCCTCCTGCAAGCGCACAAAACAATTGAGCTTCGTAGGACTGCGCTTAGAATTTTTTTTCAGATCCCATCTTTTATCGGAACCATTTTTGCGATTTATTTTCTCTTGTTGATGACGGCTAAGTGGGTTTTCCAACTCTGGCAAAACAAACTCATTGAGTAAAACCCCCAAAGGACGGACGGCCAACAAGCTCGCCGTTTGAATAAACCATTCTTCACCCACCTTCACGCCTTGAATTTGCTTCGCTTTTAAATAATCACTCAGAGCCTTGGGAGTAATACCCAGCCACTGCACGGCTACTTCGAAACTCACTTCTTGTGATTGCTTAAGTATTTCTTCTAAATCAGTCATAACTCCCCTCAACCACCGTTCAACTGGGACTTAACTAAATATATCAATATTGTTTATTCTAAACCGAGTTTCGCGCTTCAAAGAGAGGAATTTTATTTCTGTAATTTGTTGAGACTTCTTTTGAAACCTTAATCCTTCGCGTAGCTCGAAGAATCAAAGAAATGAGTGGTCAATATAAAAAAATTCGTCAAGCAAACTCCAGCGGAGTTTGCTCAAAACGCCACCTGCGGTGGCTATCAAAGCAATCCCTTCGGGATTGCTCTATAATAACAAGGCCTGCGCCCTGCTAACCAAACTCAGCGGGGACGGGCGCACCGAAAGCCGAGACTCCAACCCGAAACGGAACCCGAGTTGCTCAGACCGAGCGCGGTCACACCCGCCTGAGCACCATGACCCCAATGGCCGCCCCGAAGAGCCGCAGCGGGGGTGTTGTTCTTCCATCCGCAAGTTCCTTTACTTGTTCCATCGCCATCGCATCCGTAAGCGGAACCATTAATATTCCAAGTCCCATCGGCTGTCGAAAAAGGACCACCGCTTGAGTTATTCTTTCCTTGAGAAAATCCAGCGGTATCCGTTCCTGCCTCAATAGAGTTCATGCTCGTCCACTCCCAAAGATTTCCTACCATGTCGTCAACACCGTAATCACTTGAGCAAGCATTGGTGCCGCCAGCAGTCGTCCCGGCACGATTCGTAGGCCGAACACCATTTGTGGTTTTTAACCACGTCGCCCAAGTAGCGTTATGGGTATTGATGTTACACCGAGCAGCGGCGGCATCTGTGGCAGATCCTCCAGTGGTTCCGCCAGTTCCAGAGCCCGCGCCTGGATCATAAGTTCCAATGGCCGCGACTTGCCAGAGGTCATCGGGAATTAGTTGTTTGCCGCTATTTGCGCAAAATTTAGCGGCCTGATACCAAGTCACTCCACGAGAGGGAATCACACCCGGCTTAGAAACGGCGTATTGGACACATCCCGCCCCGTTACGATTGCATCCAGCCGGAACATTCGCGGCCCCTGTTGGGTAGTTGCTATCGGTGTCGGCACTTGTGGTGGAGTCCGTAAAATAGCCGGTGCCTGACCCGTCCGCCGCAGACCAAACACTGGCTTCGTACTTATCCACGCACCAGCTTCCTACCGCAACCATCACGTCGTTGGCGTTTCCAGTAGCACAAGACCGAAGACCATTGGAGCCCCCCGTAGATCCAACCGCAGCCCACAAGGAACCGTTACAGAACTCCATACCTTTGCTTGTAGAATTATAACGAAGAGTCCCTTCCTCTGTCGCCGTACAACTAGTGCTGCTGCCGATCTTTACGCCACCCGCGACGTCAAGCTTCGCTGCGGGCGTTGTTGTTCCGATACCCACATCCCCATTTGCAAGCACGGTCATCCGGGTTGAACCATTCGTTTTGAAATTCAAGTTATAATTGTCATTGGTTCCCAGACTTGCACTTGTCGCAAAACTGTTCCCACCATTTGCAAAGATTCCAGAAGAAGAATAGCTTGTGCATCCCATCACTCCTGAAACATCAAAAGTCACAAGCTGCCCTACACCACAAGTAAAAGGTGTTACAGTATTTCCCGTTCCATCACTCGCTAAAAGACGATTGGCGGTGATGGATGTCACACCCGTTCCTCCTTTTGAAACAGGGATCGTGGGAAGTTGTGATGTTGACACTGTTCCTGAAATATCCGCAAAACCTAAAACAGCATTGATCCAGTTTGTACCGTCGTATCTTAAAGTCTGTCCTGCCGCATACGTCGTCGGAGCCACGGCCTTTCCTTGAATTTTCACAACGGAGGGATTCGGAAGAGTGCCAGAAAGGTCTCCGCCCAAACTCGTCGATGATTGAAAAGCCCCCGTCAACCTTGAGTCGTTTCCTTTCACGACTTCCGTGGCAGCCGCATCACCCGTCGCAGGCACGTTGTATGTGGAAGCCGTTCCTAATCCACTGATATCAGTATTAGCTAACGTCACAGCTCCCGTTTTCCCTGCAACACTTGTCACAGGTGCTGAAGGCAGAACCACCCACGATAAATTCCCCGAGGCATCTGTTTGCAGAACTGTTCCATTTGCACCAACAGCATTGGGCCACTTGATAGAATAACCTGCACCACCCGTCGGCAACGTCATCGTGAGGTACTCACTTGTCCCATCATAAATTCGCAGATTCGTGAATGAACCTGTTGTTCCTGCCACGGAGCTGGAACTCACATTTTGAGTAAGTGTGCCCGATGTGATTTTCGAAGCATCTAAACTCGGAATATCCGCCGCAGTTAAGGCCAACTGAGTAGAAGGCACCTTACCAGATGCATCTAAAGTGGCAAGTCCATTAGCTTGGCCCTTTTGTGCTGTGATACGCGCATCGGCTGCCGTGCTGAAGTCGGAGATATCCGCAGCATCAAGAGTCACCGCTCCTGTTTTACTTGCAACACTTGTCACCGGTGACGCCGGAGGTGCCACCCAACTAGCACTTGTTCCATCGGTGGTTAATATTTTTCCGGCATGACCGGATTGAGAAGGAAGAAGATTTGTCAGAGCACCGGAAGCCGTCGTTGCTCCCGTACCACCGTTAGCAATTGCCACCGTCCCGCTGACATTACCTGCTGTTGTCGCAGAAGGTGCTACATAAGTTCCACTTAAAAGTTGACCCATCACACTGCTTGCAAACCAATTTTCCGCCGCCGTTTGGGTGATGTTAGTTGATGTATTGACGAAGTTGCTTTCCGTTTTCCCATTTAAGCTTTCCGAATTGATCGCGTAAGCCATGGCGCGCATGTTGAAATCAGCAACCACAGGAGTTGAATCGATTGTCACACTTAACCGAAACTTCCTAGCTCCGTTGGTGCTTGAAGGATCAAAGGACGTCACACTTCCGTTCACCGTGCCATCTGAATGTAAACATGTAAGACCTGTGATAACTGCCGAGTTATCCATCACCTTCTTCATGCTAAAACCCGGATCATATCCACCCGTGGATCCGGTTCCAATTGCGATATTGATATAGCCGTTAGATACATTCACACCCGTGAATTGCTCTTCCCTTAGGATACAGTTATTCGGCGATAAGACTCTTGAATTCACTGTCAAACCAGAACGTGTCGGGTATTCCCCGTTTGGCAGTTTGATGACACCTTGAAAGCTAATACCTTTATGAGATTGCGCATGAGAATAGAACGGTCCCATGAACAAGAGGACAAAAGCGATGGCGAAGAAATTCCATTTCTTATTCATAAAATACCCCTTCAACCACGACGCCATTGCTCAGGGTCTGCCTCTCGCTGACTTCACCGAAACTTCCCGTCACGATAGTGCCGTTACTTGTTATCACAACTTCTCCGGCGACGAAATCCGGGTCAGACCTTTGAGTTTTTTGATTGGGATCGCTGATGTCGTTAATGATCGACGAAATCTCGGTAATGCTTGCCTCTAAAGAGCAAGCAGATAAAAAGAAAACAATAATTGAAAAAAGGACTATCTTAGCTGAGTGCTGAGTGCTGAGTGCTGAGTGCTGAGTGCTGAGTGCTGAGTGCTGAGTGCTGAGTGCTGAGTGCTGAGTGCTGAGATTTGCACCTATGCAAATCTTGTCAACAATTTTAATTTCAGCATTTCCAGTATCACGTGTCACGTTCAAGCTCCATCCGATTTCAGAAAATAAGAGTAAATCGTAAACTACTTAGTCTGTTTCGGGAAAAATTGCGAAACACTAAAGTACGAATTGTAGTCTCAGGTTGAGAATGGCAGTGGTTGGATTGTAAGTAGTTGAAAGGATTGCATCCAGAAGCTCCATGTTGTTGAATTTGAGTTAACGAAAATCAGAAAACAACAACAATTCAGGAGGCTTAAGGATGCATCTTTGTTTAACCAGATTATTGAGCGATTGGAAAGTGTTTCATCGTGAGTCAAAGCAGATTTCTGACCGCATAAACGCATTAATTGAACTTTCAAAGCTGGCTTCGAATTATGGAAAGACCAAGTCCTGGATGTACAGAAAGATTGCCGGAACCTTGGAGGTTTCGGAACGGTCCCTCTATCGCTGGGCTCGTAATTACAAACTTTATGGGATTCATGGTTTGCGGTCCAGAAAGCCACCGGGAAAGAGGCCAAAGCTAATTACGGGTTGGATTGCCCGTTACATTAAAACAATGCGTGATGATTACCGGTGGGGAGCTGAGGTTATTCAGGCCCATTTGAGAGAAGATTTTGGAATAGAAATTGGCATTTGGCGAATCCACAATTTTTTGAAAAAACGAGGTTACATTGAACGCAAAAAGAGAAAACTGAAGAAGAAAAAACATTTCAAGAAAATCCTCATTTTTGAACCAGGTTCTTTTACTCAAATGGACATCAAGCACCACCCTAGAATCCTTCGTAATGGGCGCAAGTGCTACGTTTACAACTTTGTTGATCATGCCTCAAAATGGCAGTTTAAAATGGCTTTTGATGGCTATGGGGCCTGGGAAACCTATCGGTTCATGCAAGCTCTGCTCGAAGTGGTCCCTTTTAAAATTAAACTTCTCCAAACCGACCACGGAGTTGAGTTCACATATTGTTTTATCCACACTGTTTCTGCTGAATCGACAGAGCATCCTTTGGATCATATTTGCAAAGTGAATGGGATCAAGAAGAGGCTCACACCCGTTGGGGAAAAGGAAGCCAATGGGCTGGTTGAAAGATCTCACCGGATGGATGATGAGGAGCTCTATGAGACGATCAGGCCCGCGAACGTTCAACACTTCAATCGACTATTGAGCAAGCATACAAAATGGCTAAACAACTGCCGCAGAAGAAAACCCCTTGAATGGAGAACGGCTCATGAGTATCTCAGGGACTATAAAGTATTTTGCGAAAGCACCGAACAGGGGCAAGTACTAGTAGCTGATCTCAAAAAAGCAGCATGATCTTGCTGACAAACTCAACCTCGGCCTACA
>BOLD01000004.1 GCA_016861345.1 Oligoflexia bacterium
AGCCCTTCCTCGAACCGCAATCGCGCCAGCTCTGCCATATCGAGGGTTTGCTTTTTCCAGGCGACCTCGTAAGTTCTTGAAACTACTAGCCCCACTGGTTCGACCAGCTTGGCGCATCCTCTACCAATCCTCTCTAAAGGACTGACTCTCCTCACTTAGGCTACGAATTAGGATGTTTTTCTTTCTGGCATCTCGCACTTTTCTGCCTCTTTTGACGATGGCGCGCTCGAATCTGCTGATTTTGCAGAGACCACCTGATCATTCGAAAGGGACTCGATAGCAACCACCTTCTTCTTCCTACGATTTTTTCGTAGCCCGCTTCTGAGACTTTACATACTTTTGAAGCTCGGCCGCCTTTGCATCATTCCAACCACTGACAGTCTCATTTAATCCAAGCTCAATTAGGCTGAAAATCTTGTCAGTCAGTACCTCTGAGTTTGCCTTATAATCATGCTCACCGCAAATGGATCGTCCTATATACTTAACGACGTCTACCGATAATATCGCTTTGGTTAATGATTCTGGAGAAAATGCAGTTGCCTCTTTCGCAAGATCTGACCAGCAACCTTGTGTGTAACTCTGCTCATGAAAATCAAACATGTCATAACAACGGTCCTCAACGGATCGTTTATCAAATGCGAAAGTATCTCCATCACAATGCATTAGATCAACGCAGGCCATTTCGATGCCACCATACTGCTGGCTTGAGAAATCATAGAGCTTCCATTCGTAACCATTAGTCAGCATTCCGAGCTTTACTATCTACAAAGGTGTGGACCACGCCGAACTGGTAAGGCTTTATGAACTCTTCATACCAAGGTAGAGCTTCTAGAGAAGCCAGACCCACACCAGCCCCCCCGTTGAATAACAATTAATTTGCTTCAATAGATAAAGAAAACTAAAATTTTCTATATGAAAAAATCACTCATCAAAAATAATTCAATTGTTAAAATTATTGTCGTTTCGCTTTGCCTGATCTCTTGTCAATCTAACCCATCGAAAGAAGTCGCTTCTGAAACCAACAATTATGTGCCAGAAAAAAATGACATGCTTCAGGCTGCGGATATTAGCGTTGGTCAGACCATCTCACTTAGATGTGGAGCTTGTCACAGTTTAAGCAAGGCCGATGAGCCCGGTAAGATTGGCCCAAATCTGTTTGGTATCGTTGGGGCAAAGCACGCTCGCCGAGCGGACTATGCTTATTCAGATGCTTTAAAGCAATTAAAGGATCGCACTTGGACCGTTGATAATCTTTATAAATGGCTCCGAGATCCAGAAGCCTATGCACCTGGAACGCTCATGCCCTATGCTGGCTTAATGGATCCTCAAGATCGACTTGATCTCATCGCTTATCTCATGACTTTAAAGTAAAAAAACTTTCGCAGTTAACACAAATATTACTTTGAATGTTGAAATAAAAAAACAGGGCTGAGAAGCCCTGTTTTTTATTTATCCCTTTTGTTCGGTAGGACCTATTGGTCCATTCCTTTTGGCATTGGGTATGATAAGACTCGTATGTCATTGGCAATATAACCATCTGCCTCGTCTTCAAGAATTAGATTGTAAACCGTGATTGGTTTCAGGTTGCTTTCAACCTTCTCCACCACTATTGGTTGACCATTCTCGAGCAGAATTTGGTCTCCAACTCTGATGTCCTGAGCCATCACTGCGCGGCCAGTAGATAAAAGAATCTTGTGTCTCGGAGTGATTTTCAGGTTATTAATTTTAATAATTTCCTGATTCTTCGTCACCGCAGTTGCCAACACTTTTGTTTTCTTCAAGTTATTACTAGCTGCATTTTTTGCATCAAAAGACAGCACGTACTCTCCAGCTTTAATTTTCTTAATAGCCTTCTTTTTTCCATCGGCCATTGTGATCTTCGTTTCTGGAGCTAAGCAGAACACGTGTCCACCCAAACTGTTCGCGCCAGGGCATCCGCTAGCATCCTTATTAAAGCAGACTGCCGAGAAGTAACATCGATTCATCCCTTCATTTGGATTGTTAATAATCTCTCCAGCAACGCTTTCATCCGTAAACTTAACGTCTGCATCGGGATCATTAGCGCCCATACACAGTCTGCAGTCACCCAATGTTCCGTTCTCAAGTTTACAGTAGCGCTGGGCTGTGATCATCTTTGTCTGACCACATGCTGGTCGTACTTGAAGGTCATTACAGCTTAACGTTCCACTCCAAGTGTAAGTTCCATTCGGAAGTTTTAATGCAGGCGCACCTTCAGGTGGTATGCCTCCGGGGCCGTAAGTAATAAATTGACTCTTACAGGCTCTTGCCGTCACCCCAGCAACATTTCCAGACGCTGCCGCATCAAGGAATTTCTGGAACTCATTATAACTATTCGTTGGAATAAAAAGGTCTTTGCTCGCCGTGGGATAGGTGATAATCGTCGAACAAACAGGTGACACACCAGTAGTTGAGGCAATCGCATTATCCGGCTCGTTCAAACGAGAAATAACCGTAGTTCCTGGCTCAAGTTGAATTTTAGTTCCCTTTTTGGGATCTACCTTTCCACTCGAATCCACTCCAATGTAAGTACCAATCGACTGCTGTCCACTTGTATTAAAGACTGGGCCTGACAACATTCTGCCTTGAGCATCATATTTTACAGGGCCACTATAATCAGCCTTGTAAACCGCTGGGGCATTAACAATACCCTTCGATAAATCACTATATTTGGAGATCGGGTTCGTGATGTCCTTAAATGATACGAATCCTGTCTTAGAGCCATCTCCTCCGATATAAATATCTGTTCCAGAACCAGGAACTGGTTTCGTTGCATCCGCCAGACCATCTTTTCCGATGTTGTATGTTCTTAAAACTGTATATCCATAAGTTTGGGTTGGGCTGTCAGCATCTGACTCTGGCTTAAAGAGATCGACAAAGAAGTATTCTTTATCAACTTCTTGATATTGCATGTATTGAATACAAGGCATATCAGGAGCGGCGCCTTCTTTCACCTGGCCAGAAAATCTCTCCATTGGTATACAGTAATCATCTGATCGCGTGATCATAATGACTGGGTTTTTATTGATCTCAATGGCGCTGGCGTAAAGTCTTTTTCCGCTAATCCCCTTTCGATCTTTCACGTTTTCAAGATATTGTTCAGGCGTCAACACCGACCATTGCTTCACATATCCTGACCACAAAACAGGATATGGGCTGAAGCTAAATGTCTTTCCAGTAATCTCGGTGAACGTTGTTTTAGGGCCCTCTCCGTAGATAGGTAGATTACATCCAGCTTTTCCTTGTGGGTCACAAATTCCACCGTAACCACCAGTTAATCCCATAACTGGGCACGAGTCGTAGGTTTGAACAAGACCCTTGCTATCAAATCGGTTGTACCCTGAATCAAACTTACCGCCAGCAATATAATCTCTTAAATCAAAAAAGGATGCTGAATCGACAACAATAAAGCTGTTATAGGGAGAGTTTGCTGTCGAAGGATCCGAACTTTGAAATCGATATGACTTCAAGCGACCTAAGTAAGGATCATATGTGTTGTCAATCGTTGTAATATGGGAGCCAGGAACCATATCCAGGGGATTCGGCTGATTAGAAAGCGCCCGGCGTGAGTTCTTATATTTTGTATAGTTGTAAAGAGTCACTTCTTTTGTGACCCATTCCTTGATGCTGCACTCACAGAACGCTGGATTTGGAAGTACTGTCGTTGTGCATGTTCTCTGAAATCCAGTGCTGTCTTTACACTTATCTTTTTCCATGTTTTTTAACTCGGGATCGCTCCACCCCGTCTCAGGAACCGTTGCCTGCCCATGCATAATGAACATTCCAGAGGGCGGTGTCTTTGAGTTCTCAACTGTTGGCTCAGGATCAGTCATTTTTTGATAGCTGTAATAAACTGAGGGCAGTGGAGCACCAACTCCACCCAAGTCAGCCACTTCTTGTGCAGTAAAAATATGAGTCACAGGATGTTTGTATCCAGGACCATCGGAAACATTGCCCCAAATATGATTCATATCCTGACACTCATGCATATCCTGCACACAAGTGTTTGTGATTTGCTGAAGGCAGCCGGGCTTCTTACCTAAATCCGAGCTTGAAAGATCGTTCGCTCGACGATCATAGAGCGGCATATAAAGCAATTTTTTTGGCTGAGCCACGTCTGTACCATATCCAGGCGTAACCCCTAAGTAGCTACACACTGGTCTTGAATAGGATATCGCAGACTCGGGCTCTCCGTGTTGAGTTGCCCAGTTTGGCATTGGCTTTGACATACAATTCAAGAGAGAATTTTTGATATCGAATTTAATCGCGTTATCAAGAACCTTACTTCGATTGGCGTCTGGGTTTTGAAAGAGCTTACAAATAGCTCCCTGATTACAAGAAACTTTTCCATCTCGGCTTGCTGGAGTGCCTGGGTCCATTAACCCATCCGCTGCTGTATTCGCGTGGATTGATCCCCACTCGTGCTGCCAATTAAATTCCGTAGATCCACCCGCATTTTTTGGATAATGCTTCGGAAGTGTTTGAGCACTCGTATTTATTGATAGCAAAAATGCGAGGCCGAACCCCAAAAAGATTAAATATGATTTAATCATAAAAATATTCCCCCAAAACTGTTAAAGCTTCACACTGTAATTGAAACACACTAACTTTCCATTGAGAAGTGCATAAACACTTTCACAGGTTTTCCTATTTTAAGACGCGCTCAGCTGCACCTAATCCTCCGGGAGGACAAGTCTCAACTTGTCACGTCTCAAGTTGAAACCTCGACATAGGTCTTACTGTAATTTGGCAGCCTCTGCAGCCGCCGCGGCTTTCGCCGCAGCTTGCGCGGTTGCGCGAGCAACCCTTGCAGCCTCTGCAGCTTTATTGGCCTCTGCAGTTTTCAGTGCAACCTCTGATGGCTTCGCTTTTTTCACAGCTTCTGCCGCTTCCGCAGCCTTGGCCTCTGCTTTCGCAGCCGCATCAGCTGCGGCTTTGGCAGCAGCCTTGGCTTTTTGAGCCTTGCGGGCCTTCTGAAAAATTGTCGCAGGCTTTGATGTGGTATTTGCCTTCTGCGCTGGCGCCTGTGCAAAAAGTGAATTTGAAAATAAAAATGCTGATATCAAAATCAAAAACGATTTCATCTAAGTTGTCCCTTCTTTTCGATATGTTTTTTCATCTCAGAACCGCGTAGAGAAGTAAAGCACTAGATTTTATTAGACCCTCCGTACATGACGTTGGTATTGAAAGCTCCGCTCACGACTATGGTTCTTTGACTCTCAGAAAGAGAACTTTATATTTCTATATATTATAGAGGTATATCGCATGCTATCGTCTTATGAAAATCTTAACGTAAACAAGTCGCCGCGAAATTTTGGTCAGTCCGGATTTAGTTTAATTGAAGTCATGATCGTCATCGGAATTGTCGCAATTATCGGCGCCGGATTAACCACGATGCTTGTCAATGCGAACAAATCCGCAATGAGAACAGAAAGAACTGGAGATTTCAATTCAATGGTCAATACGCTTCAGGGCGTTTTCAATAACACCTCGAGCTGTATTACTTCTTTCGGTGGCAGCGGCGCCGCCACACTGAGCCCCTCGGTCAGCGAAAGCAGCCCACAGCCAGTAACGCTCAACATCGGTGGAACAACAATTCAAGCTGGAGCTAAATACGGCAACGCGCTGAATATCACTAAGTTTGAATTCACCGGAAAAACTCCAGCAGGAGGGACAGACCAGTGGGTTGTTCCATTGAAACTTTCTGTAGACCGCATCATTGGAAACGAGGCCGCGCCGATTGGGCACACGTTTAACCTGATTCTCACTGTGGACTCGTCCAATAAAATCGTTGGCTGCTCTGGACAGTACAACGATTTTTGGGTGGCAACATCAATTCCGACTGACATTACTTACATGGGAGGAAAAGTCGGAGTTGGCACAGAAACGCCCGCATACGAACTTGATGTGAATGGGTCTGTACAAGGGAAAATGTTTCTCTATAACTCTGATATCCGGCTAAAAGAAAATATTCGTGAAATTCCAAACGTTCTTGACCGCGCACTGAAGCTCCATGGCGTTCTCTATGATTGGAAAAATAAGAGCCCAAGCTCAAAGGGCACTGACCAACTTGGATTGATTGCTCAAGAGGTTGAAAAAGTTTTTCCGGAAGCTGTTGTAACAAACCCCACAACCGGCTTGAAAACGGTTCAATACGGAAACTTAGTTGCTCCTCTTATCGAAGCGATAAAGGAGCAGCAGATTGTCATTGAAAAACAAAGTCAGGAAATCCGAGAAATCCAAAAGCTCTTATTAAAAAATCAGATTCATTAGTGCCGAGGCCGTCTAGGCCCGCCCTTTCGGCCGCCCGGACGACGCCCGCGGGATTGTCGCTTGAAATCAGCTCGGGCTTTCTCTTTTGCCTTGTGAGGGCTAAATACTGCCGCCTTCACCACATCCTCAGAGTGATAGGGGTGATCTCTGTTGACTGGAACTTTCTGGCGAGTTTCTTTTTCAATCGCCATCAAATAGAATTTTTCCTCGGCACAGCAAAATGAAATCGCCTCACCTTCTGTCCCTGCCCGTGCCGTTCGTCCAATTCGATGAACATAGGTTTCAGGAACATTTGGAAGCTCAAAGTTAATCACATGCGTAATTCCATCAATGTCGATTCCCCGAGAAGCAATATCAGTTGCCACTAAAACTCGGACTTTATCTTTTGAAAAATCCTCGATCGCCTTTTGACGGGCTCCCTGTGATTTATTTCCGTGAATGGCTGCCGCTGAAATTTTATTTTTCTCAAGCTTTTCGGCCACCTTGTTAGCAACGTGCTTCATCTCGACAAAAATAAGAACTTTATACAACAAATTGTTCTGCAGCAGATGTGTGAGCAAGTCGAGTTTATCTTTCTTCTCAACAAACATCAGTGATTGCTTGATTCGCTCGACAGTCGTCGATGGGGGCGTGACCTCAACCTTCTTGGGATTAACGAGAATTGAGTGTGCTAATTTTTGAATTTCATGCGGCATCGTCGCAGAGAAAAAAAGGTTATGTCTTTTCTGTGGCAGAAGGGGCAAAATCTTTCGAATGTCGCGCATAAAACCCATATCCAACATGCGATCGGCTTCGTCCAAAACAAAAATCTCGACTTTATCGAGCCGAAGATGTCTTTGCTCAATCAGATCGAGAAGTCGTCCAGGCGTTGCAACAAGGACATCGACCCCTTGGGATAGATCGCGAACCTGATTTCCTTGGCCAACTCCGCCAAATATAACTGCGTACTTTTGTTTAAGATGTTTCCCATATTCGAGCAAGCTTTTGTGAATTTGAATGGCGAGCTCACGGGTTGGCGTCAAAATCAAAGCTCGGGGAGCCTTTGGCGTTCTCTGTGTTCGCTTTTGATCCAAATATTGAAGCATCGGCAAACTGAATGCCGCTGTTTTGCCCGTTCCTGTTTGGGCAATTCCAAGAAGATCATGCCCCTCAAGCAGGATCGGAATCGCCTGCCGCTGAATGGGGGTGGGTTGGATGTATCCAGTTTCCTGCAGGGCTTGCTGCAGCGGAGCAATAAGTTTTAAATCTGAAAAATGCATTTATTTACCAATCTGAAGAGGGCTTGTGGTCATTTAAGATGAGCCTTATTTATCACAATACCCACTTTTTCCATATGAAATAATGAAAAAAGTTGTCTTCTCTTTAGGACTTTGCCTAAGCTTATCCCACATGGAGGGGTTTATGCGTAACTTGTTTCAAATATTGGGAATTTTGCTGTCAACTGTCTTTTTTATCTCTGGTCAGGCCGAGGCACGACGAGGCATTCTTCTCATGCCACATTTAATTACTCCGCAGATCGGCGTCCGCGACAACACAGCAACGAAACTTCTTTATTATGGTGGCCCCATTATTTCTCAGGTGAAAGTTGTCTCTGTAAACTGGAATTCAAATGTTCATCCGACGATACAGGCTGAGATGCCCCAGTTCTATACGGATTATGTTAACAGCAATCAAATGGAGTGGATCAACGAATACAAAACCGATATTAAAGCTATCAACGGTCGAGAAGGAACTAACCAACGTTTTTCAAAAGGCTCATTAATCGGGGTTGTGACCCTGAATCCAAAAAACAAATCGCTGAAATTAACAGATGAGGACGTCGCCGCCGAACTCAAGCACCAAGTTGATCAAAGCGCTCTTCCGCGTCCAGACAACGATACCCTGTATATGATTCACTTTCCAAAGGACATTAAGATTACCATCGAAGGCATGGGCTCATGCACAAGTTTTGGTGGATACCATTATGCCAAAACGGATCAACAGTATGGAAACTTTTTCTATTCAGTTCTGCCTGACTGTTCGTACTCATCCTCGAGCGAAGATCGCTTAAGCACGATGACCGAGGTTGCCTCGCATGAGTTGATGGAAGCAATCACGGATCCATTCCCAACTCCTGGAAGCAATCCAGCCTATCCTCAAGCTTGGAATACAAAAGATGGCTCAGAAATTTCTGATCTCTGTGCGTGGAATGGCTTTTCTTTCCAGGGGTCTAAGCGCAGCTACCATGTGACTCGCAATTGGAGCAATGCCAAGAACAGCTGCATCACAGGGCTGGAATAATTCATGAAAAGACGACCTTGGATATTAGTTCTTCTGGCGGTTATTCATATTCTGGCTCCGATCGGAAATCAGATCGTGAATGCACTTTTTGCATATTCGCCATTTTGGTACTACTTGAAGGTCGCCTTTCAGCCCCACAACGTGGCCCGACACTGGTTTGAATATGTGGCTCCAGTTGTCGCCGGCATCTCTATATATATTTGTCGTCGCTGGAGCTTTGTCGTCTACCTTCTGACAATTTCAGCTCTGTTTATCTATAGCTATTTTGGATATGTCGAACGGCCCACCACTCGAGTCGCGATCGAGCTGATTGTTGTCTACGTTCTTGATGTGATCGTGATTGCTTATTTTCTTCTGCCGGCAGTTCGACAAGTGTACTTCAATCCCAGATTGCGCTGGTGGGAAACACATCGACGATACCGTGCCGATATCAAAACCAATTATTCAGGACTCGGTGGCTCTTACGAAGGCCTTATTGCCAACGCTTCGCTCGGTGGTTTGTTTATTAAATCAAATCATATGCCAGAGGATCGCACAGAAATTGAAATTGAGTTTTCATACCATGGTACAGACTACCAGTTTCTTGGCACGGTCGTCAGCCACGGCCAGCAAGATCGTATGGGTTTTGGCGTACAGTTAAAGCATAATCGCGAGACCATCCGCCTTGCGAAGAAATTTATTCGCGCACTTCATACATCAGGAAACCTGCTCACTGAGCGAGAGCCCGGCCCCGATGATGGGTTTCTTTCTTGGGTAAAAACTCTGGTCACCACCGGACGCGGAGCTCTTCCTGAAGTGAAGAAAAAATAATTACCGTCTTTTTCGAAGTGCTTGGTCAAAAGCGTAGGCGCTATTAATTGCAAGAATATTAATTTTTGGATTTGTTGAGATCTCCGCGTGTCGCAAGTCCAAGTGATGCTGGCCCAGTGTTCCACGCATAGACAATGCCGCAATAAAGATAGCAACCAGGTTTTTTTTCCATGTAAAGCTTGATTTGACCCGCTCACGTTTAAAATAAAAATAAATCAAAAATGGTAAGACATTGATTGCCGCAGGAGCCGATATCAATACATTCATTAGGTCAGGCCACTGAAAGTATTGATTCAGACGATCCCCCGTCTCTGAAAAATAGGCATGGTCCATGATTCCAACAACCACCAACAATAGTGAAAGCCACAAGAAGTATGCGCGCAAATAATCCTGCACTCTTGATGTTGTTAGAAAGAAAACAACAGGGACATTACAGTACCCGATCACCATCAGATCAAATCTTAGCCCCACCAGCAGAGCCCAAAAAACTTCGGACAATGGGGCCCCTTGAAATTGAGGGCCAAATTGCAAATAGAAAAAAAGGCGCTGAAAAAACAAGGCTAAAATCAAAAAAAGATTTCCGCGAATCCAATTCCTCATGACAATGTTACATTAGCCGATGAGCTTAAGTGCGGCCATGTTATTCTGATTGGCCTGGCTCAATGTGGCAGTCGAGGCCTGCATTAAAATATTATTACGAACTACCTCCGAAGAGGCTTGCGCCACATCCGTATCACGAATTCGGCTATTTGCTGCACTCATATTTTCTTCATACACGCTGAGATTATCCACAGTTGAAACTAATCTATTCTGAAGAGCTCCAAGATTGGCCCTCATCCCATTCAAGTAAGTTTGAGCATTATCCACCAAATCAAGCGTGTTCGCGGCATCTTCTTTGGTGATAAAGTTCACTCCATCTAGCCCAAGGGCGTCTAATGTCGCAACCGTTTCACCAGCCTTAAACTGAATTCGATCCTCTTCGGCGTTATTGTTAATACCAACTTGAAAATCAAATACCGGAGCAGAGCCGTCTAATAATTTCGAGGAGTTAAATTTTGTCGAGTCCGCAATTCGTTGAATTTCTGACTTTAACTGCTGAATTTCGAAATCAATAAAATATCTCTCTTCACCACCAACAGTTTCTGAGGCAGCACGAATTCCCAATTCACGCATACGAACAACGATGTTTCCAATTTCCTGCAGGCCACCCTCGGCAACTTGAACCATGGAAATACCATCATTCGCATTTCGATTGGCCTGCTGAGCAGAACGAATACTGCCCTTTAGTCTTTCTGAAATTGCCAAGCCAGCAGCATCATCGGCAGCGACATTGATTCGGTTGCCACTCGACATTTGAGCCATGCTTCTCTGAGCTGCACGCTGAGTTCCACTCAGATTTCTCTGAGCATTGATGCTTGAAATGTTGGTTGATACTCGCATTCCCATGACGCAATTATCGGGTCTTGCGTCAAATATTTAACGCGACAAGAGTCGAAAGAAGGTCGGGATTTTAAGGATTTAAGTCTTGCTGAGGTGTTCAAATAAACCAAGAGATGGTGGCTCGAGACGGAATTGAACCGCCGACACACGGATTTTCAGTCCGCTGCTCTACCAACTGAGCTACCGAGCCACTTTGGTCAAAATCGAAGACCGAATAGTTACAATTATATCTTCACCTGGTCAAAGGCATTTTTTAGATCTCGCAGAAGATCCTCAATATCTTCGACTCCAACACTTAGACGGATTAGTCCATCATCAATTCCCAGGGCCTTTCGGGTTTCCGCCGGCACGCTGGCATGTGTCATGATGGCCGGATGCTCAATCAAGGACTCTACTCCGCCCAAGCTTTCGGCAAGAGCAAAAACATTCACGTTTTCCAGCAATGCTCGGGCCGCACTCAGGCCCCCTTTAATATAGAAAGTAATCATTCCACCAAATCCCAACATTTGTGATTGGGCTAACTCATGTTGCGGATGCGAAGGAAGCCCTGGATAAATAACTTTTTCAACTTTGGGATGATTGGATAAGAATTCAGCGATTTGTTTCGCGTTGGATTCATGAGCTTCCATTCGAAGAGGAAGGGTCTTTAAGCTTCTTAAGCACATGAAAGCATCAAAGGCCGACATGATTCCACCCATGGAATTACTTAAAAATGCCAGTTTTTCAGCTATTTCTTTTGATTTTGTGACGGCGACCCCGCCGACCACGTCACTGTGGCCGCCGATATATTTTGTGGCCGAATGAACTACGATATCCGCGCCCAATGTCAGTGGTCGCTGGAAATAAGGACTCATAAACGTGTTGTCAGTGACAACAAGAATGCCTTTTTTCTTGGCCTCTTCACTGATTTTTTTAATATCCACAAGTTTGAGCGTTGGATTTGTTGGAGTTTCTAACCACACCATCTTTGTGTTGGACTTAATAGCTTTTGAAAAATTCTCAGTCTTTGTCAGGTCAACATAAGAAAACTCAAGCCCATCATTTTTAAGCACTTTATCAAAAAGACGGAAAGTTCCACCATACATGTCATCCATGGCAATGACATGATCGCCGGCCTTTAACATATGAAGAATTGTCGTCGTCGCCGAACACCCAGAGGCAAACGCAAATCCGAAATTTCCCTCTTCAAGGCTCGCCATACAATTTTCAAAAGCTTTTCTTGTGGGGTTGTGTGTACGGCTGTATTCCCATCCCTTGTGAACTCCGGGGGACTCTTGCACATAAGTCGATGTTAAATAGACAGGGGTCATAATCGCCCCCGTCGTTGGATCAGGCTGCTGGCCCGCATGAATTGCTCGAGTCGAAAAACCAAATTCATTGTTCATTTTTTTCATTTTCTTTTCCTTTTAGTTCAATTCGCTCATGTCGCCCATAAACTGAAGCAAATCGATTTTCGAAATAATGTGTAACTTTGTTCCATCTTTCACAAGCGCCACATAGCCTTTTAAGAGGTGATCGTTCAGTGCTGCCAAATCATCTGTTTTATTGACGTAAACAATTGATCCCTTCACCAGGTGAATAATGGGTTCTGTTGGTTTCAAGCTTCCCCTGACGAGAGGTTCAAGAATGTCGGTTTCATCTAAAATTCCAACAATCTGGCCGTTCGAGTAAACGGGCACTTGAGAAATTCCCGCTTTTTTCAGCTTTGTTACCACCTGAATGACAGATTCTCCCACATCAGCAGTAATCAATTCATCGTGGCCTTCGCGGCTCTCAATCAAATCACCCACCGTTTTTGATTTCAATGGGGACGGCAAGAATCCATTTTCACGCATCCATGAATCATTAAAGGCCTTACTGAGATATCCACGCCCATTATCTGGGAATAAAACGAGAATATTTGAGGGCTTTTCAAGCTTCTTTGACCATTCAATCGCAGCACAAAGTGCCATCGCTGAAGATGGGCCAACGCAAATGCCCTCTTTCGCAACCAGTTCACGTGTCATCAAAAATGCAGATTTATCATCAACCTGAACCGCACCATCCATCACATTAAAGTGAACGTTGTCAGGAAGCATGTCTTCACCAACCCCTTCGACTTTGTATGGGTGCGGAGGTGTGATGACTTTTTTATGATAATAAAGATCGTAAAGAATACTTCCCATTGGGTCGGCCAAAATCACTTGGATGTTTTTATTTTTTTCTTTGAGATATTTTCCAACTCCTGAAATTGTTCCGCCAGTTCCTGCGCCAGCCACAAAAACATTCAACTTATCACCCATTTGTTCCCAAATTTCAGGCCCCGTAGTTTTGTAATGGCGCTCGGGATTGTCAGGATTATGGTATTGGTTTGCGTAAAATGAATTGGGAGTGATCTCGACTAACTTTTTTGCCACAGAAAGATAGCTTCGTGGATCTTCTGGCTCAACAGCTGTCGGAGTAATGACAACTTTTGCGCCATAAGCCCTAAGGATCGCTCGCTTTTCTTCACTAATTTTATCAGGCATGACAAAAATTGTTTTATATCCCTTAACTGCCGAGATCATCGCAAGTCCAAGACCCGTATTTCCCGATGTTGCTTCAATAATTGTCCCGCCCGGCTTTAAGTCACCACGTTTTTCAGCTTCTTCAATAATCGCCGCAGCCACTCGGTCTTTTACGCTGCCACCCGGGTTAAAATATTCCATTTTGACCCAAAACGTGTGCTTAGAGTTGTGTGGGATTTTATTCAATTTAATAATGGGCGTATGGCCAATAGATTCTATGATATTTGAATAGACACTTTTCATTTTTCAATATCCTTATTTACTGAAAGTTGAGTGAGCTGCTTATAAAGGGGGCCGACAGCACCAAGAACAGTGCTCATCTGCTCAATCGGATCTTTTGTATAATTCATTCCATACTTACTCATCAGCTGCTGAATTATTTGTTGGTCAGGATTTTTTTTCAACATCTCATCAACTAAGACTTCAAGCTCGCGAGCTTGCAATTTTGATCTATTTAATTGTGCCATCTGAGGCCCCTTTCGCTTTTGGGAACCCCACTTTATATTTGGCCACTACGGCCAATCAAGCTAAATAGAAGCTAAAAGGGACAACACCAGGGGGCCCAAGAGTAGGATCATGAAGGCCGGAAAAACAAACAACACGAGGGGCAACAAAACTTTAAAAGGCAGCTGGGCCACAAAAGCGTCCAGCTCTGCAGAACAGACCTCATGAATCTCTATTTCCAATATTTTTACCTGCTGAAGAATACTGTCGCCCGCAAGGCCCCGATCAACTAATTGCAACACTGCCCGACGATAGGGACTTGAAATTTTAGCAAAAAAATTAGAATCCAGGCGATTTTGATCTCTTAATGACAAAAATTGGCTTAGTTTTTTTGTAAAATCATCGGAGTGGCACTGCAAATACCGCTGCAAAGCCGCTCTTAAGCTGTCTCCACGTTCAAGACCCAGACGAAGACCAAGGACAAACTTTAATGTTGGAGCTAAACCTTCCATTTAAACCTCTTGCCGATGTTCCAAATCATAAAAATTCCGACAAAAAAGAAGAGAAGTGACCCAATCACAACGCCGCTTGCCAAATTTTTGTCACTAAAACTGTAAAAATGAAAAATCATCATCCCAAAATACATAATTGAGATAAAAATTGCCTGAATTTTTGTTTGAAGTGTCGCCTGTTTCGATTTTCTTTGGAATTTATCTTCCACTTGATACGCATATCTGTATGCCTTAAGGCGATCAATTGATCGAAATGACGAATTTTCGACATCAGAAAGCTCATCATACAGTCTTTTCAGCTTTTTTGATGCCAGATGTGGGCTTAAAGGCGTTCGGTAAGCGACTGCAGAAGCCACTTCCGCAAAAATAGATCCTGCAATCTTATTGGATTCCACTGCTAAAGCCAAAGCCTCTCGAAAGCTGCGCCCCATCTGCATTTGCAGGATGATTTGATCAAAAATTTGAACGATCTGCTTTTCAAATTTGTGCTGAAAATGAATCTCTTTCAAAAAAATAACAACGAATGGAGCGAATACAATCAAAAATGAGATCAAGACATGAACAAAATAAGAGTTTTTTGGAAAAAATATTGTCACCAGCAGCAGTGATGACAAAAAAATGACGATCGCGAACGCCTCTTTGCGCGTGAAAAACTTTTTTGAGAACATTTGTCCGATGATCCGAACTGCGAACATGAATCCGACAGCCGTCACAACACTTGAACTGGTCATATTTGACCTCCTTTCGAAAAAAAAGAGCAAAAAGTGAGCACAAACAAAAATTTTTTATTGACCATTGTTGTCAGGTTGGGAAAACTTATTGGTAAGAACACTTCTATTAAAGAAGTAACAACAACAACTTTGCATCCTTTACTGGCTGCAAATCGAGGAGGAGCACACAATGGCTAAGAAGAAAGCTACAAAAAAAGTTGCTAAGAAAAAAGCTACTAAGAAGAAAGCTACTAAGAAGAAGTAGTTTTAATTAGTACTGTATAGGTACTTAAAAACCCTCGGGAAACCGGGGGTTTTTTTTTGTTTCCCGTCGTTTGAGAACTGATTAGAAGTAATAGATCGAACCAACGGAACCTGTTGGAGACTGCTCCCAATCGCCGATATTCACGAGAAGAACTATTTCGGCAAAAAGAGAAAGCCCTGCATATTGTCCTTGAAGGTGATTGTATTGAAGACCCGCGGATGGAGTGAAGATATCCTTCCCAAAACGTCCGGTCTTTTTTTCGTCTTCAGTTAAGAACTTCGATGCAAGGATGTTTGGCGTCGAAGTTTGAAAAGATTTCTTATCATTGCTTGAGTTATACCATCTTGAATAGCCCAAGGTCGTGTAAGGAGCGATCGTTTTTCCGCCAAAAACATGTTTCCACTGCATCGAAAGAGAATTATATCGTGGGCCCCCACCAAAACCGACAACTGCGGCATCATCAACAGCATAGTTCAGCTCTATCATCACCCCGGCCATACCCATCTGTCCGGCGGCACTAAAGCCAACTCCGACTCTTCTTTTTGCTCTCATCGCATAAGTGTCTGAATAAGAGCCGCCGGAAAAGACTTCCGAAAGTTTTTTGCTTTCACTCAGATAAGAGCCCCGTTGAGATTCCACTTTTGTGTGCGGGTTATTCACTTCGACCTCTTCAATTAGGACGGCCTGCTGTGCGAACGCCGTTGAAGTCATAATTCCGAACAAAATTTGGATCATTGCTTTTTTCATGCGTTTCCCCACCTATTTAGAAAATTTTAGCCTTTACGCCCTCTTCTTGTAGAAACTTCCTGATCGCAGGACCATCAAGACCCTCAAGTCGGAAAAGCAACTTATGAAGAAGAGCATAAGTATCTTCTGCCTTTTTTGTTCGAAGCTGCCCTGTTAAATATGCCATGTCATCACTAATCTTCACGGCGTTATCAACCAAACGAGCGACTTCTTTATTTTTTGTCGTTTTATCCAATAAAACCAAAGTTTTATTAAAATTGGTCACCAAATGATCAAGTTGTGATATGAGATTTGAAACAGAGCCCTGATTTTTCTCAACAAGGTCAATAATTTTCCCAGCCAGGCCATAGCTTTGTGAAATCAGTTGATCAATTCGAGGGGGATCTTCGCCACGAACAACATCATCATTTTTAAACTCAGGCGCATCCATTGCTCCAGGCGAAATCTCAAGAAATTTTTCACCGATCACACCAGCTAAGTTAATAAAGAATTGCGAGTCCTTACGAATGCTCGCCCAAGCCTTCTTTTCAACTTGGATGACCACCTTCAATTTAACCTCTTCACCTTTTTCAGTTTTAAAATTCGGACTGAAATCAATTTTCCTCACTTTTCCAACTTTAATGCCCATGACTCGGACCGGGGAGCCCTCTTCTAATCCTCCAGCATAGTTGTACATGACATTTAAAGTATTTGAGTTCGAGAACGGGTTAATCAAACCCATTACATAGGCAAAACCAACAACGAGGATCAAAGATCCAACAAATAAGATACCAACCTTGGTTTCAATCTTCATGCGCGCTCCAAAACTCACTAATAAAAGTGAGAAAAGATATAGGACAATATAAAGTCGATCACAATAATTGCAACGGAGCTAGCTACGACACTGTTCGTTGTAGCTGATCCAACCCCCTCTGCCCCTGGTTTACATCGAAATCCGTAGTAACAACTGATCAGTGGAATGACAGAACCAAAGGCTGCGCCCTTGATCATTGAAAAAATCAGATCCTGAAAATCAACGAATCGTCTCATCGCTGTTAAAAATAATGCTGGGGTAAAGCCTAAGTAAGCCTCGCTGATAACAAAAGCACTATAAATACAGGTTATATCCGCAACGATCGTCAAAATCGTCGCTCCAATGATACAGGCAAACAGTCTTGGAACAACGAGGTACTGAACGGGATCAATGCCTAACATTTTAAGAGCATCAACCTGTTCAGTGATTTTCATTAACCCCACCTCTGCGCTCATGCCAGCCCCCACTCGAGAGGTCAAAAGTAGGGCTGTCACAACCGATCCAAGCTCCCTTAAGATCAGCATGGCCGCAAACCCAGGAACCATTGAATCATTTTGAATAACGATTTTCATGTGAAAGGAGCTCTCAAGAATGGTCACCATCGCAGCAAAGCAGACACAAAAGACCACAATAACGAGACTGCCGTTCGCGACAAAGAAAAGCTGCTGAAATGTTTCTTTGATTCTGATCGGTGGGCGAAAAATCGAGGTCAGTGTATGAGAAAGCATCCCCATAAACTCTTTTATATGGTGGCCCCCGCTCATTAAATGTGATCCCAAAACACCGATCATCAGGCCCCCAACACCAGTTTCATCACAACATCGCCTAAAAAGCTTGTCATCCAATCAGCAATAACAATTCCCACCATCGTTGCCACGGCAGTTTTCACAACAGATAATCCCACGCCCTTGGCTCCACCGCTTGTTGAGTATCCGCGATAAGTGCAAATTGTTGCTAAAACCACAGCAAAGACAAAACATTTCACCAGACCACTAATGATCGAGGGGAAGGTGACAATCGTGGGGATGTGTCTGATGTATTCTTCAGGATTTACTCCGGCAAAGAAGGCTCCCATCAACATTCCACCTAATATAGACATAATCAAGCCCAGTCCGAGCAAGAAGAAGCTGGAGACAATGATTCCAATAAACCTTGGCAAAATAATCTCTTGAATGGGATCTGCTCCTAAGCATCGAATCGCATCGATTTGCTCTGTCACCTTCATCGTGCCTAACTCTGCAGACGTGTATGCACCCACTTTTCCCGACAACATGAAGGCAATAAGAAGGGGGCCAACTTCTCGAATGGTCCCCGAGGTCGCCAATCCACCTAAATACCCCATGGCATCAAACTCTCTCATCTGTAGAGCAAACTGCACCGTCATAATGGCCCCAACAAAAAAGCCAGCCATGCCAGTTGTGCTAAAACTTTGTATCGTGACTCGCCAAATCTGAAGAAGAACCTCGTGAAGTGAGCAGGGCTTCGTCACAAGTGTGCGCAAAACCTCGCGTAAGAACAAAAGTGCGCCGCCAATTTCACTCATTAAACTATAAAAGCTGGCTTGCTTAACCATTGGCGGCCTCTAATTCTAAAACCTCTGACAAAAAGTCTTTTACAAGGGGAATTGTTGATTTTCGAAGCTCTGCAGGCGTCCCCTGATCGACAATTTTACCCTGATCAAGGACAATAATTCGATCGGCAATCGAAAGTGCGCACTGCATGTCGTGGCTGACAACAATTGAGGTTGTTTTTAGGCTGCGCGACAGACTTAAAATCAATTGGTTCACTGCGTTTGTCGTGACAGGATCAAGCCCTGTTGTCGGCTCATCAAAAAGTAGTATTTTGGGCTCAAGCGCGACGGTTCTTGCTAAGCTCACCCGCTTTTGCATTCCGTATGAAAGCTGAGTGGGTAGTTTGTTTTCAACCCCTGAGAGCTGAACTAAGCCCAGAGCTTTTTGTACTTTTTGTTGGATGGCTTCCTCTGGTAGACGATAGTGTTTTCGCAAGCCAAAGGCCACATTCTCAAAGACTGTCAGCGAGTCAAAAAGAGCTGGGTGCTGGAAAACCATTCCGCATTTTTTTCTGATCTCGAGGTACTGATTTTCAGTATAATTTTGAACTTCGGCACCATCGATCCAAATTTCACCCTCATCTGGCTTCATCAAACCCACAAGATTTTTCAGTAAAACAGATTTTCCGGTCCCAGAAGTTCCCAGAATAAAAAGAATTTCACCCTCTGAAATTTGGAAGGAAAGTCCCTTTAAGACAGTTCTTTCTCCAAATTTTTTCACCAGATTTTTGAATTCAATCATGACATCACCATAAGTGGACCTTCCAAATCCCCACGAACAAATTGGTGAACGCGAGCATCTTGGTGGTGTTTTGTTTCTTCAACAGAACCAGTCAGGATAAGACCCTTATCAATCACCATTCCGATGCGATCCGCCATCTGATAGGCTCGGTTCATGTCATTGGTGATAGCGACAACTGTGGAGCTATTTTTCTGCTGCAAATCGATAATCAACTCGATGATTTTTCGACTGGTGATGGGATCAAGTCCGGCGGTTGGGTCATCGTAAAAAATAATCTCTGGATTCAGAGCAAGTGCTCTAGCAATCCCCAGTCTTTTTTGCATTCCGCCGCTGATTTCATCGGGGTAAAGATTTTTGGCGTGACCGATGCCCACAGCCTCCAGAAACTTATCCACAGTGGACTCTATCTCGTCTGGACTTAAGCTTGTGACCTCTCGCAATGGAAATGCTATATTTTCAGCATTACTCAGTGAATCAAAAAGGGCGTTTTTTTGAAAAAGCATCCCCATCTTGCAGACAACCTTTTGTTTTTCTTCTCGAGAAAGGCTTTTCAAATTCTGTCCTCGAATTAAAACCTCTCCTGTCAGTGGTTCAATAAGCCCCGCCATGAGCTTCAGCAGCACACTTTTTCCCTGACCACTTGGGCCAACCAGCACAAAGTTTTCACCCTCATGAATGGTCAATGAAACATTCTGAAGAACAATTTCTCCATCAAAGCCCACACTGACATTTTTTAATTCTATCGCAGGTAACGCCACGCCCAACCCATGTCTAATTATGACCGCAATTACTTGTCTATCTTATTGATTTAAGTTTGAATGGGCCGTTAAACGCAAGAAGTTTTTCATTCATCATTTATTTAAGAGGTGCATATGCAACACAAAAGAAAAAAAATTGCTGTTATTGGTGCTGGATTCGTTGGTTCGACAGCGGCTCATTGGGCTGCACAAAAAGAATTAGGCGATGTTGTTTTACTTGATATTAACGAAGGCGCGGCAAAGGGTAAGGCTCTTGATCTTTACGAGTCTTCTCCTGTTGAGCTATTTGATTCGCGAGTTACTGGTACATCTGACTACAAAGATCTTGCTGATGCCGACGTTGTCATTTTGACTGCGGGTCTTCCACGCAAACCGGGCATGAGCCGCGATGATCTTTTGGCGACAAACGCAAAAATCGTGAAAGAATGCTGTGAAGGCATTAAGAAATACGCTCCAAACTCTGTCGTGATCGTTGTTTCAAATCCACTGGATGCAATGGCTTACGTTGCAAAACAAGTCACTGGCTTCCCACGTGAGCGAGTGATCGGTATGGCTGGTGTTCTTGACGGCGCCCGATTCCGAAGCTTTATCGCTGAAGCTTGTGATGTTTCTGTTAAAGACGTTCAGGCCTTCACTCTTGGCGGACATGGCGACACAATGGTTCCAATGCCTCGTCACTGCTCTGTTGGCGGAGTGCCGTTGATGGAAATGCTTCCTAAAGAAAAAATCGATGAGCTTGTTAAGCGCGCCGTTAATGGTGGTGCTGAGATCGTTGGTCTTTTGAAGACCGGATCTGCTTACTACGCCCCATCTGCCTCTGCAGTTCAAATGGCTGAGGCCATTTTGAAAGATCAAAAGCGTATTCTTCCTTGCGCAGTTGAGCTTGCTGGCGAATACGGAATGAAAGGTCTTTTCATCGGCGTTCTTTGTAAGCTCGGTGGAAAAGGTATGGAAGGCGTTGTGGAATTAAAGCTCAACGACACCGAGCGCGCAGGTCTTGAAAAATCTGGCGCTGCGGTTCGCGAACTTGTCGACGCTCTTGGAAAAATTCAATACTAAAAAGGCAAAATAATGAATATTCACGAGTACCAAGCCAAAGAAATTCTCAGAAAATACGGGGTTGTCACCCTAAAAGGAAAAACTGCAGATACAGCTGATCAGGCTGTTTCTGTAGCCAATGAACTCGGAGGTAACGTTTGGGTTGTTAAGGCCCAAATCCACGCCGGCGGCCGCGGAAAAGGCGGCGGCGTTAAGCTTGCAAAATCACTTGATGAGGTCAAAGAACATGCCAATAAAATTATCGGCATGAACCTTGTCACTCATCAAACGGGCCCTGAAGGAAAAATTGTTAACCGCGTTTTGATCGAACAAGGTTGCAACATCGCTAAAGAATACTATGTTGCCGCTCTGATTGATCGCGCAACTGGCCGAGTTGCTATGATGGCCTCTTCTGAGGGCGGCATGGACATTGAAGAAGTTGCTCACAAGAATCCAAACGCCATTGTTAAAGTTGATATTGATCCTGTGATTGGCCTGGCTCCGTTTCAGGCTCGTCAGTTAGCTTTTGCGATTGGCATTCCAAATGAAAGCATCAATAAAGCCGTTGGTTTTATGATGGGTCTATATAAGGCCTTCATTGAGCGTGATTGCTCCATTGCCGAAATTAACCCCTTGGTTTTGACAAAAGAGGGCGACATCATTGCTCTCGATGCCAAGATGAACTTTGATTCCAATGCTCTTTATCGCCAGAAAGAGGTCGTTGAATTCCGCGATCTGACAGAAGAGAACCCAACCGAAATCGAAGCCAGCAAATACGACCTTGCCTTCATCAAGCTAGACGGCTCCATCGGCTGTCTTGTGAACGGCGCAGGTCTTGCCATGGCAACTCTCGACATCATTAAGCTCAATGGAGAAATGCCTGCGAACTTCTTAGATGTGGGCGGTGGAGCAAACAAAGAAAAAGTAACCGCTGCTTTTAAAATTATTCTTTCAGATAAAAACGTGAAAGGAATTTTGGTCAATATCTTTGGCGGTATCATGAAATGTGACATCATCGCGGATGGTGTGATTGCCGCTTCAAAAGAAGTTGGCCTTAAAGTTCCTCTTGTTGTTCGTCTCGAGGGAACAAATGTTGAGCTTGGAAAAAAGATGCTCAAAGAAAGCGGCCTTAACATCACTCCTGCTGATGATTTGGCTGATGCTGCAAAGAAAATCGTTGCTGCGGTACGGGGGAAATAATGGCTATTTTGATTGATAAAAACACAAAGGTCATCACTCAAGGAATTACGGGAGCTCAGGGCTCTTTTCACACTGAACAAAGCCACAAATACCACCCTAATTTTGTTGGAGGAGTGACTCCAGGAAAAGGCGGAACGACTCATTTAGGCTTGCCTGTTTTTAACACCGTCAAAGAAGCGAAAAAAGCGACGGGCTGTACGGTTTCAATGGTTTTTGTCCCACCACCTTTTGCTGCGGACTCGATTATGGAAGCTGTTGATGCTGAACTTGATTTGGTCATTTGCATCACGGAAGGAATTCCTGTTCTTGATATGGTCAAAGTAAAGCGCTACATGCAGGGCAAGAAAACCCGACTAGTCGGACCAAACTGCCCTGGTGTGATTACTCCTGATGCTTGCAAAATTGGAATTATGCCTGGGCACATCCACAAAGCTGGTCGAATTGGTGTCGTTTCAAGATCTGGAACATTAACTTACGAAGCTGTCCACCAGCTCACTCAGGTTGGTTTAGGCCAATCCACTTGCGTTGGAATCGGCGGAGACCCCGTCAATGGCACAAATTTCATTGATGTTTTAAAGCTCTTTAATGCAGATCCCGACACAGATGCCGTGATCATGATCGGTGAAATCGGCGGTTCAGCAGAAGAAGAAGCGGCTGAATACATTAAAAAAGAGTTCAAAAAACCTGTCACTGTGTTTATCGCAGGAGCCTCTGCCCCAGCGGGAAAGCGAATGGGACATGCTGGAGCCATCATTAGTGGTGGAAAAGGAACCGCCGAGGCAAAATTTGCTGCCCTTCAGGCCGCAGGTTGTGCTATAGCCCGGTCACCTGCAGATATGGGTAAAACTCTACTGGCACAATTGAAAAAATAAGAAGGAGAATTTAAATGGCAATGGAAAAAACTTTCTCGATTATCAAGCCAAACGCAATGAAGAAAAATTGCATCGGCGATATCATTTCTATGTTCGAAGCGAACGGTCTTAAGATCGCTGCTTGCAAAATCACTGTGATGTCAAAATCAAAAGCTGAAGAGTTCTATGCTGAACACAAAGCGCGCCCTTTCTTTGGCGAGCTTGTGTCTTTCATGACCTCTGGCCCAGTTGTTTTGATGTGTCTTGCTGGTGAGAACGCAGTTCTTAAAAACCGCGAAATCATGGGCTCAACTGATCCCAAGAAAGCAAATCCCGGCACGATCCGAGCAAAATTCGGTGATAATGTTGGCGAAAACGCTGTTCACGGTTCAGATAGCCCAGCCTCTGCAGAGCGCGAATTAGCTCTTTTCTTTGAAAAAGCTGAGATCTGCAACGCCTAATGAAATCTTTTAAAGCCGGAGAGCTTCTCGAAGTTCAAATTGAGAAGCTCTCTTTGGGTGGGAACGGCATCGCCCGACACTCTGGATTAGTTATCTTTATTCCCTTCTCTGCCCCCGGAGACTCTCTTAAAATTGAAATCACCGAGGTCAAAAAGAATTTTGCCGAAGGTCGAATTCTTGAAATCCTAATGCCTTCGTCATTTCGCACTAAGCCCCCCTGTCCCGTCTTTGGCACTTGTGGAGGCTGCAACTGGCAACACTTGCTGTACTCTGAACAACTTAACCAAAAGCAGCTAATCCTTGAAGAGCAGCTGAAGGGCCTGATTGATCCTCGTTTAATTGAAATAATTCAGCCAAGTCCACTTGAATTTCGATATCGAAATCGAATTCAGTTAAAATCAAAGGCGGGAAAGATCGGATTCTTTAAGCGCGGCTCACATGAAGTAGTTGATATCAACGATTGTCCAATTACTCTTCAAGAAATCACAGCAGAGATTCCAAAGCTCAGAAATAATACCGACCCCAATAAGCTTGAAAAGCGACTTGAACTACAGCTCGATAGGCAGGGAAAAGTTCATCTTTCCAATGAAGATTCCCCTTTTGAAGGCGAAGGTTTCTCCCAAATTAATGAAGCTCAAAATCAAAATCTGATCCGAGAACTGTTGAATTGGTGCAAGCCAATTCAATTTTCTCAATTTATCGATCTCTATGCTGGGGCTGGAAACTTTACCTTCCCTATCTTTGAGGCCTTCCCAAAAGCCAAAATAACGGCAGTTGAGCTTCACCCCAAATCTGTCCAGATTGGCAGGGAAAAACTCAAAACCCGATCACTGAGCCCAAAACAGATTGAATTTTATCTCAGTGACGTCGAAAATTTTCTCAAAAGAAGTCTGATTCCAAAAGACAGTCTAGTTTTGCTCGATCCACCGCGGATTGGGTGCAGCGAAAATGTGATTAAATATCTCGCACAACAGCCACTACAAAGAATGTTTTATATCAGTTGCAACCCATCTGCGCTCAGGCGAGACATCCTGCGTTTAAAAAGTTTTAATTCTCGGTGGCAAATCCTTCGAGCAAAGCCCTTTGATATGTTTCCTCAGACCGACCATATTGAAACTCTCGTTGAACTGGGCATTGACACCTAAAGAGTGAATGTTACCCTTTTACTATGCAAAAAATCGCGATTTTTTTTATTGGGTTTCTCCTAACATCTGCTTTTCTGACGGGCTGTGGAACATTTGGTTCCGAAGATAAAGAAGCTGCAGAAATGCATTTGAGAATTGGTACTGCCCAACTGCAAGAGGGTGCGTATCCCCAGGCCCTAGCATCACTTCTCAAAGCTGAAGAGCTTGATGGAGATAACCCCGTTATTGAGAACAATCTTGCGCTTGCATACTTTGTGCGAGATCGTTTCGAACTGGCTGAGAAGCATGTTGCACGAGCCCTAACTTTAAAGCCTGATTATTCAGACGCTCGGAATAATTATGGCAGAATTTTGATCGAGCGCGGGCGCCCTCAAGATGCCATTACTGAACTTAAAAAAGTCATTGCTGATTTAACTTACCAGTTTCCAGAGAAGCCCCTTATCAATACCGGCATTGCTTATTTTAAGCTGAAACAATATGACCAAGCTCGGATCCATTTTCAAAAAGCTCTCGATATTCAAAGAGACAATTGTTTAGCTCACTCTTATTATGGTCGTTCTCTCTACGAACAAAAAAAACTTGATCGCGCGACAGAAGCTCTTGATCGCGCTGTCGGCTTCTGTCAGCGAGGCCAGTTCGATGAGCCCCATTTTTTCAGCGCGATGGCCTATCTTGAGGCCGGCGACAAAGTTCAGGCGGAGGCTCGTTTCGAAGATATTATAAAACTCTATCCACGGGGCAAATACACAGAAAAGGCTCGATCCATCTTAAAAACAATGCGAAAGTGAGTGGGTAAATGAAAAAGCTTGGAGAATTGCTTAAAAATGAACGGGAAAAAAGATCGCTCTCATTACATGAGATTGGTATGTCTCTTAAAATTAACCCAAAAACTCTACAAGCTATTGAGGCTGGAGAAGTTGAAAAACTTCCAGCGAAAACTTTCCTTCGAGGATTTATTAAAAGTTATGCCCAGTATTTAAAACTCAATACCAATGAAGTCCTTAATTTATTTCAGGAAGAAATGGGGGAAAGCGCTCCGGCGCAAGTTACTTCTGCTTCCCCAGAGGTTCAATCAACCGGCACCACTCCCGCCGCTCAACCCCAGGCGCCTGTGAACACGCCGTTGTCCCCCTCTCACGTCAAGCCTATCGGTCAAGGTCCAATTGAAATTTCACAGGGCAAAATTCTCACAATTGCTGGATCAATTATTCTCATTGTGGCTATCGTCTTTATTGGAAAGATGGTTGATAAATATCAAAAAGAAAGGGCTCGGGTTGAAGTTCAAAATAACATTACTACTGATTCTGGTGTCACACAGGAAACATCGGCAGTTCAGCCTCCCTCAGAACAACCTGCCGCCACAGAAAGCCTGCCGCCATCTGCGCCAGGCTCGGTTGTATCACCCTTACCAACACCCCTGGTCCCAAGCCAATCTCCTGCGGCACCTGTTAGCACAAAACCAACAGCCACAATGACAACGCCGTCCAAGCCTGCGGAAGAACAAAAGACAACTGAAAAGACCGTGCCCGTAACGCCCAGCTTGACCACAACTTCATCCGCAACAACAATCCAGCCTTCCACCACTACGGTCGCACCCTCTGCGACTCAAGGAAACTCAACCCAGCCAGCAGAGGTCACACAAAGACCGACTGAGGTGATCGTTGAAGCTTTAAATAAAGTTCAAATTCGATACTCTCTCGGTAATGATAAATTTGAGACACTTGAGTTGGCAGCAGATCAGTTTCATACCTTTAAAAGTAAAGTTGGTGTCCAACTCGAGATTAGCGATGGGGGCTCAGTGAACATCGTTGTCAATGGCCGCGACAAGGGTATTCCTGGTGGGATCGGCAAGCCGATCAAGCTGAGTTATCCAAAGTGAAGCTCATTCTTAGCATTTGGTGGGCCGCACTTTTTATCAAGCTGGCCCTGACAGCATTTATACCGCTCAGTTTTGACGAGGCCTACTATTGGGTTTGGTCACACAATCTTCAGCTCAGTTATTTTGATCATCCCCCGATGGTTGCCTGGCTCTTGTGGCTGGGCCACTTTCTCGAGCCGTTTGGCCATGCTGTAAGGTGGCCCATCGTGATCATTGGCCATCTTGCAATTCTCACATGGACTTATGCACTCAAGCCCTATCTCTCAACGGAGCGCTTGACCTGGTTATTTTTTCTCCTCTTATTTTCTCCGCTGATCGGGTATGGGTCGATGATTGCTACGCCAGATGTTCCTGTTATATTTTTCTGGGGCCTCTCTTGTTATTTTGCACTCCGAGCACTAAAGGGACATCGCCCGCATGATTACGCTCTTCTAGGAGCCTCACTTGGTTTGGGTTTTTGCTCAAAATATCACATCGTCTTATTTGCACTAGCACTTCTGATTTATCTCACTGTTGAAAAAAAATGGTCACAGGTCTCAAGAAAAGGGGTCGGTCTTGTGCTGTTAGTCGGCTTCATCTTTTCTCTCCCTGTTATTATTTGGAATATTCAAAATGACTTCGTCTCTTTCCGATTTCAAATGAACCACGGATTTGGTCGAGAAAAGTGGGATCCTCTGTGGACAATTTCATACCCGCTAGGTCAGCTTATTTGCCTTTTCCCAACAACTGTCTACATTGCCTTCAGAGCAAAAGTACAAGGCGAGCTGCGCCTTCTTCTTTATCTTGCCTGGTTTCCCATTGCCTTCTTCTTTATCTCAAGTTTCCGCGGTGTGGTTGAAATCAATTGGCCTGTCGTTGGACACTTCGGAGTTTACACGCTCGCTGCGCTTGCTGCGATTTCATGGAAAAACATTCACCTGAGTGTCTGGTTCTGGGTTGTTGCTGGGTTGGTGGCTCTTACTCATGTTGCCGTGCCCTGGTTTCCCATGGCTTCAGACAAGCTCAATGAACCACGATATTTTCAACCTATTTATCAGCTGGAAAAAAAGTACTCCCCTTTGTATGCAAGCACTTATCAAATGGCTTCGGCATTATGGTATGCCAATAAAAAACCGACCTATAAACTTTGGGGAATGAGCCGACACGATTTTTTCGATGAGCTTCAGAAAACACCACCATCTGAAAGTCGCTTTTATCTTGTGAAGCAAAATTTTTCTCCCATTCCTGACTGGATCATCAATCAAAAATACAGGGTCGTAAAAAAAGAAGATGTTCCGCCAATTTTTGAGGTCTTCGAGGTTTCAAAATGACAAAAACCATAATGAGTTTAACAGCACTTTTTCTTTTTTATCTGATCTACGGATTCTATCTGTCGCAAGTTGATCTCGCCGTCGTACCTCCAAATTTAAAGCGCGAAAATCCACCCGGATTTTATGACTATCGAGGGGTGACAAATGTTCGCTCCGAACTCTCATCTGGGCTTTCAAGTCCACTCGAAATCGTCGCTGATGCTAAAAAAATCGGTCTTGATTTCTTGATTCTTACAGATGCAAATCAAGTTGAACACCCCAAGCAGTATGTTGGCTATCATGGAAATTTGCTTGTCATGGTTGAGGGTGAATATTCTTTCTTAGATTCTCGGCTTTTATTTTATTCACCCCAAAATGAAAGTCTCCCCAATGAGGCTGGAGAGCTAAATCTTTTTTTCACAGATCTTCTCTCACAAAAGCAGCCTGAACGACGGGAAAACATACTTGTCCTCGCAGAGCCCTTTCGAGATGGACAGACTTGGCAAGGAAATCTTCATCCCGGCGTTGACGGCATTGAAATCGTCAATCCCAAAAGCATTTCAAGAAACGCGTGGAAGCGCTCCAAAATAGATGTGCTCTGGAGTTTAGTCGTCTACCCATTTAATCCACAAGTTTCATTTCTCCGTCTCTTTCGAGAACCCAGAGAGGAAATTATTCTCTGGGACAAAATCTCTCAAGACCGTCGCCTAACCGCCTTCTCAGGAGCCGACGCCTCAGCACGAGCAATTCCCCTAGCAAACTACTTAATGAAATTTCCAAGCTACCAAAAAACTCTTGAGGTCACGAGCAACCACGTCTTACTTGAAAGTGAGCTCACGGGAAATCTACAGAAGGATCGCCAAAAAATTTTTAGTGCTCTTAAAAAAGGACAGTTTTATGTAGCTTTAGATTTACTTGGGGATCCAAAGGGCTTTCTTTCTACATTAACAGATCGGGACAAAGTCTATCCAATAGGCTCTGCGGTTAAATATAATAAAAATCTTCGTATTCAGGCAAAGCTGCCCATTGAGCCGCGGGATTTTTATGAAATTGTTCTTTTTAAAAATGGGGAACGAGAACTGACCGTAAACCAGCCCGAACTCAATTACGAGGTCAAGGGTCCGGGACGATATCGCATTGTCGTCAGGGTTAGCCCAACACTGCCAATTCCTGATGGCAAAAAGTGGATTACTTGGATTTACACAAATAACTATTATATAGACTGATTTGGTATTTGAATCTCAACGGGGCCGAACACCGAACACTGACAGCTTAATCTCTCTGATGGGACAAACCCTCTTTCCTTCGCCATTTCAATTTCAATATCGGTTCTTTCGCTTAATCCAGAGACCTCCCCGATAACCTGAACTCGGCAAGTTCCGCAGGTTCCGCTCCCACCACAACTATTTGATATCTTGACCTTATTTTTAAGAAGTGCTGTCAACAAATTCTGACCATGACTCGCATAGACAAAATCGCCCGCAGGGTCGATAATAATTCGATGTTTTTTCTCCATGCTTGAAACTCCCCATCTCCCTGTGTATCAAGGATTCTATGAGATTCATAGCTTTTGACTTAGAAACAACAGGTACAGTTCCAGGGGTAGATCAAATCGTCGAAATCGGCGCGGTGAGATTCATTGATGGTCTTCCAGAGGCCACCTTCTCGACCTTGATTGATCCACAAATGCCAATTCCCCCAGGGGCCTCAGCTGTGAACGGAATCTCAAATGATATGGTTAAGGGCAAACCTGTTATTGAATCTCTACTTGAGCCGTTTTCTCAATTTTGTGGTGCCGACCCTCTTGTGGCTCACAATGCGCCATTCGATTTTCAATTTATTTTATCTGATTACAAAAAGCATGAGTTCACAGCTCCACAAGGGATTGTTCTCGACACTTTACCCATAGCCCGAAAAGTATTTCCCGGTTTAGCCAACTACAAACTTGGAACCTTGGTTCAGCATCTTAAAATTCCTTCTTCAAACTTCCACCGCGCCGAAGAGGACGCAACTTATGCTGGAAAGCTCTTCCTAGAGCTTCTCAAACGCATTTCAGTCAACGGACAGGCCCCAAACATTGCCAACCTTGTTGCGCTCACAGGCAAGCCTGAGGTTAAATTTCCTTTTATTGAGCGAACGCCAAAGCAGCTCGATCTGCTTTCCATGTTCTAAACTTTATTCAAGCTCGCTGTTTTTCAACGCAATCGGGAACCTTCGTCCACGCCCGAAGGAATGTTTTGATACTTTTAAAATCGGAGCCGCTTGCCACCGCTTAAACTCTGTTCTCATCAAGACAGGCTGTAGCCACTTTTCTGTTTTTGTTTGAACCTCTCTTGAGTGCTCAACCAGGGCTTCGACAGCGCGATCAAGCTCATCATACTCAGGCAGCGTGTCTTGATCTTTTTGTCCTGGGCGAAGCTCCGCAGTCGGTGCTCGCGTTAAAATCTGCTCAGGGATTATTTCCATCTCTTGATTATAGATATCGCATATCTCGTAGACTTGTTTCTTTGTTAAATCACCAATGGGCACAAGTCCGCCGCACATGTCTCCATAAAGAGTTGAATAACCTGTCGCATACTCACTTTTATTTCCTGTCGATAAAAGGAGTGAGTTCTCTTTATTTGAATACGCCATCAAAAACAGGCCTCGAAGTCTTGCCTGAAGATTTTCGTGCATGACTGAAAACTCTTTGACGTTGTAACAAGAATCGATTTCTTGCTTCAAAAGCTCGTAGGCTTTTGTGATCGGTGCCTGCAAAAAATGAATCGAAAGATTCTTTGCCAATTTTTCAGCAAGAGAAAGACTTTCCGCAGAGCTAAAGGGGCCCGGCATAGCAATTCCGGTAACCTTTGATGCACCCAGTGCTTCTACAGCTAAACAAGCAACAAGGGCCGAATCAACTCCACCACTTAATCCAAGATGAACCCGCTGGATTCCAGTTTTTTCGCAGAAATCACGAATTCCTAAAACAAGAGCTCGACGAATCATTTCTGAATCATCGTGAATTTGTGTTCGCCCCCCCCCCTGCATTGATTCAAGATCAAGAACATTGAGGTCTTCTTCGAATGAAATCGACGACAAGATCTCTTTCCCCTTTTGATCTAAGGCAAAACTTCCACCATCAAATATGAGCTCGTCTTGAGCGCCGATCAAATTGACGTAAACGACTGGGGCCTTAAAGTGCTTGGCGGTTTTCTTCACCAAATCACGTCGCCGGGCTGGCTTTTTTGGATAAAATGGAGAAGCGCTTATGTTGATGACAAGATCCATTCTGCTCTTGATCTGAGCCAATGGGTTTTTCAGATACTGACTTTTTCCATTTTGATCTGGCCAAGCCCATATGTCTTCGCAAATCGTTACTAAAATCTTTTTCTTCTTCAGGTTAAAAATAGAGTTCGCAATTTTTCCGCTCTCAATAAATCGAGCCTCATCAAATACATCCCCTGTTGGCAAAAGTTCCTTGTGAAAGAATTTTGTTTTCTTTCCTTTTTCAACAAGGGCCGCAGAGTTAAAATAGGGCCTGCCTTTTTTGGCTGTATTTTTTGTGAAGACTCCGATTAACGCACAAATGCCTTTTGGAATTTTCTTTTCAATTTCTTTTAATTTTTTGAGCTGAAGATCAACAAGGGCCCCTCGCTCAAGTAAGTCAAAGGGGTGATATCCGAACAGGGCGGCTTCCGGAAAGACAACAAGGTCGCAGTGTCTTTGCTGAGCCCTTTGGATAAAGTCTAAAATTTTATTTTTATTATTCTCAAAGTCGCCTAATTTCGGATTGATCTGAGCAACCGCTACTCTCATGAATCACCTATTTACTGGAGTTCCGTTCTCCCTGTAAATCCATCCTGATATCCGTGTGAAAATCGGATCTCAGTTTCAGGGAACTTCCAGCAATAGTAGCCCTCTCCACTGTCAAAGTCAGCTAGCCAAAGACCTTTTGGGAAAATACCTAAGCGCGAAATTTTCTGTTTCCAGCGCGCCACTTCTGTATCAATAATTGATTCAATTTCGGCTGCCAATACAGGATTTGATCCTTTTAAGGCCTCTAGGCGATTCATCTGTTTTTTAACGAAAAGCTGAGAGCTCTCGGTTATGCGATAAACTAAAGGCAAAAGGGTTTGTGCCTCTTCTCGGGTGAAAAATCGACGCTGTTCAACGGGTACAATCTTTTCCATTCGTAGGTACTAATAGCGCTCTTATTGAGAGTTTCAAGAAGAATTCAGCCCATCTTTCATATTCTAATTTCAAATGAATATTTTTCTAAAATGCGTATTGCGTTATTTCTCTGAGCTTTTCATGATGGCATTAATTTGACTGAAGAGCACAAATCCAACACCCACAACAATCATGAGAATAATCGCGATCCGGAATATTTTTCCAAGATTAAATTCTTCCGCCTTGGCCTCTTCAATTGCAATTTTTCTCTCAGTTGGTTTGATGAGCATTTTTTTCTGCTTCAATTCTCCCTCTTGATCAGCCTCTCTTGCTACAGAAACCCGGTTTTCACGCTTTTTGATCTTTTCTTTTTCGCTGTCAATTAAGCCCGCCAGCCCAAGAACCCTGGTTCGACTGGCCCTGTCGTTGTAATAGGCACCAGCATTGGTGATTCTCATGTACTTGGTCGCTTGATTTTTATTGCCCACTTCCTGAATTTTTTCGCTTTTCCCAGCGGCGTCCGCCCCTGCGGTCATGTCTTCCAGGCGTCGGCCTTTATTTGTGTAACGAGCTCCGCCCCGAGTTCTGCGGCCACGCCCCCCTGAGCCACCCCCAGAGCCCTCTCCAGCCTGGTCAAGCTTGTTCTTTTTGGACTCTTCATCTTCAGCGCCAGCCCCACCTTTTTTTGCCTTTCCCCCGGCAAAAGAAAATTCTTCAAATTGCTTTTCGCACTCTTGAACTGTTTCTTCTCCTCCAAGGCCCGGGAGCTCTCCCTGATCCAATAAACAGTAAATGTAGTCGCCAATATAATGATTCATCCAATCCTGAGCTGGCTTGAAAAAAAACTTTGTTGCCGCAAGCAAAAGCGCAATAGTGACAACAATGATCAGAATATATTCGACCAACGCCTGACCTTTTTCGCCAGACAAAGGTGAAATCGTTCTGTTTTCGTTTGGTTTCATTCGACCCATTCCGTTATGATTCTATCATATGAAAAATATTCCCGCAGTCCTGACCTTGATAATCCTTCTTTTCACTGTCTCATTATTAGACTTTCATCTAGCCTTAGCTCAGACAAAACCCACGGCTACAAAGTATGATATAAGAAGTGCTCAGAAGTTATACGCCCAAAAAGAATACGAAAAGGTCATAGCTGAACTTTCCGCTCGAGTGGAAAAACTTTCTCGCGATGGGCTTCTTCTTCTTGCTCGGTCATACAGTTCAATCAAAAATCCAATTGAGGCCATTAAAACGGGCTCTATTATTCTCTCAACGAATCCCGATGATTTTGAGGTGAAAACATTTCTTGGCCAAGAACAAATCCATTTGGGCAAAGACCGCGAAGCTCTCATCACACTACGCGAGTCTCTTGAGTTAAACAAAAAATATGAGCCAACTTATCTCTCAATCGCCGAAATTTACGAACGAAGAAAAAATAAATATGAGCTTCGCCTTCTTTATTTGGATATGATTGAAAGCCTTGGGGAAAAACCCGCCTATATTACAAAAGTCTGCCAGCTTGCCACCCTTGAGGGACTTTATGATCTCTCGACGCAGTACTGTCGAAAAGGAATCCAAGTAGACCCGAACGACTATAGAAATCCCCTATATCTAGGGCTTACGTTTAAAGAAACTGGCAAAATAGAAGAGGCCACCAAGCTTCTCAAAAAGACCGCTGATCTATTTCCAAAATCCGAAGAGGCACAGATAACGTGGGCACAACATCTTGACGGGCAAAAAAACTATGTGGCGTCGTTGGGTTACTATCAACGAGCTGTCCAGGCCTCACCGAATTCAATCAATGGGCTTCTCGGTCTTGCGCAATCTAGCTTTGAGCTTAAAAAATATGATGAGGCCCTTCAGTTCTGGAAAAAAGCTTGCCAACTCAATGGTAAAGCAACCAACTCTTCTTTGCGTAAGGCAACGAATGTCGTCCGCCTTTCTCGACAAGCTGAACTGTTAACAAAATTTGAAGCTGCTGTTGATACCTGCATTAAGATGGAGTGATTTGAAAATAATCCTTAAAGCCCCTTGATAACTGGTCAAGAGCCGTTACAGAGAGATTTTCTTTTGACAGAGCGGTCGCTGCGCGAAGGGCTTCTCCAGAAGGGTTTCCTGTGGCAACAAGATAGCCCGGCGAACCCACAACTCGCTGAACTCGGATGTCTACTAGATGAAATCCCAGCTCAATCAAACGAGTTCCGGTCTTAAAAAGATCTCCAACAAATGAAGCCTCAACAAGAAGAACTGTGGACTGCAGTGTTGGAACTTCTTGGCCGAGATAAGCCTTTAGCAAAACATCCGGAGCATTTATGGTGATATCCGTTCTCTCGACGTCCGAATAATGAAGCTTATTCATTGTCTGTTGAACAAGGTCTTGGGGGCCTGTCATAATAATGTGGGCCTGACTACCCAGCGGTGCAAACTCAATCACCGCAATCTGCTCTTCAAAACCAATCATGTTCAGTGCACGATAAGCTGCGCCAAGTGATTTAAACAGTGCTGATCCGATTGTCTTCATGAAAACTATCCTTTAAAAAATTAATTCGGAACAATGTGGCCGATCAAATCATATTCCATACTATCCGTGATCATCACCTTGACCATGTCGCCAGCCTTGGCTTCACCCTCGTTGATTAAAACCACGCCGTCAATATCTGGAGCCTGCTGAGAGTTTCTCCCCTGCAGCAGCAAATCTGTCTCCTCGCTATAGCCCTCGACTAAAACATCCATTGTTTTCCCGATAAATTCTGCGTGCTTTTCTCTTGATATTTCCTGCTGAAGCTCCATAAGAGCTTCGTATCTTCTTTGCTTTACCTTCTCGTCAATTTGATCTTCCATTTTCCCGCTCGGAGTCGACTCTTCCGGAGAATATTTAAAACAGCCCACTCGATCAAATCTCTGCTCCTCGACAAACTGAAGGAGCTCTTCAAATTGAGCCTCAGTTTCTCCGGGGAAACCAACGATAAATTGTGTTCTGATGACGGCATCTGGGATTTCTTTTCGGATTGTATCCACGGCGGCTTCAATTTCAGCACGGGTCATTTTTCGATTCATGCGCTTTAAAACTTCATCGTTAATATGCTGTAGCGGCATATCAAAGTATTTCACGATCTTCTTTTCGTCTTTGATGATCTGAATCAACTCAGGAGTAATTCCATCTGGATAAAGATACATCAATCTGACCCATTGAATTCCGTCGACCATTGCTAGTGCTTTTAAAATCTCTGTCGGGCTTTCAATGGCCTTTGGGTCTTTCCGTCTGAGATCCCAACCATAATCAGTAAAATCATGGCTCACAATAATCAACTCTTTCACGCCTTGCGCGGCAAGCTCTTCAGCCTCTTTAACGATGTTGGCTAATGTCCGAGACTGTAAATTGCCCCGGATTTGAGGAATAGCACAAAATGAACATCGCTTCAGACAGCCCTCTGAAATTTTTAGATAGGCCCTGTGTCCTGGTTGAGAGTTCACCCGTGGGGTTTCTTCTTTTTGTAAATATGTTGGCAAATTAAAATACTTTTTTGTCTGATCGCCCTTATCGTGCTTCTTTAAAATACCAGCAATATTTTGAAATTCTCCTGAGCCGATAAAAAGATCCGCCTCAGGAAGACCCTCGACAAGATCATCTTTGTATCGTTGGGTAAGACAGCCAGCGACGACAATTTTCTTAACGTTTCCTGATTCTTTCAGTTTTGCCATTTCAAGAATTTTTTGAATCGATTCTTTTTTGCTGTCCTCGATAAATCCACATGTGTTCACAATAACCGCATCTGCCTGATCTGCTTCTCCGACGACTTGATAGCCCTCTTTGAGCAGGGTTCCTGCCATGATTTCAGAGTCGACCAAATTCTTAGGGCAACCCAGGCTTACAAAGTGAACTTTCTCTGTTTTCGTTTGAACGTTATTCACCACCTTCGCGGTCTTCTTGGTGGTCTTCTTCGCTTTCTTCTTGGTGGCCGCCTTTTTTTTGACTGCTGCTTTTGTTTTGGCTTTCACTTTGGTCTTAGTTTTCGCTTTACTTTTCATAGCTCGGTCACCTTTGCATTTTTCTCTGGCACATATTGAAAGAGTTCTGGCTTTTTCTTCTTGTTAATCTGTGTTTCTAAAAATTTTAGCTTTGTCATGTTTCCGACTTCGTCAGGGTAAGAAATCTCAAGGATTTTCTCATCCTTCTTGCTCACCCTTATGATGGCCTCTGTGATGCTCGTGTTTTTTTCTTTCGCCTTCATATTAAAAATAATTTCGCCATTTTCTTCTTTTTCAGAAATCTCAAAGTTTTTATCTAAATTCTGAAGTCCAATAAATTCAGCCAAGAGAACCTGCTGTTTATTTTTTTTATCAATTTTTGATTTTCCAGCCTGTGGATCTCCGGGAAAATCTGGAGAGGGATACTGAACATTCCAGAGTATCGTTCCATCATAGACCATCAGGGTTTTTTCAGGCTCCGTCGTTTCCCAGCGCAATTTCCCTTTTGAGTAAAAAAATGTCCCCTTGTATCGATTTTCTTTTCCCATCAACTCAGAGGTAACAATTTTTTCTGCTTGAAATTGGACGTATCCCGCTTTTTTGTAGGCCTTTGTGATCTTTGTCAGCGTACTGACATGAGATTGGGATCCTATTGATAAGCCAATTAAAGCGGCAAAAAAGAAAGCAAATTTCATATGAGGCAAACCACCTTCAAAAGGTTCAAGAACTTCCACCGAAAAAACAAATCTTTATACCAGAAGGGGTGGTTTTTCCGCAAGGCTGCTTCGATTGGCCAGGGTCCAGATATGAAATCGTTTCGGTGACCCCAGAGCTAGCCACGCCGCCCGGGCCGTGGCCCCAGTTGTGATGATATCATCGACAAAGAGAATCCCTCGTCCCCTGACCGCATCTTGGGTAAATTTTTCATGAAGTTTCATCTGGGACTTTTGCCTCTCCTGGCGGGATAGGTTTTTTTGCATTTCAGCACTTTCTCTCTCAAGGGCAAGTGCCAAGACACATCCTGTTCTTAGAGATATCGCTTCTGCCAAATGATGTGCGTGGTCTCGATCCCCCGTTCGTCGTGGCGGGGCCGGAACGATAATAGTGTCAGCAGATATTCTTATTTCTTTTTGTTTTGCCCGCTCCAAAAGAAGATCTGCATAAGCCAGATAAACAAACATATAATGGTGACCCTTCAAGTTCATCACAACACGACTAACAATAGAGGATCGATTCGGAATCCATGTATAAAGCGATAGGCGATCAATGCCCTGGTCCTGATCAGAGTAAAATAAAATTTTTTCTTGGCAGTCAGGGCAAAGGAGAAGTTCGGATATCCGAACCTGCGATCCGCAATTCAGACAAGATTGAAGGCTGAGATATATTTTTTGAAGCACTCGTTGCATGACCAAACCTCTCAGCAAGAGAGGTGCCGCTTGATCTGCTTGATACTTATCTTCTAGGCGTTGTGATAAGGTAGACCCTTAATAATTGTAAAAGCACGGTAAATCTGCTCAGCAGCGACAGTCTGAGCGACAAGATGATTCATGACAAAGGGGCCAAGATTCAGTTTTAAATTTGCTCTTTTTTGCAGGTCCTCGCCAACCCCATAGGCGCCGCCAATAATCCAAATGCATCTTTTTTTTCCAGACTGCAATACGCTTTCAACTGCTTTCGCCCAAGCAAACGAGTCTAAAGCCTTTCCTTTTTCATCAAACAAAACAACAAAATCGTCTTCTTTCAAAAAATCCATAATTATTTTTGTGTCGTCATCTCTTTTGGCAAGGTGATTATCTCGAGAATATTTTTTCGGTTTTAACCCATGAACTTCAAACGAGGTAAAGTGGCTGATTTTTTCTGAGTACAGATCTATCGCAAGATCTGACCACTTTTCCCGAGCTGTAGAGATATGTAGAAAAATAAATTTCACGACAAAACCTGAGCGCCTTCAGAGCTACAATTAATCTTTTTTCAAGCTCTGATCAACAAGCTTCAGATCAACAGCCTCTTTCCAAAGATTCTCAAGAGAATACTCTTGGCGGACAAAATCATAGAAGATGTGAATAATCAGCTGGCCATAATCAATGGCGATCCATCGTCCTTCATCCATACCCTCGTGACTGAGCGGATGAACGTTGTATTCCTCTTTCACCGAACGAATCACATTTTCTGCCAGGGCTGTCGCATGACGTGTGCTGGTTCCTGAGGCCACTAAGGCAAACTCTGACGGAGCAGACATCGCGCGAAGATCAAATCCCTTAACCATGATTCCCTTTTTCGCAAACAGAACCTGCGCGCAAAAATCAGTAAACTTTTGATAGTCCCCAATCTTTGCCCCAAGATGTTGATAAAGCTTGTGTGTCTTGATGTAGGTTTCAACAGAAAGGGGAATATACTTTTCGACACTTTTGCCAATTCTGATCCACTTGCGAAGCTCCGTCGCAGAGATCTCAACATCTTTGAGTTGAATAAACTGAACATCTCGGCCCGTTTTTAATTCGATAAAATTAAAATCAAATTCCTCGACCAGCTTTTGAAGATACTTTGGAAGGCTTTCAACATCCGCGGGAAAGTCATATCCGGGTCTCGATGTAACAATCAAGTTAGTCTCTTTTAAAAGAGACTCAACATCTTTCCACTGCTCGAGTTCGTCAAACTGATCCATTCCGATAATTAGGTATAAGTCCTCTGCCGGAATTGTTTTTCGCAAAGATTGAATTGTATCAATTGTGTAGCTTTTTCCAGCACGAACAACTTCTTGATCATCGACGACAAACTGTGGACCCCAGTCCATCACTGCAAGCTTTGTCATTTCAAGACGTTGCTGAGGCGTTGGCCCCTCAGTTGGGACCTTCAGTGGATTTTGTGATGTTGGCACTAATCGAACCTGATCAAGGCCGGCTTTTTTTGCAACTGTCTGCAGGCTGTTGAGGTGTCCCATGTGGGGTGGATTAAAGCTTCCGCCGAATATTCCTACTTTCATGCGCCTTCCTCATTAAAAATATATTTACCGATTTCAAATACAAGCTTCTCAATGTTCTTTCCGCTGACCGCAGAAATTGCATACGGCTTTACTTTTGTCTTTGACTCAAATGTTGCCATTTTTCTTCGAAGCTCATCCTCGCTCAGCGTATCTATCTTACTAAAAACAACCAGTTGAGGTCGCTCTGTCAGAGGGAAAAATCCCTCTTTATCTTTGTTCTGTTTATCGTACATTTCTAGCTCGTGATTGATATCAAGATAATCTTGGACAGGATCGCCACTGGACATTACAGACACATCAATTAAATGAACAAACAGTCTTGTGCGCTCAATATGCTTTAAGAACTGAATTCCAAGTCCTGCTCCATGATGAGCGCCTTTGATCAAACCCGGGATGTCGGCAACGACATAGGATTTATATTCAGCTGCTTTCACCACCCCTAAATTGGGGGTCAATGTTGTGAATGGATAATCCGCAATTTTTGGTCTGGCCGCAGAGATGCGTGAAATTAAAGTCGACTTTCCGGCGTTTGGAAAACCAATAATGCCAACATCAGCAATCAGCTTCAGTTCTAAAGTAACATCGAGTTCTTGACCCGGCTCTCCGGGCTGAGCCTTTTCCGGTGCCTGATTCACACTCGTTTTAAAAAAGGTGTTCCCTTTTCCTCCACGGCCACCCTTCAGCAAAATATAAGATTCAATTCCAGTCATATCGACTAAAACTTCGCCCTCGCTCGAGCGAACCAGTGTGCCCGGGGGAACAGTCAACTCAAGATCTTTTCCATGCGCGCCCGTGCAATTGCTGGATTCTCCAGGGTTTCCATTTTGAGCTGAATATTTCTTCAGATGTCGATAGTCCACCAAGGAGTTGATGTTTCGATCAACTTTCAGAATAACATCACCGCCCTTGCCGCCATCGCCCCCGTCGGGACCTCCGCGAGGAACCATGGACTCGCGACGGAAACTGATGCTGCCGGGACCACCGTGACCAGAACTGACTGTAATTCTGACTTCGTCGATAAACTTCATTCAAACCTCAAAAAAAAAGAGCCCTGAATAGTTTGGGCTCTTTTTGTTCTGTTCAGAGAGCGATTAAATTCTCTTACGCAGTTTTTGGATAAACGCTGACTTTGAACTTTTCTTTAGTGAAACGCTCAAACTTCACAATTCCATCAACCAATGAATAGATTGTAAAATCGCGACCAAGTCGTGTGTTGTTTCCAATCAAAAACTTTGTTCCACGCTGACGAACCAAAATTGTTCCCGCAAGAACACTTTGTCCGCCAAATCGTTTAACACCCAATCTCTTACTCTGTGAATCTCGTCCGTTCTTGGTACTACCACCGGCTTTTTTACTTGCCATGTTTCACCTCACTCAATCCTTAGGCTTTCTTAGTTGTTTTTTTAGCAGTTTTCTTCGCTCCAGCCTTTTTTGCAGGCTTCTTTCCTGCTTTCTTTGCTGGAGCTTTTTTCTTCGCTGTCGTCTTTTTAGCAACTTTCTTTGCTGCCTTTTCAATAATCTCTTCACCTGGCTTTGCCGCGCGAGCTGATTCTTTCGCAGCTGTGCGCGCTTGGATCTTTTCTTGTCTTGCTTGATCAACGTCAATAACAACTGGATCACTGTCAGCTTTAGCTGTCTTGCCACCGTGAGAAATTGCTTTCACAAATAGTTCTGTGAACATTTGTCGGTGAGTCTTGAATCGGCGATATCCCTGGCGTCGCTTCTTCTTGAAGATAATTACTTTTCGGTCTTTAGCTTGCTTTGTTACAACCAAAGTGACTTTTGCACCTTGAACAGTTGGCTGACCAACAACTGGAGTTTCTCCTCCAACCATTAAGACATCACTGAGATCAAACTCAGAACCAAGTTGCTGATCTAACTTTTCAACTCGGATAACATCTCCGGGCTGGACCTTATACTGTTTTCCGCCTGTGCGAATAATGGCGTACATGAAAACCTCCACTCATTGAAATAAGCCAATGGTAAATGCCAGCCCGCGACAGAATTGTCAACGAGGAATCTTTGAGAATTTTCAATAACCTCTGCCAAAGTCTAGAGTGGGAAAAAGAAGCGCGGCGGCAGGTCCAGTGGCTAGTTGAACACAGCCAAATGACAAAAAATTCACCACTTAATTCAAGTAGATACAGCGGCCCTCCTCTGAAAAGATAAAGCTACCCACTATGCCTATGCGCATAATATGGGCTGAAAAGTCCCATAGAAATTCAAAATTGTTGTGTGGAAACCACAGTTTATAACGCAGGACCGAGCAAAAATTCTACTGACGAAACTCGGATTTTGAGTTCTCATATTGGGTATAAGTTTTAATAATTTGTGGGAATTACCCAGAAGTTAAACACACAACAAGGAAGGCAACATGAAAAAAGCATTATTAACGGCTGCATTGGCAACGTTGACTTTTGCAACAGCAAACGCAGGAAGCATCAACCTTGAGCTTCGTGCAGACATGCTCAGCTCTGATTTTAACACAGACGCTGGAAACGCAGACTACTATAAATTCTACCTCCAAACTGGACGAGTAGACTTTAAAGGTTCTTTAATGGAAGGTCTTGATTACAGACTTCGTTGGAGATTCAACTCGGCTCCTTCAGCTGATATGGGTTCAGTAAGCACTAACGATTTCGCATATGTTTCACACAAGATGAACGACATGTTCAAGTTTACTTTCGGTAAACAAGGAACAGGAATCGGCGGATTCGAGGGTAACACTGCTGGTTCTGACCTTTATTTCACATCGTTCTTCTACGGCGGAAGTACTGCAAACCTTGGTGTAGCTGCATCTAGCCGCTATCGTGGTTATGCTTCAATGATTTATGCTACTGGTGTTAAAGCTGATGTTACTTCTGGTGATCACGGCTTAAGCCTTGGCGCATACAACAATGACGGATCACAGTCTCCACAAAACAAAGGTATGTTCGGTGCGTTCTACAGCGGAGCATTCATGGACAAAGCTTTGAAAGTAACTGCTGGTCAATTGTCAGTTCCTTCCTCAAACACAACTGGAACTGCTGGTTACACTGCTGATGACAAGTCAACTTACACTAACGTTGGAGTTGGCTACACAATGGGAAGCATGGACATCCTATTTGACTACAACATGCACCAACAGAAGTTTAAGTCATCTGGTAACGACGTTACTTACGATTTAACTGGACCAGTTCTTCTTGTGAAGTATGGAATGGGCAACTGGACTCCACAGTTTAAGTATGCAATGGCTGCTGAGACTGTTAAAGTTCAAGGTTCTGCTGACCAAAAGAACACTTTCACAGATATGGGTCTTGCTGCTGAGTACAAGCCAGAGACAGACAAGAACTTCCGTTATCACTTTGCATACAACAACCGTGCTGCTAAGTACGATTCAACTGTTGCAACTACTTCACCAGCTGAAACACAAATTATTGCTGGTATGAAGATCTACGCTGACTTTCTTAAGTAATTAAGTAAGTACCGATAAGGTTTTCCACGAAAGGCTCGCGAAAGCGGGCCTTTTGTTTTTTCAAAGCAATACCCCTAGTATTGTGGCAAGAACAGGACTTGACCTTCATTGGCGAGATGAACACACCTATGGAGCATGGTCCACAGAATAATTAACCCATCAAAATTACACAGCTTTTTCTTGTTTTGCGCGCGTGGAGTTGGCAAGTTAAGCCTGGTTCGGCAACACTTCGCATCCCAAAACAACTTCCTCTATATAGATCTGCTCAAGGCAGAATGGGAAGACTCGCTTTTGAGAAACCCCGATCATCTCATCGAGGCTATTGATTCTCAATCAAGACCGCCAGAGTGGGTTGTGATTGACGAGGTTCAAAAAACTCCAAAGTTCTTGGATGTTGTACATCACCTTATCGAAAATAAAAAAATTAAGCTTGCCCTCACGGGATCAAGTGCCCGAAAGCTAAAACGGGGCGCTGCGAATTTATTAGTCGGACGGGCATTTAGTTTCGAGTTATTTCCACTCACACATATCGAACTGGCTGGCCGCGTTGAATTAGATAAATATCTCAGTACGGGGGATTGCCTGCACTTGAAGGGCTATGCGGGGAAACAGATATCCATAACTATCTCAAATCCTATATCACGACATATTTGAAAGAAGAAATCCAAGCGGAACAGATTGTCAGAAACCTAAAGCCATTTCGATTGTTTTTAGATGTTGCCGCGCAAATGAATACCAAAGTTGTTAATTTTTCTAAAATTGGGCGCGATGTCGATGCCGATACAAAATCAGTACAAAATTATTTTGAAATTTTACGCGATACTCACGTTGGTATTTTACTAAATGCACATGACAATAGTCTACGACGTCGCCAAAAAATGAATCCGAAATTCTATTATTTTTATACTGGAGTCGCGAGAAGCTTAAATCGCAAACTCAATATTCCGCTGAAGAGAGGAGCTTATAAATATGGTGATCTCTTTGAGTAGTTCATAATTTTAGAAATACCTCGCTTAAATTCATATTTTTCGCTCGACTATCAATTTTCATATCTACAAACAAATAATAATCTTGAAATTGACATCATCATCAAGCGACCAAGCCTTGCCTACTGCATTTGTTGAAATTAAATCTTCTGAGGCAGTTCAGGATCAAGACCTGTCCTCTCTGAGATCCTTAAAGCGAGACAATCCTAAAAATCACTATTTCTGTCTTTCAAATGACATCACAAATAGAGTTGATAACGGGACTGAAATTCTTTATTGGCAAAAGGGACTGCGCGAACTCGGCTTTTTGAATCGACGCAGCTAAGTTACCCGACAAAGATTTCGTACTGTTCGATGTGATAACTTGGTTCAATTTTGAATGTGACCGAACGGCCGATTTTCTTTTCGATAAAGCTAAGGGTCTCGCCCTCGACTTCGTAAATCCAGTCAATCACGTCTGAATGACAGTGCACGAGCAGGTTGACCTTTTTATTGTCGTGATGAATATGGTCTCGCTCAAGCTCACGGAAAATATCGTTCGCAATTGTGGATTTTGTTTTAATGTAGCCCGTGCCCTCGCAATAGCTGCAGGGTTCGCATAATGTTTTGATTAGGCTGGGGCGAATGCGCTTTCTAGTCATTTCAACCAGTCCAAGTGTCGACATTGAAATCACGTTTGTGCGAGCGCGGTCTTTGACAAGTTCTTCGCGCAAATGGTTCAGAATTTTTTCGCGGTGAGATTCTTTTTCCATATCAATAAAGTCGATGATGATAATGCCGCCGCAGTTTCGAATGCGAAGCTGATAGGCGATCTCTTTAACAGCCTCGATGTTCGTTTTCAAAATGGTGTCTTCGAGATCTTTTTTGCCGACAAATTTTCCTGTGTTCACATCAATCACCACAAGAGCTTCGGCTTCATCGATCACGATATAGCCGCCGGATTTGAGCCAAATTTTTCGGTCCATTGATCTTGAGATTTCAATATCAATCTCATACATATCAAACAGTGGCTTATTGATGTCCTGATAAAGAATGATGTTGTGTTTAAATTTGGGCATCAGCTGAGTCACAAATTTTTCAATCTTTTTGTGAACGTCAGAGTCATCGACCCACACCGCAGTGACGTCCTCGTTCATCAGATCTCTGAGTGCGCGAAGCTCAACGTCCAGCTCTTGATGAATCAGGCCAACGGTTTTCTTTTTCTCATAATTTTTGAAAATCTCTTTTCCAAGTCGGTCAAGATAATCCACGTCAGATTTAATTTGCTCTGAGGTTGCGCCCTCACCTGCGGTTCTGACAATTACTCCGCCGCTGGGGTTAAGCTTAAGGACAGCCTCTTTCAGTCTGTTTCGCTCCTCTTCGTTTTCAATTTTTCTTGAAATTCCAAGGTGGCGAACCGTTGGTAAATAGACAATGAATCGACCAGGAAGAGAAATATGCGTCGTTATTCGAGCGCCTTTTGTTCCAATCGGATCTTTCGCCACTTGCACAAGAATAAATTGACCCTCTTTCAGAAGATCCTGAATGGGAACTTTGGGGGACTCGGGCGCCTTTTCAATACTGTCCTCCATCACAAGAGGCTCTTCGCGATCGGGGTCTGCTAGACTTTCATCCAAGTCGTCGCGCACGTCCCCAACGTAGAGAAAAGCTGCCTTTTTTAGACCAATGTCCACAAAGGCCGCCTGCATGCCCGGCAGGACCCGAATGACTTTCCCACGATGAATCGATCCGACCATAGTCGGGGAAGATTTTCTTTCAATCTTAAAATCAGTTAAAACGCCGCCTTCGACGTAAGCGACACGAGTTTCCTGGGGACGAACATTGATTAAAATCTCAGCTGGCATCAGGACCTCTTACGCTATTTTTTTTCAGTGGGGAAGAGATAATCTCTTTATTATTTCAAATATTTGCCGATAAGAGTCTCGTGAGGTGAGCACTATGGCAAGCATTGATGAACTGTTTAAAATAATGATTGAACAAGGCGCATCGGATTTACACATCACAAGTGGTGCCCCGCCCTATCTTCGATTGCATGGCAGCATGGTTCCCATGAACTTTAAAAACCTGACAAATCAAGATGTTCAGGGACTTATCTTTGAAATTTTAACTGAAAAACAAAAAAAGCAGTTCATCGAAAAATGGGAGCTTGATATCGCTTACAACACTCAAGGCATGGGACGGTTTCGTTGCAATATCTTTATGCAACGAAAAGGACTCGGGGCTGTATTTCGTACAATTCCTGAAAAGATTAAAACTCCAACAGAGTTGAATCTGCCCCAAGCTATTCTTGATCTCTGTGAAACAGATCGCGGTCTCATTCTGGTCACGGGTCCAACGGGTTCGGGTAAATCAACAACGCTTGCCGCTCTTATTCACCACATCAACATGACTAAAGATAGCCACATCATCACTGTTGAAGACCCCATCGAATTCGTGCATCAAAACATCAAATGCCTGATCAACCAGCGCGAAGTTGGCTCTCATACAAAATCATTTGCCAATGCGCTTAAATCTGCTCTTCGTGAAGATCCAGATATTATGCTTGTTGGAGAGCTTCGTGATCTTGAAACCATTGCCCTTGCGCTGACTGCCGCAGAGACGGGACACTTGGTGTTTGCAACACTTCACACAAATTCTGCTGCAAAGACAATTGATCGTATCATTGACGTTTTCCCAGAGGGGCAACAACAGCAAATTCGTACCATGCTTGCCGAGTCTCTGCGCGGGGTCGTTGCTCAGGCTCTTTTCCCAAAGGCCGATGGCACCGGGCGAGTGGCGGCGTATGAAATTATGCGTTCAACAAAGGCCATTTCAAACCTGATCCGTGAGGGGAAAAATCATCAAATTCCTTCAGCCATTCAGACGGGATCAAAATACGGCATGATTCTCTTTGAAAAATCTCTTGAAGATCTGGTGAAAAAAGGAAAGATCTCGAAGCAAGACGCTGCATCATTCTTGGGCACGGATGAAGCGACGCTTGGTGGGCCAGGTGCTGCGGGGGCCTTTGAGAGAAAAACAGGCTGATTGAGTGAGCTTATGCTAAAAGTCGAAAGCCATCGTGAACAGCGGTGGCTTTTGTTTTTGAGTCATACTTGCAAATTGATATCCCATTTTTTGATCATGGTTCTGAAATGATTGATCCATCGTCGTCTGTGTCGTCACATAAATTGTTCCTGCAATCACACCCAAACCAAAACCCGTTGTGATATTTCCGATGTTTTCCTGAGGTTTTCCATAAAAGCTGAGCGTGCTTAAACCCAAAACCGCCCCCCCCAGGCCACAGAAAATAATGGTCGCAATGTTACGACGAACCCCACTAATTGAGCTGGTTTGAGCCTGGACGGAAAAAGACGTCCCGATCATGACTGTCATTACAAGCAGCGCAATAAAACGCTTCATTTGATTACTCCTCTGCCCTGTTCAGATTGTGGGTCAAAAACTTCTGAGATTCAACAAATCAGTACTTTTGACAATCGGATTTTGGGTTGTTAACCTCGCCCAAACCATCCCAGATGGAGACGCTGCGTGCTACCTGCTGAAATAATAAAGAAAAAGCGTAACGGCCAGAGCCTGAGCAACGAGGAAATTCAATTTTTCATCCGAAGCTATACAGATGGCTCTTTGCCAGATTATCAAATGTCAGCACTTTTAATGGCGATCTACTTTAGCGGCATGAACGAGGCCGAAACTTTGAGTTTGACAAAGGCCATGCTGAATTCTGGTGTCGTCGTTGATTTCTCTAACTTAGCCCTTCACAAAGTCGATAAACACAGCACCGGCGGTGTTGGTGATAAAACAAGTTTGATTTTGGGACCGATCGTTGCTGCTGCCGGGGTGGCCGTTCCCATGATTTCAGGCCGTGGCCTGGGCCATACGGGCGGAACTTTGGATAAGCTTGAAAGCATTCCTGGTTTTAACACTCAAATTTCAATTGATGATTTTAAATCCATGATTGCAAAGCACGGGATTAGTTTTATCGGCCAAACAAAAGAAATCTGTCCGGCGGATAAAAAAATCTACGCTCTTCGGGATGTCACAGCCACGGTGGAAAGCCTTCCGCTGATCTGTGCGAGCATCATGTCCAAAAAATTAGCCGAAGGCATCGACTCTCTTGTTCTGGATGTGAAATTTGGCAATGGGGCCTTTATGAAAACTGCGGAAAAAGCAGAAGAGCTGGCCCGCGCTCTGATGTCTATTGCTCAAGGCTATGGGAAAAAGGTTTCAGCATTGATTACAAACATGAATCAGCCACTGGGTCGTTTTGCTGGAAATGCTCTTGAAGTTGAAGAGTGTCTTTCTATTATGAAAAACGAAGGGCACCCGATGGATCAAGACACCCGAGAGCTCTCGCTGAAGCTTTCTGCAGAAATGCTCTACCTTGCCGGAAAAGCAAAGACAAAGGCAGATGGATATAAACTCGCCACTGAAATCTTAGAGTCTGGAAAAGCGCTCGCCAAATTTGAAGAACTTTGCAAAATTCAAGGCGGAGATCTTTCTCGATTGCCGAAGCCCAAACATCAAGTCCTTATCAAGAGCACAGAAGACGGATTTGTTTCCACAATGGAGACAGAAAAGATCGGTGTCATTGGTATTCAGATACGCGCGGGGCGAGCGCAAACTACAGATTTAATTGAGCCAACGGCAGGGATTCAGTTTCACAAAAAAGTCGGTGACAAAGTTTCTGCCGGAGAAACACTCTTCACTCTGTTTGGAGCCGACGAGGTTTTACTCAAGGCGGCCGCTCCCCACTTAGAAAAGACAATGACTCTCTCGAAATCTTCACCAAGTAAACCGCAGTTGGTTTGGAAGGAATTATGAAAAGGCTAAATCACGACGAACTTCTCAAAAAAATCAACGAGGCTGTGGCCTTTATCCGTTCAAAAACCAAGCAGCAACCCCAGGTTGGAATCGTTTTAGGATCTGGCCTTGGCTCATTCGTTCAACAAGTTGCAAATCCGACAGTGATTCCGTTCACAGATATTCCAAACTTTTTACCAACCACTGTTGAGGGCCACTCGGGGAACCTCGTTATTGGAACAGTTGAAGGCAAGGAAGTCATTGTCATGCAGGGTCGCAATCACTATTACGAAGGCCACTCGATGGACTCTGTCATTTTTCCCGTTCGTGTGCTGGCAAAGCTCGGAATTAAAACTTTAATCCTGACAAACTCTGCCGGCGGCATGAAAGACGGTATGAGTGGCGGAGATTTGATGATCATCGAAGACCACATCAACTTAATGGGAACAAACCCCTTGATCGGCCCAAATATTTCTGAATTTGGACCAAGATTTCCTGACATGTCTGAGGCCTATGATAAAGAATTAATAAAAAAACTTGAAAGCTCTTTCACAAAACTGAAAGTAAAATACCAAAAAGGTGTTTACGGTGGACTAACTGGTCCAACTTATGAAACTCCTGCCGAAGTTCGCTATCTGAAGCGCATCGGCTGCGATGCCGTCGGCATGAGCACCGTTCACGAATGTATCATCGCCAATCACATGGGCCTTCGTGTGGCTGGAATCAGTTGCATTTCTAATTTGGCGGCGGGAATTTCTCCACACAAGCTTTCACACGCTGAAGTCACCGACACAGCCAAGAAAGTCGAAAAAGATTTCGTCAGTGTTTTAAAAGATTTCGTGAGCGCAATTTAGTAATTGCTGAGTTTAGAAATTGCAAAAGCAAGCCCTTGCAGACTTCGCTCAGGCTTGCTTTTGAGGTCGCATCCGAACCACACACTGGAGGTTCTGATGTCGGACAACCGGACCGGAAGGTCCACCAACTTATGTTGTTCTCGGCGAAAAAAGAAGAAAACTGAAGAGGCTTTGGGGTTAATTTTATTAATCTTGGAAATTCTGAAGTTAATTCTTGAACTGATCGGTTAGGTTTACCCAAGGGGCTCCAACATGTACAAGTCCTTGGGAGGGGACTCAAAATCCTTTGGTTGCGATGTTCATGGATGTTGGTCCTGAGTGAGGTCTGCCTTCTACATTAGCTTGTCATATCAACCAGCTTTTATGGACGGAGTGTGGGCTGGAAAGCAGGGGTTTGGGGGCCTCACTATCTGACGCCACCAGAGAGGAAAAACAACTTCCATGGCTCAGTCATACGATCCTCTTAGCAAGTAATTGCTCTTGCGGTTATGAAGTTATTCGTCAAACCAATACGGGTCGACAACTCATTTTTAGGCCGCAGGTAAAACAAATTTAAAAACAGCCCAAGGTCTAGTTTTCGAAATCTAATCCAACCTATGCGCTCCTGGACTCAGGTTTGTCTCATATTGCTCCGATGAGCTAACCAGTTCGGCTGGACTCTGTTGTCTCAATAATGAGGCCACGGACTCGGCCCAAGAAAACATCGGAGCGTTTATGGTTCAAAGGATTGGACTGGTTCTTGCGTGTGTCTTTTTCATCGCCTGTCAGAAAAAAACTTCTGATACCGTTTTTACCGAGTACTCAAAAAAACAATCTGACTCGTGTGCGTCGACTCGAATTCAATCTCAATTTTTAGTTGAGTGGGAAACCGGGGACATCACGGTCGAACACGCGACGGACGCTCAAACATTTAAAGAAACTTTTGTTGAAAACAATCTGCATCTGATCAAGCGAGTGGAATTCAACAAGCGAATTCAAATGCGCACGGACTCCACCACTTTATCCACAACCGCCACGGATGTGACTTGGGGTCAAACCATGATCGAAGCTCAGGCGGTCTGGGATCAGGGCGTCAAGGGCCAAGGAATCAAGGTCGCTGTGGTTGATGCTGGAATTGATTATTTTCATCCCCAGATTTTTCCCCAATTGGATGAGAACGCAGCCGAGAGAAATGGGGCTTCCGATAAAGATGATGATGGAAACGGCTTAGTTGATGATCAATACGGTTGGGATTTTGCTGGAAATCAGCCTGATCCAATGGTGACGGCCAATTCGGGTAACGATCATGGTTCACATGTCGCAGGAATTATTCTTGCCGATCATGAGTCAGGTCCCATGAAGGGCGTTGCCCCCCAAGCAAAACTTGTTCCCGTAAACTTTATGGACGCACACGGGGGTGGTGATCTTGCCACTGCGATTAAGGCTGTGAAATATGCTGCATCTCGGGGGGTCCGCGTAATTAATGCCTCATGGGGTGGCCCAGTCTGCTCAGATACATTGCGCGACACTATTCGTGCGCTGGCAGATCAGAATATTCTCTTTGTTGCTGCCGCTGGAAATGAAGGCTTGGATTTGGACATTCACCCAGACTATCCCGCCAACTTTACATTCTTAAACCAGCTCACTGTTGGGGCTTCTCGCAATTCAGACAAAATGGCCACTTGGTCAAATAATAGTTTTAACTTTGTTCAATTAGCCGCCCCTGGTGACACCATCTTAAGCACGGTTCCCGGCGGGTATGCCTATATGAGCGGTACAAGTATGGCGGCGCCTTTTGTTTCGGGGGCGGCAGCCTTGTTGTGGAGCGCTCGCCCTGGTGCCACTTTTCAACAAATTCGTCAGGCACTTTTAAGTGGTGTCGATGTTCGGGACTATCGGGTCCAGACGCGGGGGCGATTAAATGCAAAGAAAGCCCTTGAAGAGCTGAAAAAACTGGTCCCTTGATTTTGTGGGGCGTTGACATAACGCCTCTATACCTGAGTAAAAAATCGCTTTTCTAGTGATGACGCATCTTGCCTCGTGATACAAAAATTCCTCGTCTACGCACAGAGGATTTTTGAATGAGATACTACATCGCAGATCTAAAGAATTACGTTGGTCAAAAGGTTGAACTCAAGGGCTGGGCCTATAACACTCGTTCGTCTGGAAAAGTAAAGTTTCTGGAACTTCGAGATGGAACAGGAATTGTTTCTTGCGTTTATTTCCGTGGTGAATGCGAAGAAAAAGCTTTTGAAATTTTTGAGCAGGTCACCCAGGAAACTTCACTGAAGGTTGTCGGTACCGTTCGGAAGCACCCAAAACACGAAAATGTTTTTGAAATCGGTGCTGAATCAATTGAAATTTTAGGTAAGGCAGAAAACTATCCCATCTCTCCAAAAGATCACGGGACTGATTTCTTGATGGAAAATCGTCATCTTTGGATCAGATCAAAGCGTCAACATGCTATTTTGCGGGTGAGAGCTGAAATTGTTTCTGCAATTCGAGACTTCTTTGATGGCCGTGGGTTTACGTTAACAGATGCTCCCATTTTTACTCCAAGCGCCTGTGAAGGAACTTCGAATCTTTTTGAAACAAAATACTTTGATGAAAAAATGTACCTTTCTCAAAGTGGTCAGCTTTACATGGAGGCCACAGCCGCCGCCCTTGGAAAGGTTTACTGCTTTGGACCAACTTTCCGCGCCGAGAAATCGAAAACTCGTCGTCACCTAATCGAGTTTTGGATGGTTGAGCCTGAAGTTGCCTTTAATGACATGTATGACAATATGGAGCTTGCCGAGCAGTTTGTTGAATACATTGTCCAGCGCACACTCAAAAACAGAGCAGACGAGCTCAAAGCTCTCGAAAGAGATCTTTCGAAGCTTGAAGTGATTAAGGGGCCATTCCCTCGCCTGCACTACAAAGAAGCCGCCGAGATGGTGAAAAAAGAAAATCCAGACTTTGTGATTGGCGATGATTTCGGCGGAACAGATGAGACAATTGTCAGCTCCAAGTTTGATAAGCCCGTCTTCGTTCACCACTACCCGCAAGCTGTGAAAGCCTTCTACATGAAAGAAGATCCCAAAGAGCCTGGGTATGCCATGGGTTGTGATCTTCTGGCGACAGAAGGCTATGGAGAAATCATCGGCGGTGGTCAGCGTGAAGAGAGTATTGAAAAGCTGTTAACAAAAATTAAAGAGCATAATTTGAACGAAAAAGATTTCCAGTGGTATTTGGACATTCGTCGCTTTGGATCTTTCCCTCACTCGGGCTTCGGCCTTGGTGTGGAAAGAACTGTCGCGTGGGTCTGCGGATTGCCTCACGTTCGTGAGACCATTCCGTTCCCAAGACTGTATGGACGTAGCTATCCCTGATCGATAACTTCGAGGAGAATTTGAAGTGGAAAATGAAATGACAACAGCCGCACGGCTGCAGGATTTAGAAAAACGTAATGAAGTTGCTCAGCAGGGCGGCGGCCCCAATCGAATTGCAAAACACAAACAGGGCGGCCGATTAACGGCTCGAGAGCGTCTGGATGTTTTGCTTGACCCAGGTAGCTTTGTTGAGATGGATCGTTTTGTTACTCATCGGTGCAACAACTTTGGAATGGATGACAACAAAGTTCCGGGCGATGGCGTCGTCACAGGGTATGGTCGCATCAACGGAAAGCTTGTCTACGTTTTTGCTCAAGACTTTACAGTTATTGGCGGATCGATGTCTCGCACTCAGGCGAATAAAATTTGTAAGGTCATGGATCTTGCCCTGAAAAATGGGGCACCTATAATTGGCCTAAATGACTCTGGCGGAGCGAGAATTCAAGAAGGTGTCGAGTCCCTTGGTGGCTACGCGGATATCTTTACTCGCAATGTTTTAGCTTCTGGAGTGATCCCTCAAATCACAGGCATTATGGGCCCCTGTGCGGGCGGCGCCGTGTATAGCCCCAGCATCACTGACTTTATTTTCATGGTGAAAAATTCAAGTTACATGTTCGTTACGGGCCCCGATGTTATTAAGACCGTCACACATGAAGATGTCACAAAAGAAGATCTCGGCGGAGCGACGGCTCATTCGCAGAAATCAGGGGTTTCTCATTTTGCTTGTGAAGACGACAAGCACACCTTGCTGATGATTCGTGAATTGATGGGCTTTTTGCCCTCAAACAACTTAGATGATCCACCGATGTTGCCGACAACAGATCGCCCGGATCGAATTTGCGAAACACTGAATAGCTTAATTCCTGATAATCCGAAAAAACCATACGACATGCTTCAGCTCATTACCGAGGTTGTGGACGAGCACTACTTCTTGGAAGTGCACAAACATTATGCCCAGAATATTATTGTCGGCTTCGCGCGAATGAATGGTCGAAGCATTGGTATCGTCGCCAATCAGCCCCAATTTTTGGCGGGCTGCTTGAATATTGAGGCCTCGCGAAAGGCCGCTCGATTTATTCGTTTTTGTGATTCGTTCAATATCCCAATTGTGTCTTTTGTCGACGTTCCTGGTTTCTTGCCAGGAACAGATCAAGAGTGGAATGGAATCATCACTCATGGAGCAAAGCTGCTTTATGCTTATGCCGAAGCAACCGTTCCCAAAATCACTGTGGTCACAAGAAAAGCTTACGGCGGAGCTTATATCGTTATGGGATCTAAGCTGCTTCGATCAGACATTAACCTTGCTTACCCAACAGCAGAAATCGCTGTAATGGGGGCAGAGGGCGCCGTCAACATTATCTTCCGTGAAGCTATCGCCAAGGCAAAAGATCCTGTCGCAGAGAGAGCGCGGCTGATCAAAGACTATGAGGAAAAGTTCAACAATCCTTACTTGTCATCTGAACTTGGATACACAGATGAGGTCATTGAGCCCGCATTAACTCGAAAGCGTGTGATTGATTCTCTAGAAATGTTGAAAAATAAACGCGAAGTCAATCCGCCAAAGAAGCACGGAAACATTCCACTCTAAAATAGGGCTTGAGAGGTCAAATATGTTTAAAAAAGTTCTCATTGCAAACCGTGGCGAAATTGCGATTCGAGTGATTCGTGCCTGCCGCGAGCTTGGAATCAAAACAGTTTCTGTTTTCAGCGACGCTGATCGTGACAGCTTGCATGTCTTTCTTGCTGATGAGGCCTACAATATTGGTCCAGCTCCATCGAAGGAATCCTATTTGAACATTCCAAACATTATCGATGTTTGCAAAAAAGCCGGTGTCGACGCTGTTCACCCAGGCTATGGTTTTCTTTCAGAGAACACAAATTTTGCCCGAGCCTGCAAAGAAAACGGAATCACTTTTATTGGGCCAACGCCAGAAAACATCGAATCCATGGGTGACAAGCTTTCTGCAAAAGCCCTGATGAAAAAAGCCGGAGTTCCAACCGTTCCGGGAAGTGATGGCTCAGTTGATACCGTTGAAGACGCCAGGACTGTTGTGAAAAAAATTGGTCTTCCTGTTATTGTTAAGGCCTCTGCCGGCGGTGGAGGAAAAGGAATGCGGGTTGTTCGAAAAGAAGAAGAGCTTGAAAGCGCTTTTCGCGCCTGCCAATCCGAAGGGCAAAACTATTTCGCTGACAAAACCGTTTATATCGAAAAATTTGTCACTGACCCAAAACACATTGAGATTCAAGTTTTCGGCGACACCCACGGAAATGCCGTTCATTTATTTGAGCGAGAATGCTCCGTTCAGCGAAGGCATCAAAAATTAATCGAAGAGGCTCCATCCCCATCTCTCACAGAAGAAATCCGCATGAAAATGGGCGAAGCCGCTGTTCGGGCGGCCAAGCAAATTAAATATGTGGGTGCTGGCACAATCGAGTTTATTTTTGATAACTCGACAAAAGATTTTTATTTCATGGAGATGAACACTCGTCTTCAGGTGGAGCACCCGATCACGGAGCTCACGACAGGTGTTGATCTGGTGAAAGAACAGATTTTTGTCGCTCTAGGAAAGCCCTTGAGCTTTAGGCAAACTGATCTAAAACAAAAAGGTCACGCCATCGAGGTTCGAATCTGTGCCGAGGATCCTGAAACTTACAAACCAAGTCCTGGACTGATTCGCGCTTGCAGACATCCACAGGGTCCTTTTGTTCGCGTTGATTCCTATGCTTATCCTGGCTACGAAGTTCCAATTTATTATGACCCAATGATCGCAAAGGTCATCACTTGGGGCGAAACTCGCCAAGAGGCTGTTGATCGCATGCAGAGGGCTTTGGCCGAATTTATTTTGTCTGGAATTAAATCAAATATTCTTTTACACCGATCCATTTTACGACATCCCACTTTCTTAGAGGGAAATTACACGACTCAGTTCCTTGAGAAAAATTTCGAGGTTATTGAGCCGGAAATTTTCAAAGAGGTCGACGATCATGTCTTCTTAATTGCAGCAGCAATCACGGCCTACAATGATCGCAAGTCAAAAGATGTTCGCCAACTGAATGTGGCCTCGAAGTGGAAAAATATGGGTCGCAAAATCCAGTTAAGGATGTAGTTATGTATTTTGAAGCCGATTTAAATAATAAACATTACAAAGTCGATGTCGTTGAAATGAGACACTCTTGGAAAATCTCGATTCAGAAAGAGAGCGATTCTTGGGTGCATTACGATATTCCAAAGTCAGATTATAAGCGCAGCGAATCTTATTTCAGCTTCCTGTTTAAGGGCGTCAGCTACCTGGTGGATGTTATCGGAAAAGATACTGACTACACAGTTTTCACAAGAAACTCTTATCGAAACGTTTCCATCTTCAATGATGAGATGCTCTTGCATGAATCATTAAAGCGCGGCGGTGGGTTTGGCGGAGACATGGATCTGCGCGCAGGCATGCCCGGAAAGATTATTGAAGTTTTCGTCAAGCCTGGCGACGTGATTAAATCCAACAAGCCACTTCTTATTATGGAAGCCATGAAAATGGAAAACGAAATGCGGTCTTCTTCAGATGTGAAAATCAAAGAAATCTGCATCAAGCAGGGCGACAGTGTTGAGGCCGGAGCTGTGCTGATTAAGTTTGAAGAGGCCTAGAGGAATGGCCTAGTTATTCTAGACCAAGACTCGCCTTTGGTCATTCCATTAATCCATCATCCTCGCCAGGTATTTAAGTTTGTTCTTTTTTTGCCGAAAAGTCTTTTGTGAAAGCCCTTGGTTTGCTTGTGCTAGTCTTCGCTCTAAACTCATACAGCTCAGAAATGACCTGTTCAGAGGTTATTCAAGAAGCTAATGCGCGCATTAAAATTATCCGAGACAACATGAAGACTGGACATGATGTTACCGTCTCTCTTCCAACCCTAGAATCTCTTGTCGAATCACGATCAGACTGCATCACCTGGAGCTCGCTGAGACTGTCAGATCAAGAAGTCGCGTCTTTTCGAAAATATAATTATGCCCCCGATCGCTCAAAGGATCTTCCGCCAGATAAGTGCTCCTCACTTGATATCGACACATCCAATATGCCCAACAATAATCATCAAAGTGATCTTCAGTGGTGTTATGCCTACACTGCCGCAGACTTACTTTCATTTCATGAAAAGAAAAAGCTTTCGAGCTACGACATGGCTGCGCAATATGTTAACTCGAACGGGGCAAATGCTTTAGCCGAAAAATCCTTCAAAAAGCAGAAGATAAGCGCGCCTTATTCCAACCTTGATCATACAGAAGTTGGCGGAAATCCTTATCTTGTCTTTGAGGCTGTATTTCAATCAAAAAAAGGTGTCTGCTCCGAGAGCAATATCGCCCCGACAGATAATGATTGGAAACGCTTTGGAAAATCATTAAAAATCTTCGCGCAGAAATACCCGGAATGTTATGCTCATGATTTTACTCAAGACATTTCAAATCTTGGCCACAATATTCAAAGGGCTTTGGATAATTTGCCTGTAGGTAAAAAGATAGAGGCCTACTTTGATATGACCTGCTCCGGGCGCCACCAACTCACAAAAAAATATTTTCCCCTGAGTGTCGGTAAGCCCAATCATCACGGCAGCTCAATGCTAAATCTGCTGGATAAACTATTAGAGCGTGGTGAACCAGCAAGTATCGGATATTCGGCCAATCTGCTTGTTGCCGGTGTCAACTACAAAGGGCGGGGCGCAGACCATGGCTCAACAATCATTGGTCGTCGTTTTAATAAAAAATCCGGCCAGTGTGAATACTTGATCAAAAATTCATGGGGCACAGACCTCTGTCAAGCGGGTGGATCCATTGAGTGTGTGAATGGAAATTTCTGGGTTCCCAGAACTGCGCTCGGCAATAATATCGAATTTGTGCAATGGCTAGAGGCTAAGTAGTCAGACTCTGTCGCCGGACCAACGTTGTTTAATGAAGCTTCGTGTGGCAAGACTTCATATTCATCTCTTTTAAGGCGCGCCATTGGGCCTTGATCCGAAGACCTGGCCTACGTCGTCCCTACTGCTAATGCCTTTTTCTTTTCGAAAAAGCCAACGATGATGACTGATATTTCATAAAGGGCAACCATTGGCACCAGCATCAACACCATGCTCAGCAAGTCCGGCGGAGTGAAAACCGCAGAAAGTCCAGCCAACCCAACAATAGCGTATCGCCGCTTCTCACGTAAAAATCTTTGGTCTATTACGCCGAGCATACCCAAAATCGTGAGCACGAGTGGGAGTTCAAAAGAGACACCAAACATAATTGAAGTTGTCACAATAAATGAAAGATACTGATCAATCGTGATCATCGGCGTATCGATCGATCCCCCGTAGTTCATCAGGAACTCAAAGGCCATAGGGAAAACAAGGAAGTACGAGAAGGCCACACCTAATAAAAAAAGAACTGTGCCTGAAAAAATAAAACCCAGTGCGTACTTTTTTTCTTTTTGATAAAGACCAGGAGCAACGAACTTCCAGGCCTGATAGATGATCCATGGGCAAGCCAAGATAACGCCACCAAAAAAAGCAATTTTGAGATGGGCAATGAACTTGTCCATCGGAGCCGTGAATACAAGTCCACCGCCCTTCAGGTAGGGCTGAATTGGACTGCGAATAATATTAAAAATATCCTCGGTAAAATTATAGCAAGCAATCATTCCAACCAGGGCGCCAAAAAGAGCGTTTTTTAAGCGAATACGCAGTTCTGTGAGGTGTTCGATCAATGATTGCGAGTGTTGATCTTGCTCAGAATTGCTCATGTTTCCTCTGGCTTTTTCTCTTCATTGTGAGCCTCTGTCTTCGCCTTTGCATCTGCCGCGGCTGAAACAGAATATGGTACTGTGTTTGCTACAGGTGCGGGCTCGTGAGCGGGCTCTACTGGGGGCGGAGCCGGCTGTGCTGGCTGCGGCTGGACCTGCGGAGCTGGCTGCTGAACCTGCTCTCCCCGCAGAATTTTTTCACGTTCATTTTCAACGTGTTTTACGAATTCATCTCGATGGGACTTGATTTCATCTGTCAATACAGCTGTGCTGCGCTTGAGTTCGTTCAGCACTCTTCCGATGGTTCTGGCCACCTCAGGCAGTTGCTTTGGCCCGATCAAGAGAAGGGCTAAAACACCTAAAAAGAGCATTTCACTAAATCCAATATTAAACATAGCGACAAATTAATCGAGCTTTTGGCTGAGGTCACGAATTTTCTAGGCTAACTTAGTCTTGATTGCCAAGCTTTACCTGATCCTTGGGAAGGGTAATCACACCAATCTCAACCAATTTTTCTCTGGCATACTCTGAACCTGTTCTTATGTAGCGATCATAGAGACGCAAAATGTTCTGGTCTGTTTGGACATTGGAGCAATGGCTAATGTATGTCAGCACATCGACAAAGTCATAAAACCGCCGTGAAAAGACCTGATAAACCTTCGCCGTTGTGTCTTCTCTGACACAGCCTGCAAGGCTTGCGTAAGCCGCGCCACCCATTTCAGCGTAATAATCAATGTCGACAATCTTTCGACTCAAAGAGTCTCCAAAGAAACCTGAGATATAAAGGGCTGAATCACCCAACCGCTTGAGCAACTCTTGCCTCTCGGCCTGTGGACTTTGATTGGCCTTTAAAAACAGTTCTGCTAATGTTTGGTGCTGACGATTGCCCGCCTCGTCTCTCTCAGGTTCAAATAAATTTCGAGCATCTAAATAGTGCTCGAGCAGCCGAACAAGATAGGTCTTCGCCGCAGGAAAAGTTTGAAGATTTCTTTTGGCAAAGCCTTGCTCCACCATTTCGGAAAAATATTCTGTAGAACTTAATAGAAATTCTGACTTCTTCTCCATACCCTCTTATCGGATAGTGTAATTCAGAATTTTAGAGCCCTCGTCTCAATTTGATATTTCAAATCGAAATTCTGGACTCTTGTCGATTAAATTTTCTTATAGAAGAAATCACTCCCAAGGATTCTGCGGCCCCACAACCGCCGTTACTGAATGGCCCTTGAGGATTTTTTTGCTCAGTCTCATGATCTCATCTGCCGTGACTGCCATATATTTTTGATCGCAGGTAAATGGCTCGTTATAGTCAATGCCATAAATATCGTCATACAAAATAGATGAGCCAATGGAGCTTGTTTTTTGCATATCTATGTCATGTCGGCCAATCAAATATTGCTTGGATCGAAGAAGCTCTTTTTCTCCAACCTTTTCGGTGCAAAGCTTTTCAAATTCTTCTTTCATCATCGCCAGAGCTTTGTTCACCTTTTCTGGCGAGCACCCGATGTAGGCTCCAAAGTATCCTGTATCAACGCCCTCCATTCGAAGTGGCGACACCGAATAGGCAAGCGAGTTTTTATCTCTCAGTTCGATGAAAAGACGCCCCCCCTGCCCGGCCAAGATAGACTGAATCAAGTGAAGCGCATATCGCTCATCATCTGTAATGCGGACACCACGAAAGCCGAAGACCGCATGGCTTTGTTCTTTTTTATTGTATTCATAGTGCCGCTGATCCGACATGAGGGGCTTAAGATCGGTTTGTATTGAAAACCTCTCTCCCGGCTCATAGTGCTTTGTGGCCTCTTGAATTTCTTTTAACCAAACATCTTGGTTGATATTTCCACAGAGCATGACTGTGAGATTCTTTTTTTGCGCGGTCTGTTTCCAGTATTTTTCAATTTCTTTATGGGTCACTTGCTTCACGGATTCAAGTGTCCCAAGCATATCGCGGCTGTAGGGGTGATTCTCAAAAATATTCTTCATAAATAGACGAATGCAGCACTGAGCCGGATTGTCATTTCTCGCCTGTATCTGCTCAATCTGAACAAGTCTTTCTCTTTCAATGGCCTCAACCGGAAAGGTCGGATGAGCAAGAATGTCGAGGTAAAGATTTCGGGCCTCTTGTTCAAAAGGCTTTAAACAATCAACGCCCAAGCCAACTGAGTTTCTTCCAGCAATGGGGCTAATGCCAGAGGCAATGGATTCGATTTCTTTATAAATATCTCTCTCGGTCTTTTGTTTTGTGCCCGACATCCACGTACGACCCAAGAGCTCAACGGTTCCTTCTGGGAAATTTTGTTCGGATCGAATCCCCCCCAAGAAGGCAGCCTTTACTGAAATGACTTGGGTGTCGCGAATGGGGCGCATCAGTACGGTGACTCCATTTGGTAAGACCACTTTTTCAGTTTTTGGATTTTCTTTCGTTGACAATAACTTTGTCAGCTTTTTGTGTTGAACTTTTTTTGGCTTCGTTGTTTTTACTTTTAGGGCCTTCATTTTTTTTGCAAGATCATCAGACCAGGCCTTGACCTGCGCGTGAACCTTCTTAACCTCGTCGTTTGTCACAAAGGCTAGAGACATTGATTTTTGTTGAATATATTTTTTTGCTAATTTTTGCAGGTCTGCCGCGGTAACCGAGCGCAATTGCTGCAAATATTTATTTTGATAATTAAGGTCTTGGAAATAAAACTCGAGCGATCCCATTTTTCGCGATAGTCCATCGACTGTTTCGAGAGAATAGAACTCTTCGCTTTCAATATTAAGTACCGCCTTTTTAATTTCTTCAAGGTGCGCTGGCTCCTCTTGAATTCGTAAAATCTCTTCTGTTATTTTCTCTAGAGCTTCGCCAAGATTTTCCTTATTATAACCAAATGAAATCGTAAAAAGGCCTTCATCCTTTGGCGTAAACGCGTTTGCGCCAATTGAATTCACAACGGCCGAATCAATTCGAAGAGCGTGAACAAGTCTTGAGCTATCCCCCTGGCCCAAAATCAAACTTAAAACATCTAGACCTGGCACATCTTTGTGCTTAATGTTTGGAGCTTTCCATGAAAGATACCCGACCGATTGTTCAAAGTCAGCATGCTCGACCTGAATTCGACCCTTGTTTTGCTTGGGCTCTTTTTTTCTGGTTACTTTTCGAAGTTTTGTTGATGGGATTTCAGAGTAGATCTTGTTGATTTTTTGCTTTGTTTCTTCAAAATCAAAATCACCCGCAACAACGAGAAACATATTTTTCGGTGTGTAGCGATCTTTGTAAAATTGAACGATTTTCTTTCGGCTTAAGCTTCGAATGTTTTTTTCATATCCGATAACAGGTATCCCATAGGCGTGCTTTTGAAATGCCGTCGAGAACAAGAGCTGGCTGGCACGGCGACCAAGGCTGTCTTGCCCACGCTTGATTTCTTCAATAACAACTTCACGCTCGTTATTGATCTCAGTCTCGTCGAAAGTTGGAAAGCCCATCATTTCATTAATGGCTACCAAGCCCTCATCGATAAAATGCTTTGAGAGTGTGACGTAAAACACGGTTTGATCAAAGCTCGTATAGGCGTTGAGCTCCCCTCCGGCGCCCTCAATTCGGGCGGCAATTTCGCCCACTCCAAATTTTCGTGACCCCTTAAAAACAAGGTGTTCAATAAAATGACTGATCCCCTCTTCGCCTTTTTTTTCATCAGCACTTCCGGTTCGAACCCACATTTGAACAGAGACAACGGGAGCCCTATGATTTTCAGCAAGAATGACATTGAGTCCGTTTTTTAGTTGAAATTTTTTTGTCTTCATTTAGTTTGCTCCCATGGCCTTTGGCGTTTACGTACACATCCCTTATTGCATTCAGAGATGTCTTTATTGTGACTTTGCTACTTTTGAGCAGTCACAGATTGCTCCACCTGAATCCTATTTAAAGCTGGTCGAAGAAGAGATCCTCCAAAGATCCGGACTTTTTCATCCACAAACTTTGGACACTCTCTACTTCGGGGGCGGCACACCAAGTCTTGTCCCCGCACAAATTATTCTAACGATTATGGATAGTCTTGCAAACTCTGGATACGCCACTGGACCACAGAGCGAGGTCACAATTGAAATTAATCCCGCCACTATTGATCCAGAGAAGCTCGATCTGTATTTAAAGCGAGGCATAAATCGATTTAGTGTTGGAGCACAGACTTTTAATGACCCTCTTCTTAAAAAAATTGGTCGTCTACACAATTCCCAGGACACCCTTGAAACCTTAAACATTCTCAAATCTCGGGGGCTTAATTATTCTTTTGATTTGCTGTTTGCTCTTCCTGGTCAGTCACTGGATGATCTTCGTCGAGATCTGGAGAAAGTTGTTGAGTTTAGCCCTCCACATATTAGCCCCTATTGTCTCACAATCCCCGAGGGCCATGTGCTCAGTCCTGGCCGCCCGCTTGAGGACCACCAAATTCTGATGTTTGAAGAAATCTCAAAAACCTTGCGTTCTGCTGGCTATCATCAATATGAAATCTCTAACTATGCTCTGCCTGGATTTGAGTCTCGACACAACTCACTTTATTGGGCAGATGAAGAGTACTGGGGAATTGGCTTGGGAGCTCACTCGTATAGAAAAAAGACGGGCTGGGGTGAAAGATTTTGGAACCCCAATACTTTCTCTTCTTACGAAAAATCAATTCTACGCCGTCAGGGGGCCCGCTTTGACAATCTTCAGGCCGCACTGAATTCCGATTGTTACGAAGTTCTTGAGAAGCACCAATCTCTTACAGACTTTTGTCATATCTCTCTGCGGCGAGACGCGGGCCTGTTCTTAGAGCAGATCCGGCAAAAATTTGGCGACTCGGTTGCCCATAAAATTGTCGGCCCTTTAAATGAGTTGGCAGAGAGGGGGCTTCTTGTTTCTCGTGGCGGCGCATTCACCTTGTCAGAAGAGGGCAAGGTGCTCAGCAACCAAGTATTTTCCGCTCTGACATTTCTTGCAGGAGAGGTTTAGGCCCACCTTGACTTTTCCTTGTAAGAACACAGTGTTTTGTATAGATTTTCCTATACAACCAAGCTCTAAGTGGAGGCTGCTGTGACTGACAATTCTCAATCAAAATCTGAATCTTCTGAAAAACAGGAAAAGGCGGCAGATATGGATCCTCAGCAAAAGAAAATTGAGGAGCTCCAGGCCCTGGTCGAAAAACATAAAAATGATTACCTTTATTTGCGAGCAGAGTTCGACAACTATAAAAAGCATGTCATTAAAGAGCGAGCAGAGACCCTAAAATATGGAGCAGAAAGAGTTCTGCTGGATGTCCTTGGAGTCTTGGACAATTTCGAGCGAGCCCTTGAAAATAAGCCCACTCCAGAAACCCTTTCTAATTACGTTAAGGGCGTTGAGATGACGGCTCAAGAGCTGCGCTCAAATCTACAAAAACATGGAATAAGCGAAGTCCCTTGTCAGGGTGTTGCCTTTGACCCATCTGTCCATGAAGCTCTCAGCAGTGAAGAATCAAAGGATGTCCCCCCAGGATACGTCTCTCGTGTCTTTAAAAAGCCATACAAATTACATGATAAACTGATTCGCCCCGCACAGGTTGTTGTCGCTAAAGCTCCAACAAATTCTTGAGGTCATCTATGGCAAAAAAAGATTACTATTCGGTCTTAGATGTTGCTCGAAGCGCAAGTGCAGATGAAATCAAAAAGGCCTACCGCAAGCTGGCGATGAAGTATCATCCGGATAAAAACCCTGGCGATAAAAAGGCCGAAGAAAAATTTAAGGAAATCACCGAGGCTTACGAGGTCTTAAGTGACTCAAAAAAGCGTGAGATGTATGACCAATTTGGTTTCGCTGGAAATCAACAGGGATTTGGCGCGGGCCAAGGACCTGGCGGTTTTGGTGGAGCCGGTGGCTTCGGCGGATTCGGTCAGGGTGGCTTTGGACAAGGTGGGCCAGAGTCTTTCCATGACGTTTTTGGTGACATTTTTGGTGATGTCTTTGGTGCTGGCCCACGGGGCGGCGCCCGACAGAAAAAGCAAAAGGGCGCAGATCTTCGCTACACGCTCAACATTTCTCTTGAAGAGGCCGCCCTTGGTTGCGAACGACCGATCACATTTATTCGTAGTACTGGCACAAAAGATGAGACTGCAAAACTTTCTGTTAAAGTCCCCGCTGGCGTGAAACAGGGCCAGAGACTTCGACTGGCTGGAGAGGGAGATTCTGGACTTGGTGGGGCTGGGGATCTCTACGTCATCATCAATATTCAAGATCATCCTGTGTTTAGAAGAGAAGAGGATGACCTCATTCTCGATCTTCCCATTACCTATGTTGAGGCCATTCTGGGAACAACCGCAGAAATCCCAACCATGACGTCTAAAGTTGCACTTAAAATCCCCGCCGGCACACACACGGGACAAGTTCTTCGTCTGAAGGGAAAAGGCTTTCCCAAGATTGGGGGATTTGGCTCTGGAGACATGCTTGTTAAAATCTTAGTTGATACCCCCAGCAATGTGAGTTCGAAGCAAAAAGAGCTTCTGGAAGAGCTGTCAAAAGCCGGTGGGGAAACTCCAATGGTTCGAGAGTTTAAAGAAAAAGTGAACCAAATGATGAGGTCACGTAAATGAAAAAATTGATTGTCCTTTTTCTCGTTCTCTCTGCCTGTTCAAATCTTCCTATGGAGCGATCGCGGCAAGCAAAAACTCAGGGCACAAAATCCAGCATTCGACGACCTCAGCTGCCGCCTGCAACCGCAGAATCACATCTGGCTTCTGGGCAAAAGTTTTTTCAGGCTCGAGAGTATTTAAAATCTCTGGACCACTATCTCGTTGCAGAACAACAACTCGCAGGCCTGCCAAAACAAAAAGACGCTCAGTGGGGAGCCTTTCGGTCTGCTGCCAAAATAAATCGTTGGCCAGAGGTTGCGGAAATGAGCAACAAGCTCTTGGCTCATGGTGGTTGGCTTGAATCACAAACCTCTGAACTAATGCAATATCGGATCCGCGCCCTTGACTCAACTGGTGACAGCGGACAGGCCGTTGTTGAAATTCAAAAGGCTCTACAAAACCCTTCGCTGGCAAAGGAGCACGAGTCTCTTCGAAGTAAAGCTGCAGAAATCGTCGACAACAGACTTTCGCGCGAGGAGCTTGAGGATGTTGCGGATGACTATCCAGACACGACGGTCAGAGCAAGGGCTCACTTTCGCCTTGGTGAGCTCACACTTGAAGATAAAGATTTTAGCTCTGCGCGATCTCACTTTGCTCGTGTTGTAAACCTTGTTCCCAGTACAGATCTTGGAGAAAAAGCACAAGATTTACTATCGCAACTTGAGGCCGTTAAGAGAGTAGAGCCAAAAACCGTTGGTGTCGTCCTACCTTTATCCGGAAGACATGCCGCCATTGCACAAAAGTCGTTGCGCGGCATTCAGATGGGGCTCGGGCTTCACAACTCTAATGTCTCCTCTTTTAAACTTGCTGTTGTCGACAGCGAGGCCAATCCAGATCTTGCAAGAAAAGGTGTTGAGCGATTGGTTAAAGAGGACAATGTCATCGCCGTCATCGGTAGCCTTTTAAGTAAAACTGCACCCGGAGTCGCCTCAAAAACAAGCGAGCTTGGTGTACCCAGCATTGCTCTCTCACAAAAGGCGGGAATTACAGAATCCGGCCCCAGCGTGTTTCGTAACTCTCTGACAAGTGAAATGCAGGTTCGTCATCTCGTTAAAGTGGCCATGGAAGACCTGGGACTTCGAAAATTTGCTGTTCTCTATCCCAACGACCAATATGGTGTTGAATACGCCAATATTTTCTGGGACGAAGTCTTAGCTCGTGGCGGGACAATCCAGGCCGCACAGACGTATTCAGCAAAAGAAACTGATTTTAGAAATGTTGTACAAAGACTTGTGGGCACTTATTACCTTGAAGATCGAGCTGATGAATACAAACTACGATTAAAGGAATGGGCGGATGCTCAAACAAAGAAAACGGCGCGAAACACTCCGCCAGAAGATTTACTTCCGCCTATTGTTGATTTTGATGCTATTTTTATTCCAGACAGTGCAAAATCGCTCGGCCAGATCTCTGCAATGCTGGCATTTAATAATGTTCGCGGAGTGAAGCTCTTGGGAACAAATCTTTGGAACGTCCCAGGTCTCTCCAAACGCACAGGAAATTCGGCGAAAGACCTTTTGTTCGTTGATAGCTATGTGAGTTCAGACCAAAATTATATTCACTCACAATTTGTAAAAGAATATCGTGCGCTCTTTAACGAAGACCCGGGTATTTTTGAAATCCAGGCCTATGATGCCGCCTACATGCTTCGCCAGCTCATTGCCCAGGGAAATACATCTCGAGAATCTTTAAGCAATGCGCTTTCACAACTCAAAGATTTTCCGGGCGCCATTGGGTCTTTAAATATGAGTCCTCAGAGAGAGGTTTTACGCCCTCTTGTTGCCCTCACAATTGAAGGCGCAGAGGTTGTCCCTGTTCGGCGCCGATAGGAATGATAATAATTTCAACGTGCTAGTCGTGGCTCTAATTTAGCCCATTAAAACATTTTATAGATAATCTTCTAACCCCAATTGTGGGGGGCGTCGTCTTATGGCCAAAGGGCTGGTAACATAAGGAGGCGCCCATGAAAACAATGATCTCGAAGGAAATTATAAATGAATGTCGACAGAAGCTGATTTTGATGAAGCAGGAACTGCTGAACCGAATGCGAGGAGCAAAATTAGAAGTCTCAGCACATGATAAAATGTCGGGTGACGAAGTCGATCAAATGGTTGCCCAACAAACTGAAAATAATTTTGTTCTTGCGCAAAATCGTATTCGAACTCAGCTGATCGAAATTGAAATGGCACTCGCAAGAATTCAGTCTGGACAATTTGGAATTTGTGAAGAAACAGAAGAGCCCATTGAGGCCGAAAGACTGCTCGCAATCCCTTACACTCGCCTGAGTATTGAGGGGGCAGAGATGAGAGATGCTCTTGCTAAAAAATACGCTCGATAATGTGGAAAACTATTTTTGCGCCAAGCCCAGACTGTGGAAAACTCAAGTGCTTGGCGTTAAAATTTCAGATTAAAAATTAAGCACTTACGTTTTTTTAATGACTCTTTCATTTGAACAAATCATAACCTGCTCAAGATAAATTAAATAGGTCTCTGCTCACTAGGGGGTTTAGTTGAACACGGCCGATTTGAATTTTTTTAAGACATTTTTACTTGAGCAAAAAAGTTCGATTCTCAACAAGACGAATGAATTTCGCAGTCAAGATTTATCCGCTCGCGAATCAATTTCCGACGAAGCCGAGGTTGCCTCAAGAGATCTCTCAATGAATTTATCAATTCATCTTCATGAAAGAGATCGGCATGCGCTTTACCAAATTGAGCGCGCTCTTGGAAAGATTCACAACAAGACTTACGGCCAATGTGAGGGCTGTGGCGAAGACATCAGTGCAAAACGTTTGATGGCCCGACCGTTTACAGATCTTTGTGTTTCATGCATGGAAGAACACGAAGACACTAGACCCTTTCTCAACTAAGGTACATTTTAACTCATAGGATGAGCTCGATCTGACACGGATGTCAGTCCTAATTTTCATTTAAACTCAAAATTAGCCCATTTTTTCTTAAAGCATTTCCAGTTCCAATCCGAAGTAATGCGTACAACGTGTTTATCAAACCGCAAACGTGCGAGGAACTATATGAGTTTTGATGAGAAGGTTCTAGAAATTCCGGCAACTCTACCGATGCTTCCAGTAAGGGATATTGTTGTATTTCCATACATGATTCTACCTTTATTTGTAGGAAGAGAGAACTCAATCCGCTCTGTTGAAGAGGCATTAGCAAAAAATCGTCTGATTTTTCTAGCTTCTCAAAAAGAAATCACAGAGGAAAACCCAACTGCAGATTCAATCTACACAGTGGGAACAATTGCAATGATCATGAGAATGCGAAAGCTTTCTGATGGCCGAGTCAAAGTTCTTATTCAGGGTGTTGCTAAAGGTCGAATCAAAAACTACACAAAAACTTCTCCTAGCTTTGAAGTTGCTGTGGAGAAGATCGAAGAAACTCCTGTTCAAAACCCAGGTGTTGAATTCGAAGCCATGACTCGTTCGGCAAAAGAACAGATTGAAAAAATCATTGCTCTGGGTCGAGTTCTTTCGCCAGATATCCTTCTTGTATTAGATGATGTGAATGATCCAGGTCGCTTGGCTGATTTGATCGCCAGCAATCTTGGTATCAAGGTTCCTGATGCACAAAAAATTCTTGAGACCTTTGATCATAAAGAAAGACTTAAGCTTGTGAACCAAATTCTTGCTTCTGAGCTTGAAGTTCTTTCTATGCAATCAAAAATTAAATCAACTGCAAAGGACGAAATGTCCAAGTCTCAACGAGAGTATTTCTTGCGCGAGCAGATGAGAGCCATCAAAAACGAACTTGGTGAAAATGATCCTAAAGCTGAAGAAATGGAAGAGCTTCGTGAGAAGGTCCATAATGCTGGAATGCCAGAGGCCGTTGAGACCGAGGCGCTTAAACAGTTGGCAAGACTTGAGCGCATGCATCCAGATGCTTCAGAAGCCTCGATGGTTCGTACATATTTAGATTGGATGGTTGATCTTCCTTGGAATAAAAAATCAGAAGATTCCATTGATCTTCCAAGAGCTAAAGAAATTCTTGATGAAGATCACTATGATCTACAAAAAGCAAAAGACCGTATTCTTGAATTCCTTGCCGTGCGAAAGCTCAAGGCCAGCATTAAAGGTCCAATCCTTTGTTTTGTTGGACCTCCTGGTGTGGGTAAAACATCACTGGGTAAATCTATTGCTCGATCAATGGGCCGCGAATACTTCCGCGTCGCTCTTGGTGGAGTCAAAGACGAAGCTGAAATCCGTGGTCACCGACGAACTTATGTTGGAGCTATGCCCGGAAAAGTTATCCAGGCTCTTCGACAGGTTAAAACTAACAATCCTGTTATCGTCCTTGATGAGATTGATAAATTAGGAAGTGATTTCCGCGGAGACCCGAGTGCCGCCATGCTCGAGGTTCTTGACCCAGAGCAAAATCACTCTTTCCGAGATAACTATCTGAATGTTGATTTCGATTTAAGCAATGCCCTTTTCATTGCGACAGCAAACGTTCTTGAGAATATCCCTGCTGCATTGAAAGATCGTATGGAGGTCATCCAAATCTCTGGTTACACAGAGAACGACAAGCTTTTGATTACAAAAGCTCATCTGGTTGACCGTCAAATCGAAGCCAACGGTATTACAAAAGAAAATATCCGCTTTACTGATGAGGGTCTGAAATACTTGATCTCTCACTACACTCGAGAGGCCGGACTTCGAAATCTTGAGCGCGAAGTTGGTTCGATCTGTCGTAAGGTAGCGAAGATGGTTGTCCTTGGCGAAACCAACTTTGTCGAAGTGACAGACAAAAACATTCCTGAAATGCTCGGCCCTCCTCGCTACTTGCGCGATGAGAAACTGCATGACTCTCAGGTCGGCGTTGTCACAGGCCTTGCTTGGACTCAAGTCGGCGGAGAAGTTCTCTATGTCGAAGCTCTTAAGTACAAAGGAAAAGGCGGCTTAGTTCTTACCGGTCAGCTTGGCGATGTGATGAAAGAGTCTGCGCACGCAGCGATGGCCTATGCCCGAGCTCACACAGAAGAATTAAGCATTCCTGCTGATTATTTTGAAAAGTGGGATACTCATATCCACTTACCTGCTGGAGCAATTCCGAAAGATGGTCCTTCTGCTGGTATCACAATGTCGACAGCTCTGGTGAGCTTAATGACGGACACCCCTGTTCGCCACGACATCGCGATGACAGGCGAGGTCACTCTTCAGGGTCGAGTTCTTCCTGTCGGTGGAATTCGTGAAAAGTGTCTCGCGGCTCTTTCTCAGGGAATCACTGAAATCATTATTCCTTTGGCAAACCAAAAGGATCTTGCAGATATTCCTGCTGAGTTTAAAGAGAAGATGCGCTTCATCCCAGTTGAGAATTTGGACGAAGTTTTTGCTGTGGCTTTCGACAAAACAGGAAGAACACACAAAAAAGTTCAAGGTCCAAAGGCTGGCAAAAAGCCAAAGACATCTGCAGCAGCGAGCAGCGCGGCTTAAGATAGAATTGAAAATTGAAAACACGTTGAGGCAGGCAAGGGAAACCTTGCCTGTTTTTTTACCCTGGGCCCGCATGCGCCCTGGTGTCTACAACTTAGACGGTCAGCAAACTCATAAACCAAATAACTCTATTCGGAAGCTGGCATAGATTTTTCAAGGAGTTTCCTATATTAAAGGAGCCCTTATGAAAAAGCTTGTTTTAGCAATAACCGCGTTTGTCCTGGCGACCTCAGGCATTACTCCTGCCTATGCACAATCTTGCGAAACAGAAATTAAAACCCTCGAATCAATGAACGCGCAGCTCGATGCTATCAACGACCAAGTTGCTCTATTAAAATACAATAGAAATAGCACTTCCCTTAATGGCGCCTTCCAGCTTTTTTGGGCTGCTGCGGCTGCCCTCGGCAGAACGAGCGGAGAGGGCCGGGTTGCGCTTGCCCTTGGCGGAGCCGCCGCTCTTAGCGGAGTGAGTGTTTATTTAACTCAGCAGCAGGTTGAATACTTCTCATCTGTTGCCCAGGAGCTTAATAAAATGATTGCCTCAAGAGAGGCTGATATCAAATCGAGCAACTGCTTGGGAGAGAAAGTTGCTAAGTCAAAAAAGCAAAATGCCCGGGAGCTCTATAACGCGCTAGTGGCAATCAACAATGCTTTGGCTGCGGACGTAACTAAATTAAAGTATGAATTGGGCAACGCAGGAACCTCGCTTACAACATTCGTCAGCGTTGGCTCTTCAGTTATGCTAGTTACCGCCTTGGGATTATATAATTATTCAAATGCTCGAACCATTGTTGATCTTTCAACACTTTTAGCTCGGGTTAGCGTTGCTGGTGGTTTTGCAAGTCCCCTAGTTGCAATTCCCTCATTGACCATGTCTACAAAAGAAGCTCGTGTTCTTTTGGCAGAAGTTCAGAAGACTCAAGCAAGCTTGTTGGCTCAAGAAAAACTTCTTCGTGAGATTCTTGAATAATTATGAACGCAAAGGTCTTGCGAGCCTTCGCAGTCTTTTTCGTTGTCCTTGGTCACGCGGCCGGAGCGGCCGCGCAGACGCTAAGCCCTCGTGATCAAATGATCTACCAGGAAACCAGAGCAATTTGTTCAAGAATTCACACGCAGATTGATGTTTATTTAAATAAGAATACGCTCGATGCCTTGATATTATCCATGGGACAAAGCTTGTCAGCCATTTCTGGCCATAAAACTTCAGGTCAAGCGATCCGAAATTTCTCACAACAAAATTTTATCTCTGACTACACCTGGGACCGTCTTCAAAGTGCAGGCTTTCAGGCCGGCATTGAAGCCTGTTTTCCGGGTGACAGAGAAATGCAATCCCGATTTGTTCTTGCTATGATGACGGCAGATAATGTTGGAAAAGTGCCGAGCATTGTTGCGGCAATGTACGCTCTAAAAATTGGGGCAGGGCTATTTAGTAAATTTTCCCTCGCCTTCCCAAAAGCCGCTATGGCGCTTAAGATCGCTAGCCCGGTAGCTATGATTGTGTACTCTATTCTTGATGTTCGGGCACAATTGAGTAATGCGGAGCTTACTCCAGAGGAGGCTCAGCGAATTCAAAGCCTTCAAGAAAGCCTTCGTGCTGGCAGGGAATCAACAAAAGCCTTGGCTCTGGAAATTGCTCAGGATGAGATCGCACAACAGGAACAACGTCTGCAAGAAAGCCGCGATCCATTAGAAAAAGAAAAAATCCGCTCGCATATTGAAAGAGTGAAACTCGCTATGGCGAAGCTTTAAAACGGGCAACCGACCCTATCCGTTCTCAAAATTGGAAATGCAAATATGCTTTTACCGACGACTTAATCTTTCGTTTTCGGACTCAAGAACACGAACAAGTGTTTTCAGGTCTGCGGCCTCTTCTTTGAGCATAAGAATCTGCTCTTCTTTTTCTTGCAGAATTTGTGAGTAAGCTTTTTTCAGCTCTGTCAGCAATCGATTTGCGACAGCCAACACAGAGTCCTCGGATTGTTTTGCCTGGGAGGGGCGATGTTCTTCTTCTGTCATCTGTGTTGACTGGTGGTTTTGAAAGAAGCTTGGTGCCGCTTCTTTAATCACGCTGCCTTCACGAGCAACCATCAAAGTCTCTTCGCTATTTTGTTGGGAGGGGCGATGGATCCTTTGGTGGGAGCTCATGGGCTGATCAAGAATTAAATATTTTCCATCTTCAAAAACGTATCCAATATCCTCAGCCTTAATCCTTCGGCGAAGGGTGCTAATACTCACATGGTATTTCGTTGAATACTCAGTGAGTGGCAGATATTGGTTGTTCATGAAGACTCCTTATTTAACCTGCAATAAACTTAGCACAGGCTATCCATCTGTCAAATGTGTCATGTGAATAAGCAATATGGGTGGCCAAAAACTGTCTGAAGGTCCGGTTATTCAGGACCTATGTCTTGGTGCACAACTGCTTATTCATACCAAGATCAAGGTATTCATGGAATATTAAGACATGGGCTTGCGGATACGACAAAAGAAAAAGATAGCCTTAGTTCTCAGCGGTGGAGGAATTAAAGCCGCCGCCTTCCATATCGGGGTCTGCATGGCCCTGAAAGAAAAGGGCTTTAAATTTGCCGGCGGGGCAAAAGAATTTGTTCGCCGAGCCTATCCAGATGACGATCCAATGACCATTCGTGTTTATGTGGGGTCCAGTGCCGGTGCTTTTGTGGCCTCGATACTTTCGGCGGGCTACAGTCTTGAGGCTTTAATTAATGCCTTTGAGGTTGGGCTTGGTCAAAGTCCTCACTTTAAGGGCGACCTTGTTGGAAAACTTCGGCCGATAACGTATGGCGACATTTTTCATGTCAACAAGCGAGGTCTTCTTGCTGCCGTTCCCAATACTCTTCTTCAAAAGTCAATTTTCGCCGGCGGGTTTGAGGCGTTTTTAAAATCTAGATTCAAGGTCAATGGGCTTTTCACCACAAAAGGCATTGAAAGATACCTGAGCCAACATGCCCTTACCTATAATGACTTCTCTCAGTTGGGCGTGGATCTCTTCATTGTGGGCACACAACTCAATCATACGCGCAAAGTTATCTTCGGGAATTTCCCAGAGAATTCAAAAACAGACCGGCTCAAGTTTGTGAACTATGCCCATATTAGTGATGCCGTTGCCGCTTCGACAAGTCTGCCCCCGGTTTATGCTCCCTATCGAATGGATAACCCCGATGGCAAAGACATGTATTACTTTGACGGTGAGATCAGAGATACCCTATCAACCCACGTGGCCGCTGATCATGGCGCGGATCTGGTCATTTCCAGTTATTCTGTTCAGCCTTATCACTACACCGAAGAGGTTGGCAGTCTGCACCGCTACGGAATTCCTGTGATCATCAATCAGGCTCTATACCAAGTCATTCAGCAAAAAATTGATCGGCACATCACCCATCTGCAAGAGATGAAGTCTATCTATAATGCTGTTGATGGATACTTTAAGCAAAACAAGCTCCCCGAAGAGCATCGAGAAAAAGTTTTAGAGATTATTCGCCAAAGAGTGAATTTTAAGCCAAACGTGGATTACATCTACATTCATCCCCGAGCTCAAAATCATGAAATGTTCTTTGCCGATCACTTTAGCTTAAACCCAAAAATTCTTGAACGAATTGTTCGAATTGGGTTTAAGTCTGCCATTAGTTCTCTAAGGCATCACGACTTGTAAAAAACGAGAAGCGCAGGCTTCGCTCAGGACCTACATCCATGAACATCGCAACCAAAGGATTTTGAGTCCCCTCCCAAGGACTTGTACGTGTTGGAGCCCCTTGGGTAAACCTAACCGATCAGTTCAAGAATTAACTTCAGAATTTCCAAGATTAATAAAATTAACCCCAAAGCCTCTTCAGTTTTCTTCTTTTTTCGCCGAGAACAACTTAAGTGTTGGGACCTTCCGGTCCGGTCGTCCGACATCAGAACCTCCAGTGTGTGGTTCGGATGCGACATCAAAAGCAAGCCCGAGCGAAGTCTGCAAGGGCTTGCTTTTGCAATTTTTAATCTTTAGCAATAGTAGTAATGCCGTTCACTTAAGTTTTGGTAATTCCGTAGACGTCACAGAGCCAGGAAGTTGATCTCACAGTTGCAGTACCTGTCTTTTCTTTTTTCATTCCCAATCGTTCAGCAACTTTAATCGACGGCTTATTTGCAGGATTAATCGCGGAGACTAACCTAGCAATATGGTATTCATTAAAAGCGAGGCTCATTCCTAAGCCTGCAGCCTCGGTCGCAAATCCCTGATGCCAATAAGCAGGATGAAGAAAGTATCCCAGCTCCACCTCGTCTACACCATCAATCAGTGTGTGGATAAGTCCTGAATGGCCCATCAATTGTCCTTTATGATTTTCGATGGCCCACTTCCCGTAACCATGTTGGCGATAATGCTCAAAATTGAATTCGATCCGACTTGCCGACGTAGAGTGAGTTCATGAATAAATTCTTGCTCTGATTCTAAATCGTTGCAATGGTTGACGCTTTAATGACAAGCCGCCTGTTGATCAGGCTGGGCCCGTGAAAATCACTAAGCCCCGCCCCCAAGTGTGCTATCTACAGCGCCTTCTCAACCAAAGCGAAAAGCGGGCCAGAGATGATTCCGAGAACAAGAACGAAAAAGGCTGAAATCAGAATGGCGGTTTTTGTGGCGCTGAAATCAAGAGCTGCTTCTTCGGCGTCGCCCTCTTTCATGTACATCACAACAATTGGTCGCAAGTAATAGTACACGCTGATAACCGAATTCAAAACGCCCCAAACCGCAAGCCAGATCAGCCCCTCTCCGATTGCGGAAGAGAAGAGATAGAACTTACCAAAGAATCCAACTGTCGGTGGAACGCCGGCAAGAGAGAGCATGAACAGAGTCAAACAAAAGGCCATGAGCGGATGTCGTTTTGCGTATCCAGCCATGTCATCGATTTGAATTGAGGTATTCTCGTCTTTTTCCATTAAGCAGATGATCGCAAATGCACCAAGGGTCATCAATGAATACGCTGCTAAATAAAACACCACTCCAGAATTTGCAAAGCTTGTCTTGTCGCTAATGCCGGCCGTGATCACGCCCACAAGCATATATCCAGAATGCGAAATGCTCGAGTACGCCAACATTCGTTTAAAGTTGTTTTGGATTAAGGCCGCAACGTTGCCCACGATCATTGTGAAAACAGCGAGCCACTGAAGAAAGTCAAAAAGGCTTTCTGATCCAACCAAGCTTTTTGTTGAAATGATTCTTAAAAAAGCGGCAAAAGAAACGGCCTTCACCGCTGTGGCCATAAATGCTGAGTGCGGAGTTGGAGCTCCCTGATAAACATCAGGAGTCCACGCATGAAATGGGGCAATTGATATTTTAAAGCAAAAGCCCAGCACCACTAAAATAATTCCGATCATAAACAATCGGTTTGTGCCAATTAGATTTGCTGTTTGTTGAATAATGTCTGGAATGTATGTGCTTTGGACTGTTCCAAATAAGAAAGAAATTCCGTACAGAAACAAGGCCGAAGCAAAGCTGCCAAGAACGAAATATTTAAATGCAGATTCTTTTGAAAGCTTCTGTTCGTGTGACATTCCGATCATCACATAAAGAGCAAGCGACATGGTTTCTAATCCAATAAAGACAACCAGCAGGTCATAAGCAGAAACAAGTAACAACATTCCCAGCGCCGAGCTCAGTGTTAAGAATACTAATTCTGAAAACTGATCTCCGTTTGTTGCCGGGTTGTCGTGCATTAAGAGCAGGGCTCCTGCCGCGCCCATTAGTGCAATCAAGCCCACCCAAAGAGTAATTCCATCAATCACAATGGCTCGAGCAAAGGCTGTGGACTGGGCCCCGCCACCAAGAAGTGTGTACACGGTTGCCAGCAAAATGGCCGAGGCAAAAAGACCTCCCAACCCTTGAAACAAGGTTGCTGCCGGCGCTTGCTCGTTGTTTCCGCGAATCACTTTAATCGTGATGGGAATCAAGCTTGATAAAAAGAGGATGATCATTGGAGAAATTCGAAATACGTCTGCCATTCCAATATTTGTCATTGGCGAACTCCTGTGCTGCCGACCTGAAGCGATTGAGTCTCGGTTATTGATGATTGATTTGTGGGCTGATAAGTTAGCTCATAGTTGTTCTTGTTATTCACAAGGTGATCAATGCTTGCCTTTGTGTAATCAAGAAAGTGATTCGGGAAAAGTCCCATCCAGAAAACCATAATAATCATTGGAACAAGAACCGCGATCTCTCTCGAGTTAAGGTCATGGAGCGGGTGATGCTCGTCTGCGACCAGCTCGCCCTTTTCGCCAAAGAATACTTTCTTAAACATCCACAACATATAAACCGCACCCAGCACCACGCCGGTGACGGCGATAAAAGCAAAGGGCTTATCTGCTTTATAGGTGCCAAGCAGAATCAAAAACTCTCCAACGAAACCATTTGTCATTGGAACGGCGATGCTTGAAAGCGTGATAATGAAGAAACAAATTGTGAAAATGGGCAGTACTCCCGCCAGTCCACCGTATTTTGAAATCTCTCTTGAATGAGTTCTCTCATAGATCATTCCCACCAACAAGAAGAGCGCGCCCGTGCTGATCCCGTGATTGAGCATTTGATAGAGTCCACCGGTGGCTCCAAATTGATTAAAGGCAAAAAGCCCAAGCAAAATGTAGCCCATGTGAGAAACTGAAGAGTAGGCAACAAGCTTTTTAATATCCGGTTGAACCATCGCCACAAGCGCCCCATAAACGATACCAATTGCGCCCACGAGCATGAAGAGCCATCCCCAATAGTCCGCAGCTTCTGGGAATAATGGGATGGTCCATCTCATCAGTCCATATGTTCCCATCTTCAGCATCACCCCGGCCAGAATGACAGAGCCTGGGGTTGGAGCTTCAACGTGGGCATCAGGCAGCCATGTGTGAAATGGAAAAACTGGGACCTTAATTGCAAAGGCCAATGCAAAGGCAAAGAAAAGAAGTGTTTGAAGGCTGAAGAACTGTCCACCAACAAAGGGAATATTTAATTTATAGAAATCAAGCAGGCTTGCACTCATGTGTCCAACAACGTCTTTTGTCAGGAACATCATGTAGATGATCGCCACAAGCATCAGAACAGATCCGATCATTGTATAAATGAAAAACTTGATTGTTGCATAAATTCGGCGCTGACCGCCCCAAATTCCAATCATGAAATACATTGGAACAAGAGAAAGTTCCCAGAAAAGATAGAAAAAGATCGCATCCATCGCCAAGAATGTTCCAATCATTGCTGTTTGAAGAACAAAAACAGAGGCTAAGAATCCTTTTAGTTTTTGATCAATCGAGGTCCACGAGCCCAAAAGTACAATCGGAGTTAAGAATGTGGTCAGCAGAACAAGCCAAAGCGAGATTCCATCAATTCCCAAAAAGTAGCTGATGCCAAACCTTTCAATCCACACATACTGCTCAACCATTTGAAGGTTCGCAGTCGCCGGATCAAAATATTTGAATATTCCAAGGCTCAGCAGAAATTCAATGATCGCAAAGCCAAACGCGAGAGGCTTAAGCGTGCTCTTGTTGGGCCAGAAGGCAATCACTAGGGCAAAGACTATTGGTAAAAATACCACCGCTGATAAAATCATGTTTACCTCATCAGAACAAATGCAAGAGTTGTCACAATACCGATCGCGATATAAAGGGCGTACTGTTGAATGTTTCCATTTTGAAGAACGCGCACAAATTGGCCACCGCCGCGAACAATGTCAGATAAAACATAGGTTGCTTTATCAATAAAGTTCACATCGACATAGAACCAAATGTTTTTGCTCGTACGAACAAGCGGGTTAATGATCCAAGCAAAGTACCCTTCGTCCACAAAATACTTGTTGTAGACAACCTCGTAAAACTTGCCCATTGCGGCTGCAAATCTCTTTGGCTTCTCGGGATCTTGAACATAAAAGTGATACGCCAACGCTGCTGAGGCTGCGGCAAGTGTAACTGATACGCCCATGAGCAACCACTCTTGGCTTGCTTCTGCATGCCCCAGGTTTGGCACAGCTTTGATCACTGGTGACAACCAATGCTCCCAAATGTTCTCAGGGTGTCCTGGAAGTATGGAGCCGATAACATGCGGAATTCCAATCCATCCGCCAATGACTGACAAAATTCCAAGAACAATCAGCGGGATTGTCATGACAGCAGGCGATTCGTGAGGATGAACGTCTTTGGGAACGCGGCTTTTTCCCCAGAAGGTTAGTGCCATTAATCGTGTCATGTAAAACGCCGTCATCGTTGCGCCAATCGCGCCAAGGGCCCACAGGCCAACGTGTCCAAGTGGACTATGGAAAGACATCCACAGAATTTCATCTTTTGAAAAGAATCCCGCAAAGGGCGGCATTCCGATAATCGCAACCCAACCCAAGAAAAAGGTGAAGTGCGTGATCGGTAAATATTTTTTTAATCCCCCCATTTTGCGAATATCTTGTTCTTCGTGCATGGCATGGATCACGCTGCCTGAACCCAAGAACATTAGCGCCTTAAAGAAGGCGTGGGTCATCAAGTGGAAAAGAGCTGCGCCAAAGGCGCCGACACCACAGGCAAGAAACATATATCCAAGCTGTGATACGGTTGAGTAAGCCAAAACTTTTTTAATATCCCACTGAGTAAGACCAATGCTTGCCGCCATCACCGCCGTCAGCGCACCGATGATCGCAATCACCATCAGTGTGTTGGGGGCCATTAAAAACAAAGGATTCAGTCGGATGATCATATAGACACCGGCTGTAACCATGGTCGCTGCGTGGATCAGCGCGGAAACAGGAGTTGGACCCGCCATCGCATCGGGCAGCCATACATAAAGAGGAATTTGTGCAGACTTTCCTGTTGCTCCGATGAAAAGAAAAAGAGTTCCAATTGTAATTGCGCCCAACCATGAAGTCTCTGGGCTCTGCGGAATCAGAGCGTTGATTTCCGAAAATGTCAGCGTTCCAAAGGTAAGGAATAATACAAACATTCCGAGCAAAAAGGCAGCGTCGCCGATTCTGTTTGTAATAAAGGCCTTCATTCCTGCCGCTGCTTTTTCTTTGTCTGTGAACCAGAAGCCAATCAGAAGATATGAACAAAGACCAACGCCCTCCCATCCAACAAACATCACAAGAAGATTGTCACCCAAAACAAGCAACAGCATGTTGAACAAGAAAAGGTTCAAGTAGGCAAAATATTTTGCGACGCCCTTGTCGTGGTGCATGTATCCCACGCTAAACAAATGAATCAACGAACCAACGCCCGTAACAATCAGGATCATGACCGCGCTGATTTGATCAACTAAGAATCCGGCTTTTACCTTAAAGTCTGCGACCGTGATCCAATCAAAGAAGCTCACTGAGATTTTGCGAGACTCCGCCGGCATTCCCAACAGGTCAATGAAGAGAAGGATCGCGGACAAAAAAGATATTGCAGCAGCCGCTGTTGCAATTGTCCCCGCCAGATTGGCAGAGTGTTTTTTATATCGAAATCCGTTTATTAAAAAACCAACAAAGGGCGACAAAATCAAAATGGACATCAAAAGCTGGTGGTTCATGCTTGCTCCCTATCCCTTTAAATGCTCAAAAAATCGAATGTTCACTTCTTTAAATCTCTTAAAGATTGCAACGACCAGGGCTAATCCGACCGCCGCCTCTGCTGCGGCAATTGTCATAACGAAAAAGACCATGACCTGGCCTTCAAGCAGGCCAAGATAGCGGCTAAAAGCGACAAAGCTCAGGTTAACCGCATTGAGCATCAGCTCAATGGACATCATCATCACAATGGCGTTTCGTCTTAACAAAACTCCCGCCATCCCCGTAACAAAAAGCAGGGAGGATAAAACAAGATAATGGGGCAGGCCAACTTCTAGGATAAAATTACTTGGCATGTGTGCCACCTTTCGAGCGCGCAAGCGCAACAGCTCCGACCGCCACGATGAGCAGCAGGGCGCCGAGAGCCTCAAAGCCTAACAAATATTGAGAGAACAAAATTTTTCCAAGATCTTTTGTTGTATCGCCAGACATTGATACAAGCGGCGCTGTGCTGCTCTGTAGAAGAGTGCTCGCTGTTAATCCGATTGAGCCAATCACCAATCCCGCAAGAATTCCAACAGAGCCAACCTTAAATGCTCCGGAAATTTTACCTCTGGTGAAGGCGTAAATTTCGTTTTTTAAGTCAAAGAGCATGAGCACCATCACAAAAAGAACCATCACGGCTCCGGCATAAACAATGAGCTGCACGCCAGCCAAGAAGGTTGCATTCAGTGTCACAAAAAGCGCTCCAATTAAAACCATGGTCATCGCCAACGAAAGCGCCGAGAAAACGGGATTTGTCATCAGCACAACCATCAGTCCGCTAATCACAGTCAGAATTGCTAAAAACCAGAATAAAAATACATCAGGACTCACTCTGCACCTCTATGCTTTAGCTATGTATAAAACAATTGCTGTCAAAATCGTGTTTCCAAGGGCCCAAGGAAGCATCGTTTTCCATCCCAGCTCCATGAGTTGGTCGTAGCGAAAACGAGGAAGCGTCCATCGAACCTGAATAAAAATCCACATAAAGACAGCAAGCTTAACTGTAAATGAAACAAAGGTAATCAGGCTCACTAAGGCGCTCGCAGCGTTAGCACTCGAGGTAACACCAGCTGCCCACTGTTGAAGCTCAGGAATGGTTACGCCAGGAATTCCATAGCCACCCAGATAAAACACGATCATCAGCGCAGATCCCACCATCATGTGGCCATATTCACCGATAAAGAAAAGAAGCATTTTAAATCCGCCGTACTCGGTGTGAAATCCAGCGACCAGCTCGGCCTCGCCCTCGGCAAGGTCAAAGGGCAAGCGATTTGACTCTGCAAATGTTGCCGCGAAGAAAATCACAGCGCCAAGGGGTTGATAAAAAATTCCCCAGTTCGGCAACCAAGACAAATTCACTGCGTGGCCCATAAACGCAAACTGAAGCGAACCCTGCTGGGCAGCAACCATCTCAGTTAAGTTAAATGTTCCATAAAGCAGAATCGCCCCGACAATTGCAAGGCCAAGAGCAAGCTCATAGCTCACAACCTGAGCTGTCGCGCGAAGAGCTCCCATCAGTGAATATTTATTTCCAGAGCCAAATCCCGCCATTAAAATCGAGTACACAGCCAATGAGGATGCGCCAAGCACGTAGACAATTCCAACATTCACTTCAAAGCCCTGAATACGGAAAATGTATGAGTCCCACTGAAGTGGATATCCCAAGGGAATGGCCGCGAAAGCCAGCGTCGCCGGAACCAACGCCATAACGGGTGCGCCGTAATATAAAAATCGAATTCCATGTTCAGGAATAAATTCTTCTTTAAATAAAAACTTAACCGCATCAGCCAAGAGCTGAAGAAGCCCCAGGGGTCCAACCCGATTTGGTCCAAAGCGATTTTGAATAAAGGCAGAGCCCCGGCGCTCTAGCCAAACAAGAACGGGAACGGCCTGCACCATAAGCAAAAAAACAATAATTAACTTTACACAGTTGACTGTTATTTCAAAGATGTCATTTCCCATGATCTATTCCCAATCCAATGCTTTTGATTTTACTTCCCAGAACAACCCAAAAATAAAAACCAGAATAAAGGCCATCATTGAAATCAAAACAAAGAGCCCCTGCCCGCTGCTAATGAAATCACGAAACGTCGTGGCCCATGGGTACATAAAAATAATTTCGATATCGAACACGATGAACAAAATCGCCGTCAGATAAAACTTAACCGAGATCTTTGTATCTTTCTTTTCTTGTGCGGGAATGCCGCACTCATAGGTCTGCTGCTTGACAGGATCGTAGCTTCTCTTGCCCAGCTTCGAAGCGACAAATAACAAAAAACATCCAAAAATAATTACGAAAATCGTGATGAATAGAACTCCGCCCAGTGGCACAGCCCCTCCCTTTGATGATGCACATTTTGATGCAAAAGACTTTGGGCTCGAATATACCGACCTCATGCGTATTTTCCAAGAAATATGAGATGGAAAGATGAACTAAATAGTGGCAAGATCAGCGGATTATGAAATTTGAGCAGATCGAGACAAGACTCGAGGCAATTTTAGATCGCGAACTTTCGCTGGGTCACCAGCGACTGCGCGTGCGTGGGTCTTCCTCTGCTCTGAATCTCGCTCTTGTCTTGTGCAACAATACCTCTAAAAATATCAGCGGCTTGCCGCACCTGGTTGTTGTGCCGCGTATGTCAGATGCGCTTCGAGTTCAGCAGTGTCTTGCCTTTTTTAATCCATCGCATCAATCTGAAATTCTTCCTCACTTCGATGTTTCGCCCTATGTCGGACTTTATCCCCGAGATCGATCGATTGCTGAACGTTTACGCTTTCTTTGGATGGCACAGTCCGCAAAACCAAATCAGATTTTCATCGCCCCGATTGGATCTTTGCTTCAGAAAACTCTTCCCTTTCGCGCCCTTTCCGAAAATTCACACACCTTCGGGGTTGGTGCAGAGCTGCCTGATGGGCTCTCTGAGTTTCTGAGTCAGATCGGATACCAATCTGCCCCCCTTGTTGAAGATGTGGGTCAGTTTGCGATTCGCGGCGGGATTGTAGATATTTTTTCACCCGCACACGCTCTGCCTGTGCGAATTGAGCTTTTTGGCGATCAGGTCGAGTCCCTTCGTTTTTTCAGTCCAACTGATCAGCGCTCCCAAGATCCTGTGACAGAGTTTCATCTTATTCCTTGCCGCGAGTATCTCTGGAAAGAGGCTGATGTTGAATCCTTAGTTTCCTCTTTTCGAAAAACGGTCGAGGGTCGCAGCGTTGATCAAAGTGAATATGAAGAAGCCCTTCGACATTTGAGTCGGAAAACTTCTTTTCCTGGAATTGATTTCTTACTGCCCTTCTTTTTCAAGCAAGTTGAATCTCCTTTGAATCATTTCTGCTCTGATCTCAACGTTTGGTTTATTGATCCGATGGAAATTTCTCGGCATGCAGACCAAATTTTTGCCGAAATGAAATCTGATTTTGATTTAGCCAACAAGCAAGTTGTTCGTCCTCCGATTTCAAGCCTTTATGGTTCGCTTGACGATCTTGCTTTCTCGGGCGAGAGTTCTCAAATCGAACTCACAACTCTCGATCTCGACGAGGCCGGAACCTCTGGCGATCAGTTTTATAAAATTGATTATCGCTCTGCCCCCGTCCATGAGCTGGCCAACCAGCTTCATGCCCAACTTCCGGGTAGCGAAGCCTGGCTATCGGCACTGAAGTCAAAAATAGGGGCCTGGAGACAGGGTGGCTATCGAATTTTTGTCGGAGTAAAAAACAAATCTCAAATTGAGCGACTCAGAATCTTTTTTGAAAAAATCGATTTGAAAATAGTTGTCCCAGAGCCCACCGATCTTTTCTGGCACTCTTGGCTTGAAGACCAGGACCGGGATTTACATCTTATCCATGTACTTCCGACCCTGTTGCCAGAAAGCTTACGCCTTGAGGATGAGCAACTTGTTTTTCTGCGTGATGAGGATTTGCTTGGAAAGAAAATCAGAAGCGGAACAACCACCACATCCAAAGAAGATTTCCAGACAAAAGCAAAGCGGCTGAGCTTTGGCGATCTCAAGCCTGGTGATTGCGTCGTCCATGTTCTTCATGGAATTGGCGTTTATGATGGTTTGAAAATCATGTCGATCAATGGAGTGGAATCTGAGTTTATTCAGATCAGCTACAAAGACAAAGACAAGCTCTATTTGCCCGTTTACCGTGTTGGTCAAATTCAAAAATACTCCGGGCTCGCGCAGACAGCTCCGCTTGATAAGCTTGGTGGAACATCTTGGGAGAAAACAAAAACAAAAGTTCGCGGCCACCTGCGCGACATTGCCTCTGAACTGCTTGAACTCTATGCCAAACGAGCAGAGATGCATCGACCCGCATTGAGGTTGGATGAGAATGCCTTTGCCTCTTTCGAGATGGGCTTTCCCTATGACGAAACCGATGATCAATTGAGATCAATCCGTGATATCGTTCATGATTTTACCCACACAAAACCCATGGATCGCCTGATCTGCGGCGACGTTGGCTTTGGTAAAACAGAAATCGCTATGCGCGCGACATTTCTAGCAGCTCACAATAAAAAACAGGTCGCCGTGCTTGCTCCAACAACTGTTTTAAGTTTTCAACACTATGAGACCTTCAAAAAAAGATTTGCCGGATGGAATTTTGAAATTCGGGAGCTCAATCGTTTTGTCTCAAATGCTGATGCGAAGAAGACAATTGCAGAACTCAAAGAAGGCAAGGTCGACATCTTAATCGGAACTCATCGCCTACTTAGTAAGGACGTTGTTTTTAAAGATCTCGGGCTGCTTATTGTTGATGAAGAACAAAAGTTTGGGGTCGCCCATAAAGAGAAGATTCGAAAACTTCGTACGGGGGTCGACACGCTTGCTATGTCTGCCACCCCAATTCCCCGCACCCTTAACATGAGTCTTGTTGGCATTCGCGATCTCAGCCTGATCAACACGGCTCCTGTCGATCGGCTGCCAACGCGTACATTTATCAGCAAGTGGGATGATGAATCCATACGAAAGGCGATCTCTTCAGAAATTAGTCGTGGCGGTCAGGTTTACTTTATTCATAATCGTGTTCAAAGTATTTACTCTATTGCTGACCGAGTTCGCAGCCTTGTTCCAGAGGCCCGAATTAAAATCGGACACGGCCAAATGAATGAAGATGAGCTTGAAAAAACCATGGTTCAATTTTTCCACAGAGAAATTGATGTTTTAATTTGCACCACGATTGTTGAGTCCGGGATGGATGTTCCCACTGCAAACACCATGTTTATTGATGATGCCCATATGATGGGACTCAGTCAGCTTTATCAGCTTCGCGGGCGTGTTGGCCGAAGCAAGCAGCGAGCTTATTGCTACTTGATTCTTCCAAAAGATAAAAAAATCGACAAAGATGCTCAAGAGCGCTTACGTGTGATTCAAGAAAATACAGCTCTTGGTAGCGGAATTCGCGTCGCTCAGTATGACCTTGAGCTTCGTGGCGCGGGCGACTTGCTTGGCGAGGAACAATCAGGGCACATTAATGCTGTCGGATACGAACTGTATATGGATCTTCTTGAAGAGGCTATCCATCAACTTAAGGGAGAACCTTCAGATGACGCAACTGTTGATCCAGAAATCAATCTTCGCATTCCGGCCCTGATTCCAGATAAATATATTGCCGACATTCGCTTACGTTTAACTTATTACAAGGCCCTTTCTGAAATACGTTCTCACGAAGATCTTGAGAAAATTGAAGAAGAATTAAGAGATCAGTTCGGAGAAATTCCTGAGCCTACGCTCAATCTTATGGGCCTGATGCTGATTCGAGCACAATGCAAAGATCTCGGCGTCCGCGATCTTTCTGCGGGGTTAAAAAACATTTCTTTAATTTTCACAGAAAAAACAAAATTAAAACCAGAAACTGTGATTTCACTAGCCATGAAAGAAAATAAAAAATATTCGCTTACCCCTGATAACAGATTAAATATTCGAATGAATAACATCACCTGGCCTGGCGTTTACGAAGAGCTTTCTTATTTACTGAAGCTTATTTAGTTCCGACCGTATTGTCAGCTCTTAGAATTCAAGTCTCAGGCCCGCTCCATATTCCCAATCTGTCTGCAGATCTGTGTCGCTCGCCTGAGTTGAGGTTTGGTATTTGATCGCATAAACATCCACCATCGTTGCGACAAGGCCGCCCTCGTGATAGGCGCGGCGGCTGGCGCTCTCGTCCAGCCAGTTCAGATAAAAATGAATTCCGGCAGAGTATGCACTTGTTAGAGCTGTCGACTTTGCAACACTGTGGCCATCAAGCCCACTTGTCTCTTTATGATCAAAAGTAAAAGCCTGTACAGATGCATAAGGAGCAAAGTAGGGCTCAGCAAAAAGTGTGTCCATTGAATACATCAGGGCTGCGCCCTTTTTCTGAAGGCTCAGCGTAACCCTATCTCCGGAGCGGCCATCCTGTATTGATCCCTGCCCATAAATGAGGTCAAGCCCAAGTGAGCCAATTGGCGTGTTCCACTGAGGGCCAAGCTGGATTTGATTTATCGCAACTTTTGATTTTCCAAAAATATCTTCGAATGTTGCCACATAAAGAGCGCTATCGGCGCTATGAAAAAACAAGGTCTCGCTTGTTACGGCAAAACGAACTGACCAGGGTCCTCGCTTTGTTTGATAGGGGGCTGTCGCGTCTGCTGGGATGTGAACTTCCACCAATTCATTCTCTTGCTGACCCTGGGCCAAAGGCGCTATCAGAAGGGTTGCCACGGAAATAAATGCGACTAAACACACACGACAATAGTTCATAAGAAGTCTGTATTGCGGCATCCTTGTTCCACCAGTGAGAAAAAATAATTAAATTAGTTCTATGACAAATTTATCCTCTTTTTTAAGGGGTGTCCTTATTCTTGTTTTCTTGTTTGGCCCTTCGGCGAGTCCAGCTTTTGACCGCGCCCATCAAATGAGTCTTGAAAATCGCATCGGTCAGCTTTTCATGCTGGGTATTCCTGACGATGGAGAATCTCTGAGCGATTATACAAAAACTCTCATCACAAAAGTGCGCCCAGGTGGAATTATTTTATTTAAAAGAAATATTAAGTCTCTCCGACAGGTTTCTTTATTAAACGAAAGCTTGCAAAAATACTCTGTCGCTCACAACGGCACTCCGCTGCTCATCGCTCTTGATCAAGAGGGCGGTCGCGTCGTCCGTATCAAAACCACTCCCGCACTTCCCTCGCCTTTAGCGGTCGGAAACACGCGAGATCCCCAGATTGCCTTTCAGCTTGCTCTTGCGAGCGGAAAAATTCTTCGTGGACTTGGGTTTAATATGAACCTGGCTCCCGTGCTTGATACAATTCCGGATGATGGGCAATCTTTTATCGGCGAGCGCTCCTTTGGCTCAGACCCAGCTCTTGTTTCAAGAATGGGACTTGCCTCTGCTCAGGGCATGCTCACGGCTCGCGTCCTTCCAACAGCGAAGCACTTTCCCGGCAGTGGTCAGTTCGCTGGAGATCCCCATCAGAAGCGCGTTGTTTCAAATGTTGAAAACAAATCTCTTTTACATGTCGGAGTGCAACCCTTTCAAGAATTTGGATCGCTCTTTCCCTCGGCACTGATGCTTTCCCATGTTGCCTATCCACAAATTGATTCTTCATCTCTTCCAGCAACATTTTCACAAAATATTATCGAGGGCCTTCTTCGAAAAAATCTTGATTACCAAGGCCTGGTCTTAACGGATGATTTACAAATGGGCGGAGCAAAGATTTTTTCAGGCATTGATTCGGCGGCTACAGCTTCGCTCAGTGCTGGTGCGGATATGCTGATGATCACCTGGTCGGCTAACAAGCAGTCCAGCGCCTACCAATCTGTTCTGAAGGCTGCGACTTCTAAAATAATCACACAGTCATCCATCAATAATAAAGTTGATCGAATATTAAAAATTAAGGGAATTTTGCAGCCCTCTCTTCATCGCCGACATCCCAGCTGGGCAGAGGATTCTGTAGAAGATCTTGAGCTGCAAAAGCTGGATGAAAAAATTCTCGACATTAATCTTTCACGTGAAATCAAAAAAATTCCTGAGCTCCGTGAAAATGATGCTCTTGTTCTTATTTCAAGTAACGCACACTTTCGGTGGCAATTTGAGAGAAGTCTTAATCGACCGATTCAGCAGATTGAAATTAGTCGAAAAAATTCTCGATCTTTTTTAAATGGGTTGAGGTCAATTATCAGCAAAAACAACAGCACCACTTTTTTACTTCCTATATTTTCTGTTGGATATGCCCGGTGGGCAGAGTCTTTGCCTGACGATATTCGTTCAAAAGTTATTGTCGTGAATGCGGGTCCACCTGGTTTATTCAAACGACCGGCATTTAAGACTGTACTTGAAATCAATCACCCACATCAGAATCTGGGGCGACGACTCGGAGAGCTTCTCTCGCAGAGAAACTCTCGCTTAGCAAAATTCTAGATTGCTACTGTGCTTTCTCTGAAAGAAAGGCGGCCTCGGCTCGAAGCCGATCAATATCACCCATAACTTTAACCAACTGTTCATCGGTTAACGTCTCAGTCATTAAGCGCTCTTCGCTTTCTTTGAGGTGATCTTGAACTGCTTTTGGATCAATCTCGTCAGCAGCAACGGCCGTCTCGGCAAGGACAGAAACGCCCTCTGCACTGACTTGGCAATAGCCCCAGCTGATCACAAGTCTTTTAGAGTCTCCAGTCTTTAGCTTATATTTCAAAACTCCAGCGCCCAATGAAGTCATCAGTGGAGCGTGGCCTGGAAGAATATGCAGCTCGCCTCTGAAGGCTGGAAGAGTAATCTCTTCCAGCTCAACATCTGCAAGAACCTTTTTATCTGGAGTTGCAAAAAACAACTTAAACATAAATTCCTTACATCAGCTTCTTAGCTTTTTCGACAGCTTCTTCGATTGTTCCGACAAGGTAGAATGCCTGCTCTGGCAAGCTGTCATGTTTTCCATCAAGAATTTCCTGGAATCCACGAATAGTGTCTTTAATATCAACGTACTTACCCTGCATACCTGTAAACTGCTCTGCTACGAAGAATGGCTGAGACAAGAATCGCTGAATCTTACGAGCTCGAGAAACAACAAGCTTATCCTCTTCAGAAAGTTCGTCCATACCAAGAATTGCAATGATGTCTTGAAGTTCACGATACTTTTGAAGAACCGCCTGAACTCCGCGAGCGCAGTTATAGTGATCCCATCCAACAACCTGTGGATCAAGAATACGTGATGTTGAAGAAAGTGGATGAACCGCAGGATAGATACCAAGAGCTGCGATATCACGATCCAAGTTTGTTGTTGCATCCAGGTGAGTGAATGTTGTTGCTGGAGCTGGGTCAGTATAGTCATCCGCAGGAACATAAACGGCCTGAACAGATGTGATCGAACCCTTTTTAGTTGAAGTAATTCGCTCTTGCATAGTTCCCATTTCAGAAGCCAAGTTTGGCTGGTAACCAACGGCTGATGGAATACGACCAAGAAGTGCTGACACCTCTGCCCCTGCCTGAGTGAAACGGAAGATGTTGTCGATGAAGAAAAGAACGTCTTGGTTCTTCACGTCACGGAAATATTCAGCAACTGTTAGTCCTGTTAAAGCTACACGAGCACGAGCTCCTGGTGGTTCATTCATCTGTCCAAACACAAGTGCTGTCTTCGCGATAACGCCAGACTCTGTCATCTCTTTCCAAAGATCGTTACCCTCACGAGTTCGCTCTCCAACGCCGGCAAATACTGAGTATCCACCGTGCTCAGTCGCGATATTTCGGATCAACTCCTGAATGAGAACCGTCTTACCAACACCGGCTCCTCCGAACAAACCGATCTTTCCACCCTTTGCATAAGGAGCCAAAAGATCGATGACTTTAATGCCCGTCATCAGCATTTCCATTTTTGTTGATTGATCCTCAAACTTAGGGGCTGCACGGTGAATAGGCCAATGTTCCTTTGCCTTAACTGGTCCAGCCTCATCAACAGGCTCGCCAACAACGTTGATGATGCGTCCAAGAACTTCGTCACCAACAGGAGTTTGAATCATATTTCCAGTGTTTTGTACTTTTTCGCCACGAACAAGACCCTCTGTCTGATCCATCGCGATTGTTCGGCAAACACCATCACCAAGGTGCTGGGCAACCTCGAGAACAAGGTTGAATTCCTTGTCGTTAATTGTTCGGTTAGTTACCTTAAGCGCAGAGTTGATTGGAGGCATTTCCCCGCCAAATTCAACGTCTACTACGGGCCCCATTACTTGTTTAACTTTTCCCATTTGCATCTTCATGCTCCTTTAATTCAATTCAATTATTTAAGAGATTCCGCACCACTGACGATTTCAATAAGCTCAGTCGTGATCTTCTCTTGTCTCAACTTGTTGTAAGTCAGAGTTAATTTGTTCAACACGTCTCGGGCATTGTTTGTTGCGTTTTCCATGGCCGTCATTCTGGCGCCATGCTCGGCCGCAACACTCTCTGCCATACATCTAAACACTTGGACGCTAAAATGCTTCACGAGCAGCTGGTCAATGACCCTCTCTGGGTCAGGTTCATAAATCATGTCGGTCGAGAATCCTGGTATTGGGCCAGCGTCGCCCAAATCAAGGGTTTGCTTAGTCAAATCAACTGGCAACAAGGTCTCACAAACAACTTTCTGAGAAATTGCCGATTTGAACTCGTTGTAAACCATTCGGATTTCGTCATAGTGACCATCGAGATAGTTTTGCATAGCTTTTTCAGCAACCCCAGACGCAAGATCATAAGAAATGTCCTTGTCTAGTTTTGTAATCGTGTCGACGACGCTGACGCTTCGTTTTGCAAAGTAATCAGCGGCCTTGCGGCCAATAAATATGATGTCTGTCTTTTCATATTTATCTGAGTTCTGCTTCAAATACTGCTCAGTGAATTTAATAATGTTCCCGTTAAATCCGCCGCAAAGTCCGCGATCAGACGTCAGGACCATGAGAAGGATTTTTTTTGGCTCAGGGCGCGACACCAGAAGTGGATGCGGTACTCTTTCCGTTACGGCAATGTTCGCAATTACTTTTAAAAGCGAGTGTGCGTAAGGGCGCATGTTCACAATCTGATGTTGGGCCTTTCGAAGCTTTGCAGCAGATACAAGCTTCATCGCTTTCGTGATCTGCTGTGTGTTCTTCGTTGTTTCAATCCGTGCCCGGATATCTTTAAGGCTTGCCATTTTGGTGTTGTCTCCTCATTAGGCTTTAAAAATAGCCTTAAATTCATCACACGCTGCTTTGAGCTGCGCTTTAATGTCATCAGTTAGCGCTTTTTTCTCAGCAATGTTTTTCAAAATATGGCTGTGCTTTGTTTTTAAGAACTCAAGAAGCTCTTTCTCAAATCGCTGAACTTGAGATTCATGAACTGTGTCGAGATACCCGTTCATCGCAGCCCAGATCGATCCAATTTGATCTTCAACCTTATACGGAGAGTACTGACCCTGCTTCAAAAGCTCAACCAGTCGTCGACCGCGGGCAAGCTGCTGCTGTGATGCTTTATCTAGATCAGATGCGAATGCCGCGAAAGCCTCAAGAGCGCGGAACTGCGCAAGCTCAAGCTTGATTGTTCCAGCGATCGATTTCATCGCCTTAATCTGAGCAGATCCACCCACGCGCGACACTGATTTACCTACAGAAATCGCTGGTCGAATACCTTTGTAGAACAGGTCTGTTTCAAGGAAGATCTGTCCGTCGGTGATCGAAATCACGTTCGTTGGGATGTAGGCAGAAATATCGCCCGCCTGAGTTTCGATGATTGGAAGAGCTGTCAGCGATCCGCCGCCCTTGTCGGCAGATAATTTTGCTGCACGCTCAAGAAGCCGTGAGTGAAGATAAAATACGTCTCCAGGATAAGCCTCACGACCAGGAGGACGGCGAAGAAGTAGGGACATCTGACGATAAGCCTGAGCTTGTTTTGTCAAATCATCGTAAATAATAAGAGCGTGCCGGCCAGAATCGCGGAAGTATTCAGCCATCGCGGTTCCAGAATATGCAGCAATAAACTGCATTGGAGCTGGGTCAGAAGCTGTCGCGGCGATAACAGTTGTGTACTCAAGAGCGCCAGATTGACGAAGCTTTTCAACAACAACCGCAACAGTTGACTGCTTTTGTCCGATCGCTACGTAGAAACACTGAACGCCTTGGCCTTTTTGATTGATGATTGTATCGATCGCGATTGCTGTTTTTCCAGTTTGACGGTCGCCGATGATCAGCTCTCGCTGTCCGCGTCCGATTGGAATCATTGAATCAATCGCTTTGATGCCCGTTTGAAGTGGCTCGTGAACTGAGTGACGATAAACGATACCAGGGGCTTTTAACTCAACCACTCGAGTGTGTTCGCTGTTGATTGGGCCTTTTCCATCAATTGGGCGGCCAAGACCATCCACAACGCGGCCAAGAAGCGCTTCTCCAACGGGAACCTGAACGATCTTTTTTGTTCTCTTAACGACGTCGCCCTCTTTAATGTGTCGATCTTCTCCGAAGATAACGACTCCCACGAAAGATTCTTCAAGGTTAAGAACCATTCCCATAACGTCACCTGGAAACTCAACCAGCTCTCCGGCCATGACATTCTCAAGTCCATAAACGCGGGCCACACCGTCACCAACAGAAAGAACGCTTCCAGTCTCGCTGACTTCGATCTTCTTGTTGTAATGATTAATCTGGTCCTTCAGTATGCGGCTAATTTCTTCTGCGCGAATTGATGTTTCCATGTTTAGTTTGATCTCCTATTAAGTTCTTCACTCATGCGATGCAAATGAGATTTTAAGCTGTCGTCAAAGTTCCAACCACCAACTTGGGCGATCAATCCGCCAAGCAGCGAGGGGTCTTCTTCGTAGCTCAGAATCACTTCTTTTTTTGTTACTTTATTAATTGTTTTTTCGATGTCCGCTCTCTCTTGGGCGCCCAGTGCTTTTGCGGACACAACCTTGCCCCGAGTAATACCATGAGATTCGTCATTGATCTGCTCAAAGGCATCTGCAACCTCCCCAATGAGCTCAAGTCGTCCTTTCTCAGCCATTAAAAGCATGAGATTAAGGACAAGCGCATTTGCGGATGAGAATGTTTTTTGAATTGCTGCTTTCTTATCTTCAGCAGAAACAAGCGGCGAAGCAATAAAGCCAAGAATCTCTTTATTGTTTTCAATGGCAAGCTTTAACCCGTGAATTTCTGGCGCAATGGTCTCGACTTGCTTTGTTTCCTTTGCTAGCTCAAAGAGTGCCTTGGCGTAACGTCTGGATACTTCGCTAATCATTGCTGAACCGCCTGTATGTTGTTAATAAATTCACTCTGAAGCCGCTTGTGATCTTCGCTTGTGACGCTCGACTGCATATTGTGAGCAGCAAGCTTGGCGGCCTCGCGAATCATGTCTTCTCTGAGATGGGTTTTGGCTTTTTCAATTTCAAGCTGAGCCGCGGCCTCGGCCTCTTTGCGTATTCTTTTTGAGAGCTCTTCGGCCTCTGCCATAATGCTTGATCTTAAGTCTGCTGCCTCTGCCTTTGCTCGAGATATGCTTTCATCTGCAGTGCTCTCAAGCTTTGTGAGCTTAACCTTAATATCAAGATGCTCTTCCTCTGCCTTCGCCCTCGCTGCTTGCGCGCGGCCAGCGGCGTGAAGATAGGCCTCTCTTCTTCCTTTGAAAAAATCCTTTACTGGTTTTTTCATAATGTAGAAAAGCCCGCCAATCATGATTGATACGTTGATAATTTGATAAATTATTGTCTTAATTGCATGTGCATCTAGGCCGTGCCCGCCGCCGTGTGCGGCATCGCTTGCTTGAGCAAGTGCGGCCAAAAGCAACAAACCACTGATAATAGCTAAATTTCTCATTAATTTACTCTCTGTTTGTTCGTGAGAAGTCTTTGACTCATTGTCTGTGAAAGCGCCGGAACTTCTTGCTGCATTTTTTGAGCAGCCTCGGCAAGCTCGCTTGCAACCTGCTTTCGTGTTTGTTCCAAAATTTTTTGTGATTCTTCTCGTGCCTTTGCGACAACGCTTTCTGCATCGCTGCTTGCGCTCGCCCTAAAAGAATCGAAAATTGTTTTAATTTCTCCGCTCACTTTGCGAGCCCTTGTTTCGTATTCCGCGCGCAAATCTTCAGCTTGTCGCTGAATTTCGGTGGCAACATCTTCGCTGCCTTTTGTTTGATGGTCTCTTTTTTCGTGCAATTCTGCATACGGCTTGAAGACGTAGTTAACTAGAACCACAATTGTGAAGACAAAAATAAGAAATTGAAAAGCAAGTGTATGATCGATTCCGAGCTGATGAATAATAGCCATCTGGTATTTTACCCCACTTTGGAAGTCAGTGGGGGATATCATTCATCAGAACTTAAGGTCAAGAATTTTGGATTTAAGCCTAAGTTTTAGGCATATAAGAGGCGCCCTCAAAAACAACGCCCTCATCAATGCGCAGGCTGGGCGACGTCACCGTTCCCTTAAACACGGCCGGCGGATGCATAATTACTCGGCGCCGCGCAAAAAGGTTTCCTTCAACTCTGCCGCTAATAATTATGGTTTCTGCTTCGATCTCGGCAAAGACTAACGCGCCACGATTAATGACAATCGTATCCTTCGTGAAAATTTCTCCCCGAAACTCTCCCCCAATCTGAACCGTCCCCTCAAAGGTCAGCTTCCCCTCAAAGTGCGCCCCGCTATCCAAGATGGCCGTTACATGACCAAGAGATTCTGTTTCAATGGGTAGGTCGATTAGCTCTGACATCCAGCCTTAATCCTTTCAATGATTTGCGTTAATCCATCATCTGTATAAAACTGAATCGTAATTTTTCCGCGCCCATCCTTATATTCAATCCCAACCTTGGTTCCCAAGGCCTTTTGCAAATCTTCAGATAGCCCATCTATGAGTTTCATTTTTAAATTTTCCCTAGGCGCCAGAGTCTGGGCGACCTCTTGTTTTTTCTCCTTAATATTATTGACCGCTTTTTCAAGCTTTCGAACGCTCATTTGATTCGCCACAGCTTGGGCTGCCATCTGCGACATCTGCTCCGCACTGTCGAGTGACAGAATAACCTTGGCATGCCCCGCGCTCAGCTCGCCCTTAACAACAAGGTCTCTGACGTCTTTGGGTAGCGCCAACAGTCTCATCGAGTTTGCAACTGTCGCGCGATCTTTTCCAACCTTCTCTGCAATTTGCTGCTGAGTTAAATGAAACTCAGCGCCCAGCTTGTGGTAGGCCTCAGCCTCTTCAATGGGGTTTAGGTCCTCTCGTTGAATGTTCTCAATGATGGCAAGCTCAAGGGTCTCTTTGTTGCTCAGTGTTTTAAGAATGACAGGAACCTCGTGTAGGCCAGCTAATTGGGCCGCCCTCCATCTTCTTTCTCCGGCAATGATTTCAAGCTTCCCGTTTTGATTTTTGCGAGCAACGATTGGCTGCAAAATTCCATTTTGTCGAATTGATTGTGCAAGTTCCTCTAGCTTTTCTTTTTCAAAATTTTGTCGGGGCTGAAAAACTGAGGCCTGCAGCTTATCGATACCCACGCTCCAGATGCGCGCCTCTGGCGCAACGGTTGCCTGCACTGTGGCTGCCGGGGCCCGCTGAGGCTCCTGCTTAAATCCAGTTGTTGGGGGAAGTGCGACTGGGGCCTCAGAAAGAACATCTTCTTTTGCCGTCCCCCCAAGCAAAGATCCAAGACCCCGTCCAAGTCTTTTTTTGTTTGATGATTCATTAATAAGGTCAGACATTTAGATCTCCATATATCTTACGCTGTTGATTGCTTCTGGTTTTTGCTGTGCTGGTCTTTGCTCTTGTGCTGAGCTATGATTGCGAGCAACCAGCTCCTGTGCAAGCTCCTGGTATTTAACCGCTCCCGGTGATTTTGAATCGTAACCAAAAATGCTGAGCCCGTGACTGGGGGCCTCACTGAGGCGCACATTTCGAGGAATAATTGCAGAGAAAACCTTATCGCCAAAGTGTGTTTTGATTTCGCTGACCACCTGGTGGCTTAGGTTATTTCTTGTATCAAACATTGTGAGAACAATTCCCTCTATATGAAGGCCTGGGTTGAGATTCTTTTTTATAATTCCGGCTGTGTTTAAAAGCTGGCTCAGCCCCTCGAGCGCATAATATTCACACTGAAGCGGAACGAGAAAGCTGTTGGCCGCCGTTAGCGCATTTAATGTCAGTAGGCCCAGGGACGGGGGGCAGTCTATTAGAATAAAATCGTAATTTGGGGCCACCTGTGAAATTGCTGCTTTGAGTCGAAACTCTCTTTGTGGCATATCAACTAGCTCAATCTCGGCTCCAACAAGGTCAGGATTTGCACCGACAACGTGTAGGTAGTCATTTTGAGTACGCTGAATAGTCTGCTCGATTGTTTTTTCACCAATCAACACATGATATGAGTTTGCATCCTGAAATTCATGTCTTTTAATTCCAAGGCCGCTAGAGGCATTCCCCTGTGGGTCAAGATCTATTAGGAGAACTCTCTTTTTCATGGCCGCAAGAGCTGATGAGAGATTAACCGATGTTGTTGTTTTTCCTACTCCGCCCTTTTGATTGGCGATACAAATCGTTTTTGCCATGATACCTCCAAGTAAATTGGAAAAATAAGTTCGCCTAGAAAGTTTTTTTATTCAAGGTTTTTCAGAATTATTCCGATGTTCCACGTGGAACATGGGACGAGACCTATACTATCTTATTATAATATCAATATTTTCCCTGCTGCATCTCGGGTGTGATCGGCCGCATCCAAATCCCGAGTTGCTTGATCCAATATACTCAGACATGAAAAAACAGGAGTCCGCTTATAGAGCAGATGCTGAGGCAGAGAAAAAAACCCTGGCGGAACATGAGGGCGCACTAAAGACGGCCGTCCCTCAAACTGGGCAAATAAAATTTGCGCAAAAGAGGTACTATGAATCGCTTGCCAGGTACGAGCGGCTTAAGCAAATGGAGCTGTACTGGGGTGTTCGAGCTCAGTCGAGAAAAGAGCACGCTATGCGTGAGTACCTAAAGGCGTACTCAAATGGCGAGGACTGGCCAAGCCAGGAAGAGGTCAAGGAATATAAGTCATTTCAGAGCGCCCAAAAACCAGCGCGCCAATGGAAGCTAGAAGATCGCATGGCCGAGTTAGGCTTAGACCCAAAAATAAAAAAGGGAGATGGTGGCAGGGGGGAGGGCACCGGGTCCGGAAAGTAATGTTCTACGTAGAACAATTACCACAAGCCCTAGTCCGCGATCTTGTCCGTCTTCACAACTGCAAACTTAATCTCACCGAGCGATAGTCTGTACTCGCCAACTAGCCCAGGGGTCCAAAACGAACAGAGCTGGGTAGGAATTGAGGCGATTTCCGTTGCCCACCCTTCGCCCTTAAGATGATATAGCTTGCCGCCCATCACAACCTGCTTGCGCGTCATAAGAAGAAGTTTTGCAATTCCAGTGACCCCTCTCGACATCGCAAATTTAATAGACTTTTCTGGGAGCGACTCAATGGTGCGCCCTATAACGCTGCAATTCTTCAAATCACAGGCCGCCACCGCTATTTTCAGAAACTCAACCTTTTTCTGGTCTGCTTCAACAAGAAAAACTTTAGTCTTGGGGTTCAGAATTGCGTAAACAATACCCGGAAACCCACTTCCCGAGCCAAGATCATATATTTCGTCTACAATAGCTGATGACGCAATGAGTTGTGACGCAATTATCGAGTCCGCAAAAAAAAGGGCATCTACAAGCGGTAACGATTTTGCCGAAATAAGGTCCATCGTTTTATTGTGCTTTATGAGCTCCCCATGAAACTTTTTAAATTTCAGCTTTTGCACATCTGTGAGATCAGAAAACCATGTTTCAATTCTCCATGGATATCCGGCATTCTCTGGGCCCGTATCTTTAACTTTATTTTTGTCACGTCGCGAATCTGTCGTGACGACTTTAGATGCAGAATCCTTCGCGCTATTTGCTCTGTTTCCCAAGCGGCAACTCCTCACCGGCTAATCTACGAGATTTCAAATATATCATGATCGCTTGGATAGCTGAAGGGTTTACTCCACTGATGCGTTGGGCTTGGCCTAAAGTACGAGGCCGTATGCGTGACAACTTTTCTGTTTCCTCGGTCGAAAGACCCTTGATATCAGAATAAGAAATGTGGTCTGGCAAAATCAAACCCTCCAGGCGTCGAGTTTGTTCAATAAGTTCATTTTGCTTTTTAATATAACCCGCATACTTCACCTGAATTTCCACTGGCTCACAAACGTTGGGGTCTAAATCAATATCAAATCCAAGTGACGCCAAACTTTGCGAGTCGACCTCCGCACGGCGAAGAAGCTCTTCATAGGAGACCGATTTCAGAAGCGGGCTTGTTTTTAGAGATAAAAGTTTTTCCTGTGTTTCCGCATTCGGGTAAATTTTTGTATTCTGGAGCTTCTCGTGCAAATCTTGTCGTCTTTGGCGAAGATCATTTAAAAGATCCACGGCCTCGGCCCCATGAAGTCCAATTTTTATAGAGAGATCCGCCAGACGATCAATGGTGTTGTCTTCGCGCAAAACAAGCCGGTGTTCCGCTCTCGAGGTGAACATTCGATAGGGTTCTCTTGTGCCTTTTGTAACAAGGTCATCAATTAAGACGCCGATGTAGGCCTGATCTCTGTTTAAAACAAACTCTGGTCTGTTTAAAATGGCGTGAGCCGCATTGATGCCCGCAACAAATCCTTGGGCTGCGGCCTCTTCATATCCGCTCGTGCCATTAATTTGCCCGGCTAAAAACAATCTTTGAATCGGTCGAGTTTCAAGGCGATGCCAGATTTGCGTCGGCTCAAAATAATCGTACTCAACTGCGTAGCCGTAACGAACGACCTGAACATTTTCAAGGCCGGGAATGGTTCTTAAAAACTGATCCTGCACCTCAAGTGGAAGGCTCGTTGATATTCCCTGTAAGTAAATAAGGTCGCTGTCTAATCCCTCTGGTTCAAGAAATGTTTGATGAGAGTCCCTGTCTGCAAATCGAACAACCTTATCTTCAATGCTTGGGCAATATCGGGGTCCGACCCCTTCGATGATCCCACAGTACATGGGCGATAGATGCAGATTGTTTCGGATAATTTCGTGGGTTTTTTCTGTCGTACGAGACAGGTAGCAAGCGATTTGATCAAGCTGGTAGGCATGTGGTGATTTAAAACTAAACGGATAAAACCGATCATCTCCAAACTGTGGAATTGTCTTTGACCAATCAATACTGTCTTTGTGTAGACGCGCAGGAGTACCCGTTTTTAAACGCTTCACTTCAAACCCGGCCTCAAGCAGTTGATCAGATAAACCGTGTGATGCTTGATCACCAATGCGTCCGCCAGGAGTTTGGGTCATTCCAACATGCATGACTCCGTTTAAAAAAGTGCCGGTCGTAAGAACAACTGCCTTTGAGCGAATTTCAGAACCATCTTGAAGAACAACGCCCTCACACGTTTTGCCGTTTAAAAGAACTTTTTTAACTTCACCCTGCAAAACCGCCAGGTGCTTTTCATTTTGGAGCGCCTTTTTCATGAAAGCAGAGTACTTGTGTTTATCGCTTTGCACTCGGCTGCCGCGTACCGCAGGCCCTTTTCTCGAGTTTAATCTTTTAAATTGAATGCAGGTGGCGTCCGCAGCGAGGCCCATTTCTCCGCCAAGCACATCGATCTCTCGAACCATGTGACCTTTTGCAAGTCCTCCGATTGAGGGGTTGCAGCTCATATAACCAATGCGGTCTGTATTTGTTGTGACCATCAGTGTTTTTAATCCAAGGCGCGCGCCCACAAGGCAGGCCTCTATTCCTGCATGTCCGGCGCCAACAACAATTAAGTCATAATCATAGAGACTCATATGAATCCACCACTTGGATTATTTTCCGATGCAAAATTCCTTAAACACTCGATCCATAATTTGATCATCAAATCGTTTCCCCAGGATTTCCTGTATCAGGATAAGCGCTTGCTTTAACTCAAGGGCAATAAACTCGGCGCTAGAATCCTGACTAACAAGCTCACGGGCTGCGCGAATCAAAGCTTCGACCTTAACTAGGTTTTCAAAGTGTCGCGTCTGCATAATCAAAGTTTGATCTTCAATCTGAGACATCTCGACGTGCTTTGAAAGCGCATTCCTGAGGCTATCAACACTCTTTTTATCGAAAGTAGAAACAAAGAAAACCCTCTCCTTAAAAAATTGCTCAGGGTTGGCTATACGACTGAAAAAATTACTTAAACTTGGACTCTTCTTAAGGATTTGGGTGGCCTTCTGGGTGTCCCCACCAATGAGATCAAGTTTGTTTCCGATTAAAAAAACCTTATCTGTGGGGTAGGCCTCAAGTATTTTGGCCTCTTCCTCAGAAAACTCACGAGAAACATCAAAGGCAAAAAGAATGTAATCGGCCTCTTTCTGGCGCAAAAGACTTTTCTGTATTCCGATTTTTTCGACCTTATCCTGAGCCTCTCTCAGGCCTGCCGTATCCGAGAGAAGCACGCGAACTCCCCCAAGAATAAATGCGCCCTCAACCAGATCTCTGGTTGTTCCAGGAACATCGGTGACGATCGCCTTTTCTTCTCCCATCAGGCTGTTGAGTAAGCTTGATTTACCAACATTAGGAACTCCCGCAAGCGCTATCTGCAGCCCTTCGCGCAAAATCCGGCCCGCGGTGTAGCTTTTCATTAAATCGTCAACGCTGGTTTTAATCTTGCTCAATCGAAGCTTTAATTCATCGCTTGAGACGATCTCAATTCCCTCTTGAGAAAAATCAATACTGGCCTCAAGATGAGCCAAACACCAAGTTAATTCATTTTCAATATTCTCAACAACCTCAGATAGTCCACCCTTAAGCTGGCGCAGTGATTGTTGGGCAGATTGCTGAGTTTGACTTTCGATCATGCTGAGCACGCTTTCAGCCTGAACGAGATCAAGCTTCCCATTCATAAATGCCCGGTAAGTAAACTCACCTCTCTCGGCAAGTCGGGCACCGGAGGTAACTAATTCTTTTAAAATCCATTGAACAAGAATGGGATTTCCGTGACAGGAGATCTCAACGACCTCTTCGCCTGTAAAAGATTTTGAGCCCAAAAAAGGAAGGGCCAAAACTTCGTCGATCTCGACCTGCTGATCTTTTGTTGTGAGTGTTCCAAAGTAGGCTTTATGAGATTCTGGGTTTTTTGGTAAAAAGCGGCAAAGGGCTCTTGAAACATCAAGTGCGCGGGGGCCGCTAACGCGAATAACAGAAATGCCCCCGTGACCCTGCGGAGTTGAAACAGCACAGATAGTGTCTTTGTCTCTTTGTAACATCCGCAGCTCTTTTTATAAAAAATTAATCGTTAGAATACTGCTCTTCGCGCTGATCTTGTCCGCCGCCATTTTTAACGGGGTAGATTTTGATCTTCTTAAACAGACCGTCACCGATTGATCGACTGCGAACGCGAGTGTCATTTGCTAAGTATTGATGAATGATTTTGCGATCTTTTGGCGGAAGCGCTCTGAAATAAACCGACTTTCCCTTTTCAAGCGCAATATTTTTAAGCTTCTCCGCAAGATCGACAAGGGCCTGGCTCGACTCTTCTCGATAACCATTACAGTCCACCAAAACATTGGTGCGGTCATCTGGAAGATGGTGCTGAATAACCCGCTTAACAAACAACTGAAGGGCATCAATCATCTGTCCTTCGTTCTCTTTTAATAGGTCTTCGTCGTCGCCAGAAAATTCAATGTGAAGTTGGGGCTCGCCCTTGTCATCAGTTTCCAGCTTCATGTTAAACTCAAGGTCAAGGTGAGCTTTTTCAATAAGTCCCGATAGGGTTTCGCTTGCTAGCGTTTCAACTTCACTATTGCCTTCTTTTTTCTTTCCACCGAAAAGTTTGCTGAAAAATCCAGACATGTTCATTCCTCCTGTAAATTAGGCTTTCATTGCTTTGGTTGATAGAGCCGGCGATTTGTCTCTCATAAAGAGTTGTTGTTGAATAATTCCAAACGCCGTGCTGACAAAAATATAAAGGGTCAAACCGCTTGGTAAAGCGATCATCATCAAACTAAACATAATGGGCATAAACTGCATCACTTTTGCCTGGGTCGGATCCATTGTTGTTGGCGTGATTTTATGCTGAATAAACAAGGACACTCCCATTAAAATAGGAAGAACATAATAGGGGTCCTTCAGGCTCAGATCCTGAATCCATAGCATAAATGGAGCTTGGTAGAGTTCTATACTTTGTCCAAGCACTTGATAGAGGGCAAAGAATACGGGCATTTGAAGAAGCATCGGAAGACACCCGCCTAAAGGGTTGACCTTCTCTTTCTTCATTAAATCCATCATTTCTCGATTCATGGCATTGGCGTCTTCTTTATATCTTTCACGCAATGATTGGATCTGCGGCTGAATCTTTTGCATTTTCTTCATCGACTTGTAGCTCGCGATATTAAACGGAAGAACAAGCGCTCGAACGAGCAAGGTCAGAAGGATGATTGCAACACCCCAGTTTCCAACAAAACGATAAAACCACTTCATGGTGATCAGCAAAACTTTAGCAATGCCGCTGAAAAATCCAAAGTCGATCGTCTCTGTTAAAAGCGGGTCAATTTTTTCGAGATTTTCTTGAAGCTTTGGTCCTGCATAGGCTTGGAAATTCAACTGCGCAGATTCGGCGGCAAACTTGTAAGTCATTTGTGCAGTAATTGGGTCACCCTCTTTTGAGGTGGCTATAACTGAGGCCTCAGGTGCAAGATCCGATTTATCAAGCAGCGCTGCCGTAAAATAGTGCGTTCCTACAGAGGCGATAGAAACTTGCTGGTAGCTTTTTTGAACAGGCTCGCTTGTGCTTGTCATATTAATTCGATCGCGTTTTCCAGAATAATGAACAAAGGACTCTTGCTGTTCTGTTGATGGAGCAAACATGCTTGAGGGGGGTAGGTTGAGCTTTTTTTCTGAAATAGAAAACCCAAGACCCTGAAGGGCGCTTGCCTTTTCAATGACGACCGTATTTTTAAGCGCCAGCGTCTGGGGCTGAATTTCAATTGTGCGTCGGATCGTTGATTCACCTACTCGCGCCGTTCCTTCAAATACGTTGTCTGCTTTTTTCTCAATAGAAAACGGTATGGCTTTACCAGATGACGTGAGCGTCGCCGCAAACAAACCAACTGTCGCATCTTGGGCAAACTGGATAGCCTTTTTCTCACGGTCTTGATGCTTTTTAAGAACTACTTTTTTTATCCCCATACCTGCGCTTGAAACTTCAAAGGAAATATCATCATTTTGAAAAACAAGGGTCTTTTCTTCCGAGGCTACATCGGCTGCTTTGACCTCTGTTTTTGAAATAGGGGGTTCAGATTTTGGACTTTCTTGTGTCGAAGTCGGGGGCGTCGTCTCTAATTTTTGTGCATTCTCAACTTTTTGTTGAGGCTGATTCATGTTTGGATATTTCTTTGTCAAATAAGACTGCCACGCAAACCAAACAATACCAACGAGAACAATGGCAATAATCGTGCGTGTGTCCATAAAGTTATTTTGTTTTTGATTCATTGATGACCTCGACATTCACAGGGTTGATGAGGAACTGGATCGTAACCAAAGCCAGCCCCGGGGCGACACCGTAATATTCTCTTTATAATCAGTTGAATTGCATAAAGTGGTTTGTGGGTTTTGACAGCTTCAACGGCATACTCAGAACAGCTGGGTGAATACCGACACGCTCCCCCCAATAGGGGAGATAAAACAAGCTGATATGCTGAGATGAAAAAAATCATTCCCGCCTTAAGAACGGACTCTGCCCGCCTTAAAAAAAGAATCCATAGATTTTTTGAATTCTTCATAATGTAGCTTTTTGAAGAATTCGTCATCAACTGGTCTGATAACAACATTAATATCCACTTCAAACTCAGATCCCGACTTCAAGATCTGCCTAAAGTACTCACGACACCAGCGCTTCAGTTTGTTTCGAATGACCGCAGGGCCAATTTTTCCAGGAACGGTCCAGCCAAATCGCATGTAGCCAACATCGTTTTTCATGTAAGCTACCAGCAGCCATCTCGCTGCCACGAACCGTTTGCCCTTATTTTTTATATTCTGAAAGTCTCGGCTGAGCCTAAGTACGCGTGTTTTTTTATTTGCCACTAACCTTAACCGTTAGTCTTTTTCTACCCTTAGCTCTTCTTCTGCTAAGTACTGCTCTTCCGTCTGCTGTTGCCATTTTAGCAAGAAATCCATGAGTTCGTTTTCTTCTTACTTTGCTGGGCTGATATGTACGCTTCATTAAAATTCTCCTGAGATTACGACTGTTTTAAACGTCAGCTTCAAGTCGGAGCAATAAAGCACAATGCGGCAAAGAGGTCAACTGTTGAAAAGACATTTCCATGCTGCTATGAGGGCCGCGGGGGGAATTGGTCGTGGAATTAAATTTATCTTTTTGGGGTATTATTAAGGACAGGATTAAACAACGAAATCCAGGCAATAAGTTTCTGGAAAACTTTTTAGATCCAGTAACTTATGTGGATACTCTTGGGACAGCAGATGTCCCTCGTATCATTCTCAGTGTTCCCAGCAACATCCATCAATACTTTATTATTGAAAACTTCCTAAATCAAATTTATGAAGAAATTTCAGCTATTTACAAGGGTCCGTTTGAGGTCGATATCACAGTAAACAGTGGTGCTGGAGCTTCTGAAAACCAATCCAGCCTGCCTCATGACTATGTCGCTTATTCGGAAAACCAGTATCAAGCACCTAAAAATCAAATTGGATTTCAAGCTCAGGTTGTACCAAGTCAAACTGACAAGAGAAGAGAAATTTTAAACTCAGAGTACACCTTTTCCACATTTGTCGTTGGTAGAAATAATGAGTTTGCTCATGCCGCTTGCTATAACGTCGCCCAAAATCCCGGCTCTGGTTACAATCCCCTCTTTATATGTGGACCCAGTGGAATGGGTAAAACCCACCTACTTCATGCTGTTGGTAATGAAATTAAAAATAGATTTCCTACTCTTAGAATCACTTACATGAGTGCCGAGTCTTTTTTAAATGAATGTATTGCAGCTATGCGAAAGCATAATATGGACAAGTTCCGCCAACAATATCGAGACAATTCAGATATTTTATTAGTCGATGACGTCCAATATATAGGTAAGGGAGAGGCCACACAGGAAGAATTCTTCCATATGATTAACTCTTTTATTGAGAAAAAGAAGCAAATCATTCTTGCATCTGACAGAATGCCTAAGGATATCATTAACTTAGAGGATCGCAATAGGTCACGTCTCGAATGGGGACTGATTGCGGATATCCAAATGCCTGAATTTGAGACAAGAGTAGCCATTTTAAGATATAAGGCTGAAAAGTTTCATGTTCGTCTAAGTGATGAGGTGATTAATTATATTGCGAGAATATCCAAAAAATCGATTCGTGAGCTTGAAGGTAACCTTAAAAAGGTAAAAATGTTCAGTGAACTTCAGGGGTTATCAATTGATATCGAGCTGGCTAGGCGTGTTTTGGCTACTCACGAAACCACGACTTCGATCACGATTGAGGATATTCAAAAGCTTGTTGCTGACCACTTTAAAGTCAGGGTTCTTGATTTAAAATCAACAACCAGGGCTAAACAAATCGTTATTCCAAGGCAAATCTCGATGTACTTAATTAAGAAGCATCTGGATAAATCCCTAGTTGATATAGGACGTGCTTTTGGTGGTAAGGATCATACAACTGTTATGAATTCCTTAGAGCGAGTTCAGTTTCTACAAAACACTGACGGAGATATCAAGAACGATATCGAAGAGTTAACGACGAGAATCCACAATATCACAGGAGTGTGAATGTGGGTTGTGGAAGACTTTGTGTAAAAGTCTTGGGGTTAAATTGTGAATCTTCTTATCCACAAATTTGTCGGATTTTAAGCTTCAGAATTTTAACGCATTATCCACAATGTTTTTTCAGTGTTTACAAGAGCTTGGGTGATTTGATAGGTTTTCCACGCTCCTACTACTACTACGTATATTTATATATATAAGTATTAATATAAATACCTGAGAGGGATTTATGAAAATTGAAATAGAAAAAAAAGATCTGATGAGTCTCATTGGAAAGACTCAAAACATTGTAGAAAAAAGAAATACAATGCCAGTTCTTGTAAACATTCTTCTCGAGGCAAATGAAGATCAGCTTAAAGTTTTTGCAACAGACCTTGAAGTCAGTTTAACCGATTCAGCACCAATCAAGAATCTCCAGCCTGGAAAAGTAGCAGTCAGTGCAAAAAATCTTTTTGAAATAATAAAAGAGCTATCAGATGGACCAATTCAATTAATCAAAAAAGAAAATAACTGGCTTGAAATTAAACAAGGCAAATATCAATCAAAAATTGTTGGAATCAGTGCTGAAGAATATCCCATCTTTCCAACGTACTCTGGGCAGGGTTTTATTAAAATTCAAGCTGATGTTTTAAAAGACATGATTGATAAAACTATTTATTCTGTTTCAAATGATGAAACAAGATACCATTTAAACGGAGTGTATTTTGAGCAAAAAGACGACCAGGGTTACATTATGGTTGCAACTGATGGACATCGTCTGAGTTTAATTTCTAGAAAAATTCCTTCATCGAAAGCAATTACCAAACAAGGTGTTATTATTCCTCGTAAAGGATTATTTGAAATTAAAAAGCTTCTTGAAGTTTTAGGTGGAGAATTTGATCTTGCAATCGATGGATCGCAATTAATTGTTCGGCATGGATCAACAACATTAATGGTTCGTTTAATTGAAGGAAAATATCCCAATTATTCACAGTTTATTCCACAAAAGCTCAATCAAAAAATCATAATCAACAAAGAGGCTTTTTTAACTTCGTTAAAACGAGTTTCCTTACTTGCTAATCATAAATCAAAGGCTGTTACTTTATCCCTTACAAATGGAAAAATGGAAATCGCATCCAATAACCCTGAGCTTGGTGACGCCAAAGAAGAAATTGAAGTTGGTTACACTGGTAAAGATATGAAAATCGGCTTTAATGCAAAATATATCCAAGATATTTTAGGTGCGATTAGCGCTGATGAAGTTGATTTTGAAATTAATGATCAACTTTCGCCAGGCCTTGTTCGACCTCATAATGACAGCACTTACACATGTGTTGTTATGCCAATGAGAATTTGATTTAGCTTGTATTTCACAAAAGCAAGTTACTACCAATTTCGAAATCTAAACTCACTTGAGATTAAGTTCTCAAAAAAGGTAAATATATTTCTTGGTAAAAATGGCCAAGGAAAAACAAATTTACTTGAAGGTTTATATTTACTGACTCAGGGACAATCGTTTCGTTATGGAGATAACTCAAATCTCATTCAAAAAAATAAAAACGAGTCTGTATTAAGAGCTCAAGTAGTTGATGGGGATTTAGAATTTGAAATTGCTGCGCAGATATTAAAATCAAGAAAAAATTTTCTACTGAATAAAAAGAAAACGACGTCGACAGAAATACAAAAAAAATTTTCGTCAGTTATTTTTAGTCCAGAAAGCCTTGCCTCGATTAAAGAGGGCGCCGATCTGAGAAGACAGCTTATTGACGAGCTTTTAACTTCAGCTGATCAAAAAAATATTCAATTGATTGCTGATTTCCGTAAATGCCTTAAGATAAGAAATAAGATCCTCAAGAACGGCCTTGATGGGTTAACACCCGAAAATGAAACAAAAGCCCTTTTAGAGAGTATAAACCCTCTCTTTTTTAGACTCGGAGCCGAATTATCGGTTGAAAGGGTCCGGGCATTAAGAGCGGTCTTACCAGAAATAAATAACTCGATGCAATATATCTCACGAACACAAAATGTGGATATCTCGGTGGAGTATGTGATTTCCGGTGAAAATAGCATGAGTTTTACCCCTGAAATGATCGCAAATTCGATCAAAAAAAGGGGTTATGAACTTGAAAATGCAGAGCGCGGGGCAGGGACCTCTTTAGTAGGCCCTCAGAAGCATGACGTCATATTCTTATATAACCAAAATAACTCGAGATTTTTTTGTTCGCAGGGGCAGCAAAGGGCGTTGATATTATCTTTCAAAATGGCCCAAATTGTGTATCATAGCAAGGTTCACGGCACATACCCAGTGTTGATGTTAGATGATGTGCTCTCTGAGCTTGATCAAGATAAGCGAGAGGCGTTGATTTCGTTTCTTCACGGAATCAACACGCAGATTTTTATCACCACGACGGATGTTCATCTTTCAGATTCGATGAAAGATGAAATGAGGGATGAATTACCAGCTGTGTTCATTGTTCAAGATGGAAATGTGGAAGGATAGTTTGTGACAAAAGTTGAAAACACAGAACCACAAAAAGATTATGGTGCGGATTCGATTCAAGTTCTAGAAGGCCTTGAGGCTGTTCGTAAGCGTCCCGGTATGTATATCGGGGATACAGGCTTCAGAGGATTTCATCACCTGGTGTATGAAATTGTTGATAACTCTGTTGACGAAGCTCTTGCTGGATATTGCAAACACATTAACATCACAATCAACACAGATGAGTCCATCACCGTTGAAGACGACGGTCGCGGTATTCCAGTTGATGCTCACAAAAATGGTAAATCAGCTCTTGAAGTTGTCATGACAGTTCTTCATGCTGGTGGAAAATTTGATGGCGGTACCTATAAGGTATCCGGAGGACTTCATGGTGTCGGTGCTTCTGTTGTGAATGCACTTTCTATTCGCTGTGAAGTTGAAGTTAAGAGAAATGGATTTACGTGGATTCAAAAATACGCCAAGGGTGTCCCTCAGGGTGGCCTTGAAAAAGGGGAACCTGCAACAAAAACCGGAACAAAAACAACTTTCAAACCAGATCGGGAAATTTTCAAAGACGAAAGTATTTTATTTGATTTCAATTATCTTTCACAACGCCTTCGTGAATTAGCGTTTTTGAATGCTGGTTTGTATATTGCTCTGAAAGACGATCGAACAGGTAAAAAAGTCGAATTCCAATTTACTAACGGTATTGCAGAATTTGTTTCTTACATGAATCAAAGCAAAAAAGCCGCTCACAATGATGTGATTTATTTTAAAGGTGAAAAAGATAATGTCGAAGCTGAAATTGCAATGCAGTGGAATGATTCGTACACGGAATCAATTTTTACTTATTGTAACAATATCAATACAACAGAAGGCGGAACTCACCTTGTGGGATTCAGGGGCGCACTCACTCGGACGACAAACGCCTATGCTCAACAAAAAAACCTACTTAAAGATCTAAAAGTTTCTCTTGAGGGTGAAGATATACGTGAAGGCTTGGCTGCAGTCGTATCTGTGAAGGTTCGTGAGCCTCAGTTTGAAGGTCAGACAAAAACAAAACTTGGAAATACCGAAGTCAAAGGTATCGTTGAATCACTTGTAAACGATAAGCTTGCGGACTGGTTGGATCGAAATCCAACAGCGGCAAAGACGATTGTTGGAAAATGTGTCGAAGCTGCTCGTGCTCGCGATGCCGCAAGAAAAGCTCGCGATTTAACTCGACGTAAAACCGCGCTTGATGGCGGCTCACTTCCAGGAAAAATGGCGGACTGCCAAGAGCGAGATCCCGCACTTTGTGAACTCTATCTGGTTGAGGGAGATTCGGCGGGTGGATCTGCAAAACAGGGTCGTGATCGAAGAACTCAGGCCGTACTTCCGTTAAAAGGTAAAATTCTTAACGTCGAAAAAGCTCGTTTTGACAAAATGCTTTCAAACGACGAGATCAAAATGATGATATCTGCTTTTGGTGCCGGAATCGGAAAAGATAACGTTGATGCTGCAAAAATTAGATATCACAAAATCATCATCATGACAGATGCCGATGTCGACGGATCACACATCCGAACCCTGCTTTTAACTTTCTTCTATCGACAAATGCCGGCCGTTCTTGAGCGAGGATATATTTATATTGCTCAGCCGCCACTTTACAGAGCGAAAAAAGGCAACCAAGAAGTTTATTTAAAAGACGATGCGGCCCTGACGGAATTCCTTTTAGGATCAGGATTGAAAGAAGTCACAATTACTTCTTCTAAAAAAGCTGTTTCTGAAGATGACTTCAAAAAACTGATCATTCAAATTCAGAAATTCTATCAATTACTAAAGGCGTCTTCTGCAAAGTATGACCAAGACGTTCTTTATTTCTTACTGAGCAAGATAGACCAACATCAAACTGTGTTTGGCTCAGAAGGATCTATGAAAAAAGCCCTTGAGGATCTTACGGCCTGGGTCACGGCAAATAAATCCTTGGGAATTACTGAAATTAAATCAAAGGTTCAAATCGAAGGCGATAAGGTTGTTGGTTCGGTTTCAACAGTTCGGTATGCTGATAAAATTACAACAAAGATCAGCCTTGATACTTTAAAAACCCCAGAGTGGTCGGAACTACAGAACCTTTGGTCGCAAATTCAAATGACTTCAAAGCTGCCAATTGCAATCGATTTTGCAGGAACACCAATGAGCTTTGAAACCTATAAAGAATTCCACGAATACGTCATGGAAAATACAAAAAAAGGTTACTACATCCAGCGATATAAGGGATTAGGAGAAATGAATCCAGAGCAGCTTTGGGAAACAACCTTAAATCCAGCCAATCGCCGACTACTGAAGGTGACTGTTGACGATGCCGTTGCGGCAGATGAGACCTTTAGTGTTCTTATGGGCGAGCAAGTAGAACCGCGACGAAAATTTATTCACGACAACGCACTGATGGCTCGAGAGCTAGACGTTTAATAAGGGTTAACCATGGAATCGAATCAAGAACAAAAAGGCGTAACAGTAGTCGATATTAATAAAGAAATGCGAGAAGCCTATTTGCAGTACTCGATGAGCGTCATCGTGGGTCGCGCACTTCCAGATGTTCGAGATGGCTTAAAGCCAGTTCATCGTCGAATTTTATTTGCTCAATACGACATGAGCAATACTCACGATAAACCGTACAAGAAATCGGCTCGTGTGGTCGGAGATGTGATCGGTAAATACCACCCCCACGGAGATACCGCTGTTTACGATACAATGGTTCGTATGGCCCAGGATTTTTCTTTGAGATACCCTCTCGAAGACGGCCAAGGAAACTTTGGATCAATCGACGGAGACTCACCAGCAGCCATGCGTTACACAGAAGTGCGGATGACAAGACTTGCTGAGGAGTTGTTAGAGGATATCGAAAAGGAAACCATTCCGTTTGGTCCAAACTACGACGACTCTCTTGAGGTTCCACTTGTTTTGCCAGCAAAATTTCCTAATTTATTAGTTAACGGAAGTGCCGGTATTGCCGTTGGTATGGCGACAAATATTCCGCCGCACAACTTAGGCGAAGTTATTGATGGATGTATTCATGTTATCAATAAGCCAGACTGCACGATTGATGAACTTTTAGAAAAAATTCCTGGTCCAGACTTTCCATCGGCAGGTGTGATTGCTGGAACTCAAGGCATTCATCAGGCCTACAAAAAGGGAAAAGGAATTATCACTCTTAAGGCTGTTGCTGATATTGAAACGAAAAAAGACGGCCGCGAAGAGATTATTGTTACCGAAATTCCCTATCAAGTTAACAAAGCAAAATTAATTGAGAGCATTGCTGATCTTGTTCGAGACAAGCAAATTGAAGGCATTTCTGATATTCGAGATGAATCTTCTCGCGAAGGAATGAGAATTGTTATTCAAATTAAGAAAGGCGAAAACGCCTCTGTCATTCTGAATCGACTTTATAAATTTACTCAGCTTCAGGTGAGCTATGGAATCATAATGCTCGCACTGGATGCGAAAAATCAGCCGGTCACTTTTGATTTAAAAGGCATGCTTCAGGCCTTTGTCGATCACCGCCGCGATGTGATCACAAAGCGATGTATTTTTGACCTTAAGAAAGCTCAAGAAAGAGCCCACATCTTAGAAGGATTGAAAAAGGCCCTTGATAATATTGACGCTGTTATTCAAACAATTAAAGCTTCGAAAGAGCCAAAAGCAGCTCAAGAAGCCCTCATTGCGAAGTTTGCATTCTCTGAAAAACAGGCCGTTGCTATTTTAGAAATGCGACTTCAAAGACTTACGGGCCTTGAAAGAGAAAAAATAGACAATGAACTTGCAGAACTTATGAAGCAAATCGAATGGCTTCAATTTGTCCTTGCTGACGTTCGTGAGGTTTTCAAAATTATCATTAACGAATTGACTGAAATTAAGAAAAAATATGGCGATAAGCGCCGATCTCAGATCATTGGCGATGCGAATGATATTGAAGACGAAGACCTGATCGCAGACGAACAAGTTGTCGTTACAATTACAAACACAGGATACATTAAGCGAATTCCAATTGCTGAATACCGCGTTCAAAAGCGAGGGGGAAAAGGCCTTAAGGGTATGGAAACTCGCGAAGAAGATTACGTTACTGACATCTTTATTGCGAGCACCAAGACCACCCTGCTTGTCTTTACAGATAAAGGAAAAGTCTATTGGTGTAAGGTTCACCGATTGCCAATCGGAAACCGCACATCAAAAGGAAAAGCTATTGCAAACGTTGTTCAACTATCAAGTGGCGAAAATGTTATGGCCGTCTTGCAGGTTGACGAGTTTGTTGAAAGCAAATATGTCGTCATGCTAACTAAAAACGGCGTGATCAAGAAAACATCGTTGGACTCTTTCTCGAACCAAAGAACTGCAGGAATTATCGCGCTGACGACAGATCTTGAAGACAACGTTATTGATGCAAAAATCAGTGACGGTCAAAGCGATATCTTCATAGCGACTCGCGAGGGAATGTCGATCCGCTTTAACGAAGATGATGTTCGCCCAATGGGTCGATCTGCTCGAGGAGTGAAAGGGATCACCTTAGCAAAAGAAGACACTGTTATTGGAATGGAAGTTATTGAAAAAGATAGCAAAGATACCATTTTGATGGTGACCGAAGGCGGATACGGAAAACGGTCTGAGGTGGGCGAGTACAGAATTCAGGGTCGTGGCGGAGTTGGTATTATTACTCAAAAGACAACCGATAAGGTTGGTAAAGTCGTGGGCGCTCGAAAAGTTCAAGATAAACATGAGGTTATTCTAACCACCGATAAGGGACAAGTTATCCGAATGAAGGTTCAGGATATTTCTGTTCTAGGTCGAAATACCCAAGGTGTTCGTCTGATTAATCTTGATGGAAAAGAAGAACTTGTTACAGGGCTTGCGGTTATCGAGGATGTTGGTGGCGATGAGCCCGGCCAAGATGCAGAACAGCTGCACTAAGCTTTTAGCAATATTTGTAGCCCTCTGTTTTTTTGTGGGCTGCGACCTTGTGGAAAAAAAGGATTTTAATACAGCGACGGCCTATGCTGAAAAAAAAGAATTTCGGCAGGCCCTCGTTTATTATGATCGAGTCATACAACGAAACCAAGAGACCGAAATCAGCCTGTTCGCCGCCCGAGAGGGCGCCCGAATTTCTTTGCTGGACTTAAAAGACTTTAAAAAGGCGGCGGAATATTACCAGCTAATAGTTCTTTATTCAAAGGATCTGGCCGAAAGGCTTTTGGCCCAAAAACAGATTGCAACAATTTATTTTGATCAGCTCACGGACTATTCAAGGGCGGTTGTCGAGATTAACAAGCTTCTTGGCATGAGCCTAGATCCTACTGAGGCGTCAAAATATAAAATGAATCTGGCCAGAGCATACTATTATCAAAACAACTTTTTCCAGGCAGAATCTGAGGCCAACGAGTTTCTAAAAAAAAGCACAAACGATGACGACCGATTTCAGATGCTGGTGCTTAAGGGAAATATCTTTTTAGCAAAAAAAGACATACAAAAGGCCTCAGAAATATTTCATGAAATTCTGAAAAAATATCCAGATCGAGCCGTCAAAGAAAATGTGGCCATCACTCTTGCTGTGGCTTACGAAGAGATGAAGGATTTTAATTCAGCCATTTCTGTGCTTGAGGCCATGCGACCCCATCATCCCCAGCCCGACTACATCGATATTCGAATTAAGCGCTTGCTTGAGCGTCAAAAAAATCAACCCAATGCAAAAAGAGGAAAAAAGTGAAAAATAACAAGTACTTGATTTTTGCAGCGATGGGATTTGAATTGGGTGGAATTATCTTATCTTGTATTTGGCTTGGTTCGATAATCGATAAGCAATACTCATTGAATGGACTTGGAATTGCTGGATTGTCGATGGTTGGATTGGCCTCGTGGATTTACCACATTGTTATTTTAGCGAAAAGAATTGAAAAAACAGCAGAAGAGAAAAACAAAGACGAATGAAAACACTTCTCCTTTTTCAGGCCCTTGTCGTCGCAGCAGGAACAGCGGCGCTTGCCTACACAACAGAATATCGCTCTGCACAATCATTTCTCTATGGGGGGCTTCTTGTTCTGCTTAATCTGTCAGCACATGGACTGATTTGGTCATGGATTGTTCGCAAAAAACTCATTGCCCTGGCGGTCTCTCTCATTGTATTTAAGTACGCGATTTTCGGTGTCATTATTTTCCTTCTCGTAAGGTCAAACCAAGTGGACCCACTCTGGTTTAGTTTAGGAGTCGGAAGCTTACTGATTACCGGAATATTTAAAGCGGTCTTTTTCTTGAACCGAAAACAGTGAGGAATCATGTCTTTTAGCTTAACGTCTTTAATTCCAGGAGTTGGTAACGAATACGCTCACGTCGCAACAGCTGCAATTGTTTCTGGCGGGCTGATGCTGGCGGGGGCCGCAGCAAGAAGCTCAATGGTAAAACTTGGAGATAAAGCCGTTATTCCTGCCGATAAATTTTCAGCGAAGGGCTTAGTCGAACTGACCGTTGAGTTTATCCACGGGGTTGTCGACATGGTTATTGGTGAGCATGGGAGAAAATATACTCCGATGTTTTCAGCCGTTTTTGTATTTGTCCTGATTAACAATCTTGTTGGAGTTATTCCTGGAATGACACCAGCAACTCAGCAAATTAACACAACCCTTGGTATGGGTATTTTTATGTTCTTGGCCTATAACTACCTTGGACTTAAAGAGAACGGCGTTGCCTACCTTAAACACTTCTTGGGGCCATTGCTTGCACTGGCGCCGCTCATGGTTGTGATCGAAGTGATCTCACACATCGTTCGACCAGTGAGCTTGGGACTTCGTCTTGCAAACGTGATGATGGGTGACCACACCGTTCTTGGTGTGTTTACAGACCTTGTCCCACTACTGGTTCCAATTCCATTCTATTTGCTCGGAATTTTCGTCTGCTTCGTGCAAGCATTCGTCTTCACTCTTCTGTCGATGGTGTATATCGCCCTTGCGACAGCGCACGACCATTAATAGACAACCAACAACTGTAAATTTAGTAAAAGAAGGAGAAAAACTAAATGAAAACAGCAAAAACAGTATTCGCAGTAATCGTATCAACTCTTCTTGCAAACGTAGCGATGGCACAAGATGCCGCTCACGCTGCTGCTGCTGGCGGAATCACTGATAAAGGTCTAATCGCTCTTGCAGCTGGTTTGGCTATCGGCTTGGCAGCATTCGGAGGCGCGCTTGGACAATCTAAAGCTGCTGCATCTGCACTTGAGGGCATCGCTCGTAACCCAGCGGCTCAAGGTAAGATCTTCGTTCCAATGATCATCGGTCTTGCTCTTATCGAGTCACTTGTGATCTACGCTCTTGTTGTTGCTTTCGCACTCAACGGAAAAGTTTAATTCCAAAGAATTAAATTCTAAGAAAATTAAGGAGATACTCGAGTATCTCCTTTTTTTATCTCTTTATGTAAAGCCAACTTGACATTTCTATAAATGCATGTAAAGCTAACTGTACATATGGGAAATTTAACTTTACAGCTCAAAATTCGAACTCGACTTGCCCTCTTTCGCTCTGATCGTGGGCTCACCCAGCAAGAACTTGCCGACGCCATTGGCGTCACACGGGCAACGATCATCGCCATTGAAAAAGAAAACTATAATCCGTCGCTCGAACTGGCCTTTCGAATCGCACGGCATTTTAAAACAGACATTCACTCAATTTTTTACGTTCGGGAGGACTAGTATGAACACGATTAATAAATTAGACAAAATCCATGATAAAATTATTCAGATTACGATTTATATGTTTCCTGTCGCCCTTGCAGCAATTGCCCTTGATTACTTAGGATACAACGATAGATCAGACGGCAAAACAATCATGCACTATTTATTCGATATTTGCGGCTGGGGTATTGTTATTTGGACCACAGCCGTTATTTACCTCTTTTTTGCAATCGCAATAAATAAAAATCTAAAAAATAAAGTTGTTAGAAAACTTGCCGGCATTAGTGAAAATGATGAGCGCGAAGCGCAGATCACCGGAGTAGCGAGTAAAAAAACATTCATCACCGCAACAGGAGCGATGATATTGCTCGTATTTTTAAGCGCCCTTAATATTGTTGTTTACAAGTATCCACAAAGCTTAAGAACTGAGGGCAAGAATGGAGCCATCCTTATTGGGATGAGCTTAAAGTTAGTCGAAGATAAGCCGATGGAAACAACACAAGCCGCCGAAGACGGGAAAATTTATATTATTAATTATAAAGGCCTTCCACTAACTGGCGCGGGCATGTTGATTCTTATTTTTATAATTCAAATTGGCGGATTTTATTACTTTTCAAAAAAAGAAAGTGCTGTCGGATAATTCGCACAGTCACCGCCACTACGGCAGCGACTACAAATACTTCTTCACCACAGCTTCAAACTGATCGCGTATTCGGTCAAGGCCGGCCTGAGTCGTTGCTTCATAGCGAAGAACGAGAACGGGCTGGGTGTTTGAAGATCTCGCCAGCGCCCAACCATCTTTGAAGCTCACGCGAACTCCGTCGAGCAGGTTTGTCGAATAATCGGGTGAAGGTTTTGAGAAGGCTTCTTTGAGCTTTTCAACGATCAGAACCTTCTTCTCTTCGGTTGTGTCTACGCGCAATTCCGGAGTGTTGTAGGCATGGGGATAGCCCTCAAGCAATTCTGGAATTGTCTTTCCTGTTTTTGAGAGAATTTCACAAACACGAAGTCCAGCATAAAGAGCGTCATCATAACCATAGTTGCGATCTGCAAAGAAAATGTGACCACTCATCTCGCCACCAAATGGAGCCTTTTCTAGCTTTACTTTTTCTTTAATGAGCGAGTGTCCCGTCTTCCACATAATGGGAACTCCACCATGTTTTTTAATGTCATCGTACATAAGGTCAGAGCACTTCACATCGCCAATAATCTTTCCACCCTTAGATGTTTGAAGCACATCACGGCTGACAAGGACCATGAGCTCATCGCCGTAAATCATTTTTCCAGTGTGATCAACAATACCGATACGGTCAGCATCACCGTCAAAGCCGATTCCAACTACGGCACCTTCTTTTTTTACCTGTGCAACAAGAGCTGTGAGATTTTTTTCTACAGTTGGGTCCGGATGGTGATTTGGAAATTTTCCATCTGGCTCTTCAAAAAGGATGGTTGGTTTTAATCCAACAACCTCGAAAAGTTTTTTTACTATGCACCCGGCAGCCCCGTTGCCGCAATCAAGAACAACTTTGATGGGCTTCATTGAGCCAAATTCTTTTCTGTATCGCTCAAGATACTGAGGGAAAATATCCAGTTTTGTTTCTTTTCCCTGACCTGTAGCAAACTGGCCTTTTTCAATGATTCTACGAAGCTCCTGAATTTCGTCGCCGAAAATTGTTTGTTTGCCGACACTGACTTTAAATCCATTATAATCTGGAGGATTGTGGCTGCCGGTGATCATGAGGGCCCCGTCAACACCGGGAACCTCAAAGGTTGTGTAGTAAGAAATGGGTGAGGTCACAAGGCCGATGTAGATAACATTTCCACCAGAGTCGAGCACACCTTGAGTCAGTGAAGCCTTGATCTCTGGGCCAGAAAGGCGGGCGTCGTGGCCGATGGTAATTGTGGGCGTTCTTCCGAACTTATTAACGTAGTGTTGGACATAGGCTCGCCCCAAAAGATAGGCAAAGTCTTTATCAAACTGCTTTTCGTACACACCGCGAATATCGTACTCTCGAAAAATAACTGAATCGTACATTACTTACTCCAACTATTAGGACTTATTGATTTTAACAAAAGACTCTTCCCTTTTCATTTCTAACCAATTTTTAAAATGTTTTTGAAATGACTTTTCAAAAAGAGAAGCGCGAATTTTTTCCTTTTCTTTCTCATATCGAGAATCTGCAACGATTTTTTTAGAGACAACCTTCAGAATATGATATCCAGCGCGTGACTTCACAATGCCGCTGGTCTCCCCTGCCGACAGATTAGAGACGGCTTCTTCCATTTCTTTTGCGAATTCACCGGCTTTAAATGTTCCCAGTGCGCCACCAGAAGCAAAGTTTGAGTCCTCGCTGTGTTGTTCCGCGACGACTTCGAAAGATTCTCCAGAGCGGATTTTTTTAAGCGCGACCTGGGCCCTTTCAAGCGCAGCTTCCGGCCCGCCCTTTTTGGGGTTGAATAAAATATGAGAAAGCGTGTATTCGTAAACCCCAGCAGAGCTTTCGGGATGTAGCCGCACATACTGAGCCATGATGTCCTCATCGGTCACACGAATTTTTGATGTGATTTCACCTTCAATGAGAGATTGGCGTTCAATTCTGGATTTGACAAAGTCTTGATATTCAGAGGCGCCAATGCCCTGACTCTTTAGAGACGCCATCATTTCAGTCCGAGATACTCCATTTTTCTTGGCAATGTCTCGTATTTCTTGCTCAACGCGCTCAACAGTTACGCTCAGGTTGAGACGCTTAATTTCAGAGTCGAGAATTTTTTCATTGATGAGATACTCAAGGCGCAGCTCCCGAGCTTTTTTTAAGTTGTCGACAGAGTTTCCTAAAAGGAGGAGATCATCGATAAAGCCATTTTGCTCGAGCTTCTTTGCAAAGGCAGAGAGATCAGTTTCAAGAACGATCTCGTTGTTCACAACAGCAACAACGCGCTCGACGAGCTCTGCGCGAGCGGAAAGGTTAAAGCAAAGGATGATTGGTAAAACAAAAAACTTCATTTGGTTCCCCTTGTCTCAACAGAAATAGATTGTATCAGCTCCGTGTTTTTCATTACGCGGGCGGTGCGAATTTGTTTGTCGAGCCAACCCATAAATTCAGCCTGCTCTTTTTTACCCAGGATAACCTGACTGATTTGGTCTCTAACCTCTTCAATCGAGGCATACCCAGCCGGAGCTTTGCGATCAACTTTAAAGATATGAAATCCGTACGAACTTTCGAGCACCTGACTGATGCCGCCGACGGGCAAAAGGAAAGCTTTGTCAAAGATATCAACCGAACCCTTTTCAACCCAGCCAACAACCCCGCCGGATTTTGCCTCGGGAGCGACAGAATATTTTGAAGCAAGAGTTGCGAAATCTTGTTTTTTTCCCAACTCATCTTTGATGGATTGGGCCTTGGTGAGGTCGTCGACAATGATTTGTCTCAAATAAATACGCTCGCGGCGACGATACTTGTCCTTGTTGTCGTCATAGTATCTCTTGATTTCCTCAGTAGTTGGCTTCGGTATTTTTTCACCGATAATTTTGAAGACCTTCTGGTCAACAAGGGTTTGACGTAAACTCTCTTTCCAGCCACTGAGAGAGAGCCCCTCTTGGGCGAGCATTCGCCGAAATGCGAGATCATCTGGGTAGCCAGAGCGAACCGAGTTGACCTCCGCCTCAAGCTCAGAATCACTGATCTGGATATTTTGAAGCTTTGCATAGTCTTTGATGATCGACTGAAGAATAAAATTTTTGATCACATCATTTTTTGCGCGAGCAATATTGTTGGGATCTTTCGCGGCTAGGGCGTCAAAACTTTTTAAACCAACCACAAGCTGTTCAGCAAAATCCTTTGCCGTGAGCTTGTGCTCGTTCACCTGAAGGACAACCTGGGACCCAACTTTGTTGGACCCGAACTGGCAGCCAGTCAATATCACAATGCCCATAAAAGCAAAAAGCCCCAAGACGGGGCTTTTTTTCATTACAAAACGCATTTTCCTCACTACTCGATGAGCTTGGGGTTTGTTTTAATCGTGTAACCCCTCTTAAGCTTATCAAAATATTCGTTAAAAACTTGTTTGCGCTTTTCATCAAAAACAGCAGCCCGTAATTGCCGTTTGTTCGCGTTCTCGAAAGCGCGCACGCCCGTTACTTTCACTATATGAATACCATAAGGAGTTTCAACAAGCCCCTTAATTTCTCCAGTTTTTGCATTCACAACAGCGTCATAATACGCGGGAACAAGAGTTGTTCGATTTTGCCATCCCACATCACCACCAGCCTGCTTGCTGAGTGGGTCGTCTGAATAGAGCTTAACAAGCTCTTCAAAGCTTCTCTTGCTCTTTTTGACTTCTTCAAAGATTTCCTTTGCTCTCTTCTGTGCCTCGGCCCTTTGCACGGCAGTAGCGCCAGGTTTAAGTTCAATCAGGATGTGTGAGGTTCGAATCTCTGGATTTTTCTTATAGTAATCTTCCATCTCTTTATCCGAAACGCTGATTTTTTGAACCTTTTGACCAAGCTCCTTTTCAAGCAGCGCGCGATAGAGCTCTTGTTTCATCCGGTCCTGAACCATAGGATCTTTTTCAAGGGCCTTTTTCTCGGCCTCCTGAACGCCAAGCTCATATCGAACAAGATCCTCTAAAAACTGCGCTTTTGTCGGAGGATTAACAGCCTGATTCTTAACCTCGAGATACTTTTTATTGAATTCTTCAAGTGTAATTTTTTTTGAACCAACGATAGCAATTGTTTCGTCTTTTGCCGCCTGAGCGAAAGCAAGGGTTCCGGCCAAAACAACGCCAATAAATACTGAAAAACTTTTCATAATTCATCCTTTGAAAGGTCAAAAATCCTTTTCATAAAGGCTAACACTTAAGTTTGGCTGGTCGCAATTTTTTTAACACAGTCAGATTTGGCATTGTGCAGCGCTTCCGCAAGAGAGTTTGCAAGGTCGGGAGACCTTGGATCAATTTCCTTATTGATGGGAGCAAGTGGCCCCCGCCACTCGATAAGGACTTTAGAAAAAGGCTTTGGGAGATAAGCCTTATTCCATGACTTTTCAGCAACCCATCTGCGATCACAGGCGACCCCGGCATAGTAAATTGGGGCGCCCATCAGTCGACTGAGTTCAAAAATTCCTGGCTTCACCTGATAAATTGGTCCCTTTGGGCCATCAACAGCAAAACTACTGTTGTACCCCTCTTTGACAAGCCTCAACAAACCCTTCAGGGCCTGTACTCCCCCGCGAGTTGAAGAGCCCCGAGTTGTGCGCCCTCCGACGAGATGAATAAGGGTGTTCATCATCTCGCCGTCTTTGCTTGTCGAAGCAATTGTTGCCAAACGATAGCGACCAATGAGCTGCATAAGAACGAGCTCGTCCCCATGCCAATGAGCAAGAACAAAGGGCTTTTTATTTATCAGAGCCTCTTTCATCTCTGGCGGCTCAATTAGGGTGAGTCGCCAGGTCATTGAGAGAAGCTTATAAATAACCCAAATAATAAGTGGGTAAACGTATTTTCGAAGCAAAACTACTTCATTACCTTTTTAAACTCTTCAGTCAGCTTTGGAACAACATCAAAAAGATCCCCAACAATTCCGTAGGTCGCCTTTTGAAAGATTGGTGCATTAGGGTCGTTGTTAATGGCAACGATGACTTTGCTGCCGCTCATTCCAGCAACGTGTTGGATGGCTCCAGACACGCCGACTGCAATATATAAAGATGGAGCCACAGTCTTTCCTGTTTGGCCCACCTGCATCCCATGCGAACACCAGCCGGCATCGACAACAGCGCGAGAAGCGCCAACAGTTGCGCCCAGGACGTCGGCCAGATCATTAAGAAGTTTAAAGTTAGCGGCCTCTTTTAGACCACGGCCACCAGAGACAATAATATTCGCCTCCGTGAGATCAAGCTTTTCAGAGGTTCCGCGCACGATTTCTTTAATAACGGTTTTTAAATCAGGTTTTGAAAACGAGTGCTCTGTTGTTTGTGTAGAAGCCGCGGGAGATTCAGATACGGGCAGCTGATTTGCTCTCATCAGAACAATTTTGACCGGGCTAATATCAAACGTCGCCTTCGCAAAGCACTTTCCTGAAAACAGCGGACGAGTGACTTCGATATTGTCTCCTGAAAACCTAAGTTCCGTACAATCACTGAGGACGCCAGAGTTCAGTCGAGCGCCAACACGTGGAAAAAGATCTTTTCCTGTGCTTGAAGCAGAGGCTAAAATTGCTGTGGCCTGAGATTTTTGAACAACGTCACAAATCGCAGCAGTAAAGAGTTCAGGATTATATTGGTCGAACTGAGCGTCCTTCAAAAGATGAATTTCCTGAGCCCCATACTTTTTTAATTCTTCAGTTATCGTGGCAGACTGACTGCCAACAGCCAAGGCTGCGACTGTTTGTCCTGAAGATCTCGCAGCTGTTAAAAGCTCTTGAGCGCTGCGCTTTAAGTGACCGTGACTATATTCTGTGAAAACTAATATTTTTCCCATTATAACACCTTCGCTTCATCTCGGAGAAGTTGAACTAATGCCGTGACTTGTTGCTGAGAATCACCACTGAGCAGCTTCACGGCAGGCTTATCTGCAGGAAGACTCAAAGAAAGAGTTTTAGTCTTGTTATCGGCACTGACGCCAAGAGCTTCAAGAGAGTATTCTTTTAAAACCTTTTTCTTGGCCTTCATTATTCCAGGCAAGCTTGCATATCGGGGCATATTAAGGCCCTTGTTTGCACCAACAACAGCCGGGGCAACCATTTGGACAACCTCTTTTGCTCCACCCTCGATATCGCGCTCAACAGTGATGGCCTCAGGCCCATAAGTAAATTTTGAGACCACGGTCGTGTGGGGGATGTTTAAAAACTCGGCAATCATTTGACTCACGGCTGACTGATTGTCGTCAATGGCAAGCTTACCAGTGAAAACAAGGGATGCGTCGCCCTCTTTTGTAATGGCGGCAGCAAGTGCCTTTGCGGTTGCCGTGGAATCTAGGCTTGCAGGGGCATCAATGAGAATGCCCTCGTCAGCACCCATTGCCAATGCTGTGCGCAGAACCTCACCAGCGCGGGCTTTTGGCCCGAGGGTGATGGCGTGGACCTGGGCTCCTGGCTTGGATTCCTTAAGCTTGATGGCCTCTTCAACAGCATACTCATCATAAGGGTTCATAACCCACTTTACCCCTGTGGAATCAATGGATTGATTGTCCGAGGAGATTTTGATCTTCGTTTCTGTATCTGGAACTTGTTTGATGCATACAAAAATTTTCATTGCACTCTCCAATTGATAGACAGTTCGAATATCAATGAAAGACGAGGTGTTGCAAAGGGTTAGTTATATAACACCTTGCGATGCTGGTTAACAGATGGCCAACAAGAGACTAACATCGCTTTTAGTGTCTTAAAAAATTGAAAGAGGTTCTATTATGAGTGCTGCGGTTGCACGTCCGTTTATTTTTACGACAATTGGTCGAAAGTATTTAATGGGTATTTCTGGTTTAATCTGGGCGGGCTTTGTTCTTTCCCATATGGCTGCGAATTTATTAATTATTTTTAACCCACAGGCCTACAACTCTTATGGTCACGCGCTGACAAGTGGGAACTTTATTTATGTTGCTGAGGCCATCTTGGTGCTTGCAATTGTCACCCATGTAATCTGTGGGATTTCTTTGACAAGAGAAAACCTTGCTGCACGCGGAAGCAGCCGATATGCGATGACTCCGAACGGAGAAAAAGGCGCATCTCTTGCATCAAAAACAATGGCCCCACAGGGAGCCTTGATTTTGGCCTTTATTATCTCTCACATTGCCACATTTAAATATGGAACATATTACGAAACAAGCGTGGGCGGAGTGGTTATGAGAGACCTCCATCGGCTTGTTGTCGAGGTTTTTAAGCAGCCAGGATATATGGCCTGGTATGTCGTATGCCTTGTTTTGCTGGGCTTTCATTTAAGTCATGGCATCGGAGCGATTTTCCAATCATTGGGCCTTCGAAATGACAAGTATGCCTGTCTGATTAAAAAAATCAGCGTCATTTATGCCGTTATTGTCGCAGCAGGGTTTCTTGTTCAACCAATTTACGTTTTTTTCATAGCGGGATAAGGATGTCATTATGTCGAAATTAGATAGCCAAACACCAGGCGGACCGATTGAATCAATGTGGGATGACCACAAGTTTCATATGAAACTTGTGAATCCTGCCAACAAAAGAAAACACAATATTATTGTTGTCGGAACAGGCCTTGCTGGAGCAAGCGCAGCTGCGGCTCTTGGCGAAATGGGTTACAATGTTAAAGCCTTTTGCGTTCACGAGAGCCCAAGGCGGGCACACTCTGTCGCTGCTCAGGGCGGAATTAATGCAGCCAAGAACTATAAAAATGACGGAGACAGCGTCAATCGACTTTTTTATGACACCATCAAGGGCGGAGACTTCCGCGCTCGTGAAGCCAACGTCTATCGACTCGCTCAGGTGTCAGCAAATATTATCGACCACTGCGTGGCCCAAGGCGTTCCTTTGGCTCGTGAATATGGCGGTCTACTTTCAAACAGATCGTTTGGTGGAGCTCAGGTTTCCCGAACATTCTATGCTCGCGGACAGACGGGCCAGCAGCTTTTAATCGGCGCGTATCAGGCGATGATGAGACAGGTCGACAAGAAGCAAGTTACACTGTTCACTCGAAGAGAAATGCTCGATCTAGTTTTGGTCAATGGACAGGCAAAAGGAATTGTGGTTCGAAATCTTCTAACTGGCGCAATTGAATCCTACGAGGCCGATGCTGTTGTGATGGCAACAGGGGGATATTCAAACGTCTTTTTCCTTTCGACGAACGCAATGGCTTGCGCCGTGACTGCCGCATGGAAAGCGCACAAGCGCGGAGCCTTCTTTGCCAATCCTTGCTACACACAAATTCACCCGACATGTATTCCTGTTGCGGGCGATATGCAGTCAAAGCTGACGCTAATGTCTGAATCTCTCAGAAATGACGGGCGAGTTTGGGTTCCTAAAATGCAAGGGGACAAGAGACATCCATCACAGATTCCTGAGAATGAACGAGATTACTATCTTGAGCGCGTCTACCCAAGTTTCGGCAACCTTGCTCCAAGAGACGTTTCTTCTCGCCAGGCTAAGTACCGAGTTGACGAGGGCCGCGGAGTTGGCCCTTCGGGCGTGGCTGTTTATCTCGACTTTAAGGACGCAATTAATCGTCTTGGTAAGGCTGCAATTTCAGAAAAGTATGGAAACTTATTTGAAATGTACGAAAAAATCACGGGTGAAAATCCCTATGAAATGCCAATGAGAATCTATCCCGCGCCACACTATACAATGGGTGGACTATGGGTGGACTATAACTTGATGAGCACCATTCCTGGTTTGTTTGTACTTGGAGAAGCAAACTTCTCTGATCACGGCGCAAATCGTCTTGGCGCGTCCGCGCTAATGCAGGGATTGGCTGACGGATATTTTGTAATCCCCTACACAATTGGAAACTATCTTGCTAACCACAAGACGGAAAAGATTTCGACAACCCATGACTCTTTCAAAGAGGCTGAAAATCGCGCGAAGTCAGAAATTTCTAAGTTGATGGCCGTGAAGGGTTCTCGCACTGTTGATTCGTTCCATAAAGAGCTTGGTCGAATTATGTGGGAATACTGTGGAATGTCTCGAAATAAAGATGGTCTAGCAAAGGCCCTGCAGCAAATTCCAAAACTCAAAGAGCAATTCTGGAATGATGTTAAGGTTCCTGGAGATGCAAACTATGTGAACCCAGAGCTTGAAAAAGCGGGCCGCGTTGCAGACTTCCTCGAGCTTGGCGAACTGATGTGTCATGACGCCCTTGAAAGACAAGAATCTTGCGGCGGACACTTCCGAGATGAATTTCAAACTCCAGATGGCGAGGCAAAGCGTGACGACGAGAACTTCTGTCATGTCGCCGCATGGGAGTGGAATGGCGAAGGCAAGAAGCAAACTCGCCACAAAGAAGAATTGAAATTTGAAAATATTAAACTTGCACAACGCTCGTATAAATAAGAGGACTCAACATGGGTGGATCAAACGGAAAAAATATTAATTTAAAGTTGAAAGTATGGAGACAAAAATCTGGCAAAGAGGCTGGGCATTTTGCCGAGTACGATGCTGTCGGAGTTTCTACGGATGCCTCTTTTTTGGAAATGCTTGATCAAGTGAACGAAAAACTTGTCGCCAAGGGCGAAGAACCAATTGCTTTTGATCACGACTGTCGTGAGGGCATTTGTGGAACCTGTGGATTTGTGATTAACGGAAATGCCCATGGCCCTATGAAGGGCACAACTGTCTGCCAGCTCCATATGCGTAAATTCAATAATGGCGAAACAATCACGATTGAACCGTGGAGAGCAAAGGCCTTCCCAGTTATTAAAGATTTAATGGTGGACCGCACGGCCTTTGATCGAATTATTTCTTCGGGTGGATTTATTTCCGTTGATACTGGCAACGCCCAAGATGCGAACTGTCTTCCAATTCCAAAGCCAGATGCTGATGCGGCCTTTTCAGCAGCCGAATGTATCGGCTGTGGTGCCTGTGTGGCCTCATGCAAAAATGCATCGGCATCGCTCTTTGTTGCAGCTAAGGTTTCTCATCTTTCTCATCTTCCTCAAGGTCAAGTTGAAAGAAAAGAGCGAGTTGAGCGGATGGTTGCACAAATGGAAGCCGAGGGTTTTGGCTCCTGCACGGTCACGGGCGCTTGCTCTGCTGCATGTCCCAAAGGAATTTCACTAACAAACATCGCCCGCATGAACTCAGAACTTCTCTGCTCTGCCCTAACAAAAAAGGAAGGCGTAGCAGGAGACGGAATTTAATTTTCACTTTCGCAGGACATCAAATTAACCTTTAAATTTTGCATCAGAAGTCTCAGGAGCAGGTCGCTTCTGAGACTTTTCATCTTTGACCACTTCAATAGACAGACAACTCAAACTCAAAAGATGGGATTGGGTTATGAAAAAAGTTGGCGATATCATGGCAGAGATGGGTTTTCGAAAAGAGGCCTCGGACTCATTAAAAGAGGCTTTTGTTCGTCATCTGATTAAAGCAGCAACAGGTGTCGAGGTTTCCCCCGGACCAAACGAGAGAAAAACTAGACCAACGTCTAGACCAGGCGACCAACTTTCTTTCGACCTTAGTGATGAAGAAACAGGCAAAAAGACTGGTTAATGACAGAAACCGAAACATAATCGCAAACTTTTCCACAGGGAAACTCGACTTTTTTTAAATATTTACAAAATTCCGTTGTCATTCTTTTTTCGGTTGGTACCATTTTGGTACCGGCAGCAATGCCTTATTTTTTTTGGGGGGGGCCCACACATGAAGATTCAAGGAAGGATCGCAAGCAGTCTCGCATTATTAGCTCTAGTGGCAGGAAGCTCAGCATTTGCATCAAACGAGCCAGAGGCTGTACCAGGCGAATATATTGTTAAACTTAAAAACCAGTACTCAGTACAAGGACTCAATACAATTTCATTGAGTCAGCGACTTGGGGCATATGTGAAGAGCACAATTGCTGACCAAAATATCGTTGTCGTTAAGCGCGCTGTAGTTGAAACACAAGATTCTGCAGTGAAATCTCTGATGCAGAATTCCCTAGTTGATATTGCAGAACCAAATTTCATTTATAGAATTAATAAGACGCCAAATGATCCAGAGTTAGGAAAGCTTTGGGGCCTGAAAAACTTTGGCCAAGCAGATTCAAGCAATTCAAAAGGCGTTGTTGGAATCGATGTTGATGCAGAAAGGGCTTGGGATATCGAAACGGGATCAGAAAGCGTTATCGTCGCCGTTATTGATACTGGCGTGAACTACAACCACCCCGATCTTAAAGAGAACATCTGGACAAACGAAGCAGAAGCAAATGGAAAGCCTGGCGTTGATGATGATGGAAATGGATTTGTCGATGACGTTCACGGTATGAACTTTGTTGATGCCAACAAACCCACACCAGAGCCACTTGATGACCACGGCCACGGAAGTCACTGTTCAGGAACAATTGCAGCCCGTGGAGATGATGGAAGAGGAATCGTTGGTGTTGCTTGGAAAGCTAAAATCATGGGCGTTAAATTCCTGAGCGCAGAAGGAAGCGGCTCTCTTGAGGGCGCGATTCGCGCAATTGATTACGCAACAAAAATGGGTGCGAAAATCATGAGTAACTCTTGGGGCGGCGGCGGCTTCTCTCAAACCCTGAAAGATGCCATTCAGCGATCACACGAAGCCGGCGCCCTTTTCGTAGCAGCTGCTGGTAACGAATCAAACAACAACGATACAAACCCAACATATCCTTGTTCGTACGATGTTCCAAACGTACTTTCTGTCGCTGCAATCAACAATAAAGGTGGAATTGCAAGCTTCTCAAACTACGGTAAGAAAATGGTTCATCTTGCGGCTCCTGGTGTGAACATTTACTCGTCAGTAACTGGCAATGGATATGACTCATGGTCAGGAACTTCGATGGCAACTCCGCACGTTTCAGGTGTTGCGGCACTTCTTGCTGCTCATGAACCAAATCTCACTGGTGTTGAGATGAAACAGCGACTGATGTCGACAGTAAAGCCAGTTAGCGCAATTAAGAACAAAGTTAAAACTGGCGGTATGGTCAACGCCTTCTTCGCTCTAACAAATCAACAGGCTCCACCAGATATGGATGATCCTGCAATGTGGGCTTCAAAATCTGTATCGGTTTCGTCAACGCATCCTTATGCGAAGAAATCAAACGAGACTTTTGAGCTTTCTGTTGATGGCGCGAAAGAAATCGCTGTTTACTTCCAGAAATTCGACACAGAAAGAAACTATGATAAAGTCACTTTCTACGACAAAGCTGGAAAAGTTGTTGGCGTGATGACTGGTGCAGCGGACGATTCATTCTCTCCAGTAATTTCTGGTGATTATGTGAAAATGGTTTTCACATCCGATGACTCTGTTGAACGATATGGATTCGATGTAACAAAAATATCTTATCGCTAATTTTCTCTGAAAACGCGATAAGCACTAAAGGACTTGCTCTGGGAATGTGAGCAGGTCCTTTTGTTTTTTAACCCCAAAGAAATCGGAACGTATTTCCAGAAATTTAAAATAAGGCCTAGCTTAAAAACTTTTCCATTTTCAAATTCACATAATCAGGGAAATCAAGCTGAGTGCAGTGAGACCCATAAGGAATAACAACGAACTCGCTTCCCTTAATCAGGCTGTGCATCTCTTCTTGAAACTTCAGTGGAGTGACCATGTCATGGTCGCCGCTGAGAATAAGCGTAGGCGCCTTGATGTGCCCCAGGTGGTCGTCCCCGTTAAATTTCATCAGGTCTTCGAAAAGAGGCATAAAAACCTCGAGTGGAATTTGAGCGACGCCTTTGGCATAGATTTCAATGTCTTTAAATTGAGTCAGACGCAAATTAAAACCACCCGCCAAGCCGCTTAACCACATTGAAATTTGATTGTTCGTCGCGGTTTTCCAAAGGGAATTCCACAATGTCGGGTTGTGGTCATATTGAGATTTGACGAGATCAAAAATTGATTCAACCACGTCAAGTCCAAACATCCCCTTGATGGGATTTTTCGAAAAGCCATTGATGAAGATCAAGGACTTAATTTTTTCAGGACTCATTGCTGCAAGCTGAATGAGAATCGGAACTCCAAAACTATGGCCCGCAAAATGAGCCGACTGAAGACCCAAGTGAGTCATTAAGGACTGAATGTCCTGTGCGATAGACTCAATGGTTAAGTTATTTAAATTCTCCGGAACAGTGCTTTTATGGTGTCCGCGAATATCAAAAGTAATGACCTGATAAGATTTTGAAAAATAATCGATCTGATGGTGCCAGTGGTTCATCAGGCAGGCGATGCCGTAGACAAAAATAATTGGCTCACCTGAGCCGCGAACTTCATAGTAAATAGAGGTTCCATCAAAGCTAGAAAGGGAGCCCGTATTTTTTGTGATCTCAGTCATTGCGAAGCCTTACTTTGATTCTTGTTAACCCAACTCCAATAATATCCCCATCAACAAGAAGCGCAGAATCTACAGGCTGGCCGTTGAGTTGCACAACTTCTTTTTCGTAGGATTGAAAGCGCACGCCATCTTGGTCCGGAATAATTTCAAATGCCAGGCCAGGACTCTCTGGACATTCAAGTTCAACATCAAGAACATCTGCCCCAAAACGTCTTGGACCAAAACCCAAGTAAACGACCTTATCTGTCTGTGGGCCTTCAATAAAGGAAAGTGTGATTGCTGGCGTAAATGCTTTAACAGGGGTGGGGTTTTCTGCATTTTGCGCAAGCAAATTGGGAACTTCTCGCGCAAGAACATCCACCCACCGACTTGAAAGACGCATCCCCTCGGGCGAGAGCTGATCGATTTCGATAACCTTTAAAAAAGTTCTCCCAACCTGAAATGAGACCCCCGGAATCAATCCGACCCGCTTTACTTTTTGTCCATTAATTAAAATTCCATTCGAAGACCCCAAGTCAACCAGCGCCAAATTTCCAGTGGATTCTTTTTCAACTTGGGCATGAAGAGAGGATATTTTCTTGTCAGGAATCAAAATGTCGCCCGTGGTTCTGCCAAGGCGAAAACCATTTAATATCAAATATTTAGATCCAATGTTGTCGCCTTGAATGACCTCGAGATAAAGTGCCATAGAACCAGTTTAAATTTGGGGGGCCGGAATAACAACTAAATCAGCGATAGGACTTGTGAATACTGGTCCAACATGCTAATTCTCTGCCCTGGTCTTTATTGACTAAAAAATTGAATAACAATCCTTGCCATTGGGACTGGACCCCACTGGCACTAACCGAAAGGAACTTTGTGGAAAAATCACACGAGTTTAAGAAGCCTTATGAGGCTGTTATCCTGATGCACCCAGATTCAACTCTGGAAGATCAAAAAGAACTTTTCAAAAAGAACAAAGAGATCATCAAAGGCTTCAAAGGAAGCATGCACTCTTTGGAAACTTGGGGAAAGCGAACACTTGCAAATATGATCGGCAAATCTAAAAAAGCCATCTATTTCCATACAACATTCGAGGCGCAACCTGCAGCGATTGCTGAGCTCGAGCGTACAATGCGAATCAACGACAAAGTTATTCGTTTTATGCACACGAAAATCGATACTCGCGTTTCATTGCCGAAGTTCTTGGAGCAATTTAAAAAAGGTCTTCAAGAAACAGCTCAGCGTGAGCGAGAGAGAGAAGCAAAAGTACAAGCTAAGCGTGCGGCGATGGCAGCTGCTCGTGAAATGGGCGAATAGGCAGATCAGTGAACAGAGAGCGTTCGACCCTTAAGTTTGCAGCACTTTCGATTCTGGCAAGCATCCTGTCGGTTCTTGTTGGATTTCTTGGTGCACCCATTTTGCGCGTTTTGAGAAGCGTGTATGGGGCGAAATACTTTTGGTTAACGGGCGCAATACTCTTTTCATGCCTTGCAGGCTTTGGTGTGTATTCAATGGCTTTTTTGCTAATGGGGACCTGGCTGACTGTCGGTCTTTACTCAGAAGCTGAGGCTAAAGGACACGCTGGATTTGCGGCGGGACTGATCTCGGTTCTCATTGGAACGGTCTTTGTGATTTACGGGCCGAAGCTTTTGCCCGGAAAAAACATTGATTTTATCGCAGAGGTTGGCAGCACGATTGAGTCGATTATGAGTCAAGTCCAGTCGACAAATAATACTCAAGAGTCTTCATCAATGAGCCTTTTTAAAGTAGAACCAAAAACAATCATTGCTCAAATACCATCTATATTATTTTTGATCTTACTGATGAGTCTTTCTATGGCGCTCATGTTGGATCGAAAAACAGCACTCATGTTCAACGTAAAATACGAAAGAATCGCATCTCAAATAAGATTGCTCGAGTTTCGCGTACCGGATCACATGATTTGGCTGATGATGGTTTCGTTTCTTCTGACTTTTGTTAAAGTTGGAAACGAAGCGGTAACAGTTGTTGCAATGAACGTATTTAACATCATGATGGGTTTTTATTTTTTGCAAGGCCTGGCCATTCTCGAAGTTCTGATGTTGGTCTTTCGAGCAGGACCATTTATTCGCATGCTTGTTTATTTTATTATAGTAGGTCAGCTGTTCTTTATTCTAAGTGCGGTTGGCGTTATTGATTATTGGATCGACTTTCGAAGGCGCATAAGAAACTTACGAGCGCGAGGAAGTCACAACAACGGGGAACAAATATGAAAGTAATTCTTCAAAAAGACGTTAAAGAAGTAGGTAAGGTTGGAGATCTAGTAAACGTTTCTGCAGGATTTGCACGAAACTTTTTATTTCCACGAAAACTTGCTGCAGAGGCAACAGAGACACGAATTGCAGAGTGGGAACACTTAAATCGCGTTGCTGAAGCAAAGAAAAAGAAAGCGGTCGCCGAGCGACAAGCGGTTCTTGCTAAAATTAGCGGAGTATCTGTGAAGTTCAAATCTGCTGCTGGAGATTCAGACAAGCTTTTCGGAACGATCACAACTTCTGATATCTCTCGCGAGTTGGAAAAAATGGGTCATTCAATTGACCGCAAAGACATCCATCTTGAAGAGCACATCAAACTTCTGGGCACTCACAAAGCGACAATCAAGCTTGGTGATGGTCTTGAGGCTGCGATTCAGGTTGTTGTTGAGCGAGCGTAATTATCTTTGATAAAGATGATAACGAAGAGGGCTCCTGCAAAGGGGCCCTTTTATTTTTCAGTTTCTAAAATGAGCTCTTGAAGGGCTGCGGCCGCGGCCTCTCGAACTTGATCAAGGGACTCTGTATTTTCAGGGAAAAGCTGCTTTAAAAATTCGCGCACGGCAGACTCTGGCATATTCCACTGTTTAATCATGATTTGAACAATCTCTTCCGTGATCATGTTCACACCCCCTGCCTTGATGACAATAATATTGGACCAAGGGGTTAGTCTTTCGGCAAGAAAATGACGTCAATAGGACCCAAAGTCTGGCTTAGGAGCCTAGACGCTGGCTCCTGGCGCGAAATTACGAGGTTTTCCTCCGGGATTTTGGGGCGCTTGCGGCTGTGATGGCGGCGGAGGCGGTAGCGGGTGATGTGGTTCCGGATCCGCATCGCGGAAGCGACCGAATTCGGCCTCCCATCGAAGCTTCACCGTGCCCGTCGGACCATTTCTTTGTTTGCCGATAATCACTTCGGCGTGACCCTGTTTATCCTGATCGTCTTTATCGTAATAATCATCACGATAAAGCATCATGATCACATCGGCATCTTGCTCGATCGATCCAGATTCACGAAGGTCAGAAAGCATAGGTCGTTTTTCTGTACGGCCCTCAACGCCTCGATTTAACTGGGCAAGAGCAACGACAGGAACTTGTAGTTCTTTTGATAGGGTCTTTAAGCTTTTTGAAATTTCAGAAACTGCGCGCTCGCGGCTTTCTACTTTTTGCTTAAGATCCATCAGTTGAAGGTAGTCGATGATAATAATATCAAGACCATGTTGGGCCTTCAGCCTTCGCGCACGCGCACGAATCTCAAGTGGACTCACTCCTGAAGTCTCATCAATATAGATATTACTATCACTAATGTGGCCGGCAGCTTGAATTAATTTTGGCCAAGCGCTGTCGCTAATTTTTCCAGATCGAATATCTTTCATGTTGATTCTGGCCTCAGAGGCCAGAATACGCATCATGACCGCCTCGCGCGACATCTCAAGAGAGAAATAGGCAACTGTCTTCTTTTGTCTGAGTGCCATATGTTGGGCAAGATTTAAACTAAACGCGGTCTTACCCATCGAGGGACGAGCTGCGATAATTGTTAACTCGCCAGAGTGAAGTCCCGAAGTCATTCGGTCCAGCATTGTAAAGCCCGTGGCCACACCCGTGATATCTGCTTTTCGCTTATAGAGGTCTTCGATCTTAATCAGACTTGATTTAACGATATCCATTGGGCCAACAAGGCCCTCTGCCGCCTTTGTTTGCCCAAGGTTATAGAATTTTTCTTCGGCTTGATCGACGAGAAGATTAATGTCCGTAAAGTCTTCGTCATAGGCCTTTTCGACAACCTCTGTTCCTGCGTGAATCAGTTTTCGCAGAAGAGACTTTTCTCTAACAATTTTTGCATAAGAAGAAATGTTAGCCGAAGAAACAACTTTATTAACAAGCTCGACAAGATAGTTTGTGCCGCCAGCCTGATCAAACTCGCCCTTTGTTTGCAGATAGTTTGACACGGTGATGAGATCAACGGGCTGGTTTTGCTGAACAAGATCGTGAATGGCTGTATAGATTTTTTGGTGAGAGGGCTTATAGAGGTCCTGAGCGCTAAGAACATCGCAAACCTGATCCCAGGCTTCTTTATCTAGCATTAAGGCCCCAAGTATGGACTGCTCGGCCTCTAAATTTTGAGGTGGTATTCGAGCTGCCATTTCCCCTCCAAACAACTGCTCACGTTTATCTATAGAATACAAATAATGCGGGCCCATTTCAAGATGCGGTACAGGGAGGAGGCCCGCTGATGTTTAATTTTTATGTCTTATGAATTAAGCTTTTTGACTCTAATTTTGTAGTTGTCAATTTTCTTCTTTAGCGTGTTGCGGTTAATGCCGAGCATTTGAGCTGTCTTCACCTGATTGCCGTTGTGGCATTTCAAAGCGATCTCTAATAAAGGACGCTCAACTTGCTCAAGAACAACATTATATAATCCGTTTAACTCAACCTGTGCCTCAGTCTGTTGGGCAAACAAAACTTCGAGTTTGCTTTTCACAAGCTTCTCAAGGCTTACGTTTGTTAGGTTGGCGACAAAAAGATTATCAGAGCTGTTCAGATTTGGTGTCATATCACTCCCGCAGTTTCTACTAGCAATTTTTCATTTGTTGTTTTGATGGAAACACAAAGTAAGAGATTTTTATTTTCATACTCCGCGTGTTTCGACAGACCAAATATATTTATGTAGCTGCAATTGCAAGCGCGCAGGTGATTTTTTTTGCAAAATATTTTCTGCGAGCCACCTTGCATCTATTTTTCCATATGATGGACTGTATAAAACCGTATATTTTTCGAAAATTTCATGTTGACGACAGAAGTCTTCTGACCAGTTGAAGTCATTTTCACTACAAATCACGAACTTAAGCTCGGTGCTTGGCTGCAAGCAGTCTAAATTTTTCATGTCAAAAGAATTCGCGGCACCACTGTCAGGAGTTTTGACATCGAGAATGATTTTCACACGCGGATCAACGTCGCAAATTGGCACTGATCCGCTTGTTTCAAGCGAAACGCTGTAGCCTTGATCGCACAATTTGTGCATAAGTATGTGGATTTCTTTTTGGAGAAGGGGCTCGCCACCCGTGACGCAAACAAATCGAGTTGAAAAAGAAGATATTTTTTCAAGTACTTGCTCTAACGGTAAAGTAGACCCTTCGTTGTATGCGTAAGTTGTATCACAATAATTACACCGAAGGTTGCAGGCCGAAGTTCGAACAAAAACAGTAGGAAGACCCGCATAAGTGGACTCGCCCTGAATACTACAGAAAATTTCATTTATTTTAAGCATTTGGTCTGGTTTCTTTGCCCAGGACACCGATGAAAGTCAAGTATCCAAAAAACCAGCCTCCCCAGACGGTCTAAAAGTACGTAAATTTTGGGAATGAGTCGACTCTTTCAAAAATTCAAGCAGGATATCGTTGGAATTCTTATCTTAGCGGCAGGACTCTTTATCGGTCTGGCCCTGTATAGCTTTAACCCCAGTGACCCATCGTTTAATTCAACGGGGCACAACCTAAAAGTGACGAATTATTGCGGTTATGTTGGAAGCTTTCTGGCGGATGGGCTTTTCCAGCTTTTTGGAATCACAGCCTGGCTAGTTGTTGCGGGACTATTCAGGGTTGCTTACTTAGGATTTCGTGGAGAGCAGGTTTCAATCCGGAACTTGAGGGTTGTTTGGGCCTCTTTATTAATTCTGACCGCGAGCGCACTTGTTGCCGTTTATTTTCCAGACTCCAAGATATACCAAGAACAAATTTTCATTGGCGGTATTTTGGGCCTGGGCCTTTCTCATGCCCTTGTGGGAGTCTTTAACCATGTCGGCGTTCAAATTGTGCTTTGGACAATGGCAGCAATTCTTGTGGTCTTTTTTTCGGAGAAAACAGTGCAGGAGCTGATGCAGGGTCCCCTGGACTTACTTTCTCGGGCCAAAGATTTACCGCTTGAGAAATTGTGGGCCAAGCTTTTTGTAAAAGAAAAGAAGTCGATAGCATCAAAGAAAAAGAAAGAGTCTGAAACATTAGAGGAAGAGTCGCAGCCAAAGGCCACCTTTATTTTGAAAGAGAAAATTGAGGAAAAGGCTGATGACGCCAAAGAAGATGAAAAAGCAGAAAAAAAGACGCCAATCCAATTAGCCCTTCCACCCGAAATGCAATTTCAACCAGCGGACGAGGAAAAACCACTTCAGCGTCGCCGCGTGGTCATGAAGGCAAGAGTTCCTCAGCGAGTTGAGAACTGGGAGCTGCCAAAGCTTTCGCTTCTTGAGGACCCACCCACCTCTCGAATTCGAATTGATAAAGATGAGATTCGCAAAAAAGCAGAGATTCTGAAAGAAAAGCTGGGCAAATTTAAAATTTCTGGCGAAGTTGTTCAGGCAAGCCCAGGACCCGTTGTTACCATGTTTGAGTTTAAGCCAGAGGCCGATGTGAAACTCAGCGAGATCACGGGCCTGGCAGATGACTTGTCGCTAGCGTTAAGCAGCGAGTCCCTTCGAATCATTGCCCCGATTCCAGGACGAGACGTGGTGGGAATCGAGACAGCAAATTCTCAGCGCGAAGCCGTCTATTTAAAAGATATGTTGGCTGACGAGCAGTTTTGGAAAGATGAAATCAAGCTTCCGATCACGCTTGGGAAGCAGACTGACGGGGATCCTAAAATTATTGATCTACGAAAAATGCCACACCTGATGGTGGCAGGAACAACGGGATCTGGAAAATCAGTCTTCGTTGTTTCAACAATTACGGGTTTGATTTTTAAGCACTCGCCAAAAACATTAAGGCTTATTTTAATTGACCCAAAACAAGTTGACCTTGCAGCCTTTGATAAGGTCCCCCATCTGGCCATGCCGATTGTGACAGATGCGCATCAGGCGGTGGCAGCTCTTAAGTGGGCCGTTCGAGAAATGGAAAAAAGATATAAATCCATGAGCAAGTTTGGCGCTCGTGGGCTTGAGGCCTTTAACGAAAACGTCAGCAAACTTTCAAAAGAGCAAATTGAGGAACACGAAAAGATTAATGCTGAGCTTGAACAAACTCCAGGCAAGCGTGGAGAGCAGTATTATCATGCTCCACAGCCCTATGTTGTTATCGTAATTGAAGAGTTTGGTGACTTAATGTCGGTGAATAAAGCGGAGGTTGAGCAGTCAGTGGTTCGCTTGGCCCAAAAAGCCCGAGCTTGCGGAATTCATCTCATATTGGCGATGCAAAGCCCGCGAAAAGAAGTTTTGACCGGATTGATTAAAACAAATATTCCGGGGCGAATTAGTTTTAAAGTGGCTTCGTCAATGGACTCGCGAATTATATTAGACGATATTGGTGCTGATCGACTTTTGGCAAATGGGGATATGCTTTTTAAAAACCCAGGCGGCTCAAATTTAATTCGCCATCATGGTCCCTTCTTGAAAGATTCAGAAATTTCTGATGTGGCAAAGTTCTGGTCAAAGCAGGCGGAACCCGAGTACGACCCATCTGCGATGAAGGCCCTTGACTCTAGCGATGATGTCGATAGTGAAGAGGCCGGCGGAGCTGGTGACGCGAGCGAGTACGATGAAAGATATGACGAGATTTTGTCTTGGGCCGCATCACAAAAAACTGTTAGCGCATCGGCCATACAAACAAGGTTTCAAATCGGATATCCGAGAGCAGCACGAATCATCCAAACCTTTGAAAAAGAAGGAGTTGTTGGACCCGCGAATGGCAGCAAGCCGCGTCAAGTTTTGGTCGGAAATTATAATCACATTTAACCTAAATTAAATCTTTCCTTGCGGATACCGGATTTAAAGTGGTTTGATTACAACACCACATAATTCAAGGAGGGATTTATGATTAGATCACTAGTATTAGTTCTAGGTTTAATCGCAGGAACAGCGGCTTCGGCCACAACAATTAACAATGTCATGTTTGATGTTGCTCAAAACATCATGTCTGAAGCAGACATGGCGGGCTTTAACTTTAAAGTTGGAGATACTGCTAGCTACAATTTAGACATGGGCTTTATTAAAGGCAGCATGAAAATGACAGTGAAAGAAGTTGCGGCTGATCAGGTTGTGATTTCTCAGGATATGGATCTTGGATTCGCAGGAAAGCAAGCTTGCGACATGACATTGAATCCAAACACTGGCGAAATGAAGAAGATGGTTTGCAATGGCCAAGAGCAAAATCCTGGCGATAAAGGCGACATCGAGCTTGTTGAGTCTAAAGAAGACACGATCACTGTTCCTGCAGGAACATTTACTTGTCTTTATATCAAAGCACTTGAGAAGACAAAAAACCAAACTATCGAGCAATGGGCGAACCCAAAACAAGTTCCTGTTTTCGGTATGATCAAAACTATTGCCCCATCTCAGTTTGGTAAAATTACTATTGCGCTGACTTCATACAAAAGAATGTAATGATAACGGTAATGATAGGTTTATTGAAAAGAGCCACATATGTGGCTCTTTTTATTGGTGTGAATGTGTTTTCGGCCCCTAAAACCGAAACATATAAAGATATTATTGAAAAAGCTCAGAACCTGAGCCTTCAGAAAGACCGCGGGCAAGCAGTGTTAGTTCTCACAAAAGCTCTTGCTCGGGAAACAAAAAAAAGTCTGGCTCAAAAAGAACTTACCCAAGCCCTTGAAGAGGTATCGACATTTTTTTATAGCGACAAAGCTCAGCAGCTCTACGAGCTTGCCCTCACTCTAAAGACAACAGATGTCCCGGCGGCAATTTCAAAACTTCAAGAGGCCAGTCGAATTGAACCAGATAATCTTTTGATTCAGCTCGAACTTGGTCGCATTCAAATATCTTCAGGAGACTGTTCAAAAGCATTGGGCCAGTTAAAGAAACTCCAAGAACAGTTTCAATTTTTAGAAACGGCTCAGCTGGCAGTCGGCCAAGCGGCCGTATGTGCAGGAAATTTTGAAGACTACACAACCGTGAAGATAAATGTGGATATGAAAAAATCAGCACTCGGACTCTATTGGACAATAGCAGAGTTAGAATATCTTAATAAAACCGGATCATACCAAAAATTGAAAGAGCTTGTCCTCCAGAGGCAAGAGGCCTCGTATCCAGAGCTTTTGTATTGGGCCTGGCGAGCCGACGTCGATCAAAAAATTAAAGCAGACAAGCTGGGTCAAAAATATCTTGCTGCCTGCAAAAATCTGTCGCTACGCACAGCAAGACAGCATCAATATGATCCAACTCTCTGCAAACATTTATCAGAGGTTGAAACTTACCTTAAGCGAACTAATAATTCAGACATATGATAAAAATGGCTTTAATTTTAATTACGATTATTGGTTTTTGTGGTTGTGGCGTTAAGGGAAAGCCTCAGCCCCCCCTGACTCCTCCAGTTATCGGCCACGGAAAACAAAATTATCCGAAATCCAGCAAGCAGATTCAAATACAAAACAAGAAAAAACCAACAACATCTGAAGATGATTGGTCAGAAACTGAAGGATTCGAGGCTGAAAAAGAATGAAAACTGACTTGTCAAAAACCACAATGACCAGACTGTCCGCCGCAAACAACACATTTGTTTTTCTCATGGGAGAAAATGTTCCTCAGAGCGACCGCACACGACTGACGCAGATTTTATGTGCGTCGATGCACGGATTTCAAAATGATGGAGTTGTTTTTATTGATCCCTCATCAAAGGTGGAATTTTCCTGGGACTTTTACAACGCAGACGGTTCGTCAGCAGAAATGTGTGGGAATGCGGCCCGATGTGCAATGCTTTACTATAATGAGAAAATTGATAAGAAAAGTCGAATCAGCTTTGAAACGCGTGCTGGACTGATTTCCGTGGAAAAAATTGAGGGCACAAATCAGGTCATGGTTCAGATGACAAAAACAAAATTTTTAAATCCAGCAAAGGACGTTAAAATTTTGGGGCAACTTGTCCGAGGAGCCTTGATTGACACCGGCGTTCCCCATTTTGTTATTCAGGCCGAGCCCGATGAGGATATAGCAAGAGAACTCAGAAAATCGAACGAGTTTGGTCCAGCAGGAGCAAACATTACATTTATAGAGATTGCTGCTGAAAGTGATATTTTAGCCGTCACCTTTGAAAGAGGGGTCGAGAATTTCACGATGGCCTGTGGGACGGGCGCTGTTGCGGCGGCAGAGAGCTATCGATTTCTTTATCCCAAAGCGAAATCAGTTCTTGTTGAGATGCCTGGTGGACAAATGGAAGTCGATTGGAGTGGCGATGACAGCTCACCAAGACTAAGGGGTGCTGCCCAAATTGAAATCGATTTTACAATTTATAAAGGACTTTATGAAAAACTTTAAGGGAACGATCACAGCTCTTGTGACCCCATTTTTTCAGGGAAAAATTGATTTTCCTTCTCTTGAGCAACTGATTAAAGATCAGATTCGACGAGGAGTAACTGGGTTTGTCATCAGCGGTACGACAGGCGAAAGCCCAACGCTCAACCAAGACGAAAAGAAAGCCATTTTTGACTTTGTGAAAAAAAATGTTCCGGATCAAATTACATTGATCATGGGTACGGGATCAAATTCGACACAAAAAACAATCGAAGATTCTCGCTTGGCAGAAAAGTGGGGCGCTGACGGAATTTTAGTTGTTGTTCCGTACTACAACAAGCCTCCACAACGTGGATTGTTTGAACACTTTAAGGCGGTTGCGAGTTCTGTGCAGATTCCAGTGATTCTCTACAATGTGCCAGGTAGAACCGTGGCTTCACTTGAAGTTGATACGATTAAAAAATTAAGCGAATTGCCTAATGTCATTGGAATTAAAGAGGCCACGGGAAACATCGAGTTCGCAAAACAAATCAAGCAGGCCTGCGGAGATCAATTTATAATGCTTTCTGGGGATGACGGCACCCTTGATGAGTTTATGAAAGTTGGCGGCCACGGAGTTATTTCCGTTGCTTCGCACATTATTCCAGAGGCCATGAGTAAGTTAATTATTAAAGAAAATCGCGATTTGATCGACATGCTATTTATTGAGGCCAATCCAATACCAATCAAAATGGCGCTGTATTTAACAGGAGTTATCCGAAGCCCTGAACTGAGACTTCCCCTTGTTGAGCTATCTCAGGGCGCGACTGAAAAGCTCAAAAAACTAATGACTGAAAAGGGGCTTTTAAAATGAAGAAAATAAAGGTCGCTGTGGTGGGTGCCGCAGGAAAAATGGGTGCAGAAATTCTTCTGCGGCTAAAATCAGACAAAGACTATATTGCGTTTATGGCGATAACAAAGTCTGGCTCCCTTGACGGGTTTCAACAGACAAAGACAATAGCCTCGGCAAAATTAAAGATGGTTGATCTTGTCATTGATTTTTCAGCTCCGGAAACAGCACTGCAGGCCGCTCAATTGGCGGCGCAAGCTGGAACGCCATTTTTGAGTGGAACGACGGGGCTATCTGATCCACAAATGAAAGAGTTGTTTTCTTATGGTAAAAAAATCCCGGTCTTTTGGTCGCCGAACATGAGCGTTGGCGTGGCCATTTTTAAAAAAGCCCTGCGTGTTTTCGATGGCGCAGATCAGTTTGATTATCAAGTTGAAGAATTTCATCACAACCAAAAGAAAGACAAACCCAGCGGAACGGCAAAAATGATTCAGCAGGAGCTAGAAAGAATTGTTGAAAAAAAATTGCCGCCACCAATTGCCGTTCGCGGTGGGGGGATTTTTGGTGTTCACAAGGTTTATGCGATGTCTTCTGATGAAGTGATCTGTTTTGAGCACCAAGCTTTGGGGCGTCGAGTTTTTGCCTCTGGAGCAATGGAAGTCGGAAAGTGGCTTGTGAAACAACCCAAGGGTGTTTACAACATGGAGAGCTATATTAATGACTGATGTTCTGACAAATCAGGCTCTTGTTGTTGTGGTTAGTGATTTGGCATCAGGGGAGCGCCATCTCAAAAAAATGGTCAGAGAGCTAGAGAAAATATCAAAAGTAAAAACGATCTCAAGTGTTTATAAAAAAAACCATCACCACCAGTATGACAGTTTAAATTCACAACTTTGGGTGGCGTTAAGAGTAGAGACGGATGATGATCCACGACCATTTTATCAAAAACTAAGGCAAATCGGAGATGGCGGCACTCAGTATTCCCGTGGCCAAGTTCAGCTTTTGGTCTTTAATAGCCTTATTCAACTGGATCCCGCGATGCCCTTGCCCCACCCCCTTCTTCAGTCCGAGAAAGTCGCACTGAAATGTGCGGCTGAGGCATGGGGTCAATATGAGCATCCAATTCTTGGACAAACATTGAATGAATTAGTAATGTCTTACCCGGATCCTGAGTCATTGGAGTTTTATTTTCAAGGAGCTCAGCTCTTTTAAAGGCACAAATGAAATGATGTTGAGAGCGCATATTTGGATAATTTTAATCACCTTGCTCACCGGCTGTGCAACACTGCCCGAGCAAGGTGTCGTGCTCAGGGAGAAAAATTATTCCCTGACCGAGATTCGAGGCGCCATCGTTTCCATTAGCGGGGAGCCGCGCCGCATTAGCGAAAATCAACGGGAAATCTATTCTCAATTTTTTACACGAAGAAAAGATCCCAAGTTTGACCCTCAAAAATCAAAAGAAAGACTGTATGCTCTTTTCTCCGTGCTTGGGGATCGACGACCCTACGATATTCGTATTGAAGTCATTGTGGAGCGGCGACGTGGTGAAGCCTATGAACACCATACCTATGATGATCAGATAGCAAAAAAAATCGCAGTTGAACTCAAGACTAGACTTAACCAAGGTCGTGATGGCCGAAGTGTTATTGACGAGTTCAGACCTTTCTAAATAACATAAGAATATTCAGTGGATATTCATTTTGCGCCCAAGGATCGGGTCTTAGCACTACTTCCAATTTTTGCCCTCGGGGCCGCGGTTACTTTTGCACCAGCAAAAATTAAAACACATCGATTTCAACAAATAACTTCGACGTTGAATATCCAAACAAAAAAAGCAGAGCCTCCGCGAGTTGCATTTTTAGCAGCAATGAAAATCCCTGCGCAATCAGATACTGTAATGGCGGCTCAGAAAAATGTTGGATTAGCTCTTAATGAAGTAGTGGGTAAGTCGGGGCTAAGAATACCAGACAGTGTTCGTACGAAGCGAATCAATATTAATGAAATGGTCTTTGAGAAAGAGGTTCTCTCGGCGCGAGCAGAATCGAGAAAATGGATTGAAGATCTCTCAGATTCACAGCAAAAAAGATTGCTCTATGCAGATCAAGAGCATGGAACATTAGATCAGGATTGGAAAATTCCATCATGGAAAGATCTAGCACGCGAAAAGATTGAAGAGGTTCAAAATGCAGAACTTCAGCAAGCGGGCAAATCAAAAGATCGCGTGATCGTCTATTCTCAAAATGAGGCTGGCGAGAAAGTTACTCCTCAGTCAGTAAGAACAAAAGGCGTCGAAGTTAAAGAAGATGCACCAACTGGGTTTAAGGTCCAAGGGCATATTGAATTAGTCGAGGGCGCCATTCTGGGTAGTGACAGATTTATTGAAATTCGAAGATTTGTAGACGGGATTCCTCGAGAGGTCGGCCGATACGAACTCAACGGTGCGTTTAGCATAAACATCAAAGACATGAGCGGCTCTATTCAGGCTGAGCTCTATGATCAGACCAATCAAGTGCTTGCAAGCGGATCCTATCGAATGGCTAAAAACGAGAATGCGTCAGCACTTAAAAAAATAAAAATTCAAATTAAGCCGCGAAATTATTTAGCGGGCTCGTTTTATGATTTTAACAAGGCAACAGAATCGTTACAGGCAAAGAAAATTCAATCCAATCAATCGATCAAGGCGTCAGTGTACTCAGCAACTTTGGATGCCGAGGTTAAAACAGATGAGCTAGGCTCGTTCCAAATTCCAAATATTTCTGACAAATCTTGGGGCATAATTCGAACAGAGGCATCAAAATTCTACCCAGCCATTCAGCTTTCTTCGGCGGGAAGACAAGAACACCAACCCTTGTTTACAGAGTCTTTTGTGCGGGCCGTTTTAAGTATAGTTCGCGATCAACAAAAGGCATCTTTTCACGCAGAAACAGATTCGCTTGTCATGGGACAGGTGCTGGTGGATGGTAAGCCACTTTCAGACGTACAGGTTCAAGTCGAAGGATATGAAGATTACCCAGCCGTTTATATGAGTGGGTGGATACCAGATTCAAATTTAAACCAAACCACTGCGAATGGATATTTTGTCATTACGGATCTGCCCAAAGGGCTTCACTCGCTTGTTGCAAAAAGAGCAGGTCAATATATTGGCCATGTTAATGTGGTTGTGGATGATGGTCACGCTTCGACGGCGCTCATCGAGGGCTCCTCTTATCAGCAGAAAGCCGATGTAAAGGCGTACGATGCCTTTACCGGCGAGAGCATAGCAACAACAGTCGAGCTTCAAAGTCTACAAGAACCAATTCATGTTGATGGATACGCAGAGGTTTTACTTCAAAACATTAAGCGCCACAGTCTTGCGATTTCAGAGCCTGACGACAAACAATATATCTCAGCTCAATATGTTTATTCTGACGAAGATGAGTTCATTCACTTTCCGTCAATTAAAGAATCATTTTTAACAGCGATGGCCCTAGGATCACGAGTGAATATTCAGCCCGAGATGGGAACGATTGTGGGCTTTGTTCCCGAGGAAGATTTTGATGTCTATCTCACCCACGAAAAAGAATATTCTACAGAGAACATCGTTTACTTTGATCACACGGGGGCTCGATCAAGCGCTCCAGTTTCTGGCGGCGGATTCATTTTATTTAATGTCCCTGTTGGAACTCAGTCCGTGGTTGTTGCATCCAAAAAATCAGATCGAATTCTTAGCCGCGTGATCCCTGTTGAGTTGCGGTCGACCACAATTTTAAAACTTCTTTTTTAAAATAATCTCCGCGATCTTCAAAAGATTTAAACTCATCTAAACTTGTTCCTCCGGGACTTAAAAGGACCGTGTCACCAGCCGAGGCAGAGCAGTGACAATGTTGAAGAGCTTCTTGCAAGTGAGCAAAGCGCGCGCCGGGCAGTTGAGATTTTTCCTGAGCGAGTTGCCCACATTCTCCGAAAAAAACAAAAATAGATTTGGGATAAGCAGAAAGCGACTTTAAGTTTTCCCAGGGCAAGTTTTTATCACGCCCCCCAAGCAGAAAAAAAATATTTCCCTTTTGTGATTCCTCATAAAGGGAATGAAAGGCCTGCAGAGAAGATTCAATCGTTGTTGCCTTGCTATCATTTACAAAGCGAATACCTTTGTAAACCCCAAGATTTTCAAGACGATGACTAAGGCCGGGGAATTGCTTCATTGCTAAAATAGCAGAATCCGGCCACTGTGCCGCCTTGGCGACTTTGGCGGCCAAGGCAAGGTTGTCAACGGCATGCTTGCCGATCATTTGACAAGCTTCAAGTTGATACTGCTGAAGGTCAGGGTCTTGCGCATCCGTGTAGATGAGCTTCGTTGAAAAAGATCCCTTGCTGAGATAGCTGCACAGATCGCCGCCATTTCTGTTCAGAATACAGGCCCCAGTCGTTTTCTTAATAAGAGAAAGCTTTGAATCATAGTATTCATTTAAACTTGCGTAGCGCTCAAGATGGTTTGGCGTTAGATAAGTCAGCGCGGAAAAATCAGCGCGTAAATTCTTAAAGAGATCGAGCTGATAACTGGATAATTCAAGAACAATCCATTCGGCCCGCTGGATGTGGCCCTGCTGAAGATTGGTAATGTAATCAGCAAATGGAGTTCCCAGATTACCGCCAACAAAATAACGAGGAGAAAAAGATTTTAGCCCACACTCAAGCAAAGAGGTTACCGTGCTCTTGCCAATTGAGCCTGTAATGCCAATCACCCGTTCTGTTGTCAGAAAAGAAAAGGCAATTTCAACTTCGCTTGTGAGAAATCCCCCGTTGCGAACAAAATCAACAATCCAGGGCTTGGTTAACGGAACTCCTGGAGAAACAATCAGGGTCTTTGGCTTTATGTCTTGAAGCAAAGCCTCTGGATTTGAATATTGTGCACGACCAGGCTTGTCGTCAAAGGTTGCAATTTCATGCAAAGGCAGGCCTGATTTTTCAAGCAGGGCTAAAACGGAGCTCCCTGTTTTAGCCATTCCGACAATGGCGACAGGGGTAGGCAATTTGCTGAGAAATTCTGATTTCAACATTCAGGGGTCAAGATATCACAAGAAGTTCTTGAATTTAAGACAATCTATTCGAGAATAGAAAAATGGGTATCTATACTGCAATAATAAGCGATTTACATCTTTGCGAGGCTGAGCCGGTTCATCCAAAGCACCCTCTTTGGAAGAAGTTTAAGACAAAACAGTTCTTTTTTGATGATATTTTTTGTGACTTTCTCAAACATATTCAGGAAAAAGCGAATGGGAAAACTGTTGAGCTTGTTCTCAATGGAGATATTTTTGATTTTGACAGCGTGACATCGACCCCAGAGACCCCCGTATTCCGCGTTAGCTGGCTTGAGAAAAAAAGAGGGCTTTATCCGCGCCCAGAGCGGTCCTTTTATAAGATCAATCGCATCTTACAAGACCACCATATTTTTGTGAAAGGCCTTCGCGACTTCATTCTAAAAGGAAATCAGGTGGTTTTTGTCATTGGGAACCACGACCTTGAACTTCATTTTACTGAGGTTCAGCAAGAAATTTTGCATAACCTCAGTTTGCCGACCAAGTATGTCTCGCAGGTGAGATTTGCAGATTGGTTTTACATATCAAATCAAGACACGCTCATTGAGCACGGCAATCAATACGACGCCTATTGCACATGCGAAGATCCCATCAATCCATTTATTCAGGGATATAATCACAAGGCCATTCGACTTCCATTTGGAAATCTGGCGACAAGATACATTATGAATGGACTGGGGTTTTTTAATCCGCATGTTGACTCGAACTACATCATGTCTCTTTCAGAATATGTGCGATTCTTTTTGAAATACATGATCCAGGCACAACCCGAACTTATTCTTACATGGTTTGTTGGATCTCTATTAACCCTCTGGCGATCGGTTATTGATCGAATGGAGGTTCCCATTCGAGATCCTCTGAAAATCGAAGATCGGGTTAATGCCATTGCTCAAAGATCAAATGCGACACCGAGAATGGTACGAGAATTAAAAGAATTATTTGTTGCGCCAGCAAGTAGTAATCCCCTGCTCATTGCGCGGGAGCTGTGGCTAGATCGAACGTTCATGATTTTTATATCTTTCTTTCTCATTTTTCAGACCTTCTTGTGGATCAAGCAGGTTTTTGATGTTTCCTTTTTTTGGGCCTTTATTCCGCTCTTTTTACTTCTTCCATTTTTTATGTTTTACAGCAAGTCTGTGACCTCACTTGTTTCCAGCTACAAAGAGCCCGATGAAAGAATTCTTTCAACGGCCGCAGCAATTACGAATGTGAATAGAATTGTCTTTGGTCACACACACAAGGCCCTTCACGAAATGATCGGCCCGGTTGAGCATTTGAATTCGGGGACTTGGTCCCCTGCTTTCTCTGATGTGGAGTGCACGAAAATGGCCGGACAAAAAACCTTTGTTTGGATTGAGCCTGGGAATGAAAATCGAAAGGCGGCATTGATGTATTTTGATGGTTCCGGATCTGAAGAGTTTAAGCGTTCGAGTAGATAACAATAATGCGCCGCGTACCGCCAGGGTTAATTATATTGTATTTAAAGATTCGCTATGACAGGCTTTTTTTCATGGAGGATCAATAAAATGGCAGAGGCACTCGTCGTTACTAGCAAAGTAAAAAAGTTTATTAAAGAAAAAGGCCAAATGAACACTTCAGCTGAGACTATCGATGTTTTAAGCAAAGCAATCGAACAGCTTTGTTTAAAGGGCATTGAGAATGCAAAGGCTGACGGTCGTAAGACAGTTATGGCTCGAGATATTAATATTGACCACCTGTAACGAAGTCATCGATTTATAATCGCAAAAAACACAAACGCAAGTTTACTCATCGAGAAACTTGCGTTTTTTTTCGCCTAAAAAAGGATTTAATAGCATTACAGTCCGAGAACTTGATTCAACATCTGATTGTGTGGGCTCTGGGGGCCGCCGCGAAGAGTTTCAGCTTCGATCACACTGCCATCCGAAAATTGGCAAAAAGTAACAGGCAGAAGATCTGCCGAGCCCTGAAGCGTTGAGCCGCCAGAGATTTCGCAATCGGCCGAATTTTTATATGCACGCAAGGCTTCTGAAGTGCGGCCCTCTGTCTGAAACTCAAGAATTGAAAGTGAACCGACAAGAGCTTGTCCAAACTGGCAGAACGGCAATTTGTCAGATGCTGGTTGCTCAACTGAAATCTCAGTAAAAAGCCCGCTGTTAATTCTGCAAATGCGAATCAGTGGGTTTGAATATGCGAAAACCTGAAGCGAGCAGAAAATTGAAATGCAAAAAATTGCGACTGATCTCATTGGTAAACTCCAAGGAAAAAGTTGTGTCCTTATACCGCCAGGGCTGGAAAAATGAAAGGCCCCCCAGAGAAAATGGGCTAGTCCGTTGAATTTATTGCAACATTTTCAAGAGATCATCCCAACTAATAATCGAAACACCAAGGGCCTGGGCCTTATCGACCTTTGATCCTGGGTCATCACCAACGATGAGGTAGCTTAATTTTGAGCTGACCGAGGAAACCATTTTTCCGCCCTGAGAAAGGATGATCTCTTGGGCTTCGTCTCTTTTTATCGGGAGAGTGCCTGTAATCAGAAAGCTTTTTCCCGATAGTGGCCCAGTGGTTACGGCCTTTGCCTTTTCAACGACCACGCCGGCCTTAATGAGCTGGCGAACTTCTTTTGTGAGCTCGGGGTTTGAAAGCCAAGTTGTAATGGATTTTGCAACCTTTGGACCGATATCTGCGATTTGCAGCAGGTCATCCTCTTTTGCGTTTAAAAAAGCCTCAACAGTTAAAAAGTGATTGGCCAGGGATTTTGCCGTCTGCTCACCCACAAAGCGAATTCCAAGAGCAAAGATCAGGCGGCTGAGTGTCGTGTTTTTGCTTTTTTCAATGCTGGATAAAATATTTTGAATTGATTTTTCACCCTGCCGCTCCAGCGTTGAGAGATCTTTTTCGGTTAAGCGGTAAAGATCTGAAAATGAACGAACAAGGCCCTTATCACAGAGAGCCTCAATGAGCTTATCTCCCACCTTATCTAAATTCATCGCTCGTCTTGAAACAAAATGTTTGAGGGACTCTTTAAGAATGGCGGAGCAAAATGGATTTTGACAGCGCTTAACGACCTCACCCTCGACTTGAAAGACCCGAGAATGACAAGCAGGGCAGTGGTCAGGAATCACAAAGGGAGAAGAGTTTTTTGGTCGCTTATTCATAACCACTGAGACAACCTCGGGAATCACGTCACCGGCCCTTTGAACAATGACCGTGTCGTGAATACGAATATCTTTACGATCAATTTCATCTTGGTTATGTAAAGTCGCATTGGTAACGGTGACCCCTCCCACTTTCACAGGAGTCATCACTGCAACCGGAGTCAAAGCCCCTGTGCGCCCAACCTGGACAATAATGGTTTCAATTTTTGTTTCGGCCTGCTGGGGCTTGTACTTTGCTGCTGTTGCCCACCGGGGGCTTCTCGCCACTAAGCCAAGGTCATCTTGAAGACGAAAACGGTTTGCCTTTGTGACAATGCCATCAATTTCAAAAGGTAGGTCTGATCGAAGGTCTTCGACTTCGTGGTAGAATTGAACAACCTCTTCAATACCAGCACAAATTCTTCGAAGAGAAATATTTTTGTGGGGCTGAACTGTTGGCAATCCAAGGGCTTCAATTTTTGATTCAAATTCATCTTGAGAAGAAAACTGAATTCCCTCATAGGCACCTAAGCCATAGGCAAAAAACCGCAGAGGCCGCTCAGCAGCGATTTTTGAATCAAGTTGACGAATAGTTCCTGCCGCTGCATTTCGGGGATTAGCAAATGTAGGCAGACCCTGCTCTTGATAAGATTCGTTAAGGTGAAGAAAATCATTTTTAAACAAGAGAACTTCTCCCCGCACCTCAAGAAGTGCCGGAGGATGATTTGTGTTTAGTCGCAGGGGAACCGAACGAATTGTTTTGACGTTATTGGTGACATCTTCTCCCGTTGTACCATCTCCGCGGGTCAGCGCTCGCGTGAGCAGCCCATTTTCATAAATTAACTCAATGGCCAGGCCATCAAATTTTGGCTCACAGAAATATTCGACTTCAGCATCGGTCCTGAGAAACTTTTTTACTCGATTATCAAAATCAATAAGATCTTCTGGAGAATATGAGTTTGCTAGCGATAGCATCGGCTGACGATGAACGACTTTCTCAAAAGCATCAAGCGGGCGCCCACCAACTCGTTGAGTGGGAGAATCGGATCGATCCAGATCGGGATGCTCCTGCTCAAGCTTTTGTAGTTCAGAAAAAAGAGCATCGTACTGAAAATCGGTCAGCTCGGGCCGATCAAGTACGTAGTAAAGATAATCATGATGTGCCACGAGTTTTTTTAGTTCATTGTGGCGAGCTTTTACCGTCATGCGAACAATTTTCCAGACCACAGGGTGAAACTCAAGAAAAATGCAGCATTTCAGGGACTGCTCTTTACTCTATTTTTGCCCCCATTGATCAGCAATCATTTCTGCAAGGGCAGCTATTGTTAGAGAGGGATTCGGTCCCAGTGAGGTTGGAATAATGCTTGCGTCAACAACGTAAAGGCCGGGATAGTGAAAGACCTCGCCGTGGGTGCTAACAAAACCCGTTTCGTTACTGTCGCCCATTGGGCAGCCGCCAATAGGATGAACTGCAATAACTTTTTCAAATTGAGAAAGTGGATTTTCAAGAAATTTTCCGCCAAGCCCCTCGGCAATTTTACTCATTTCATTTCTCACGCGCTGATAATGCAGTTCGCTGGGGGCGAGATCCCACCGCACAACAGCTTTGTTTTCTCTATTGAGAACAACTTCGCCCGTTGAGCGATCGCGACCCATGCCCAAAAGGACCATGGCTCGGTTGACAAAGTCTCCGGCATCAATCGCCTGGGCAAAATAGTTTCCGATATTATCTTCTCCACGAGGGCGGCTTTTCCCAAAAATTTTAAGAATAAAATTTCGGACATAATGCCAACCCAGTGCGAGCTGATGAAGCAGACTTTTTGGTTGCGGCACCTTGCCAGATAAGTACCAGGCCATGCCAATTGGAAATCCAGCATCTTGAATGTAACAAGTATGAGCAAATCCATCTGGATATGCAGAGTAGGGATAATGAATGGCTGAAGTAATCACTGGGCCGTTCGTGGGATCAAGAAATTGATCTGAATCCAACACCGTGCCCTCAAGGTCGCCGTTGCCGCACCATTTTTTGCCCAACCAGCGATTGAGCTCAGGAAGATGCTTTGCCTTTTTCATTTTAAGTAAAAGCTCTGTTGAGCCCAGGGAGCCAGCAGATAGAACGACCCGCTTTGATCGCAGAGTTTTAACATCTGATGGGTTTCGCGGATCAAAATATTGAACCAAATATCCATCTTGATCTGGGCGAATCAATGCGACCTCGCTGTGGGTTTTTATTTCAAGAGGATGTTTCAGGTCTTTATTGTTTTGGGCACGGAAGAGATAATTTAAATCCAATGTGTTTTTTGCATGAATATTACATCCTAGGTCACACTCGCCACACTTTGTACATTTTGATTGGATTGCCCCATGTATGTTGGTTGTTTGATGACCTGGAAAATCTCCTTTAAAGCGAATGGCCAAGTTGGGACGTAAATACTCTGGTCGACCGGTGGCATCTGCAGCGGCATTGAGCTGATTGCCCAGTTTTTTAAAGGCCTGTGCCTTTGGCGTGTTGGAATAATATTCATCTTCGCTCAGTGGATAGGGCGAAGCTTCGAGCATTTTTAATACACGGTCGTAGTAGGGATCAAGTTTTTGTCGAGAAATACCGCCTGGCCAATCTTTAAAATTTTCCTCAGGCATGGGCATCAGAACATTTGCATAAATCAGGCTCCCGCCGCCAAGCCCACTTGCCGAGACCGTCATGACATCGCTGTCTTCATAGTCCCGCATTTCCATTAAGCCATATTTCTGATCTTCGGTATCCCAGAACATTTTCTCGCGAATTTCATGTATACGACGAGGAAACTCAAGCATGCCCCAGCGCTGGCCACGCTCAAGCAGACAAACGTGATAACCCTTCTCAACTAAGCGAAGGCTCATGACCGAGCCCCCGAATCCGGAGCCAACGACAATAACATCATAATCAAAATTGGTTTTCATAATCATCCTTACGAGATGCAAAGTTTATATTGTGGTAAAATTTGGTGTACGATTTTAAAGCGATGAAAAATAAGAGCATCGTGTGAAAGCTTCCAGTGAGAACTTAAAAACTCGTCTGTGTAAGCGAGATCGGCAAAAGAAAAATCGCCATCATCGGTGATGCCAAAACATTCTCGAGTCCAGCAGGAGCTGCCATCACAAGAATAAGTCCAAGGATCTTTTCCAAACGAAAACCCGCCGCTCTGGATTGCTGATCGCCAAAGCTGAAGTCTCTCCAGACCGTCTACATGCTGGATTTCTCTCAGAAGAGTTTTAATTTTCTGTTTGTCTTCATCAGAAATCTTGGCAACAGGCAGCCCATGCTCCTGGCGAAGCTGAATCAAAAAACCGAGAATGTGCTCTGCGGCCTCAAAATATTCGCTTGGATTATCTCTGAAGATTACATTTCCTTGCCAGTCTTTATATCCCCAGCGCAAAAAGGCTTGGTCCGGATAACTGAGCACGGGCCCGTGGCCAATGGGATTTATTTCAGAGACACCTTGAGAAAGAAAATATGCAAAGATCTTATTCCACAGCTTTTTCCACCAGGGATTTTGCTCTTCAAAATATTTTTTTCGATGTTTCATTTTCTCAGCATCAATATTTCCGACCTCATCATAGATCTCAATCGCGACGTTTCGATCAGACGTTGTTCCCGAAAACCCCTGATGGGCCCATGTGTCTGCATAGGCATGAAGGGTAACTCCGAGCAAATAAAGACCGATGGGCTGGCGCAGGTAAGGGGTCATTTCTCGAAGCATATGTTGAGCAATTATGCTATTGGGCCGGCAGATGAGCGGAGAAGTGCTTTCTCCGCTGGGTAAAAAATGAAAGGGAATCCAAACTCGGTGATTCGCCAGCTCTTGAAAGTTTCTATAATCTAAATGCCTGTGAGCCGAGGCAATAAATTCGTAAAGGTAGTCATTATCAAAATACAGAACCCCACTGTGAACCGCATCATCAACAAACTGGGAACTTCCGGCAATGATGTTTGCTTCACGAGAATCAAAGCCCGCCATTCGGCAAAGGATGTAGGTCACGCCAAGATGAAAATCTATTTGCATAAGTGATCACCTGTTTTTAGAAATCGAACAAGAGTTGGATAATAATCAAGATGGGCTCGTTTGCCCATAAAGACATCTTGATGTCCGTATCCCGGCAACTCAAAATATTTAATTTTAGGCAAATGATCTTTCAAACGATGATAAGTTTCTTTGTTCGATCCAGGGAAAATTAAATTCTCAGCGCCGCTGGTGAGCAAAATGGCGACATCTTTTTTGCTTTTCATTTCTTCAAAATAATCAACCTCTTTTGGGTTGTCCGAGTAGCTCACAGATTTTCCTCGGGAAATCATTTTGCGAATATGGCGATAATAGTGAAAGCTTGTTCCCCCAAATAAATCATGCAGCCTTCGGTGAGTAGTGGTGTGCATGTTCTCGTGCTTGTAGGCAACTGGATATCCCCAGCCCCACATGATACTCAACATGTGGCAAGATGGCTCCCGGCACTCCCACCGAAAAATGCGGGAGATCCAATAAATCCATTTTCCAAACCGAAAGCCAGAGAAATACGGCATTTGTGGACTGATGTAGGGATATCCAAAGATATTTTGAAAAAGAAAGGGGCCAATAAGCAACTTCAGAAATGCAATTGTTCCCGTTTTTGGATTCAACGATACGCTGTTGGACACGATCTTTGAGACACCAGTTGTGTACCCCGCAGCTATTGAGCTCATCACAGAAACAGATCCCAAGCAGTGGCAAATAATATTAATCTCAACCCGTTCGCCAAGTGTCTTGCGGATATAATTGACGGCAGCCGGAATATCATATTTTGCAACATGATCAAGAGTGAACTTGTGCGGAGCCAGATTATAAACAAATCTGGAGCTTCCTCTCCAGTCCAGTGACCAGACATCCGTAAAACCATTTTGGTGAAGATGATTTACTAAATTATTTATCTCTGGAAGTATAAAAATATCTGTTGAAACAGCCAAGCCATGAACAAGTAAGACAACCTTTTGTGAATCCAACGCCTTAAAGCGCTGCAAAGAAATGGTTAGATTGTCTTCTGTATCGATGGGAATCAGCTCCTTTGTTCCTTGTAAAACCCCAAGAGTTGTATTCACAGGATAGCGATGATCATTCCAGCGCTCTGCAGTCGTGCCAAAGAAAAAGGGAGCGTGCGCCTCCCAGAGGTTTTTCGAGAAAAATTTGATAAACGAAAGAAAGGCCTCGGATTCGAACAGATTTTCGTTGTCAGAGGCTTCGAACGAGGCGAGTTGTTTAAGGAAGTCAGCGACAGATATAAAAAGCATGCCGACGTGGGTCGGCCGAGAATTATTGAAGTCACTCTTCTGAAGATGACCACGGAAAATATAAAAGTACAGGGTTGTGGTTTCCTGCCAAGACTCAAGAGCATCTTCTTTTTCGATATTTTTATACCCATAAAAAGTGTTTGGCTGACCAGCACTATCATTAAAATGAAGAAGGTAGTGCATTTCTTTAGCTGTATTGAGATCCTGACTTATAGAGGGGCGGACAAATAAATTAAAAACTCCGTCGGTGATTTCACAAGAGCCTTTGAAAATATTAGACACAATGTTTCCGCTGGCTGTTGCTTGGCAGTTCGGATCAGCAATAAAGCTCTCGACGTCTTTTATGTCGATTGTGAGTGTGAACTCAAAGTCCTCTCGGTAGCCGTCTTCAACAAGATCTTGGAACTCTCTATTTTTTGTTGGAACTAAATTTTGGTCAAATCGGACGCAATGTCCGGCCATACGTTCTGTAAATTTAAGTGTTGTCAATATGTAGAATCCTCTTGTGGTGATATTGTTGTTGGAAAGCGAACCTCAACCTCAGTTCCAGATTTTTGTTTGTCAAAATTCTGAGTTGTTGAATTGATTTTGACTTCGCCCCCCATTTTTTCAATAAACTCTTTCGCAAGTGGCATACCATAGCCAGTACCCTTTTCCCCATCAGTTCCCGGGCGGGATGTAGGATAGCAGATATCCCACACTTTCTCTAAAATTGACTCCGGGATGCCAACCCCATAGTCACGAATTCGAATAACGACGTCTTTACCATCTTGTCGGTAGTCGACATCAATTGTGCTATTATGCGCTGAAAATTTCATGGCATTGGTCAGGAAATTTGCAAGTATGATATTGCAAAAGGCGACCTCATCCCCCTTTATCCAATGGCTTTTTTGATCTGTAGAAACATTAAAACGTATATTTTTTAACTCAGCCTTTGCTTCAAGAATGGATAGAAGCGAGTTGAGGCACGAGTTCACACTTATTGGTTCAAGATTGAGCTGAGCCTTTCCGTCGCGAACCGACTTAAAAACTCGAACTTGTTCAAGTATGCGCCCTATGGACTCCAATGAGCGGCGCAGCCTTCCGGCCGCAAGCCGCTGCTTCTCAGGTGATGCCGCTGTGTCACCGAGTTGCTGTAGACTTAGCGCAGATACGGAAATCGGGGTGGCGATGTCATGCATAACCACGCGAAGAAGATTTTCAATTTCATGTCCATACTTTCTGAGCTGCTCTCTGGACTTCTGCTCGCTAGAAATAAAGTATTGTACCGTTAAAATAATATACATTGAAAATGTCATTACGTTCACGGTTCGCTCTACACGGTAGGCCTCTTCTGTAAGATGTATTGCTCCATTGATCCCTGACAGCTCAAGAATTTTATAAAGAATAAGAACGGCGACGAGATAAGCAGATCCGAAAACCCCACCCCATCGACCGAGAACGATTCCAAAAGTGATAGGAACTGCGAAGATCCAAAGAACGCCAGGGGCCTGTATCCCACCAGACTCAAAAAGCATGATACTGAGAATGATCGTTGGTAGCAAAACGCAGGGAAGAGCAATTTTGTAATAATCCTTTTGAATTTTACACCAAAATGGGATTGTGACAAAGGCGACAAATAGAGGATAAAGGACCAAATATGAATTCTGAAAGCCATATTGGATATTATTTTTTATAAAATAAAAGGGAATTATAATTACGCAGATATAGTAAAAAAGACGCAAATATTTAATTCGCGCAAGGGTTAGTTCTGAATTATGAGTCGTCTCAAAGTTAAACATGAACCCATCCCGCTTTGCTTTATTCTTATGGACTTTTAATGCATTTGCAAGAAAGTGCCGAAATATTATTCAAGTAATACGCTTCAGAATGAGACTGGACCAAAGGATGTCTCAAAGCGAATATCGAGTCGAGTAATTGAATGTCTAACCTTGAAACGCTAAATTATTTGAGACAGTGTCGGGGAGCTCTCTATGGTTGATTTAAAAACGATTCGAAAAATTGCGAAATTATCTATGATCGAAATGAGCGAAAATGAAGAGGCAGACTTTTCATCTCAGCTTTCAAAGGCAATCGAATATTTCAATCAAGTTTCTGAAGTGGACACGAAGAATGTTGATCCTATGACGACGCCAACGGAGATTGTACCGCACTACAGAGAGGATGTTCCTGCTCAGGTGGTGTCTCCAGAGGAAATACTTGCGATCGCTCCAGAGCGGACGGGCAATTTGTACACTGTGCCGCCGGTGGTGTGACATGGATCTTCTGCGCGCTTCAATAGCGGACATTGGGCAACAGTTAAGAAAAAAGCAGATTTCTTCGCTTGAGATCACGCAATACTTTTTGCAAAGGATAGCTGCGCATAACTCAAAAATAAATGCCTTTGTCACAAGTAATGATAACGCAGAGAGAGAGGCCTCTGACGTTGATCAAAAGCTCGCGCGGGGGGAACTCCTTGGGCCGCTATCAGGAATTCCTGTTGGAATTAAAGACATGCTTTGCACAAAGGGAATTCGCACAACGGCCGCATCTCATATTTTAAAGAACTTCGTCCCGCCCTACGATGCGACGGTCGTCTCAAGATTAAAGCGTAGTGGCGCGGTCATCTTGGGAAAATTAAATCAAGATGAATTTGCGATGGGATCATCGAACGAAAATTCAATTTTTGGAGCGACAAAAAATCCGTGGAATTTAGATTTTGTTCCTGGCGGATCAAGCGGAGGGTCTGCAGCTGCCCAAGCCTCGCGACTGTGTGCCGCGACGATTGGCACGGACACGGGAGGTTCTATTCGGCAGCCAGCAAGTTTTTGCAATGTGGTTGGTGTTAAGCCCACATATGGAAGAGTGAGCCGATTTGGGGTCATCGCCTATGCCTCGTCACTTGATCAGGCCGGCCCGATTGCCAGCTGTGTTGAAGACGCGGCACTGATTCTTGAGGTCATTAGTGGATTTGATCAGTTTGATTCGACAACGTCTAATCAAAAGGTGCCCGAGTTTTCAAAAAATCTTAATAAAAACATTAAGGGTCTTCGTATTGGCCTAATGAAAGAGTACATGATGGGGGGGCTTCACCCCGATGTGGAAAAGACAATTGCCTTAGCGGTTGAAGATCTAAAAAGAATGGGCTGTGAAATCGTTGAGGTATCAGTTCCCCTGACAGCTCAAGCCGTGCCGATGTATTATTTAATTGCGGCAAGTGAAGCTTCAAGCAATTTGTCGAGATACGATGGGGTTAAGTACGGTCATCGTGCAAGCTTTGAGAATTTATCTAAGACAAGTCTTGAAGAGTTCTACATGAGAACCAGGGGCCAGGGCTTTGGAGTCGAAGTCAAGAGGCGAATTATGCTAGGAACATATTGCCTCTCAAGTGGTTACTATGATGCCTATTACAAAAAAGCCTGCCAGGTAAGACGATTGATGGCGGAGCAGTTTCAAAATTGTTTCAATTCTTGTGACCTTATTTTGGGACCGGTATCAACAGCGCCGGCGTTTAGGATTGGCGAGAAATTGAGCGATCCCTTATCAATGTATCTAAATGATGTTTTTACTGTCTCTGCCAATTTAGCAGGGGTTCCTGGATTAAGCATTCCGTACGGGATTTCCATAGATAACCTACCGATAGGAATACAGCTCATGGCAAATCACTTTGACGAGCAGAAAATGTTGAATGTTGGTTACGCACTTCAAGAAACATCTCCAATGACATGGAGGATTCCGAATGTATAGAGGCTATGAGGCCGTCATTGGTCTTGAGATTCATGCTCAGCTCAGTACAAAGAGTAAGATTTTTTCTGAAGACGCAACGGCATTTGACGCCGGAGACAATGAAAACCTTTCTCTTGTTAGTGCTGGACTGCCGGGGGCATTGCCCGTTTTAAACAGAAAGGTTGTGGAGTTTTCTATCCAAGCAGGCCTTGCGCTTGGGTGTGAAATTAGAAGGAAAAATACATTTGCTCGAAAGAACTATTTCTATCCAGATCTCCCCAAGGGATATCAAATCTCTCAATACGATGAGCCGATTTGTGAAAACGGAAGGGTTATTATCTTCGTTGGTGGTCAAGAAAAAACAATTCGAATCATCCGGGCTCATATGGAAGAAGATGCCGGAAAGTCTACACACTTTGGCGAATACACGCTTGTGAATTATAATCGCGCGGGAGTGCCCCTGCTTGAAATTGTTTCCGCTCCTGATTTGCGCACTCCAGAAGAGGCGGCTGAATATGCCAAAACGATACGTCAAATTCTGAAGTATATTGGCGTCTGCGATGGCAACCTTGAAGAAGGATCACTAAGATGCGATTGCAATGTGAGCGTTCGCCCCGTAGGCACCGCGGAGCTGGGGACGAAGGTAGAAATAAAAAACGTTAACTCCTTTAGATTTGTTGAAAAAGCGATTGAGTACGAGATTGAAAGACAAGTTGATGCTTTGGAGCGCAAAGAAAAAATTATTCAAGAAACTCGACTGTATGATTCTGATAAAAACAGAACAGTTCCCATGCGGACAAAAGAAGATGCGCAGGACTATCGATATTTTCCAGACCCTGATCTCTTGCCGGTCATCATTACAGACGAAATGATTAAGGAAATTCATTTGCATCTTCCAGAGCTGCCAAGTGCAAGAAAAAAAAGATTTATTGAGCATTACGGACTTCCTGAATATGACGCCATAATGCTAACTGCTGAAAAAGAATATGCAGACTACTTTGAAGCGACAACAAAGATTTCAAGTAATCCAAAATCCACAGCGAACTGGATGATGACAGAGCTGACAAGAGAGCTTAACCAGGCCAATATTGAAGTTGATAAATCGCCGGTTTCTCCTGCTGGTCTCGCGGGGCTTTTGAAGCTGATCGATCAGGGCATAATTTCTGGGAAAATAGCGAAGACAGTATTTAATGATATGTGGTCGACAGGAAAATCAGCAGAAGAAATTATAAAGGATAAAAACCTAACGCAAATCAGTGATCGAGCAGCGATTGAGAAGATTGTTGACGAGATACTATCTCAAAATTCTAAATCTGTTTTAGAATATAAATCAGGGAGAACAAAATTGCTTGGTTTTTTTGTTGGAGCGGTCATGAAGGCCACCAAAGGCCAGGCTAGCCCCGACCTTGTGAATCAAATATTACTTGATAAGCTAAAGAGGTAAGATGAAAGTTGCCGCACTTGATCTGGGATCAAATACATTTTTACTGTTAATTTGTGAAGTCAATAAGGATCGAATTGAAAAAATATATGAAGACCAGGTTCAGGTGGTCCGCCTTGGACAAGGTGTGAATAAAACAAAGAAATTTCACCCAGAGGCGCTTCAGCGGGCCGAGAGGTGTCTAAGTGAATTTTCAAAGACAATAGCGAAGCATCGCCCAGAAAAAATTTTGGCGATGGCAACATCCGCAGCTCGAGATGTTGTAAATGGACAGCGACTATTTGAACTTGGAGAGAAATACAAAATACCCATTCAAATTATTCCCGGAGAAAAAGAAGCGCAAATATCCTACGAGGGTGCTACGAGCGGAAATCCTGAATCCCCGTCTCGAAAGCTTGTGATAGATATTGGAGGTGGTTCGACGGAGCTAATTTTGGGTCAGGGACAAAACATTATATTTGCAGAAAGTATAGATGTCGGCTGCGTCAGACTTAAGGAGATGTGCATTTCTCAATATCCTGTCCCAGCCACTGAGTTTCAAAATCTGAAATCTGAAATTGAGCATAGGGCGCGGGTGACGATTCAAAAAATTCAGGAAATTGGGGAAATCACAGAGCTGCTCGCCGTCGCGGGAACACCAACAGAGTTGGCGCGGGTTCAAATCGGCGGCGATTATGACCCGCAAAAGATTGATGGATATAAGCTTAGACTACAGGATTTGCAGAAATGGCAAGAGAGATTGAAAGATCACACAACAGCGGAGGTTGTGGAAAAGTATAACCTCAGCGCGGGTCGCGCCGATGTGATTCTTATCGGAGTGATGATTTTAATTCACATTTGTGAGAAATTTAGATTGAATGAAATTGTTGTTTCAACACGAGGAGTTCGGCATGGTGTTGCACTTGAGATGGCACGGGCGTAGGCGGTCAAATATCTATCCATTTATGATTTGTCTGACAAGCGTGCTTATCGCTATGCCGGCAATTGGGCAAACGGGACGTGTTCTTAAAGCTAAGGGCAACAAAGCCATAGTCCAATTTGAAAAGGGAACAGAAATTTATCAGGGAGACCGTGTTTCCTTAAAAGAGTCCGATAAATATGATCTTAAAAAAGGTCGGCTAGGATTGTTTCAAAATAGAAATTATGCACTCACCTACTCTTGGATCTCTGCCCAAAGTAGTGGGGCAAGTTCAACAATGAGCCATGCAGGGCGCATATTTTTTGGATGGAATATGAGACAATTCGAAGTCGGACCAACATTTTCTGTATCGACGGTGGACGTTTCCTCAGTGAAATCGCAGTCAATCGCGGTTGGGGCGCGCGCAAAATACAACTTCACTGAAAATACAAAGGATACTGAGTGGGTGCCAGCATTTTATGGTGAATTATCTTTTGCCAGTGCTACGACAAGTACTTCGACAGCATCGTCCTCCTCTAGTAATTCATCCTATGGTGCTGGTTTTCAAATTGACTGGTTTCTGATTGGGAACAATGTTGCTCTTGGGGGCTATCTTGGACTTCAACAAGATAAAACAAGCGCCACAACAACAAACACGACAGCTCTTGGAACGAGCATAACGCTTTATTTTTAATGGCAGCAAATTACTTTTTTATCATTTTACTTTTGAGCATGAACTTGTTGGCGAAGACGACCTTCGGAACAAAAAAAATACTCATTAACAAAGTTCCAATAACAGTCGAGGTTGCGGAAACGAGTGAACAGCATGAGTTGGGTCTAATGTATCGACAAGCCTTGAAGGACGGCCAGGGAATGTTGTTTATATTCCAAAACGAGGAGATCAGAACATTTTGGATGAAAAACACTTTTGTTCCGTTGAGTATTGGCTTTTTGGATTCTCAAAAAATAATTATCGACATACAAGACATGAAGCCTGCAGAAAGTGAAATGCAGAAAGAGCATCCTTTATATAAGAGTTCACGCCCAGCAAAGTACGCGATTGAAGTTCCTCAGGGTTGGTTTAAGAAGAACAACGTTAAGGTTGGTGACAAGGTTCATTTTTAGTCATGACCAAGGTCTAGTCCTATTCACCTTAAAATATTTGCAACACACCGAAAGTATGATCTAATCTTATGAAAAGAACAGAATGTTCTGACTTGGATTTATATCAAGGAAGAGGCTATGAAAAAAATTATTGCACTGATCGCGTGTGTTTACCTGGTTGGTCACTTAACAGCTTGTACGTCCAAAAAAGCTGCCGATGATGGCGGAGAACTTGGCGCAGAAGATATTGCGGCAGAGACTTCTCCTGAGGCTGGATTGGCAGATGAAACGAATGCTGGCTTTGTTGATGAACAACTTCCCGAGGATACACTTGGGGCACAGGCTGAGCAAACACCTCCTCCTGCAGAAGATACTTCACAGGCTGAAGCACCACCACCACCCGTTGAAATGCCTCAAGAGCAGCCACCAGCTCCAGTTGCTCCAACAGAAGAAAAGCCTACAGATACTGTTGCGGCAGTTGATCCTGGCGCCGAGAAAAAAGAAGAGCCCCCAGCGCCTAAGCCAGTTGCGTCTTTAAAGAAAATCAAAGAGGTTCCATTTAGAGAGGGCGGACAGCTTTTAAACGCGGTTTATATTGCACGACCTGGAGATGATTATAGCAGTATCAGCAAGATGATTTATGGAACTGAAGATAAAGCCAGCGATATCAAGAAGGCCAACTATGGAGCAAAGGTAAAACCAGGAAATAAGATTTACTACAACTCACCAAAGCGTCCTGATGATGAAACGAAGATGCTAACATACTATGAAGATATGGGCATGATGCCTGAAATCTATGTTGCAAAGGATGGAGACAACATTCGTGCAATTTCTAAAGATCTTTTAGGATATCCAGAGGCATGGAAAGAGGTTTGGGCCACGAACACAGTTGAGTCCAAAGGGGCCCTTCCCGGAGGGGCAGAGCTGAAATATTGGAAAAATGCACCAGCTCCACAAACAGAGGTTGCTGTAAGCACACCACCTCCGCCGACAGAGCCAGTAGCGCCACCGATGCCGTCAGAAATGCCAGCCCCCCCACCGCCTCCTGTAGAGGCTGCGGCGCCACCGCCTCCACCACCAGCAGATTTGCCACCGCCTCCACCACCAGAGCCTGTTGCGCCACCGCCTCCACCGCCACCAGCTCCTGTGGCGAAGAAAGCGCCAAAGGTTGACGTTGTGGGACAAGAGTCTATGGATCAGGACACAATGATGGCTCTTGCGGGAGCAGGAGTGATTGCTGCGGGTCTGGCCGCGATTATTGTCATCAGAAAGCGCCGAGCGCAAAAGCAATCTGCTCAAGCCTTTGATTCGCAAGTCGGAACGTAATAGACCATTATTAAATGAGAAGCTTTAGTCGCGTGAGAAATCACGCGACTTTATTTTTCGGTCTCAGCGATTTGCTAAGCGACCTTGCTAAAGATTTTATTTAAAATTTCTTTTGAACCACTTCTTTTGGTTTCTACAAAGTAAATGAGATCATCTATGATCTGAATATCGCGGTTATTTTGGTGGGAAAATTTTACGCCAGATCCGTATGAGTTTGACCAGATGACCGTCGCCTGAATTGTTCTTTCGCGACCGCCAACGACAAAATTAAGATGCAGCTTTTCGCCAGCCCGCAGGGGCTCACCCGCTTGGCTGAGAAAAGCGCCCGATAGGCTAATGTTCTTTAAAGAGCCATTTGACTCTTCACGAGCATAGCTCTTCCGAAAAACGACAGTAATATTAAGTGGGGTTCTCGGTGCTGGAGTAGTCATTGTTTCCACGTTTATCTCCTGATTAAAACTCATGTTTCATCCTTCCATCGGAATGAATAAATAAAAACTAAAGGCTGAAATGAATTCCAGGCCTATAGTCTATACGAGTCCATCAGCAAACGTGCAGGTGCCATCAGATTAACAAATGTTTTAAAAAATTCCATAAAATCCAATAAGTTGAATCAATTTGAATCACGACGTGTTTCAAAAAGAAACGGGTCAACCAGGGCCAGACGTACGTTAATAGTTGACAAAAGTTCAGCTTCTCCGCCATGATGAGGTTCAATTCACACTAAAGCCTAGTTTTCAAAATCAATTCAAATTCAAAATCGGATACATAAAAGGAGCATTGCTTGGCTGACCAAAAAGAAGATGGCGCAGATGTTGCCAAAAAGAAGCCTCGTCGGGTAGTTAATTTAAAATCAGAAGAACCAAAGGTTGCAGCCAAAGAAGAATCTGCTTCGGCGCCAGTGGCGGAGGTTCCGCCCGCAGCTCCCGCCCCAGTGGCGGAAACAGCTGTGGCTCAAGTGGCAGCAGAAAAACCAGTGTCTGAGGCCACGCAGGACAATTCTCAGCAAGAGCAACAGCGCAAGGATCGTCCGCGCTATTTTGATAAGAGAAATGGCGGTGGTGGTCGATTTCAAAACAACAATCGACGAGACTTCAGAGGGGGGGATCGTGGAGACCGCGGAGACCGTTCTGATCGCGGAGATCGATATCAACACCAACGATCGTATCAGCAGGGGCGGCAGCAAGAGGGAGAGGGCGGAGCTCAATCTGGCTCAGGGATTGAAACTCCAGCAGATCTTGATTTGACAGATGTGGTTTTAACACCAGAAGAGCGAAGCTGGCTCAACTCAAAGGATCTTAAATCTCGAAACATCACCCAGCTCACTGAACTGGCTACAAAATTAAAAATTGAAAACGCTGCGGGAATGCGAAGACAAGATCTTGTGTTTGAAATTCTCAAAAGAGCGGCAAAGCTAGGCGAAGACATTTTTGGCTCAGGTGTTCTTGAAATCCTGCCCGATGGTTATGGATTTTTGCGATCTCCAGATTATAACTACCTTCCAGGTCCGGATGATATCTACGTTTCTCCATCACAAATGCGTAAGTTTGGACTTCGAACGGGAGATACAATTGCAGGAACAGTTCGTCCACCAAAAGAGGGCGAAAGATATTTCGCGCTTTTGAAGGTCGACAGCCTTAACTTTGAAAGTGGGGAGGCCGGAAAAGATAAAATCCTTTTCGATAACTTAACTCCGCTTTACCCGAATCAAAGATTAAAGCTCGAGCACAACCCCGGTGAATACACAACCCGAGTTGTTGATCTTATGTCGCCGATTGGCAAAGGTCAGCGCGCTCTGATTGTCGCGCCACCTCGTGCCGGTAAGACCGTTTTAATGCAAAATATTGCAAATGCCATCACAGTCAATCATCCGGAAGTTAAGCTGATCGTTCTCCTTATTGACGAGCGCCCAGAAGAGGTCACGGATATGATTCGCTCAGTAAAAGGCGAGGTCATCAGTTCGACATTCGACGAACCACCAACTCGTCACGTGCAAGTTGCGGAGATGGTCATTGAGAAGGCCAAGCGTCTTGTTGAGCACAAGCACGACGTTGTGATTCTGCTGGACTCAATTACTCGTTTGGCGCGCGCTTACAATACAGTGGTTCCCCCTTCTGGAAAAATTCTTTCTGGCGGTGTGGACTCAAATGCCCTCCACAAGCCAAAGCGATTCTTTGGAGCAGCTCGAAACATTGAAGAGGGCGGCAGTTTAACAATTATTGCGACAGCGCTTGTTGATACGGGCTCTCGTATGGACGAGGTCATCTTCGAAGAGTTTAAAGGAACGGGCAATGCCGAAATCCACCTTGATCGAAAGCTCATGGAAAAGCGCATTTTCCCATGTATGGACATCAATAAATCAGGAACTCGTAAAGAGGACCTGCTTGTTGAGAAAAACGATCTGAATCGACTCTGGATTTTGCGTAAGGTCCTCGCTCCAATGAACGTCGTTGATGCAATGGAATTCTTGCTTGATAAGATCCAATCCTCAAAAACAAATACGCAGTTTTTGCAGTCTATGGGCGGACAAGGCTAGTAAGTTATTGAAATTGCTATGATAATAACAATCTAGACGGGGGCAACAAAAAACTCGACAGAGACAAGCCCCCTGTGTTAAATCCTGCATCTTGCAATTGATGAAAAAGGACAGTGGTATGAAAAAAGATCTTCACCCAAAAACGTATGATGTTGTTTATAAAGATGTTTCAAGTGATTTTGCATTTCTTGGCAAATCAACTCAAAACTCAAAAGAAACTATTAAATGGGAAGATGGAAACACATATCCTCTTTTAAAAGTTGAGATTTCAAGCGCTTCTCATCCTTTCTACACTGGTAAGCAGCGTGTGATGGATACTGAAGGACGCATTGACCGTTTCAAAAAGAAATACGGAAAAAAGTAGTTTTCAGTTCGAATCAATTTTGATGAAATGCGGTCATACCCTGACCGCATTTTTTTTAGGCGATTATGTTTACAAAACTTGATGAAGTTGAATCACGATACGAAGAAGTTAATCTTCAGCTCCAGAGACCTGATATTGCCTCGAACCAAACGCAATATCGGGCGTTTATGAAAGAGCTTTCAGAGCTTGAAAAAGTAGTTGTCGTCTATCGTGAGTATAAGAAGAAAAAGAAAGAGCTCGAAGCAAATAAGGCACTCATTGCGACAGAAAATGACCCCGAACTGCGCGAAATGATCAAAGAAGAAATTAAAACTCTTGAGCCAGAGATCGCGCAGCTTGAAGAGCGCCTGAAGATCCTCTTAATCCCCAAAGATCCGAATGATGATAAAAATATCATTCTTGAAATTCGAGCCGGAGCTGGTGGTGATGAGGCTTCGCTCTTCGCGGACGAGCTCTTTCGGGCATACACACACTATGCCAGCTCTCAGGGATGGAAGGTCAATATGATGTCCATGTCCGAAGGTAATGTTGGCGGCGTGAAAGAGGTCATTGCAAGCATTAGTGGGGACAGTGTTTACAGCAAGCTCAAGCACGAATCTGGTGTTCATCGAGTTCAGCGCGTACCGAAAACGGAAACACAAGGCCGTATTCACACAAGCACAGTGACGGTCGCCGTTATTCCCGAGCAAGAAGAGCAAGAAGTTAAGCTGAATATGAATGAGATTCGAATCGACGTGACAAGATCTCAGGGTTCAGGCGGACAATCGGTGAACACGACAGATTCTGCCGTTCGAGCGACACATCTTCCGACGGGGATCATTGTTTTCTGTCAACAGGGCAAATCACAGCTCGGCAATAAGGAATTGGCGCTCAAGATTCTATATTCAAAGCTTGTGGCCATCGAAGAAGAAAAAAGAATGAAAGAGGCCTCTGATGCTCGCCTATCACAAATCGGAACAGGCGATCGTTCAGAGCGAATTCGAACTTATAACTTTCCTCAAAGTCGAATCACGGATCACCGCATTGGTCTAACAACTCACGCGATTAACGATGTGATGAGTGGCCATCTTGAATATCTCATCGATCCACTTATTGCGCACTTTCAAGCCGAGGCCTTGAAAAATCAGAGTAAGAATGAAGCTCAAAGAGGTCCTTGATAAAACAATTAAGTTCTTTAAGGACAAGGGAATTGAGACTGCTCGTCTTGATGCTGAGTTGCTATTTGCAAAAGCATTGTCGCTTTCAAGAATCGATCTGTATTTAAAATACGATCAGCCCGTTTCAGAGAACGAACTGAATATTTGTCGGGACTATGTGAGAAGAAGAGCCCAGGGTGAGCCCGTTGCCTATATCACAAATTCGCGTGGTTTTTTTGGATATGATTTCTATGTTAATTCCTGCGTCTTAATCCCGCGACCAGAAACGGAGCTTTTGGTTGAGACGATACTTGAGTGGACAAAAAAGAATCCGAAAGAATCTGGGTATGATTTGATCGACCTTGGGACTGGATCGGGATGCATTGGGCTGACACTTGCCAAAAAACTTGCGAATTCGAGAGCAACTCTTGTTGATAGTTCCGCAGGTGCAATTGAGGTGGCCCAAAAAAATGCGGCTCAGTTGAAAGTAGAAGAGCATTGTGCCTTTGTAATTGAGTCAGTCGGCGCGTCAGTATTTAAGAACAAAAAGTTTGATATCATTGTGTCAAACCCGCCCTATATTTCTGAGCTGGATGAAAGCATTCAGCAAAATGTGAAAAAGTATGAACCACATCAGGCCCTCTTTGCACCAGAGGCAGGACTGTCATTTCTTCGAGAATGGTCTAGTCTTGGAGCGAAGCATTTGTCTCGACCCGCTATTCTGGCGTTTGAAATGGGTTTTGATCAGGGAAAAGTTATGAAAGATCACTTCCAATCTCTTCAAATTTTTGATGAAGTATTTATTGTAAAAGACTTAGCCGGATTAGATCGGCATATTGTTGGAGTCGTTCATGGATAGAATGGTCATTGAGGGTGGACATCAGCTAAACGGTCACGTGGATGTTGGTGGCGCAAAGAATTCGGCATTGAAACTACTTTTTGCATCTCTATTGGCAGAAGGGAAACACACATTTCACAACGTGCCCAATTTGGCGGATGTTGGTTCTGCGGCAGTTTTATTAAACTCGTTGGGATGTGAAACGCATCGATCAGGAACGACGTTTACAGTGAACGTGAAAAAGCCTCAATCTTTCGAGGCCCACTATGATCTTGTTCGAAAAATGAGAGCGAGCATTCTTTGTTTGGGACCACTTCTTGCGAAATATGGAGAAGCCGTGGTTTCGTTACCAGGTGGATGCGCCATTGGAACCCGCCCCATTGATTTGCATTTAGAAGGTATGAAAGCTCTTGGCGCGACGATCACTCTTGAAGAGGGATATGTGAAAGCCCGTGCAAAAAAATTAAAGGGGGCCAATTTTCTATTTGAAACATCAACGGTTGGTGGAACAGAAAATGTGATGATGGCGGCAACTCTTGCCGAAGGGATAACGGTTCTTGAAAATGCAGCGAAAGAGCCAGAGATTGTCGATTTGGCTGAGTACTTAAATAAAATGGGAGCAAAGATTAAGGGCCATGGGACAAGCGTGATCACCATTGAGGGTGTTGAGAAGCTCAAACCTGCGGAGCACACGGTGATGTCTGATCGGATTGAGGCCGGCACCCTGCTCATTGCTGGAGCGATGACGGGTGGAGAGGTCACCGTTAACCGAATACACCCTGCGCACATCGAAGCCTTGATTGTTAAATTAAAAGAGGCAGGGTTTAAAATTTCGCAAACAGACCTGAGTGTCACTGTGCACAGGCAGATTGGGTGGCGGGCTGTTGATATAACAACGAATCCCTATCCTCTTTTTCCCACGGATATCCAAGCGCAATTTATGGCGCTGATGACAATCGCAGAGGGCACCAGCGTGATTACTGAAACGGTTTTTGAAAATCGCTTTATGCACGTCCAAGAGCTTTGCCGACTTGGTGCAGATATTACTCCGAAAACTCGAGTTGCAGTTGTGCGGGGAAAACCAGGGGGGCTAATCGCAGCACCTGTTATGGCCACAGATTTACGCGCCAGTGCGTCTCTTGTTCTGGCAGGATTGGTTGCCAAGGGAGCAACCGTTGTTAATCGGATCTATCATCTTGATCGAGGATACGAAAATCTTGAAGGAAAGCTGACTCAGCTTGGAGCAAAAATTAAACGAATAGAGTAAAAAAACAAAAGCCTCTTCCGGAGGGGGTTGGTCGAGGCTTTGTTAGGAATAAAAAAGAAAGTCTCAGCCCGGAGGGGGTTGGGCCGAGACTCTACCGGCGTTTCCCTATTGAAGAGATTCGCTAATATCAAAAACTATCAGCACAGGCGCGACGATCTTGTTTTCTACAACAACATCATTAAGGAGGGGGTCCAATGCTTGAAGTGTATAAACAGGTCCCACCTTGTGCTTCAATTCATATCCAACGACTTGTACAAACTTTCCGTTGTAATCGCTAAGGTCAGCTTGTGACTCAAGCTGAAAATAGGTGTTGTCGTCAATAATCAGGAAAAACTGATTATCAACGGTCATCGCGACTTCGCCAACGTAGGTACTTGTCTTGACCTGTCCACCATACTGAATGGGGTAGATGGTCTGAGCGGCTTTTACGGATGCAGAAAAACCAAGAACAATGAGTACGTAGATTGTAATCAGAATTGTTCGCATTTTTGTTGCCTTATTCATATCAACCTCTCGAGGAAGGCATATAGCAATCGATGTGCCAAACTTTTTGACAGTCAGGGGGCGACTGGTTTGAATTGAGGACGCTTTTTCAAAATGGAGCCAGTTCCAGTCTGGGTGGGTGGTTCCAGGTTGGAACTTATCTAGCCTTTAGAAGAGTTCTCCGAAATACCCTGCATTAGAGCCTATAAAACCAGTATAATCAATAAGCTATGTCGAAACAAGGAATGGGGCCCCGGCGCCCAAATCCCCCAACAGCACAAATCCAATGGATGATCCAAATTGAAGGCGGGCGTCAGGTCGGACCGTTGTCAACAGCCGACGTTCTTCGACGAATATCGGAGGGGCTTGTTGGTGGTGAAGAAAAAATCAAAAAACTTCCTGATGGAAAATGGACTTTGATATCCAGGGAGCCTCAGTTTTATGACAGCCTACTGGCCGCGCTCGAAGAGTCTGCATATAAAGCGAAACCCCAATTCGGTCAGCAAGACAACGAAGAGACAGTGATTCGCCCCAAGAATGGCACAGTTCCCTTGCCGCAGAAGGAAGAGCTGTCTGCCAATCTTCCTGCAGCACAGATGCCGCCGTCCGAAGATGACGAAAAAACTGCGATAGATGTCTCTCTCACGATTACGGGAACCGATGAGCTTACAAGAGCGGCTGGTAACGTGCCCGCATATTCATTGGCGGTTCCAGGCAAACAGGAAAAACAATCAGAAATAGGTGAGCCGAAAGAGAAAGTGGGGAAAATAAATAAGAAAGTGATGATCGTTGCGGGGGCTGTGGTCGGATTTCTTATCCTTGGCCTGCTTTTACCCTCACAGGACGACATGACCGATCACCCACGGTTGATCATCCCGAAAACGACAACGACGACAAAGTTCAGCGCCGAAGAGCAAAGACAAAGATTGCAAAAAGCCTATGCGGTCTATTTTCAGGATAGCTTTGAGGGTTATATCGAGGCTCAAGAAAAGCTCGTATCTCTTATTGAGGGCGCACCTCAGTCCGTTGAGCCAAGAGGGCTACTGTGCCTAGTTTATAAAGAGCTCTGGCCCTTTGTGAAGCAAAACTCAAAGGATATTGAAGCCATCATGCTCTTAAACAAGGCAACGAAAAGTTTAGATCCTGTGGGTCTCAATGGTGTTTACTGTGAGGTCAGCTATTTGATGGCGCTAGGGAAATATACTGACGCCAGAGGTATTGTTGATAGCATTTTGAATGACCCCAACACGCCGGCATCAGCAATTCTATATTCACTAAGAGGCGAGCTTTTATACATAGAACGAGAGGCAAAAATGGCCTCTGCGTATATGGAAAAGGCTAGTGAAATTGTTCCTGATTGGGTAAAGCCGACATATTTAAATGGATTTTACTTGGCTGAGTCTGCCCAACCACAGCAGGCACTTAGCTATCTTGAGAAGGCTCTAAAGCTAAATCCAAAGCATAAACTTGCGATGATTGAGCTTGGAAATGTTTTGTACTTCAAACTTGGCCAAGTTGATCCGGCAATTACTCTTTTAAGTGCGGCCGTATCGGGCAAAGGAAAAATGATCCGATCTCATGAGGCCAAAGCTCATTTTAGTTTGGCGACCATTTATTCAAAGCAGAATCAGATCAAAAAAGCACTTGAGCACGCGGAAAAGGCGTATCAACTCAATCCCGGCGACATGAGATCAAAAGATCTTCTCATGCAGCTTGGGGGATCTCCACAGCTGAGGGGTAAGGATACAAAAAATAACGAGCTTGTCTTTTTGGGAGATCAATACTCAAGGGCAGGAGATTGTTTGTCCGCTCAAGCGGAGTACAAAGCGGCATTTGAACTTGATCCGAACAATGCCCTTGCGGCAACTAAAGCGGCGAAGTGCCTATGGCAGCTCAGTCAAGCACAAGAGGCCATTTTGTGGCTAAATAAGGCGATCAAAGCAGATCCCAAGCTTGCGATGGCTTACTACCAGCAGGCAGATTACTATTCTCAAAGATATAATTATCAAACAGCTATGGCCACACTGAATGCGGCGGCGCTAAAAATGCCGAACAATCCAGAGATATTAAGAGGATTTGGACTTGTTGAATTTAGAAGAAATAACATTAAAGACGCGCTTGGCTTCCTTGAAAGAGCACACAAGAACTATGAGAACGATATTGAAACCTTGATCTTGCTTGCACGAGCAAACGGGGCCGCCGGAGAATTTCAAAAGGCCCAAACCTATGCAATTAAAGCCGTGGAGTTAGATTCCACGAACAATGAAGCCCATATTGTTTATGCTAAAATATTGATGCAATTTAAAGGATTAAGTTCGGGCATTTATTATATCCAAGAGCTGATTAAGAGATTTTCATACACGATTGAATTTCGTTTAGCTCTTGCAGAAATGTATCGAGAAGCCGAGAGACACGCGCAGGCGAAAGAGGTTTATGAGCAAGTGCTGGTTGCGGATCCAAAAAATAAAGTGGCGATGATTGGCTTAGGAGAAAGCCTGCAGTCTTTAGGTCAGTTTGACCTTGCACTGAAGAGTTATTTTCAAGCAGCAATATTAGACCCTTCTGACGCTGAGCCCTTATTCAAAGCAGGAATGGTCTACCTTGATTCGGGGAAATACAAAGAGGCTGCGACCCAGTTTGATCGTGCACTCAAAATCAATCCACTATTCCCACGAGGCTCTTACTATATGGGAAAGGCTCACTTTTTAAACGGCGACTATGGAAACGCCATTCAATCAGCGATGGCAGAGCGCAAAGTCAATCCAAAGCTGGCGGATTCCTATATTTTAGCGGCGGAAGTCTATTTTGCGACTCGTGAATATACAAAATGTGCCAACGAATACCAGGCTGCTATTACCCTTCGATCACAGGGGGCGGATCTTTATGTGAAGCTGGCGAGATGCCATCGATTGGCGGGCAATGTAGATGTGGCCGAGTCGATGCTCAGTATTGCCGCCAGCCAAGAGTCTGGTCTTGCTGAAATATACAAGGAGCAGGGAGCTATTTACGAACAAAGGGGTGATTTAAAATCGGCAGCCCACGCCTATAATAAGTATCTATCGTTGTCACCAAATGCCCCTGATAAACGGGAAATTGAGTCGCGCATCAATAGACTCGAAGGTGGCAATTAGAAGAATTTAAGTGCTACACTGTAAAAGACATGGAGGATTGTGATGGGAGTTACAGAAAAGCTAGGACAACTAGCGGGGAGTGTTCAGCAGGGGGTGAAAGACACGTCGACTTCACTTTTTTCTCTTGCGGTGAAAGTGTTAACAGGCTTATTGCTTGGTCTAACTTTTGCTATGATTGGCCAGGAAATTTTAGGGTATGGCTTGCTGTCCTTTCTATTCATGATGATCGTCGTCACTGCAGTTATCGTTAAATTGCTCAGAAACTGGACGATCGGAGCAGTGCTTGTTTTTGATCTCATCTGTGTTTTAATTGCTATGCTTCTTCGAATGTACGTGCTTGTTGCGCCCTGAGGTTTAAAATGATTGATATTAAATTACTTGAAAAAAAAGCTGAAACTGAAACTTCTTATTTCGATGAGTACAAAAAAAGTCTTCAGAATCGTGGTGCAACGACCGAGGCGCTCGATCAGCTGATGGAGATGAATGCGCAGAGAAAAAAAGCAATCACTGAGGCCGAGCAGGTTAAGGCCCAGCAGAATAAATTATCTCAAACAGTTGGGCAGCTCAAACGAGAAGGAAAAGACACAAGCGAAATCATGCGCGAATCAACAGCCCTGGGTGAGCGCGTGCGGGAGCTTGAGCTTAAGGCTAGAGATCTTGATGAAAAAGTTTTTGCTATTTCTTTGACCCTACCGAATAAATGTCACTCAAGCGTTCCTGTTGGAACTTCTGCGAGCGAAAATAAAGAAATAAAAAAGATGGGAACTCCAACAAAGTTTTCATTTAAAGCAAAAGAACACTGGGAGCTTGGAGAAAAGCTAGGCATTATCGATTTTGAGCGTGCAGGCAAAGTTACGGGCACTCGCTTTACCTTTTTGAAAGGGAAGGCCGCCCAGCTTGAGCGAGGACTGATTCAGTTCTTTATGGATTTGCATTCGCAAGAGCATGGATATCAAGAAATGATTCCACCCTACATCGTGAATTCAGCAAGCTATCAGGGGACAGGGCAATTTCCCAAATTTGTTGATGATGTTTTTCACCTGCAGGGCACAGATTACCATTTGATATCAACAGCCGAGGTTCCTGTTACAAACTATTATCGTGAAGAAATTCTGAAAGAGGAGGACCTTCCCCTTCAATTTTGTGCATATTCACCCTGCTTTCGGTCCGAAGCCGGAGCCAGCGGGCGAGACACAAAGGGACTGATTCGCCAGCATCAGTTTCATAAAGTAGAGCTTTTAATGTTTACTCATCCAAGCCAGTCTTATGAGTTGCACGAAAAACTGACATCTCATGCAGAGCGGGTGTTGGAACTTCTTGAGCTTCCGTATAAGCGAATGCTGCTTTGTACGGGCGATATGGGCTTTGGAGCTGCGAAGTGCTATGACTTAGAAGTATGGCTTCCTGGGCCGGGTGAGTACCGCGAAATTAGTTCTTGCTCAAATTTTGAGGACTTTCAGGCCCGACGGGCCAACATCAGATTTAAATCTGGTACAAATAAGCCACAATTCGTACATACATTGAACGGCAGTGGACTGGCTGTCGGTCGAACTCTCATTGCTATTCTAGAGAACTATCAGAGAGAAGATGGGTCTGTAGCGATTCCAAAAGTGCTTCAAAAATACATGGGCGGAGCATCTGAGATTCGATAATCAATCTTTGCGACGCATAAAACCAAAAAGTCATTGAATACCCACTCCAAAACCCATAAAACGGACGACGGAGCGATGGTAGAGTGGTTGAATACACCAGTCTTGAAAACTGGAAGGCTCGCAAGGGCCTCGCGAGTTCGAATCTCGCTCGCTCCGCCAATTCTGATTTTCCTTCCAACCGGACAAACGAGCAAACGGACTTTTCAATTGATATTGAAGAGTTAGCCCATCAAGAGTTGGGTTCGAACATACCTTTTTCAAGTATTCGAGCCGCTCTTCTCGGTTCATTGAAATGTAGAGTTCTTTCGCGTTGATAGCCAGTTCGAACACTTTTTTGACCGATACCATCGCCTCGTCACTGATCGACAGCGTGAGGCGTTCGATTTCTGATTCATAGTGTTTGCGATCCTCACGAATGCGGTCAATCTGGCGTCGGTATCCAATTTCATCTAACAAGCCACGTTTGAAATCGTCATACGCGATGTCTTCTTTGCCTTCGAGTCCGCGAAGCTCAACGCGAAAGCCTTCCATTTGTTTTTTGATCGCAGCCTTTTGTTTGTCGTGTGTTTCGTTGAGAGCACTAGTGATGTCCTGGGCGAACTCCTCAGAAATGGAAAGCGCCGCGACTGCTGGCTCAAGCTGCGCCCATAGCTTATCTTCTGAGACATAGACTTTTTTATCATGAATCTTGCGGGAATTTGAACAACGATAGAGATGATACACTTTCACTTCGCCGGTCGATTTCAAGGTCTTTTCCTTTCTCTCATAAGTGATTTGTCTGCGACATTCTGGATGGTCGCAGACTAACCAACCACGAAATACGTCATCGCCGTTCATTATCGTTTTGCGCTGGATGGACACGTTGCCATCGTTGATTGCTTTGACGGCCTTGAGGACTTTCGCAGGGATAATTAACTCGTGCTTGCCTTTGTAGTTTTTCGGATCGCCCGTCAGCTTGAATGAGCCCCAGTAAAACGAGTTCTTGAGTCGTTTCTCAACGGAAGTGCGATTGTAGGTTTTGATTTGGGCGGTGGGTACGAGGTTGTCTTCAAGGTTTTTCTGTCTAATTACATCGTATGAATGGCCCTGAGCGCGTAGCTCAAACTCACGCTGAACGAGTCGCACGTTTGCTGGGTTTGGGTCCACGATAACAGTAGCTGTTCCTTTGATGGCGTACCCCGACCTATCGACTTCCTTGTGATGGACGTAACCAAGTGGCGTGTGACGATAGGGGAACCAACCTTGTTCTGCCTTGGTTCGGAATGCGTTTCTTACTCTGGTTCCATTTTCACGGCTGTAGTTTTCATTGATGACACCGGTAATACCGCGCAAAAGCAGATCAGCATCCGACGAGTGTTTCGAGTATGCCTTCCCGTCCGCAACGTGGTGAACAATGATTTTATCCTGTCGAATTAAGTCGGTGTTCGCTGATAGGTCCTTTGGATTTCGGGCCTCACGACTCGCGTTGTAAAATAAAATGTGTTTTGCACCCAGCTTCTTTGCCTGTGCCATTAGCGCGTTATACTTGCTTCGCTTCTCAGAGTCATAAGCGGTTTCGATAATCTCCGCGGGCGTAATCACAAGCTCAAGGCCATGATCTTCCGCATACCTCGTGATCGCCGCGATTTGCGTTTCAGCCGAAGTATTGTCCTTCTGTCCCGCAGAACTTCTGCGAACAATCGCTACACATTTTTTGATGGGGTCTTCTTTCCACTTTTCCATTTCAATTCTCCTATTTTAGCAAAAATCCTTACTCTTTTCCATTTGTTCCGAGTTCGAACATGTCTACTTCTCCCTCTGGTTCTAATATCTCTTTCTCTGTTTGAGAGTTCGCGACGACGCTTTTTTCACTTTGCCGAAGCAGTAGCCGGAACAAATCGACTATTTCGTCAAACTCTCCGCGTGAAAGGCTCAGCACATCGCCGTTGGGGAGTTTATACGTTTTGAATATGGGGGGAGTTTCAGAATCGCCAGTGGGTTTAGTAATCACTTGTGGCGTGTTCCCTGAGCGAAATGCTGCCGAGTTTTGCGATGGTTCCACAAGTGACGACGGAACAGAATACAAAAAAGGATCACCTTTTTTTCCAGAGCCACGGAATGCAATAGAGCCTTGCGCTCGAAGCATACGGATAACGTCGATCTTGTCTTTCCTGCGGCCACTAACAGCCGAAAGTATCGCTGATTCAGATTGAGGCTTGTTGTTCTGGGAAAGAAACTCGACAATTTTCTGTGCGATCTGATCTTGTCGAGAAGTTTCAGGACTTGAGTTCATCCTGACCGTCCATTCGAGAAACCAGCGCAATGCGCAGGCGGTTACTCAGTTGGAGTCGGGATGCAAATTTGTGGGGCTATCCTTACTCTGAATTCATGTCGATCCGTCCACAGCGGGGCTTCCAGGCAGTGGTGAAGCCAAGCACGGTCGATCACTTGCGTCTATTGTATCACAAGCCCAACGCAATCCAAAGTGAATCATATTTGACTAATTTAGTTCGGGCTAAAGCCATTCCTGTCTTTGTGATATAGATGTACGGGTGATACGAAATCCATTCAGCGCATCGTCTGGCCGGACTTTAAGCGCATTCAATGATTCCGCACCCTCGAACATTTGATTGAAGCCTCCGCTCGTAGATGGGCGAGTGGCCCATCTACACTTGTCCCTATGAGCGGAGGTTTTATGAAAGACATTAAAAATTATGAGCGTTGGATGACTGCGGCCTGCGAGTATTTAACGCCGACGGAATTCAAAGTGTGGGTCGCTTGGTATGGCGACGCTCCTGGTTTCAGCGCGGGGGCGACCAGAATTTGTGAAAGGGTCCCAGGCTTACGAACGAACCATGCTCGTGCTGCAATTCGCAATATTGCCAAAAAGAAATTCATCAAGGATTCAGGGGCAAAGCGAAAAAATGAGCACGGCAGCCCCACGACGGTTTATGTGCTTGGAAGTTTGGACGAGGTAATCGCCCATAATAAGTCAGTACCCATTGAAAGCGGACAGCTTTCGGAAGATAGCGGACGAACCTCGATCACGAAGAGGCCGGATACTCCAATCAAAGAGGCCGATGATAAAGAGGATAGCGGACGAGTGGCCGTCCTCGTACAGAGAAACAAAGAAGAAACAGGAGAAGAACAGTTAAGGCAAAACACTTCCCCCTCTTTTTCTGAATCTCCTCAAGCGCCGGAGGGGCTTAGCCAAAAGAAAGAAAAAATCTTCCATCCATTAGGTGATGAAGATGCCCACCTTCGACCCTTTGGCGATATTGGTCAAATGCAGCATGAATTAGATCAATCCTTTTTAAGGGACACAAACCATATTCGCCTTGGTTCTTTGAAAAAGGACGAACTTGAAAAGGTCGTTGCCGATTTGGAATCGACCTTGAGCATGAGGCACTTATTTAATGAATGGGGCGATTCTTGTGGTGAACTTTATCCGAGTGAACAAGTCAAAAATTTAGTAATTCAAAAAATTTTGGAGAACAGATTTAGAGATAAGAGCGGAGTCTTTTCGATAGGCTCAGAGCTTTACTTCAAAGTAGAAGCTACGTTGAAATCTGCACTCTGGCAGCGGCAGTATGTTTCCCACGCTCCTAAGCGTGCATGTTCGCCAGAAGTTTGGAAACGATTGACCCGACTCAGACCAATTTTAGATGCAAAGAATCAAATAGAGGTGGCTAAGACCGATGAATTTATTTCCGAGATTCTTACTGACGAAGAAAAGCAGTTGGCTGAAATAGAGCTAACAGATTCAGATACACAGTTACTTCGAGAATATGGCCATCTTATTGATCGGCCTTTTTTAGCGTCCCAAAACTCCTGACAAAGTTTATGCTCTTTCAGGCATACGAATCCATAAGCTCTTTTCAAATCATCTTATAGAGCCTCCAAGCGCGTTTCAATTTGATCCACTTGGCCGTGAATATCCGACTCATTTTATCCGATAAGTCCAAGTATCTGGAGGTTCGCATGGCAACAGTAAATGGAAACGCACTGCTTGGCGGGGTTGGAATCGAAGTACCACAAGGATCACATGTCGAAATTATAGAACGAGTGGACGATGGCCTGGCATCTTTCAGAGTCACATGGCGTACCCCGAATGGACCCATCACGGGCACCATTACGACAAATCTCCTAGATTTTACAGCCGCCGAAATTGCCGAGCATGACCTTCCGACCGATGCTAACGGTTTGCCGCTCTATCGAAACTTGCGGGTGAAATATACCGGCCAGTCAAATGTAGCGGTTACTAACGGTGACTTTCTGTTCGTTCAGGACCTTTGGTACAATGACGACGCGATGGAATGCCGATGCGTCCATCATGGCAATTCTCGTCCAAACACCGACGGTCGTGTTGTCATCCGTCGTGACTTACTGGAGCGAGCGTAAGTAAAATGTGCTCCTGAGGTATCATGGGACACGAGGGAAACGGACTAGAACATTTAGAAGCAGATTGGCTGTATTATAGCCATGACATATCAAATTTGTCGGCGATTCCTGGTTCAGACATTATTCCCGCACAACTGACTGTGAAGCGAAACGCTAATTTGACCGTGTCCTTGGAAATATCGGGCACCGACAAATACCTGTTTCAAAAAGAACAAGCAAAACAAGTGCGAGTTGGGACCGTAAGCGCTAGTGGCTCCATGTCCGGCGAGGTCAAACACGCAGGCTATAAAGTTGAACTGATCGGCGTAACAGCGGGACGGAAGACTTCCAATTTTTCCGGTGAGTACACCATCCATGCTTCAGCAAGTTCCGTTCGCATTACTCGAAACGAATTGGAGCCAAAAAGTGCAATTATATACGCGGTCGGTTGTCCGAAACTTCTTTTTCATCGGGGGACCTGTCGTGACGTGGAGCCTGGTAAAGTCACACTCAGCCGAAGGCACGTTGGGGACGCCGATCTGGGGTCAGTTGGCGAAATGTCATTTGATTCTTATGGAGAAAGTCGAAGTTCGGCGACAGACTACCTTTTGATTAAGAACAAATATGGAACCGTGATCTTCTCTAAAGGCGAACCGTCGTCAGAAACGGAAGAATATTCCCCATGCTATTTACAGTTCATTGATGGAAATGGAGTCATTGATCGTGATTTTCGCCGAAGATACTTGGAAGCAGTAAGTTTTGCGCTTGGTAAAAGACTGATTGAAATCGGACACTCGACTTTTTCTGAGGATCATCAGCCGATTTGCCAAGAATCTCGCACTCCATACTCACTAAATATCAAAAAGGAAGCCGCGATTTATCCACTTCCACCGGCAGAGAATGTTCTGCATGGCCAATTCCCCAGCGAAGAAGTCTTTTCTCAAATTGTTGATGGCTTCTTAGACAATTATGAATCCTTGGATCTATCGAATGTCATTTGGCCGTTGTGGATCGCTCGGCTCATGCCGCTTGGTACGGAGCTTGTTTCATACTCATCATCTTTGGAATCTCTCGTGACGATGTGGTTTAAGAATAAAGAGCCGCAAAAAAATGAATATGTTGATAGTGATTTGTTCAAGAGTATCGTCGCGTCCACACATGAGCAGGTATCAAAAGCGTCGATGACGGACGAACTCAAGGCAACTTTGAGTCGAAAGATTGAATTGGCAAATCACCTCAGTATTGGGGATAAGAAAAAGCGATTTTTTGAATCATTAGGGTTAGGATTCGGAAAAATCGAGAAGAAAACCATCGCTTCGAGGAACAAATACGCGCATGGCGGCTCAGTCAAGGACGCAGACACCCGTGATCTGGTCATCCTCGCCCGTTGCTACGAAGCTCTAATAAATCGGGCGTTACTTGCCGCAATCGGTTCAAAAGGTAATTACGTGGATTACTCTTCGTATGACTTTCCTGAAAGAAACATCTCGGTCGAGATGGCTGGCACCAACTTTGATAAAAATTGAATCCTCACACTGCTTTGTCTTGGCTTACGTCAATCATCTCGCTGCGAATCTCGCCAACTAACTCCGCCATGTGAATCAGAGTGGCGGCTATAAATTCCGGTTGGAATAGGTTAACGTCGCCAACGATTTCGAGTAGGAGCTTCACAGTGTTTCGGCTGGTAGGTTTGGGAACAATTCTGATCGGGGCGCGGTCATTGACGTGCAGATAGAATGCGATTCGGTAAAGTAATGCGCTCGCGTCCGTCTCGGTTGTTTCGCAAACCTCCGCCGCCACCCTAAAGATATTTGAGTACGTGCTATTGCTCGTCGAAGGGATGCAAATATCAATCGCGTGACTATCCCAAAGAAACGCATACCTGATACCTGTCGGATGAATGTGCTTGGCGGCTTCAAGGTCAAGCTGGAGATCGCCAAGTGTGTTATCAAGGACGGCTTCAAACGCGCATGGTTTACGTTTGTCCATATATATCAGCCTGTCATTCTTAATATTGAGTGAATGTGTACTGACCATTGATGACACAAATTTCGCCGTAAACTTTGCCGGTTCCGCCTCCGACCAGGTTTATGTACTTCGATCCAGAATAACACACTGGGGGAAGTTGTGGCGCACTGGCTGCGTCCGGCATCGTAGGGTCAAGGCCCATGAGGTATCGCCGCCAGTTGTAATCGAAGAATTTTGAAGCATCGACGACGTGGTTAACAAAAAACTTCCAATCTCCCCCTTGTTGCAGCTCTTTTCCGTTTTTGTCATAGGACTGCCAGAGTTGCTCAAACTCAGACCTTGTAATTTGACCGAAATTAAATTGCGTTCTTATCAGTTTCGCTTCTGTGGTAAGCGCCGCCATGACTGCTACATCGAGAACCGGATCAAAATAAATGTTCCCATTTCGACGCTCAGTGCAAAATTCAAAAGGCGTAGTTCCTGTGGGACAGAATGAAAATCCCCAATCCGCCACGTCGTCATAGCGGGTTAGAAACCAGTTGCCGTTTCCATCGTTCGTGTAGCTGAAAATCTCGTTGGGCACGAAATCGGCGGAGCTTGCCGGAAAATTCGAGAAGTCTAAGAGAAGTTGTTTCCCGTAGTCTTGTGGATTGACGGGTTCCGTTTCGTGATCTTCACGGGCATAAAAGCATGAGACATCTCTTTGATAGACGACGTTGCTGTCTTTGTCTTCCCCTAGAGTAATCCTGCGAAATTGTCCCGTGCTCGCATCAAAATCGAGATAATAACGATCATCACGATAAGAATAGTAGTTGCTCGATGCCTTAAGTGCCATGCTTGGAAAATTTGGCTGTGGAACGCAGTTGACGTTATGCTTGCGGCGCTTTTCCGTTGAGGCTTCATAGTTGGTCAGCGCAATTTGATCCGTCAAGCACGCCTTGGAGCTTTCTAGCCAATACTGATTGAACTTCTTGAGATCGCCATAGGCATCGCGCTGATAATAAATGCCTTTACAGTCCGCCGCTGTTTGCGTAGCGCTTGATTCATTTTTTGATTCATCGTTGCACGAGCAAAGAAGAGTTGTGGCGATCAATAAAACGTACCGCCTGTCCATACACACCTCATTCCTTCCAAAGAGCTTCGACCTCTTTCTTTTTCTTGCGTTTCTTGTCTAGCTCTTCTTTTTCTTTCTTTTGAGAAGCAAGTTGACGCTCTTTTTCTTTCAGCTCTTCAACTCGCTTTTTTTCTTCATGGGCCTTGTTTTCGGCGATGACTTCTTTTCGTTTTTGGTTCCACCACGTCTCGTATTTTGACGACCCTAGAAGACCTTTTTTTGAATAGATAATCGCCGGAGCCATGAAGTCAGTGCGACTTCCATCGTAAAAGACCCAGCCGACTTCCATATTAGGAACCCCGTTAAATGATCCGGCCTTTTTGTCAACATAGCCTTGCAGGTTAAGTCCGGTGACTTCCTCAAAACCGCCATCTGCACACTTTTTGCCGTTGGCGATCTTCATACGCCCCTCGGTTCCGACGCCGGTTGTGCGCAACGTGTAGCTGTTCAGATAAAAAGCTCCACAACCGGATCGTTCACGCACTGTGCCTTCGTCCAAGACAATATCGCCAAGACAGGCGACCGATTTCGGCCAAAGTGACTCTTGCTTGCGGTAGTCGCCGGTCGGCACCTGAGCCACTGCAAAGTCACAACGTCCGTCTTTTTCGACAACCGCCTTGAGTTTTCCCAGGTGCGAGTCCAAGTCGTCAGCGTTCGCCAACCCTCCACATAAAATAACAAAAATAAAAATGACGTTATTTCGCAAGATAGTCGTCATATTTTTCTGCCTTTGCTAACTTCAAAACTTCGTTCATATCCACGGTGATCTTAAACAGAACCATGCCCTGATCGTTCTTTGGTTGAGGTTCAATTTTGGCGACATAAAGCATGAGATAGCCCCAAACTTTCGCGCCTTCATTTTTATCAATGTGCGTGAGCCAGCGAGGTTTTTTTGATTGAATACTTTCGTCGTCGTTAGCTTCGCGTTGAGCTAGGTCCTCAAGTTCACCCGCTGAGTCCGGCGCGTTAGGTGTGGGCCGGATGTCGTAAGGTTCAATTTTTTTCCCGATAGCATCGTGCATTTTTGCGGCTAAGGCCGGAGACACATTCGGTCCCATTGTCTGAAAGAGGTTCAGGAGTTTTTCATTTGGCATCATGAGAAAAGTCGGAGCTTGAGCCGATTGATTGTTACCAGTGAATCGAGCCGCTGAGATGCGATTAGTAGAAGTGTCAAGATGAACTGGGTTTCCTGATCGGGCCTGAATGCGGTCTAAGGTCGGAGCGTAAACAAACGCCGAATAAATTTTCCCAGAGTCTTCTTTGATTTCCGAAAAGAACCAGTCCGCAGGGGCGCGAAATTGTTTGTATGATGAACTTGCGTCGATATGAGCTTCGAGTAGGTTTGCATTATACTCTGGAACTTTCCATTTGACGGTTTTTTCTAACCGGCCTAACTCGCTGACCTCATCTGGCCTTGTCATGGAAAAGAGAACACCGAGACCGTTACTTAAACCGTTCAAGACAGAAAATTTTCTGATTTTTTCAGCTTCAACCTTCGGCTTGCCCTTTACGTCCGGCATACGAATGGAAATCACATACTCGATAGGGCCGCTATTCCACTGAGTCGGAAATTGCTTGAACCTAACTTGTGGCTCAACGGGTTTCACTGGCTCCGGTATCGGCGGCTCCGAGGCGCAGCCCGACAATATGAAAGATGCGATTGCGAAAATACGAGTTAGGTTTTTCATTTGCTGCTTCCTTTCGGGTCGTCAGTGGTTTCGTCAGCGTCGGCAATGTCCTCTATCGTTAACTTCACCCACTTTGAAAAAAGTTTTTTTGTGGGGAGTTTGTCGAACTTGGTCGATTGCTGATACCCGAAGAGATAATCAAGACTCACGCCATAGTGCTTGGCGATTGCGAGCAAATGACCTGGGTCGATTTGTTTTTTGTCGGGCTTCAGATAGCCGGTAAAGGTTGATAAAGGAATCTGGCAGGCCTTCGCGGCGGATCTCGCAGATTCTCCGTTCTTTTCCATAAGTGATTTTAAGATCGAATGTAGTTTCATACCCGCTATGCTTCGGGTTTCATTAGAGTTTTCAGAAGGCGGGTTCACGAAGCCGCTCACTATGTCCGACATCTCGTCACGGACCAAACGATTGAGTTCCTCAGAAGCCTTTTCTGTGGCCGTGTTCGTCGCATTAGCATTTGGTCCCGATACAGGACGATTACGAGAAGTCATACATTCATCTCCAACCGCGACCTAAACAAGAACCTACAGTCTGTCTCAAACTGGACTTGCCCGTCGTGGTACAAAGTTCGGTCGCTATGTCTAGCTTTACGGTCGGAACAGTGGCGCTTTAACTGGTAAAGTGACATTTCCGCTGGGTTTGGTAGACTTTGAGGATGCGACTGTTCCGTTTCAATCCAACAATCAGAGAGGCTAACAAGTATCTTTCCAAGACGGTCGATGACCTTTTGAAAAAACACGGCGGCGTCTCGAATGAAGACTTTGAACGCGATCTTGTCGCCGCGACCGGCATCGGATGGAAGCAGGTCAAGAATTACAAAAATCATCCAAAGCCAGGCGAACGACTCAAAGATAACAGCGTAGTCATAAAGTATATTCGTGAATGTCGAGCGAAGGACACCACTCGGAAAGTGCGCTCTTATGCCTTGGCCATTGGAGGTATCGCGGTCGTCTGCATTTTTCTGTATCGTTACGTGACCGCGCCAAGAACTATTGAATCGTTTGCGGTTCACGAAGTCGCTGAGCCGTTGCCGCCAAGCCACGATAAAATTGAAACAAGATTGTTCCTTGAGGTTGGCGGTTGGATTTTGCGTCTTGGTCCAATCAAACATTCAAAAGTTCCTCTCGAAAAATTCGTTTGCTCAAAACTCTCCTCGGTCGGCCAGACAAATTGCTCATTTTCAGAAAGAAGGCCGAACGGCCTTTTTCAAGTCACGTTGCTCATGGACGGCGACTTCGTCAGGAAATACTCGGTCATGACATTGGACTCTGTTGAGATCGAATCTCTGCGAAAACAGCTTGCTAACCGAGTTGACAGGGAAATCGCATCTGTAGATCCAAATCCCTTGTCACAGAAGCAATTCAAGGTTGGCGACGAATCACTTGAAATTCTATCGAACCCCGCAGGGCCAGGTTCACGGCCCATGCTGACCGTTTCAGTGTCCTTCGCGTCACTTTGATTTGTCCCTTTTCCATCTGCTTTTGATGACACTGAAAGCGAATGCGCGGCCTCGGTGTTTTCAGGCACTTGCGAGGCTGATTTTTTCGACCGTTTGGAAGACATTAGCGCCTCCCTTTCAAAATCCTCTCAACGCTCGTTTTCCCAATTTCGAGTGTCCGGCTGATTTCGCGGATACTCTTTCCGTTGGCCCTGAGGGTCTTCACTTGTTCAACGGTCTCATCTGGCAGGGGCTTACGACCGCATGACCAACCAGTGTCAGCGGCGGTCATCTTTTTTACAGCGAGCGCGGTTTTGATTCGTTCGCTGATTAGACTTTTTTCGAGTTCGGCGATAGCGCCCAGAATTTGAGTCACGGCACGGCCAACCGGAGTCCCCAAATCAATCGACTCACGCAAGGAAATTAAAGTGACCCCGTATCCGTCTAATTCGTGCAGTAGATTGAGCAAGAAGCGGGTATCTCTCGCCAAACGATCCAGAGCAAAAATAATGACGACCTTGAACTTGCCCATACGAGCATCCTTGACGAGTTGGTCAAGGGCCTTCCGGCGATCCGCTGAGCCAGTGATCCGGTCAACGTACTCGCCGACGAGCTGAAATTCACGGTTGGTCGCTACGCCACGGATCGGAACCAGTTGATGCTCTGGCTCTTGTTTCAGAAGTGTTGAAACACGGGCATAGGCGACTGCCTTCACCTGGTTCACGCTGCCTCCTTGATAAGAAGGCGGCATGTGATCGTGGGTTTGGTCTGGTTCAGCACCTTTTCAACGTATTCTGCTGAACTAAGTTCCGCGCATACAGACTTCCACGAAACATTAGTGCGACAGACGCTTTTTAGCACAACGGAGTGAATGGAGTCGACATCTGCGCCATCTTGGATGCGAGCCATGATTGAGTTTTCAAGTTCAACCAGTTCGGCTTCAGCAAGCTCCAAGCGCTTTTTCTGAGCGTCATGGCTTCGACGCAAGCGCAGGACCTTTTCGACCTCTTGGTTTGTTACGGTTGCCCCTTTAAGGGCTAAGCTTCCTTGGGTTCTCATAGGACCTCCGTTGGTTGACATTACAAATACAGCTTAACGCAATGCGTATTAATAATCAATACTAGGGTATTGAAAATCAATATAACTGCCGATAACGTATAGGAATGAGTCAGCCCAAGTTTCGACATCCAAAAGAGATGAGCAGTCGCAAGGATCGTGTGGCGCTTTCAACCCGCGTCCTAGATAAAACCAAGAGGCTTTTAGAGAAGGCGGCGGAAAAGCATAAAATTTCTCTCTCCGAACTCTGTTCAAACGTGTTGGACGAGTATGCGGAATGGCTCGAAAAAGAAGATGAGCAAAAGAAGAGGTAGGAAGGCGCGATGTTCAACTTATTGATGTTCAACGTAGATTGGCCTTCGGGCAGAGTCAAAATCCCGATAGCACGGATGTTTGAGTACACTGAGTCCGAAATAGCCAATTCATTTCGGAACGGAAGCGACCTCTTGCTTGATCGTCTAATTTCTTTGCCTTGTCTTTTCTGTGTTGAGGGTGTGGCGGACGAAGTAGCTTATGTCGGCCAGATCAATCGAGCACGTGTCGTCGGTAAAGAAGTATCTCTAGAAGTCAGCTTTGACACTGACATACCGCCTCTCCATAACCGTATGATTCACGCAAATCGCACTGGATTAGACATGCCAGAAGAATTCGAGTTTTCGCGGAATCATTGGGCCGTGAAGGACGTGGACCTTTACCGCTTCTTACTCCGAAATGTGCGTCCCCGCCGCCAACGCCCTGTCGTGTTCCAAATCTCCGAACACGAGAATATCGAACCGACTCTCGTATCAGCAATGATGCCGTTTGATGCGAGTTTCAACGAAGTTTATACGGCTATTCGTGAAGCTACTGAAAATGTAGGGCTGAAATGTAGAAGAGCCGATGATATTTGGGAAAACCCAGCGATCATCCAAGATGTCGTTTCTCTTATCGACCGCTCCCGTGTCATCGTTTGCGACTGCACTGGTCGCAATCCGAACGTGTTTTATGAGGCTGGCATTGCGCATACCCTTGGACGGGAAGTAATCCTAATTACTCAGAGTGAGCACGACATCCCGTTTGATTTACGTCATCTTCGCTATGTCCGCTATCTCAACAATGGCGAAGGACGACGTGTGCTTGTTGCCGCCCTCCAAAGTAGGATGCAAACGATCCTCGGACACTGAATCCGGCTAAATAGCCGCCGCTCTGACACTTTAGGCTACCGGAGTTGGGAACCGGCAAATTCGGAACTGGCTGGGAACAACCTTACACCCATACATGCACGCGATCAGCGCCACTCAAAAAACTGAATGAACATCGGGAACGACAATCTTCTAGTTAACGGAGGTTGTATGAATCTGGTTAGTTTCTTTTCTGAGCACGGTGATAATGATCTTTTCTTTCTGGCCCGAAATGAGCGAAAGCCTCGATTGCGGGACATTGTTATTGAGGCCATGCGTTTGCTCGCCCGTGGGCCGCTGACAAAGCTGGAGCTTCAAAAGCTCGTCAAAATTCGCCGCAAGACATTCATTCGTTTGCTGGCCGGTTTGGTCCAAGCCGGTGTTGTAATTCGCACGGGAACCGGCAAGCGCCGCGATCCGTTTCGCTATATGTTGGCTGACCACTATCGCGGCTAATCCACTAACTGAAAACGGCTATCGGGGAAATAGCCCATATGGGTAGTAAACCCCCGTTGAGTTTTTCCGGTGAAGTCACTATGACCGACTCCCCAAAAATTTTTCTGGAAAAATTCTGGGAAAATAGAGGGTCGGGAACATGAATCGTAGGTTGGAATCAGAAAATGCTCCGATTCCAGCAACTGGGGCATTTTACATCAAAGATAATTGCTCAGGGCTATTGGAGTCAGGACTCAATATCAGAAGATCTTTAAGAGATTCAAAATCCTGTAGGTTAAGTCCTAAGTTTTCCGAACATTCTTTTCCAGACAATTCGTTCAAGCAGTTTTCTATGATCTTAGGGGGATCGAAAGAAGGCTCTTCGGGCTCATTGCCTCTGTAAGCGTTAAGCAAAATGTTTGCGCGTCGATATGTCGGCTCAGACATGCAGTTAAGATCGAAAGCCCTTCGAATAAGTGCTGCTAAAGAAACTCCCCAACGTCGCTTCAGTCCGATGTAAGCATCCATGTTAAAGCGCCGAGGACATTCAGCCAGAAAAGCTTCTCTTGGTAACAGGAATGCGCTCGCAAATCTGTTTGCCTGTCTTTCTAATTCAAAGTCTCCCGCCGTAACATCATGGTGCATGAATAGGTGGCCAAGCTCGTGAGAGGCATCGAACTTAATTCTGGATGTTGAAGTCTTCGGAACCAGAAAAATTAAAGGTCTGCTTCCGTTCCAGACGGAAAAAGCGTCTACGCCCTTACAGTCCTCTGGAATGAATGAAACAAGGATGCCTTTGCTCTCCAAAACCTTCATCAGGTTTGGAATCGGACCGAGTCCCATATTCCACGAGCTTCTCACTCTGCCAGCTAGGCGCTCAATATCTTCATCGCTTCGCACCGTGGAAGGTTGAATAGAGCTAACTTGCTCCGCAGGTAAATCAAACTCTTCTTCAATCTGATTTATAAGCTCACATTGTATGGTGCCGAGAGCGAGAATTTTACGACGTTCTCTTTGGCTCGTACTTCTTAGACTTCTGAAATGACAAGCCTCTAAACGAATCACAGATGTCTGCAAAGGCTTACTGAAAAACGCCGGTTTAATACCCAAAGCAAGACTCATGTGCGCAATTGTCTTCGCATCAGGTCTGATGGTTTTATCTTCGAACTGAGTGATCGAACTGGGGGTCTTCCCAATTTTCTCCGCCAACTCAGCTTTAGTCATACCTCTCATCTCTCTCGCCAATGTTAAGCGAGTAGATACAAAGTTCTGCGAGATTAGAGATAAATCGAAATGGTTCATACTCATAGAGTTTCAATCTTAGACTTGTCTTTCTTACGAGTCACCACAAAGTCAGGAACTTCAACTTCAGGATGCAGTTGTGCTGCTGTATCAGTGGCAAATCCGTCGGCCATAGTTTTCATATAAATCTGATGTGTGCGTTTCCATGATGAAATTCTACCGTTACTCACTTCGCCAGGAGCACACAGATACACGGCTTCAAGACCCGTTTCAGGATTTCCCAAATGAGCAATAACCCAATTCTTGATAAATTCTTGCTCTTGATCTTCTGAATCGAAAATGGACTTACCAGTTTCAACATCTATCAGAAACGGTGTGTTGTTCTCTTCGGCCAACTTGGGAGCAGTGTTGGAATTGTGAGGGAAGCAACGTGAAATATCTTGAGACGCAAACTTGCCCACCCTGTAAGACGCGAATACGCGATTGTTGATGTGCATTCGAAATGTGAGACCGTCGTAAATTTTTACGTCTTGATCCTCAACGTGCACGTTGTCTGCAAAAGACTCTTTATAGTTTTTCTTGGTGTAGAAATGGACGCCGTAACCGAAAATGTTGGAGTTATCTCCGTCCTCTTCGTCGTATTTGCTTTGCGCTGTTAAATACGACTTTTGAAGTGCGGCAATAATAGCCGCTTGCTGATGTTCAGTGATAAGATCGTCCGGGACCTGATTGTTAGCAGACACTTTCCCTCCTGCCGAAGTTATTATTTCATCGTTAATAATTAAGTGAAATTGTCATTCAATCAAGAATTTTTTAGTGAAATGATCGAAATAATTATTGATATTAAGCGTCATGGTGATGTTTGGGAACATGAATGACGAGCTGGAACTAGAAAATCTCCGGCAAAAGACACCAGCGGAACAAGCATTTTCAAAAAAAGGGGAACAAGAATAATTTTGAACAGATCCAGCAGCTTGACGTTCACGAAGCCCAAGAAATCGCTTCTGTTCTGAATTCGGCGACTTCTCTCCGCCACTTTGGGCTAAAGACCTTTCGTCGACTTTGCCTGAATTTTAAGCCACAATCTTTAAATGGCAAAAACACGTACAGAATCAGATACCTTTGGTGAAATCGCAGTTCCTTCTGAATATTATTGGGGCGCTCAAACGCAAAGATCCCTTATAAACTTTGCAGTTGGAACTGATTTGATGCCCCTTCCGCTTATTCGCGCCTTTGGGCATTTAAAAAAATCAGCGGCTATTGTGAATTGTGATTTAGGCCGATTGCCTCAAGATCTTTGTCAGCCAATTGTTCAGGCCTGTGATGAAATAATATCTGGAAAATTAGATCAGAACTTTCCTTTAGTTGTTTGGCAGACCGGCTCCGGAACGCAAACCAACATGAATGTGAACGAGGTTATCTCAAATCGTGCGATCGAGATTTTGGGTGGAGTGATGGGATCAAAAAATCCAGTACATCCGAATGATCATGTGAACATGGGACAAAGCTCAAATGATTCATTTCCAACAGCCATGCATATTGCGGCTGTGATTGAAATCGAAGATTTACTCCTACCGGCCCTCAAGAGACTGCACACAGAATTAAAAAATAAAGAAAATGTGTTTTCAAAAATAATCAAAGTCGGTCGGACACATCTAATGGACGCAACGCCATTGACGTTGGGTCAGGAATTTTCTGGCTATCGAATGCAGGTTGAATTGGGAATTGAGAGAGTGGAGCAAACATTAGCCCGGCTAAAAAACCTTGCCCAAGGGGGAACTGCCGTTGGAACAGGACTTAACACACACCCTGAATTTGCGGATAGAGTGGCGAAAAAAATCAGCGAATTGACAGGAAAGAAATTTATTTCCGCTCCGAATAAATTTGAGGCCCTGGCTTCGCATGACGCGCTCGTTTTTGCTCACGGCGCTTTGAAAACTTTGGCTGCAAGTCTCATGAAGATCGCGAATGATATTCGCTGGCTGGGCAGTGGGCCGAGATGTGGGATTCAAGAGTTAATTCTTCCAGAAAATGAACCGGGCTCATCAATCATGCCTGGAAAGGTCAATCCAACTCAGAGCGAGTCGATGACAATGGTCTGTTGCCAAGTTTTTGGAAATGATGTTGCCATTAATATGGGTGGTGCAAACGGAAATTTTGAGCTGAATGTTTTTAAGCCGCTGATCATCTTTAATTTTTTACACTCAGTCAGATTGCTTACAGATAGTGTGAATGGCTTTGTTGACCACTGTCTTCTTGGCCTGAAAGCGAATGAAAAAAATATTGCGAAAAATTTAGATCAAACATTAATGCTTGTCACTGCTTTAGCTCCGCATATCGGCTATGATAAGGCCGCAAAAATTGCAAAAAAAGCTCATGCTGACGGTACAAGCTTACTTGAAGCGGGGCTACAGCTTGGCTTTGTCACAGAGACTCAGTTTAAGACTTGGGTTAAGCCAGAGGACATGCTTTCCCCATCTTAATGAACTTCGGACTCCCAATCTTGATCGTGCCCATGGAGCAAATCCTCTATATATTTTGCATCTGTAATTAATTTATCCAACGTTGCATTTACGTTTCCGCTTGGGTTGTAAAGCAGGTATCTCTGCATTTCCCTAATCTTATTGTTGATGCTTTGATCATTCAGAGGGGCAAGCTCCTGTCGCAGGTGACTGAGATATCCATTTGCTTTGCGCATGAAATCTCCGTAATCAAGTTCGAATGTTGTTGAAACGTCATGTACGAATTTTTCTGTATTTAAATTCATCTGGCACCTTGCCTTGTTGTCTTAATCGACAGAATCTTAGCATAATTTTTCCTGTGTCCTGGCGCCGCAGAAGTTAATTGTCGACCAAGAAATGATTAAATCAAACCAAGCTTTATTAAGAGGGGCTTAAGATCCTCTGGCCAATCAACAACAAAGTGCATCCATGCTTTAGTTGTAGGATGCTCAAAACCCAGCTCCGCAGCGTGAAGCGCAAAGCGTGGAAACTGACCGATTAGTTCCTGATGAATTTTATTTTTTATTGAACCTATTTTTTTACCTGCGCCATAGGTCGAATCAGCTATGATCGGACATCCCATCTCAGAAAGGTGAATTCGAATTTGGTGAGTCCGCCCCGTTTCAAGTTTTAACTGTAGGTAAGACAGGCCGCTGTCTGTTCTTTTGAGAAACTTGTAATTTGTGACAGACCATTTGCCAATATCAGTTTGATATTTAGAATCTCGAACAATTTTTTTTTGCCGATCCCGAAGAGAGGCATATCGTTTTCGGTCAGTAGGGTGCCTCGCCAAAAAGCTTTCAATTTTTCCATTTGGCATTAGCGGAACACCAATACAGGCAGCGTAATATAGGCGATGCGAGGTTCTGTTTTTAAATTGTTGGGCAAGGTGTTCATGTGCAAAATCATTTTTCGCGATCACAAGGACACCACTTGTATCTCGATCAAGGCGATGAACTATCCCGGGTCTATTTTCTCCAAATTTCATCGAGAGATCTTTGGCGTGATGAATAAGGGCGTTCACTAGAGTGTCGTCACCGTGGCCAGCGGCGGGGTGCACAACAAGACCAGCTGGCTTGTTGATAACAATGATATCCTGGTCTTCATGTAAAATATCGAGATGTAATTCAAATGGAGCAAGTGTTGTCGGCTTCTCCGGAGGCAATTCAATCGAAATGACATCATTAATGCGAAGTTTGTAGGAACTTTTTGCGATTTTACCATTTATTGTGACCAGACTTGAATCAATGAGATATTCGGCTCTTGATCTTGACCCAATTTCTGACAATTGCCCAAGGGCTTTGTCAAGACGAAGCCCTTCCAATTCCTGACTCGCTGTAATTCGAAGAGTGTTATTTTTGTCCAAGCTTTTCTTTAAAAATTTTCATATAAGAGTCGCAGACTTTTTTTTCATCTAAGCCAAGGACTTTGGAAATTTGAGAGACGTACCCTCTGACAAAGACTGGAGCTGGAAGGTTTGTGGGATCTACATTTTCAATGGCATTAATGTAGTACGAGCTAACTTTTGTAATTTCGCTGATCTTTTCGAGAGAAAATTTCTTATACTCACGAACTTTTTTCAATTGGGCGCCATCCCACGAGGCGATCTCTTTTAGCTCTTTTTCGAAATCAGCATCAACTTTATATTCAACCTTGGCCGAGGTGACTTTCTTTGGAGATTCATTAAAGACAACTTTACTCTCAGTCTGTAGAGCCTCAAAAGAGAGGTCAAATTTTTTACCCACCTGGCCCACTTTTTCATCATAGAGCGCTCGAAGTGTTTTATTTCCAAGAACAGAGTAGGCTTCTTCAACAAGCTTGAGAAGCTCGCGCGCTTCTGCTTCTGTAAACATTGTGTAGATTGCGGGATTTCCACCGGAGTATGTTTGTCGCATTCGTTCATAGGCAGTGGTGATTTCGTGCTGTGGGCAATGCGGACTAATCTCTAAAATTTCGTAATAACTAAATTGTGAACCTGTCTCCATAAGTGCATTATACAGCTGTTCTGTATAAATTTGTCAGCACTTCTGTTGGGGTCGAAAGCATTTTTGCTATAGTTAGATATTGGCCCGCCAGGGGCGTAAAGGGCTTTTCAATCAGGACGGGCTCGCGATTTCGTATGGACTGCCACACGGCGTTATCAAAGTCGATCGAGCCGATAAAGTCTACCGGGAAGTCATAATACTTTGTACAGACACTTTTAATTGAAAAACCAAGATCTTGGTCCTGACGACTTCTTGAGCAGTTGATTGCTAGTCGCACAGGTGTCTGCTTAAAGGACTCAAAATAATCAAAAGAAAATCCAGGGTGTGAGCTCAGATATTTTCGAAACGAGAAGTGTTCTGTCTTTTCCGCCGACCGATATCTCTTCATGTTCTTCAACAGAAAATCGTAGGCCTCCTTTGTGCTGCTTTCCCGAAGTTCATGACACATCAGGGCCTCTATAAATCGATATGTCTTTTCAATGCTCGTGGGCTCGGGTGTTGTCACCAGAATTTTTTCATCAGCATTTCTAAACATATCTATGTGACAAGAGCTGGCGCCGGGTCCAAGATCGATCAAAACAAAATCATAATTTAATCGTCGAGCATCCTCTATGAGCTGCTTACAGTCCTTTTTCAGCAAGTCATGGGCCATCCATTCATTCCAAACCCCTTGTATATAGGAAAGCCTGGGTATTTTTGTGCCCTGGGCAAGTTTGTTCAGATTCGTTTTGCCCTCAAGATAGAGTGAAAGATTATTTTCATTCAGGGGCATTCCTAAAGATGTGTGAATATTTGCTCCGGCGAGATCAAAATCGATCAGAAGCACTCGGAAGCCAAGCTTTGAAAGTGTAATACCAAGGCTTGAAGTAAAAAATGTCTTACCTACTCCGCCTTTACCAGCTCCGACGACCCATACTTTTGCAGCCATGATATCCTCAATTGAAAACAATTATTTTTTCAAATTCTCTTCGGCTGCAGATGCGCGAATATAAAGGGGTAAAACTGATTTCCAGTCCTTGGTCGTGGCAATATTTTTCTTTTCATAGACGGCCCGGGCCAGAAGTGAGGCCAAAGGATAGTCAGAAAGCTCCGAAGCTCTGTGCAAGGTCCTTCTTAAAGAGGCCGAAAAGGTATTCTCGTAAGCAAGATAGCCATCTCCTATGGTCAGGATGGGATTGGTCGGTCCATAACAAAGTGCTTGGAGGCGGGCCTCAAGAGCAACGGCTTCGATGGCCGAAGTCGATCCGACAAGGACTCCATTCTTAAATTCGGCAAAGTAAATCATGTTCTTATAAGCATTAATAATCGCAATACAGTCTTCAGTTGTTTGGCTGGCTAAAATTTCTAACGAAGTCATATCCGCAATTGGCTTTGAAAATGAATACGAAAGAGCCTTTGCAGCATTGAGCGCGACCCGAATTCCCGTGAAGCTTCCAGGGCCGATTCCAACGGCGAAGATGTCAATGTCAGATATGGCACAATTGTTTTTTGAGAGAACAGACTCGATTGATTGGTTGAGAAATTCGCTGTGTGTGCGTTGATTCTCAGAACGCTCCTCTGAGAGGAGTTTGCCAGCACTCAGAAGGGCGACGGAACCAATCATCGTACTGGCATCAAGAGCAAGGATTTTCACCTAAAAACCAAATAGCCTGCTGAAGTCGTTAAAAAGAGATAAAACCATCAGACTGATTAAAATGAAAAGTCCTACCTGCTGAGCAATCTCCATTTTTCTCATACTCAAGGGTGCTCCCCGAAGAGCTTCGATTGAATAGAAGAGCAAGTGTCCCCCGTCCAAAACGGGTATTGGCAGAAGATTAAGGATGAAAAGGTTCACCGAAATAACGGCCATGAGCTGAAGAAAATGCGCGATGCCCACCTTATAGGTTTCGCTTGCCGCTTGTCCGATAGACAGGACGCCACCAATATTTTTGTGAGAAATCTTATTTTGAATAAGTCGCATGAAGCTGACGACGGTCATGACGGTGATTTCATTCGTCCGCGTGACTCCTCTTATGAGAGCTTCAATCGGATTTGATGTTTTCATCTTTAAAGTGACCGGAGGGGCCGAGTAGACATGAGGAACAATTCCGATGGTGTATCGTTTTTCCTCGCCGCCCTGAGAGTTCATGTGCTCCGTCATTTGAGGAGTAACTTGAAAATCATGTGTTTCATTATTGCGGGCAACAGAGATACGAATAGGTCCTGTGCCGGAATAGGATTTGATTGAGTTAAGAACGTGCTCCCAGCGTTGAGGTTTAAAATTGTCGATGGAAATAATCTTATCCCCCTCGCGAATTCCAGCTGTATACGCAGGGCTTTGCTCCATAACCTTTGAGAGGTAGAGCTCAGAGGATTCTATTCCAAGCACGGCAAGCGATGAAAACTTACCGAGCTGTCCATTGAGCGTTATATTTTGAGCCTGTTTGCCGTCAAAGCGCTCAACAACAATATTAACCGCCTGTTCTTGAAAGGCCATAAAGACATTTTCAAGGTCGCGAAAATATGAAATCTGTTGAGCGTTAACACTAACAATGCGGTCGCCAGTCTTTAGGCCAATATCTGACATCAGAGTTTTCGGGACGATGCCAACAACTGCAGCGCGAGAAGAGTAGGAAAGCCCCTCAATATCACCCACATAGTCATCAAGACTGAGCACATTTTGATTTGGTTTGAGCTGAGCAGCTGCGTGCAATTGAATTGGGTGTTCACTGCCGTCTCGCTTAACTTCAAAGGAAATATCCTTACTTGCATTTCTTGTCAGTTGCTCCTGAATTTCATCCCAAGTGCCGATCTTATCGGAATTAACCTTCAAAATAAGATCGCCGGAGCGGAAGCCTGCAGAGAAAGCAGAAGTGTCGGTGTGAACATCACCCACTCGAGGAGCCCGGACCTCTTCGCCCATAAAGGCAACAAGCATAAGTATAAAAATGGAGAAGAAAAAATTCATCAATGGTCCAGCAAGTACCACAGCTATCCGTTGCCACACACTTTTGTGAGTAAAGGAATATTTTCGGTCTTCCTCAGAAATTTGAGCGCCAACTTCGTCGCCAAACATCTTGACGTATCCACCAAGTGGCACAAGAGAGAGACAATAATTCGTATCGCCCCGCTTGTATTGCAAGATTTTTTTTCCGAAGCCAAGACTGAAAACTTCGACACGGACACCACACCATTTAGCGACAAGGAAATGTCCAAGCTCGTGGACAAAAATGAGCAGTCCTAAAAGGATAACAAAAGGAATTACAACAGAGAGACCTTGATTTAAATAATTGTAGATTAGATCCATTAATAAAGTGTATTCGAGTTTATTGAAAAAGAAAGGTCCAGTTATTAAAATAACCCCTCAAGAAACAGGGCGAAAATATAAACGACTGGTGCTCCAAATAAAATGCCATCAATTCGATCAAGCACTCCGCCATGCCCAGGCATTAATGATCCAGAATCCTTTTTGTCTGCAATTCGCTTTAAGAGTGATTCAAAAAAGTCTCCAAATTGACCAGACGCCCCAGTTAACAAGGCGAGAAAAATCATTGAAGTCACTGTGCTATTCGGCAGATAGCTAGAGGCTACGAGCGCTGCCAGGCAAGATCCGAACAGTCCCCCCATAGATCCGACTACAGTTTTCTTTGGTGAGACCGCAGGCATGATTTTCCTTTTTCCCCAGAGAAGTCCGAAAATATAGGCAAAAGTATCACCACTAAGAACAACGCCAAGTAGGGTTAAAAACCAAATGACTCCGTTGGGGAAATCCAGCAGTTTGCAGGCAAAACCTGGCAACAGGCCCAAGTAAAAAAAGCCCAGGATACTTTTGAATAGAAAAACAGAGAGGGTTTGAAGGTCTTCAAATTTTTTTTGTAAGATAAGCCCAAGACTAAAAAAAACAATAACAGAAATTGAGAAAAAAAGGCCGCTATGCTGAGGCATTTTGACAGTTGAGATAAAGATAAAAACCATCAAAAAATAAAAAAGAGCCTTAATGGTTAAGGAATCTTCTGGATTAAAAAGAATCCGAATAAGTTCTCGCGTTCCAAGAATGACTGCGAGCAGACACAAAAAGCGAAGCCCATTGATTTCGAAAAAATAAACCAGGCAGAAAAGAGTGGCTATCGCAACAGCAGCGGAAAGAACTCTAGTTAATAAGCTGTTCATTTGCTATTTGAGGCGATGTTTTACCAAAACGCCTTTCGCGAGAGTTAAAGTCAGTAATAATAGCAATCAGCTCTTCTTTTGAAAAATCTGGCCACAGGGTATCTGTGAAACAGAATTCACTATATGCCGATTGCCAAAGTAAAAAGTTCGAAAGGCGCTGCTCACCACTTGTTCTGATAATCAGATCTGGATCGCAGGCGGGATATGTTTCCATATGTTGGGAAACAAGGGTCTCACTTATTTGCTCCACTGTGAGCAGATTTTTTTGAACCTTACTTGCAATTTTTTGAACTGCGTGAACAATTTCCTGCCTTGAACCATAGCTGATCGCAAATGTCAGTTTCAGGCCAGTGCAGTGTTGTGTGGCTTGGGTGACTTCACGAATGGCATTGACGAGATCTGCAGGAAGTCTTTCCACTTCACCGATGGCACGAAACTGAATGTTTTCTTTGACTAAATTCTCAGATTCACGCTTCAGGTAGCGGCGCAAAAGATGCATCAGAAAATTGACCTCGGCCTGTGGGCGGAGCCAGTTTTCTGTGCTAAAAGCGTAGAGAGTTAGGTTTTCAATTCCCATTTGTGAACAGGCTGTGATGATCTTTTTTGCTGTGCGCGCACCCTTGATGTGACCAAAAGTACGAGGCTTTCGGCGAAGCTGTGCCCACCGCCCATTTCCATCCATAATCATACCGATATGTCGTACTTTATTCATCACAGACCAGTCGCAGTTAAATTGTCATGATGCTTTTTTCTTTTTCATCAGCGATTTGGTCGACCTTTTTAATATAGTCGTCAGTAAGCTTCTGAGTTTCTGTCTCTGACTTCTTTGATTCATCTTCACTGATGGCCTTGTCTTTAAGGGCCTTTTTGACTTCTTCGTTGGAATCACGCCGAGCCATGCGAATTGCCACACGAGCGTCCTCAACGATTTTCTTTGTTTGTTTGACGAGATCTTTGCGTCGCTCTTCTGAGAGATCAGGAACCTTTAGACGGATGACTTTTCCATCGTTGATCGGAGCCATGCCGATATCACTTTTCACAATCGCCTGCTCAATTTCTTTGAGGATCGAGGGTTCCCAAGGAGCAATGAGAAATGACTTTGCGTCTGGGCAAGAAATCGCAGCAACTTGATTAAGTGGGCTCAACTGGCCGTAATAGTTCACCCGGATGTTGTCGAGCATAGAAACTTGGGCTCGACCAGTGCGGATTTTCTTCAGTTCAGCTTGAAGAGCCTGAAGAGTTTTCTCCATTTTATCCTGAGTGCGTTTTTTTAAATCAGCGAGCATAATTTCCTCCTGACAATGATCAGAATTAGTGAACTATTGTTCCAATATTTTCGCCAAGAACAGCGCGAAGGATATTTCCCTGCTTGTTCAAATCAAAATTCATAATGGGCAGTTTATTATCCATACACAAACTAACGGCGGTTAAATCCATTACTTTTAGGCCCTTGTTGAGAACGTCGATGTAAGAGATTTTATCAAACTTCACGGCATCGCTATGCTTCACGGGGTCCTTGTCGTAAATTCCATCAACCTTAGTGGCCTTCATGAGAATTTGGGCGTTAATTTCCATTGCTCTGAGCGCAGCTGCCGTGTCTGTTGTGAAATAGGGATTTCCTGTGCCGGCTCCGAAAATAACAACACGGCCTTTTTCAAGATGTCGAATGGCTCTACGGCGAATATATGGCTCTGCTATTTCAGCCATTTCAATTGCGGTTTGAACTCGTGTTGGAACTCCAGCTTTTTCAAGGGCGTCCTGAAGGGCTAATGAGTTAATAACCGTTGCAAGCATTCCCATGTAGTCAGCGCTTGCCCGATCCATCCCTTCAGCAGAGGCAGCAATACCGCGAAAGATATTGCCACCACCGATAACAATGCCCATTTGAACCCCAACCTTATGGGCTTCTGCCACATCTTTTGCAAATTGTTGAATTGTTCCCGTGTTAATCCCATGGCCCTGTTGGCCGCCAAGAGCTTCGCCACTGAGTTTCAACAAAATTCGCTTATAGACAGGAGTTTTCAAATGAGCCTCTTTTAACTAGTGAGTTTTTGACTGCGCAGCCACTTCTTCAGCAAAGTTATTTACTTTCTTTTGAAGACCCTCGCCAAGCTCAAATCGAACGTAGCGCTTGATCGCAAAAGCTTCGCCGATTTTCTTTCCAGTCTCTGCCATGTAGTCCTTTACCTTAAGGTCAGGATTTTTAACAAAGGCCTGCTCAAGTAAGCAGCTTTCAGACAAGAATTTGCGGATCTGTCCTTCAACGATTTTTTCAATCATTTCAGGTTTCTTGCCCTGCTCAAGGTTCTTCGCCTTCATGATTTCTTTTTCTTTAGCAACAATGTCGGCAGGAACTTGATCAGAAGACAAGGCAAGTGGGTTCATGGCAGCAATGTGCAGGCATACATCAGATGCAAATGTTTTTGCAGCTTCGTCAGTCTTAGCTGTAGTAAGCTCCACCATAACACCGATTTTTCCATCACCGTGAATGTATGAGCTTAAGACTCCGGCAGAATCAAACCGAGTGAATCGTCGGATAACAAGGTTTTCTCCGATTTTTGCAATAGCCTCTTTAAGAGCTTCGCCAACTTTCTGGCCGCCCTTCCAGGTTTGCTCAAGAAGAGCTGTCGCATCCACAGGAAGCTGAGCCGTTGTTGCTAAGTGTTGAGCAACTTCGGCAACGAAAGCCTTAAAGAAGTCATTCTTCGCAACGAAGTCTGTTTCAGAGTTCACTTCCAAAAGAACGCCTGTTTTTCCGTTATTAAAAGAAACGACAAGTCCCTCAGAAGCTAAACGGTCAGATTTTTTCGAAGCAGAGGCTAAACCTTTTTTGCGAAGCCACTCAACAGCAGCATCAAAATCACCCTTAGTTTCTTCAAGGGCCTTTTTACAATCCATCATTCCAGCGCTGGTCTTTTCGCGAAGGTCACGAACCATAGTTGCAGAAATTGACATAATTACTCCTTAAAATTTTGAGAAATTAAATTATGAAGCAAGGGCCAGCTGAGAATTAATTCTCAGTTGAGTCCTCTTTCTTCTCTTGCTCGATTTCAGCTTCGATCTCAATTTTCTCTGCCAATCCAGCAGCAACAAGTTTGCGAGTTTTGCTGGCCTTAACAACAGCTGGGCCTTCTGCCTTCTTCTCTTTTTCAGGAGCGCCCCTAGCTGGGCCACGGCCACGCTTTTTCTCTGGAGCAGCCTCAACTTGCTCTTCTTTAGCAAGGTCTGAAGCCTTATCAGTTTGAGTGCGAAGTTTTGACTCATACTCTTTTGCACCCTCAAGGTAAGCATCAGCGACAAGGTTGGCGAAAAGCTTGATGGAGCGAATAGCATCATCGTTTCCGGGAATTGGGTAATCAACCATTTCTGGATCAGAGTTTGTATCTGCGATCGCAACAACTGGGATGCCTAAACGTTTTGCTTCAGCAACAGCGATATGTTCTTTGGGAAGATCAACAACGAACATAACAGAGGGAGAATCCTTCATTTCGCGAATACCATTCAGGTACTCAGAAAGTCGAAGATACTCTTTTTCCATTTTTGAGCGCTCTTTCTTTGTGAAGAACTCGAATTCGCCCTTTTCTTTCATTTGATCGATTTTTCGAAGACGATTGATTGAAGCTTTAATCGTTTCAAAGTTTGTCAACATTCCGCCAAGCCATCGCTTCGTAACGTGGTACTGACCACATTTTTGGGCAGCTTCGAGAACAGGCTCAACAGCTTGTTTCTTTGTACCAACAAAAATCATTTTCCCGCCGCTAGCAGCGATGTTCTTAACGAAATCAGCTGCCTTGTTTGCGCGAACTACGGTTTTTTGTAGGTCGATGATGTGAATGCCCCCACGTGCAGTGTATACATAGGGCTTCATTTTTGGGTTCCAACGCTGTGTTTGGTGTCCGAAATGGACGCCAGCGTCCAACATTTCCTTCATTGTCACTTGTGCCATGACAGTTTCCTTTCTGGTTATGCCTCCTCCGGGACAGGGACCCATTCAAGGGTGAGACCCGCTTCATAAAATTTATTTTCTATAAAGTGGGACCAGTGGATTATCCACGGAGTGCGTATTTAAGTCTGTCCGGAGTATCACGTCGCACCAGAGTATGTCCAACATTATTCTGCGCATTAGGACTCTGACGCGATATCAGGAGCAAAGTGATCCCAACCGAGATGGCATTCAACTTGTAATATCCTGAGCAAGGCTCAGGAAGTAGAGCCACATTGTGACCACAATCAGGGAGGGGATATGTTACAAAACATCAATAAAATCGCTATATTAATGGGAATGATCGGGCTGGCTGCAATACAAGCCGAGGCCCTTCCCTTAGTGGATGTCGGTGAAGCGCAGGTCAGAGGAACGGCTTGTCGCCTACAGGGAAATGAGCTTGGGGCCATTACTCTTGAAGAAGGGATTATGCGCATTCCAACAGCGATTGCTCTGAAAAAAACGACTGAAGAAGCTTCGCTCAAACGGGGATCTTGCCAGTTCACGATTCCAATGAAAGTGGCAGATGGGTACAAGCTTCTCCTGACGGACTTAAGAGCTTTCGGAAGAATGAATTTGAGCAGGGAAACAAGCAACAAGCTATCACTTGAGATCTTTCAGGCGGGCCAACAGGGCACAAAGATTCTTGCTGAAGATCAGGCCGATAGCGAATCGAGATTGCGAAAAGCCTATGATGTCGGAGTTGAAGGAGTTGTGCTTGAAACTGAGTGTGGCGCCGCTCTTAACCTAAGAGGCAACGCAAACATCATTCTCTCTGGCGGCACCGCCCGCTCCACTGCAAGCTTAGATTTCGTTGCCGCTAAGGCCGAGATTGTGAGTTGTGGGGAGTAAGAAGCAAGAAAACCCGCTTCTCGCGGGTTTTCCCAGACAATCTCCTTACTCAACTAAGGAGGAAGCTGATCTGGCGGCGAGGCGTTTCAGTTCCGCGAGCATTTGTGATCATTCAATTCAGCTTAAGTGCTGATCGGCACAGTCCTTGAATAAGACCTCTGGCGGTGCCATTTTGTGCCCATGTGGGAGTATTATGAAAAAGATGGTTTTTTCGGTGTTGTTGTTGGTTGGCGCTCTTGCTCAAGCTATTAATTTACCGAGCAGTTCTTATGACGACTATGATCGGGAACGGTACGAAGAAATCCTTCGGCGGACTGATGATGAAATGGCTCGGGCGGGTAACGAATTACGTCAGTCTGAAGAAAATCTTCGACAGGCTGCGGACCGGGAAAATCGTCTTCGTTATGAATATGATCGAACAGCCAGGGACCTGCAGGACTCAAGACAGCGAGAAGTGGAAATTATCGAAGCTCAGCGCCAGAATGCCCAGCGAATCCAAGAAATTGCAAAAAGAATAGAAGAAGATAACCGTCGAATTACTGAACTTGAAAAGCAAGTTCAGGATGAAAAAACAAGCGTTGATCGTTTGAAATCAATTGCTGATGGATTAAAGGGACCTATGGATGCGGCACAAGCCGAGGTCGTAGCTCAGCAACAAAAGGTTCAAAAGCTGCAGCAAGATTTAGCGGCAGCGCAGCCTCCACAAAAGCCAGCAATTCAAGAAGAGCTGAATCGAGCTAATGCTGAACTGGCAACGCTCACTCAGCGCCGAGATCAAGCAAAGCAAAGATTTGATGGAGCGGTTCAGGAGCAAAAGCGAGCCGAGGACCGATTGCGTACGGCTCAGCAAAATTTGGCCGCTCAAAAGACAGAGCTCGAAAAGCGACGTCAGAGTTTAGCTCAAGCTCAACAGCGAGAAAGAGAGCTGGCTCAAAATCTTCAAAATAATCGCCAGCGCATGAATGATTTAAATAATCTGCTCGGTCGCCTAGATCGAGATTTAAGATATGCAATTTCAGAGACTCGACAAAGAACATACGAACGAGATCAGTCTTTAAGTTACTTTGAGCGTCGGCGCGCAGATCGAGATCAGGCTAAAAATCGATTGGATCAAGTGGATTATAATATTGATCTGGCTAGACGAGAGCTCGAGGCCATGGCCACTGCAAATGCCTCTTCTGATGGTGACCGAGAAGGTCGCGAAATCGGGCGCGAGCGGGGCTTGCGAGATGGGCAACGAAATGGTCAGACAGATGGAAATGCGGCAGGAACAAATGCAGGTAAAGATCGCGATTATGACCGTGGAATGATGAAGGGCCTATCGGATGCCCAGGCCGAAGCCGCTAATCCGAAATTCTTTGATGTTCCAGCAGAGGGCAGAGCTTACGATCGTGGAGCCAAAGATGGATTTGCCTTTGGTTATCAAACAGGAACAAACAAGGCAAAATATCAAGAGGGCCGAAAAGAGGGAGAAGCCAATGGTTTAGCCCAGGCAAGACAAGATGCTTTACCTCAAGATGGTTTGGGATATCAAAACCGTGAGAATTTTTATTTAAACCAACCGCTAAAACAAGTTTCTCTGGGCGAGGCCCAGCCTTTGGCAAAAGGATTTAACGGAGTTCAAGGTAAAAATTCAACGTCTGGCGATGATCGATATTACAACCCTCGCCCAGGTTCATTGCCACACCCAAGACTAACCGCGTTTTACAATCAAAAATATGACTCTGTTTACCGTGATCAGTTAGAGGCCATCTATAAGACAACGTATGACATTGTTTATAAAGAGACTTACGCAGCAAACTATAAATCTGCCTATGACCAAGCTTATGCACAGAATTATCAACAGTCTTATGATTTGGGATACAAAAAAGCTTACCGCGGGTTTACAGATGGAAACGCAGCTGGAAGCCGCAAAAAAGGCTATGACGAAGGTTTCAAGTTTGCCTACGACACAAATATTGAGAACGAGAAAAAACTCGCTTACCAGCGTGGAGTGAGCCGAGCTGATGAGCTTTACACAAAGAATGCTGTCATCAAAGTTGTGGGCATGGATATTCGTGAAATGAATCGGGATGGAATTTATCGCCCAGGTGAAACAGTTCAGGTTGTTTATCTGATCAAAAATTTTGGTTTAGTTGGAAAGTCTGATCTGACTTCAGTTGTTTCTTCTGTGAATAATACCGGCACAGTTGTCGAGGCTCGGGCACAAGTTCCAGCCCTGCCTCCGCAGTCAGAGGCCACAATCACAGGTCGCCAACAGGTTCAAATCATTGGCGCGGCGGAAGAGGGCGACACTCTTCAGGTTCAATTTAAGCTAGAGGACTCAAAACAACTTGTGGCTCAAAAGGGCTTTGAAAAAACAGTTCAAATGCCAACAGTCATTCAGCTTGTGGATTTTGACGGCGTGGTGATTCCGCAGGAAAAAACAATCGTGAAAGTGAAAGCGACAAATCGATCGCAGTCAGTTCAAAATTTAACTGTGGATATGATTGTGGATCCAACAAAGATCTCTTTGCCCGCAACAAGACAGCAAGTTGTTGCGCTGAATGCGGGTGAGTCCCGAACTTTGAGCTTTGAAATGAGTGGTCAGGCAGAGGCTAGATTTCAAGAAAGTGAGATCTCTGTCCGTGCAGATCAGGGTGCAGACCAGTATGGAAAGCTTAAGCAAAAAGTCACCATCATTTCTCGTCACAAGCCAACTCCAGATGGCCGAGGCCTAATCTTAAGTGCGAACTTAGCTCGTGGCGGTGGAAAGTCCCTTTATGCCTTTGGCAAATTTGACACGTGGGATTTGCGCGTTGATGGCGTTATCTCAGCAGAAAAGCTTAACGTCTATAAGGGAAAAATTGTTCACGTCATGGCTGATGCTTCGGCCGCAATTGATGCGGCCTCTGCACAAAGCCTAAGTGCTTTTGTGCAATCAGGTGGGCAAGTGATCATTTGGGGATCTGAGCTTCAAGATTCAAGTTTGTTTGCAAGCTTGCAGTCAATGTCTCAGGTTAAAGCTCAAAGAAGTGGGAACGTGAATACTGATCTGAATGGCCAATTGCAATTAGCGGGATTAAAGATCAGCGTGAAGACAGCCGCGACGCTTGAGCTTCTGGGTCGAAAATCAAAAGCCGTTTTGACAAGCCAGTTCGGAACGACAGGGGCTTCGTCATACATGAGTGGATTAGCGGATCGAGTTGGTCGCGTGTACACAGTGGCGGCAAATACCTCTGACCTAACAATGCAATCACTGCAGCAGCTGGAAACGCTAGTGAATGACATGGGTCGATCTTATGATGAAAAACTAGAGATGGCTAAATCAGATACAAAATATTTAAAGCTTGTGATGATGGAAATGCAGGAGGAAATTTTAACTGCAGAGCTTGAAAGCTCAAACCATTATGACAACAACCGAAAATCAAATAAGATCACAAAGGCAGTTCTCAAATTCATTAAGGATGCGGGTCGCAAATCTGAAATCGCAAAGCAATTTGCGAAGACATATCCAGGGATGATGGATTATATTGAGTCCATGAAAAAGGTTTGGAGTTCGGCAACACGGGCCTCGGATTACACTTCTGGATTTATGCCGTCGTGGAAAAATATGTTCTGCGAACAAGAGTCCTTCCATCAGCGCTGCCAAAATATGGGAGGCTAATTGTGATCTTTCGACAAGTGCAACTGATCGCCCTGTTCGTGATGTTTACGGCAGGGCCTGCACTTGCCAAATCGCCCATAGTCATCGGGGTTCTCGATACGGGCCCCGGTAGTTCTCACGAAAAAGAAGTCACACAAGAAATTCGCAAAGCTTGGGCGACCTGTAAGACCTGTCAAATTAAAACATTTCCCATCTATAAACCGGACGGAATGCTCTATGAAGAGCAAATGCTAAAATCCTTAGATCAAGCAGCAAAAGAGTCCACATTCTTGCATTTAAGTTGGAACACAGAATACACGGCTGCGTACTCGAGAATTGTTTCAAAATTAAATCAGATTGCAGAATCTGGAAAACTCATTGTTGCTTCAGTTGGCGCCCCCGAGGGAAATAAAATCAGAGGCCAAATTCAAAACACAGTCATGGGCAAAGTAAAACTCGCGATTCTCATTGGCGAGCTCAATGAGAAAAATGTCTTGGCTTTTAACACCTATGAGGGCCCAGAGATGTACAAAGCCCTTCATCCCCCCAGGGGAAAGCGGGGGAGTAGCTTCTCAGCCGCTGTTTTCTCAGGGCGGTTGGCACTCTTGCTTGAGCAGAATCCAAAAAAGAAGCCTGTGGAATTGCTTTCGCAAGTTAGAGACGAATCTCCCCCCAACTGATTAAATCAGATCTGATGTCCGAATCCGGTCGGTGTCGATTTAAACGGCCAGTGTTGGGTCTTAAGCCTGGGTCTCAGACTCTGACTCTGATGCCATCTGCCCTGTGTCCACTTGTACGCCAAGTGGGTTACAGCCCAGAGCACTCGTGATCATCTCTGCCTGTAAAAGTGCGCCGAGAAGATTTTTTTGCGTGTGCATTTGCGACGATCCCACCCACAAGTTTGGATAAGCTGGTAAAGATTGGTTTGCGCTCAGTTTGATGTCACCGTTGCCGCCAAAAGATGGAACAACAAGAATTCTCTCTGATTTGATGTTATCAAGAGCATTTGGATAAGCGCGCTTGATTTGACGTTTCATTTTTTTCAGCAGGTGGCCAACATTTTCTGTGTCCTCTGCGTCTTCGTCGTTAACAAAAGAAATCCATTGGGAATACTGAAGAGCTTGGTCGTTGACCTCTACAGACGGAAGAAACTTTCCCGCACAGGGGCCGATCTCATCTTGAGTTGTTCCGTTCAGAACGTGAACAGCTTCCGAATCAGTCACTTTGCCTTGGTGAAGGATATCCAAGCAGACAGCTGTCCAATATTCTGATTTCGACATTTTTTGTCTTGCCCGATAGGAAAGCCCGTCTTCTGGTAAGAGGAGGTGAAGACTTTTCACCGGCCCACAATAAATGAAATTCAGAGCATTGATTTGCTTCTGACCGTTAATGGTCGTGGATTTAATAACTCCATCAGCCCCGTGGAATTTTGTCACATAAGAGCGTGGAGAAAAATCTCCGCTGTAGTGATTAAAGAGCAGTTGGGTCCACTCGTGTGGTTCAATGTGGAACTTGAGCTGCTTGGGCGAAAAGAAATAAGAAAGTTCATCATAAAATGCAGGTGGATTTTCACCAAAACCAACAAAAGGTTTCAGCGCACCGCTGTCGAAAGTGACCGGCGGGCAATCAATCTCTTGGGGTTGAACATTTGTCATCATCAGCATTTCTAAAAACGCGATAGCTTTATGAGAAAGCTCAGTGCTGGGCATTGTGCGAATGCCGTTATTTACCGGTCCAAATGGAGTCATTAGGCTTCGGTTATGACCGCCAAAGGTGTCTGCGCTATCAACGAGAAGAATGTTTGAAGTCTCTTTGTTGAGAGCCGCTGCAATTGCGAGGCCTGATAGACCGCTGCCAATGATAACGTAGTCGTAAACGTGCTGTGATGATCTTTTAACTTGGTTTTGCATGGAAAAAGAATCACGAGACCTGGGTTTAATTGCAAGATCAAAGAAGCTATTGACGAAGAGCGCGATCAATAAATAGGCGTAATGCTGTTCTGATTGGTGCTTTTAAAAAGGGCAGACGATCCATCAGTGCTGCAATTGGTGGTGAAAATCGATAATAGAGTTTGACAAAAAGACATCCCATTGGGGTTTTTTCAAGAGTTCGATCTCTCCAATCCTGGAGAATAAGGACTTCTTGTGCAAAGGGGTTGTCAAAGGCTGCGGTCGCGATAAAGCATCGCCCCTTACTGTCAGAGGCCATTTTTAAAAACTGTTTAAAGACAGCCGGATTTCGTGCCGACTTTGAAAAGGATTCTGCTTTACGTAAAATGTCTGGGTAAATTGGGGTGAATCTTAAAAACTGAGTCAATTTCTTTGCCGCTAGTGCCTGACGCTCTCCATATTTTTCGCTAGTATCATAGATGCGAAGCAGATCCCAGTACACGCTGGCCACAACAGTCAGCTCTTGAGTGCGTGCAGAGTCTTTGAACATTTCTGGAGACAGTTCGCCAGGCTTGGCTTCAAAGACCATTTCTAAAACTTTGATGTATTTTTCGTATTGAACGGCAGCATCTGAAAAGGCCTTCTCAGTCATACACTGACGGGCCTTTTTGATAAGATTCACGCGGCTTTTCCAGAGCATTAATTTTTTTTGCTCTTTTGCTTTTTCTTTCGCAAGAAGTATGGAGCCTCGCCCGATTGATCCTGCGAGCTGGGTAAAGCAGCTCATGCACACCTGTGGCGGTACACTTTGAGCAATGCCAGACTCTGCAATTTTTGCCGCAAGTGCAGAATCTATTGCCTGAAGCTCTTCAACTTTTTTCCCACAATTGGGACACTGTAATTCACCCACTTTTTATATCTTCTTAAAGAAGATGGATGGGGTCAACATCGGCACTTAATCTTATACCAGACGGGACCCAGGACTCATCACCAAAAAGCTGGCGACAGAACTGGTTGATGATACGAGACTCTAGACCTTTGAGCAGGATGTGGTAGCGATGCTGCCCTCTAAGTTTACTTAAGGGGGCCTCTGCAGGCCCGAGCACCTCAATATTTTCATAAACATTGTACTGTCGGACAAGTTGTTGGCCTCGCTGGGAGCAGAGGCGAGAGGTCTCTTGAACCTTCGAAAGAGAGGTTCCTTGGATGCGAATAGAGATTAATTTGCCAATGGGGGGGTAGTTCAAAACCTGGCGATGTTCGAGCTCCATTGAAGCAAATCCGCGAAAATCAGCATGCTGGGCAAACAATAAACTCGGATGGTCGGGATTATACGTTTGGACGATCACCTGTCCTGGGCGCTCCCCAACTTTTATATGTCGACCGGCACGGCCACTGACTTGGGTGATGAGCTGAAAGCTGCGCTCAGTGGCACGAAAGTCAGGAAGATTAAATCCCACATCGACAAGAATCAAACCAACAAGAGTTAAGTGAGGAAAATCGAGTCCTTTGGCAATCATCTGAGTGCCGATGAGGATATCGATTTCTTTTGTCTCCATTTGCTCAATGAGCTCTTCAAGATCTGCTCGATTTGTGATTTCATCGCGATCAGCACGGGCAATTTTAGCCTCAGGAAAAAGCCTTTGAATTTCTGTTTCTAGCTGTTCTGTTCCCAGGCCAACAGAGGACAGGTGCCCCTCTTTACAGTCGGGGCAATGATCTTTCATCGTTTCATGATAATCACAATAGTGGCAGACAAGATGGTTTTTTCCATGAAGAGTGAGGCTGATGTCACAGTTTGGGCACTCGTGAACAAAGCCGCAATCTTGACAAATCACCAGCGGAGCCATGCCCCGACGATTGAGAAAAAGCGCCACTTGCTCTTTGCGCTCAAGCGTTTCTTGAATTTGATCAGCCAGCTCTTGGCTGAGCCAGTGAGGCAATGATTTATTTTTATTTTCATTCGCCTTCAGGTCGATAATTCGAACCTCTGGCAAGGACCGATCCTCCACACGCTTTTTCATTTCGTGCAGATGAAATCGTCCCTCAAGCGCATTTCGCCAGGATTCAAGACTGGGGGTTGCAGAGCCCAGAATAATGGGACAACCCACAAGCTTTGCCAGCATAATGGCAGCGTCTCGGCCATGATATTTTAATTTTTCATCTTGTTTGTACGAAGGCTCATGCTCTTCATCGACAATAATGAGTCCCAGATTTTGAACAGGGCAAAAAAGTGCTGAGCGCGCGCCAATGAGAATATCTTTTCTTCCTTCGACAATATCCCACCACTGATTGGTGCGCTCGCGGTCTGTGAGCTGAGAGTGTAAAACGGCAATGCGATTTCCAAATCGAGCCGCGAATCTTTGTATGAGCTGAGGAGTGAGTGAGATTTCAGGCACAAGCACAAGTCCTCGCTTGCCCTCATTCAAAGTTTTATCAAGAAGTTGAAGGTAGACTTCAGTTTTTCCTGAGCCCGTGACTCCAAAAAGAAGATGCGTCGAGAAGCCTTTTTGCTCACTTATTTTGTTGATGACCGTTTGTTGCTCATCGGTGAGCCGTGGAGCCTGTGATTGAGCATATTCTTTTATGGGGGGAGGACGCTTCGACTTTCTTTCCTTTGTGGCCTTAGAAAGAGATGGGTAGGCTAATGATGCCACTGTGCCCACGGGGTGAAGGTAATATTCAGCGAGCCATTCAAGCCATTTGAGAAAAAAATCCGGCAATGTGGGGTGCGTGTCGTCGAGTTCAGAAATTTCTTTTAATTTGACATCGGGGACATCTTTTTGTGGCCTCAGAAGCACGCCCGTTGTTTGTCGTTTTCCGAGCGGAAGCTTGACTCTTTGGCCGCGAAAGAGCCCTCCGGCTAGGGAATCGGGCGCTTGATAGGTCAGAGGCTCCCGAATTGGAGCATCAACTGCGACACTCCAGTACTCAGCCATTAACGGAACCTCTTATAGAAGTCTTCAATAAGGTTTTTTGTAGAGCCATCAGGCAGCAGATCAAGGCGAGTGCTTTGCTCAATCTGTGCTGGGTTAAATAAACTTGGATTTTTTTCTCGCCCGCTAACTGAAAAAGTGTGGATTTCAACTTGGTGATTGCCCCATTTCACTGTGCGAACTTTTGGAAAGCTGAGGCTTCGCGAATAACTTGAATATTTATCGGCAGAAATCTCAGCCTGTGCGGGCAGCCGCAATTTTCTTAGTAAGAAAAGATCCTGCTCAATCCAGGCTCCTGGTGTTGGGGCTCCCTCTTCGGGGCTGGGCCGCCCGAGGGCGTACGTTACAACTCCGTTTGTTCGAGACAAGCGCACAAGTGGGTCTGGCCTGTAATCGACGTCTTTGGTTGATCGATAGAGGGTTTTTTCAACCGACCTTTCATCCAGGATGCCAAGGCGAATAAAAATTCTGGCAAACTCCTCACTTTTTCGTAAGTGGAAATATTTTTCTATGAAATTTTCATCCAGATTTTTTTGTAGGCGGTTTCCGCCAGCATTTTGATATCGACGAGACCCATCATAGACAAATACCCATTTTAATTGATCGCGCAAGTCCTTCGTGCCCTGAACAACGAGGCGCATTTTGAGGTCGCTGTCAACAATCCAGGTTTCTTTGAGAATCAGAGTATCTGATTCCGATGGAAAAGAGACCTCTTGTTCAATTTGATAAGCACCATTTCCGTTATTTTCAGCCAGCCGTTGCAATATGGTTGCTGTCTTCGGAATGTAAGCCAAGGTCAAAAGCGGCGTAAATAAAATCGAGGGAATAAAAAAATTCATCATTTTGCTCCAAGAGAATTCGCGGTTTCGCGAATATATTGAAGAAGGCCGCTACGAAGTTCGGGATGCATAAGTCCGACTTCAATATTGGCTTTAATGTATCCAAGCTTATCGCCCGCATCGAATCTTTTTGCTGACAAGGCAGAGGCATAATAAGGGCTTTTTCTAGAATGGCGATTCATAGCATCCGTTAATTGAATTTCACCATTAATTCCTGGGGTTTGATTTGATAACTCATCAAAAATTCCATTTGAAAATACATAGCGACCGAGAATTGCCCAATTTGATGGAGCCTCTTCAGGCTTTGGTTTTTCAACCAGACCGCGGATACGGTAAGGACCTGCAGAGTTCTTTTCAAAGTCTATGCATCCATACTTACTGATATCTGCCTGCGAAACCTGCATCATCCCAACAATGGATCCATTTAGATTTTCATAGTGTTGAATTAACTCACCAATGGCACTTTTTTGATTGGGTTGAGAAATCATAATTTCATCACCAAGAAGAACGGCAAATGGTTCTGATCCAATTACGCGTTGACCACAAAGAACGGCATGGCCAAGGCCGAGGGCCTGCTTTTGACGAACACTGATAATGTTGGCCATTTCGCGTATGCGAACAATTCGCGAGAGAAGTTCTATTTGTCCACTCTTTAGAAGACGGTCTTCAAGTTCGTAGGATGTATCGAAAAAATCTTCAATCGAAGACTTTCCTCGACCTTGAATTAAAATAATATCTTCGATGCCGGCACTTATTGCCTCTTCAACGACGTAGAAAATGATTGGAGCATCGACAATTGTGAGCATCTCCTTCGGAACGGACTTAGTTGCCGGAAGAAACCTGGTTCCTAGCCCTGCGGCTGGGATAATGGCTTTTTTTACTTTGTGCATTTAAGAGTTCTCGCATCTTTTTTTGAGACAGACAAGACCAAACGAACGTCTCATTTTAGTTCAGACTCTTAGTGGAATTGGCACATTTTAGACCGTATGTGTTAGACTTTTAACAAGGGGATGGGCCGATGAATCGCATTAAAACCCAAAAACTATTTCGACTATTTTTGGCGGCTACAGTTATCAGTGGTGTTGCCGTTTCATTTCAAAATTGTGGAAAGGCGGGCTTTAATGGTGATGGTGGACTTGATGAAACTGTTGGAGCATCAGGAGATCCCGCATTAAAGGCGGCCCCTTTGCCGATAGACGCTGGTTTTACTCAAATTGCATATATGTCTTGTCCCCAGGCAGGGACAAATAGTGGGTCTACAGACACGCTAGATACTCCGTATTTCACACTACGCTTTGGCGCATATGACAACTCGACAGGATTTACATTTTCCGGAGGCCCGAAGGGTGGAGTTGGCATGAGTGAGAAAGCCATTGAGCATATTAAGAGACAATACCCTACCCTGCCTCCAGAGGCGCTAAGCAATTACATAAAAAATCATCCTGCGACCGCAAATAGTTCCTTGGCTGCAGCTGTGATCATGCGAGATCGATCTCCTGATTATCTTGCGGTTGCCCCAGTCGCGACGACAATGCTCGACACACTTTCAACCCCACACATGTCGAGCGCAATTGGTTCTGGAGAAGTTGTCACAGGATCTGGAACAACGAAAAGAAGTTTTTTTCCTCAGGCTTCTTCAGGCAGAAGAGCTGTTGTGGGATCATTAAATTTTGGCGCGTCAGAGATGGATGTTGAGCAGTTTCGAGAAGATTTGAAGAACAATCACTACCTCTTCTTGGGCCTTGTCGATGATAGTCTCTCAAGGGACGGCGCCTCGATCATTTCAAATCTTGAGTCCCCAGATGATGATGTTACGAAAAGACTTTACGGAAAGGGATATGAACTATTCTTTGAGCAAAGAAGTACTGGTGGTGACGTCAATTTGCATTATCCAAGATTAAGAAAAGTTGTCGAGGTCGACATTAATCCGTCAAATTACTCTGGCGGAGCCGTAAATCCGACAGATTTGTCGGCGGCCGAGGCGCACAACTGGGACTGCTTTTCATTAACGATTGTCCGAGACACTGATCGCAAGTATTACACAACCACTTCCTCTATCACATTAAGTGGATACACAACTCTTGAGGCGGGAACGCCAATTCCACCAAGAGAATTGGGATCTGGTAAATACGGAGCCTTAAAAGAGCATTACTTTCAAACAGACTCAGCAAAATCAAGCTGCAGCAATGCAAACAATCGAGACTTTCAGGACCAGTGTGGTGTTGCTGATGTGATGGAGCTATGGAATCGCAGCGGAACCTATTTTAAGGACTCGCTTGGTGGAGTGCCACTTGGAGTGCTTAAGGCCTGTCCATCTCAAAGAATTGAGAACGTGACTGGCGGTGTGGACTATCAAGGTCGAAGTCAAATGGATCTACTTAAAATTGCTCGACGATTTTTGCCCGCAGATCAATGGGACATCAACCTTGACTATAACTGCGCCGTTCCAAAGGCAAAGGTCACAAATAGCAGAGCCAAGTGTTATGCCTCTGGAGATAAAGAACTTAACTACTACGTTCAATACGATACAACAAGCTTGCCCTGCGGGCAGGGAAAAAACGAGTGTGCTTCTTTTGTTAGTATTTGCTACCGCAAAAAGTAATTGCTAGCATCCTTTGCGGAGGGTGTATGGCAAAGTCTTCTCAAATCGCTCTATTTTTCGTCTTATTGATTTCAAATTATTCAAGTGCCTATGTTGGCGCTGTGACATCAGCTACTGCCGGGGCTGGTCGAGCGGCGATTGAAACCACGGACTCGCCATCGCTTAATCCCGCAAGTCTGGCTTATATGCGAGGATATTTTCTGACGACATCATATTCGTCTCAATCAAGCGGGGAGAAATCTCGTGGTGCTGATTTTTCAATTGGCGTTGCAGATAATATGAGAGACACAATTGTGCCGACAGCCTTAATATATTCTCAAGAAAGACGACTTGATAATTCTAATTCGGAACTGATGACGAGGGACTTTAGGCTTTCTTTTGGTAACTTTGTAGAAAAAAATGTGGCTTTCGGTTTAGGTTTTCATCACAAAACAGACTCGTTTTTTGAAAAAAACTATTCGCAAACAAACATGTATTCAGGACTTCTTTGGACCGTGTATGATAATATGGGGTTGGCCCTGGTGGGTGAAAACCTGTTATCGCCCAACAAAAACATTCCTGAAGAATATCGCCTAGGGCAAAGTACAGCTTTTGGATTTAACTACAATTATCGGAAATATGTTCGGTTTAAAGTTGATTTAACAACCAACCAAACCAATTCAATCACTTATCCAACTCTTGCAGCGGGTGTTGAAAGTTATTGGAATCGTTGGATAATTATTAGACTGGGAGCTCAAAAGAACTACGAAACCAATGTTCACCAGTTTGGGTCAGGCATTGGATTTGGAGGGCCCCGATTTGCCCTTCACTATGCCTATGTGAGCAGCCCGGACGAGGCAAAACTGATCAGACACTCGGTTGACTTGGCAATGCCAATTTGGTAGTTCCTTGTGCTTCGTATCAAAAGTGAGGATTGAATATGGCTTCAAAAACACAAAGAACTGAAATGCAACGCAAGCGAAAAACAAAAGCTCAAAACCGTAAGCGTAAGAATAAATTAGCGAAAAACGGATCTACAAAATCAGCTAAGGTTCTTTTCGGAGACTAAGCTAGAATCATTTCTGGCTGATTTTTCTTCTCAATGTGGTGGGCATTTCTTGAGGCCCACCCTTGAGATCCCATCTAAAGGGTATTTCAACCCATCCCTCTTGTCCGGGATAAAACTTCCACGATCGAATTGATTTCAAAGTTTCTAAATCGAGACTTCGATGACCCGTGCTTCTGATCATTTTAAATTGCACGGGTTGGCCATTCTTTGAAACGTAGGCCAAAAAGCTGACCTCACCCTGTCTTCGAGCAAAGCGATCTTCTTGGCTATATTGGGGCCGCTTATTTCCGGGCACTTGTCGAAGATCTTCAAGGGCTCGTACCTGAGTGCCAGGCTCAAGCCCAAGGGCGGCACTGTTTCCAGCGCCCGCTCCTTTTCCATTTCCTTGCCCACGACCATTTGCATTTGCGGCAGCTAAAGCCGCGTGTTCTTTAGCCTCACGAGCAGCTTGAGCCGCTCGAGCTGCAGCGGCGGCCTGAGCCTCTCTCGCGAGTCGATCTTGAGTCATTTTATCTTGAAGAGCTTTGTTGGCGGCTTTTTGTTCAACGAGAGCCGCGGCCAAGAGCTTATCTTGATTTTGAGTTTCTTCTTGAAGCTCATTTAAAGACTCATTGTGCTCACTCATTACTGAATTAACCTCTTGGTCCATTTCATTTTTGATTGCGGCCATGTTGGCGGCCTGTTCTTCGTCCACCTTGCCTAAGTCCTCGTCGACAAGATCTTTCTGAAATTCTGGAGTTGCGCCGAGAGTGGCGCCAGTTAGTGAATTTTCAAAGTCTGAGTCCTCAAGCGAAGGCGCTGTCAGAGTTCGCGCGGCAGGTGCTGACTTCATAGCTTTTGCAACAGGACGACTTTTGGGAGCTGCAGATTTTTTGACTGCAACAACAGCAACAGCGGGGGCAGATGCTTCATCTATTTTTGATTCAACAATTTCGGGCGTCGGGACTTGTGGTGCTGGGGATCCAGATTGAATAATCGGCGCGGGTGCTGACGCTGGGCCTGAGATTTCAAATTCAATAATTTGGGGTTTTTCTGGCGGGGGCATCAATGTGCCGAGCATTAAGGCGCCAAGAGCAATGCCAACATGAAGGATTCCTGAGGACAAGATGAAGCTCAGTTGACGGACTTCGTTTTTTTGATCCTGGATTGTCATGTAAGTGGGAGCTGCGCTCATATAAACCCCTTTTTGGCATAGTTTAAAGAGGCAAAAACAGGGCCAAGCCGAAGCGAATCAGGGGCCAAATGGCATCCGAATGAGTGAATTTTCTACTGGGTTGACCAAAAAGTGACGGCTCCTATCGGGCGGTCAAGTTTTGACGAAGCCACAAATCAGCCTTTTGGTGATCAGGGGCATAGGTATTAACAAGGGTCCAAAAATCTTTCGAATGATTGAGATGCTGAAGGTGAGCGAGCTCGTGAACAATAACCGCATCAATAACCCAAGCTGGGGCTCGCATCAGTTTCCAGTTGAGAGAAATGGATCCTTGAGAAGTGCAAGAGCCCCATCGGGATTTTTGTCCACGGAGAGTAACTTTTTGGGGCGAAAGATTCATTATTGAAGAATGATGTTGGATTCGCTCTGTAAAAAATAATTCTGCCTGGCGGCGCAAATAAATTAAAAATAGTTTTTCAAAAACAGCACGATCAAGTTTCTCACGCTGACTCCAGTGAGTCTCAGGAATGTGAAAAAAAAGAGTTTCACTGTGAGTTGAGACAAAGGCTTTTTTCAGTGGAGTGGGGACGTGCTGAACGGCATGCCGGGTGCCGAGATAAAGCTCACTTGTGTTTGGAAGATATGTGGATCGAAGGGGCTTTGGAAACTGAAGGGATCGTTCAACATTCGTGACAACCCAGCGCTGCTTATCGAGCAAAAAACGTTCAATTTCTTTGAGTGGAGTTGTTTTATTTACTAAGACCTTAACAGCTTCATGGGGAATAATTTGTATGGAGAGATTTTTTCTTCGACTTTTACGGTGGATATGAAATTCAATCCCATAGAGTTGTAAAATAGAAGGATCTAGTTTATTCATTTTCTCTGCAGGCTTGCGAGAATCAGTTGGGAGCAGATTTGGGAAAAACCAATCAAAAATCTTCATTTTATGAATTAGATCCTGAAGTGGTTCTGAAAGCAACCGAGCTTGCGGGTTTTTTGCCGACGGGCGAGTTTACTCAGCTGAATTCTTATGAAAATCGAGTCTTTGATATTCGCCTGGAAGACCCCAAGCTTTCTCGTGTTATTGCAAAATTTTATCGCCCCGGTCGTTGGAGCAAAGACTGTATTCTTGAAGAGCATCAATTCTTAGATGAGCTTCGTTCCGAGGGCTTGACGGCAATCAATCCCTTAGTGCAAAAAAACAAATCAACACTGAACACTGTGCACGGAATGCATGTTGCTTTTTTTCCAAAAGTTCAAGGGCGAATGCCGGAAGAGTTTCTCAAAAATGATCTGAAGCAGGTCGGAAGAAAGCTTGCACTTTTACACAATGTTGGAGCGCAGAAAGATTTTGAGCACCGACCCTATTTGGGGATTTTGCCCGACAGCATGTGGGATCACTTAGACCTGCTTCAAGAAAAAGTCGTTCCAGAGTTATGGTCGCGATATGAAAAAGCGGCGACAGAAATTCTCATCAGATTTGAAGACTTGGTTGACCCCAATGAATTTTTAAGAATTCACGGGGATTGTCACCGAGGAAATATTCTCTCAAATGGACAGGATTTTTTCTTTGTCGATTTTGATGACTGCATGATGGGGCCTGCGGCACAGGATTTTTGGATGCTCTTTTCTTCATCAGATTCGAAAGAAGAGGAAGAGGAAATTATCTCTGGATATGAAGAATTAAGAGAGTTTCCCGATCATCAGCTCGGTTGGATTCCTCTTTTGCGGGGACTTCGAATTATCAGTTACGCGGCTTGGATCGCGCGTCGATGGGAAGATCCTTCTTTTCCTCGGCTATTCCCCGACTTTAGCACGTATACTTACTGGGCCGAGGAAACCGAGGCTCTTGAAAAAATTGCTTGGTCTACATAAGGTTCATCCGCCATAATTATCGCTATGGCAGCAGTACTTTATTTTGGAAAAGATGATAAAATCGTCAAAACAATTCAACAAGCATTTCAATCCATGCGTGAAGAATATGGGGATGCAAGCACCATCTCACACATTCAAGATGAAAGAGCTCTTGAAGAAGCTCTGATCGCGATGGTTTTTGATGTCATGTTTTTTGAACAGTCTTTTTTGCCGGATACTCCTGCGAAGTGGATTGTGCAATTCAAAACTGGACACCCCAGGGTGAAGAGCAACTATATTCTTGTTGGGGATTATACGGATATGGGCCTTATTCTTCCGATACTTGAGGCCGGGTGGACTGACTATGTGGTGAATCCGCCAGATAAGCCGCTGCTCATTGAAAAAATCAGTCTCTATTCAACTGGCCAGCGGACCAAGGACAGACAAGTTTATTCTTTGGCTTTAAGTCAAAGCGCGGACTTAGCCAAGCCCGGTCATATCGAGGAGCTCAGTGAATTTGATTGCAAGCTTCGAACCTCTTATCAGGTAACACAAAATGAGCTGGCCATTCTTTATTCAAAGGCCTTTGGTTCCAATTTAACTACGATGGGATCTGCTATTGGTCGGTGTTACAAGAGCGAGGCCCACCCCACGATGAAGGATCATTTTCTAAATCACTTTAGCTTTGTCGGAGTGACTCCGGATGTGCTTCAAAATATTCGAACAAGCCTAAGAAAAACCTATGTGGCCTCAAAAGGTGGTGGCTGATACTGCGCGTCGTGTGGTAGAAACCATGACGGCTGGGTCCTCTACAAAAGCGTCTTTGATGAACCCGCTAGGCCCGGAAGGGAGCAACGGTACCCAGGGAACTTTGTGATAGAGGGTGCCCGGCCGCTTTTTTATTGATTTCAAAATCGGAGTGATGATGTCTTATCAAGTGATCGCAAGAAAATGGAGACCCCAGTCTTTCGATCAGCTTGTTGGTCAAAACCACATTTCCACCACTTTATCCAACGCTCTGAAAAATGGCCGCTTGCCACACGCATTATTGTTCACCGGCCCGCGAGGAACTGGAAAAACTTCGTCAGCACGAATTTTGGCAAAGAGTCTTCGATGCCCCCAGGCTCAAGATTTCAGACCTTGCAATCAGTGTCCAGAGTGTGAAGAGATTGGCCAATCTCGAAGTCCGAATGTGATTGAAATCGATGGAGCTTCAAACAATGGTGTGGATGCGATTCGTGAACTCAGAGACACGGTAGCTTACTCTCCATCATCTGGAAAATATAAAGTCTATATCATTGACGAAGTTCACATGCTTTCCACAAGTGCCTTCAATGCGCTTTTAAAAACGCTCGAGGAGCCACCTGATCATGTGATTTTCATTATGGCAACGACCGAGGTTCATAAAATTCCTCAGACAATTTTGTCACGTTGTCAGCGTTTTGATTTTCGTCGAATTTCCACAAGACAAATCACCGATCGTTTGGCGCTGATTTGCAAAAAAGAAAATCTTCAGGCAGAAGACGAAGCCCTTTGGATGATTGCTCGCCAGGGTGACGGGTCCATGCGCGACAGCCAAAGCTTGCTGGATCAGGTGATCACTTTTGCAAATGGTCCGCTGACAAAAGCTAACGTCGTTGAAATTTTGGGTTTAACAGATCGCTCATTGTTGTTGGAAACGCTTTCAGCTTTAGCTGAGCGAGATACTGCGCGAGCACTGACCTGCTTAGAAAAAATTGCTCAAGCTGGGTATGAACCCCATCTTTTTGCCCATGACTTACTTGAGAACATTCGACACCTGCTTTTGATCAAGGTCTCAGGGGATCAGGGATCAGAAATTATTGAGCTGCCAGATTCCGAAATTCGTTTCTTAAAAGATCTTGGACATCACATGAGCGAAGAGGATGTTCACTTGCTTTTTGATATGGCTCTTAAGGGTGCAAACGATATTCCAAAGTCCACTGAGCCAAGAATTGTTCTTGAGATGGCACTCCTTCGAATGGCGGCAGCTCCCCAAGTAATGGACATTCAGCAGTTATTGAAGGGCGAGCTTCCAAAGGCACCCATGGCGGCGCAAGCTAGGCCCCAGTCTGCTCAGAAGCTGGAACTAAAGTCAGAGCCCGTAAAGGTTTCTGGGTTGGCCCTTCCTCCCCAAGAAAAATGGTACGAGTTTGTTCAAAAAATCAGAGGCCTGGATGCTCTTTTTGCCGCTAAAATTGAGAACTTAATCTTTTTGGCTGAAAAAAATAAGCTCATTGAACTTTCAGTGCCACCGAAAATGGGATTTTTGAAAGAGGCCCTAAACGACGCGGCTTCGCGCCAAAAACTGCAAACCCTGATTGATCAACAATGGGGCGATGGTTATTCTTTTGAAATCAAGATTGGACAAGATTCTCAGGCGGGAACCTCTGCCAAGGCTCTTGGACAAGAAAAGGAAAAACAAAAACAACAAGATTTGACCGCTCAAGTTGCTCAACATCCAAAAGTACAAGCTGCAGCTTCAGCATTTAAGGGTCAGATTAAAAGTATCAAGGAGAGAACATGAAGGGTTTTGGCGGCGGCGGAATGGCCCAATTGATGAAGCAAGCAAATCAGATGCAGATGAGAATGAAGAAGGCGCAAGAAGAGCTTGCTCAGAAGACATTCGAGGGAACCTCTGGCGGCGGAGCTGTTAAAGCCACAGTGACTGGTGAGACTCTATTAAAGGCGATTCAAATTAACCCAGATGTGGTTAAGTCTGGCGATGTCGAAATGCTTCAGGATTTAATTATTACTGCGACAAATGAAGCCATCAAGGTTGCTAAAGAGACATCCGCAAAAGAGATGGAAAAAATCACTGGCGGAATGAATATCCCAGGATTGTTTTAATGCTTAAGATTGCAGCGCTGGAAAAGCTCGTTCACGAGCTCTCACACTTACCTGGAATTGGACCAAAAACGGCCCAGCGCTTAGCTTATTACATTTTAAAATCTCCTGCAGAGTACTCACAACATCTGACAGAGGCTCTTCAGCGGGTTCAATCAGAGGTTCACACTTGTCCTGAATGTTTTAACTACACAGATGCTGTGATCTGTAAGTATTGCGAAGACCCTCATCGTCAAAGTGATGTGATTTGTGTGGTTGAAGAGCCCATGGACATTTCTCGAATTGAAGCCTCGGGCGCCTTTCGCGGGCGATTTCATGTTCTTCATGGGGCCATTTCCCCTCTCGAGGGAGTTGGACCCCAGCAATTAAAAATTAAAGAGCTTCTTGCGAAGGTGAACAAAGGGGTTGCGGGTGATGGCCCGGCCATTCGCGAAGTGATTATGGCTCTTGATGCAGATCTCGAGGGTGACACCACTGTTTTGTATTTAACAAAACAGCTTCAGGATAAAAGTGTTCGCATCAGCAGAATTGCTCACGGAATTCCAATTGGCAGTGATATTGACTATGTTGACGATCGCACAATGGGCCGCGCCCTTGAAAATCGAGTGGAGCTTTAATGTCTTTCTTTAATCACAACGCCAAAGAAATCCACTGCAAAATTGTTTATTACGGACCGTCTCTTGGTGGGAAAACAACAAATCTTCAGTGGGTTTATCAGAGCACAGCAGAAGATCAAAAGTCGAAGCTTGTTGCTTTAAATACCGACATTGAGAGAACTTTGTTTTTTGATTTTTTACCGCTCAATATTGGTGAAATTCGCGGATATAAAACAAGGTTTCATCTTTACACTGTTCCGGGTCAGGTTGTGTACGATGCTTCTCGGAAGCTGATTTTGAAGGGCTTAGATGGGGTTATCTTTGTGGCTGATTCTCAGGCAGAACGAATGGAAGAAAACATTGAATCGTTGAGAAACCTTGAGCGAAATCTCGAAGCTCAGGGCTACAATATTCGCGAAATACCTCTTGTGATTCAATACAACAAACGAGACTTGCCAAATGCGGCCCCGCTTAAAGAACTTCGAACCGCACTCAATCTTTACAATGCTCCAGACTTTGAAGCCACAGCAAGTGACGGCCGTGGCGTTATGGAAAGTTTAAAAACGGTTTCCAAATCAATTATCAATATTCTTAAAGGCGGATCGACCATCTAATGGGCCAGTCTCAAACAAGCAAATTGATTGCTAGCGAAATTCAAAAATTGAAAAAAGAAAAGAACGCCGTTGTCCTTGCTCACTACTACGAGGAAGGCGACATCCAAGATGTGGCTGACTTTGTGGGTGACAGTTACTATTTGGCTCAAATGGGACAGAAAACCACAGCGGATATTATTCTCTTAGCTGGTGTTGTTTTTATGGCTGAAAGCGTGAAAATTTTAAATCCAAAAAAGACGGTTATTGTGCCAAGCCTTGAGGCTGGATGTTCTCTTGTAGATTCTGCCCCTGCAGATAAATATTTGGCTTGGAGAAAAAAGTTCCCACGCGGGATTGCTGTGACCTATATTAACTCAAGTGCTGAAGTTAAAGCGATCTCGGACGTGATTATTACCTCGTCCAATGCAGAAAAAATTGTGAACTCGATTCCAAAAGATCGACCCATTTTGTTCGGCCCAGATGAGAATCTTGGCAGATATCTTTCTCAGAAATTGGGCCGTCAATTTGAGCTTTGGCCGGGGACCTGTGAAGTTCACATGCTTTTTAATTCAAAAAAATTGGGCGAGCTGATTCAAAAAAATCCAGATGCTCGGGTTATTGCACATCCTGAGTGCACGCCCGATGTTCTTCAGTACGCTCAGGTGATCGGCTCGACCTCACGGCTGCTTGAAGAAGTCAAAAATCATCCAGCGAAAAAATTTATTGTCGCCACAGAGCCCGGGATCTTTCATCAGATGAAAAAGGCCCGTCCTGATGTTGAAATTATTCAAGCTCCGCAGGCCGATGGATCATGTGGATGCAACAATTGTCCTTACATGAAACAAAACACACTTGAAAAAGTACTTCGTGCGCTTCAAACCGTGCAGCCAGAAATAACAATGACAGAGCAGCTTCGGGCAAAGGCCCAAATCCCACTTGATCGGATGATGGCCATTGCCAATGATCAGCCAGTGGACTGGCCATCGGAGTTTCGCCCTTGAATTCGTTTGAAATCTCTTCAGAGGAGTTGACATTTATTCGAACCCATCTGAAGAGCCCAAGCCTAGAAGTTGTTCTTTCATCTGAATTTTCAAGTACCAGTCCTGATTTTCGAAATAAAATCCAAGAAAGAGTGAAGACGTTGAACATTTCATCTGGCTCTCAAAAATCCATTTCCCACACGTCATTGCTTGGTGGCTTTGCCTATACTCGAGAGCCACTACAGATTGGTTTTGATCTTGAGGTCACCGATCGTGTGAGGCCAGAGATTATTCAGCGAATGTCGACCCCGGCTGAGCTCGCGGCGGCGCCAGGGCCCGCTCACCTTTGGTGCGCGAAAGAGGCCATTTTCAAGGCTCTTGTCGGAGCTACGCAGCCTCAAGTTATCTCAGCCCTTGAGGTCGGAGATTGGAAAAGGGAAGAATCTCAAATTGAGACATTTTGTTTAGTAAATCTTCAAAAATTCAAATTTTCCAGCGGTCGCGGTTGTATCTTAAAAAAAAATCAGCTCACTATGGGAATCTTTACTCTGATGTAGGCCGAGGTTGAGTTTGTCAGCAAGATCATGCTGCTTTTTTGAGATCAGCTACTAGTACTTGCCCCTGTTCGGTGCTTTCGCAAAATACTTTATAGTCCCTGAGATACTCATG
>BOLD01000005.1 GCA_016861345.1 Oligoflexia bacterium
AGCCTCCTGAATTGTTGTTGTTTTCTGATTTTCGTTAACTCAAATTCAACAACATGGAGCTTCTGGATGCAATCCTTTCAACTACTTACAATCCAACCACTGCCATTCTCAACCTGAGACTACAATTTAAGTGTTAATATAACTTCAAGAAATGCGCCCATTTTACCGATAAGTTCCCTATGAAAACAAAGTTTTACCCGACTTTGCTGGGATTAGTTTTTACTGCCACAGTGGCGGTTGCAGGGGATTCAAAACTTCTCACATACTCTGGTCGAATACTCAAACCTGACTCCATGCCGGTAGATTCAGCCTCTGTGAGCTTTACCATCCAAATCTATTCTCCAGATCCAGCTAAGTGTTTGCTTTGGGAAGAACAGCAAACAATCAACATGAGTAGTAGTGATGGAGTTTTCACAATTGAAATCGGTCAGGCGTCAAATCGCACCGCAGGGCTTTCTACTCTTGAAAATGCATTTAAAAATTCTGGAGTTTATTCATCTCTGACTTGTGTCAGTGGGACTTCATACACACCAGCATCAAGCGATGATCGACAAATGCAAGTCAGTTTCAATGATGGCAGTGGGACTCAGCATCTCACAGCAATGACGATCAAATCAGTTCCCTATGCCATGTACGCTGATAAAGCGGGCGAAGCCTCAAAGGTTTCTGGTGTTGCCGTGTCCACGGCGACACCCACAAATGGCCAGGCCCTGATTTACAATTCAAGTACGCAAAAGTGGGAGCCTCAAAATATTGTCAGTGGAACAAGTGTGCCGAGTTCTGCGACAGTGCCGACTGTGAGTCAAGATGGTCAGTCGCTCCGATGGAACAACACTACAGGACAGTGGGAATGGTTTACGCCGGGTGTAGCGGGTGCTGGTATTACAACGCTGAATGGTCAAAGTGGGGGCTCACAAAGTTTTGCAACAAGCTCTACGGGGACTGATTTTACAATTTCATCTGCCAGTAACATTCATACATTTAATTTCCCCAGCGCTAGTGCGACAGCTAGGGGACTACTTACCTCGGCGGATTGGTCAAACTTTAATTCCAAACTGAGCTCTGTAGAATTGTCTGATGTTAAAAATGCGGCGGGGGCTTTGCCAGCATTTGATCTTTCTGCCTGCGGAGCTGGGAAAACTCTTCTCTGGAATGGTGTCACTGACCAATACTACTGTTCAAATATTTCAATCACTAAATCCCAGGTCAGTGATTTTCCCACTCTTGCGGCCTCAGCAACAACCGATACGACGAATGCATCCAATATTACAAGCGGCACACTAGCAACAGCAAGAATGGGCAGTGGGACCGCAGATGCTACAAAATACTTACGTGGAGATGGATCTTGGCAAACACTGCCATCTGGTGCTGACAATCTTGGAAATCACACGGCGACTCAAAATTTGAACCTCTCAACTTTTCAGCTTGTGGGTAGCGGTGGAACAAGTGGAATCAGTATTGATGCTAGCGGCAATGTTGGGGTGGGGACGGCCAGTCCTGGAGCAAAATTAGATGTGAATGGTATTATACGAGCATCTGAAATTTGCGACGAACTTGGTGGGAACTGTAAGGATATTTCCGGGGGTTGGGCTAGTGGTGGAGTGTCTTCTCCTGTATTTGTATTGTGTACTAATGAAAATTCAGATGGGGATGCTATAGATGACAAAGCTGCTTGTGTGGACGCAGCTTTAAATGGCGGAACAGGGACTACTTCATATAGGATAGTTTCTTGCTTGTCTGGGGATAGTACAACAGCGGGTGGTATCAAGTTCAGATGGACAGGCACGGCTTGGCAGTTTCACAATAGTGCCGCATGGGTGGCCTGTGTTGATGGCTCTATTCAAGTCTCTGATTTAAATGCCACATCGGGGGTTGGGTCAGGTTTGTGGTCTAGTGTCACTGGCGGTATCAATTATAGTGGTGGCAATGTGGGGATCGGGACGACAAACCCGATTGGAAATCTGGAAATATCTCAAGCCGCTGGAACAAATGCAAATGCTGCGCTTATCACAGGTAACAGTGGAGGGGGTAATTGGGCGGCACTCAATGTTCAACAGAACGGTGTAACTGGCTACGGATTGCTGCTAAACACTGCTGGTACTGCAAATACCGTATATGTGGCAGACTTTCGTGCAAATGGGGTATCCAGAATGTACGTGCGAGCAGATGGTAATGCGGGGATCGGGACGACGAGTCCTTCAAATAAGCTGCATGTATCAGATACTGATGCATCACCTTCAATATTAGTTGAGAACACCTCTTCAACAGCGGCCAGGTATCCTCAGTATTTAGTGGCGAACTATAGTGGAGGCTTTAGTGGCTATCCTGCTATCACACTGCGAAACTCGCAAGGAACGAAGGCTGCACCTTCGGCAACATTATCAACGAATGTTTTAGGAAGTATTAATTTTTCAGGTTGGGGATCATCTGCAGGGCAAAACGGGGCTTACATAATCTCATCTGCCGCAGGAAACTGGTCTGATACAAGTTCGCCATCGAATTTACAATTTTATACAGCTCCAGTGGGATCAAATGCGCCCGCAGAGCGAATGAGAATTGATTCTTCAGGTAATGTTGGTATTGGAACAGCAAGTCCACAAGTCCCTTTACATGTTAAAGGTGGCCAGCAGCTAGTTTTTCTTGATAATGGGGGTCAGCAGTGGACACAGTTGGATTTTGGTTCAAATGGTTCATACAAAGGGTTTGTGGCACTAGACAATACAAACAATCAATTTGTAATTGGAGCACAAAGTACCTATGCAACTTTTGACTCAATTCGAATGAAGCCAGATGGCGCGACTGATGCTGTAGTTATTAAACGTAATGGAAACGTCGGCATCGGAACGGCAAGTCCCAGTTATAAGCTTCATGTTGTCGGCAGTATTTATTCCTCTGCCGATATTGCAGCACAAGGTTCACTTTGGGCGAATGGAGGCTGTGTTGGAGGAGCCTGTGCTTCAGATAGTCGTTTAAAAGAAAATGTTCGTGATTTCTCTCTAGGCTTAAATGAAATATTATCAATTCAACCGAAATACTATCAATACAACGGATTGGGTGGAGTTATAAAGTCTGAAAGCGACATTATAGGTGTGATGGCTGATGATGTTTTAAGAGTAGCTCCAGAGCTAATTAGCTATGAACAGGTTAAACTAAAACCGGATGATGAAACAATGACTGAAATTAAGAAGGTGAACTATAGTGCTTTACAGTACATGGCCTTAAATGCGATCCGTGAATTATATTATAAGTGGATTTCTGACCATCAAGAAATTGAGCAGCTTCGAGCCGAGAATAAGGAATTGAAAGAAATAAACAAAGATATCTTAAATCGACTTGATGTTTTAGAGAGGCGACTGCCCGCAGGGCAATAGGAGTCCACATGCCTAAATTTGATGGATTTCAGTTGGCAGTCGAAGCTCTTCAGTTGATGGATGAAAGTAAGCGGAAAGAGATTTTGCTTCGAATTGCAAAGATGAATCCTAAAATGGCGCTCAGACTTCATCAGGGTTTATTTTCATTTGATCATATCGAATATTTGTTGAAAGAAGATTTTAAGGTGATTTGGTGGGAAGTGCCAAAGAAGACCTGGCATTTAGCTTTACGAAAAACCACCCCTGGGATCATGAAAATGTTTGAGCAAAATTTAAGCGTCAGAGCCTATCAGACTCTGCTTGAGGAAATAGAAGGTCTTGGGCCTCAGAAATTGTCCGAGGTCGTCAAAGCTCAGCATGAGATTTCCGACACCATTCGCCGCCTGGCAGGTGAGGGGCGTATGGCCCTGCCACAGAAAAATAATGACCGAATGGTTTAGTTCGAATAGTATTTTCTTCGATGACAGCACCAGCACTTCAACTTTCCACATCTGTTCAGTATTTAAAAGGCGTTGGCCCAAAGCTGGGCCAGTTGCTGGCGCGAAGAGATATTCACACAGTCGAGGATTTGATTAATTATTACCCCCGGGCCTTTGAAGATCGTCGAGCGGCTCGAAATATAGGAACGTTGAAGGAAAATGATATTGTGAGCCTAAAGGCCCACATTGTTCGGGTTTCCAGTTACAACATGGGTAAATCCAAACGTCGCATTTATGATATTCTTCTGCGAGATCAGTCGGGGCAAATTAGCTGCAAGTTCTTTCGTGTGCCGTATAAGGGCTATTTTGAGCGGTTTCAGCCTCAACAAGAAGTTCGACTGATCGGCAAGGTGACGAATTATCGGGGTAAGCTTGAATTTCATCACCCTGATTTGCGTGAAATTGATCCTGAAGAAGAAATCGGGGATGATTTAATTCCGATTTATGTGGAAATTGAAAATCTTAGCTCTGCGAAAATCATGAGACTGATTCGAGCAGTATTTGAGCAGCTTTCGCCTGAAGCCTGGGGTGTGGAAAAATTTCCTGCTGATTTGATGAAAAAGTATCAACTGCTCACTAAAAAAGAAGCATTGACTCAAATACATTTCCCTCGACATGAAATCGCAGACGAATACCATCAACAAAAGTCACCAGCTCATCAACGTTTGATCTTTGAAGAGTTTTTTTGGTTAGAACTTTATTTAGCTGCAAAAAAATCAGGATTAAAGAAAGAAGCAGGGATACCTATTGTCAGCGATACGGATCTAATTGAGCAATTAATTAAGTCTTTGCCATTTTCTATGACCAAGGCTCAAGAGAGAGCTTTTCAAGAAATTCGAGTTGATATGAAAAATCCCCATCCCATGCATCGACTGGTGCAGGGAGATGTCGGATGCGGAAAAACCTTGGTTGCCTTTTTAGCAGCGGTTCAGGTCATAGGTTCTGGATATCAAGCCTGCTTGATGGCTCCGACAGAGATCTTAGCAGAACAGCATTTTAAGAACGCCAAAAGACAGCTTGAACCCCTGGGACTTCAAATTGGCCTCTTAACAGGAAAATCGAAATCCTCTGAGCGAAAAGAGCTTTTGGAAAAGCTGCATGCGGGGTCTATTTCATTATTAATCGGCACACATGCACTGATCGAAGATGAAGTGCAATTTCAGAATTTAGGTCTTGTCATTATTGACGAGCAACATCGGTTTGGGGTGGAGCAAAGAGCAGTTCTGAAAAATAAGGGCAACACCAAGGGCAGGTCGCCTCACTTTTTAGTAATGACTGCCACACCCATTCCCCGAACTTTGGCCATGACTGTTTATGGGGATCTTGAGGTTTCTATTATTGATGAGATGCCTCCAGGCCGGTCTCCGATTCAAACCCGCGTGATTTACGAGAGTAAAAGGGTCGAGGCTCTTAAATTTATGGAGGCCCAAATTCAAAAAGGCCGTCAGGCCTACGTGGTCTATCCTTTGGTTGAAGAAAGCGAAAAGATTGACCTTAAAAACGCGGTTGAAGAATTTGAAAAGCTCCAAACTGAGTTTCCCGAAATTAAAATGGGACTCATGCACGGAAAGATGAAGCCTCAAGAAAAAGACGCGGTGATGACTGAGTTTCGAGAGGGAAAAATACAAATTCTCGTTTCCACCACAGTGATCGAAGTGGGCGTGGATGTTCCTAATGCCAATCTCATGATTATTGAACATGCTGAACGGTTTGGACTTTCTCAACTTCATCAGCTCCGTGGTCGGGTCGGTCGTGGCTCCGCAAAAAGTTTTTGTGTGATGATTATGGGTCGAGCAGTTTCGGAAGAGGCCCGGGCCCGAACTCAATTTATGGAACAGACCACAGATGGATTTAAGATTGCAGAATTTGATCTTGAGCTTCGCGGGCCTGGCGAGTTCTTAGGCACTCGCCAATCGGGACTGCCCGGATTTCGGCTTGCCAATCTTGTTCGGGATGTTCGAATTCTTCAAGATGCCCGCCAATCGGCATTTGAACTGCTCCAGAAAGACGGTCAGTTGAAAAAAACTGAGAATGCCCAATTAAGAGAAGAGCTGCTCAAGGCCCATGGGGCCACAGCTCTTGCTGGTATTGCTTAATTGGTCAGGAAAACAAATGAACAGTTCAGCTTTCCAAGGGGATTTTGATATTTTCTCATATTTTTCCAAAAATCTGTTGTTACCCCACGTTCTTTTGAAAGTTCGTAGGCATTGGAGAAGTATTTCCCATTAATGTAGCCCTCTGTTGTTTTAAAGGCAGGAATGGGAAGTCCAGAGTGTTCATGGAAAGACAACTCAAAGTGTTTAAAGAAAATATTTTTCCAACGATTGTATTCTTTTTGAGAAATCCACAATGGAGCTTCATTCCCATGTAAGGGGCCAAAACCTGCTTGAATATCTGTGGTTATATTCTCTTTCTGTGAGAAGAACTTTAAATAGGTTTGAGCCTCAGACAGAAGAACTTTCACAAATTTCTTATTGATATAAAGATCGGCTAAATCTCGAAATACAATTCGTCCTGTGGGTTTTAGTTGTGAATCGAATTCAACCAGAAAATTTTGTGAGTGAGGAGAATCAAACTGCATACCCGTGCGGGCGGCAAATTCTCCTAAGGCTCGTCCAACGGGTTTGATATAGTGCTCCGTCCAAAAAGCGTAGGGATCATTGGAGCCATTGCGCTTTGCGATTTCAAGCCCTGTGGTTTCATGCAGGACAGAGAAGCCTGGAACATAAATTTTATCCGAGTTTGGGTTATTCAGCTCAGCTAAATCACGGATGACCACCGCTTGATCAATAGCTGAAAGTTTGAGGATTGCGGGTTCATCCATGATGATAATATTTTGAAATTTTAATTTCTTTTGAATCATGTCGATCAAATCGGCATTTAGTCTTGAATCCACGGCTTCGCCGACGGGTTGTTTTTTATCTCGCCAGCTGCCACCAGTTTTGTTTGTGGAGCTTTTGACTGAAAATTGAATTTCCTGATTGGGATCTTCGACAATATATGATCGAGAAGCGGTTTGATAACCTTTAAAGTAGTATTTCTTTTCAAGCTCAAGTCCCTTTGCTTTAAAGTGAGCGGCGACCTCGTGATGCCACTTAGTGTCTTCAGGATTGAGAATCCATCTGACAAATTTCACCCCATCTCGTTCAAAGATGAGGTGCTTTTGAATATTTTCTGAAAAGCGATCGGCAAAATTGACTTCAAGTAAATCCAAAGGAATTTCAAAGTGAGGAATCATCAATGATTCGTTACTTCTTATTGCAGCCGCATTTGATCTGGTCTCAAAAAAGACAAGGGCCTTTGCGTTTGGAGTCAGGGCAAACGAGGACTGAGTCATCATCACTGATGATAGAATAAGTTGTGTCAATGCTGATCGCATAGGATAACCTCTTTAAAAATGCACTATTCTGAAAAATCTAACTAGTACCAGCTCACATAACGCTCATGAACTTCATACCATCCGTTTGATCCATAGCAGGTTGTTCCTGAACGAATTTCTCGATGCCCAGAATAGGTATAAATTTCGCTGCGGTAGGAGCGACACTCGCTTCTTTGATAATATCCAACTCGGGTAACATAAAAGTTCCCATGATGACGGTGCCCACGCCACTGATAGCCGCGGTTACGCTCACCACGTTCAAGAGCTCGGCGCTGGGCATCTTCCATCTCTCGGCGATCCAATTCATCTAAGTCACGTCCGATCGAGGACCCGATGGTGGCACCAGCGATTGCTCCGATAGCCGTTCCGACAGCACTTCCATTGCCAATTTCACTGCCAACAATGGCTCCGACAACTCCGCCGATTATTGTTCCGGCATCTTGTTTATTTTTGGCAAAAGCATTCGTTGATTGCATCAACGTCAATGCTGTGCCAAGGGTAAGGATCATTTTTTTCATTTAAAACTCCTTTGGTTTGTGGGTTTTTTTTCGATTATTAAAATAGGAAACTGATGAATTTTTAAATAGGACAACGTTTTTCCGCTCAGCTGCTCCAGAGCGGTTTTTGATAGTTTTTCTGTCATTGAATCAAACTTTGAATCGATTTCCAGATAGGTTTGAGTAGAAGCGGGTTCGTAATGACTTTGAGTTCTCTCCCAAAATCCACGTCGACTTTGTTGTTTAAACCATTTTCTTTCATGCTTGAGACTATCTTTGTTGGTATCGAAATAGGACTGAAAAAAGATTTTCTGCCAAAAGATCACAAGCTCAGGATCAGTTAAATTCATTTCAATATTTTTTCCAAATTCAGCTGTCGTGGGTGACCAGTCAGAGGCAATTAGCCCCAATAAAGAGATGGCCTTTCTTTTATTTAAAGCCTTAATCTGATCAGGAATGTTTACATTTTCAGGCAAGTTTTGACCACGACCAAAAAGATGATCAGGGAAGATTAAATTTCTCTGCACTTGAGATGGAAGAGATTCAAATCCAGAAATCTGAGACAGCAGATGAAATACAAAACTATTACAAACAGCTCCTTGATATTCATCAGGCTTGGCCATCATGCTAAAGTTTTCAAGAGGAGCTTGAGGGTGCGAAGCGTAGTTATGGATCTCGTTGACTAAATTAATGCAATCTTCTTCCGCGATTTCAAAAACAGTTGAAATCATAAATTGTTTATTTTTTGAATCCGACTCAAATTCAGTAACTAATTCCTGAAAGCGATTTTCGAGATGTCCAGGGTGCTCCATGTACCCATCTGTATATGTTACGAGCATTGAGGTCAGGCCCCAGCCCGAGTTCATCATTTGTCGAATTTGATTTTTTGTTTCACCGTTAAAGCCCGTAAACGAGGTGTGATTGATGCCATTCACGCGGCACTTCCAGCCAATCATTTGATGACCAGGGTGATAGTCTTTATGAAAGTGAAGTTGGTTTATAGAATCTCGCATGCCGTTGCCACTTCGAAAATCGATAACTTTTGTCGGAAAAAGAGTTGTCACCAGCACATAATTTTTCTCAGGGTTTTGATCAAGACGATGATAAAGCTCAGCAAATGACGAGGGCCAACCGAGTTGAGTCATGCTTTGTCCAAAGGTCTGCCTGCTGCTGAATAGGCTCAGTAGAAGAATCAGAGAAAATAGTGAGTAAATATTCAAAAATAACCTCTTCAAAAGGGACTCCTTTCGAGGAGAAATATATAGAAAATCAAAATTTTTTTCGCCTGTAATGATTTAGACGATTTTGACCTGATGAGTGTCGAACTTTTTGTCGGTGATTGGTGGCTATATTTGTCCCCGCAGTGAAATCGAGTCTCTGGTGACGAAAAAGGGCCTTGGCAACACTCCGCGTTTTAATTTTGGTCGACGCAATCCACATCTTACAAAAAGTGAAATCTCGAGAGGAAGGCTCACTCTCAAAGAGTAGGCTGGAATATATGCTCTAGGCACTGCGTAAAGTAGTGGCAATCAAAGATCCATAAAAATATCTTTTTTCATTCGAAAAAATTTTTTTATTAAAATTTTCTTTATTCCTTTTCTGATTAGTGCTCTGATTTTCAACAATCAACGACCGAGGAGGGGAAATATGGTCAGAAAACCATGGTTGGTCATCACTGGAATGTTAGCTGGTTTATTGATGTCACTGCCGTTGCAGGCGGGCACAGAGCTTCACACATTGAAGGGAAGCTTTACTCCAGTGGAAATGAAATCGACTTTGTCTCTACAGCAAGACGAAAGAGCTGCTGATTACATTATTCAGTATAAGAACAGTGTGACAGAGGCTGATAAGTCTCAGCTCAATCAGATGGGAATTCGCATTTTCCGTTATATGCCTGATGATGCGCTGATCGTGCGCGCTGATCCTGCGATGGTATCAAAGGTGGAGCTGCTCTCAACTGTGAATGCCGTTGTTCCATTTAAAGGTGCTTATAAATTAAGTGAAGGCTTCTCAGCATTCAGCGTTTTCTCAACAGGAAAATATGAAAATGTTCTTGTGACTGCCCTTGATGAAAGCGATGTGGCTCAGCTCAAAACTCAAATCCAAGGTCTTGATCGTGGAGCGATGGTTCTCAATCAAGATGAAAGATACCTTTCAATTCGTGTTCAAGAGACTCTTCTTCCACGAATCGCAAACTTGACGGGTGTTGAATTTGTTCAGAAGCTTGAAAAAATGGTTCCCCTTCATATGGTATTCGGTGAGAACGAAGTTGCTGTTGCTCCGAACGCTGCTGGTGATTATACAGACCTGACTGGGTATGAGTCTGGAACAAAAGTAATGAACTTTGATTCGATCTGGGGTGCGGGCTTTGCCGGTGAAGGGCAGGTTGTTGCTATGGCAGACACTGGCCTTGATACAGGTACTGCGGCTACTGTGTCTGCAGATTTTGCCGGCTCAATTGTTGGTTCGGGCTATCATTTTGGTGCTGGAGCAAAGAATTGGAGCGATCCAATGGGGCACGGAACGCATGTCGCTGGCTCTGTTATGGGTAAGGGCGTAACTTCTGGTGGAAAAATTCGTGGTGGTGCTTACAAGGCTGGATTTGTTCCAGAGGCGATGTGGAGTCCAATCATTGATAACTTAAATGTCCCAGCGCCTCTTTCAAAACTTTTTGATGGCGCGATCAAAGACGGTGCAAGTGTGCACACAAACTCATGGGGTTCTCCTCAAAATTTAGGTGCCTATGATTCAATGGCTCAAAAGGTGGACGAGTTCATGTGGAATCACCCTGAGCTTTTGATCATGTTTGCTGCTGGTAATTCAGGAACGGACAAAAACAAGGATGGAGTGATCGATCCAGGTTCAGTTGGAACTCCAGGTACAGCAAAAAATACTTTAACTATTGGTGCCTCTGAGAATTTAGAGGCAAAGGGTGGTATTCAGAAAAAAGTGGGCGAACTTCGTCCAGCAAAGGATAACTGGTCAGTTGAGCCGATCTTCAGTTCAAAGTTATCAGACGATCCTAATGGGATTGCTTGTTTTAGTTCTCGTGGTCCAACAAAAGATGGTCGTTTAAAGCCAGAACTTGTTGCTCCGGGAACAAACATTCTCAGTGCAAGATCTCATGAGCCTGGTGCTGAGCTATTATGGGGTGAGTACAGTAAGGACTATGTATGGTCTGGCGGAACTTCGATGGCTACTCCGCTTGCAGCAGGTGCTGCGGCAGTGACTCGTGAGGTTCTCGTTAAGCAACATAATATGAAAGATCCTTCATCCGCCCTTGTGAAGGCAACAATGATGCATACGGCGGTTGATTTATATCCTGGTCAATACGGCGAGGGTACTGCCGTTCAGGAGCTTCGACACCGTCCTGATAACAATCAAGGATATGGCCGCGTTGATATGAAAAAGGTGGCAGAGCTTGGCTCAGCAACCACTTTTGTTGATAACAAAGCAGGCGTAAGTCAGGGTGAGACCCAAGAGGTCACTGTAGAGGTTAAGGCTGGTCAATCTTTACTGGTCAATATGGTCTATAACGATGCTCCAGGAACGCCTTCGTCTGGAGTGAACTTGGTCAATAATATTGACCTTATGGTAGTTGCTCCTGGTGGCAAGGCTGCTGGAACTCAAGATGCAAAGAACAACCATGAGATTTTAGATCTGAAGAATTTGACTGCCGGAACTTATAAAGTTCAGGTTCGTGGAACTAAAATTCCAATGGGTAAGGGTGGAAAACAGCCGTTTGCGCTTGTTTATTCAACTTATTAATAGTCACGCTTAACATGCTGTAATTACAAATAAAAACGGCCCAGCAATGAATATTGCTGGGCCGTTTTGTTCTGGAGATAGGGGTAATCTTTTCACCATATTGTTTTGACAGGGGCCCTTTCGTTGATAAGTTGTGTCAAATTTGCTATATCTACCAAGGTTCGAAGTGCATCCTATTTTGTTTAACTTTTGAATTGAGGCATTTGAATGGCAAAACCCGGAAGTAGACCAAGTTCTCCGGTCAAAAAAGACCTGAAAAATGTGACATTTAATGTCGGCGATAATGCTGTTTATCCCGGCCATGGCGTTGGAAAAATTGTTGCCATAGAAACTAAAGAAATCATGGGTGCCAAGTGTGACTTTTATATCTGCCAGATTCAAGAAACTGGTATGAGAGTCATGATTCCAAAGAACAATGTCGCCAGCGTGGGATTACGTCCAATTATCTCTAAAGAAGAAGCTGATAAAGTGATCAATATTCTTAAAATCACAGATGTTAAAATTGATAACCAAACTTGGAATCGTCGATACCGAGAGTATATGGAAAAGATTAAGACGGGCTCAGTTTATGAAATCGCTGAAGTTCTTCGAGACCTTTTCCTACTCAAAGTGGACAAAGAGCTCAGTTTTGGTGAACGTAAAATGCTCGACACAGCTCGTGGTCTTCTTTTAAAAGAGCTTGAGTTAGCCGTTAAGAAAGAAGATCTAGCTAAAGAAGAAGAAGTTAAAGCGATCTTTAATCTTTAATCCGATCAAATAGCTCATTGCATTACATATTTTATAGCCTTTTCTTGTAGCCCAAGTCACTCTTGGGCTTTTTCTTTTTTTTCATTCTTGGTAGTCTGAGATGTTCAATCAGGAGGATTTTTTTGTGTCTCAGAAAAAAACTGTTCGTGTTCGATTTGCCCCAAGCCCAACTGGTTATTTGCATGTTGGGGGTGCTCGTACAGCTCTTTACAATTATCTCTTCGCCAAGCAACAGGGCGGACAGTTTCTTTTAAGAATCGAAGACACGGACGAGGTCCGCTCAACGGATGAGTCTTTAAGAATGGTGATTGAAGATTTGCAGTGGCTAGGTCTGAAGTGGGATGAGGGCCCGAATCCTGAAACTTTGGCAGACGTGGGGCCTTGTGGTCCTTACCGACAAAGTCGCCGTCTGGAGATTTACAAAAAAGTAGCTGATGAGCTGATCAATCAAGGAAAAGCTTACTATTGTTTTTTGAAAGATGAAGAGATTGAAAAGCAAAGAGAAGAGGCCTTAAAAGAGGGGCGGTCTCCTCATGTTCAAAGTCCCTATGAAGATATGCCAGCAGCAGAGGCTTTGGCTAAAATCAAAGCTGGTGAAAAAGCAGTTGTTCGATTTAAGACAAAGCATTTGAAAAAAGATTATAAGTTCACTGATTATGTTCGAGGAGAGGTGACTTTCCCATCTGATATGGTTGGTGACTTTGTGTTGCTCAGAAGTGGTGGAATGCCTGTTTATAATTTCTGCTGTGCTGTTGATGATCACATGATGGGAATTACCCATGTGCTCAGAGCTGAAGAGCATTTACCCAATACACTGAGACAGCTCATGATTTATGAGGCCATGAATTGGGAGATTCCTCGATTTGGACACATGTCCTTGATTCTCGATGAAGATCGAAAAAAATTATCCAAGCGAAAAGGTGCAACCAGTTGCCATGAATTCAAGATGGAGGGGTACCTGCCAGGGGCTTTGAAGAATTTTATTGCTCTTTTAGGGTGGACTCACCCAGAGGAAAAAGAAATCATTCCAGAAGAGGAATTGATTGCAAAGTTTAGCGTGGACCGTCTTCATCCTTCTGGAGCTGTCTTTGATGCTGTGAAATTAAAATGGATGAATGGTCAATATTTAAGAGCCATGGATGAAGCTGAACTTTGGAAATTGGTTGAGCCCTTTTTGGCTCGAGAGAGTCTTGAGTTGCCTTCTGATCAAGAGTGGAGAAAGAAAAGTCTTCAAGCTTTCAAGCCCGCAATGGAGACCTTAGTGGATGCAATTCCTCTTTATCGACTTTTATCGGATAAAAGTTATGCGCTTCAACCAGAGGCTGATGAAGTCTTTCAGTGGGAACCGACCAGAAAAGTTCTTGAGACTTGGAAGGCTCTTGTTTCGACTGAACCGAGTGATGTGATCAGTGAAGAACGATTTTTGCAATTGCAGGATATGGTGAAAGATCAGGCTCAAGTGAAGGGGAAATTTCTTTTCATGCCTATCCGTGTAGCGGTTATTGGAAAACCTCATGGAACAGAATTAAAAATACTGGTTCCATTGATGAAGAAAAAATCGCTGGTCGATCGTGTTGATATTTGCTTAAAAAAGTTAGGGTAAAAGATGAGCTTGGTTGTTTACAATTCCCAATCAAAGAAAAAAGAAAAGTTTGAGCCACTTGTTCCAGGGCAGGTGAAAATGTACTGCTGCGGCCCTACAGTGTATGATCTTTTGCATGTGGGAAATTTTCGTGGAGCTATTTTTTATAACTTAGTTCGCAACTGGCTTGAAAAATCAGGTTACCAAGTTCAAATGATTTATAATTACACGGATGTGGATGATAAAATCATCAATCGAGCCAATCAAGATGGACTGTCTTCGGATGAAGTGGCAAGAAAGTACATCATTGAATTTGAGAAAGACTTTAATCGACTTGGGCTGCGTCAGCATAGCTTAAATCCCAAAGTGACTGAGACAATGCCTGAAATTATTCAGATGATCCAAGATCTCATCGCAAAGGGTAAAGCCTATGCTGTTGGTGGGGATGTGAATTACTCGATCCCCTCATTTTCTGAATATGGGAAGCTTTCACATCGTAAGCCCGAAGATATGATGGTCGGAGTTCGAATTGATAAAGATGAAAAGAAAAAATCTCCTCTTGATTTTGCCCTCTGGAAGGGAAGTAAAGAGGGGGAGCCATCGTGGCCTTCGCCATGGGGCCCGGGGCGTCCTGGGTGGCACATCGAGTGTTCTGCAATGGCGAAGAAGCATCTCGGTGAGCAAATTGATATTCATGGTGGGGGAATGGACTTAATTTTTCCTCATCATGAAAATGAAATCGCACAAAGTGAGGGCTGCTCTGGTCGTCATTATGTGAAGTACTGGATGCACAATAACATGATCGAGTTTGGCGGCGCAAAGATGTCAAAATCTTTGGGTAATGTTCGCACAGGTCGAGCCTTTATGGATGAGTATAATCCTGAAATATTAAAATATTTAATCCTTTCTGTTCACTATCGATCCGTCTCAGATCTATCAGAGCAATCTGTCGAGAATGCGATTAAGGGTTTATCAAGAATTTATTCATCATTAGCGCTGGCGGATTATTTTATTAAACCTGATGTCACACCCAGTGCTGATCCAAAGTACGAAGCCACTCTGCAGGAGGCCTGGAATAAGATTACAGAAGCTCTGAATGATGATTTTAATACTCCTGAAGCTTTTGCTCAGGTTTTTGAAGTGGTCCGTGGTTTTAATTCGCAAATGAAGCGAGGGATGAAGAACAATCCCGCAGTCAGTGGAAAGGCAGTTGCTTTTAAAAAGTTTGTTGTCGATTTTGGTGGACTAATGTCTTTATTTCAAGAAAACCCAACTCATTTCTTAAAGACACTGGATGATATGCTTCTTAATAAGATGAATGTGAAGCGAGATGATGTTGATAAAATTGTTCAAGAAAGAACACAAGTCCGAGCAAATAAAGATTTTAAACGTTCAGATGAGTTAAGAGATCAACTGACAAAAATGGGGATTAGTGTGAGCGATACCCCAGAGGGATCTTTTTGGGAAGTAACAAAGTAGGTTCAAAGTCTATACGAAAGTTTCAGCTTCAATCTGAATTTCAGCCTGCGGGAGATCAGCCCAAGGCGATCCATGATCTTGTTGAAAGTTTTCATTCGGGAATTAAGCATCAAACACTATTGGGGGTCACGGGGTCAGGGAAAACCTTCACCATGGCCCATGTGATTAACCAACTGAATGTTCCAGCTCTGATTCTTGCTCCGAACAAAACTCTTGCTGCTCAATTGTATTCAGAATTTAAAGAGCTCTTTCCCAACAACGCGGTGGAATACTTTGTCAGCTATTATGATTATTATCAGCCCGAAGCCTATATTCCTGCGACAGATACTTTCATTGAAAAAGACTCAGCAATTAATGAACAAATTGACCGGATGAGGCACTCGGCAACAAGGTCATTATTTGACCGTCGAGATGTGATCATTGTCAGTTCAGTTTCTTGTATTTATGGTCTTGGAAGTCCCGAGGTCTACGAGGGCATGATGATTCACGTGGTGGCAGGCTCAGAAATGAACCGAGATCATTTACTTCGAGAGCTAGTTCGTATCCAGTATCAAAGAAATAATATTGATTTTCACCGAGGCACTATTCGAGTTCGTGGTGATATGGTTGAGGTCTTTCCTCCTTATGAAGAAGACCGCGCTATTCGTATCGAGTTTTTTGGTAATTACATCGACAAACTTTCTTGGATTGATCCTTTAACAGGAAGAGTCCTTGAAGATCTGGATCAAATTGGTATTTATCCCGGCTCACATTACGCAACGCCTGAAGAAAACATTAAAAGATCAGTATCAGCTATTCGAGATGAACTTCGAGAGCGAATTCAACATTTTCAGAATGAGATTAAATTTTTAGAGGCTCAAAGAATTGAACAACGAACCTTGTACGATATCGAAATGATGGAGCAACTTGGATTCTGTCAGGGTATTGAGAACTATTCGCGCCATCTGACGGGTCGCGGTCCAGGTGAACCTCCACCCACTTTGCTTGAATATTTTCCAAAAGACTTTGTGACCTTTATCGATGAATCCCATGTCACAGTTCCACAAATTGGGGGAATGTACAGAGGCGATCGGGCTCGTAAGATGAACCTAGTTGAACATGGGTTTCGCTTGCCTTCAGCTTTAGATAATCGTCCTCTGAATTTTCAAGAATTTGAAAAAATCATGGATAAGGTTGTTTATGTCTCAGCAACACCAGCTGCATATGAACTTCAAAAATCTGAAGGCGTTATTGTTGAACAGATTATTCGCCCAACGGGTTTGATTGATCCCTTAGTTGAGGTGAGACCCGTTAAGTTTCAAGTGGATGATTTATTAAAAGAAATTCGCGAACGAGTGAAGAAAAAAGAACGGGTACTTGTGACAACGCTCACAAAGCGTAGCGCTGAAGACCTCACTGAGTATTATGAATCACTTGGTATTAAAGTAAAGTATCTTCACAGTGATATTGAAACCATGGAACGAACGGAAATTATCCGTGATTTGCGGTTGGGTGTCTTTGATGTCTTGGTGGGGATTAATCTTCTTCGAGAGGGGCTTGATATCCCAGAGGTCTCACTTGTTGGCATTACAGATGCAGATAAAGAAGGCTTTTTAAGATCTGAACGATCGCTGATTCAAACCATTGGTCGCGCGGCCAGAAATGTGAATGGAACCGTAATCCTCTACGGAGACACGATTACTCAATCCATGAAAAAAGCCATGGATGAAACCAGTCGTCGTCGCGAAATACAAATGAAATACAACCAAGAGCATGGGATTACTCCGGCGACAATTATTAAAAAAATTAAAGAAGGCCTTGGGGATCTCTTTGACGGAAACCCATCAGCAAAAGTTGGGCATGAATCAAAATCTGAGAAATCACTTTTTGAGAAATTTTCTGATCAACCAGATAAAATTCAAAATGAAATTGAAAAGCTACGTAAAAAAATGCGTAAGGCGGCAGATAATCTTGATTTCGAAGAAGCAGCAAAAATTCGTGATGAGATTAAACGACTGCAAATTCTGGATTTGGGATTAAGATCTGCGGAGCCTAAAGACTCATCAACTGGAGATTCTTAAGTGAGTGACGAGATTAAGGACTATAAAATCGTCATCAAAGAGAAAATAAAAGACTTTCCTACTCAGTCTGGCGTTTATTTGATGAAGGACATGGGTGGAAAAATCATCTATGTCGGTAAGGCGAAAAATTTAAGAAGCCGGGTGAGATCCTATTTTGGAGACTCTCAGGACATTACTCCTAAAACACAAGTTCTGGTTAAGCATATTCGCGAAGTTGAGTATATTCTGACAAAGACTGAAGTTGAGGCTTTTTTACTGGAAGCCTCGCTGATTAAAAAGCATCGTCCGAAGTACAATATTCGATTAAAGGACGACAAGTCTTATCCCTATATTCGACTATCTTGGTCGGATGATTTTCCAAGACTGTATTTAGCAAGAAAAGTGAAAAAAGATGGGGGACTTTATTTTGGTCCCTATACCAGTGGACAGGCGGTTCGTGAAACCATTCGTTTCTTAAATTTAACTTTTCGAATCAGAGATTGCACCGATGCTGTGATGAAATCTCGTAAGCGTCCCTGTATGACTTATCAAATTGGCCGCTGCACAGGCCCTTGTGTAGGACTTGTGTCCAAAGAAGAGTATCGTGATGATATTGAAGGCGCGAAATCTTTTTTAAAAGGGCAAGATAAGAAAGTTTTAAAAGAGCTGAAAGACAAAATGAACAAGGCCTCTCATGATGAAAGATTCGAGGTCGCTGGCCGCTACCGAGATTCCATTGCGGCGATCAAGGCTATACTTGAAAAACAATCCGTCATTAATGCGAAAAGTGAAAAAGACCAAGATGCCATTGGCTATTATGGTGATGAGCGGGGCTGTTTGATTCAAAGTATCCACGTTCGTCAGGGCCGCGTGATTGGTATGCGTTCTCATTATATTCCCATGCTTGATCCTCATGATGCAAAAGAGGATCCAAGAGAGTGGCTTTTGTCATTTTTGAATCAGTACTATGAAGATAATTATATTCCCGAAGAGGTTTTACTGCCTCTTGATATTGGCCTTGATCTGACAAAGCTGATGGAGGCCGTGCTGCAAGAACGATCTGACCACGAGGTTCGAGTTCGATTTGCCACAGATGAAAAGGGCCGAGCTCTGCTAGATATGGCAAATGAAAATGCAAAATCACATTTTGAAAAGCATGTGACAAAGTCTGAGAAAAAGAATGAAGGTTTAAAGGAAATTCAAGAAAAACTCGGCATGAAAGATTTGCCCCTGAGAATAGAGTGTTTTGATATTTCCACCTTTCAGGGAAAAGAGACCGTTGCCAGCCAAGTTGTATTTGAAGATGGGGTTCCTGCGAAGGAACATTATCGCCGCTATAAAATTAAGACCGTTCAAGGCATTAATGACTTTGAATCCATGAAAGAAGTTTTAACAAGACGATTTCAACACCAAGAGTATGATGAGCCCCAGCTGATTGTTGTAGATGGTGGTAAAGGGCAGCTCGGGGTTGCGCTGAAGGTACTTGAAGAGCTTCAGAAAGATCATATTCCAATCGTGGGGTTGGCGAAGGCTCGAACTTTGGGTGACTTTAAAGATCAAGAAATCAAATCCAGTGAAGAGCGTTTTTTTCTTCCAGGACGACAAAATCCAGTTGTATTTAAGTCAAATTCCGAGGCCTACCATATCTTGGTTGGTATTCGTGATGAGGCCCATCGTTTTGCCATTACTTATCATCGAAAGCTGAGAGAGGCCACAACTCTTGAAAGTGAATTGGATATGATTGTGGGCCTTGGTGAAAAAAGAAAAAAAGATTTATTAAAGAAATATCCTGATCTGGATGCTATTCGAATGGCGCCAGTTGAAGAGATTGCTCAAATCAAGGGCTTTAACCGGGTTTTAGCTGAGAGAATCTTGCTTCAACTGAATGATTCGGAGGAAGCAGAAGAATCAGTGCTGGAGTTGAAATAATCTCGCACCAGCAGGAAGTCCACTGTAAATGATATTTGGGTCGTATGGATTCCTGATTTGGATATCTTTTGTCGATGCCATTTTCTCGACGACTAATAAGCCATCTTTATAAGTGTATTGGATTCTGTCTTGATAGTTATTTAGGACAACCTTTTGCAAAGTTTCGAACCTTTTCTGGTTGATGTCCGATATTCTTAAGCTGCCACTTACAGTGATTGTTTGCAGTGCTGAATAAAGAAAATCTACTGATTCCCCAATGTGCAGGTTGTTCATGAGCTTATGGGAAAGAATATGATCAATTGACTCTTTGGGGTAGGGTAGATCAAAGGCCGATCCTGTAATGAGTTGATTTTGATTCTTCAGTACGTGATTTTTTATTTTTTGGGGCAGATCGCTTTGTTGAAGAAAGGCCCGATCATACCAAATATCGAGACCTTTAATTTTAAGACCATTCCCTTTAAGTGTTGGGACAAAGTCACTATAGCCCTCTCCGACAGATAGAATTGAGCTTCCCCTTTTTATTTGTTCCTTTATCCAATGTGATTCTATTTGAAGATTGTGAAGAATTTCGTGGTGTGAATAGTCTTTGTTTCCTGTAATGTAGATCGAGTTAGCTGTCAGATCAGATCCGTTGCTCACTAATCCTGCTTGGTAGGTTTGCGCGACCTGACGGCAATTTAAGCCAGGGAAAGCCATGGTTTTTGACAAATTCATGAAAATGATCAGAATCAGGAGTGCACGAGCCATGCGAGTGGGTATGCTAATTTTATTCCAAAACATAGTGTCTTAGATTGATTATTATGTAGTGAATTTGTCTATAAAGTTGACAGGGAAAAGAAAAAGGTCACAAAGATAATATCTTTGTGACCTAGAATTCATGAAAAGAATTGATTTAAAATGCCTGTAAGGCTCGGTTGAATCGAGCTTCAACCTCTCGCTGAAGCTTGATCTTCTCTCGATCGACTGCGAACTGTTCTTCGCCGTAATATTCGATATAGTCTTTTGATAAGAGCTGTTTAATTGCTGTGTCGATACTTTGACCGAAGCTACGCTGGATCTCCTGAGCTCGCTTTTTAGCCTCTGGGCTTAGTCGTCCATCAAGCTTGAAGCGCACCATAATTGCGTTCATCAGATATTCATCTTCCTTAAATAGCTTATCTAACGAGATGTTTCCATTTAAATGGTCTGGCGTCAGGTTTCGTGTCTGGGTAGTATCGGCAAGAATGGATTCGACCCAGTGAGTGTACTCTTTGGCAAAATCTTTGGCGTTTCTTAAGTAGACGCCGTTGTTCGTGTCCATGTAGAAGCTTCGAACATCACTATTCGCAGAGCCGATTATGATATCATCGCCAAGAACGGTCACTTTCGTATGTAAAGAAATTTTTCGATCTTTATCAATTTCTCCATTTTGCGATCGAGCAGGGATATACTCGAAATAATCAAACTTGGCAGAACGTTTTTCTGCGTACTCACCAAAATGTCCTTTTCTTGTTGCGTAGATATCAAAGAATGATTTCATTTCATATCGAGCGTAGATGTTGATCACATTGAGATCTGTAGTCTCAAATGAGTTTGTTAAGAATGTGACATGAACATTATGACAATCCCAAGTTCCATCCATCATTTTTGCAAATGTGCGAACCATATTTGCGGGAGGAAGGAAATATGCTGAATGAAGAATAACTCGTTTTGGTTGGTTGTCCTTAGCCGATGTAGCACAGGCATTTTCTAAGCCTTTTAGCCATAGGTGATGAATGTTTTTGCCGTAGGCAAGTTCGTTTCCATGCATTGGGAGTAACTCTTGCCCATTAAAGGCACCAAAAAGTCTTTTTCGATCTGAAACAGGTTTTCGCTTGTCATAGTGAAGATTTTCAAGATAGGCCAAGGTCATTTGATTGCGGTCTTGCGATGAAATTTCAAATGTATATTGAGGGTCTGACTTCCAATTCGAGGGAAGCACTCTCTTTGGAAGGTATTCTGTCTGATAGATCTTCATTTCTTTCATCATCTCTTCTTCGCGAGAGATCATTCGATCAGCAAGAGTTTTTCCACCGTTTTTCCAAAGACCTTCAGAGAGACATTGCTCAAGAGCTTTTCGGTCTTCAGGTGTTTTGTTGGGTTTTTGACTGCATTGATAGAGCGTGACCCCTGCTGCTTGAGGATTCATTGAGAAATCGTTTGGAGCTAGGCGATAAATATCGCGAATACTCGCAGTCATTTCTGTAAAATCCCAAAGCTGGTCATAGGCTTGGGCGATTTTTTCGCCACCTTGACTCACAGTTGCTGCAAAATCCGTATCGATAAAGGTGTATTTTGCTGAGAGACCATTTTTCTTCATGTGGTAAGAGTTTTCGATATTTCTTCCACCCAATTGAAAGAAGCGATCGCCAACAGCCAACAGCCAACAGTTTATGGTGAGTGTAGTCAGAGATGTGCTCCCAGTCTTTGAATGATGATTTTTCCATTTGCGAAAGTGGCAGTCTACCAAAGATTTCATTCATAAGTGGATTGAGTTGCTCGCCATGCATCGCTAAAGCAATTTTCACTTTCAGAGCTGCGCTGAGAGAGTTCTTCATTTTTGCTTCATAAACCAGTTTAAAGAATTCTAAAAGATTCTTTTTATCTTCTGTAGAGGCAGGAGCTCCTTCTTTATACTTGGCAAGATCAATTTGTTGCCCCATTAAGAGGGATGCCTTCAGCGCTAAAGGTGATTTCCCAGATAGTCCACTTAAGAAAAGACCAGAGAAATAGTCTGAAGTAAAGTCACGGTCTGAAATTTGGGCCAACTCTTTTAGGATACTTGACCATTTTTCATCAGAGCATTGGTGAATTGATGGAGTTCCTGCAACTGGCGAACAGGGACGAGTTAAGAAGTAAGCGTCACGAATCAGATTTTGAGTCGGGCGACCATAGAGTCGGACTTGGATATTTCCCATGCCCAATTTTTCCATCATCATGTAAAGATCCAGTGATTTATAATTTGTGAGATAGTCGACAAGAAGTTTAACTTTGACCCCTCTTTTTGCAGCCTGAATCAACTCGTAAGTGAAGAGTGAAGAACTGTGGTCGTCGGAATAAATGAAATAGACAAGGCGAATTGTTTCCCCTGATTTTGCTGATCGGATGGCCTCGATTTTTGATTCAAAAGCGGCGTCATTATCAGTGATTACTCGAGCTTCTGTGGTTTGAATTTGACCACTGGAAGAAGTTTGTAAAATTTCATTGTCAGAAAGCTGCTTTGCCCCACCAAAAAAGGCCGGTTGTCGATCACTTGGATTTGGAGGGGTTGATTGATTTCGTATTGGTGAAACACAGCTTGCAAGCATCATATTGAAAGCGACACAAGAAGCAATAAATGAAATGTGTTTTTGAAGGCTCATCGCGATCTCCTTTGATTATTGAACTGAAAAATTCTCTTCACGGATAAGGATTTGGCATTGGTGGCAGGCGGCCTTTTCGTGAATTTTTCCTGTCATAAATTCGGTTTCATATGAGAAATCTAATCGATGATTGCAGATGGGGCAGGTGTTGACAGCCTCTTTAAAAGCTTCACGTTTTTCAATTTCTGATAGGGGTAGAATATTAAAGCAAAAGATTTCCATACCCCATTTTCATCGGTTAAATGGCGAGCAATCTTGAGACTAGGTTTCCTTTGACCTGCAATATTACTAGACCTAACGCGAGTTTCTCGCTATAGCAGGTAATATGAAATCTGTTCTGACATATCTTCATCAGGTCCTTGGTATTCGTTCTGTGGTTTTACCCACAGAGGTGCCTGATCAATCGGTCCCAGCTTTTTTTATACTCTATGATCAGGACCAGTTGTCGACCGAGGCCTTGGCTCTTGCTGAGAAGATGATTCTGGCTCTTAAATTGCCTCAGCATATTTTTAAGACTTTTCATCATCCAGCCGCTCAAATAAGTGAGATGACGACGGACTTAGATCGAGCTCAGGTGGTCTTGAATTTGGGAACCCGACAGGGAGAGTGGGTGGAAAAAAACTATCCTCAGATTTCTGTATTTCACACGCCATCTCCTGAAGTGCTTATTCAAAAGGCAGATTTAAAAAAACAGGCTTGGGCGGAAATGCAAAAAGCATTAGCAGCCTTTGAGAAAATCACACAAACATATAGACATTAGTCTGGCACTCAGAGCGTTATTGGTCGCTGAATGTGGTAAAATGAGATGAAATAGATCTGAAGTTTTTCAACAAGGATGTTGAGATTTGGTGCGGATTGGATTCACAGCAGCTGTTGCTTCTTTCTTAATTGTTTTGGATTCTGGCTATGTAAAGGCTGATTCAGCTACAGAAAATGTCCGTGTTCGAATCGAATCCAGTCGAAATGAGTTTCATTTTTCAGGTTTAGATGTGCAAATTCAAGGCGTCAGCCTTCCCTCTTTAGGAGTGCAGAGGTTGACGGGGATTCAATCACTTCAAGTTACTCGAGAACGAAAAAATTCAAAACTGTACTGGGTTTTGAATTATGAAACCCATGGCCAAAAACAAAAGCGAGTTTTTGGATATAATGAGCTGCATATCCAGGGCGCATCGCTCCTCAAAAGTGGACAAGCCTTGCCTCACGAGTTGATTTTTATCGGGAAAGAAAAATTTGATGTGATTGCAGTTGTTCCCTTGGAGCAGTATTTGGTGGGAGTGGTTTCAAACGAAATGCCACAGTCATGGCCGATTGAAGCATTAAAAGCTCAGGCCATCGCCGCTCGTTCTTATACTTTAGCTGTGATGAAAGAGCGAGCAAAGAGGACCTATCATGTTGAAAGCACGATTCATGATCAGGTTTTTAAATATGTCTCTCAAGCTTTTGCCCTTTCTCCTCAAATGAGTCGGGTGATCGAAGCTGTTCAGGCAACACAAGGGCAAATCCTTGTGGGAAAATCAAATAGTGCAGTCCTGAAGGCTTATTATCACGCCGATTGTGGTGGGAAAACGGCCAGTTCAAGATCTGTTTGGGGGAATGGAAATTTGGTTGGCGGAGCTGTTGATCAATCCTGTCCATCGACTTCAAAATCAAGGTGGACTTTTCAGATTCAAAAAGAAAAGTTAAGGGAAAAACTGAGAGCCTTGTTTAAATTTTCAGTCAATCCCATGAGAATTGCTTCTTTGGACTTTAATCATTCTCAGCAAGATAGCCGAGTTCAAAGGGTGACAGTGGGTTTTGAAAATGGATTAAAGAAATCGATCTCAGGTCAAGAATTTCGTCAGGCTTTGGGTTTTTCTGAACTTCGAAGTACCAAGTTCCGTGTGACAGAAAAAGGTGATCAGTATTTATTTATGGGTGCTGGATTTGGTCATGGCGTGGGACTTTGCCAATGGGGGACAAAATCCATGGCTGAAAAGGGGCAATCTCATATTGAGATTTTAAGGCATTATTATAGCGAATCAGGCATCAGCCGACTTTAAATACCGCTTAATACTTTAAGAGTAAAAAAAGTGATAGCAACGATGACGACAAGTTGGTCTGCTGAAATTCTCATAAAACTTACTTCGGTTGATTGATCTGAGATCTAAAGGGTGTATTGAGAAAATATTTGCACTAACCACCGGGTCTCATTTTGAGATCTGACTAATTATCTGACAACTTCAGAGCGTAAAACGTCAATTCTCGAAAATAGACGTTGGCATGCGAATCTAACCTATTGAAATAACATGCGTTAATTTGATGGTCTTTCGGCATGGGCTTGGCAATACAGTCTTGTAAGCGAAACCTCCACTTTTAAGAGGTCGCTTAAGGAGTAGTTATGAAAACCCAAAAGCTCATCCTCCAAGCGAGCCTTGCCACACTGATGGCTTTGTTTGGACAGGCTTGTGCCAAAAAGAGTGATCCGGCTCCCGTTATTGCCGTACCTGCCCCAGTGACAGGTGTTGGAGTTGATACCTCAACAAATGTGGGTCCTTTCCAAAGCTCAACAGGAGCTTCGGTTCAATTTACTCCTGATAATATCTCAGTACTGAATGAGTATGTGGCACTTCATCCAGTCAATAATCCTCAGAATATGGCTTTGAATGTTGATTTGCATGATGTTGGTGGAGGTAGGTACGGTGGAGTAATCCAGATCTCCTATTATGATAACGGACAGTGGAATACAGGTCGCTTTGAAACAGGAACTGGGACGCTTACATCCCCGCCAGAAGGATCAAATTTGAAGTTCCCAAGTGATTACGTCGGGACGAATTACGCTGAGTTCAATAAATGGTTCATATATAATGGTAAAAAGGTATTCCATGGATTCTTTCAAGATAGTTATGGGGCGATAGTACTTGTGATTGATAATGCTCTTGATCTGGGTGACGGTGGCGGAATCACAGAAGTCAGTGGCTCAGTGTACTTTAAGAACTTCACAACTGGATATGCTCAGCAGGGATCAGTGCCTTGGCAGGGGCAAGTACCTTGTTGGTTTATTAGTTATCCAGGTAGTCCATATAACTGTCAGACATTTTTAGGTGGTAACGGACTTGTACAAACAACTTCAGCTCTCTATCCCGGTAATGGATACAAAAGACTGGGGACATTTAGTTCGCTGAATAAAGTTAGAGCTTTTAACGAATAAGAATAAAGAGGTGAATTATGAAAACACAATTACACATCTTAATTCCAAACTTGAAAAAGATTGTGGTAACCCTGCTTCTCGCATCCTCAGTTTTCACTGTTGGTTGTGATAAGAAAAAGGACAGTGCACCCGTGGCTGTGCCAGCGACTCCTTATATGGGCTACGGCGGAGTCGGATGTACGAACTGTTTTGGAAATCCGCAGCTCCTTTTTGGAGGCATTCAATCCACAAGCACTTCAGGTTCGGCTCAGTTGACGATGGATCTTTTGGGATCGACTGGTTTAGGTACTGCGGACTGGTATGGACTATCATATTATCAGGGGGTGGTGGCTCTGCAGGGTATGTTAAGAATCACAGCTCAGGATCCCTACTTCTGTAACGCAATGCCTGGAGATTATCAGTTGCGTACATTAACAGCAGGTCAGATGAGTAACAAAGAGATTCAGGGAGTTACTCTTGAGGCTATTGGGATGAATAATGGGTACAGAATTGTTCTTCGAATGGTGAGCAAGGCTGTTCTCTACTCTCCTTCAAATCAACCTCGAATGGGATTCACAGCAAGATTGGATTTTGTAAATGGCCAAGCTTGTGGGGATGCTTACTTCTACTAAGTATAAGTAAGATTTTGACAGATTGACGTTGTGCAATTAACAAAGCGCAGGGAATTGAAATCTCTGCGCTTTTTTTCTTTTACCCCCTTGCCAAGTGAAGAGCTTTTCTGACATGATCTCTAACGATGTTAGATCAATGGATTGAATTCTTCGAAGATTTGCAGCATGTGAGAGGGAGATCTCAAAATACCCTCATGGCCTATCGCCGTGACCTCGAGCTCTTTGTCGAGTTTAAGAAGACAGGGCTGCCTGTTGATCACTTCTATGACTTTATGAAAAAGCACCAGTTATCTACTCGATCTCAGGCCCGAGTGATTTCAAGTTTAAGAACATATTTTCGTTTTTGTGAAAGCCGCGGAATTCAATCTTCAGAATTAGCAGTGCTTCGCCCACCAAAAGTGAAAGTCGCTTTGCCAAAAACTTTAAGTTTGGATGAGTTCAATGCCCTTTTTCAGGCGGCAAAGGTCAATGACCCTCTTCGCACTGGGCGCAATCAAATGACTTTGATGCTTCTGTATGGACTTGGCTGCCGAGTGAGTGAATTGATTGCTCTAAACTTAGAAGATTTCAGTGAGACAGAAAGAAGCTTGAAAATCGTTGGTAAGGGTCGAAAAGAACGTCTCGTTCCTCTTACAGATCAGTTAAATGAAAATCTCACTCACTATCTTCGAGAGATTCGCCCCATGCTGACGAAAGATGAAAGAAATAGATCCATATTGATCAATGATCGGGGACATCGACCTTCACGAGTGGATGTTTGGAGATGGTTAGCTGCTTGGTCGGCCAAGGCTGGTTTTGAGGAGCCTGTTGGGCCTCATCGATTCCGTCATGCCTGTGCGACCGCTTTGCTTGAAAGTGGAGCAGACCTTCGATCTATCCAGATGCTCCTTGGCCATGCGAGCATTCAAACCACTCAGATCTACACGAATGTGACAACTCAGAATATTGTGAAAACCGTTGATGAGCATCATCCTCTTTCAAAGATGAAAGAGTCCGAATTATAATCCTTTGACGGAAATTTTGTCCGGGTAATTTCGACTAATTAATTTAAACTTATCTTCGACCTGGTTTGGTCTTTGCTCTTTTGAGCTGACATGAAAGTCATGTCATTTATTCAAGAGCATAATCAGTTAAGACCCGTCGAAGTTGAGCTTACTTTGTGGGCAGGTTTACCCGGAATTCAATTCTTAGGTCTTCCAGATCAACATTTAAAAGAAAGTTCGCTACGAATAAAAAGTGCGATTAAAGCCCAAGGATTTAAATTTCCCACTGGACAGCAAATTCTGGTGAATCTTCGTCCCAGTCATTTGAAGAAAACGTCTCGGGGGTTAGAGCTTGCAGTGGCAATGGCCTATCTCTGGGAGACGGGACAGATTTCAGCTCCAAATGAAGGAGAAGACCAATACATCTACGGCGAGCTGAGTCTCAACGGTGAGGTTCATGCCCCAACAGATTTATTTACGTCGCTAAAAAATAAAAATTTAAAAATTGTTACTGGTCGTCTTGATCAGGTCCCTCAACTGCAGCCATTTTCACTGAAATCCATCGATCAGCTCTCCAAGGCAGAACAACCAGTGATTCTTGGGCCAAGTGTTCGAAGTCAGTACACAAGACCTCAACCCTCCTCGGGCCTTAAGCTTTCTTCGAGTCAGGCAAATTTGGTGAAAATGGCAGCGGTTGGGAGACATTCTTTGTTGCTTGCTGGGCCTGCGGGCACAGGAAAAACCACCATGGCTCATATTCTTCACGCTTGTCTGCCGTACCCCTCGACGGAGCAAGCTGAAGATATTTCTGGAGATTGGTATCCTTTTGTTAAATCCCATCATTCAACACCCTTGATGTCGATGATTGGGGGAGGGGCTTCTCCCTTTGCAGGTGAAATTTCCAGAGCTCACGGTGGAATTCTCTTTTTAGATGAGCTGCTTGAGTTTAAGGCAGAGGTCTTAGAGGCACTGCGGGAGCCTTTTGAAGAGGGAGTAATGAGAGTCGCTCGTCAGGGAGCTGTTGTTCAATATCCTGCAGAGGCTCAAATTGTTGCTGCAACAAATCTCTGCCCCTGCGGGGACTATTCGCCTGAAAGAACTGAAAGGACCGGATGTCGTTACTCTCTGAAAAGATGTAAATCCTATTCGGAAAAATTATCAGGTCCATTTGCTGATCGATTTCAAATGTTAGCTTTTACAAGGCAGGAGCGTGATCAAAAGATTGAGCTCTCTCAGCTTCAAGATGAAATCGGGGAAGTCTTTCTTTTTCAGAAACAGCGTGGGCAAACAAAAACAAATGCTCGTGTTTTGATAAGTGAAATCGAAAAAACAGTGGATTCTTTTGCATTAAATAATCTGATGCCTGAAACAGGAAGCTCTCTTCGTCGCCGCCATGCAATACTTCGAGTAGCAAGAACAATTGCGGACATTCAGAGGAGCGAAAGAGTAAAAGGTGTGCACATCGAACAGGCAATGTTGAATGCGTATATAAATTTTGAGCGATTAAAGGCCTGGGATTGACAGTTTTGTAACTTGGGATTAGTCTGCGCTTCTTTATCTCGAGGTGGTGTGGCCGAGGGGTTAGGCAGCGCTCTGCAAAAGCGTGTACATCGGTTCAAGTCCGGTCACCACCTCCAAAAATGAAAAATTTTCACGAAGTGATTCGCAAGAAAATTATGAAGAGAAAAATTGCCCCAAGAAAATAATGCACTGCGGAAATCTATCAGTATCGCTCATCAAATTAACACGAATATCTCCTATAAAAAATGCCTATAATATAGGCTCAAATATCAATAGATTTATTTTAACGGAACAAAACAGGTTTTTGGATAGATCACTTTTAGGTCTCAAAAATCCTCCGAAAAAAAATCAAGAATTCCTTAATTCTACGCTTGAAATATCAGGCTCAGAGTGGTCTACATCCACGCTCAAGACAGCTTAGGGGGGGAAATGAAAACCTTAGCAAACAGCATAGCATTACAGACTTTAAGATTATCCAGCGCGGGATTTTTTGCGATCATCTTGGTTTTTACAAGCCAATCATTTGCGGAGAGATACCTTGTTGTGATGAAGAATAAAGCTGTCTTTGCCCAGGCTCATGCTCAATTTATGATGAGCAATCGTACTCAATTGGCCTCAATTAAGGGACTTCAGTCTCAGGCTGTTAGTGATGATTTTCAGCCGACAGCTGTTGTTGAAGATTCGCTGACTCATCTCAACACCCTTGTTGTTGAAATTTCTGATGAGAAAGAGCTTCGAGCTCTTCGTGCAAGTGGCCAGGTTGCTCTGATTGAAAAAGAAATTTTTCATCCAGCTCCAAAGCCAGTTCAAGGTTTCACATTGACTCGTCCTTGGGATTATAATCTGAACTATGCTCAACCTATGAATGCGGAAACAATGGGTGTGGGACCTCGAACACCGTGGGGAATTCAGGCGGTTCGAGCTCCTCAGGCTTGGGATGCTGCTCGCGGGGGAGATGGAGTTCGAGTGCTCGTGTTGGATACTGGTATTGATAAAGATCATCCCTCGCTAGGGCCAAATTTCGAAAAAGGCCGTGACTTTGTAAACGACAACAATCAGCCCTATAGTTTTGCCGATTCTGTTGGCCACGGTTCGCATTGTGCGGGGACTATTGCCGGCGCAATGGGCGCAGATGGATTTGTTGGTGTTGCTCCCAGAGCAAAACTGCTAGCAGGTCGAGTGTGTAGTGAAGAGGGCTGCTCAAATGTGGCAGTTGCTCAGGGTATTAACTGGGGTATTTCAGAAAAAGTTGATGTGATCAGTATGTCGTTGGGCGGACCGATGGCAACTCCAGCTGAGAAAAGAGCAATTGAGGCTGCTGATCGTGCTGGGATCAGTGTCGTTGCGGCATCTGGAAATGATGGAACTCCAAAGGTCAGCTATCCTGCAGCTTTCCCTACAGTCGTTGCTGTTGGAGCTATAGACAAAACATTATCAAAAGCGAAGTTCTCTCAATGGGGTCCTGAGCTTGATATTGTTGCTCCAGGTGTTGATGTTGTTTCTTCAGTTCCTATGGGCACGGGTCGTGAGAGTAAAGTCACATTGGGCACTCAGGTTGTTCCAAGCACTTCTTTTGCTGGGTCTCCGGAAGTTTTGGTTCCTGCATCAAGTGAACTTGTTGTTGCTGGTCTCGGCAAACCTGATGAGTACAAAGGTGCGGTAGGTAAATTTGCTCTAGTAAAAAGAGGTGAGATTTCTTTTGCTGAAAAAGTTAAGAATGCCATCGCTGCAGGAGTAAATGGAGTTGTTATCTACAATAATGAGCCTGGGCTTCTTCAGGGCGCTTTGACTCAGGATGGATCTATCGTCGCGATACCAGTTGTTATGATTGAACAGGCGGTTGGGGATGCTGCAAAGAATGCGCTTGATCGTGGCCAGAAGCTCAACGTAACTCTTCAAACAGTACCTACTGACTATGCAAGTTTTGCTGGAACGTCAATGGCGACTCCGCATGTTGCAGGAGTGGTGGCTCTGATGAAGGGTGCAAATAGAGTATTAAAGCCAGCTCAGGTTCTTCAAATTTTGAAATCTACAGCTCAGCAATTATCTGGGTCTAATGATCAAAACCAACTTGGTACTGGTCTGGTTAATGCTGAGAGAGCTGTTAGTCAGTCGAAGTAATTGAAACATAAGATTTATTATTTTTAAGGGCCGCCGAAATCTCGGTGGCCCTTTTATTTTGGATTTGTTAGCCTTATTGTACCTTATGAGATTAATGATAGATGAAATTAGAATAGCAGTTGGACAAGCTTTGGTTGAAGCTTCAGATGGGAAAATCACTCTTCATCAGGCTTATGATTCATTGGTAGAGCCTCCGGATTCAAAACTTGGAGACTTGGCTTTTGGGTGTTTTCAACTTGCGAAAGAACTTCGTCAGGCTCCTCCTCAAATTGCAGCGGGATTAAGTCAAAAAATTAAAGCTAGCTCGTGCATAAAAAGTTGTACTGCAACTGGGCCCTATTTGAATTTTACAATTCAGGAATCTTTTTTGGGAGTGAAACTTCTTCAGAGTATACAAAGGGGTGCCTATTTTGAGCAAAAGCTCACAAGTGATACTCCGAAAACGATGGTTGAGTTTTCACAACCCAATACTCATAAAGAACTGCATGTCGGGCACATGAGGAATGCTTGCCTTGGAGACGCACTCGTGCGGACGATGAGATACGCTGGTTATGATATTATTTCATCGACCTTTCCTGGGGATGTGGGGACTCACGTTGCTAAATGTCTTTGGTATTTAAAGTACCGCAATATCGAGCGGCCACCTCAAGTGGAGCGGGGCGAATGGTTGGGGAAGTTATACTCGAAAGGTCATCTTCAGTTAGAGGATGAAGAGAAAACAGATAAAGCAGAGACCAACAAAAAGCAAATGACAGAGATTCTCAGACAGCTCGAGGCTAAGTCTGGAGAGTTCTATGAGCTTTGGAAAGAGACTCGTCAGTGGTCAATTGAATTAATGAATGAAGTCTATACTTGGTGTGGTATCCGGTTTGACCAATGGTATTGGGAGTCTGAGGTTGATTCTGCCAGTGTGGCCTATGCAAAAGAGCTCTTTAAACAAGGTAAGCTTGTTGAATCTCAAGGTGCTATCGGAATGAATCTAGAGGATGAGAATCTTGGATTCTGCTTACTTGTGAAATCAGACGGAAACGGTCTATACGCCACGAAAGATATCGAGCTGGCGAGAAGAAAGTTTCAGGATTTTCATATTGAAAAAAGTATTTATGTTGTCGACATGAGACAGGCGCTTCATTTTAAACAAGTTTTTAAAGTGCTCGAGAAGATTGGATTTAAAGAGGCGAAAAACTGTTATCATTTGCAATATAATTTCGTTGAACTACCTGACGGTGCGATGAGTTCTCGTAAGGGAAATATTGTTCCTATTATTCAGTTGATTCACAAAATGGAACAAATGGTGAAAGATCAGTATCTCTCTCGGTATGCAGGAGAATGGACTCAAGCTGAAATTGATCTTGTGGCAACCCAAGTTGCTCAGGGGGCAATTAAATACGGCATGGTTAAGATTGATAATAATAAAAAAATTGTTTTCGATATGAATGAATGGCTAAAAATTGATGGAGACTCTGGGCCATTTATTCAATATTCATCAGCCAGAATTCATAGTCTATGTCGCAAATTAGGATATGATGAGCGTTCTGTGAACTGGTCTTTATTGGTTCACGCAAGCGAGCGACAATTGATGCAGTCGATGATGAATTTTCATCAGGTGGTCATTCAAGCAGCTGAAACGTATCGACCTTCAATCATTTGCACTTACTTGTATGACCTGGCGAAGAGATTTAATCTTTTTTATCATGAATGTTCCATCGGGCAAGCAGGATCTGAGGATTTGATGAGAGCGCGACTTGCTTTAAGTTATTGTGTGGGTGAAGTGCTTAGTCACGGTCTGGGTTTGCTGGGAATTCCTACACCGGAGCGAATGTGAGAATATTGGGGGGATTATTATTTGCGGTCTTTGTAGGCTCACAGTCATATGCTGGGGTCGTGGATATTAACACATTTTACATGTCAGATGTTTACTCGACGACATCAGATGTAAAAACAACTATTACTGCGTACGATGCTTCGTTGGCGATCGATATTGGAACAAAGAAAAATTATTATATAGGTTTAGCATATGGCAGTTTTGTTTCAAATGCAGAAAGTACGGCCACGACGACATACACTTCAACTGATACGGGTATTCGGCTTGGTTACTTATTTTGCAAAAAAAATTGCGTGACAACTTTAACATACAACTTCATCACAAAAGTAAAATATGATGATGGAGCGGGAAATACCCCCGAACTTCGCGGGACGAGTTTGCGTTTTGATATTGGATACAATGTTTGGTTTGCAGAAAATTGGGCTCTTACACTTAAGTTTTTTTACTACAATCCAACGTTTGTTGAGTCGGTGACCTCAACCACTTTGACTAAGATTTCGTATAAACGCACAATTATGGGGCCTGCAGTTAGTTTGTTGTGGAATTTTTAGTGGAGAGTTAAATATGCCTTTTGGCCACAGACTTCATGATAAGGTTGCAAAGAGAGTTTATCTTGATTGGTTTCTGATGTGCATGATTGCTGGTCATGTGAATGCAGGCGGCTTTCTTTCTTGTGAAAGATTTGTAACTCATGTCACGGGTTTTGCGACATTGGCTGGTGTCGATTTCTACCAAGGCAAATGGTTTGATGCTCTTGCCGTCTTATCAATTCCAGTCTACTTTCTCTTGGGGGTTATGCTCTCAGCATATCTCACTGAAAAGCATTTTGTTCACAAGGTCCATGGAAATCGTTTTGCCCCTGTGTTGTGGATAGTTGGTGTTTTGCTTTTAGGGGCAGGGGTATTGGGGTACAATAACTATTTTGGAGAATTTGGTAAGTCGGCGGTATTGCATCAAGACTATATTCTCTTGGCTTTATTGTGTGGTGCGAGTGGTTTGCAGAATGCGGCTATATCTTCGGCATCAGGATATACCGTGCGCACAACTCATTTGACTGGCATTACGACTGATCTTGGAATTGGCATCATTCGTTATTTTTCTCATCACATGGGGCAATCTGAAAAAGAAAAAGAGTACTTAGCAACAAAGGTTCGGGCTCTGACAATACTTTCATTTGTTTTTGGATCTACAGTAGGGGCTTATTCGTATTTCAACTTTAAGTATCTGGGCTTTCTATTGCCCGCTATTGCTGCCTTTTATGTTGCCTTTATGGCGTCTCGGGGGATGGGGCGGCAATCAAAAGCATCAGATCAGGCAATGTAAAGCTTTTGCTTACTATAACCTATTGTAATTACTTGAAAAAGTAAAAATCAAAAGAGGGATTGGTTTTGATCTTTTTCCTTGTCTTTTCAACAAGATGCAGCTAAAAGATTGGGTTCGATTATCAGCACGGCACCAAAGAGTTATCTATGACAGATAAACGCCTGTTGATCAGGAAGGTAACATGAAACAGAGGACACACTCTGGGGCAAAGAAGCGCCTCAAAGCCACTTCAAGTGGTAAAGTTAAGCGCAAACAAACACGTATGCGCCATCTCAATTCACACATGTCATCAAAGAGAAAGCGTCACCTAGGTGATGTTGTTTATGTTGATGATGCTAACATGACTCAAATCGCACGTTGTCTGTTGCTGTAAAGGGAGGCTCTCATGCGCGTTAAAGGTGGATTTACAAATCGTCGTCGTCACAAAAAAGTTTTAAAAAGAGCAAAGGGTTCCTATTCAGCAAATAGCCGATGCTACACTCATGCGGTTGAGAAAAATGACCGTGCAATGGCCTATGCGTACAAGCATCGCCGAATGAAGAAGAGAGAGTTCCGAGCTTTATGGAATCAGCGTATTAATGCTGCAGCTCGAATGAACGGAACAACTTATTCTCGTTTGATCGGTGGCTTGGCTAAAGCTGGTATCCAAATTGATAGAAAGAATCTTTCAAACCTAGCTATCACAGATGCAGCAGCATTCACTGCTCTCTGTAAGCACGCTCTTGCTTAAATAAAACAGGAGCGCCCATGAAAGAGACTCTGGCGCAATTTGAATCTCGTAAAAAAGATCATATTCGAATTGCGCTTGATCAAAAGTCTCAGGCGGTGGGTTTATCAGGTCTGGAGAGAGTTCATCTCACTCCAGATTCATTACCAGAGATCAATTTTAAGGATGTCGAGATATCGACATCCTTTTTTTTACACAAAATGGAGAGTCCATTTTTTATTAGCTCAATGACCGCAGGTCATCAGGACTCACTCCAAATTAATATCAGATTAGCAAAGATGGCCCAGGAAAAAAAATGGGCAATGGGTGTTGGGTCTCAACGAAAGGAACTGGATTGTGCCGAAGCCTCAAGTGAATGGCGCAAGGTCAGAAAAGAAGCTCCAAATGCGGCGCTAATAGGAAACTTGGGCCTTGCTCAAGTGATTCAGACTAAAACTGAAGATATCCGACGTCTTATTGATAATCTCGAAGCTATAGCTTTATTTATTCATCTGAATCCTCTTCAGGAATGCATTCAAAAAGAAGGTACACCTGAATTTAAGGGGGGCTTGGCTGCGATTCAGAGATTGGTGAAAGAGCTTCAGGTGCCAATTCTCATTAAAGAGGTCGGCAGTGGCCTTTCGACTCGAACTTTGGAAAAATTAAAGGATTCGGGAATTTTTGCAGCCGACGTCGCAGGTCTTGGCGGTACCCACTGGGGTAGGGTAGAAGGATACCGAGCACAGCCTGGTGAGATGGTATATGAGGCATCGCAAACATTTTCAGATTGGGGTATCTCAACAGCTGAGGCCTTGATTCTAGGAAAAAAGCTAAACCCACCCTTTGAGTTATGGGCATCAGGTGGAGTGAGATCCGGTCTTGATGGTGCAAAGTTACTGGCAATTGGTGCTCAAAAGGTTGGGATTGCTCAACCTTTGATGAGGGCGGCCGTGGATGGAGAAGAGCAACTGAAGGCAGTAATGGATCGATTTGATTTTGAATTAAAGACAGCACTTTTTTGCTGTGGTTGTCGCAATATCAATGAGCTTCAAACCCAAGAGGTCTGGACGTGGAAATAAATATTGATCGAGAACAAATTAAACTCAGTCAGAAAAATCATCAGAATCCTCATTCTTTTGAAGAGTACTTTAAAGGTTTTTCTAAACTTAATCGTGAAGAAAGATTAGCAACCCTATTAAAAATGGGAGTCGTCAGTCCTGAAGATGTGGACTATTTGATGAAGGGTGGGTTGAGGGATACCGGTTTAGGCGAGAAATTTATTGAGAATGTTATTGGTTATTTTCAAATCCCTTTAGGGGTAGCGACTAATTTTTGTATTGATGGAAAAGACTATGTGATTCCAATGGCAGTTGAGGAGACCTCGATTGTTGCAGCAGCAAGTAAAACAGCAAAGTGGATTCGCGAAAATGGTGAAATCACCACTGAAGTTATTGGACAGAATATTATTGGTCAAATTCAACTGGCCAAAGTTAAAAATTATCAAAAATTCTACGAGCAAATAAATGCCCATAAAGAGAATTTTATTCGAATGTCGAACGAGGAAGTGGCGTTTGGTCTCGTTCGTCGCGGTGGCGGAGTTCGAGATATTCAAGTGCGCCGGCTTGTTCGAGACGACGGTTTTGATATGGCCGTTATTCATGTTTACATGGATGCTGTTGATGCCATGGGTGCCAATATCATCAATCAGGTGTGTGAGTTCTTAAAACAGCCTATTGAAGAGATCACGGGCGAAAAAGTGACAATGTGTATCCTCTCAAACCTTGTTGATACAAAGCTGACAAAAGCGACGGTTTGTCTTGAGAAAATTGATGCTGAATTGGCTGAGAAGATTGAAGAAGCATCGCTATTTGCTGAGCTTGATCCCTATCGTGCAGCGACGAATAATAAAGGTGTACTGAATGGCATTGATCCTATTTTAATTGCCACAGGGAATGACTGGAGGGCTGTAGAAGCAGGTGTTCATGCCTATGCGGCTCGGGATGGTCAATATCGCTCCATTACACGATGGAGAAGAGATGGTAAGTTTTTAATGGGAACATTAGAAGCGCCGATCATTGTTGGTACTGTTGGTGGTGTCACAACCATTCACCCAACTGCCTCAATGTGTCTTCGAATGTTGGGTGTGCGATCGGCCACTGAACTATCAAGAATTATTGCCTCTGTGGGATTGGTCCAGAATTTAGGTGCTTTGAGAGCTCTGACAACCGTTGGAATTATTGAAGGGCATATGAAGCTTCATATTAAAAATCTGACTCTCGGTGCGGGGGCTGAAGAAAAAGAAATTCCTTACGTGGTGAAGAAGCTTGAAGAAATTCTCAGTCTCAAGAAACGCATTTCTCTGAGTAACGCCATCGAAGTATTACGAGACTTGCGCAATCAAACTCATCGGCATCAAGAGTAAGATGAGGGAGAAACTGTGATTGGCCACGTTGAACTAACTGTACCTGGAAAAGCTTTTTTTGCCGGTGAGTATTTAGCAATGACGGGTGGACCGGCATTGGTCGCTACAGTGGGTCCAAGGTTTAAAATGATTGCAGAAAGAACTTCGGGATTAAATCAAAATCCATTTCATGAGCTTTCTCCGGCGGGGAAATTTTGGATCGAGAATAAGAACAGACTTCAGAATTACAATATTGAGTTTATTGATCCTCATCAGGGTGCCGGAGGATGGGGCGGGTCAACAGCAGAGTTTGCTCTGCTGAGCGCTTTAGATCAGATCGTTCATTACCAAGAATCAGATCAACTGCTTATCGATCATCGACATTTGTTAATGGAGTATCAGCGGTTGGCTTGGGATGGGCAATCAATCTACAAGCCAAGCGGCTCAGATCTTGTTTCGCAAATCACGGGTGGGCTTGTTTATTTTGATCGCAATAACGGAAAGCTTGAAAAATTTAATTGGCCCTTTGAAAAGCTTGGATTTTGTTTTTTTCAAACAGGGATTAAAATTAAAACTCATGAGCATCTTCAAGGATTGAGAGAATTAAATACGGAACCGCTTCATGAGCTTATGAACCAGGTGATTTCCTCTCTGAAGTCTGCAAATGAAACAGACTTTTGCTCGAATATTAATCTCTACTGGAAAAAATTAGAAGAGCTGGGTCTGACGGCTCAATCAACTCAGGAGTTGTTGGGTCAAATGAAGCGAGATGGAGTGATGGCTATGAAAGGCTGCGGTGCACTCGGCGCGGATGTGATTTTGATTATTTATGATAAGACAAAATTAAATTCTCAAGAATTGTCTGCCATAGGCCAAGAGCATGGATTGAACTTAAAAGCCACAGATCTCGATTTAGCTCGAGGAATTTCTTATCAATTTGATGAATATGATCATCAGATAGGCTGTTCTGTAACGGAGAGTCGGCCATGAATAATTCGGCTGTAACTAAGATCGGTTCAGCACCTTCAAATATTGCTTTAATCAAGTACATGGGTAAAACAGATTATGCAGATAATCGCCCGACCAACAGTTCCCTTTCGTTAACGCTTGAGAGTTTAAGAACTAAGGTCCGTATCACACGGCTTCAAGATAATATGGCTTCTGATCAGTGGAGGCCTTTGAATGAGGAGGGCGTGATCCCCATTCATTTAAGTGAAAAGTCTCAGATTCGGTATTTGAAGCACTTTCAAATGCTCAAAGAGCAGTTTGGGATTAAGGACTCATTCATAATTGAATCAGCCAATACATTCCCAAGCGATTGTGGGTTAGCCTCTTCAGCATCAAGTTTTGCTGCGCTCACATCAACAAGCATTGAATTATTTTGTGAGATCAGTGGGCAGTCAAAACCCTCAGCTCAAGTCATCATGAATTTATCTCGGGCTGGGTCAGGTTCCTCTTGTCGATCATTGGTATCACCATGGGGGCTTTGGGATAAAGATGAAGATGTTCGATCAATCGAGATTCCTTATCAGAATCTTTCTCATCAGGTTGTGATCGTTGAAGACACAAAGAAAATGGTCTCTTCAAGTGAAGCTCATAAGAGAGTAATTACAAGTGATCTTTTTCAGGGTCGTCCAGAGCGAGCAGAGTTAAGGCTTCAGAATTTGATTTCTGCTTTTCAAAAACAAAATTGGTCTTTGGCGTATGAAATAACTTGGGCTGAGTTTTGGGATATGCATGCACTCTTTGAAACATCAAAACCTCATTTTGGATACATGACCAAGGGGTCTTTAGATGTTTTGCGCACACTTGATCATGAGTGGCAGCTTCGAGGTGATGGCCCCTTGGTGACCATGGATGCGGGTGCAAATATTCATCTGATATACCGAGAAGATCAGGCCAAGATCAAAGAAGAGCTGACTGAGAAGCTCACTCAGTCTTATAGGGTCTATACATCAAATCAACCCCAAGAGATTTCAAGAGATTGATATGAATTTAAAATCATTTGAAACAAAGGTGACGGGGAAATGGATATTAGCAGGTGAACATGCAGTGCTTCGTGGCTGTCCGGCTCTGGTTTTCCCTTTGTCGTCTAGAACTCTTGAATTCAAGTTTACTCCTTCTTCTCAGGCTGAAGGACTAAAACTCGTTCTTCAGGGTGAGCATGGGGGCGAACTTGAGTTGCTGGTTTGGGGTGTGATTGAGAAAGCTTGTGAGCTTAAAAAGATTCATCGAAATCGTCTGAGTGGCACAATTGAAATGACAAGCCGAATTCCGGTTGGAGCTGGTTTAGGAGCTTCAGCGGCATTGAGTGTAGCTTTATCAAGATGGTTTTTGGCTCTTGGAGTAATCAATCAAGATGAAGTTTACGAGTTTGCTCGAAATCTTGAAAACCTTTTTCACGGAGAAAGTTCCGGTGTTGATATCGCCGTTGCAATGGGTGGTGAACCCCTGCAGTTTGTTCGTGGGGGAGCTCGTGAGCCTTTTCAACCGAAGTGGCAGCCCAAATGGTATGTCTCCTATTCAGGAAAAAGAGGAGTCACTGTTGAGTGTGTTAATCGAGTGAAAGATCTGATCCAATCAAATCCATCAATAGGAAATCAAATTGATGATGATATGAGAAAAGCTGTTTTAATGGCTCGAGAAGCTTTGTTGTTAGATGAAAAAACAGGACTGGCGTTGTTAAAGCAATCTATGGATCTTGCCCACTCATGTTTTGTGCGATGGGGGCTCGTTGAAGGAGTTCCTGGTCAACATCTTCAGTGGTTACGGGATCAGGGTGCGATTGCTGTGAAGCCGACTGGTTCTGGTAATGGCGGTTATTGTTTATCTTTATGGAGTAAAACTCCGCCAGCAGAGGCCCTTTCAAGGCTGATTCCTTGTCAATAAACGGCCTATGTCAAAAATTTAAACACATACAGTTGATTAGTAATCATATTGAAGATTTGAATCTGGTATATTTATAGCAGACTTTGGCACCTGGTGAGGTGCTTATGCTCAAGTTTTTAACTGTTTTCTTTGGATTTATTTTGGCAGCGCAGTCTTCTTTTGCTGAGAAAGTTAGGCTTTTAGCTGATGATCGTGAAGCGCTTCAGGCTCGCGTGGATATTTTGCAGCAGGCGAAATCCGAAATCATTGCTGAATACTTCTCTGTTTGGAATGACGATCAGTCCATTGGTGGAATGGCGCTGCTAATTGATGCTGCCCAGCGGGGAGTAAAAGTTAAAGTCATCATAGATGCCATTTCAAATATGATTCCCAGAGCTGTATTTGCGGCCCTTCGCCAAAAAGGTATGGATATATATGGAAATCAGAATCTTGAAGTTAAAGTTTATAATCCCATTGGCATTAACTTACTAAGAGCGACTCATCGAGATCATGCAAAGATGATCATTGTAGATGGCCATACGATTATTTCTGGTGGACGAAATGTTGGCGATAAATACTTTGGCCTAAGTAAAGATAGAAATTTTCACGATCTTGACATCATTATGTCTGGTCCCGCTGTGCAGGATGCACGTCAAAATTTTCTCAAAGCATGGAATAGTAAAATAGTTTCAGATGTTTATCTCTACGAATTCGAAGAAGAAAATCTTGATCCATGGAAGTGTCGCACGCTGATGATTGGGTACAGTGTGATGAGCGTCGTCTGGCAGCGTTAAAAGAAATTGATAAAGAGGAAAAAAGACTTCGAGATACGTTGAATGAGATTTTCCTGCCTGAAAAGGATGATGTTGTACGCAGTGGAACAAATACGGATTGGTTAAAGGATGCAGCTGATTCAGTAGACGTGGAGTTTATTTCCCATCGACCCGATCGACTCGTGACTCGGCATACAAATGATATGACAGAAAAATTATTGAATCTGCTGAAGGGCGCTCAGTCCGATGTGAATATTATTTCTCCCTACCTCGTGCCAACTGAGAACTTAATGGAAGCCTTCCGCGAATTGCGAGTAAAGGGGATTCCTATTCGAATAATTACAAATTCGCTAAAATCCACTGATAATCTTTTTGCCCAAGCTGCATATCGTTTCAGAAAGAATGAGCTTATACGAATGGGAATTGAAATTTATGAATATAATGGACCTAATACAGTTCATGCAAAGACAGCTATCATTGATGGTCAAGTGGGATTAATTGGAACTTACAATCTTGATCCCAGATCAGCATTTATCAATAGGGAAATTGGATTTATTATGAAGGATTCAAATAATAACGAGCTCATCAAACAATTAGAATCAACAATTGAAAAGTTTCGATCAAACTCTTTTTTGGTTGGGCGAGATGGAGTAGAGCACAATAAAGATAAAGAGTTTGAAGGTGTAAGTTCTGGCAAGAAAAAACTTCTTCATGGAGTAACGCTATTGCTGCCACTCATTTACAATCAAATTTGATTTTTTAAGGTTTGCTGTGATCGATAGGAATAAAGTGCAATACTCGTGGCGATCACAGCATTTAGGCTTTCAACTCCCGATATGGGAATTTTAATTTTTTTATAAAGTTGAATTTGCCCAAGTCCCGGGCCCTCTTCTCCGACAATGAGATAGCAATCTTTTGGCCAATGAAATTCAGTTAAATTTTCACCATTGAGATCTAGACCGATCAATGTGGGGTGCTGGATTTGACTTAGTTTTGGGCCCTTAAGCAGGGGAATGCGCAAAACGCTGCCGGCAGAGGCTTTGACACATTTTGGAAGAAAGGGGTGAGCGGCTTCTTCGGTCAGGATGAATTGGGCTACGTCAAAAGCTTCTGCGGATCGAATCAAAGCTCCTAAATTCGAGGGATCACCTAATGGTGCAATGACATGCAGACCTTTTGATTTTTGCGTCAGGTCAGCTTTTTTAACTTCAGGTTGAGAGAGAATAAGTAGATTAAAGTGGGTGCCAACTTCGTCCAGTTCATCAAAAAGTTCTTGAGCGAGAATATATTTTTTTGCGCCATTTGTAACAGGTCTTAGTTTTTTATTTAGAATTTCAGCGTGAATTTCAAGATGGGGATTTTGAAGAAACTCGTGAATCAGTTTTTCTCCTGAAAGAATAAAAAGCCCTTCTTTTTTAAGACCCTTTGATGAAAGAAGGCTTTTCCAGATTTGGAAATGGGGATTTGAGGAGCTTGAGATTTCAATCATCAGATTCTCCAACATTTTCACCAGGCCAGGGTTCCTCATCAAAATCAGGTAGTGGGGCCATTTTAATTTTACGATACACCAGTAATCTTCGGTGGTGTTCTGTGTGTGGCAGGGTATAGGCAATGTCTTTCTCAAGCTTAAAGTATTCGCCCACTTCTTTTTCAGCTAAAGGAATTTCGGGGTCCACATTGGGACCCTTCATAAAGTACACGCATCCGCCAGTTTGAAGGCAGGTCAGGGTGTTCAGTAAAGTGTTGCGAATATCCTCAACAGCTCTTGTGATGACTCCTTGAACAGGATAGGCGAAATAGGGATTGATATTTCTTCCGATGATATCGAGTTTGGGAAGCTTTAATTCTTCCCTGACTTTTTTGAGAAACTCAACACGGCGCTGAACGCCCTCGGCCAGGATAATTCTTTTTTCAGGGAAAAGAATTTTTAAAGGAATTCCAGGAAAACCAGGGCCGGTTCCGATGTCCAGCAATGGGAACTGAAGGTCGACGAATTGGGGAACAATCAAGCAATCAATAAAGTGTCGAATCGCCACGTCTCTGAGAGTGAGAAGGCGGGTCATGTTTTCTTTTTCCTGATTCGCCATTAAGAGGCAATAGAAGTGGGCAAGTTTAAGTCTTTGCTCGTGCGTAATATGAGAGAACTCGTGATTGCGAAAGATGTCCTGCAGTCGGTCATTGGCCTCGTTAAGGGTAAAGATTTGCTTTGGCTTTTTGTGCCGAGACCCTTGATGGGACTTCATGGGAGAAAGGTTGGATTTATTTTTATGGGCCATAGAGAGTGAATTAGTTTACAGAAGTCTTTGTTGCTCTGCAAGGAACTTGAACAAAGCTTGGAAAATTCACGATATTATTGAATAATTCACAGTCTATGACAGCACAAAGTAAACTTGAGAACCTTAAAGTCGAAGCTCTATCTAAAATGCAAGCAGCAAGCTCCTCGCAGGCGCTTTATAACGTCAAGGTAGAGTTTTTAGGAAAAAACGGCCTTTTAACAGAAATCATGAAAGAAATGGCCTCGCTTTCAAAAGAGGAAAAGCCCGCTTTTGGGAAATCAGTCAATGAAGTGAAGCAGGCGCTTGAGCAGGCTTACGAGGGTTTTGAAACTGCTCTTAAGGCAAAAGAGATTGAAGAAAAAATGAATTCTGAAGAGGTTGATCTGACTTTGCCAGGCTTTACTCGTCCGCGAGGCTCAGTTCATCCTGTTCATTTGGTGATCAACGAAATTTATTCAATCATGTCTCGCTTGGGTTACGCCATTCGCCAAGGTCCACTGATTGAGCTTGATTCATATAACTTTGAAGCTTTGAATATTCCCGCTGACCATCCGGCTCGGGATATGCAAGACACTTTTTTTATTGATAAGACCCATGTCTTGAGAACTCACACAAGTCCAATTCAGATACACTCGCTTGAATCAGAAAAGCCGCCGCTTCGGATTATTGGAACGGGAGCCGTGTTTCGTTGTGATAGCGACATTTCTCATCTTCCCCACTTTCATCAAATCGAAGGAATGTGTGTGGACCGCAAAGTGTCCATGGGAGATTTGAAAGGCACGATTAGTTTTTTTGTGAAAGAGTTCTTTGGCGGAGATTTAAAAACAAGATTTCGTCCCAGCTTTTTCCCTTTCACAGAACCTTCGGCAGAGGTGGATTGCACCTGTCCCATCTGTAAGGGGAAGGGTTGCAGTATGTGTAAGCATACTGGCTGGATCGAGATTGGTGGGTGTGGATTGATTAATCCCAAAGTTTTAGCTCACGCTCAGGTGAAGTATCCCGAATGGCAGGGTTTTGCTTTTGGTTTTGGAATTGAGCGTATGGCGATTATTAAGTACGGCGTAGATGATATTCGCTTATTTCCTGAAAATGATCTTCGATTTTTACGTCAGTTTGAGATGTAGGTGATAATATGAAAATGAGTCTTCGTTGGTTGCAAGATTTTGTTGATGTAACTGAGTTTCTTCAAAAGCCCGAGATCTTAGCCGATCTTTTAACAAAAGCGGGTCTTGAAGTTGAAGAGATCGTGAATAAATCAAAAGATTTTCAATACGTCGTCACGGGATTAATTCTTGAAAAAGAGAAACATCCCCAGGCGGATAAGCTTTCACTTTGTAAGGTGACGACTGGTGAGGGTGTTGTTCACCAAATCGTTTGCGGAGCTCAAAACCATAAGGCCAATGACCGTGTTGTTGTGGCGTTACCCGGAGCTATATTGCCTGGGAATTTTGCAATTAAACAATCAACCATCCGGGGAGTCGAATCTGGAGGAATGCTCTGCTCAGAGAAAGAACTGGGTCTTCAAAAAGAGAGCCAGGGGATTATGATTTTACCGGACTCAGCCCCCTTAGGCGTTCCCTTTGCTCAATATGCCGGACTAGATGATGTGACCTTTGAATTAAAAGTGACGCCAAACCGGGCAGACTGTTTGAGTCACTTTGGTTTAGCCAGAGAGATTGCATGTTTACTTTCGCGCCCGCTGAAGAGTCATGCTTCACAAATAAAATTCACTGAGACATCGACAAAAGCACAAATCCAACTTGAGGTTCGTCAACCAGATCTTTGCCCGAGATATGCAGGCCGAGTGATCAGTGGAGTAAAAGTTGGACCAAGTCCGTCTTGGCTTCAAAAACGACTTGAAAGTGTGGGCTTAAATTCGATCAATAATATTGTGGATGTGACCAATTATGTGATGATGGAGATGGGTCAACCACTGCATGCTTTTGATCTGGAGCAAGTTCAAAATAAAAAAATTATTGTTGATAAAGCGCAAAGCGGAGAGAAATTTCAGACGCTGGACGGAACGACTCTGACCCTGACAGGTGAAGAGCTTATGATTAAAGACGGAGCCAGGTCAGTTGCTATGGCTGGGGTTGTGGGTGGTCAAAATTCTGGTGTTACTGAAAAGACAGTAACCATCTTTTTAGAGGCCGCCTATTTTCTGCCAATGGCAGTGAGAAAGGCTTCAAGATTACATGGAATCAATACGGATTCGGGGTATCGATTCTCTCGAGGTGTAGATCCAGATGGAACAGTTAGGGCGATGGATAGGGCAGTTGAGTTGATTCTTCAAGTGGGTGGGGGAGTTGCCTGTGGGGATCATCATGATTTTTATCCATCTCCTGTCAGAAAACATCCAGTGAATATTCATATCCAAACAGTAACGGATCGTTTGGGTTACACCGCACAAGCTCCACTGTTTGAAAATTTCATGACACGGTTAGGATGTGTTGTTGAAAAATTGGGTGATACAGAGTTTCGAGTTCTTCCTCCGACTTTTCGATTTGATATTGAACATGAAATGGATTTGGTAGAGGAGTATGCTCGCTTAAATGGTTATGAGCATATTCCAGATGCTCAGCCCTGGACAGTCACAGCGCCAACAAATCATGACTTGAATTTCCGAATGAACAATCGAGTCACTCAGATGATGGTGCATCAAGGCTATCAACAGGCAATGAATTTGGCCTTTGTGTCTGAAAAATTGCAAAAGGATTTTGTTCAAAATTTCAATGCACTTATTGCTGCGGGATTAGTTTCAACAGAAAAACAGATCAAATTGATGAATCCGCTCAGCGATGATTTGAATACGATGAGGTCGACCATATCTCTGAGCTTGTTCCAGAACCTGAAGTACAACTATCATCAGGGGAACCAAACAGGACGGTTATTTGAGATTGGAAAGACTTTTTATCTAAAGCCTGATGGATCTTACGGAGAGTCTTGGAGGCTTGGGATTTGTGCTTGGGGCATTGAAGATCAGCTATGGCTAAAAGGACAAAATCATCCTCTTGCTTTTGAAGTGAAAGCTTGTCTTGAAGCTTTATTGGGCGGTTTGAATGTAACTTCTTATCAGTGGCAGATGATTGAAAATAAATCTGAAGTACCCTCGTTCTTACACAGGGGACAGAATGCGACTTTAGCAGTTGAAGGAAAAAAGATTGGCTTTATCGGAGCTCTTCATCCTGTTTTATTGGATCAAGAGAAAATACGAACTCAGGTGGCTTTTGCTGAGATTGAACTTGAGTCCCTTTATCGAGGACAGCCGAGAATCAGCAAATTTGAGTCAGTCTCAAAGTTCCCTGCTGTTGAGAGAGATCTGGCTTTGGTCATGGGGAAAAAGATTCGAGCCCAAGATGTCGTCAGAGAAATGAAGAAGCTTGGTGGGGTAAATCTTGTGGGTATTTCGATTTTTGATTTGTATGAGGGAGATAAGCTTGAAGTGGGACAGAAGTCCGTGGCTTACCGTCTGAAGTACCAAGATCGCAATGCCACACTGCAGGATGAGGTCATTAATAAGTCCATTGAAACAATATTAAATGGCCTTAAGCAGAAATTTTCGATCCAAGTGAGATAAAAACTTGATTGTTTTCAACACCTTGTTAGCCTTTAAAGACAGACACAGGAGTGAAAAGTAGCTATGGCTGGCCAAAACATCGGAAAATCAACAATGACCAAAGCGGATATTGTTGAAAATGTATATTCAAAAATTGGGTTTTCAAAAAAAGAGGCCTCTGACCTTGTTGAGATGGTTTTTGACACTCTCAAGGGAGTTCTCATTCAGGGCGACAAAGTGAAAATTTCTGGTTTCGGAAATTTTGTTGTTCGCGGAAAGAATGAGAGAATCGGGCGCAATCCTCAGACCGGTGATCAGATTAAAATCAGCGCCAGAAGAGTGCTCACTTTCAGACCAAGTCAGGTTTTGAAAGCGATGCTTAATGGTGAAGAGTACGCCCATCTGAAGGATGACGAAGATGACAATGATTGATTCTCATGAATTGACCTTGGAAGATCGATTCGCTGAAAAAGCTGAATCAGTACAGGTTCAACAGATTTCATTATTTGAGAATCAATCCGAGTCACGAATGAGTCTTCCGGCAGCTCTCTGTGACGATCAACTCCTTGCAGAGATCGGATCAATTCCTGATAAAATGGGATTTAAAATTGGCGAAGTCGCCGATCTTTTAGGAATTAAACAATACGTTCTTCGATATTGGGAGAGCGAGTTTGAAATTTTAAAGCCCAAAAAAGCAACAAACAATCAGCGTTACTACACTAAAAAAGACGTTGAAAATGCCTTCATCATTCGCAAGCTTCTTTACCGAGATCGTTTTTCAATCGAAGGTGCAAGAGTCGCATTGCGGGGTTTAAAACGATATGTTAAGAAGGAAAAAGATTGGAATTCAGTCAACAATCGAATCGAAGCGGTTCAAGATCGTATCGATGATTTGTTGATGGATATCCGTCGAGCAAAAGCATTATTTATCTAATCAGTCTGCGCGTGGCTCAGCTTGGTAGAGCACCAGCTTGGGGTGCTGGGGGTCGCTGGTTCAAATCCAGTCGCGCAGACCATCTTAAAGAGGGTCCATACCGGACATCTTTGTTGTCTCGCTTTAAATGACTGATTTTACGAACGGGCTTTTATTGTACTGCAAATGTCGCACTGATCGTTGGTGGATTGATACATACCGCATAACCCCCGACTTCAGTGCAACCTGTACCAGCAGATTCGCCAACACCTAAAACTCGATAATAAACTGTGTTGGTCAGATCATAGATCAGTGTCACTTGAACAGATTGTCCTTCGGTCACGTCCATAGATGGCGACATTTCGGGAGTCGTCACGCCACAGGTACCCACAGAAAAACTGACAGTTTGTCCCTGCAGTGCCGCGGGAAGGCCCGCATCATTTGTAAGAGTAATCTTGTAATTGTTTGATTGAGCACTACTTTGACAAAATGTAATCGCCCCATATTTATAAGATCCAGGAGCAATTGGCAGATATTGAGAGTTCAGATCAGTATTAACAGATGCCGACTTCAGATCAAAGTAAGTGGTGATTGATGAATCAGAACAGGTGCCAAAACCAACATACTTATAGTACTTTGAATTGACCTCCGTTTCATATTCAGGGGCTGGACAGGAGGGGTTTGCATATATAGCAGAACCGTACCCCTGTGTCGTGTCTGCATGCGTATGAATTCCCACGGACATTAATTTTATTTCAAATTTTGAAATCTGTGCTTCAGTAGCACAAGTATTTCCGGGAACGCAGGTGTTGGCTTGAGTTCTTGCTGGAACACTACTGATCATTAAAGCATTTGCATTATCAAGGACAACTTTGGCTTGTCCTGAAGTTCCAACTGTTTTTTCATTTTTTTTTGAGCAGCCTGTTGAAAGAGCTAAGCAAAGAATGCCTGTTGATAATATCATCATATTCATAAAACCCTACCTATAATAATTAGACCTCTGTTTTTACAAATCTATAGAGAACAGAAATATTTTTCTAGTCTTTCCGGAAAGTCTCAACTATCGACCAGAATACGATTGGTCCAGTCGCGTAGTCATCTTTAATAGGTCCCTACTGGACAAAGAGACTCTCCACAATTTTCTATTTTCTTTTGAGAGAAGAATTTACGTTAGTATTTGTTCAGCTTGGATTGAAGACATTCGTTATTTCCCATGCATCAGGTGATGATGGGTTACCATTTTCGATAATTCTTCAAGACCTAAATTTACTTTTTTAATAAAAGATGATTGATGAGGTATGAAAACAAAATGGGGATGTTGAGACCAAAGTTTTTTTAGTTTGTGGTCTAATCGAATTGCTTCTTCAATGCTTTCGGTGCGAGTGGGGTTTCCACCTTCAATGGAAATTCCACCAACAGCGGCTGTCTCAAAAAAAATCACGGCATCATACCGATCTAGCTCTTTCTCAAGGCTAGTTTCAAGATGAATAAAAAAATCCAGAGGATCTGTGGGCCAGTAGACAGCTCCATCAATTGTGCCGCGATCACATAAGAGAATGCGGCCCTTGAAATGTGCAGATTGTGCGTCCTCTAAGTTTGTTTGAACATGATAGATGGCTCGTTGAGTGGCTTTTTTCACTTCTGGATCGCCTTCACGAGGAAAGCCGCCTGTGTATAAGAGCGTTGCAGCTTCAGGAACGACAACAACATCTTCACCAATTTCGCGTCGATAAAGATCGGCAGCGGTGGTTTTGCCACCACCAGGCCCACCTGTTAGTACGATCCGGCAACATTTTTGATTCATCAGTTCGGAGTGTGCCATTAGATTGGACGGGTCGCAAGGGCTATCTTTTTATTTAGAAAAGTCCATTGCATGAAAAGCGCCCATTCAATTTTCTTTTAAAGAAAGAAAAGTCCTTTGTCGAATCTTGATAAATGGATTCTAAATATTGTGCTGCTTTTCTGCTAAACTCAGTTTCAAGAAATTCGCTGCCGAGTTTCATTTTATACAATCCTTTACTTTCAAAGTCCTCATGAGCCACAGGGTCCATGCCGCGGTCGACGATGTCTGCAATCTTCTCGATTTCAAGAAGTAAATTCATTTGTTTTGACGAAAGACGACGAGTTTCAAAATAGAGCTTTGCATTTCGAGTGTCGTATTTATTAATCTGATCGACAATTGCATGAAATTGGTCTCTTTGTGATTGAGACATAAATTTCTGATTTTGACCGTAGAATTCATAAAGAGATTGGGCATTGGTCTTAAGTAGTTTTGACTTGTCATGAAGTGCCAAGAATTGGGCGACATCAGCTTTGGTTAATTCATGATAACGTTCAGGATGTGCATGAAATAGAATCATTCCCAATATAATCACGCGCTCTTTGTGAGTATCGACATACAATTGAAAATCGTTAAAGTCTCTGACGTAAAAATTGCGTTGCTCAATCGTCGAAGTCGAGAGGCAGTAGTGGGGGGTAAGTGTGACTCCAAGAGAGAGCGTAAACAACATTGATTTCATAGCAGGATTCATAGCTTTACCTTTACTTATCAGTTCTGACGACTGTGTTGCTAAAGCTATTCCACCTTAAAAAACGGTTTATTTTGAGATGAATGACGGCAGTGTCAAGTCTCGTTAGCACCTGTCCATGATTTGGTCATAACCACATTTGTTTATGATTAGTTCTGAGTAGATAGGTAGATGCAGGCGTAAAGAATATCATCGGGTGGTTGGTTGACCTGGATATAATCCACCTTGCGGAAGGTTAGACTTTCTGGAATGTAAATATCAAATCCATCAGCTGCACAGTGGGTTCCCGCAATTTCAGCAGTGCCAGAATATTTTTGAGCCAGGGGATTGTCATTTTCTTTACCCTGTCCCGTGCAGGATCCTAAGAAGTCTGATTGTATAAGGACTTTTGAGTAAAAATTGTTTGATCCAAATCCTTTTTCAAGAGTAATTTGAAACTCTTTTCCGGCAACAAGTGGTCGATTCAAAATGTGTTCAGTGGAAATACAGGTGTAAGTTACAGTCTGAGCTGTAGCATGGACGCTGATAAAAAGACTGACTGCAAACAAGATTGATTTATTCATATGTACTCCTCGCTATAGTTAGGGCTTCGGACAGGTGCTCCAGTTCTGACACCTGAGTAATTGAAGTCTGAGGTCCATCAATTCTTTCATCGTAAAAGGAAATTCAAGATCATATCCAACAGCTTTTGCACCCTTTTGTCCAATGGCTGCAAAGGAATTCACTCCGACGAATTGTGCTGGAGAAAATTCTTGGTCTGTTGAAGTTGAGGTAAAGTAGAGTTTTTGAGGATTGCGGATCGATTTAAGAAACCGGGCTCTTTGCTCATGGGCCTTATCCCTCCCAGCCTTCAGATCTGTCCAGCATTTGACTTCGATAATTTTGATCACTTTATTTTCGTTGTGATCGATAATCACTTCGTCGAGTTCTCCGATGACTCGTTCTAAATCTCCATAGGCGATACCGACATGTACAGAGTAGCGAGGAGGAGGATAGTCCTTTTCTAGTAAAACTTTGGCGACCTCTTCGCAGATAGCCCCCTTTGTCTCATAACTTCTTGGCAGGCCCTTTAATGAATCAAAAATTTGGTCGATCTCTGGTGATGCGATAGCCCCCAAAGACATAAGAACAAACAGAAATAGAGTAACCACTAGTTTCATAGGGTTGTCATAAATCAAGTCGACATTTTCTTCATCTTCTTAACGTGATTTTTTAATTGAATAGAGTGATAACTCTGATCTCAAAGTGAGACAGGGTGTTGGAAACACTAGAGAAGGGGTGACTAACCGAAAACGGCCATTGTTCAAACTTTTGACAGGCAAATCTTACATAAAGAAATCCTTTGCATCTGAACAGGGCCTGAAAACTGCTTTTCTCAAAGGTAGGTACTAACTCGTATCAAATGGGATGGTTTATGAAGTTGAAAAGTGGTTCGAAAAAGTTCAAGTTGGGGATTATTGGATTAACTTCTCTATTTAGCTGGCAGACCTTTGGTGCACAGATTAGGTGTGAATCAGTCTTACAATCAAGGCCAGGAGTCTATGAGTACCAAAAAGGCCTGATTGAGGCCTATCGATCGAGAGTCTATTTAAAAGATCAAACCCCACAAGTTACAACGGCTTATGGATCAAAAAGAGAAATTTTACGAAGTTTTGAGAAAGAAGGTCTTCATTATGAAGATATCGCCGAGTGGTTTCCTGATGTGAAGCCAGGTTCTCGTGCAAAATTGAATGAGATCTTTGAAAAAGAAAAATACAGCAAACAAAGTCGAATGATGAAGTGGCTTGCAAATGCAGAGTTAAATCCACTGGCGCCAGTTGCTATGCGAGCGCACTGGTCGAAAATGAGTCCTGAGCAGCGCTGGGCCTTTTTAAGGGATCAAAGAGATTTCTTCTTACTTTTAATGCTGAAGTCTCGATCTGAAATATTTTCCACGCGATTACTGACCTTCGATGATATTATAGTGGGAGATAATGTTCCCAAAGATGTTATTGTGGGTGATGATATCGGTTCTTACGAGGTTCGTTTAAGTAAGGCGATTTCAAACAGAACGGATTTTCATGCCATTCGAGACAATGTCGAAAAATTCTTAGATGGAAAAATTGGCCACCAACACTTATTCCACGGCTGGCCTGAGGCTTCAGGTGTACGAAAACACATTGCTCCTTATTACATTGAACTTTTAGATTCAACGACCTGGTTCTTGTACTGGCGTCAGATGAATCGTAATCCTGAAGATACAAAGAGTTTGCTCACTCATCCTTATCTTGGAGTCTATTCGACAAATTCACTTGGTCGACTGCATCAGGCTATGGAGCAGGGTAATCCGAAAGCTTTTAATGATAAGTTTCGAATGGTGGGAGCTCGAACCTTTGCTCCACGGGAAGGCGATATTTACGGTGATTGGATCCCGGATTGGGAGCTTCGATCTGGTAATAAGGGTGTTCGCCGTGAATTCGTCGAGTCCATGATTGAATCTCGTTTGGTGACGGGTGACTATTCGGGACTAAGAGATTTTAGAAATTACGAGTTTAATACATTGGCAACAATACAGGAGCTTACCTCCGGCAAGCTGTCAGCCAGTGAAGTTAGAAGTATAGAAGAGTTTGAAAAACTGCACCCCAAAATGGAATACTCAACTCATAAACTGGCTCGTAATCATTATCGTACTCGAATTATTTCGCCACTTTTGCCATGGGCTGATCGAATCAATATTGATTTTAAAAAGGATGTGCTGAATCAAGCTCAGTTGGTCTACGCTAAAGGTTTAGCCAAAGTGGCGAAGTCATATCTGAAGAAAATTAATGAAAAGGGCCTGAATAATGTTGAGAAGGGTGAGATCAACTCAAAGGCCATCGATAAGTTAGAAGTTCTGATGTATGAGTTTGCAAAGGTTGTTCGATTGGATCTTGATTTTGAGAGATATTTAAAGCCAACAGCTGAAAAAGTTCCTGAGGTTCAGGTTGTTCAGTACGGCCCTTTTAAGGTGAATGATATCGGACTTGGTATTGAGTACTCTTTCCGATTTCCGTTGGAATTAAGACCAAAAGAAAAACTACAAGCCGAGGGTCTGATTGGAAGTTTTGCTGAAAAGCTAGCAAAACAATATGGAACAGAGCGAGTTGAAGAAATGACAGACCCTCAAGGAGATAGTCACGGTCATGGTATGGTTGTAAAATACAAAGTAAAGGATAAAGATAAAGAAACTTGGCGAGTTGAGTGGGATGGAATTGCCCGTGAATATGTCGATGGTCAAGTGGCCCGAGCTTGGGGTGGTCATATTGAGGTGGTATCGCCGAAATTTGCTCCCCAGAAAATGGAAGGCCCTGTGATGGATCTCTATGCTGCTGGTAAAAAGAATGGACTTGCGCCCTCGCGAGCAGCAGGTGGAGCCCATGTGAATTTTGATCTAGGGTATTTAAAGAAAAACTTCAGTACTGAGCAGGGAACTCGAGCACTCATTAATCTGGTTCAACTTTTTGAAAGCGAAAAAGAAGTGATTCTCAGATTATGGCAACATCCAAAACGTAAACATGCAGCTTATCCTGTGAATTTCACTACCGAGATGGCTCAAAAATTAGAGAACTTTAAGGGTGATTGGACAGATCTTGGGCGCCAGTTGTATGAGATGAGATATTTCAATACAAATATTGGACGAAAACCCAAATATGTTCCGATTAACTTAACAGCTCTGATGACAGATATTTTACCAGTAGAGTATTTGGATAAATCCTTGGATATTAAAAATCCAACTCACGAGTGGTTCCCAAACTTTAACCGAGTCTACGACAGAGGAGAAGCTCGATTCTTTGATGCTCCGACGGATGAAAAAATGGCAGCCCTTCAGATTAAATACTGGAGAGCGCTCATGAATAAAGCCTTTAATGCTGGCCAGGTGCTTAAATATCAGTCGAAGTATTCAAGTAAGGACTTACAGGAATGGAAAGAGGATGCTGGTTCATGGAAAAAAGCTGTTGAATCCCATCTTGTCGAGTTGGGACTTGATCCAGCAGAGTTCCAAAGCTTGATTTGGGATTCATTTATGATCCATAATACAGTTGAGCCCCGACAGGTTGACTACCAAGAGTTTACGAATTTCAAACCAGCAAAATAGTCTGATTGACAAAGCAGGTGAATATTTGTTTTGATACGAGCAAATATGAATCACCTGCTTAAAAAATACGCATCATTATTTTTGTTCGCACTTCTTTTTTGTGTTCAAGTTCAAGCTCAGTCAAAATTCTATTCTGTCTTTGGACAAAAATATCCAAATTCAGCGGCAGAGGGCTCAAATCCCGTAAGTTCTCGAGCTATGGCTCCAGTTGATCCCTATCAGTTGGGTGGCTTTAATGAACTGATTCCTTATGTGACGGCTTCGCCCGATCAAGAAGAGGCGGGTACTTGCTTATTCATGTCGCTGACTGGAGCTGTCGAGTGGTGGCTTCATCGGATTTACAACCAAACCTTTGTGCCAGAGGGAAATTTAGATTTAAGTGAACGATGGTGGGTAAATCTCAGTACTTATGACAAACACACCGAGAATATAAATAATTGGAATACGGATGGGATTTATCTTTTTAATTCCACTGCGGCGGTCTTAAATCGTGATTACAGATTTACAAAGGGTTGGTATGTGGAAGGAAAAGATGAATTTGAGCCGGCAGCACCCAATACTCCTGGTGCGATCTATGATGCGGGCTATAATTGGATTGATGACTCCGCAAAGGTTAGGGGACACTTTGTTCGACTTCCAACATTCTCACGTCGGGTGATATATGCAGACCCAGATGAAAATCCTTGGGAAATCGGAAAAGCCCCTTCCACGATTGTTGAACGGGTGAAACAAGCCTTAGTTGAAGAGAAATCTCCCGTGCAGGTGATTTACAATCATCAGGGTTATTGGCACTCAGTCATTGTCCTTGGATTTGATGACGAGGCTCCAACATACAATTGCCCTTTCATTCATGAAAGTTTTGATGTTTTTCAAAAAGAAGAGAAAGACGCGCGGGATAAGGCAGAGAAAACGAAGAGCCCTCGAGAAAGAGATCATCTGCTTAGCCGTGCGAACAAGATGAGACTTTATAATAATAAATTAAAAAGGGCTTTTGAGAAAACAGGTTGTGCTTCGACAGGGGTATTTTATGTTCGGGATTCCCAGTACTCAGATCCAACAGAGCCCATTTATCATTATGATTTTTCAAATCCCCAAGCCGATCGCCCCTATTCTAAACGGATTATTCTGCGAGAGTACGAATGGTTAAAAACGCTTTCGAATCACGCCATGGTTATTAAGGCTGAAATGAAAGCCAAAGTAAAACTGAAGTAGTTTTTGGCATTAAATAAAAAAAGAGCTTTGAATTTCTTCAAAGCTCTTCATGTTCAAATCTGAATTATAATGAGATCTTAGTAGAGAATGGAAACGCTCACGGGAACGATTCGGATGATGGCATCAAAATCACCGATCTTTTCAATTTCTCCGTACGGAGTCAGATCAATATGGTCCCACATTTTAAATCGTTTTCCGCCGATTAATTTGATTGAGAATTTCTTATCTGTATCGCCAGTTGCTGTCCCGCCTGCAGCGATAGTAGCGGTGTAGGCGCTGCCCGCAAGGCCTGCATCCACTAATCCTAAACCGCCACGGAAAAAGATAGAATCATGGATATTATTTGCATCCAAGTTGTATGAACCCATGGCATAGAACCCCATATAGGTCTTACCTGCGGTAGCACTTCCGCTCTGGGATGAAATCACAGCCTGACCACCAGCTTGGATTTGTGGCTTAATTAAAAGGTGAAAGTCACCAGCTAAGTTGATCACAGTTGAGTTTTTAGCACTCTCAAGACTTCCTGCGGCCAATGTTATATTGGCTTCTTTCAATGAAGTTTCAAAGATAGAAGATTCTTTTGATGAAGATTTTGAGTGCTCCATCTTTTGTTCTTCTCTATGCTCTTTATATTCAACTTTTGTTTCTGTTTTTGTTGATCCAGATGTTTTCTTCTTTTGAGCAACCGCAAAGGGGCTTGCAAGAAGAAGAGCTGCCATTAGTGCTACTGTTTTATTCATTGGTGTCATGTTTGCCTCCACAGTTTAATTTGTCGAGGTTTACATAAAGTTACTATGATGACAAGTTTTGGGGTTGGCCTTATGCGCTACGTTTTTTCTGTGAATATTTGGCAATAATTTGGTCAATTTTTATGGGGTGACTGTAATAATATCCCTGCCCATACAGACACCCGAGTGAGCGAAGTTTGAGTGCTTGAGGGGCTTCCTCTATGCCTTCAGCAACAATGTTGAGGTTAAGTTCTTTTGCCATGGCAATGACGGCTTGGGTTATAGCTTTTGATTTGGGGTCTTTCAAGATTCCAGCAACAAAGGTACGGTCAATTTTAATCGTATCTACATTCAGTGTGAAAAGTGACGTCAGTGAGGAATACCCTGTACCAAAATCATCCAGTGATATCGAATATCCATGATGACGACAACGCTCAATTGATTCAAGTACAAGAGGACCTTCTTGAAAAATTCTCTCAGTGACTTCAAGTCGAATATCTTTTGGGTTGACCTGATGTCTTTGCTCTAAATTTTGCAGAGTTAAAGTAAAATGGGGATCGATGAATTGTCTGACAGAAACATTAATACTCATGTAGAAATTATTGTTATTTAGCTTTTGTTTCAGTATTTGCAGATCTTGAAAGGCTTGATCAATGATCCAGGCGCCAATGGGTACGATCAGAGAACTTTGTTCGGCAATCTCGATAAACTGATCTGTTCGAACGACTCCTCGAGTTGGGCTTATCCAGCGGAGAAGTGCTTCAAATCCAATCACTTCGTTTGTAACAAGGTCGACAATCGGTTGGTACTCGAGGTGAAATTCTTTGCGATTTAAAGCTTCAGCCAATTCTGATTCAAGTTTAATTTTTTCATGAGCCTCGCGGACATCAACATCAACAGTAATGGCATCTTGGGGTGTTTGACTTATGTTTTGAATGACTATTTGGTTTGTGTTGCGAACTCGTTTAACTAAAATTGAAATCAATAGCCGTACAATGGGATCGAGCGTTTCAATTCTATGATTGACCTGATCTTTAGAAACGATGGAAAGGGTGCAGTCCTCCATGGCAAGAGCGGTTGCAGATCTCGGAAGTCCATCGATAATCGCCATTTCGCCAAAGATATCTCCTGGTCCAAGAGTGGAAAGAGGCAGGGTGCCATCTTCGTTGTGAACAAAAATTTGAACGATGCCTTTTTCAATAATATAGGCGCAGTCGCCAGGGTCCCCCTCGCGAAAAATAGCTTCACCAGAAGCAAATTGGCGTGTGTATCGTTGTAGATTCACCAAATCAACCTCGTCGATTTCTTATCGGTAGATAAAGAAAAAACTACGGCTATTTTCAGTGAACTTAGTCAGAAGTCGAGTCGAGAACTGATTAGCCTTTTATGGCTCGGTTGGGTTGTCCTCATCGCCGTTGACCCCAAGAAGATTATTCGAGTCTGCTTCTTCGATAATCTCTTGATAACTAACCTTACGTCCAGATGTCGCCCATTGGTCGATAGCCTTAATCACCTGATATGTCGAGGGCACAATGGCTGAAAAGTATGTGGCTAATCCGTTTGTGAGAATATCAAGATTCTTAGTTCCACCTTTGCGGCTGAAATAATATGAATTGTAGTAGGGATAAGAACTGCACCCGTTGAAGAAATAAATTTGATATTTTTCTGGAAAAGCGACTTTAAATCCGTTTCTCATTTCAATTTTTGTCAGATTTAAATATTCCCCAAGTCCCGAGTGTCCAGCGTAAATCATGACAGAGTCATTCTCTAATGAGTACTTTATAAAATGATGGAAGTGAGACCCTCCGTATAGTGACGTTGGACCGAAGAAAAGAAGAATCTCAATTTGTCCACGAAGAGTTGATTTGATTGCTCTTTGCACAGTAATGTCTTCAGTGGTTGCTCCAGGGCTGAGTTTCTGAATTTCCGTGGCACTCAGGTTAACAATTTGGTAGCCCATGCGCGTGAGCTGTTGAGTAAGAGCTCTGTAGTTATAGGCTGCAATATCCGTTGAAAGATAAGGGTTGCGAACTTTTGATTCGTCATCCATTCCCATCAGAACTGTTAGAGATATTTTTTGATCTGGTCCAACAAGCTTTTCGTACTCGGGGTATGTCCGATCAGTATTTGGAAGATCATCGATTAGGCCGTTCACAAAATCGTAATCAACCCCTTTTTTAAGTGGACATCCACGGTATGTCGGAGACCAGAAGTACCAAAAATATTGTTCATGCCAGTAGTGTGAGTCCGTGCAGGGGTAACTGAGTTGTCCTCTGTTGTTGACAACACCTTTTGAGTACACTTGTGTCGGATCACGAGGAAGGGCAAAGGTGTAAGTGCTACCGTGGGGACGATCAACAAGAATTTTTCCAGTGTAGTGGTAGTGATAGCGGAATCCTCTCGCAATAGGTTCGGCCTGAAGTAGACTAACTTGATGTTCCGCTTTTGGAACCCCTTTGGTGGAGTTATTGCTCAATGATCCAAATAAGTGAGTTAGTTGTCGATCGATGATCACTCGTACAGTTTTCTCTGGAGCCTGAGGTCCTTCCAATTCAAGAAAGTACTCAAAACTTAACTGAACTTCGTTTGAGGTGGCGCCGTAGTAAAGGGGTCGCATCGTTGTCTGAGAATAAGTAAATAGACTGAATAGAATTGAAATAAGGAAGGCCAATTTCATAGAATCTCCAAGTAGGCTGGATCTATCATAAGAGGGACTTCACCGCCAATGTCGATCAGGGAAAGGCTAAGATTTTCAGGGTTTTCTGGGGTATATTGGCCCAACAAGGGTGAGGAAGGAACTCATTGGAGTTCGTTTTAAGGATATGCTAAGAAAATCCTATGAAAATCTTGCTGATATTGCCCCCCATGACCCAGATCAATACTCCGTACCCCTCAACGGCTTATCTCAGTCGCTTTTTGCAAGAGCAGGGTCATCAAGTTACCCAAAATGACCTGGGGCTTGATCTGATTCTTAAAATTTTTAGCGAGCAGGGGCTTGCACGAGTGAGGGATGAGATAGAGCTGTCAAAGTCTCAGTTGGGGGACTCAGCTTTATTTTTTCTCGAAGCTTTTGATCAATATCAAAGCACTATTGATGATGTGATAAGATTTCTTCAAGGAAATAATCCAAGTCTGGCACTGAGAATTGTGAACCAAAGTTTACTTCCAGAAGGGCCAAGGTTTAGTCAGTACTGGAATTACGAAGATCAGATGCAAGAAATATTTGGTGAGCTCAGTTTGCAAGATAAGGCCCAATATTTTGCAAGTCTGTATTTGGATGACCTTGCAGATGTCATCAAGCAGGGGGTTGATCAGGATTTTGAATTTTCTCGTTATGGCGAGCGGCTGGCCTCTTCACAGCCATCGTTTACTCCCTTGTACAATAAATTAAAAAAACAACGCACCTTGATTGATGAAGTGATGGATGAAATTCTTTGTGAGTATATGACTGAGTCAGAGCCTGAACTTGTTGGGTTATCAGTACCCTTTCCGGGAAATATGTTGGGAGCCCTTCGGGTGGGCAGTTATTTAAAGAAAAATCATCCTGCTATCAAGGTAGTGATGGGCGGTGGATTTGCAAATACAGAACTGCGATCATTATCGGACTCACGGCTTTTTGAATACACCGATTATCTCACCTTTGATGACGGAGAACTGCCTTTAAAGAGATTAACTGAGTTTTTGAAAGGGCAAGTTAAAGAGACTGCTCTGATTAGAACCTGGACGGTTAAAGATGGTGAAATTGTAAGACATCAACCAGACTCAAAAGAAAATATTCCTTACAAGCAGATAGGGCCTCCTGATTATTCACAGCTGCCGCTTGCAAAATACATATCGATGATGGAACTGCCCAATCCCATGCATCGTCTGTGGTCAGGTTTTCGATGGAACAAGATGATTTTAGCTCATGGCTGCTACTGGCATAAATGCACCTTCTGTGATGTGAATCTGGATTACATCGGGCGCTTTGAGCCGGCTCAAGCAAAGACTCTGGTGGATCAAATTGGGCAAATTATAAAAGAAACAGGAAGCACGGGATTTCACTTTGTCGATGAGGCCGCACCTCCGGCTCTCTTAAAAGCCTTTTCAAAAGAGATCATCAAGAGAAAAATCAATATCACCTGGTGGGGGAATTTAAGATTTGATATCCAGTTTGATCAGGCCACTGTAGAATTAATGAGAGACGCCGGATGTATCGCCGTCACTGGGGGGCTTGAGGTCGCAAGTCCAAGGCTGCTTAAGCTCATCAATAAAGGGGTAACGATTGATCAAGTTGCTGAGGTCACCCATCGGTTTACTCAGGCTGGTATATATGTGCATGCTTATTTGATGTATGGGTTTCCAAGCCAAACCAAAGAAGAGACAATTGAAAGCCTTGAAGTTGTTCGTCAGCTTTTTGTGAATGGGTGCATACACTCGGCACATTGGCATCGTTTTTTGTGCACAATTCATAGCCCTATTGGAAAAAATCCAGAAAAGTTTGGAATTCAGTTACTACCAAGAGCCGTTCCGAAAGAGGGACTTTTTAGCCAAAATGAAATTCCATTTCGAGACTCCATTGATATCGATCATGACTGGCTTGGTAAAGCATTGCACAAGGCTGTGTATAATTATATGCATGGTATTGGCTTAGATCAGAGTGTTGAAACATGGTTTCAGAAAGATGAGTGAAGTTGATGGAAGATTTGGTTCAGTCGTTCTTACTTGTTGTTTTAGGGGAGATGGGTGATAAAACTCAACTTCTGGCATTGATTCTCACGGCAAGGTACAAGAAACCCTGGACAATTATGTGGGGAATTTTTGCTGCTACAATTCTCAATCATGGCCTAGCTGCGGCCTTTGGCGGGCATCTCTCATCTCTTGTTGAGCCCAATGTTCTTCGATGGATTTTAGGATTAACATTTATTGGATTTGCGGTTTGGGTGTTGATTCCCGATAAAGATGATGGCCTAGATCAGATACAGGATAAAGGTGTTTTCTGGACAACTTTAACAACCTTTTTCTTAGCGGAAATGGGAGATAAGACTCAGTTAGCAACAATTGCCTTGGGGGCAAAATATCAAAATGTCATTCTTGTCACTATTGGCACGACATTAGGAATGCTTGTTGCTGATGGCTTGGCAGTTTTTCTTGGTGAAAGGTTGACTCAGAAAATGCAGATGAAATGGATTCGGCTGGTAGCTGCTTTTCTTTTTTTCATTTTTGGTGTCGGAATTTTGATTGGCCTTCATACTGCTTTATAAAATTACACGAGAGCCCATTATCTATTCTGATAGAGGGATTTGTACCACAAAACATGTATTTTCTTTTGTTGGGTCAATATTAATGGATCCACCATGGCTTTCAACAATTCCGCGAGCAACACTCAGACCTAAACCAGTTCCTTTTCCGACCTCTTTTGTTGTAAAGAACGGATCAAATATTCTTGTTTGTATGTTTTGCGGAATTCCTTTACCACTGTCCATGAATTCAATATAGGCGTTATTGCCCTTTCTTGTGCATGTGATTTTGATCCATTTTTCTGGCAAGTTGATAATGGCATCATATGAGTTCGCTATCAGATTGAGAAAAAGTTGCGACATCTGCGTATGTCGGCATTTTAGTTTGCATTCATCTGTTACAAGAGAGTAGTCGACTTTGATTTCACCTAACTTCAGCTTCTCAGCACTTAGTAGGAGAGTGTCTTCAAGAATGGCCTTAAGTGGTACTTTGACGAACGGATCATCGCTGGCTTCTCGTGAGAAAGTTCTTAATCCCTTGATAATTCCTGCTATGCGATCAGTTAATGCCAGTATCTTTCCTGTGGATTCGGTAAACTTTGCAGGATCGAAATTTCCCTGATTAATCATTTTTTGTAGTTTTTCACTTTGGAGCTGGATGACACAAAGTGGTGTGTTAATTTCGTGGGCCACTCCGCCAGCCATATGGCCAAGAGCTGCCATTTTGCTGCTCTCAAGCAACATCATACTTTTGTGTTTTACGAGATCTTCAAGGTCATCAATATACTGTTGAACCTTCTTCCTGAGACCCCACTTTGTTGTCAGGCTCAGGGCTACTTGATTAACAGCAACAGAATCAAATGGTTTTCTCATAAAGATGAGGTTGTCAGTTATGCCAAGTTTGCTGATGAGATCTTCATGAGAGTAGTCCATAAATGCAGAGCATAGGACAATCTGTGTATCAGGAGCTATTTCCCATATTTTTTTCGCAGTATGGACTCCGTCAAAGCCAGGAGGCATTCTAACATCAAGAAAGACCACGGCGTAGGGTTGGCCCGCATTGAAAGCTGACCGAATCATATCGATTGCCTGGGAGCCTTGAAAGGCTGAATCAAGTTCATATTGAACTTTCTGAATCTTCTCAGTGCTTGTTCCAAAGAGTTGATCTTCAAGTTTACTAAGCTCTGTGTCCAATTCAGAGTGATCTTGTCCAAGAACTTTCTTGAAATCTTCGTGTATCGATGTGTTATCATCAACGATGAGAATTTTACGATTAATTGTCTTATCTGACTTTTCCATTCAACCGCCTATTTCGTTTCAATAGTTCTTTCAAAAGGTGTGAGGGGGAGACGAATTTGAAATCGAGCCCCCTTATTTTCCCCGTCGCTTAAAGCAATAAGTTTTCCACCCATTTCTTCTACGGCAAGAGCTCCACTGTGAAGACCGAAGCCATGGCCGCTTTGCTTTGTTGTAAACCCATGACGGAAAATTTTATCGAGATTTTCTTTTGGAATTCCTACACCATTATCTACGATTTCAAAGACGACAGTGTCGTGTCCATCTAGGTACAGATGAGCCTGAATTAGCCTTTTGCCAGGTAGATTGGAAACAGCATCCTTGGCATTGCTGATAAGATTAACAAGGACTTGAAGAAGTTTGTGTTTATCGCAAAGAAGAGAAGGGGTTGGTGTGATGTTCTTGACCAATTCAATGTGATGATTCTGAATGCTACGTGTATTAATTTTAATTGCATCTTCAAGAACATCAATAGGTTTAACGTCTTCGATGACACCTAAAGATTTAGCTTGTGTTTGTTGTACGCTGATAATGCTTTTAATATGATTCACGTTCTCTTGGAGATAGTTGATTTCGCGTGAGAGTTGATCTTTTTCCTCTGTTAAAACTTTTGAAAGTTGTTTTATATAAGAGGGTATAGCTTGTCCTCGTGGGTCTTCTGTTATGAAACGACCTAATTCCTCTTTTTGGTTATCAAGGATTTGACTCACTTGCGCAAGTTTATCTACTTTAGTTGATTTCATCTTATCTTTAACAAGACTCAATGATGTGTTCACACTATTGAGAACATTGCCAACATTGTGCAGGACTGAATTTGCCATTTCAGCCATCCCAGCCTGTTTGGCAGTGCCTAAGAGTTGTTTATGCAGCTCCTCGGATTCTTTTTGAATTTTTTGACGTTCTTCAATTTCGAGAGTGAGCATCTTATTTGCTTCATAGACCTGGAGGGTTTTTTGTTTGTTTTCCTCATCTCGTTCTTTGAGTTTTCTTTCAAGTTCAATGGCTTGATTCTGAAGAATAGACTCACGCTCTTTATGAAAGTCGATCTTTTGTTTCAGTTCTGTTGGTGAGATCTTCATGTCTGCGAGCATGTCAGCATAGAACTCGGACAAACTTTTCTGTTCTGAAGCCGTAATTATACTTTTCTCTTTTAAGGCCATGTGGGCTGAAGCAGCTCCAATTGCTCCAGAGAGATGTCTTTCAATTTCGTTATAGAGTTCTGATAATTCGGCGATGGTAATCTTCTCTGTTGCCTTTATATGAGCATTGGCAAGACATTGGTCAAAGACCTTTTGAGCTCTCTCTTTTGGATAGTAGTCATAGAGGAGGTTGAGAATCTGTTGAGATTTGTCAAAAAAGTCCGTTTCGGCGATGCTATGACTACCCTGTTTAAAAAGTTCGGCATTGGAGACAGCATGGATAAATTGCTCGGCAATTTGTTCTTCTTCAGCACACTGGGAAGTTAGAACTGAGATGATGATATAAAGTCCGATATTAATGATCATGCTCCAGATCATTGCATGTGTCAGCGGGTGAAGACCTGAAAGTCCAAAAAGAGATTCTGGTTTGAGCAAGTTAATGCCAAAAGGTCCCTCTTTTAAAATTGTATCTGATACGGTGCCTGATTTCATAAAGACGGGCAGGTATAAAGTGTACAGCCAGATCATTGATCCACCCAAAAGTCCTGCGATGGCTCCCTTTCGATTGCCTCTTGTCCAGAAAAGTCCGCCGAGAACAACGGGGGCAAATTGTATAACAGCAGCAAAGGAGATCATTCCCATTGAAATCAATGCGCTTCCCTGGTTGGCTTTTTGGTAAACGAAGCCAGCTGTAATGAGAAGAAATGCCGAAACCCAGCGCAACGGAAGTACATTTTTCTTTAAAAATCCAAATCGATGAAGTCGCCCCAGAGTGGGAAGAATGAGGTTGTTTGAAATCATTGTTGAGACGGCCATGGATTCAATCATGATCATCCCAGCGCCTGCGGAGAAGCCTCCGATAAAAACCAATGATGGAAGAAGTACCCCTTCGCCATATTTTAAAGGGAGTGTGAGAACAAAAGACTCTGCAGTCGTAGCGCTTTCTCCGATGATCAACCCGCCAAAAGCAATAGGAATAACAAACAGATTAATCAAAAAGAGATATATGGGGAAGGCCCACATGGCTGTTGCAATATGCTTTTCGTTCGAGTTTTCGATGACAGCGACATGGAATTGTCGAGGTAAAAAGAGTATTGCGGAACCAGCAAGAATCATATAGGTCATCCACAAAAGGGTGTCGGGGGCAGTTTCACGATCAAAAAAATGAAGAGGATGTTGGTTTTCAATTGTCTTTGAAAACTGTGTGAAAATATCCTCAAAGCCATTGAACATCGAATAGGTCACAAATAGTCCTGCAGCAACAAATCCAATCAGCTTTAAAATACCCTCAGCTGTGATTGTCATCATCATACCTGGGTGGCGTTCTGTCGGATCTAATTTTCGGAGTCCAAAAATAATAGTGAAGAAGGTCATTGAAATAATGATGAGAAATCCCAGGCTGTCTTCAGATAAAGATTCGTGAGGCGTGATCAGGTTTACTGTTGTGATAATGGCGCGGATTTGAAGTCCGATGTAGGGGATAATGCCAAGGAGTACCAGAAGGGTGGCAATGACTCCGACTCCGATGGATTTGTTGTAACGAGCCGAAACAAAATCTGCAAGGCTTGTGATTTTATGTGAGTTTTTTATGCGAACAAGTTTTCTGAGTATGATCCACCAAAGAAGTATGCAAAGCATGGGGCCAAGATAGATTCCAAAAAAGAGCATTCCATTTGTGGTGGCACTGCCCACAGAGCCGTAGTACGTCCACGTTGTGCAGTAAACAGATAGTGAAAGGGCGTAAAGCCAAGAGCTTCTTGTCCAGTTGGCTCCTTGGCGAGAATGCTTTTCGGCTATTTGTCCTAGAATAAATAATATCAGAAAATATGTAGCCAGGATGACGGAAAGAGAGGTGATGCTAAACATTCTGACTCTCCTTGGGTGGATCCTCAGATTTGGATTCTGAGCGCTGAAGAGATCTGCCAATGAGCCAGAGAATGAAAATAGTTACTAGCCAAAGGATTACGTAGTAAAAGAAAAAGGATGATTTTGTTGGCAAGAGACCTTCGGAAATAAATGGCCATAGGGTCAGGATGAAGATAATCAGAAAAAATGCAAAATGAAGCTCCGGCTTACGAAAATGGTTCATACATACATTCTCGGGTAAATATTTGAAAAACTGAAGTTATTTTCTGTAGTTAACAAGTTGTTTTCTCATCTTGAAGCAGAAAAAATGCCTTTTCTTAACAAAATCCTAAGAGGTCTCTGGTTTAGCTTGATTTATTTTTTGAAAATCGCAGGACGAATGTGGAGAAAACCAAAAACTAGACCGCTTAAGAACCCCTTCTCCTTGTAAACTGAATTCATGGATACTTTTGTTCCCATTCAGACTCTTGATGTTGAAGCTGAAAAGCAGATCACCTTTGATCTTTTCGTTCATCTGCCGCTGAATCAGAAATACATTCTTTATCGTCGAAAGGGTGGGCAGATTGAACAGAATCGTTTTGAAAAAATCATTGAAGGATCAGTGAATAATTTTTTTATTCGCCAGGATGACTACAAAACTTTTGTAAAGTACGTTGCAGGACGATTACAAGGTCTTATCGGTACCGAATGCACAGAACAGACGGTCAGAATGATGTCATCTTCCACGAGAGCTTTGTTAGCCAGTACTCTTCAGCAAAAAGATACAGCAATGGTTCGAGTTTTAATGGAGAACTTAAAGGACATCACTGGCGTAATTATTGAGTCTGTTATGGAGCGTTCTCAGATTGGATCAAAGATCTCTTTTCAAAAGATGGTTGAGCTTTCGAACAAGGGAACTGATTTTCACAAGCACCCGGTCAATGTAGCAAGTCTTGCTGTTTTGTTGACAATGGGAATTGGTTACAACACAGATCGCATACTGTCTGAGGTGGCGATGGCAGCCCTTCTTCATGACGTGGGCCTTGCACACATGCCCACTCATATTATAGCCCGATCGCACTCGCCACTGGAGTTGTCTATTTCTGACCGACGCCTACTTTATGAGCACCCCAAACATTCTCTTGAACTACTTAAGGCGCGACGAGTTAAGATGAGCCCAATGATTGAGACCATGATCCTTCAGCATCATGAGTACTACAATGGGGGAGGCTACCCGAAGGGTTTAAGAGGATTTCAGATTAATGAATTTTCTCAAATTTTATTGGTAGCTGATGAAATGGACCAAGTTATTGCGGGACCGATCGAAACCAATCGCGAATTGAAGTATAAAATTTCAGCATTGTTTGATCAGTATAATCGAGAGTTGACGATTGAACCAACTTTGCTGTCCCGCATTCGAAGCGTCATACTTTGACAGAGTCTTAATATTTCCATAGACATAGACCTTCAACTTGAACTTACAAGTGAGGTAATTCTATGTCAGTTGATTCCTTTTTGATGACCCCCATTATTGCTGGTGTCATCGGTCTTGTGGTTGCAGTTGGTCTTTACTTCCGAGTGAAGTCTCAACCAGCCGGAAACGAAACAATGAATCGCATTGCATCTTATGTGCGGGAAGGGGCTATGGCCTTTCTCGTTCGTGAGTATAAAGTACTTGCGATTTATGCTCTGATTGTGGGCGTTGCTTTGGCTGCTACTCTTGGGGCTGTTGCGGCTGCATGTTTTGTTCTGGGAGCTTTCTTGAGTCTCTTGGCTGGTTTCTGCGGAATGAAGGCTGCGACATATGCCAACGTTCGGACAACTCAAGCTGCGGCTGGTGGTTCAAAACCCAATGCTCTTCTGATTGCACTTGATGGTGGTGCGGTCATGGGTCTTGCGGTAGCAGGTCTTGGTCTTGTTGGTTTAGCTGTTCTTTATATGATGTTCCGCACACATGCTGAAGTGGGAACAGTTCTTCACTCGTTTGCAGTGGGAGCAAGTTCGATTGCTCTATTTGCTCGTATCGGTGGTGGTATCTATACAAAAGCGGCTGACGTGGGCGCAGATATCGCTGGAAAAGTGATCGAGGGAATTCCTGAAGATGATCCACGTAACCCTGGTGTTATTGCCGATAACGTTGGTGATAACGTCGGTGACGTTGCTGGAATGGGTGCAGATATTTATGAATCTATGATCGCGGCTATTGTATCTGCAATGGCCATCGCACTCACAATTCCAACTGAGCAAATTCAAAACTTAATGCCCGGTGGAACTCCAGAAAATTTAAAATCAATGTCGATCTTCCTTCCTCTTTTCCTTTCTGGCGTGGGAATGGCGATTTCGATTGTTGTGATTTTCATCGCTCGTATGTGCAAAAATATGGCTCCAGCGACAGTGCTCAGAACTTCGTTGATGATGCCACCAATTCTTCTCACATTAGCTTCGTTTGTGATGATGCCGATGTTTGGTGTTTCTCAGGGTGTGACTTGGGCCTTAGCAGCCGGTGCATTCGGTGGTGCTCTTATCGGTTTGATTACTGAGTACTACACGGCTGCAAAACCTATTCGGTTAGTAGCTGAAGCCAACATGACAGGTGCGGCAACAGGTGTGATCCGTGGTCTTGCTGTGGGTATGGAATCAGTTGCCATTCCTTTAGCGATTGTTGTTTTGGCTGCCTACATCGCAGACCATTTCTTAGGTCTTTACGGTATCGCCCTATCTGCTGTTGGAATGTTGGCGGGGACAGCTGTTGTGATGACTGTTGATGCTTACGGTCCGATTGCGGACAACGCGGGTGGAATTTCTGAGATGTCAGGTCTTGGAAAAGAAGTTCGTGAGATCACCGATGAACTCGATGCAGTTGGAAACACAACAGCGGCGATTGGTAAGGGTTTTGCCATCGGTTCTGCGGTGTTGACAGTTCTTGCTCTATTCTCTGCCTTTAACATGGAAGTAAACCATGTGCGTGCATTGAAAGGCCTTGGCAAGATGGCTCTTGATTTAACATCGTCAGGTGTTTTGATCGGTCTTTTGATCGGTTCAATTCTTCCTTTCCTTGTTGGCTCAACAACAATGACAGCGGTGGGTCGTGCAGCACAAAAAATTGTGAAAGAAATTGCACGTCAATTTAAGGAAATTCCAGGTCTCCTTCAGGGTAAGGCTGAGCCAGAACCAGCAAAAATCGTGGACATTGCCACTCAGGCCGCTCTTATTGAGATGATCGTTCCTGGTATGATTGCGATTGTTGCGCCAGTTCTTGTTGGATTTATTCTTGGTCCTCAAGCTCTTGCGGGAATGCTAGCGGGTTCGTTAGCAGTTGGTGCGACCATGGCTCTATTCATGGCGAATGCTGGTGGTGCATGGGATAATGCGAAGAAGTTTATTGAAAAGGGTGGAATCCCTGGTCACAAAAAAGGTTCAGAGGTTCATAAAGCAGCCGTTATTGGTGATACAGTCGGCGACCCATTCAAAGACACTTCGGGTCCAGGCGTTGCGATTTTGATTAAGGTGATGTCAGTCGTGTCACTTTTGATAGCTCAGTTGATCGCACTTATTGGCTAATTCTAATAGAATGCGAATTTATTTACCGCTTGTTTTAGTAGCCTTAGTTGGGTTTTTCTCGACTAAGGCTCTCGCAAAAGCTCCTTACGAGTCTCCTCGGTACGCCTACTATTGTACAAATGGCGAGTCTGCTGATTCAAACAACTATGTCAGTTTTCATGTTGATGGAGTTCGATTTGATCAAAAGACTCAGGTCCGGGTGTCGGTAAGTACGAATTATCGCCGCTATGATGAGTGGAAGGCGACTTCTTTAGTAGAGTCCTGGGGTGACTTATACTTGATCACGATTGTTAATAATCGATTTTGTCGAGGAACGTCCTGCCAAGAGGGAATTTACATTCAAAGGCCCAGAAAGTCTCCAGAGTTCCGAATTCGAGCTGACTTAAAACTTGCCGATGGTTCGGTATCAACATTGACCTGCGATGAAAGTCTGTCCGTACTTGATCTCTAATTAAAAACACTTTCAAATAAGAAATCGAGAGAGTTCTCATCATATTCATAAACCATCTTCAAAGGAGTGAAGAATGAAATTATTTGCATCAATTGTATCAGCAGTTCTTTTTGTCAGTGGTCTTGCTTTCGCTCAAGGCCCCTGCCATGACGATATTCAGAAGTTTTGTAAAGATGTTCAGCCTGGCGAAGGTCGAATGGCTAAATGTATGAAAGACAATAAAGATAAGTTCTCAAAGGCTTGCCAAGATCACATGGCCCAAATGAAAGAAGCTGTGAAAGAGGGGAAAGAAGCTTGCTACGAAGATATCAAGAAGCTTTGTGCGGATGTGAAGCCTGGCGGTGGTCGCATTATTAAATGTTTAAATGAGAACAAGGATAAACTTTCGGATACTTGCAAGGCTCAGCATGAACAAATGAAAGAAAAACGCAAAGAAAGAAAAGGTAAAAAATAATCTTCTATGCCCATCCGGCGCTCAAAGCGATTAAGCTATTTTGATGCTTTTTTCTTTAGCTTGATGGTGGGCGCTGGAGAGACCTATTTGCCAGCTTATGCTCTGTCTGTTGGGATGAGTGAAACCTTATCAGGGCTTTTTGCAACAGTACCATTGTTTGCAGGAGCCCTGATTCAATTATTTACCCCCTTATTTATTCCTTATGCAAAGTCGATTAAACGTTGGGTGGTTGTAACAACAGCCTTGCAAGCGCTGGCCTTCTTGCCACTGATTTATTTCTCGTTTGATGAAAAAATTAACTTTTTACTTCTTTTTTTGATTGCTGCAATTTATTGGGGTGCTGGATTTGCAGCTGGCCCTAGTTGGAATTTTTGGATGGGTCACCTTGTTTCGGATAAAGAGAGTCCTCATTTTTTTTCAAGAAGACTTTATATATCTCAAGCGGGTGTGCTCATTGGACTCGTGGGTGGGGGTTATGCCCTTCATTATAAAATTGCAATCGGTCCTTTCACTTCAGTTTTTTCTTTGATTTTTCTTGTGGCCTTTCTAAGTCGAGCTTCTTCAAGCCTTATTCTCTCGATGAAGCATTACCAACACGACTGGACACCGCTAGCGTTTGGTCAACCTCTTCGCGAGGCCTTTCAAATGTTTCGAAATTCTAGAGAATACTTAACTTTCTTTGGATTTTTATTTTTATTTTTTTTCACAATTAATATTTCTGCTCCGTTTGTCGTTCCCTATTTTTTAGCTCAACTGCATTTGACATATAATGAATTTATGTTGGGTATTGGAGCCTTTATCGGAACAAAGCTTTTAACTCAGACCAGGGCTCATCGGGTGGTGGAAGGGTGGGGGCCGAAGTTGACCTTTTTTATTGGAGCAATTGGAATGGCTCCACTGCCAGCATTTTGGGGAGTTTCCGATCACATTCTATTTGTGATCTTTCTTCAGTCACTCAGTGGATTTTTTTGGGGACTTTTTGAGGTTGCTATGAGTGTGATTTTCTTTAACCAGCTTAAACATGAAGATAAGATACCTCTCTTGACGCTCTACAACTTTTTTAATGCTTTAGCAATTATTGGCGGCAGTTTGATGGGGGCCCAACTTTTGCATTCATTCGGTGAGACCCGAGAGGCTTATTATTATATTTTTATTTTCGGGGGTTTTATGAGGACACTTGTGACCGTGGTGTATGGACAGGTGTCGAAAAATAAGCCCATCCTCATTCGGGACAAATAGATCACCGGAGGGTAATTCTATGGCTGAGCAGATTTTTTCAAACGTCAAAATTGGAAATATGTTACTTAAAAATCATATTGTCATGTCTCCAATGACGAGAAGTCGTTGTGTGAATAACATCCCGAATGATTTAGTTGTGAAATATTACTCTCAGCGGACTGAGGCAGGTCTTATCATTACAGAGGGTACCTCCCCATCCGATAATGGTTTGGGATATGCTAGGATTCCGGGGTTATATACCTCTGATCATGTCAAGGCTTGGAGGAAAGTGACAGAGGCTGTTCACCAAGCGGGGTCCTACATCTTTGTTCAACTGATGCATTGTGGTAGGGTTGCACATCCTGACAATTTGCCCACGGGAATGGAAATTTTGGCACCATCACCAATTGGTCTGCAGGGAACCATGTGGACAGATACAAAAGGAAATCAGCCTTTCCCGGTGCCAGAGGAAATGACGGAATTGGATATTCAAAATACCATTGAGGAGTACGCACACTCGGCGAAATTAGCAATGGAAGCTGGTTTTGATGGAGTTGAGCTTCACGGAGCAAATGGTTATTTAATTGACGAATTTCTAAATACAGCGAGCAATCAGAGACAAGATAGATGGGGTGGAAGTGTAGAGAACCGAGCTCGATTTGCTATCGAGGTCGCAAAGGCCGTTGCAAATAAAATTGGAAAGGAGCGGGTGGGAATTCGATTGTCACCGTTCGGAGTTTCAAACGGAATGATTCCTGACCCTCGTATGGAAGATCTTTACGAGTATTTAGCTGGTGAACTGCAGAAGATTGGAATTTTATATATTCATATTGTGGATCACAGTTCAATGGGGGCGCCTGAAATTAAACCCAGTGTGAAGAAAAAAATCCATGATAACTTTAAGGGAGTCGTGATTCTTTCTGGCGGCTATGATGCCAATAGAGCTGAACATGATTTGAGAGAAAAGATGGGAGTTCTCTTTGCCTTCGGTCGACCTTTTATCGCAAATCCGCATTTGGTCACAAAAATGAAATTGAAAAAACCACTTCGGCCTGTCGACCAGTCCACATTTTACACTCCTGGAGAAAAAGGCTATACGGATTATCCGTTAGACTGATGAATTGTCAGATATATGAAATTGGCTCACAAATAATCGATGCAATTGCTTGTCCTGGTAAGGATCAGGTGATGTCAAAAGAAGCTCTTCTGACGAGTAACCACTTCGGATTCCATTTATCGTAATAGTGCAATCTTCTTGATTGTTGATTGCACGATCAGGTCCATTATTGGCGAAGGTAAAATCCACTCTCCATGTCCGATAAGAAAGCGTGGCGATATTTTCATTTGTTAGTGAGATTCGTTTTTTGTCAGCGTTCAGGGGATCAAAGCTTAATTGATTAATGATGAACCCACGAATATTTTTTTCACCATTTTTTTCAAGAAATTGAAGTTGCTGTTCGCCTTGAATAGAGAATTGAATTTCATATTTTTCGTTTTGAATCCATCCCATATTGGCCTCTGGAAAAGAGTCTGCATAGGCAAGATAGGGCTTGAGATCAAGGACAGGGGTTCCATCAAGCAAATCAAACCCCGAGACAAAAACTTTTCTTCCTTCAATTTTGCGCAATTGAACGCAGGTCATACCAATTGGATTAGGTCGATAAGGGGACCGAGTTGCAAAAACACCAATTTTCGTCGATGAGCCGCGTGGGGGTAGCACCATGGGTTTCCAATTTTGATTTTTGTGAAATTGATAAATAATCCAAATATGTGAGAACTGCTCAAGTCCAATCAGGGCTTGTTCAAAGTTCTGTCCACCCTCAAGCTCTATAAAACCCATCTCAGTATTGATGTCGATATTTCCCTGTCGTGCCGCCTGATAGGGATATTTCTTATCGCAATGAAAATATCCAATGGGTTTAAACATTCTGCCGACTCCATTCATAGGCAGCAATAGCGAGTGAGTTCGATACGTTTAAAGAGTTTTTTACGCCAAAGACGGGTATTTTTCTGACCTCGTCAACAAGGTTTAAAGTGCTGCGATCAAGACCAAAGCGCTCATTGCCAACAACAAAGGCTGTGGGGCCCTTCAGAGTTCCTTGATAAAGGGGCAAGGCTTTGCTCCCTGTTTCAAGTCCAATCACAAAGATTCCTTGGTTGCGAAGAATTTCAATGGCCTCTTTGACTGTTTCACAGTGTCGAGATTTGACGAATTGAGTGGCTGACATCGATGTTTTTTTAAGGGCTTCATTTTCTGGGCCAACTGTATAGCCGCAGAGAATAATTTCTGAGGCACCCACACAGTCTGCAAGTCGAAAAACAGATCCCACATTGAAGGCAGATCGAATATTATCCAGCACAAAAAAGAGCGGGAATTTTTGTTGTTGGGTTTGCGATTGATTCTGTATTTGATCTTCAGTTGAGATTAGAAATTGATCATCTTGAAGATTTCGATCCAGCAGTCTTTCAATCGGAATCATGAAATTCACAAAATGTCTGAGTGTCATTTGTGGATGCAGGTGATCGGGAAGTTCTGCGAGTCTTTCCAGATCTGGATTTTTTGAAAATCGAAGCTCAAAAAGTAGGGATGTTAGCTGAGAGAGTAAGGCCTCGTTGAAATCTTGATCTTTGGATTCTTTTTCAATCTTCAAGGCCAGTGAATGAATTTTTTGAAGAAGTTCAATTTCTAGCTTTGAAAATTTCATGGATATTTAATTCCTATTGGCCCGATTTACCTTATTTGACCTTGTCTCCAGGTTGAGCTCCAGCATCTGGAGAGAGAATGAATAAGGAACTGCCGCCTTCGCCAGCAGCCAGAACCATGCCCTCGCTCATGCCAAACTTCATTTTTCTTGGTTTGAGATTAGCGACAACAACAGTTAGGCGACCAATGAGCTGATCTGCTTTGTAGGCAGATTTGATTCCAGCAAAAATTTGACGAGTGCCAAGTGGTCCGAGATCCACTTTGAGTTTAAGAAGTTTATCTGCTTCTTTGACTTCTTCAGCTTCGATAATTTTGGCAATTCGAAGATCAACTTTTGTAAAGGCCTCAATTTCGATTTCACCAGTTGTTGACTCTTGCAGAGCAGGTTTTGCTGCAATCGGAGCCGGAGTAGAAGATGCTGCAGGCTTGCTTTCTTCCATCATGGCTTTCACTTTTTCAGGATCAATGCGGTTAGCAAGATGCTGATAGGGTTGAATGGAATGGTTTTCAAGAATCTTTTGAGAATCAGACCATGCATAGGGCTTTTCATTCAGAAGTTTTTCAACTTGTTCGACGTATTTTGGAAGAACAGGTTTTAGGAATATAGCTAAAAGGCGATAGATATTTAAAGTTGTTGTGAGAACAGCCTTTGTTCCTGCAGGGTCTGTGGCCAAAGTTTTCCAGGGAGCTTTTTCATCAAAATATCGATTGGCCTCATCAGCAAGAGCGCGAATCTCATTAATCGCCTTAGCAAAATCCCAGGCCTGATAATGATCAGCGATTTCTTTTGCTTTGCTTTGTGCGTGTTGAATGAGTTTGCGACCTTCAGTGTCTGGAGAAGACATCTTGCCATCCAGTTTTGAAGAAAGCATTTGAGCTCCGCGAGAAGCCAGGTTGGTGATCTTTCCGATGAGATCAGAATTCACTCTTTGGATAAAATCATCAGTGCTAAAATCAAAATCATCCAAACCTGAACTTAGTTTGCAGGCAAAATAGTATCGCAAATAGGCGGGATCAAGGTGGTTGAGATAGGTGCGAGCTTGAATCTGGGTACCTTTAGATTTTGACATTTTCTCGCCATTCACAGTCAGGTGACCGTGGACAAAAACTTGGTTCGGAGTGCGAAAGCCCGCCGTTTTTAGAAGGGCTGGCCAAAAAAGGGTATGAAACCTGGCAACATCTTTCCCGACAAAGTGATAGACTTCGGTTTTATCTGATTTCCAGAAATCATCAAAATTCAGTCCCGTTTTTTTGCAGAACTGAACAGTCGTTGAAATGTATCCCATAGGAGCATCAACCCAGACATAGAAATATTTGTCTTTATATCCCGGTACTTTAAAACCAAAGTAAGGTTCATCTCGAGAAATATCCCAGTCTCTTAAATCTTCTTTGAACCACTCAAGCATTTTGTTGGAAACTTCTTTTGCTGTATGTTGTGGAAGCCAAGCCTCAAGATAAGATTTAAAATCATTTAATTTAAATAATATATGATCACTTTGTTTTGTCACAGGAGCATTTCGGCAAATTGAACAATAGGGACTTTTCATATCGCTTGGATTATAGGTGGCTCCACATTTATCGCAGTTATCACCATACTGATCATTGGCTCCGCATTTGGGACAAGTGCCTTTCACAAAGCGATCAGGTAGAAACATTTTATCATGTTCGCAGTACAATTGATCGATGGATTTGATATGGATGTGGCCTTTTTCTTTCATCTGGTGATAAAAGTATTCGCAGAGCTCTTTATTTTCTTGAGAGTTTGTTGACGAGTAGTGGGAGTATTCAATCTGGCAGTCAGCAAAATCCTGAGTATGCAGTTTCCAAACCTGATTCACATGATCTTCAGGGGAGATTCCCTTTTCTCGGGCAGCAAGCATGACAGGTGTGCCATGGGTGTCATCAGCACAGAGGAAATGACATTCATTCCCTTGCATGCGCTGGAATCTGGCCCAAAAGTCAGCGCCAAAGTGCTCGACAAGGTGGCCAATGTGAACGGGTGAATTAGAATAAGGTAGTGCTGCGGTGAGTAAGATACGTTTAGACATTCTCTATTTAGACCAAAAATGCGAGCTAAAATCAAGAATTCAGTCGGGCATTAGTCTTCGTGTGGGCAATAGCGGCGCACAACTTGGTAGAGTTGATCCAGTTGAACGGGTTTTTTGATCACATTTTCAATCTGCTTTGGTATCCGCTGAACCTTTTCCGAGGTTGCGGTGACTGCGACAATGGGTATTTTTGAGAGGGGGCTTTGGGAATCCTTCTTTATTTCCTCAACAAACTCCCATCCATTCATATTGGGCATAAGCATATCAAGTAAAATCAGATCCGGCGCGGGAGAGGATGTTAATATTTTTAAAGCTTCGACTCCATCAGTGGCTTCTTGGATTTGATACCCTTCTAACTCAAGGGCTAATTTTAACGTTGATCGAATGGATTCGCTATCTTCCACAAGTAAGATTTTGTGTTGATTATTATTCATCCTGAATTTCCTTTTTACCTTTCCTCTTCATTCTGAAGTGGTAATTCAACAACGAACAAGGCTCCCTGTCCTGGTTCGCTATCAACCTTAATAGTGCCACCATGGGCTTCAATTATTTGTTTTACTATATAAAGACCAAGGCCTAGGCCAATAAACTTGTCTCCAGATACGGCCCTCTCAAATCGTTGAAAAATCTTTTGCTGCATGTCCTTTGGGATTCCGATGCCAAAGTCTCTTATTGATAGGATGGCTGATTTTTCATTTTTATTCAACTGGACTACGACTTCAATCGGTTTGCCTTGGCCATATTTGATCGCATTGGATAATAGATTAGAGATAATTTGGTTTATACGACTAGGATCCCATATTCCAATAACAGATTCTTCTGCACTGACTTTGATTACGCACTGCGATTTTGTGACCTCCTCGGACATCAAGGCGACTGTATTTTTAACCTCAGCACTCAGGTTGACAGCTTGCTTGTGGAGCTCCAGCTTTCCTGTGCGTATGCGGGTCATATCAAGAAGGTCATTAAGAAGTTTGATGATTTGACTGCAGGCTATAACTGACTTTTTCCCAAGTTCAGCAATTTGAGGGCTAGTTGTAGAATTATCTTTATTAATCAATCGGCCAATCAATTGAAGTTGAAGGTAAAGTGCAGAAAGAGGAGTTTTTAATTCGTGAGAAGCAATGGAGAGAAACTCGTCTCGTGTGGTGACAGCCTTTCGAAGCTCTTCCTCCATCAATTTTCGCTCAGTAATATCTTGTACTGTTCCAACTGATCGAAGGGGATTGTTGTTTTTGTCATAAAAAGTTTGGCCGCTTTCAATAACATGCTTTACTCTTCCATCAGCCATCAAAAGGCGATGGTCAATCACGTAGGGCGTTTTACTTTTAATTGAATTGGTGAACGCGCTATTCACTTTCTCACGATCCTCTGGGTGAATGGCTTTTATGAATGCTTCATAAGATGCTCCAAAGGCCACTGGGCAAATTTCAAAAATACGATAAATTTCGTCTGACCACATCAGCTTATTTGTTCTAAGATCAAGTTCCCAGTTGCCGAGATGAGCAATGCGTTGGGCTTCTTTCAGGCGAGCTTCGCTGATTTGAAGTTCGTCGCGATTTTTTTTCATTTCACTTTCAGAGGAACAACTTTTTTTGTAGGCTCTTTTCAGTAAAGCTGTAACGGTGTTCATCATTAAATTGAGAGTCCAATATGCAAATAAGAAAAGATAGTCAGTAACGGTAGCAGGAAGTACCCGAACAGGCACGACGTAATAATAATTAATGGCAAAGAAACCAATAAAGCCAACACAGAGACCTGGCCAAAAACCTTCAGTTGCGGAAACTAAAATGAGACAGCAAGTCGTTAAACAGGTCATTAATAAAGCCGTGTTCGAACTATAAGGTACAATCGAGAAAAGAATAACAAGACTTGCAGTGACTAGAGTTGCAACAAGAAAGCGAAGCCATAGAGGGTGTTCTTGTTCAAAAAGAATCTCCCACTTCATCAAAGTCCAGGTTTTTAACTTACGTATGGGCACGCTCATTCCATTCTGATTAAAGTTACTTACATTATATCGAGATTATTAGTATATGACAAAGAAATATCAAGAGAATGATTTGAGCTAGATAGTCCCAAAGAACTTCATCTTTGTATTTGAATGAGACAAAGACTTTCCTTAGTTTAAGTAAGGAAAGTATGAAGACAGAAAATAAGAATATTATTTATTCTTTAAAATCAACACTGCCTGAATCAAGGTGATAAAGACTTGCCACAATTTTCACCTGACCAGATCGAACTTTTTCTTCAATAATTCCTGAGCGATTTAAAAGATCTTTTGCGACACCGCGAGCGTTGGCCCAAGATTCATCCTCAACATGTGCAGAGGGTTCTTTCCCTGCAAATGTTTTGATGCGGGGATGTATATCGGCAACTAATTTATTCAAGTTAGGACTTCCAGCATCAGATCCATTTAAGGTTCCAAGGGCAGCTTTCACGGCACCACAAGAGGTATGGCCCATGACTAAGATCAATCGAGTGCCTAAATGTTCAATGGCGTACTCCATACTGGCAAGAGAAGTGGGATCAAGAGTTTGCCCAGCTGTTCGCACAACAAAAATCTCTCCCAACTTTTGGTCAAAAACGACCTCTGGTGGAACGCGGCTGTCGGAACATGAAAGGACGATTGTATGAGGAGCCTGTCCCTTTGAAAGTCGTTCAATGTCTTTCTTTGACTGGCCATCTTTTCTTAAAAATCCTTTTTTAAATCTCGTGTTTCCATTTTTTAACCAACCAAGAGCCTTCTCTGGAGCGACGCCTTCGGTGGCGTGAGCTGAATGACTTGGTACTGGAGCGGCATGAGTATCATGGGCAGGTGCAGGCGGAGTCGCAGGCACTGCGGCTTTTCCAATTTCAATGGCCGGAACTGTTTTGGCCTCTTCCACTTTTTTCATTTCGACGACCATGTCTGTTGACGATGGTACTCCGTCTGCTGGTTTGATTTCACCAGCAGCAGGTGCGGGCCTTGGTGCTGGTGTTGTCGCAGTAGTAGCTGTGGCAGCAGTCTTTTTTTCTTCTTGTTTCGGTTTTGATGAGCAGGCAGAAAGTGAAACGAGAAGTGCAGGTATAAAGACTAGCTTCGTGAAATGTTGATGAAGAGAGTTTTTCATAAATGGGCCCTTTTGTTAAAGTAGAATCCAGTCTTATTTCAGCGGCGAAATGAGAGTCAGGTCAAACCATAATTTTGTTCATGATGACGCAAGACCTTAGGTGGAGGATTCAAAATGAAAATGACTCACTTAAATGATGATCAGGTGATGCAAAAACTAAAGAATCAGCACTACTCAGCTCAATCTACGTACAAGGCTTATTTTTCAACTTGGTTAGGTGGTGTCACAACAAATCCATCTCTGATGGTTTTACCAATGGATGATCACTTGGTTCATCGAGGGGATGGGGTATTTGAGGCCATCAAAGTTGTGAATCATAACATTTATTTACTGCGCCCCCATATCGATCGGCTCTTTTATTCCGCAGAGCAAATTGGAATTCAATCCCCCTTATCAAAAGCTGATTTGATTCAGGTCATTTGTGAAACTTTAAAAATCAGTCAAAGTGAAAACGCCGTGCTGAGGCTTTTTCTCTCTCGGGGGCCGGGTCTTTATTCAACAAACCCAGCGGACTCTGTTGGGGCTCAGATTTATTTGTGTGTGACCGAGCTAAAGCCCTTGCCTCAGGAAAAGTTTGAAAAAGGAGTCAGAATTGGACGAAGTCAAATCCCTGTGAAGAATGACTGGCTTGCGAAAATTAAGACCTGCAATTATTTGCCGAATGTGATGATGAAGAAAGAATCTGTTGAAAGAGGTCTAGATTTTACTGTGGCTTTTGATGATCAGGGTTTCGTAGCTGAAAGTTCCACGGAAAATATTTTTATTCACACAAAAGAAAATAAATTGGTTCATCCAGGATTTGATCGCATTCTCAAAGGGACAACCATGTCGAGACTTTTTGATTTGGTTGAAGAGAGAAAACTTTTGCCCGTTCTGCGAGGAGTAAAGATAGAAGAAAATGACCTTCTTCAGGCTCAGGGGCTTTTTATGGCAGGAACGACTTTAGATATCTTACCAGTTTGTGAATATGAGGGGAAAAAAGTGCCCATTAGTCCAATGGCCAAAGTATTTCTCGAGATGATCAGAGAAGATCAAAAGATGGCAACTTCTCTTAATCTGGATTATCGAAAAGGATAAAAGTGAGGCACTCTTATTTATTTCCTGAATTTTATTCTTCTTGGTTATCTAAAAGACTGCCCATAGCACCGCGAGAAAGTCTGGCAACTTGTGAGAATTGTGCGATGGTTAATCCGTCAGGAATAACTCGAGATCTGGGTCCTTTTTTTGGACATTTAAAATGTTGTACTTATTTTCCTTATTTGCCGAATTTTACATTGGGCACATTGGGTGAAGAGCGGTATCAAGCGGCAAAGAAGAACGGGGTATTTCTGCCAGTGGGTTTGTATGAATCCCTTCAGGCTCAAGGCATTCGAAATTCTTTTGGGCATCAAGGATTCGGTCGAGAAGAAAAGCTGCTTTGTCCGTTTTTCTCAAAGTCTCAGAACTCATGCTCCATATGGGCGCAAAGGCCGGGTGTATGCACGACTTATTTTTGTAAAAGTGATTATGGACAAATGGGGCTTGAATTTTGGTCAAAAGTTGAAAAGTATCTCAATCACTTTGAATGGAAAATGGCTACGGAATTGATGACTCGTATGGGTTTAAATGAAAATGAAATTGCCTATTGCCAGGCAGTGGTGAGCCCTGAAACCGAAGAAGATGAAAGGGATTATTTTATTCAAGCGGCCTGGGGTAAGTGGTTTTCAAAGCAAAGAGAGTTTTATCAAGAGTCTTGCAGGGTGGCACTTGGTATAACTTCTTCTGATCTTGATAAAATATTAGATCCTCAATTTTTAGAATTAGAAAAATCTATTTCTTCCCAAGTCTCCACAATGAAGTAACTTCTTTTGACCGAGCACTATGCAATGGATCGCTTGAGTCTTGGGCTTTTGAGTGTTTCGGTTTTGTATCCAGTCGACCGAGCACCTTTAAGTCGCCCTCGTTGATCCATTGAAGAAGTTCTTCACGAGTCCGAAGACCCAGGTGTTCAGCGATATCAGAAATAATCAACCATCCCTCGCCCTGATCTTCAAGATGAGAGTTGAGCCCCTTGAGAAAACCTTTGAGCATTTGGCTTTCAAAATCATAGATGGCATTTTCAATTGGCGAACTGGGGCGCGCGGGGATCCAGGGGGGATTGCAAATAATAAGAGGAGCCTTGCCTTCAGGAAAAAGGTGGGCCTTTGTGATTTGAATTTGATTTTTAAACTGCAAATGATCGACATTTTCTTCTGCGCAGGCCAAAGCTCGTGGATCTTGATCAGTAGCGATGATTTTTTCAACCCCACGATTGGCAAGAATGCAGGCCAGTACTCCTGTGCCCGTACCAATATCGAAGGCCAATTTTTTTGATGGAAGGGGTGCCTCAGAAGCAAGATCAAGATATTCACCTCGGACGGGGGAGAAAACGCCGTAGTGGGGATGAATGGTGTGTCCAAGGGTGGGAATAAAGACTCCCTTTTTGCGCCATTCATGAGCACCGATCAGGCCGAGAAGTTCTCTGAGACTCATCACAAAAGACTCGCTGGTTTTGCCGAAGACCTCTTGTAGGGCGAGATGAACATCAGGAGATCGTCTCAGGGGAATATGATAGTCTTTTTCAAAAGGAATCAGCAGCATTCCCAAAATTCGTGCGCGTTGAGATTGGGCTTGGCGGTGCAGGTGAAAAGATTCTGCAGGTGTTTTCCCAGCTTTGGGTTTTCTTTCTGCTCGTCGACTGAGAGCTTGAAGCAACTGTTTGGCATTCTGAAAATCCCCTCTCCAGAGTGTCGCAGTGCCCTCGCAGGCTAGTCGATAGACTAGATCTGCCTTTGTGGTGTCATTTCCAATAACAATTTTCTTCGGTAAAGACTGGCCGCTCTCTGATCTCCAGAGTGCTTGATGAGGGGTTTCGTTTTCATTCCAATGGATGAGTAATTTTGTCTCATTGTTAAGATTGTCCGTTGCAGATGTCATTGATGAAGATAATAGAGGGCAACTCGTGGATGAGCTAGTCCAGTATTGCTTTGATGTTTTCTCTCATGAATAATGAAGCTTGCTTCAAAGGAGTAAGCTCATGATGAAATTCGGAAAGATATTATCAGGCCTACGAGGTAAACTCATCTTATTAGCTGGAGTTCCCTTTGTCGTATTTCTTATTATCGGAGCCATGAGGCTTATTGATTATGATAATCAACTCAAAACTGCTCGAGCTGTTACTTTGAAGATGAGATTTGTTCAAGCAAGCTCTGATCTTGTCACGCAGCTACAACGAGAACGGGGAAGATCAACAACCTATGTGAGCGGGGGTTTAACTCAAACAGATCTCGATGCTCAGCGAACACAAACTGACTTAAAGTTAAAAGATTTTCAAACCTCATTGGGTCAGACATCTCTTGAGAGTGAGATATTAGAGCGTGTGAATTTGGCAATTTCTACTCTTGAACCAGCACGAGTCTTGGTGAATCAAAAAGAAGCTAAAGATAAGGTGGCCTCGAAATTTAGCGCCATTATTTTAGACCTTTTGTGGCTTCAAATTGCCGCCACTAGTGGATCTTCAAACATGGAAGGACTGATGCGGATTTCTCTGCTCGAGGCTGCCAAAGAGAGCATGGGAAAATTAAGAGCCACGGTAACTCCGATCTTAACTGTCGATCAGCCATTAACTGTAGATGAGATCAGAATTATTGTTGATCTGAAATCAGCAGCAGAAGTTGGTTTGAATGCGCCAGCATTGATTAGCAACAAAATGACTTTTGAAAAAATTAAGGCATTTCGAAATGGTCAAGAATGGGGTTTGGTTTCAGGAACACTTAAAAAGGTGATTGATCGAGCAAAGACTGGGGGCTATGAAACAAATCCCAAATCGTATTTTGATTCAATCACAAAAGCCATTGATCAAGTGGGAGAAGTCATTCAGGGTGAATTTGAGCAGTCCTTTAAAGTTATCCTGGCAAGTGAGGAGAAAACAAAATCAAACTTAATGTTTATGCTCACCGTGATGGTTGTTGTGACTGCAGGAATTGCAATAACACTTTTCTTTGTGATTCGATCCATCACGAAGCCAATACAAGAGATAATAGTAGAACTTCAATCAGGATCAACAAGCGTTAGTGAAACCTCAGATCAGATCTCCGTGGCAAGTGAACAGCTTTCCTCAGCGGCGACTGAGGCTGCAGCATCTTTTGAAGAGACTGTGGCTTCAATTGAAGTCGTGGGTAAGATGGTCAAGGTGACATCTGATAAGACCGGAGAAACAGCGAAATTAACCCAAACAAGTCAAACATCTGCCCTTGAGGGAGAAGTTAGACTTAAAGAATTGATTTCTTCAATGAAAGATCTTGAGTCAAGCTCACTCCGGATGGAAGAAATTATTAATGTGATTGATGACATTGCTTTTCAAACAAATCTATTGGCTTTAAATGCTGCGGTTGAGGCTGCGCGAGCTGGCGAGCAAGGAAAAGGCTTTGCCGTGGTTGCAGAGGCGGTCAGAGATCTGGCCAGTCGAAGTGCTTCAGCAGCAAAGGATATTTCTCTGCTTATCAAAGAAAGTGTGCATAAAATTAATAACGGTGCAAAATCTGCAGATGAAAGCTACACAGTTTTAATTGAAATGGTTAGGTCTTTTACTCAGGTCGCAGAAAACATTGCTGATATTGCAGATGCTTCAAAAGAACAGCAAACAAGCATAGAGCAAATTGGCAAGGCGATGACTCAGCTTGATCAGGTGACTCAAGGAAATGCAGCGACGGCCGAAGAGGCCTCGGCTTCGTCCTCGGAAATGGCGAATCAAGCTACCATGCTTCGAAACGTTGTTGATAAATTAGTTAAACTTGTTGAAGGGGCTTAATCAATCTAGTTACTGAGTGATCTCTTTCATAAAAGCTGTGAAGGCGGCCCAAGATCTTCGATCAGCGGCAGCATTGTATGCAGCTCCCTTTGAAACATCGTCTCCAGCGCTTGGAAGTGTAAAGGCATGAACAGCTCCGCTATAAGAAATAAATTGGTAATCGACACCTGCGGCATTCATTTCTCTTTGAAAAGCTGCGACCTCATCCATTTTAACAAATGGATCAATAGCACCGTGAAGTATTAAGGTTTTTCCTTTGATATTTTTAGCGTTATCGGGTGTTGGATTTTCAAGCCCACCGTGAAAACTGACAATTCCCGCAAGATCCACTCCGGATCTTCCAAGTTCAAGAGCGGTGGTGCCTCCAAAGCAATATCCAATGACGACAATTTTTTTAGGATCGACTTCTTTCAGTGTTTTAACAACATCATAGGCGGCACGAACTCGGCGTCGCAGTTCGAGCCGATCGTTTTTATATTTTCCAGCAAGGGCCCCGGCCTCTTTCCCATCTTTGGGGCGAATGCCTTTGCCGTAAATGTCTGCTGTAAAAGCCACATATCCCATATTGGCAATCTGGTCTGCTTTTTTTTGCGTGAATGAACTTGGTCCCATCCAATCATGAACAATCAAAACTGCAGGAGCTTTTCCTTTTAATTTTTTCGGCAGAGCTAAATATCCCTCGGCCTCTTGATCTCCGATTTGATATGTGTGAGTGCTGGCGATGCTGACTTGAGCAAGAAAGAAAATAACTAAGAAAAAATATTGTTTCATAAATCCTCCAGGGAACTCGAACACTATATATCGAAAATGAAAGAATGTGAATTCAGCAGGGCGCATGGGGTCATCTTGCTTTGTGTGATCTTGAGCAAATTCTAACTAAAAGCTGGAAACAGTTAAGCTATAAGCCAGCTCTAATTGGCGATTGACCATCTTGTCAAAAACTTCAAGCAAATGATCGTGGTTTCGATTGGGTGGAGAAAGCAGGTCAATGGTTTGGTGAATGGCCTCGATTGTTGAATAGCACTCGGGTCGGGGTTGGTGGCGAATTCGAAAATTCGAGGGCCGATCCGGAGTAAAACAAATTCTTGGCAAGTCTTTCAGATTTTGGCTCAGGCGGACCATCTTTCTGGCTGTGTGCCAAGTCCCATCAATGACAAAAATAGCTAATTTTTTTCCGACCAGTCTATTTCCTGAAGGGGTAAGATCAAACTTTTCTTCTTCGCTCATTAAGCTCATATTTCGAGAATCAGGTCCTGGATACAGCAACACGGGATGAAGTTTTGGATCTTGAAGTAGTAAATTCACACTTTCATTGTTGGTGAAATCATGACCACCGATCCAGTGAGAGTTTTTCAGACACAAATGAGACATTCTTCCGGTGGCAATTCGTCGGGCAATTTCAATTGGATGAGTGAGAATGACAAAGACCATTCCTGGATCAAAGGGTTTAATTAAAGCACAGTAGCAGCTAAAATCGGGTTGAAGACACTGTGGGCATCGAAGTCGCATTCGCATAGAAATATATTATCAGGGTTTTTTCTTCAGAGTAAGAGGGTCTAGTTCAAGTTCTTGAATAAATTCCTTCGACCTCGGGCAAGATTCTGATATGTCTATCCCATGCAACAAAAAGCGGTCCTTGTCGGAATTCATCTTCCTCATATGTCTCACCAAGATCTTGAAGGCTCACTTCAAGAATTATCTCGCTTGGTGACCACGTTAGGGTACTCTGTCGTCGGTCGAGTGACTCAAAAACGAAGTTCCGATCGAAAGGCTATCCTTCTCGGTGAAGGCAAGCTGCAAGAATTAGCGCAGTGGACGGGTGGGACGGGCCAAGTGGCCTCACTCGTTGAGCATAAATTATCTAAAGCGGCCCAAAAATGGGCCGACGAAGCCGCCGCCACCGAGAATGAAGATGAAGATGAGGATAGCGAAAGCGATGATTTTGAAGATGATGAGGGTCAAGAACAAGAAAGTCATCCTGCGCCCACAGAAACCGCTGACATCGTCATTGTGGATTGTGATCTTTCTCCCTCTCAGCTCAGAAACCTTGAAAGTGCCACCGGAGTTCCAGTTCTGGATCGAACCGGTGTGATTATCGAAATTTTTAGTCGTCATGCTCGAACAAAAGCGGCCAGGCTTCAGGTTGAAATTGCTAGGCTCACATACGTAGCTCCCCGGCTTCGAGAAACTGGCGGGGGAGAAGACCGCGGCGGTGGTGGAGTTGGCGGCAAGGGTGCCGGTGAAACCAGTCTTGAATTGGATAAAAGAAAAATCAGAGACCGGATTAAAGAATTAAAATCAGAATTAGCAGCGATTGGAAATGAACATCAGACCCGTCGGGCCAGACGTGAGCAAGAAATTTCTGTGGCTCTCGTGGGGTACACCAACGCAGGAAAATCTTCTTTAATGCGGGCAATGACCGGCAGTGAAGTGCTGGTTGCTGATAAGCTTTTTGCGACTTTAGATACGACCATTCGGCCTATTTATCCTGAAACTCGCCCTAAGGTTTTATTATCAGATACGGTGGGATTTATTAAAAAGCTGCCTCATGATTTGGTGGCTTCTTTTAAGTCCACGCTTGATGAGGCGCTGAATGCTTCGCTTTTATTATATGTGGTGGATGCTTCTGATCCTTCGTTTCGATCCCAGCTCGAGGTCACACAAAAAGTTTTAGCTGAAGTTGGAGCTCATGATGTTCCAAGCCTTCTTGTCTTGAATAAAAAAGATCGCTTAACTGAAGGTGAGATCGCTGATTTAGCCACAGAGTTTCCTCAGGCTTTGATGATCTCAACGAGAAACAAAGAGGATTTAAAAATTCTCAGAGATCGCATCATGGAATATTTTGAAACAGACATGGTGGATGAGGATCTTTTTATTCCCTATACGGTTCAAGGGGTGATTGGCGAAATCCGAGCCCGGGTGCGCGTTCTTGGTGAGTCTTACGATGAAAAAGGGCTTACCCTTAAAGTCAGGTCGACCCCTGACCGCCTGGAGCAGATTCGAAAAAAACTGGTAGTTAGGGAATGAGAATGAATAATCTTTAGGCAAATCCATGGGTTGGGGCTATGAAAATGGGCCTCTTCTGGGGGGTGCTTAAGGAAAAAGCTTGTCTATATCAAGTTCCTGATATTATAGTGGCCTGCCTTTGAACCTCCAGCGGTCAAAGGGGTGTCCCATCAATCTTGATGATCACTGTGTGGTGGCCGTAGCTCAGCTGGTAGAGCATGGGATTGTGATTCCCAGGGTCGCGGGTTCAAGCCCCGTCGGTCACCCCAAATTTCTCGCTTCAAAAAATCAGCAAAAATTTATGCTTCAGTAAGTCAGTCGAACATTACATGTCAATGTTGCGATTCTCATCCAAAAGAATCTCCATCTTTGGGTATTCTTTTCGGATTTGTTCACATTGATACGGTGAAAGAGAGTTGATTCGCAAATCAATGGCTGTGAATTGCGCTAGTTCTGAAAAAACTCCCGCAGGCAAGCTCGAAATGTAGTTGCCGTTTAATCTTAGGCGTTCCAGTTGTTTTAACCCACGAAAGGCCTTTGGCGAAATAGTTGTGATATCATTTGCAAATATGAGTAACTTTTTAAGTGCAGCGAAAGAAATGAATAGATCATCTTGAAGTTGAGTTAATTTATTAATAGCTATGTTGAGTTCTTCCAGCTGAGATATGGTTGCGAAAACTTGAGGATCAAAAAATGGGACTCGGTTATCATGTAAATCAAGTATGCGCAGTTGATGAAGACCACGAAATGCATTTTTATCCAGTTCCGTAATCATATTACTATTCAGCTTAAGAGTGTGAAGTGAAGATAAATATTTAAAGCTATCAGCAGGAATGATAGTAATATTATTTGATGAAAGAATTAATATGCGAAGCTTTGATAAACCTTCAAAGACCTCTGATTCTACAGCGGTTAAGTCTGTTCGTGACATGTAAAGTTCTTCAAGCTGAGCAAGGTGTTTGAAAGTTTGCGGCTGGATTTTTTCAAGTGGATTGTCGTGTAGGTACAGAATTTTTATATTTGATAAACCTTCAAAATCTGAGGATTGCAGCTGAGATATAGCCTTATGTGATAGATCAAGAGCATCAAGTCCGTTCAGATCAGAAGTTGTTATCTCATCACATTTTTTTCCAACAAGGCTTGAAATGGACTCAGCAACCTGAGGTTGTCGATTGCATATCGAAGCGTATGAGAGTGGAGAGAAGAGAATAAGCAGTATTACGGATAGGATTCTTGTCATCATTAGTGCATCATTTACCTAAAGGGCAAAAATCTCAATAGTTTTCCTGATGATATTGCTGATATTTATGTCTTTACTCCTGGATTCTCATCTTTCATTTAGGATTTAGTCGAACCGATTTCCCCTCAAATCTCATTATTTCGCTTTTAAATATGGCACAACTCCTGCTTCAGATAGGGGATCGGGGAACAATTATATTTAGAACATAAATTGAAGAGGTTAATATGAAGAACACGCTATTGCCAATTGCAATGATATCGTTGATCGGAGTTGGAGTACAAGCTGTGCCCACGCTGTATCCGACTGATCCTACAAAGTTATCTCAAATAAAGAACAATACAGACTCAAATCTTGTTGTGGATGATGTGGATACAAATCGTATTTATGTTATGCCGCCAAATACGGCTATGGCAACATCGACTGGAATTCATACAATTAGTGCCTATATTGGTTTTTGTAAGGAAATTTCTGATTCAATGAAGTACTCACAACAAATGCAGGCTCGGATTAATGAGCTTGAATTAGAAGCGGCTCAGGGGACTGAGGAAGTTAAGCGAATTAAAAAAGAACTTTATGAAGCCAGAAAGGCTGCCAGTGACTTTGCTGCCAATAAAAACCTGACTGCATTGGCAGAATTGGATGCGCGAATTTCCAGTCTAGAGACAAGACTGTCTGAACTTTATAAGGCCAGTGAAAGCTGCAAAGATGATTGTGATGAAATCAATAATGAAATACGCGATGTGAATAATGAAAAAACAAAAATGATGAAAGATCGTCGTGAGCTGGCTAAAGAAAATACCTCTGATGTCAGACAATACGAAAAACTGAAAGCTCGAGTTGAGTCCATTAAGGCAAATTTACTTGATGCTTCTGAGGGTTTTCAAGATATCAATGCTCGGCTATTGAAAGCAAAAGCTCAGATTGCACAACTTCTTTCTAGCTATTCGAAAATGGAGGGTGGGCGAGCAGGTTTTGTCTACAGTTCCAAATGGAATGAGAATATTGGATCATTAAGAACGGCAAATCCAGGGATGAGTTTTGAGAAAATTCAAACTGCAAATGCCAAAGTTCATTCAAGTCTGATTGGATTGGACCGAATTGCGGGCTTTGATCGACCAGTGCTCGCTTTTGAATTACCTGGAGCGGTTTCTCAAAACGGAGTGCTTGAACTACCTACTTATCCTCAGTCCATATCTGCAAATGTGGTTTTAAGTCTTTTGGGTGTATGTCCTATTAAGTACCCCGAGTATTTTAATTTTAAGACACTTGAGACAGAAAAAGACATGAAATACGGGATGACTGTGACCTATGAATATCCATCCAGCTTTAAGCTTTCTGTAACGGCAAAATACAACATGTATAAGATGTATCAGAAAGTTGTCAGCAGTGGATCCAGCGGGGGATTCTTTAGTTCAAGGTCATGGACAGATGTCTCAGAGAGAACTGATTTTAAAGATGCCTTCCGTATTGAGTGGAAGGAGCAAGATCCTTCAAACACTATCAGTGACGAAGAGCGTATAAAAATTGAGCAAGACATGAAGGTGGATATTTTTAAGCGAATGTTGACAATAGCTATGCCAACTGCCCCTGACAAAGGCTCAATCATCACAGCAATGGCTCCTCCTGCACATGGAGCTGTGGTTATAAGTGATTCGCTCATGAAAGTGTGTCCTGCAAATATATATTGTGTTGGCGGAGCAGCGGTCATGACAGTGCTTGATGCTATCTTTGGGAACTCGAGCTCGGTGGCAAGCTACACTCAGACACAAAATTTTGAGCTTGTTCAGGCTTGGTCGAAAGATAAGGTTTCCTTAAAACCCTGGATTACGACATATACAAAATAAGAGTCTAAGTTGGAGAGATTATGAAAACAAAACTACTTCTCAATGTGATTTTTGGAATTCTGATATCGCAGTCAGTATATGCTGATAAGATCATGATGACGAAAAATCAGTTTATTCAGATTCCGATTTACGACTCTTATGAAATATGGGCTGAATCTGAGGTTAAAGAAAAACTACAAAAACAATGTGGTGAATTTAAAAAAATAATGGTGGCCTATGAGGAAATGCCTGAAAGTTCTCAACTGAGAGTTTTTACATCTCGCCGGGAGCAGCCTGGTGAATGGCAAAGTTTTTTGGAATCACGTTTTAAGGTTGGTTTTAAAATTAAAAGAGAGGACTTAAGAGATCTTCTGAATAAGAGAGATAAATCTGCACTTTATGAATATATGAGAGTGACAAAGCCTGACTTACCTTTTGGCACTCAGTTACCCATGAGTGTTGAGGTGATAGACCCTACGGGTGCGTCCGCCACTGTTGCTGTAACAGATGATAGCTTAAGCTCAAAGGCAAGAAAGCTCGGGTTAAAGTATGGGGGAGTCCTTGTCGCTCGTGATGGAACCCAGTTTCAGGTGATGATTCATGCTCTTGATCTTGCTTGTGATATGCTTGATGGTAAAGCAAAATTATCTCTTCAGACGAAAGTTATGGTTCGACCAGAAGTTGTTAACCAAGATCAAATTGGTCAGTTTTACTTTGATCTGTCAAAAATTGTAACAACATCTTTAGCTAAACCATTAACACTGAGAAAGAAAATGGGAAGTCTTGGATATTCTATAGGTCAATTATTAGATCAAAATGGACTGAGAGACCAAGAATTGCAAAGTATATTTGTCGGAAATCTTATGGAATTACTGTTCTCAGATGATGAGCTTCATCTCAGCACTGTCTGGCATGAGACCAGCAGTCATGAGCAGCTCATTCAGTCCCAAAAAACAACTGACGGACAAGTAAATCTCACATTGCAGATTCATTAATTCTTGGGTGGGGGTGATTATGAAAAAAATTGTTTTCGTTCTTTTAGTTGGGCTCCTGGCTGGAGTTCTAGTGAAAAGGAATAGTGTTGGTCCAATGATCGCTCATAGTCCATCTGTGCTTGGTCATCAAGTCAATCAAAAGACCAATCCAGGCCTCCAAGTCAATATTGATGAAACTAATTTGAAGAAAAATACTGGTCGGGAGGCATTTTCATTTGAGGATCTTGATAGTTTTGAACAAATAGAAAGAGCAATGAGAAATTATTCCTTAGACGAGATCAAGAACATACTAGCTCAATCTGAATTGCGGGTGAATCAAAATAAGTGGATTGAAAAAGTAAATTCAGGACAGTTGAATGAGAATGAAATTTCTTTGTTGGCTTTTGAGCTCAGACAGCAAACTGTAGCCAGAAAAATCATTATTGAAGCCCTTCTTGAAGTGGATGATGATAAGTCATGAAAATTGGATTATTTGTTGGAATAATGACTGTATTGCTTTCTCTTACTGGGTGTTTGACAACCAGTTATGGCACTCGGGTCCGTATGGACGAAAGGGAGGAAGCTAAATTAAATGAAGCTTGCAGTCAGATCAGCCAGATAGGTGATATTCAAAGTCTCATTTTTCAATTCAGGTCTGATGTTGAAGAGGTTTTAAGACTTTCTGGAAGTAATGAACCCACACAGCATTTGGCAAGAATATCAGAACTCAGTGATGAAATAGAATCATTGGTGCTTAGAATTAAATCTTTGATTCGCCAAGAATGGACTGATGCTCGCATGAGTTATGCAGTCAAGTGGGTTCTGGGACTTAAAGAGTTCGGAATAATGCCAGATGCTTATCCAATTCATCTTGATTTTAATCAGGTGAAAGTCAGATCAGTGATTGTGAATGGTCAAGTGCAGGATGAATTAAAATCACAGGTCGTCTCAAGAATTGAAGAGAATAAATTATTTCTTACCTTAAATAGAAAAGTCAGTGTTCTTGAAGCTTGCACCTTAAGTAGTGCCATGGGTGTGCTCGTGGATGTGAGATATTCGATTAGTGGTATTGATATGAGCCAGGCATCAGGCGTGGGATATAGAAGCTTTCGATTATTAGTTGGAAAGTAGGATCATTATGAAAAGGTTTTTATTTTCATTATGTTTATTTCTTGGTGCTTGTGGGATGAATTCAAAAACTGAACAGACTCAAGGTGGAAAGGGGCCTAAGGAAGTGATCCATCAGGATGAGGAGATGAGATGTCAGGTTCAATTCAAGGAATCCGAGTCGCGTCGAGAGATCGGAGCAAAGGCGAATCTGATGAGAATTCAGTGTGGGTTGAGTGAGGAAGAAGTCTTGGCGCTGATTAAATAATTAATAGTCGCAAGGGCCTACAATGGGGGAAAGTTTGCATTTGTTCTGCCCTGGTGTGAGTTCAAAGGGATCTGACCACTGACCGTTGGCAAGGCACCGATATCGTACACATTTAGCTTTGCTGTTGGTATGACCAACAGCGCAGGTTTTCGCTTTTTTGGGGTTATTTTCACATTTCCATACGCATTGGTTTAATTTGCCGAAGGGGTTGTCACAAATTTCATCAGACTTTCGAGGTTTTGCCTTGGCTTTTTTAGGGGCTTCAGGTTTTTTGATCCATGTTGATTTCTCAATTTCATTGAGTTCGATTTCCGAAAGTCTTTCGACTTTAGAAAGAGTGCCTCGAGCTACCTTTCTGCCTTTGAGAAGAATGTCAAAAGCAAGTTGCCCCCCATCGAATATTCCTTGAAAAAACACTCTTTCTCCGGGGCCGACGTAGGCCTCTTGTTCATGTTCTTGACCTCGGAATTTTAGTCCGTTTTTGAAACATAAAACTTCAGCTCGTGCTTTGTCGCGGTCATAGGATAAAAGAAAATCGGCACTTGGATAGATATCTCTGGTTAAGGGGGTCGCATAGATGCGCTCGCCACTGCCCTGTGTTGCTATACGAGCTTGGCCGTAATTCAAAATCACAGTGGAAACATCTCCATCTTGATTAATGTTTGGAATTTCCAAGCTTGAATTGTCGAGTAAGATAACCACAGTCTTTGGGTCTAACTCAATTTGAACCTGAGATTTATTGCCGGTTAAAATGGTTGCACGATCTTTTAGAATTGTGCCTTTGGTGATGGTTAAATTTTCCCCTTCTTTGGTGATGGACTGAATTTTTCCATTTAACTCTGAAACATAAGGGTACTTGGAAAGTGCATAGGATTGTTGGTTGATGCTGATCGCAAAGAGAAAGGAAACAAGGCAAAAAATTCGAATCATTTTTGAGACTTCCTTTCTTGATTGGGATTTAATCCCGACTCAAGTTCCCAAACCTTAGCCCAACGAATAAAGACAGAGTAGGCCGCTCCTATAGCGATTATAAAACCTGGTAAGCCATCAAGAAACCCGAGCTTTAAAAAATAACATTCGATGAATTTAGTCCACGGCTTGAAAATCAGTTTGAAATAAGAAAATTTCTGGCCCTTTTGAAAGTGGGCATCAGCTTGCAGGCCAGAATATCGGTTGTTGGTTTGAACATGGTCTGAAATCTGGCGGAAAACATAGTGGTGCATGGGTTTCTTTAATTTATCAATTTTATGGGCGATGACTTTTTCATGGATAGGTGCAGAGTCCCAATTTGAATGAATTCGATTAAAAAGCCGTAATTGATAGTCAGGATACCATCCCCCATGAAGGATCCAACGACCTAGATATTTTGATTTGCGGGGTATAAGGTACCCAGTTTCAGGATCAAGGTTTTTGAATTGAGTTTGGATTTCATCAGAAAGTTCAGGACTAAGTTCCTCATCCGCGTCTAGGTTGATGATCCAATCGTATTGGGCTTGGCTAACACCAAAGGCTTTTTGGGGGCCAAACCCCCTCCATTTTTCTTGGATGACCCTGGCGCCTAATTTTTCAGCTAACTCTGCTGTTCGGTCCTGGCTTCCGCTGTCAATAACCACAATGTCCGAGGCCCAGGGGACGGAACGGAGGCATCTTTCGATATTACGCTCCTCATTAAGAGTGATCACAACTAGGCTGACGGGTAATTTCATATACAATACGATGCACCTAGAGTCTTCGACTTGTCAAATGACCTGAGGCTTTTTACACTTTTCAGACGAGGTGACCCATGAAATGTTTCAGTTTTGCTTTATCCCTTCTTGTGATGTTGGGAACATCTGTCTCTCAGGCTTATTTCACCACTGCCGAAAGTGGCGAAATTCAACCCAAAGGAATTCACAAAGTTGGATTTCTGCCCCAGCTAAAAATCAGCAACGGTGGTGGAATGAATTTTACTGGTTTCTTTGATACGGCTTTAAATGATGAAAGTTCAGTGCGCGTTCACTTGGGCACTGGGGATACTGATTTTTATACAGGTCTTTCATACAAATGGATTCCTATCCCTGATTTTGAAAAGCAACCTGCTTTAGGTTTTAAATTTGAAGGAATCTATGGTCGAGAAGGGAGCGAGAATCTCACCGCGCTGAGAGTGCATCCTTTGATTTCTAAGGTGATGAATACTGATGTGGGAACTTTTGTTCCCTATGGGTCTCTGCCTTTGAGCTTGGTGAACACAAAATCAAGCTCTGATACGACTGTGCAGATTGTGGTTGGTACAGAGTATAAGACAGAAGATTATCCCAATTTTGGATTTGGCGGTGAGTTTTGTCTGAATGGTTCAAAGGCATTTTCGTATATTGCCGGTTTTGTAACTTATCAGTTCGAGGACTCCAAAGGATTTCAGTTTAAACGCAGAAAGTAGGATAGCTATGTTTTCATTCTTCAAGGCAGAAGAACCATCAGGTGCTGATATATATGTAGATCTCGGAACGGCGAATACCTTGATTGCAGCAAGAGGTAAGGGCGTTATTATTAATGAACCAACAGTTATTGCTTACAACGAAGTGAGCCCCGGAAAAAGAAAAGTTGTTGCTGTTGGGCAAGAAGCTAAGGATACCGTGGCGAGAACTCCTGGGAGCATTATGGCCTATCGGCCACTGAAAGATGGAGTTATTGCAGATTTTGAAACAACAGAAACAATGCTTCGTTTTTTTATGAATCAGCCAGGAATGAAATCGTTCTGGAGGAAGCCACGTATTGTCATATCGTTACCTTATGGAGTCACTGATGTTGAGAAAAGAGCTGCCATCGATGCTGGTAAGAGTGCCGGGGCTAAAGATGTTATATTAGTGGATGAGCCCATGTGCGCAGCTCTTGGCGCAGGTTTGCCCATTAAAGATCCCAAAGGCAGCATGATTATTGATATTGGCGGAGGAACCACCGAGGTCGCCGTCATTGCTCTGGCAGATATTGTGTACTGTCAGGCTGTTCGAGTCGGGGGACATCGGCTGGATCAGGCTATTGTTGACTACATGAAAAAGAAAAAAAACCTGATTATTAGTGAGTTCGTTGCAGAAGAATTAAAAGTTGCCATCGGGACAGCTTGTCCGAAAAAAGATATCAAATCGATGAATGTGACAGGAAGAGATGTCGATTCCGGTTTAAATCGAACTATTGAGATCACATCAGAAGATATCGGAAATGCAATGGATGATAGTATTAAAGAAATTATTAATGCCATTCATGCAGCTCTTGAGAAAACTCCACCTGAGTTAGTTTCAGATATTATTGAAGAGGGGATTGTGCTTGCAGGCGGAGGAGCTCTTATTCGTGATTTGGATATTCGATTAGAGAATGAAATTCGACTTCCGGTGAGAATTGCAGAAAGTCCGCTTTTAGCAATTGCCCGGGGTGGAGAGAAGGCGCTGTCCGATCCTGATCTTTTAGAGAAGATTCGTCTTGAAGTCTAAAAAAGCCTCAGTCCTTGCCATAGGAACGGAAATTACGACAGGTCAGATCGTGAATAAGAATTCTTCGTGGATATCTCGGCAACTGAGAAAGTATAACGTGCTGACAGATATTCATCTCACAGTTCCTGATGATCGTGATCTGATCCAGTGGGCTTTGAATCAGGTTCAAGTAAAATCAGATTGGATTTTTGTCACAGGCGGTCTTGGTCCAACAAGTGATGATTTGACTCGCGAAATGATTAGTCTCTGGGCAAAAAGGCAGCCTGTTTGGGATGAGGAAAGCTGGCTTCAATTGCGCGACAGATTGAGGTCGCGAGGGCGAGAAGTCAAAGATATACATAAATCCCAATGTTATTTCCCTGAGGGGGCACGAATACTTAAAAATGCCCAAGGTACTGCTCATGGATTTCATTTGAGTGTCTATAATAAGGAAGTATTTATTTTTCCGGGTCCCCCCAATGAACTAGAGTCTTGTTGGCAAAATGATATGGAGACTTGGCTGTTGAAGGAAACAAAGGGTTTGCCTCAATATTTAACTTACAGTTGGGATACACAAGGAGTAGGAGAATCTGACGTCGCATTAATGGTTATGTCCGTGTTACCCAAAGAGCATCATGTTGAAGTGGGTTACAGGGTTCATCCGCCTTATGTTGAAGTTAAATTGTCTTATTATGAGCGGTACAAAGACGAGGGAGATTTGATTTATCAAAAGATGGATCAAGTGCTCTCATCAATTACTGTTCGCCGTGCTATTTGGCCGAAGGAATAAGAATTTCAAAAAGAGTTCCGACATGGGGTTCACTACTGACTTTGATTGTTCCCTTCATCTCTTGAATAATTTTGTGAGCAATCGTGAGGCCAAGGCCTCGACCAACTCTGTTGACATTAAACTTGTAAAAAGGATTAAATATTTTATCTAATGTTTCCTGGCTCATACCAACGCCAGTATCACGAACACTGATTTTGACCTGACTGTTTGGTGAGAGTTCAGTTTTAATTTCAAGATGATTGGATTTGTATTTGAGTTTATCCATGGATTCTGCTGCGTTCATGATAATATTGAGTAGGACTTGGCCAAGTTTAACCTCATCTCCCAGGACTTTTGGGATTTCTCCGTACGATTTTGTTAAAGGGGCTTTGACTTTAATCACATTCCAGAGAACTGAGATTGTAGAATCAATGACTTGATGTATATCAATGAGAGCTGCAGTTGTGGTCGGTTCTTGTGAAAGAAAAGTGAGATCTTTTACGATTGTTTTAGCTCTCAAAAGGCTTTCCTGACTTGATGCAATTAATGTCTGTATGATTTCAAATTGTTTAGGGTCGAGATTTTTTTCTTTACCTAGGAAGTCTAAGATAATTTCAAGTGAAGCGGACATGACAGCAAGTGGATTGTTGATTTCGTGTGCAACTCCAGAAGCTAAATGTCCAAGTGAGGTCAGTCGGTCATTTTGAATCAACGTCATCTCAAGTTCTTTTTTTGCAGTTATGTTTTGTCCTACTCCAATAAAATGAGTGATTTCGTTATTTTTACTTTTTACAGGGTTGATTGTAAGTTCGAGGACAAATGGCACTCCAGATTGCGTTTTATTGTGCATTTCTCCGCGCCAGGTGGATCCCCCTAAGATGGTGTCCCAGAGAGCCTTGTAAAAGGTTTTATCGTGCAAACCGGAGGCAAAAATCTTGGGGTTTTTACCTATTAACTCTTCATGCGGAAGGCCTACGGTTTTACTGTAGGCGGGGTTACACCAAAGAATTTGCCCAAGTGTGTCTGTGATGACGATTGTATTTTCAGTAATTTCAATAGCTTGTAGTAATAGATCTTGTGTCACCATGGTGAGAAGATCATAGCATGGTCAGCAGGTGTGGATAAGTTGTGATAAAAAAACAAGATAAAACTGGTCCATTGACAGAAGGTAAGGTGGCCAATTAAAGCATGAATAAGGGTTAGAAGGTTCTAGGTATAAGCCGGTAATAGGATCGGCGTTTCTACCAGCCACCGTAATGGCTGACTATTTGGAGCAATTGATGAAAAGTCATTTTTTAATTTTCGGTCTTCTTGTTCTTATACAATTCGTGACTCAAATTTCATTTGCAAGAATGGCTGGTGGTTATGGCGATCAATACCCACTCGGGCCAAATCCGCAGACAACCCCAGGAGTACTTTGCAATCGCCCGGATGGTTTCCGATACGCTGAGAAGATAAAATATTGTAATCGCAATGTCGATCCTGAGTTAAAGCGAGAAATTATTGTGACCTATGATCGACAGTTCGGTTTTACTATCGAGAGAATGGATCGTCGAAAATTTAAAATTGACCATTTTATTCCTCTATGTGTGGGTGGAGGAAATGATCGTGAAAACCTTTGGCCACAACATGAAAGTATATACAAAGTTACTGATCCACTTGAAGCTTTGATATGTGAGAAAATGGCGCAAGGAAGATTAAGGCAAGAGATCGCAGTCCAGATGATCAGAGCAGCCAAGAGTGATTTAAAGTTAGTTCCTGAAGTTACTCGTCGAGTGCGCGCACTTTAGTTTTCTCAAAATTAAAATACTGAGAGAGAATCATCTCTAGGGTTGAGATAGAAAAAAGAAAATTTGCAAACACTGATTCTGTAAGCAGTGCCGTCAATACTAAATTATTCTTTGACACTGAAGTTGGGCATCATGGTTAAATTTCATATCAATACACATGGTGGGGGATTGATATGGCTTCAGATACAGCAAATGGCCCAGGCAACAAAAATCTTGCAAGCATATTTTTAAATAAAAAATATTGGATAGCACATTTTATCTTTGTCTCAGCGGTCAGTATTGGTGGGTTGATTTATCTTGGTGGAGCGACCTACAAACATGCGCCCCCACTTTCTGATTTTGTATCTGCAGAGAATGGTGAAGTCGTTATTTCAAAAAAGGATATTTATAAAGGTCAGCAAGTTTACCTTCAAAGAGGATTAATGAGTTACGGCTCATTTTGGGGTGATGGGGCTGAACGTGGGCCTGATTTTACGGCAGATGCGCTTCATCAAATGAATCTAGCAATGCAGTCGTTTTATGAAAACGAAAAACAAAATCAGTCGCTCACTCAAAATGATATAGAGGCAATATCGGCTCGTGTGAAACGTGAGCTTCATTTCAATACATGGGATGAGAAATCTGATCAGATCAAATTGAATCCTGCTCAGATTCATTCGTTTAAGCGGCTGAATGATCATTACCTAGGTCGTTTTACCGATCCTAACCACGCTGAATACATTCGCTTGGGCCATGAATTAAGCCAAGAAGATATTCGTTTGCTGACTACATTTTATTTTTGGGGTGCATGGGTGACGGTAGCTAATCGTCCTGGGGAAAATTATAGTTATACTCACAATTGGCCGTATGATCCGGCTTCTGGCAATATTCCCACTTCCTCAACAGTCGTTTGGAGTGTTCTTTCTATTCTGCTTCTCTTTTTAGGAACTGGTTTTATTCTTTATGTTTATGGACAAATGAAAGTTGTCTTTCCTGAGCCATTTAATGACATTACTCATGCGAAATCGAAATCTTTGACAACAAATGACCTCGAGAGCGATCGTGTTCGACCTACTCAAAGAGCGACTTATAAATTCTTTGCCTTAGCTGTTGTTTTATTTGGACTGCAGGTTTTAGCTGGGATTCTTTGTGCAACTGATTTTGTTCGACCATTTGGAATTTTTCTTGGTGATATTATTCCGTTCTCAGTCGCTCGTGGTTACCACACATTGTTCCAGATATTTTGGTTTTTCATGTGTTGGGTGGGTTACACTATTTTCTTTTTGCCCAAATTAGCAAAAGTTCCTCCGGGGCAGAATTTTTTAATTAATCTTTTGTTTTATCTATGCATTTTTGTGGGTGCTGGAGCCTTGGTGGGGATTTATCTTGGTCATAAGGGTATTTTGACAGGGGAGATTGGATATTGGTTGGGCAGCCAGGGTTGGGAATTTATGGAGCTTGGTCGCCTGTTTCAAATTGTTCTCTTGATTGGTTTTGCACTCTGGATCTTCATTATTTATCGTGCAGTGAAACCTTGGTTAACAAAAAAGAATTTGTGGTCAGTTCCTGCTTGGCTACTTTACGGTAGCGGCATCATGGTTTTCTTCCTGTTTTTCGGCCTTTTTGTCTTACCAGAGACGAATTTTGCAGTAGCTGATTTCTGGAGATGGATGGTTGTGCATATGTGGGTTGAGGTTACCTTTGAAGTATTCACAACCGTTATTGTGGCTTACATGATGGTGCAGATGAACTTCATTAATCGCGTTATGGCGGAAAGAGCGATATTTTTGGCGGTCATGCTCTTTTTATTTACAGCGACTATAGGAGTCGCACATAATTTCTACTGGATTGCTAAGCCAACAGGTGTCATTGCTCTTGGAAGTACATTTTCAACGCTTCAGGTTCTCCCACTTCTTTTGTTGACACTAGATGCCTGGTCGATGAGGCAAAAAGGCGATCTGGCGATTCAGCATCTAAGAAGCGGAAAGCAAAAGGTCGTAATGGAGGAAGTTTGGCTCTATATCCTCGCGGTCAATTTCTGGAATGTCTTTGGAGCAGGAGTTTTTGGTTCGCTCATTAATCTTCCAATTGTGAATTATTTTGAGCACGCAACTTATTTGACAAACAATCATGCCCATGGTGCCATGTTTGGAGTTAAGGGTAACATTGCAATTGGTGGAATGCTCTTTTGCTTGCAGCATCTTTTCCCAAAGGCCTCTTGGAATCAAAAACTGGTCCGAATGTCATTTTGGAGCTTGAATATTGGAATTGCGATGATGATGTTTCTGGATCTATTCCCTGTTGGTGTATACCAGCTTTACGCAGCCATTGAACATGGATTTTGGTACGCTCGATCTGACGCCATCGTTCAAGGTAGTGTATTTAAGACACTGACATATCTTCGTTCATTAGGCGGGGTGGTTTTTGTTTTCGGTGGGCTTATACCATTAATTTGGTTTGTCCTTTCTCGTGCTCCTCGACTTTTACCTGAGAGTAAATCTCAAGAGGAGGCATTTGTTGCTTATGAAGAGGGTTGGGCAAATCAAGATAAGTTGTGAGATTGATATTTGCACTTTTGTCTAGGGAGATGAATCAATTCTTTGAATTGATTCATCTGGTTTGAGACACTTTTGATATGTCGCGAAAACACCCACAAGAAATTGCAAAAGATTTCAAGCAGTTTCCATTCTTCAAGAATTTTACAGATTCTTTGTTACTGCAAGTCTGCACTTTGGCTCAGCAAGTGGTTTTTAATCCTGGTGATGATGTCCTCAAGCAAGGGCAAGAGAATGATTGTCTTTACTTTTTAAATAGTGGAGAGGTTGATGTCATTCTTGACGGTGAATTGGTCACGCACTTATCTCGTCGAGGCGAAGTCTTGGGTGAAATGAGTGTGATTAGTCAACAGCCGGTGTCGGCGACGATACGGGCCACGACAACATTGGACTGTTATTACATGAATGCGAATGATTTCAGCTATGTAAACCCTAAAGATAAAGATCATTTTCAATATCTACTTTATAAGATTTATGCAGATATTGTAACAGATCGACTAAGAACGACAAATTACAAAGCTCGACAGTTTGAGATATCCAATCGAGATCTATTAGCTGCGCAGGATGAATTGAAGAGAATTAATATGAATCTTGAAGCACTTGTTGAAAGTCGGACTCAAGAGGTTAAACAAAAGGCTCAGGAGCTTGAGGTTTCCTACGCAAAGCTTGAACAGCAAAATGCTGTTCTCTTGGCAGGTTTTAATAAGATTACTGAACAAGCACATCAAAGGGAAAAAATTCTCGATACAATTCGACGTTTAGATCAAACCTCGCTCATTGTACTTCGAAAAGGTCTTGAGGGCATAAAAAATACAGGCGTTATCGCTCCTGAGTTGGACCTGGTGCAAAAAGAAGTTGATAACATATCCGACCTTGTGAGCTCGCTGGGAGAGCACTTTCAAAAGGAAAAAGCCACGCAGGGTAAACGAGTACTGCTTGTTGAAGGGGAAAAAAAACAACAGTTGGTTGCTAAAATGGCTCTTGGTGGAACTGGTGTGCAGTTGGATATTGCATCTGATCTTGGTTCAGCCCAAGCATTGTTAGATTCTCAAAACTATGACATGATTTTTTGTGAAACCACACTGGCAGATTTGTTACTAGAAGCTCACAAAAGAAATTTTCCTGGACAAATGGTTTTAGTGACCTCGAGCTTTGTGAATTCAACCTTGGGCATTATCAAATCTTTGCCATTTGTCAGCAATGTTGTTTCAAGAGATGTGAATGATCGAACGTTCACAGTGAAGACAATTGTAACTACGATTACAAAAATTTTAAATCGAGATTACTTTGGTTTAGAGAAATACCTTTCTTGGGGTGTGGATGTTCAAGAACGTCGATTAACAAATAGCAGTCAAAGAAGTTCGGCTATTGAAGAAATGGGTGAGCAATTAAAGAGTATTGGCGTTCGAGGGACTTTGATTGATCGTTGCGGCTTGGTTGCTGAAGAAATGCTTATGAATGCGATATATGACGCTCCGACAGATAAAAATGGCAAGTCACTTTTTAATCATGTGGCGCGGACGGAAGAGATTCAGCTCTCCGAAGATCAGGCTGCGAAATTGAGATTTGCCTGTGACGGAAATTTAGTTGCAGTATCTGTAGTGGATCCCTTTGGATCATTATCGAAAAAAATCATTATTGATTATCTAGAATCTTGTTACGGAGATCGTGCGGGTGAATTAAATGAAGGTAAGGGAAAAGCTGGTGCGGGAAGAGGGTTGCACCAGATCATTGAAAATGCAGATCTCACGATTTTTAATGTGCAAAAGGGTTATCAAACAGAAGTCATTTGTCTTTTTAATGTGGACGCTAATCAAAAGCAGGACAGGTCGTCAACATTTCATTATTTCTTTTCTTGAGTGAGAATTATTTCTTGAGTTGGCTGGATGAGCCAGGGTGGTGAATCACCCAATTCTTTTATTGGATCGCGGTTCATTTCTTCAAGTCGGCTCCATTCAGGTTCCAAATAACGGTTTTGAACATGGAAAATGTCCTCGATAGACATTTCAGTTCCGCCATAACAGGCGGACTCTGGACTAAAGGCTCCAGAATCACAAATAGCAATCGAAGCCTGCGATTTTTCACCTCCCATTAGCTCTATCCACTTTTCAATCGTTACTGGAAAGCGAGCTTCAATCGAAGGGTCAAAGATGAAGATTTCATTGCCAAGACGGTAGCCAACAACAACGTGATACCACCATGACGCAATTCCGTCTGGGCTGTTTGGAGTATTAATAACGAGGTCGCCAAAGACGAATATTTTTCCTGGACGATTAACCTCAAGGGCTATGGCTTCAACGCTAAGTACTGCTGCACGAGCAAAACACCCATCATCAGGATACAGCCATGTCGGACGTCTTGGAAATGTGGGGTCCTGGGTCAATACGCGGGTATCTCTCATCTGTTCAAATGTTTTTTGTAGAGACTCAGGACTTCCAAGCCAAAGAGGGACAAGTGATCGATTGAGTTCAGCTAAAGGTTTTTTTACTTCGTATGGAGTGGTTAATGTAGGTTTAAGCCCAGTTCCACGTTGACTGTTAATTTTTTTTCCGCTGAGACCTGCTCGGAAAGCATGAGTTGTATAGTGCTCATGAAGCTCTCTTTTTGCTGAAAGATAGGAGGGCGACTTTGTCTGTGCTGGTAGGGTATATATTGTGGTGAGGGCTAGGATTGAAAATAAGAAAAGTATGTTTTTTTTCATGCGGAGGCAAAGATACGTGAAGAGTATGGGAGAGGGAAGAGGGTCTGGTAAAGATTACGCTTATGAATAGATAATAGTGTCTAAAGAATGGACGTTCGTGTCCAGCTAAAGGTCTGAGATCAAATAAAATATGTGCCTGGGAAAAAGAGAATCGGCTAATCTTTGCATATGGTTATAGCAAAAGAAATTATGCATAGAGGGACCCCGGTTTTATCTTTTGAAACCAAAGTTCCAGAAGCACTCGAGTATTTTCGTAAACATCCAACATCTTTTGTTGCGATCTCTGCTGATATCGATCGGTACCATGGGGTATTGACCGAGGCTGGATTAATGAGGATTTACTTGAGATACAAATCCAATCCAGCCAAAGATTCTCTCATTTTGTACAGAGATTTGCTGGAGCCGACTCAGTTGATTCATGAGAACGAGACATTTCCTGATATTGTTAAAAAACTTGTAACTGCCGTGGGAAATCGTATTTTTGTGATTAACGACAAAGGTGCTGTCATTGGATATATTACAGCGAAAGACATTCTTCCCTTCTTTACAGAGGGGCAATCCGAAAAACAATTTATTGAAACCACACGTAGCCTTCAGTCGGATTTGTATTTGTTTGAAAGTTTTTTTACAAAGTCTCCATTTATGATGCATTCAGTGAATCATCATGGAGTTATTCAAATGGCGAATGAAATGCTTCATGCTGTATTAGGATATGAATATGGGGAATTAATTGGAAAAACAATTTTTGACATTTACCCCGAGGAAAACCACAAAAAGGCTGAGGCTGGGATTAAGCAAATTTTTGATAAGGGATACCACAAAGTCATTCAAGCTCAAATGATCGACAAAAAAGGAAAACGAATCGATGTCGAGCTTGTTTCAAGGGCTCTTACTGATCAAGATGATAAACCCATAGGAACAATCACTGTATCGAGGCCGCTGGATATGAACTATCTTCTAGGTTGTCTGCCACACTCTTAGAAGTTGTGCCGTCACAAACACTGGAAAGTTCTCTCATGTACTCACGCTGTTTTTCCAGTTCGCCTTTGGTCATCTGAAGATCTTCTGCTTTACAGTTGTACTCATTAAGAGCTCTGTGGATGGCTTCGCTCTCTGGGGGGGTCATTGCCAAACTCCAGATAAGCTTTACTTTTAACCAGCGCTGTAGGTATGCGCAGGTGAATTCCTGGTTGGGTGGAAGGTACCCTTCGGGGCCACGGTCACCCTTTGCCCCATTCTCATTACCGAGTACTGCGATGAGATGATAAGGATTCGATGTGTAATTTGCGTAGAGACAACGTTTGCGTCCATCCCATTTCCAGGCTCCTGTACGGTAGGCATTTTTGAGAGGAACAAAGTGATCAATTTCCATATCACGTGCATCTGTAAATTCTTGCCCAGAGAATGGATCATGCCAAAGGCCAGTGGTGACACGACATTTTTTCGAATCGGCATACTCTACAGGCTTCAAAGAATCTCTTTCAAGTACGATAGCTCGAGTATTTTTGCATGTACCGCTGGGGTCCTTAATCCAAGTCCCGAAGTGTTTTCTGCGATTGTAAGGTTCGTTGCCTTCGTTAAGTGGTTTATTGTGACGAATCCATCGCAGAAGATTCATATCTTTAAAAACATTATCTTGAAATGTGGTCTCTAGGACTGTGTTCAGTACTTGAAGCGGCTGTGAGAAGCCACTCTGGATTTTTTTATTTGACTCATCGATTGTGTAGTACTGCTTGTAGACCTCGGAGCTTTCTTCCGTCGAAATCACATTATCATTCAAATTAGGAATATTAACTTGCGCCGAAAGTTGTGGAGTTAATATGAGCGAGAACAGTAGTATATATAAGTTTTGTCGTGACATGTGTTCCCTCCGTCTATGATTGGACCTTCTTCCAGAGGGAGTTTCAAGAAAATTATCATTCGGATTTTGTTAGGAATTTTACGCGATAGGATAATGACGCCATATGGCGATGAGACTTCGAGAACTTAGATTCAAAATCCAATAAAGACTGCTTAGTTTTTGACCCATTCGCTGCGCTATAATTTCCAATCCTGCCACTCTGTGGCAGAACCCTATGGCAGGGAATAATAATTGGAAACCGATTTTTTCTCATTGTTGTGCCCACTGCCCGGGCAGCGTTTTTTGCTCCACATTTATTCCCTAGATCGCCGTATGACAATGTTTCACCAGGTTTTGTTTGAGAGAGTTTTTCGTAGACCATTTTTTGAAAATCAGTCAGTGATTCCACGAGCAGGGGAATAGTTGGTGATGGCCCCCTATAGACTTTATTATCAAAGAAGGATTGGAAGTAAGTTTCTGTTTGTTTTGCCCATAAGGGAAGGGTCTTAGACCGCAAACAAACGTCAAAAGATACTCTCAAAAGACCAGATTTGGTTCCATGAAAACTGAGAGGTCCAAACGGAGTATTGACTTGAAATGAGACAGTACTTTTATTCATAACTTACTGAAATGACACAGAATCATCAATTGTGCAACTTGAAATCAAACGTTTGATTAATTTCTTATTGATTTTAATCAAATGATTGATTTAACCTATCCTCATGAAAAAACAAACAATCAAAGAAAGCATTGAAGTGCACGGAGCTCGTGAGAGATTGATCGAAGTCGCCACACAGCTCTTTGCTGAAAAAGGCTTAGATGGGGTCAGCACCCGGGATATCTCCAAAGCTGCCGGCTTGAATATCAGCTTGATTAGTTATTACTTTGGAGGAAAAGAGGGTCTGTATAAGGCCGTCATTTTGGACTTTGCACTAAAAGCCCAGGCTCGGCTTACAGAGCTACTTCAGCTTCATGACTTAGAGAAGATGAATAAAGAAATTTTTCTGAAATTCATGAGGTCCTTTGTGACGGCAGTGGTGCGATTTCGATTTTCAACTCCACACATTACGAAGATTCTGACTCGGGAAGCAATGGCGGGGTTGCCATATGCAAAAGAAGTCTATGAAAACATTTTTCGCGGGGTTGGTGAGTCTGTCATTCAGGTGATGAAGCGGGCTCAGGATAAAAAGATTCTTCGGCAAGATATTCATCTATACGTGTATTTTCTATCGCTAGTTCATGTAGTTGAAAATTTCTCTATTTGTACGAAGTGCGACACAGAATTTATCCACAGGCTGCCAAATCCGGATACTGAAGAAGATCAGTATGTTGATCAAATCTATAAGTTATTTGTTGAAGGGATTATTTATGAAAAAGAATGATTGGATCATTTTTTCTTTCGTGTTCATGTTGACTACGTTTGTTATACCAAAAGCTTCAGCGATAACTTTGGATGAGTTTTTAAATGAGGTGAAAAAGAAAAATAGAATGAGTATTTCTTATGAGCAATCTATGGTTGCCTCTGAGAAAAGAAAAGAAGCAAGTCAGGTCGATCTTTCGCCGGTTCTGGTCCTCAAATCTACCTATCTAGACGATAAAAAGCCGCAAACGTATGGAACCTATGTCTTATCCAGAACACAGGCGACAGAGTATTCAGTTGGATTGGCAAAAAAGTTTTCCACAGGTACTCAGGCTCAGGTTAGCGCCTCTGCATCTGACGTCCAGGCCAACGCCCTTGTGAGCGGTGCTGGAGTTGAGCAGAAAATGGGGATTGGATCCCTTGGGGTTAGTTTATCTCAATCTTTATGGAAAGATGGATTTGGAGCGAGCACAAGATTGAAATGGGATCGAGAAGCTGCAGTCGAAAAAGCAGAAAAAAGTGGGTATGATCTTCAGCAAAGACAACTGCTAATTGAGGCAGAGTCGGCGTTTTGGGATTTAATCTATCTTCAAGAGGAAATGACACAACGAAAGGCTTCTCTTGAGCGAGCGAAAAGAATTGAGTCTTGGGTTAAGCGGCGTGTGGAAAATGGAATCGGTGACCGTGCGGATTTGCTCAACGCTCAAGGTCTTGTTGCGGCTCGTGAATTACAATTATTAGTGACTCAAGATGAGCACCTTGCAATGGTAAAAAGGCTGAATGACTTTTTAGAAGTTCAAGCTCAAGAGAATCCAAATCTTGAAGGGGATCTTAAGCAGGTTCGTAACATTAGGGATCTGGTTGGGGTGAGTTCACAAAAGAATCCTGTTCGACTGGATGCTTATCTGTCAGCCCTCGAAGCTCAAGCAAAAATGGTTGGATCTCGCGAAGCAGAGGAGGCAATGAAGCCTGACCTTGTCCTTGAAGGACAATATAAAACAAATCCAATTGAGTCCTCTATGTCTTCTGCTATGAATAAGCTAACGGACACTCAGAATCCCACCACAGCTATAGCTGTGAAGCTAACCTGGCTGCTCGATGGAGGTGCAAAGGGTTCGGTTCGAGAAGCAGCAAGGCAAGAAGCCTTGGCTTCTCAATATAAAAAAGAGAGAAAACTTCTTGAAAGTCAATCCAGCTGGGAAGAGATCCAGAGACGCCATACAGAGCTAGGTAAAAAAATCAAGGCCGCTCAAATTGTCAGTCAAGTACAGGCTCAAAAGGCAGCCGTAGAACGAGATAAGCTAACAAAGGGACGAACGGTGACATCACAGGTGATCACAGCAGAACAGGATGCTGCAGAGGCAGAATTGACCTTAGTTAAACTTCAGGCAGAGCAGAGAAAGTTGGAAGCTCAAAGTCGGTTATTTGTCAGTATTGAGGAGTCGTTATGAGTCTTGCAGAATTATCCATTAAGCGTCCGATATTTATTATCAGTATCGTGAGTCTGATGCTGATTATGGGATATTCATCGTTAAAAAAAATGAGCGTGGATATGTTTCCGGACGTGAGTTTCCCAGTTATTTTTATTCAAACGGTTTACCCGGGCGCCTCTCCCTTAGATATGGAGAAGCTTGTGTCAAAGCCCATAGAAGATGAGCTTGGAAATTTATCTGGTCTTGAACGGATCACATCAACAAATGCAGAGTCTGTTTCTTATGTTATTCTTGAATTTAAATTGGGAAGTGACATTAAAGATCTTGAGCAACAAGTTCGTCAACGTTTGGGTAACATTCGCCGTAATCTGCCAGTTGAAATTAAAGATCCTGTGATTCGTCGGTTTGATCCAGCAGATCAGTCCATTGTTCGATTGGCTGTAACCAGTCAGCTGCCACCTGCAGAGCTTTATGATTTAGTTGATGATGTGGTGAAACCACAATTTGAAACAATTCATGGTGTTGGTCAGGTGACATTAGTCGGCGGTGTAAAGCGAGAGATTCAAGTTTTAGTCAATAAAAATAAGGTGCAAGAACGCAATATATCTCTTCTGCAAATATCAGAAAAGATCAAAAACACTTCGAAAGATGTTCCTGTTGGTAAGGTTGAATCAGGGACTTCTGAAACAGTGTTGAGAGCTTCCGGAGAGTTTGAATCCATTAAGGCTCTGAGTGAAGTGAATGTGAACTTTCTTGGCTCGGATCAGGTTGTGCGACTTCAAACAATCGCTAACGTGAAAGAGGGAACGGAAGATAGAACATCTATCGCTACATTAATGAGAAAAGACGGAAATTTTGAAAGAAAACCGACAATGTTTCTTGAAATCTTTAAGCAGTCAGGCTCGAACACTGTTAAAGTTGTGGATACAGTTCGAGCAAAGATAGATAAGGTTAACGAGCTGTTAAAAGAGCGAAAACTGGATATAGTTGTTTCACACGTTCGTGATGGAGCCCAGCCCATTCGTTTAAATATTCAAGATGTGCGTGAGTCCATCGCTATTGGTATTATTCTTTGTATTGTTGTCGTGTTTTTCTTCTTAGGATCTGGTCGATCAACATTTATCACAGGGATGGCATTGCCGAACTCACTGCTCGGCGGCTTTGTGATTATGTATTTAATGGGTTTCTCAGTGAATATTATGACCCTGATGGCGCTTTCGCTAGCTGTGGGGCTATTAATTGATGATGCTATTGTTGTACGGGAAAACATATTCCGACACATGGAAATGGGTGAAAATCCTCGCGACGCTGCAATCAAAGGTACGAAAGAAGTTGCTTTGGCAGTTATCGCAACAACGCTTGTGGTTATTGCAGTGTTTGGTCCCATAGCATTTTTGGATGGCATTATTGGTCAATTCTTTAAACAGTTTGGTTTAACCATTGTGTTCACAATGTTGATTTCATTGTTTGATGCGTTCACGGTTGCGCCAATGCTTTCTGCCTATATGGCTGTGCGCAATGAACATCATCGAGGAACAGGTTTTGTTGATCGAATGCTTGGAGCATTTGATCGATTTCAGACATGGCTTGAAAATCGATACGAGGATACTGTTCGCTGGGTGCTCCGTCATCAGCTCAAGACTTTGATTTTTGCCTTTCTATTTTTTATTGGCAGCTTAGTGTTAGTTAAATTTATTCCAAAAAATTTCATGGCCGCTCCCGATAATGCTGAGTTTATCGTCAAGGTCGAACGCCCAGTAGGGACGAATCTTGAGGCAACAGCAGAATTGACTAGAAAGGTTGAAAATTTACTTAAGGCGAACCCTGCAATTGAGTTGTTGGCGACAGTAGTTGGATCCGGCTCTGGGCAATCAGAATCAAATAAAGCGTCAATCTATGTTCATCTGGTCCCAAGAAAAGAAAGATCTGGCAGTACGTCAACAATCAAGGATCAGATTCGTCCACTGTTATCTCAATTTTCTCAAGAGGGTATTGTGAGTCTGGCAGATATTGATATGGTTGGAGGAAATCAAAAACCATTTATCATGAATGTAACCAGCGAAGATTTGGATCAGCTGTCAGCTTATGTTGATAAACTTGTTGTTCGCCTGAAGAAAATTAAAGGTCTTGTGGATTTGGACACGAACTATAGAGCAGGTAAGCCTGAATACCATGTTGATTTTGACCGGGAAAAATCAGAGAGTCTTGGTGTCTCTACTGTTACCGCCGGCGCTGAACTCCGAGCTCGTGTTGAGGGCGTGGTGCCTGCGACCTATAGAAAAAATGGAAAAGAGTATGATATTCGAGTTCGGTTGAGAGAAGAAGATCGGGATTTGCGTCAGAATTTTGTCCAAACTCAGGTCCCGAACTCCAATTATAATATGATTCCACTTTCAAAAGTAGCAAAGGGATCAGAGACTTTAGGTTACTCACAGATCAATCGTCAAAATAAGGCTCGATATATCAAGATTGATGCGAGCTTAGACGCAAAAGGAAATCTGGGAGATATCACGAATGAAATTGATCGTCTTTTGAAAGAGGATCCTGAATTTAAGCTGCCCCCCGGGATTACATATAAGTTTCAGGGACAGGCTGAAGATTTTAGAGACCTCCTTGATAACATGCTGATGGCTATGTTTTTAGGAATAGTATTTATTTTCCTTGTTCTTGCTTCTCTGTATGAGAGCTTTATCACTCCGTTTACAATTTTATTGGCGATACCTTTGGGAATCAGTGGTGCCCTGGCCGGTCTTTTTGTTACTCAAAAAAGCATTGATATATTTTCACTCATTGGAATTGTCATGCTCTTAGGGGTGGTGGCAAAAAATTCAATTCTTCTTGTGGATTATACGAAGCAGCTCACGGAAGAGGGAATGCCTCGTCGTGATGCCCTTCTTAAGGCTTCAAAAACTCGCCTTCGTCCGATTTTGATGACAAGCTTTGCTCTTATTGCTGGCACTGTGCCGATTGCAATTGGTTTAAATGAGGCCTCGGCCATGAGAACATCAATGGGAATAGCAATTATTGGGGGATTGATTACATCAACTTTATTAACTCTGATTGTTGTCCCTGCTGCCTATGGGTATGTGGATGATTTCCGAATGTGGATTGGCAAAAAAATAAGAAAAATTCGGGGCCAAGCTGAGGAACCAAAGATTCAGGATGTGGCTCAGGGAGAGCTGCAAATGGGAAAATAGGGGAAATATTGCCTGAGTCTTACCCCCAAGGTTGACAAGAATCTAAGCCCGGGGGAAAAGGGCTGGAATGAGAGCCGTCGTTGTTAAAGTGAAAGAAATTGTGAGTTGGGATAAGGTTGGTATGGCCTTGTCTTTACTTTGCGCACTTCATTGTATATTGACGCCAATAGTCATGCTTTCGTTGCCAATCATGGCCAGATACTACTTAGCTCACCCGATGTTTCATGTAGCCTTAGCTTTAGCAATTGTTCCTGTCGGTTTGTTTGCCTTTGTTCTCGGGTATAAACACCATCACCGATCCCAAGTCTTTTGGCTGGGAATACCTGGATTGCTTATTGTTGCCTTTATTCCAGTGTTTTTTCATTCTTATTTATCTTGGTGGTTAGAGCCCCTTTTGATGCTACTTGGTAGCAGTCTTTTAATTTACGCCCATTGGATGAATCGTCGCTCCTGCTCATGCTCTATGCATCGAGCCTAGTAAAAAAATTTTCATTTCACTTTCAATAAGGTTTCAATTACCTTTTAAAGGTTGATAAGGAAATATGCCAATACATAAAACAAGGAGTGGATGGCTATGCAAAACTCACGTCGTGATTTTTTCAAAAAAGTAGCAGGGATCGCAAGCGCAGTTGTAGTTGCTCCTGCAGTAGTTAATGGTCTTTTTTCTTCAGTAGCAAATGCTGAAGGCAAAAGAGGTGGCGCCGCAGGTGGTGGACTTCCTCTTGTTGAGCCAGGTAAAGATATGGCGGCAACTGTGAACTATGTTCACAATGCAAAAGATATTAAAGATGCAAAACTTAAGACTGAGCGCCAGGGTGTGAAGTTTGAACAGCAAAACTGTGCTGGTTGCATGCTTTATACAAAGGAAGGAATGCAGGGCGGAGTTGAGGTTGGTAAGTGCTCAATTTTTGCTGGTAAAGTTGTTAAATCGACAGGCTGGTGTACTTCTTGGGCTAAGAAAGCTTAATTCGTATAATTAAATCAGATAACTAAAAAAACCCGCTTTAAAAGAGCGGGTTTTTTTATTTTGATCTTGAGACACTTCGTCTCAATAGAGATGCAAAATCAGGCATGTATACATGAGTTCTTGACTGGGGACAGAGGTTAGATTTTAAGTGTTAGCCCCAAATGAAAATCTCAATTTTTTGTCTTTGTTTAGCGATTCTTTTATTGCCTCGATTCGGGGTAACGGCGGGTGTTGGAAAAAACATCACCTGTCAGACTTCCGGATGTCATCAAAACTTAGGCGCTGGTTCGATTTCTCATGGGCCAATCAAAACGGCTAAAGGGTGTAAAGTTTGTCATCCTGTTGTTAAAACAAGCCAGAACGCAGACCATCCTATTTTAGAAAAACTCAATCCTCAGTTCGTCAACAAAACCTGTTATCTTTGTCATGAAGAAGTTGAGCACTCTTTTGCGGGAGCAAAATCCGTGCATAAGGTGCTATCTGAAAGGTCCTGCGTTGCTTGTCATGAACCCCATCGAGCTGACAATCAAAAGTTATTGAAGACCGCCAATATAGTGAATCTTTGTTTAGACTGTCATAAAGACTTTGCTTCTCAGAAGGCTAAGGGTTCTCATCATCAGATCAGTAAAATGAAAAATGGGTGTTTGAATTGTCACGAACCTCATGCTTCGCAAGCCAGTGAGAAACTCTTGAAAGCTTCAAACAATAAAGATCTTTGTCTCAAGTGCCATGAGAAAGATATTTCCTCTTGGGTTGGTCTTGGTGCTCAAAAATTGCATAAGCCAGTTCAAGAGGGTGAATGTCAGAAATGTCATGATATCCATGGGTCCGAGGCTAAGGCTCTTTTGCCTTTGCCCCATGGAAGATCAATGTATTCAGCCTCGCCAGTGGAGGAGGCAAAGCTCTGCTGGAAGTGCCACGAAGATAAAGTCGTCAATCAACCAAAGGCTTTAGAGGAAACTCAGTTTCGAAATGGATCTCAAAATCTTCACACTTTGCATGTATTGGATGGAAAGAAAAAAAGGAATTGTTCTGTTTGCCATGACCCTCATGGCTCATCTCAGGGCTCTCTCATTCGAGCTCAGTTTCAATTTTTAAACCATCAAGTTCCCTTGGTGTATCAAAAAACAAAAACAGGAGGAACCTGCGCAACAGCTTGCCACAAAAATATGACCTATGATCGAGAAAAGGCGGTAAAAAATGTTACTGATCCTTAGGTTTCTATCGGGAATATTCTTGGCTTTATCTTCAATAGCTGAGGCAGGTCTACTGAGGACTCAATCAGAAACTTATTTTTCGCAAAGAACGGGTGATAACAAAAAACTTGAGACCCCGATATATGAGCAATTCTCAGCAACCTATTTAACCACGGCCCGAACCGGGCAGTTCGATATGAATTTTGGTTATTATTACGATTTCAGTAAAAATATTTATGATTTTGATTTGCATTTACTTAAGGGTGATTTTCACTTTGACCAAAGTCACCTTTCAATGGGTCGTCAATTTGAAACCTTTCATCTGATTAAAGCAACGATCATTGATTCCGTTTCTTACGATTATCAATTCAGTCCCTTTATCCGAGCTGGAGTTGTGGCAGGAAAGGCTCGTCAATTTGAGTTGGGAAGTGATGAAAAAGAAGCTTTGATCTCTGGCGTTTATGCTGATCTTCAGACCGAGAATGTATTCCCATGGCGATCTGGACTTCATTTTGAAAATCGTGATTTTTCATCAACGGAGAGATCCCGACAGAATTGGGTAAAATGGTCTCTCAAAAAAGAGTGGCCCATTACTCTGCATCCGGAATTTCTTTTCAATATCGAAGAAAATTTGGACCATTCCAAAGGCTACCGTCGTGAAGCTGGGGTTGATTTCTATCCAAACTTAAATTCATCCTATGGAGTACGAGCGCAAGTTTATCATTTAGACTCTGGTGAGTTTTGGGAAGATCCTATTTCCTCTATTTTTACTCAAGGTGAGGTTCAAGAGGTCTCGGGTCTTTTTCATTACCTTTTAACGCCAGAGTGGTCCACTGGTTTTGACTTGGGATATGATCAATATCTCGTGCAACAAAATCAAAAAACGACAGGATACCGAGCTGAGTGGTCACTGAAGTGGACGCGTGATGGTCGAGGAATTGAAAACTCTGTCTTTCGAATCTCAAGCTTCGGTGGTTGGGTGAATGGGAATAAACTACGTGTGACCTATCCATGGACCGATAAGTTCGATTTTGAATTCAACCAAGATTATGTTCAATATCAGAAGGTGACATCAGCCCAATCATTGGCAAGCTCAACACAGGCTGGTATGGGGTATTGGCTTTGGAGACAGTGTCGACTTTGGGTCGCAGCTGAACTTAATTCCAATCACTTTTACTCTCAAGATGTCAGCTTTCTGACCAGGTTGACAATTTATGATTGGAGAGAGTTATGAGATCTGTATCTTTCGTTATGACACTATTGATTTCACTATCTTGCTTCGGTCGCTCAGCAGTCATCCAAAGATATGATCATCAGTTGCATGAAGAAAAAGTGTTTTTAAAAATGAAAGTAAAATGCTCGGACTGTCATCAGATGCAACAGTCAGCGGATGGTCAACTGACAGTCGAAGCTATGCTCACAAAGGCAACTTTCAAAAAGAGTCTTAAAAATATTTGCCATGACTGCCATCAAAATCAAAAAATTCAAGAAGCTCCCAAAGAGTGTTATACCTGTCATCAAAGCCAAGAAATGATGGCCGTGATTAAGCCCCAGTCTCACCAAAATCAAAATTGGAAATCTCAACATTCATTTCAGGCTCGAAATGAATCCTCGCAGTGTCTGAATTGTCATAGTCAAAGTCAGTGTGTGAAATGTCACTCTAGCCGAAATCCTGTCATGAACGTGAATCACTCTCGCAATTACAGGTATTTTCATAGTGTTGAGGCAAGGTTAAGTCCTCAGAAGTGCGATACTTGCCATACGAAATCTTATTGCGTCCGCTGTCATCTTGGAGGTGTCAGATGAGATACATAATACTTCTTTCGGTGTTTATTTTTTCTTCCTGCCAGACAAATGAAAGACAGACTGAAAATTATGGAGACATCAATCAGGGGCCTGGTGGTAAGAATTTAGTTATCGAGGCGGAACATCAAGGGGGATGGGGACGCTCAGAGTGTTTGTTGTGTCATCAGGCTGCGCTCAATGTTCATCGAAATTCGAATTCGGTTATTGATCCTGAAGCACTTAATGAACTTGTTTGGCAAAATGGAGGCTCAAAGTATTGTTTGACCTGCCACGGACCGAATGGAGTTCAGTGATGAAAGTCTTTACCCTCTTATGTTTTTTTTCATCGGTGACGTTCGCAACTGACGTTGAGTTTAAAAAACTTCCGCCAAAGGCTATTTATCAGGAATGTCAAAACTGCCACCGTACAAAGTCAGTTTCAGATGTTCCTAAGAAACGTCAGCCTGTAAGAGAACATTCTCAAATTCAGTTAAAACACGGTAATAAAGAGATGTCGTGTAATCACTGTCACGATAAAGCAAACCACAATCTTTTAAGAGAAAAAGTGAGCTTTCAATCTCCATCAAAAGTGTGTTTTCAGTGCCACTCTGATATTCTCAAGTCTTGGGACAAGGGGTTGCATGGGAAGCGAGTTGGGGGTTGGAAGGGACAGAGAACCCAGTATCACTGTACAGAATGCCATAATCCTCACTCTGTGGTCTTTCCACAATGGAAGGCAGAACCTGCCCCTGCTAGACCCAAATACTCTATCCCTAAATCAGAAAAACACTAGTTTTATCCGCGTGGGGGCTGAATAGGTTCAGTTGGTGCAGGTTCAGATGGATCTTGTGGTGGATTCTGTGGCGGAGGACTAGGTTGAACTGGGGCGGGTGGCGCCGGTGGAGTTGGTGGTGGAGTTTCTTCTTCTTTGGCAAATCCAATATGAGGGAAGGTCGACATAGGTTCGCCCTCGTGGCACTTCAGACACTTATCCAATTTTGGTACGCTACGCTTTGGATTAAGATGACAAGAATAACACGAGCCGATTTTTTCCGGATTTTGTTTTAAATAATTGTGGTGTCGGATGGGGCTGCCTTGTCCCGCAGGAGCAGGGAAGAATTGTCCATGCGGCATATCCGCATGACAACTGTTGCAGGCCACGTGTTGTTCAGGATGGCGACCTTTGAAGTTATCAGGTGAAGGATCTTTATTCTCATGGCACTTAAAGCATTTAGAGACATCTCTCTCATGGGGTTTGACGTCAGGTTGAGTCTTTGTAATTTCAATGAAAGCTGATCCGTGCTTACTCGGACTTGCCCACTTGGTATCATGTGGGTAAGAATGACAGTTCTCGCAGGCAACCTTTGAGCTGCCGCCCTTATAGTCTTTTCCATGGCAGGTTGTGCAAGTGTTTTTGTCTTCAAAAAACTTAGCTCCATGAGCAAAAGTCGTTTTAAACTCTTCGTTGTGAGGGAATCCTTTGTGGCAAGAGTCACAAGCTATTTGAACCTTCCCGCCAAGTAAATCCGAACCGTGGCAGGTCTTACAGTTTTGTTTGTCTGCATAGTATCGTTGTCCATGTAGTTTTGTGAGTTTAAAATTTTCAGCATGAGGAAATTCATTATGGCAAGTTGTGCAAGAAACCTGTGCCCCGCCCCCTTTGTAGTCAGATCCATGGCAGGTTTTACAGTTTGCTCGGTCACTAATAAAGAAGTTGCCATGACCAGATTTTTTAAATTCATCAGAGTGTGGATAGGATTTATGGCAAGTTGTGCAAGAAACTTGAGCTGTACCTCCTCGAAGGTCTGATCCATGGCAGGTCTTGCATGTATTTGCATTGGCATAGAAGGCTTTTCCGTGGGAGTTGGTTGTCGAAAAAGTGCCTGTGTGGGGGTAGATATTTTCAGATGCTTTTGTTAAAACCTGAGAAGTTGTTTTTTGTGGATTCTGGTTTTCTTGTTTTAAGCACCCGACAAGGGTAAGAAATGCTATGATAACAAAGCTCAGAAAGAAGGAACCTTTACTCATAAACCGACCTCATTTGATAGAGTAGGGGATTATCAGTTTCTGATTCAAAAATCGAGCCTTTTTCCTTAATGAATAGAAAGTACTGACCATTCTTTTGACAGGCCTTGAGGTATTCTGTCTCAACCATAAAATATGAGGTAAATCAGACAATTCTGTGGCTACAATTTGCCCTTTTTTTGACTTTCAGATATGACCTTGTCCTCTATGCTGAAGTTATTGTTATGGGGCCTTTTTGGTCTGACATTTATGAGCCACTTGAGTGTCGCAAAAACGGCATCTGAAATTCAAAAAACGTACAATCATATTCAAAACGAGAAAAGATGTCTAAATTGTCATATTACGACATCGGGGCCCGAATTGAAAATGTTGACAGGGGAAAAGCTGACGAAAGCACAAGTTCCTCAGTTGTGTGGTCAATGTCATGGGCTCGTCAAACGAGATTGGGATCATGCCATGCATGGGAAAAAAGTGGACAGCTGGAAGTTAACAGGCCGAAAGCTTCTCTGCACAGAGTGCCATGATTCTCATGATCCGAAATTTAAAACTATGAAGGCTGTTCCACCACCAAAGAGACCAACTTTGGGGATTGAGAAGGATGAAAAACATGGAAAACACTGATCGAGAAAAATTGAATCGATGGGCAGAGAGAATCAAGAACCGCACGGCAAATATTTTAGAGACAAAAACTGAGCGTCGGGGCTTTTTAAAAGGTCTTTTGGCAAGTGTCGGTGGCGTGGCTGCGGCGACTTCAGCAGCCGGGGCTGTGGCTTCACAAGTTTTACCAGAAAATACTCTGACAAGTGACTTTTCTTGGGAAAAATTCTTTCAGCAACACTATAAACAAATGAGTCAGGCAGAGAAGGAAAAAGTCTTTGCACGCATTCAAGCAGAAACTCAGAAAAAATATGGGGTGAATCCTGATATTCAAGACCCTCAACCGCTTGAGGGAGTAAAGTTTGCTTATTGTTTAAATCTCTCAAAATGCAATGGTTCGCGCATGTGTGTTGCTGCTTGTGTTAAAGAGAACAATCAGGGGCGTGATCCTCAGATTCAATATATTAAAGTCATCGAGATGGATATTGGAACGCTTAATCCTGAAAAAGGGGATATGTATTATGAGGGAGAATCCGTACCGAAACCCGGAAAGTTCTATCTGCCAGTTCAATGTCATCAATGTGATAATCCCCCGTGCACAAAAGTGTGTCCTATCGAAGCGACATGGAAGGAAAAAGACGGAATTGTTGTGATTGATTATGATTGGTGTATTGGATGTCGGTACTGTATGGCCGCTTGTCCTTACGAGGCAAGACGATTTAATTTTACAGATCCTAAAATACCTCAGAATGAAATGAATCCAAATCAAGGCTATCTTTCTAATCGAATACGTCCAAAAGGAGTTGTTGAGAAATGTCACTTTTGTTTGCATCGAACTCGTGAGGGAAAAAATCCAGCATGTCTTGAAGCCTGCCCAACAGGGGCTCGCAAATTTGGAAATATTTTGGATCCTAAATCTGAAGTTGCTCAAATTTTGGAAACAAAGCGGGTCTTTGTTTTGAAAGAAGAGTTAAATACCATTCCGAGTTTCTTTTATTATTTTGATTAGTTTGTTTTGAAAAGGGTGAGGATATGAAGTCGTATATCATTTATTGGCTCAGAATGCTTCGTTGTGCAATCGTCGGACCTCCTTTGTATTATATTTGGAATACAGTTTTGACGTTCTTCTTCTTAGTTGGTGTCATTGCCTATTCCTACCAGTTCAAGAATGGATTGATCATGACTAATCTGACTGATCAAGTCAGTTGGGGTGCTTACATTGCGAACTTTACTTTTTTAGTCGGAGTCGCAGCTGCAGCGGTACTCTTGGTCTTTCCGACCTATGTCCTTCATCGTGAAGACGTTAAGGATGTGGTTCTTTTGGGTGAATTAATGGCTTTTGCGGCAATCACAATGTGCTTGTTGTTTATTACTGTGGATCTGGGACGACCAGATCGCTTCACTCATATCATGCCTGTTTTGGGTCGTTTAAATTTCCCTCGATCGGTTTTAGCTTGGGATGTGGTTGTATTAAATGGGTACTTATTTTTGAATCTGCATGTGCCTGGATATTTACTGTATATGGCCTACAAGGGTCGAAAACCTAACAAGTGGTTGTATTTGCCCTTCGTCTTTGTGTCCATCGCTTGGGCTGTGAGCATACATACGGTGACAGCCTTTTTATACTCAGGTCTTGGTGGAAGACCTTTCTGGAATACGGCAATTTTAGCACCACGATTTCTGGTTTCTGCTTTTGCCGGTGGACCTGCAATATTAACAATCGTGTTTTTACTGATTTCAAAATACACAGCTTTAAAAGTTCGACCTCAGGTTTTTCAATTGTTGAAGCAAATTTTGATGGTCTTTTTGCCAATCAATATGTTTTTGTTTGGCAGTGAAGTTTATAAGGAATTTTACACAGACTCCATTCACACAGAATCAATGAAATATCTCTTTTTTGGTGTTCATGGGCATGCCATGTTGAAACCCTATATTTGGGCCAGTATTGTGATGAGTTTTACAGCAATGGGGATTTTCTTTACACCAAGATTACGAAATAATCAGACGATTTTTGTTATTGGATGTGTTTTGACAATATTGGGTATATGGATTGAAAAGGGAATGGGCCTCATTATTCCAGGCTTTATTCCAACTCCGTTGGGAGATCTTGTCGAATACACTCCTTCATTGGTAGAATTTTTCGTCTGTCTTGGGATTTGGTCTTTTGGTGCGCTCTTATTCACAGTGCTTGCCAAAGTGGCCGTTGCCATTCAGGTTGGGGAGTTACGTGAGACCGCTCATAAAAGCACTTAAGCACACACTCATAATTTTTTGGAAGACGCTCGGTTCAGCAAAATTTGCTATCCCATTACTTGGTCTATTTACCATCGGAATGATTGTTGGGACTGTTCTAGAAAGTCTTTATGGAACGCCCTATGCTGTCAAGGCTGTGTATATGACCTGGTGGTTCTTTTTGATTCAAGCCCTGATGGTTGGAAGTCTGATTGTGGCTGTTATTGATCGACTGCCATTTCGAAAGCGTCTTACGGGATTTTATATTATTCACGCATCAATTGTGACAGTTATTGCAGGATCGGTCATTACCAAAGTTAAAGGTTTAGATGGACAACTTCAGTTAAACCCAGGTGAACAATCGCAGTTTGTTCGATTAAACGAAGATGTACTTTATATTTCAACTCCGTTTAAAGAGTTTCAATTTCTATTACCTTCTACAGTTCGAGAGCAAGCAACATCTCAAGTTCTTCATCAGTCTGAAACCCTGAAAATAACAATGAAAAAGTATTATCCCTACGCCGATGCCCAGGTGAAATGGATCGAGCAGGATGGGTATCATTCGACACACTGGTTGCTCAAAAATGATCAGGTGGCTCAAAAAGTAGAACTCTTATTTCCAGAGACCAATGTGGTTCCTAATGAAGCTCAATTGGGGCCATTGAAATTGACCTATCTCTCAGAGAATGATTTTATAAAAAAAACAAAGGATGAGTTTTTAGGGATCCAAGTTTTTTTAAAAGGGCAGTCTAATCCTTTTTTGATCCCAAGCTTACCTTTTTACGGAAAACTTGAAGGCACTGAGCAAAAGTTATCAGTGGAGCTGGTGACTCTTCCGAAGGTGAGTTTGCGATTTTATAAAGTTGAAATGAATGGCCAAATCTATAAATTTTTTCCGAAGTATTCAGACTTTCCTTTGAAAGATCATCTTGAAATTGACTCAAATTCACCTATTCGTCTTCGTGATCAGGGACAAAACCAGGAATCAAAGACCCAAGTATTAATCACTCGCTCTGAAGATAAAAAAATAAAAATTGGATTTCAAAATAAAGGAAAATGGCAAATTCTTCGATATCAAGGAAGTCCAGTAGCACTTCCTTGGATGGGACTGCAGTTAAGCTTATTAAAAGAAGCTGAAAAGACCAAGCCAGAGCTTGAGTTTGCTAAAGGAAAACCTCAGAAGGATGATGAGAAAAATACTCAAGCGGCATTCATTGAAATTCAATTGAAGCAGGGAAATTCCACTATTGAAAAATCCTTTTGGGTGTCAGATGCATCAAAACAGATGACAACGCTGGGCGATCTTCAGATACATGCTTTTGTCGGGAAGAAGTTAGAAAAGCTGCCCTTTTGGCTATCTTTAGATAATTTTAAAATGGAGACGAATCCGGGAACTCAAGAAGCCGCTAGTTATGAGTCTTTTGTTAAAGTTGAGGGCGATTCCGAAATTGCTCATATTTATATGAATCATCCCCTTAAAAAACAAGGCTACACGTTTTATCAGTCGTCGTATTTTCAAGATGAAAATGGAGAGTACCATTCGATCCTTTCTGTGAATCAAGACCCGGGTAGAGTGTGGAAATACATAGGTTCTCTCGTTTTAGTTTTAGGTTTGATCATTCATTATTTGATTTATTACCGAATCGTTCGGTTCTCCAGTGACAAGGCTCCGCGGGGGTAGTTTATGAAATTTGTTTCAACTTTAGTGATAGTAATAATTTTGAGCTTTCAGGCTCAAGCAACCACTGATTTTTGTTCTGACCCAAAATTAGGTTCGCTCCCTATTCTAAGTGATGGTCGAATTAAACCTTTGGTGAGCCATGCTGGAGAACTTCGAAAAAAAGTTTTTTCGCAAACTTGTGGGTTACCACCAGTAGAACTTTTTTGTCGTCTATCAACGGGCGAGGTGGAAAACTTTCAGCGGCAGAGCAAGTGCCAAATCACATTTAAAGTTGATCATGAAAAAGCGATGAAGTTGTTGGGAGTTGCGACTCATGAGGTATCCTGGGAAATTGTCGAGAAGAATAATTTTGCTCTGACAGAGGAATATAAGAATGAAGAAATGCAGGGGCGAAAAGATGGGGGATACGCCTTAACCTTAGCTCGTTTGATGACCAGTCTGTCGACTTTTAAGGAAATTGTTTCCGGACAGAATTGGAAAATATTAGTCGAAAATAATAAGTGGGTTGGTTTAGATCAAATTCCCATTGAACAACGAGAAAAGGTCATTCAAGAGCAAAATCAATATTTAGGCAAGGATGATCAAAAGCGAATTGATTATGAAATTATCTTTCAAAAGACCAATCCGTTTTCCCATGGCATTTGGATTGGGATCATCGTTTTTTTGATTTCTTTAGCAGCAGTGAGAATGTCTTCAGCATTTAAGGTTGCAATAGGTTCTGGTGTTGTGTTTTTAGTTGTTCAGATTTACGGCATCATACTTCGAGTGTTGATTTCTGGACGTAGCCCTGTGACGAACATGTATGAAACAGTTATGTGGGTTGGTCTTGGTGTTCTTGGTCTTGGGTTATTGATGGGAGTTACGAAAAAGGATGCAAAATTATTGAGTATTGCCGTAGGTGCGAATGTAATTGCTCTTTTTATGATGAAGTTTGCAACAACTATGTTAGATGAGAGCATTCGCCCCCTTGTTCCTGTTCTGAGAGATAATTTTTGGCTTTCGACCCATGTGACCACGATTACATTGTCATATGCGTGTTTTGCTCTTTCTTGGGTATTATCTAACGTGGGACTTTTTGGAGTTCTTTTTGGAAGAATTCAGAAGCAGAACATAGAGAGAATGAACGACGCGATTCGTATGGGAATGCAAGTTGGTTCTGTATTGCTTGCAGCAGGGATTATTTTGGGTGGAGTGTGGGCCGATTACTCGTGGGGTCGTTTTTGGGGATGGGATCCGAAGGAAACCTGGTCTTTGATTGCATTGATGGTTTATATGATGATTCTTCATGGCCGTTATGCCGGGTGGTTTAAGGGGTTTACATTTACCATATTGGGTGCGGCAGGTTTTATGTTTGTATTGATGGCCTGGTTTGGTGTGAATTATATATTGGCCTCGGGACTTCATAGTTATGGGTTTAGTTCTGGTGGCGCAGCATTTCTTTTAACCATATTTTTATCACAAATTTGCATTATTGCAGCTTCTGCAATTCGAGGCCGTCATTTAGTGTAATTCAAAACGTTGCGCTCCTTTAAACCCTGTGAAAGGATATCAGAATGCGAATTCTGATTACAGGTGCCACAGGTCTTGTCGGGAAAGAATTAGGGAAAGCTCTCGTTCAGAGAGGGCATCAGATTATTGTTATTAGTCGAAACAAGGAAAGAGCTCACCGTGATTTGCCTTTTCCATGTGAAGTTATCGAGGGTGATCTTTTAAAAGAGCCAGTTCGGGATGAACGTCTTAAGCTCATATCCGGTGTTATCAATTTGCTGGGAGAGAATATTGGGTCAGGAAGATGGACTGAGGTTAAAAGGCAAAAAATATATGATTCACGGATAAAAGGAACTCAGAATCTTTTGCAGAGTCTCAACGGAATTTCTCGTCCTGAGTTTATGATATCGACATCAGCCGTTGGATTTTATGGACATCGTGAAAATGAGGAACTCACTGAAGTTTCCAGTAAGGGTCAGGGTTTTCTCAGTGATGTTTGTCAAGACTGGGAAAAGGTTATCCAATTGGCTGAATCAAAAAATCAATTTCCAGGAACACGATTTCTTATTTTTCGACTAGGAATGGTTTTATCTTCCTATGGGGGTGCATTCCAAAAAATGATCACACCTTTTCGAATGGGAGTCGGTGGTCAGTTTGGTTCAGGTCTTCAATGGATGAGTTGGATTCATATTCACGATTTGATTAAAGCTTTTGTCTGCGCGGTTGAAATATCTGATTTTCAAGGAGTGTTTAATATTGTCGCTCCAGAGCCGATCACCAATCGTGAATTCACAAAAACACTTGCTCATGCCTTTGGTAAGAAAACGGGGCCTTGCGTGCCTCGAATTGCATTAAAATTGGTTTTGGGCCAGATGTCCGAGCTGGTTTTATTTTCCCAAAAGGTGAGTTCCCTTAAATTGCAAAAGATGTCATTTTATTTTAAGTTTCCGACTTTGGAAAAAGCATTGCAGGATATTGTTCATCCCTACCTGGGCGGCAACAATATGTTGTATTCGGAACAATACATTCCAGCAAAAAAATCAGATGTATTTCAATTTTTTGCAAATGCTCATAACTTAAAGAAAATAACTCCATCAGACCTCGATTTTCATGTTTTAAAGATGTCAACTTCAGCAATACAAAGCGGGACTTTGATTGAGTATCAATTAAAAATGCGCGGCATTCCTTTACGTTGGAGAGCAAAATTTATTGAGTGGAATCCCTGTGACCACTTTACCGAGCTTCAGGAAAAAGGCCCTTACTCATATTGGAGGCATGAACATATTTTTGAGGATATGGGGCCAGGTACATTGATGATTGATCGAGTGCAGTATCGATTACCTTTTGGGCTATTGGGTGGGTTAATATCGGGGACATCGATCAGCCGGGATATGCAGATTGCGTTTCAGTATCGAAGACAAAAATTGAGTCAGGAAAGGTTTTTACAAACATGATTCGAGTTGAGTTAAAAGGTCGAGATCTTATTGAATATGTTTGTGATGAGGACACAAAGCGGGAAAGTTTGAATGTTATTGGTTGTGCTGAACTTATGCAGCTGATTCAAAGGTATCAGGAAAATGGCCAGCCGGTAGCTCAATGGGAGCTTCCTATGGGAAAGTCTCACTCTGAAGTCCTAGTGAGAGAATTGATCTCTAAAGTGAGGGGGGTATGGAATTTTCCATATCCTCACGATGAGCTTTGTCATTGCCGTGCGGTGCAAACAGAGACTGTGGATCAGGCCATTATAGCTGGGGCACATACTGCGTCCGCCATTAGCCGAGTAACGTCAGCAAGTACGGCTTGCGGAAATTGCCGTTTTGATATCGAGGCAATTCTACAATACCGTCTTCAGGATGGGTGCCAGATTCATAAAACAAATTAATCTTTTTTGTCGACTTTAGGAAGTTGACCAGTGGCAAGGTAGTGCTCGAGCATTGGTACTATTTTTCTCCTGCAGGATCCACCGCAGGGGCCTACTCCGGCGGTGGTTTCATCAAAAATCTTATTCATTGTGTCGCAACCATTGAGTATTGCTTTTTCAATCGTTTCTCGATCAACATTGTTGCATCGGCAAATAATGTCTTTTTTCTTTCTTCTCTGCATTTACTCTTCTTCAAGTTCTTGGCAAAGTCTTGTTCTTAGGATATCGACAACCTGTTTTTTAAATTTTCCATAATCTCCTTTAATAAAAGCTCCAGATGCGTAGAGATGTCCGCCTCCGCCAAGTGATTCGGCAACGTCGAGAACCTCTATTAAGCCTTTGCTTCTTAAAGAGACTTTGTATTCGTCTTCTGAGTCTTCACGAAACAGAACTGCAGCCTCGAGAGTTTCAATATTCATGACCATGTCGATTACGTCGCGTGAGTCATCTGGATCTAAATTGTAGTGAAAAAGGTCAGAGTCTTTTAACTTAAGAACAGCTAACTTGCCATCGCAATGATATTCAATTTGCCCTAGGGCTTTGGCTAAAAAAGCCATCTTTTGCACGGTTTGGTTCCCAAAAAGTGCGCGATGGATTTCTTCGGGGTCAATATCGTGTGCCAGTAACTCGGCCGCAATCAAGTGAGACTGGGGAGAGTTTCTGATGAAGCGATAAAGCTGAGTATCAAAAGTGATGCTGGTGTAGACTGCACGCGCAATCTGTCGATCGAGGGGAATGTCTAATTTTTTGAGGATTCGAAAGGCGAGCTCACCTGTACTTGCGGCAGTAATATCAATAAGAGAACCATGCGGAGGTTGAGGGCCCTTTGTCAGGACAGGGTGGTGATCGACGAAGGCCAGATGTTGAGACCTTTTTTTTAGCTCAGGGTATAGAGGTTCAAGTTGTCGCTCATCATTTGTGTCAAATATTAAGGTGAGGTCAATTTTTTCAGGTAAGCTGGGATCATTTTCATAATACTGAATGTAGGAGTCTGGATCGAGATAGTGGTATTTTTTAGGAGTAGAGTCGACATTGATACAGGAAACTTTTTTTCCAATTTTCTTTAATCCGTGATAGAGACTGAGCTCTGCCCCTAGTCCATCACCATCGCAGTGTCGGTGAGTTGATAGAACAATAACATTAGCATTTTGAATCCGTTCAGCAAGACTATCCAAATTTCCATCCTTGTGTCTCACCATATTAAAGTTAAAGGGCAAGTCTGTTAAGGGGTGGTTGAGCTTAGGCCTTACTTCTGGCCCTTCACCTTAAATGAGTCTAAATTGCATATTGCGCATCGCATCAACCCTTAAGCTTGTGATTCTAGCCCCGTATTGATAAAACATTGCCTTCGTTTTTTAGGGGGTGGCTATGACCACAGGACAAAATACCGGGGCAGGCTCCGGACATCAAATGGATAAGATGCCCATTACGGTTCAGGGTAAAATTGCTCTGGAGGCAGAGTTAAAGCGGTTAGTTCATGAGGAGCGTCCTGCAGTTATTAAGGCCATTGAAGAGGCTAGAGCTCAGGGGGATATTTCCGAGAACGCAGAGTATGATGCGGCAAAGGAACGCCAGGCTATGATCGAGGGACGGATTGCCGAGCTGCAAAATAAAATTGCAACTGCCGAGGTCGTCAATCCCGCAGAGATTAAATCGGATCGAGTTGTTTTTGGGGCCACGGTCAGCCTTCAAGATGTTGATGATGACTCAAAGGTAGCTTACCAGATTGTCGGTATTGACGAGGCTGATGTGAAAAAAGGCAAAATTTCAATCATGTCACCATTGGCTCGTGCTCTTATTGGAAAAAAGTCCGGGGATGTTGTGACTGTAAACTCTCCAAAGGGCGACAAAGAGTACGAAATTCTTAAATTCGAATACAAATAAGAATTTTTTTGTCATGATGGGGTCATGAGCGATGATCCCTCGAATTATATTCGTGATTATGAAAAAGTATTAGTAGCCGAGCAGCCTGGATTAACTCTCAGTTTAGCAGGGCTGTTCGTTGCCCTATTTATTGGTCTTGTTGTTCAGTTTGTTTTTTCCCCTCAGCGTCTTAAGCCACTGATTCTTCAGGCTGCTCAAAAAATTCATCCAGAATTCCGTGTGACGATTGAAGATGTATCAGTGAGTTTGGCTGATGGTATCTTTCCAGAGCTAGCAATTGTTGTTCGCAATATCAGCATGGAGTCGCCGCAAAAGTGCTTCATGAGCCCAGTTATCGAGGTCAATCAAATTAAGTTACCTTTAAGTTTCCGAAACCTACTGGCAGGGGAGATTTATATTCATGAAGTTTATGCTGATCAGATGAGCTTGTCGATACGTTCGGAGTATGTGAATTGTTCTTCTAATGAGACAGCAATTCTCACTCCAGAGATAACATCCGATCCTAAAGTTCGAAAACCATCAGCTCAGTCAGTTGGAAGAACGGAAGAGTTCTCTTGGGCTGATCTGCCAAGAGCAAAAAATTCTATTGATACTCTCAAGATTCAATCGCTTCGAGTCCATTATTTACCAGTAGCATTTACATCATTTGAGATTCAAAATTTGAGCGTTCAATTAAAATCGCAAGATCCTCGATCAATTCAGATCAAGGGTAAGTTAAATTTAGGTGGGGAAACATTGTCTGGTGATTATTCATCACAAGCTAATTTATCAGTGAATTATGAAGAGATCCAAAGTCCTGATTGGAATATTCACTTGAATGGAAATTGGAGAGAGGGAAATTATACACTACAGGCGAAATTTGATAGTCGAAAGAACGAGATGGATTCAAACTTAGAGATGAAGCACATTCCTTTAAGTCAACTTTTTCCACTTTTAAAAAAATACAAACTGATGTCATCTGAATTTAACGGAAAACAGATATGGGTTTCCATGAAGTCAAACCTGCAGGGACATGTTGGTCCTCAGAATCATCCCCCATTACGCATTGATTACGTCAAAATAGAAGGTGATGTTGGAGATATAGAGGCCCGTGATATCAAAATTGAATCTTATGAGCCCCTCAAATATGAACCGATTAAAATCGATATACATTCGTTAAATTTTGATCGTCTTTTTATTTTTTTAAACCGACAGCACCCGACAAATACACTTTCAAGTCTCGGTACACTTCATGGTCAGGCTACTTTTCGGAATGCCAATGATATTGAACTTAAAGCTGAGCATACGGGCCTTGAATTCGTGTTTTCAAGTCGAGGAGTACGTCAAATTCAATCCATTGGGTTAATTTCAGGGGAAATGAAATTTAGCAAAGACCGATGGAGAATGAAAATTGATCGGATTAAGCCTGTAGAGGGAATTTTCTTAGGCGACATTCAGATGACAGCTGATCGGGATTGGAATGACGTTCAGATTAAAGCAAGATTAGATGATTTGACATTGGGCCCAGGGGTTCAAAAGTTAATGACTCTGGGGGGAGAAATTGGAGCTATTTCCGGCGAAATGAGTTTTGATTTTCAAAATGGAGATATTCACTCTTTGCAGGGAAGTCTTCAGGCATCGAACTTAACTGTTGATGAAATAAAAACTAAGAAGGCGAAGTTTGCAATTCAAACGCTTGGACGGGATTTTATTATTGATGCTCGAGCTCAAGGGATTTCTCTACCAGTTAAGTCTGCTGCTCTCCAGGTTCTTTTGCCAGTTTATAAGGAATTAAAATCGTCGCAATCAGAAGCCGATAAAATAGATATATTTGAAGTTACAGGCCTTAGTGCAAAAATTAAAACAGAACGTTTGGAAAATTTTTATTGGAAAGATATGAGTGCGCAGTTTTTGCACGGAATTATAAAGTCTCAGGGAGGCTGGGATCATCATGGCCAGCTTCAAGGTTTTCTAGATCTTAAATATCAGGGGTTAAACCACCAATATCTCAATCACCAATGGATGCTCACGGGGCACCGTGATCGTCCACAATTTATAAGGAATGAAAAGTGATTCCTTTTCAGGTGAAAAAATGGCCAGAAAATTCATTCGTTTTGCCCCGCTATCAAACCCATCGAGGATATTGGATTGAGGGTATTCAAGAAAACACTTTAGAGTCTCTACGTGAGGCTAAAAAACGTGGCAGTGAAATGTGTGAGGTTGATGTTCGACTGTCCAAGGATGGAATCCCAGTACTTATCCATGATAGTGATCTGCTTCGTATCAGAGATCTTCCAGACTCAGTTTATGATTTAACAGCTGATGAACTTATGCGAATAGCACAAATTCCAACATTGGAAAGGGTTTTGAAAGATCCACTTGTTACAAGTTATTTGAACATCGAAATTAAGACAGAACACTTTCTAAATGATCGAGTTGAAAGAAAAGTGGCCCAAGTGGTTCAACAAACCAGATCTCAAAAACGTGTTTTATTTTCCAGTTTTAATCCGTTTTCTCTCTGGAAATTGAGTCATTATTTACCTCAAGTCCCCAGAGCCTTGCTAGTGACTGATGAGGATGATCCTGAGAATTCTTTATTGTTAAAGAAAATGGTTTTAGCCCCTATAGTTCCTCTTCATTTGATTCATTTAGATGAAAAAATGGTCAATCCCGATCTGATTCAAAAGCTCAAACACCAAGGTTTAAGCCTTGGTGTTTGGACTGTGAATCAGCATTCTCGTGCCGAGGAACTTTTTAGTCTAGGTATAGACACGATTATTACTGACCATATCTGGTTATAAAATTATATCTCATTCTCTGCAGGTATTTGCTCGAGAGGAGTAGGATCTGGGATATCAAGACTGGATTCATCTCGTACAGCAGGTGCTACGGGATGAAGCTCGACCTCCATTTCTTGAGATTTTCGTTCCTTTGTCTTTTTCACAGGCATTGATTTTGCTGATTTTGCGGTGGCTGTTTTGACACCATCTTCTTTTTTCGCTTTTGAAGGTATTTTTCCGCCAAGGCGCTGGATCTCTTTTTCATAATCAACCTTCAGAGCCTTCAAACGCTCTTGATAATCAGCTTTAATGCGCTCAATTTCTGCAGTCTTATTGTCAGTAACGCAGGTACGATATGTTTCAGCAGCAATTTCTTTTGCCTTCATACGGCAAGTGACTTCATATTCTGGTTGAGTTTGAGTGCTGGCAAAAGCTATTGATCCAGCCACAAAATAGATGCCGATCATCAGAAATAATTTGTATTTCATAGGAGTCCTCCCACGCTTTGAGCAGATACAAAACTCGTGCCTGCTCTAGGTTTGATATAGAGGGCTCTAGACTCAAGAAAGTGAAAGAATTACCAAGATTGACTACAATTTAGCGTCGAATAGCTTTTGGATCGATGGCGTCTTGAAGGCCATCTCCTAGGTAGTTAAAGCTCATCACGACAAAGAGAATCTGAAGTCCCGGCAGAATAGCCAAAAAAGGAGCTTCCGTAATCAACTCCTGGGCATTAAAGAGCATATTTCCCCAGCTGGGCGTTGGGGGTTGAATGCCGAGACCGAGAAAGCTCAAGGCAGCTTCATAAAGGATAGAGTTTCCCACTCCTAATGTGACGCTGACAAGTAGTGGAGCAATGACGTTCGGAAAGAGATGGCGAAAGATAATTGTCGTATCTTTGGCGCCCATGGTTTTGGCAGCCAAAATAAATTCACGTTCTCGTAATGAAAGCACACTGGCTCGAACTAATCGAGCTGCTTGCATCCAAGAAAAGAGCACAAGAATCACAACCAGCTTCATGATGTTTTCATTTGATGTACTGACAATCAGTCTTGCACCTGGAACTTTGTCAAGGTCAACGGCTGCAACAACGATCAAAATCGGAGTCGTAGGTAAAGAGAGTAGAGCGTCCGTAACCCGCATGAGAGCTGTATCGACAATGCCGCCGTGATAGCCAGAAAATGATCCAATCAAAAGCCCAATTAGGGCAGAGGCAATGGCGACAAGGACTCCTACGCCCATGGAAACTCGGGTTCCGTAAACGAGCCTAATGAAGACATCCCTCCCGAGTTCATCTGTTCCAAATAGGTGAAAGACTTCAAAAGATTTTGTTATCTTTATTAACTCTGCTTTTGCTGGAGCTTCGAGTTGTGAAATAACTTTTTTCATTTCGATAGAATCTTTATTAACCAAATCAAAAAGGGCATCTTCGGAACGAACGACCTGAATCAAATTCTTTGCGACAATTTCATCTTGAAGTGTTTTGGCTTGGTCAGGTTGGTTTTGGATAAAAAGAGTGATGGCGTCTTCTTTTTGGCTGGATGAAGCCTGAGAGGTTGTCATCATCTTTTGATAGCGACTAAGAGGGTTCTGTTTTTCAGGATCAAGTCCAGTGATTTTTTTGATCAGAGGCGCGCTGAGAGCAATAGCAACATAAAAACAGATAATGATAAGACCTGCTACGGCCATTCTATGTTCAACAAATTGTGAGAAAATAATCTTCCACATGGGAAGAATTTTTTCGGCATCTGAAATTTGCTTCTGAGAAACTTGATTGGAAATCACTGCTGTTGTCATAAGTCTACCTATTTGTAAGTGATCCGTGGATCTGCGACTCCATAGAGGATGTCGGCAATCAAGTTAAAAACAAGTACCATAGTCACAGAAATCATAAAGCTAACCATAGCAACATTAAAGTCATTTGAGATTATTGAGTCATAAACTAGCTTTCCAACTCCTTGATAAGCAAAGACTGTTTCTGAAATGGTGGCGCCAGCAAAGACGTGGGCAAAGCTCATGGTGATGACCGTGATCAGAGGAAGAAGAGCATTTCGAAAACCATGTCCCCAAACGACAGTCCAGTACGACAAGCCTTTTGCTTTGGCTGTACGGATATAGTCATTTCTCATGGCCTCCAGCATAGCAGACCGTGTGAATCGAAGAAAAATTCCGATTTCCATATAGGCCAATGAAAGGACCGGCAGGATGAGATACTTCGCTCTGTCGAGGAGCATTTGAAATGTTGTTATGTTCTCTAGACCGACAGTAAAGGTCCCTCCCGCAGGAAGGATATGCAGCAAAACTGCAAAAATAATTATGAGAACGATACCAAGCCAGAAAGAGGGGATTGAGATCCCGGCAAAAGCAAAGAAGTTTACAAGATAATCCCACCGAGTTCCTGCCCGAAGTGCTGCAATAACCCCAAGTGGTATAGCGATGAGGAGTGATAAAATCATAGATGAAATAGAAAGGACCATTGTGTTAATCAGCTTTGGTCCCATAATCTCACTAACTGGGACCCGGTAGGTTCTTGAGTAACCAAGGTCGCCCTGAGCGATTGTTTTAACCCAGTTAAAATACCTGACATAGGTTGGCTGATCTAGACCATAGAGCTGTCGGAGGCGTGTTACGTCCTCCGAAGTAATTTTGGGATTACTTTGGATCATCAACTCGACTGGATCGCCTGGCATAAGCGTCATGAGCGTGTAGCAAAAATATGAAAGCAACACAATCACAACAAGGGTTTGAAATAATCGTCTCAGGATAAATGAGGTCATTTTACTTTATGTCCCAATTCTCAATTTCATTAGTTTCAGCGTGCTGGTGTCCAGGTAGTCTGAAATTAGTAAGTTGTGTTGGTCTGACTGCAACATCAGATCGATAATAGAGAGGGATAACAGGTACTTCGTCAGTATAATATTTTAATACTTGATGGACAAGATCAGTGCGAGTTTTAGGGTTAAACTCGGTCTCAATTTTCTCACAAAGCTCATCCACCTTTTTATTCACATAACCCATGTTGTTTTGTCCTGAATACCCATTTTTTTCTGATGGAATATTGGAAGAGTGTAGGGTTGATTTGGGGTTATTTTCTGGTGAAGAAACCCAGGCATACATGGCCATAGCTCCGAATTTTCTTTTCTTTGTGGTCTCACCAAAAAAGACACGCGCTGGTTCATTTTTAATATTCACTTCGATTCCAACAGCTTTCCATTGACCCTGTAAGAAAGTTTGAACGGTCTCTCGATTTTTATTTCCTGCTGTTGTCATAAAAAGTAGAGAAAGCTTTTTTCCATCTTTGTATCTCAAACCATCTTTTTCAAGCTTCCATCCTGCCTCATCTAAGAGTCGACTAGCCTCACGCTTTGAGTAGGGGTATAAGGTAATTTTTTTGGGATCAGCCGTATACCAAGGATCAAGGGGGGCGATATTATGGATTGCAACTTGTTGTTTGCCGTCAAAGAGAGCTTGAACAAGCTCTTCTCTATTTATTGCATAAACTAAAGCTTTACGTACTCGGACATCCTTGAGAATTGGATTTTCAAGATTCAGATCAATGTGTTCATAGGTGATTGAGGGTTTAAACATAACTTCAAAAGGAAGGTTTTCAGATTTTACCTTTTTCTCAAAGGCAATGGCCTGATCAAAAGTGAATCCTAAAGAAGAAACAGTATCGATAGTTCCTGACCTTAAATTGGCTTCAAGGGTTCCAGTATTGGGAATCAGTTTGACGATTACCTTCTTAATATGAGGTTGTTTGCCATAGAACTGTGGATTGGGAATTAATGTGACATGAGATCCTAGTTTGACCTCGGCAATTTTATAAGGGCCGTTATAAAGACCTTCGAGTGTTGGGTTTTTATTGTAATTTGAATTCTTCTCGTAGCCCTCTTTTTGAGATCCATATTTTTTATAGACGGGTTCTTCTATATGTTTAGGAAGGGGCTTAAATCCAGTGAGTTGGTAGAAGTCCCAACGTGCTTTTTCGTAGGTAAATGTACACTTTTTTGGATTTTTAGGATCCCATTCGATTGCTTTTACTTGAGTAAAGGTCTCTTTTTCGCCAACAGAAACATTAGGATTTGATGCAACTTCTAAGGAAAATTTAAAATCCTCGCATGTGATCGGCTTTCCATCCCCCCATTTTGCATTTTCGAGAATTTCCCAGATTGCGATGATTTGTTTTTTATCTGTTGAGAACTTCGCTTGTCCATTTTCAAGAGAGGGAATTTGTTTAGCCAATTGTGTGACCCATCTTCCGTCTGCATCAAGTGTTACAAGTGATCGACCAACCATTGAATAGATGTATGTCGTTGCAGACATCGTCATGATCAGGGGGTTGAGATTTTCAAACTCTTGAGTGATTCCAATTTTTAACTCACCGTTATTAAGTGCTGCAATAGACTGAAAGGGCAGCAGTGCAATGGCAAAGCTTGAAATGAGGCCGAGAGTGATTTTTTTCATAGCGTTCTCCTTTAAAGGGAAAAGTTTACTTTTCATATAACCAACATGCAGTTTTGTGTTCAGCTCCTTGTTTATGATTTTTTAATTCTGGCAAGGCTTGTGAACAGCGGTCTAATTTTTGACTACAACGAGGATGAAATGGGCATCCTGGTGGAGGATTAATAGGACTAGGAACCTCCCCATGTAGGGATTTTTTCATTTTCTTCTTTCCCTCGCCAATTCGTGGGATGGCAGCAATGAGAGCTTGAGTATAGGGATGTTGAGGGTTTGAGAAGAGCTCATCCCTTGGGGCAATTTCAACAATTTTTCCCAAGTACATTACAGCTATTCGATCGCAAAGGTGTTCAATAACTGAAAGATCATGAGATATGAAGACATAGGTCAATTTAAATTTTGCCTGAAGGTCTTTCATGAGATTCAGAATTTGAGCCTGAATAGAGACATCGAGCGCGCTAACAGGTTCATCTGCAATAATTAATTGGGGTTCTAAGGCCAGTGCACGAGCAATACAAATTCGTTGTTTCTGTCCGCCTGAGAATTCATGGGGATATCGATTGATATGGGAAGGCTTCAGTCCAACTGTTTCAAGTAAGTTCATAACACTTTTTTTGCGTTCTTCAGTTGTGCCAATTCCATGAATATCAAAAGGTTCCGATAAGATTTGCCCAACAGTCATTCGAGGGTCCAAAGAGGCATAGGGATCCTGAAAGATCATTTGAATATCTTTTCGCACTTTGCGTAATTCAGCGCCCTGAATATCAAGAAAGTTTTGATTTTGAAATTGAACCTGACCACTTGTAGGTTCGTAAAGTCGGATCAGTGCTCGTCCCAAAGTTGATTTTCCGCAGCCCGATTCTCCAACGAGCCCCAGTGTTTCGCCCTTTCTGACGCTGAAAGAGACATCATCAACTGCCTTCACTTGACCGACTTCCTTCAGTAAGAGTCCCTTTTTGATCGGAAAGTATTTTTTTAAGTTTTTAACCTCAAGGATATTTTCCATTTATCAATTTCCTAAACTGGATTAAAGCAGGCAATTTGATGTCCAGCTTTAATTTCTTGAAGAGGTGGTTGGTGATTCATGCACTCAGTTTTGGCGCGTGGGCAACGATTATAAAAAGGGCAGCCGGGCGGCAATTCATGTGGTGCGGGTACGGAGCCCTCGATTGTCTGAAGGCGGTCAACTCGAGTTCCTAACTTTGGACGAGAAGAAATTAAGGCATGTGTGTAGGGGTGTCTTGGATTGAGAAATAATTCTGAAGTTGTTGCGACTTCGCAAGTTTTTCCGCCATACATGACCATCACTCGATCTGAGATTTCCGAGATGACCCCGAGGTCGTGAGTGATAAATTGAACACTCATGTGGAATTTTTCTTGAAGATTTTGAATCAACTCTAAAATTTGTGCCTGGATTGTGACATCCAGTGCGGTTGTAGGCTCATCAGCAATAAGAAATGTGGGATCGCAACTTAAGGCCATGGCGATCATGGCTCTCTGTCTCATTCCTCCGGAAAGTTGATGAGGGTAGGCTGTATAACGTTCAGCAGGGGATGGAATGCCAACAAGTGAAAGCATCTCGATAGCTCGCTCGCGAGATTCTTTTTGATTAACTTTTTTATGGCGCATGATTTGCTCATCGAGCTGGCGACCAATGGTTAGAACTGGGTTGAGAGCTGTCATGGGCTCTTGAAAGATCATTGCCATCTCTCCGCCGCGAACCTCTTCCATTTCTGATTCTGATAGTTTGAGGAGATCGCGACCTTTAAGAAGAACTTGTCCGTTTGTTATTTTACCAGGTTTTTCAATGAGTCGCATCAGAGAGAAGCTTGTTACTGATTTCCCGCAACCTGATTCTCCGACAATTCCTAAGGTTTCACCCTTGTAAATATCATATGAAATTTGATTGACGGCACGAAAGGGCCCAAGGCGTGTTTGAAAAGTCGTTTCAAGATTTCTCACTTGGACAACTGGGTTATTCAAAATAATTCCTCCGATGGCACGATTCGCGGTCACTCTTGTAACAAGTCAATGGCAGAAAATCAAAGAACTAAGAGTAATTACTCCAATTAAATAAACTTTTGGGTTTCCAGCCGTTCCCAGATTTTTCCGAAGGCATTTTCTGCTGATTTGCTTAAAGCATCAGCAATTTTTTCGGTGATTTTTTGTTTGTGTTCATGTTTTATCTCATAAATTTGAGCATTTTGTCCGTGGAGTTCAAGTAAGTAGTCGTCACTTGTTTGTATGCGATCGATCAGTCCTAAATCCAAAGCTTGTTTTCCATACCAGTATTCGCCCGTTGCGACATTTTCGACCTTCATTTGGGGTCTGTATTGTTGAACATGGGATTTAAAGAGACCGTGGGTGAGTTCCATTTGCTCTAAAAACTTTTGTTCGCCTTTTTCTGTTATTTCACCAAGAATAGAGATTGTTTTTTTATATTCTCCTGCTGTGTATTCTTTGTAGTCCACGTCGTGTTTCTTCAGAAGTCGATTGAAGTTCGGAACTTGAGCTAAGACCCCAATTGATCCAATAATGGCAAAAGGGGCAGCGATAATCTTATTTGCGACGCAGGCCATCATATAGCCACCACTGGCAGCAACTTTATCGACACAAACAGTCAAGGGGATATTGCGTTCCCGAAATCGGAGCAATTGAGAGGCGCAAAGACCATAGCCATGAACAACTCCACCAGGACTTTCCACGCATGCAACAACTTCGTCAATTGGTTGAGCAAGTTGAAGAATGGCTGTGACTTCTTCTCTGAGATCTTCAACCTGGTGAGCTTTGATGTCTCCCTTAAAGTGAATCACAAAGACTTTCTTTGATTTATCTGAATCTTCTTCTTTTTTCTCCTCTTCTTTGAGTTTTTTCTTTTCAGCCTTCATTTCTTTTTTGGAAAGAATGAAGCTTTTTAAAAAGAAACCCAGGTCTTTATATTTTTTGTGTAAGGGCTCAATTTCAAGATCAGGTTTTTGTTGAGCCTTCATGGCTAAACTAGCGATTAAAATAATAAGAAGACTGAGTCCGATAACAAAGATTGCGACTTTTGCTGCGAATATTCCGATTTCTGCCATTTTGTTTCTCCTGCGTAATGTTTGTAATGCTTAATTAGACTAAGGTCGAGAGGAAAAGAACTTGTGAGTCTTCGCTGCTCTGCATATCCTAGGTATGGATGGTCTTTAAAAGAATTTTTCTGACAATTTATATTATTCTACCTTTCTTTTTTGCTGAGGCCAGAGAGGTTAGCTCACAGGCTGATGAAATTCGTATTCAAGGATATCAGGATTATCTTGAGACTAATGATCGACTGGAAAAAAAGAGAAATTCAGATATTCAGCAGTTAAAAGAGTGGAGAGAAGCTTGGAGTCAAATTCAGAAAAAGGCTCTTGAGAAATATAAGATCGAAAAATCAAAGCAAGCTGCTACTTTAGATGAAGCAAGTCCTGAATATCGTGAGTATATCATGTCGAAAATTCGAGAACATGAAGCTGCAGAATGGGCAAGAAGTCACTATGTTGAAAAAAGAAACAAAAAACGCCTTGAGAACCGTCGTCAGGTTCAACTTTCAGAGGAGCAAGAGTTAGCCCTTCTTCCGGAAACAGATCGTGTGGAGTGGAAAAAGAGAACGCTATTTGGGGCAAAGCTTGCAGGAAGTGGTCGGTCGTCAAAAAGCGGAGGAGACTTTTCCTCTCCGCCTCCGCCACCACCCAGCAGCTTTCCTCCAAGTTCTTCTCCACCAGAGTTTTACGAGCCACTCGATGAGATACCGCCTCCTCCGGTAGAGCCAGGATTTTTTGATGATGGTGGCGCGCCGCCACCTCCACCGCCACCACTGTTTGATGAAATGTAGTATTAGTTTTTGAGAAAGTCAGTATAGTGAAGACCTGTTGTCTTCTGGATGCCCTTAATCAAGTACCAGAGAATTCCGATGAGAAACAAAGTGGATGGTATCATAATAATTGCGGTCGCCCATCCTGTCATTTGACCTATTTGTTCGTTGAGAATCACAGAACGTGAGGTCTCATCTAAGTCCGCATTGATGGGGGTAAATATACGATAAGCTAAAACGTAATTCAGTATGGAACTAAATCCAAATGATAAAGCAAGCAGCTGAGTGCAGACTTTTGTGTGTTTTTCAAAAGCATCCCATTGCCCGGCTTTTTCTAATTGGTCGTGGATCAGCTCAATATTCATGATTTGAGGGTTAAGGAGTAATGTTTCAACAAAGGGCTTTTCTGTATAACTTGAGAAGAGAACAAAAAGTCCAATGAGAGCTGGAAAGAAAGCCTCTTTTACCATGAACCAGTGTCCATCAAGATGAAGGAGCGCAAAACTTCCAGTGACAGAAACGTTGATTAACCCGAGCAGTGCAAAGTAATTAATTTTTTTCTTTTTCCAGAGGTCATAAACTCCATAAGCTAGAGGAAAGCTGAGGGCAAGCAGAAGGGCGGGCAAGGGGCCCATTTTTGCTGATAATTTATTTAATATTGTTACAGGAATAATGACATTAACAAGTATGTTAATAAGGCCATTTTCTTGCTTCTGGTTTGGATTCCAATTCATAGGTCGTAGAATGGATACTGCCTGGCGCTAAGTCAAGCCTTTCAAATGAAGATTTCTTGCCTGTGAATCAAGACAGGTTTCTAATAGATGAGTCATAACATTCAAGGAGAATCATCGTGGATAATTCAATTGTGCAAATCGTTGTGTCGATTTTGGCCGTAGTTGTTGTGGGTTATTTGGGAAGCCCGCTTTTTATTTGGGCAATCGCTATTCTGGGTCTTCTATTTTGGTTTGGAGCATCGATTCCGACGATGGGAGTTGTGGCAGGTTTATTTCTTCTTTTCATCATTAAGCCAATTCGAACCCTGATTGTTTCAAAACCGCTTATGGGTTTAATGAAAGGCTTTATGCCAAAAATCTCTGAAACTGAGCGCACAGCTCTTGAGGCCGGAGTTGTTTGGGTGGAGCAGGATCTTTTTTCTGGCAAACCAGATTTCAAAAAAATGCTCAATGAACCTTATCCTGGTTTAACAGTAGAAGAAAAAGCATTTATGGAGGGGCCTTGTGAAAAACTTTGCTCCATGATTGATGCTTGGGCTTATTGGAAAACACGTGAGATGGAAGATCAGGTTTGGGACTTCATCAAGAAGGAAGGCTTTTTAGGAATGATCATTCCCAAAGAGTACGGCGGCTTGGGCTTTTCAGCCTTAGCTCACTCTGAAGTGGTGATGAAAGTGGCGAGTCGCTCAATTCCTGCCTGTGTGACAGTGATGGTTCCGAATTCTCTTGGACCTGCAGAATTATTAATACATTACGGAACTGATGAACAGAAAAAACATTATCTTCCTCGGCTAGCTAGAGGGATCGAGGTTCCTTGTTTTGGTTTGACAGAACCAGGTGCAGGATCTGATGCAGGCGCGATTGTTTCATCAGGTGAACTATTTAAAGGTGATGATGGAAAGCTTTATATTAAGCTGAACTGGAATAAGCGTTACATAACACTTGCAGCGATCTCAACTGTGATTGGCCTTGCTTTCAAACTGAAAGATCCAAAAAATCTTCTGGGCAAGGGTGAAGATCTTGGGATCACGGCAGCTCTTATTCCAGCATCAACTCCTGGAGTTGTGATTGGAAAACGCCATGATCCACTAGGTGTTCCCTTCTACAATTGTCCCACTCAAGGAAAAGATGTGGTGGTTTCAATCGACGCCGTTGTCGGGGGCGCCGCTGGCTGTGGCAAGGGTTGGTTGATGTTGATGGAATGTCTTGCTGCGGGTCGAGGCATTTCTCTTCCTGCTCAGAGTGTGGGGGGAGCAAAGCTTTGCACTCGAGTAACGTCGGCTCACTCAGTTGTCCGTCAGCAATTTGGTGTATCAATTGGATTGTTCGAGGGTATTGAAGAACCTTTAGCTCGTATCGCGGGACTGACTTATGGCCTTGAAGCAATGAGAATTTACACTTTGGGCGCTTTGGATAAGGGCATTAAACCTCCAGTGATCACAGCCATGAGCAAATACTACTCAACAGAAATTGGCCGACAGATGATCAATGATGCGATGGACATTGTTGGTGGGGCGGGAATTTCTTTTGGTCCTCGTAATTTGATTGGTCAAATTTATGTTGCTACTCCAATTGGAATCACCGTTGAGGGTGCAAATATTTTAACTCGAACTTTGATTATTTTTGGTCAGGGAGCGCTTCGAGCTCACCCTTATGCTTTCAAAGAAGTGGATTCAGTTGAAAAAGGAGATGCAGCTGGCTTTGATTCGGCTTTCTGGGGGCACGTTGGACACGTGGTGAGAAATACATTTAGATCAGTTGTCTTATCGATGACCCGAGGATACCTAGCTCCAGCTCCTGTTCATCCAGAGCTGAAAATGTATGTCCGCCGATTAACTTGGGCGTCAGCGAGCTATGCGATCATGTCCGACGTGGCGATGGGGACGCTGGGTGGAACTTTGAAATTCCGTGAGAAAGTCACAGGACGCTTTGCGGACATTTTAGCATGGATGTACATCGCTACTGCAACTTTAAGAAGATTTGAAGCTGAAGGTCGCCGTGAAGAGGACTTGGCTTTTGCGAAATACGTGCTGAAAAAATCCTTAAGTGAAATTCAAAAAGCCTTTGATGGTATTTTTGATAACATGTATGCGGTCAAGCAAAAGTCGATCACAGGAAAGTTGATCTTTGGTTCAATGCATTTCTTCTTCAAAGAAGTTATCGGTGCATGGTCACGAATTAACTCGATCGGCTCTCAGGCTTCTGATCACTTGCAACACGTGATTTGTTATCAGATTTTAAACAATCTTGAGCAGCGTGAGCGTTTAACTGACGGAATTTATGTTCCAAAAGATCCAAGTAAAGAACAGTTGGCTCGTCTTGAGAACGCAATGAAACTTTCACTTGAAGCAGAAAAAATTGAAAAGAAAATTTCGAAAGCTCGTCGAGAAAAGATTCTTCCAAAACTCAAAGGCCAAGCCCTTGTTGAGGCCGCATTTGAGAAGAAAGTCATTGCAGCGGATGAGTATCAGCTTCTGAAAAGGGCTGCTGAGGCTCGTTGGGACGCAATACAGGTTGACGACTTCACGCAGGAACAATACGTTTCAAATCATGTTTGAGCGACAGCTTGATCTTGATCCTATAAAACAATTTCAGGCCTGGTATACCCAGGCCTGTTCTTATTTATGGCTTAAAAATTTTCTTTCTCGGTTTTTTCCTCCTATAGCTCTTCATCAACCCGATGCCATGGTGCTGGCAACAGTAACTTCAGATGGGAAGCCTGACGCCCGTGTCGTTTTGCTGAAAGGTATTGAGAAGGGTCAGTTTCTTTTTTATACAAATTATGATTCTCGGAAAGGAAAAGAACTCAGTCATAACCCCCATGTCGCTCTTGTCTTTCAATGGTGTTACCCTGAGCGCCAAGTTCGTATCGAAGGAAGAGTAAAAAGATTATCCTATGAGGAATCTTCTCTGTATTTTTCAACTCGACCTCGCGGTAGTCAGATCGGGGCAATTGCTTCTCAGCAAAGTGAAGTCATCCAAAGTCGAGAAGTTTTAGAGCATCAAGTTCGCGAAGTTGAGAAAAAATACGAAGATCAAGAAATACCCTGTCCAACAAATTGGGGAGGATTTGCTGTCGAACCTTCTCGTATTGAATTTTGGCAAGCGAGACTGAGTCGCCTTCATGATCGTCTTGTGTATATTAAATCGGAATCTGGTTGGGAGCGAAAAAGGCTGAGTCCTTAGTTTGCTCAGCCATGTCCCTTGGTGGTTTCCACGACATAGGTTTCCCGAACAACAAGCACTTTAATTTGGCCAGGGTAGTTGCATTCACTTTCAATACGAGCAGCAATGTCTCGGCTCATTTTAAGTGCAGCGAGATCGTTGACTTTCTTGCCATTGACAATCACTCGGCATTCACGACCACCATTGAGAACATAGCAATCAGTAACCCCATCAAAGCTTCGAGCAATGCTATCCAGTTCATTAACTTTTTGGTTGTAAGACTCCATCGTTGAGCGTCGGGCTCCCGGTCGAGCTCCGCTGATAGCATCAGCGGCGATTACAAGATAAGCAAGATCCGTTGATGGTTGTTCATCAAAGTGGTGGGCTCTGACGGCGTGAACGATGTCAGGGGCCTCATTACGAGCTTCGATAAAGTTTGCACCAATCACAGCATGGCCGCCTTCTTTTTCGTGATCCATAGATTTGCCCAGATCGTGGAGCATTCCTGCGCGGCGAGCTTTCTTCACATCAACTGTTTTTAACTCTTGAGCAAGAAGGCCGCAGAGCCAACCCACTTCGCCACAGTGAAAGTATTGGTTTTGTGTGAATGAATAGCGATATCTTAGACTTCCCATCATTTGTCGAATTTCTGGGTGAAGTCCTTGAAGTCCCAATTCTTTTGCCAAGTTGTCTCCATCTTTTTTAATCAGAGAAAGAACTTCGCGTTTAATGTTCTCAAAGGTTTTCTTAATGAAATCAGCTTGAACAGGCTTCTTTTCTTTTAAGAGACGTTCAAGGAGCCGTCGAGTGAGTTCGCGCCTGACGGGGTCAAATCCCGCAACTCCGATCATCTCCATATCATCTTGGACAATAATATCACATCCAGTGACATCCGAGATTGTTTTAATGTTAATTCCAGCAGGGTCACAAAGGACCTTTCGTTGATCAGGTGTTTCAAAATAAACAGGTGCAATGCCGCGCTCAGAGCTATAAGGTCTCGCAAACCGCACCAAAGCAAGATCAATGAGATGCTTTGCCATCATCTCAGAATGCTCTTTGGTTTCCTCTTCAACTTGAAGAATGCGTTCTTCGGCACGTCGTTTTGCTTGTGAAATGCACTCATCTTGGATGCTTTGTATAACTTCAGTGTCGGTTGTTCCTAATCGACTTCCAAGACTGGCAACATAGTTCTTGTTGATTTCACGGATTTGACTTTTGAATCCTTGATATTTTTTTTCTAAGTTCTGAACATTGGCTTCGCCAGTCTTAATTTCATTCTCATAATCAACAGTCTTTTGTCGAATTTGGCTATACTGATTATCTGCCTTTTGCTTTTTCTCTGCGACTAATTCTTCAAGTTCTTCAATTTTTTCTTCGGTCTTAAGAAGAAATGATTCTTCTTTTGTCCAAAGTTCCATTTCTATTTCTTGAGTTCTCTCTTTTTCATCAAGAAGTCTGAGTTCAGCTTCATCCTTTGCCTCTTGAATAATCTCAGTTGCTTCTGCTTGGGCTCTTTTTTTTGTGCTGGTCTGGATTAAAACGTAAAACCCCCATCCCATTGGTAAACCAATGACAAGACTGAGAGCAAAGATAATCCAGGGACTTAACGTTTGAGTTTCAATCAAAATATCCACCTTTTAAAAACCTAAAGATTATTTCAATTCTCAAGACTGAATTCAAGTTGATTTCAATATGATATGTAATCTGACGAATATTGTTCTGATAGGTTTTATTGACGCAGTCGACAATATCAAAATCTCGCTTTCGTGGCGTCGAGAGTCTGCTTAGGATATTGACAGAATGGAGTGATTATATGCAGGCAAAGATCAAATTTCTAAGTGCTATGGCTTTTGACACAGAGATTCGAGGTCATCATTTCACCATGGATGCCAAAAAAGAGGCGGGAGGCAACGACCAAGGCCCCACACCGAAGGAGATCTATCTTTCAGCAATTATTGGATGCACAGGAATGGATGTTGTTTCTTTGTTAAAAAAAATGCGCGTTGAATTTACAAATGTGGAGCTTGATTGCGATGGGGAGTTGACAGAACAGGGACCTCCAAAGACTTTTAAAAAAGTCGAGATAACTTATAAAGTTGAAGGACCTTCTGTTGATCCTGAGAAAGTAAAAAAATCAGTCGAAATGTCGATGACGAAATACTGTGGTGTTTCAGCTATGGTGGTAAAAGCTTGTCCTATTTTTTATAAGATTATGGTGAATGGGGCAGTGACAAGTGAAGGGCAGGCACATTTCTGATGAATATCAAGAAAAAAGAGTCCTTTGAAAAAATTAAGTCTGCAATTGAGAAAAAGAATATTTTTAATCAATTAGCTGCAAGTTGTGGAGAATTAATTTGCAAGGGCAGTTCAGAGTCTCTTTTTAGTTTTCGAATAGACTCATTTGTTGAGGGGCAAGGTCTTTCAGGTACAGTAGCTACGACAGGAGAGGCGCCAAAGCTCGGTGATGCGATTGTCTGTAATTTTCAAATTGGTTTTGACCGTTACTTTATGCAGAGCACTTTGGTTCGAATGGGTGACAAGTATATGATTGTCATACCCGAAGGGCTTTTTTTGTTGCAACGAAGGGCTCATAATCGCGTTGATCTTCCAGAATCTGTGGGACGATCAATTAATATCATTGGGCATAACGGAAAAGTTTTATTCCTTAATGCTGAGTGCATGGATATTAGTGCGGGCGGGGCTCGGGTGATTTTTTATGGCGATATGGCCACGTTTCATGTGGGTGACCATTTGAAACTTGCATTTCACATTAAAAATAAGTGGAGGTTTGAGGCCGAGGCATCTGTTCGTCATATTCGTCAGGAGCACGGCTATCAGGTTCTTGGCTGCCAATTTGACGTCACCGATAAAGGCTTATCAAATAAGCTTCAAATGATGATGCTGGAGCTTCAAAGGTGGGCTGTTCTTTCAGGAACCAAATAAGCTATCGGGCCCTTTGTAGTAGAACCTCTATGACTTTCGCCATGGGTTGACCGTTTCTTGATGCCTGAGGTGCGTAGGGTCTCCATTCAAGAGGAACACTCGCTTCACCATCCCAAGGAGTTGTCAGCAAGTGATCAACAAAGGAGCTCGCTCGAGAGTTCGCTGTTGGTGTCCATAAAAAGTCTGGGTGAGCATTTTGAAACCATTCGCCACCTATAACTTGTCCCTGACTGTCAAGTTCAAGATCATAAATGTATTGCACCCGGCGAGTGATGTCAGATTGTGGAGAGTCAACTTGCGCATGTGATGCTGCAGTTTCAATGACGTACTCAACCTCCATATTCACACCAACGACTGAGCGTGTTTGTGGACTTCTATATTTTCGAAATGGATCTCTGTTGTAGTCATTTATGTCAATAATTGCAGATTCAATGTTGCTCGCCGTGCGACGAGATTGAGGATTAAAATATAAAACCTTGTATGACTTAATGGGCTGATTCCAGACTTCAGCATCCCAAGTTGCATCCATAATGAAACTCCGTTTGGATACTCCCACTTGGTTAATCATTGTCAGATGCCAGGCTCCAGGATTGACGTCAAAACACTCTTCATTGATGATTCGTCCGTTTGAATCCGTTCGAGACCCTTTACTATCGCATCTTCCTCCAATGAAGTGAGTTGGTGTCTGTGCATTCGCCCATAATAGGCTAATGAGAGCCTTAAGGTCATCCGGGTAAAGCCGAAGTGTGAAACTGACTCCCTTAAAATTTTTTATTGCTACATCGACAGCTTTCAAAGGTCGAGGCATCATGTAAGATGCAGGAGCCCATCCATGACAGAGTCCAAACCAAGTTGGAATTGATCCTTGGCTGTCGAGAGTGTGTTTTATCTCTGACCAGGTCCATCGTGTTAGGCCAAAATTTTCATCTCCCACGAGAATGTCATACTTTTCAGCTGGAGAAAGGTCATCGACAACATCTCTGTTGTTGAGATTAATATTTTTATTTCTCTCGTAATATCGAATGTAATCGTCAGCTCTCCTTGTTTGAGGATAGCTCGCATCGCTATACCGAGCTCCAATTCCGCCGCGATAAGTAGGCCAATAATCACCAGACCAAGGTGATACTTCGACTGATTTATTTTGTAACGGCCCAGTTAGATCGCGGACGTCTGTGAGAACCTGGGTTGATCGAGAGAAAAAACGTCTCCAGTCATTCGACGGAGTGATCCCAGCCAGAGGTTGTTTGGACATCACCTGTGGTCTTTGAGTGATCTTAATATCCACGAAGTTTAGCGATTGAATTTGATCAATGGTAAAAAAAGAACTGTCTTCAAAAACCTGTTCGCCGTTTGAATCAAATTTCGGTGGTGTTTGAGACATCGCCCGTTGTGGGCTTTTTTCAAATTCGGCGAAAAATTGTTGGAGATAGGTTTCCTGGCTAGGGCTTGCGAGAGCCAGTGAAGAAGAAATTGTTATGATGAAAAATATGAGAGTTTTCATAGAGACCTCTTTCGATTTGAAGTACCGAACAAAAGCACAAAGAGCAACGAATTCGAGAGAGACAAAATGACAGCGGTCGGACAGGTTGGTGGGACAGAATTGCATAAATTACAGGGGTAGCCCCAAACTTCGACACCTTTGTAAGGGGAAAGAAATGTCATTTCGATAGGATAGGGTCAAAATGGCCCCTATTTTGATGGCATGAATTTAGCTCTACTCAAAGTGCCAGGATACTGGCGAGAGGGTGGCTGTTTGTGATTCGCCAAATGTTATCACTTTTTTTCTCTGCGGTCGTGTCATTCATGGCAATACCGTCATGGGCCATGGACTCTGTGGATTTATTGCCAATTGGAATAAATAGCCCAGCACTGAAGGTTGGAACTTACTCAAACATAGATGAACGTTACAATCAACATGGTCAGTTGATGAGTTTAACAGATATTCACTCGATTGAGTTCAACGTCCAAACCCTGTCACGCATTGAGCCTCAGGTGACTGAACTTGTGTCGGCATTGAACAGTTTTGGAACAGGTAACTATGGGAATCAGTTGAATCTTGGAGTTTTGAAAATTAACTCTCAGCCCTCTGTACAGTATTGGGCTCCTGTACATGCTTGGGGAATCACATCAAAGTGGACATTGGGTTTTGGTGTTCCTGTTATAAAATATCAAAATGAAGCTTCGTTAGCTAGTGAAGGTGGTAATTTGGCTGCCTACAAACAACAGTACTCAGGCATCTCGACTTCTCTTGATCAGGCTTTTCAAAGGTTAGATGTCAGTATTGATCTTGCAGCACAAGCAGAACTTGAAAAAAAGGGATACAAGCCAATTGGCAGAAGAGAGCAGACGTTTGTTGGAGACATACAAATTGTTTCCCTTTACGATTTAGGGCGAACTGCGAATCTTGCCTCTGCATGGAAAATGGTGGTCAATCTTCCGACTGGTCCCAAAGCGGATCCGTCTGATTTGCTCGCTCTAGATATGTTTGGAGAGACTGCTGTTGAAAACCATCTTATGGGGCAATATCGATTTGCCAAATCATTAGTTATACGCGGAAAAGGTGGCTATCGGTACGTTCTGCCTGATCAGGTTGAAAAAAGAGTTCCATTATCAGATTTAGATTCTTTGCCTGGTGAAGAGGGACAGGAAAAGGTTACTCGTCAAAAAGGCGGAAGTCTTATTGCGGGCTCAAGCTTAGGATATGAGATTAATCAGAGTTGGTCGATCGATTTGGGCTATGAGTTTCTTCAAAAAGAAAAAGATCATTATTCTGGCGGTCGTGGGCGTTATTATTCAGCATTAGAGAGGAATACGGACCAAATCACTCACAGATCGAAGTTGGGTATCGCTTACAGCAGCGTGAAATCTTATTTTTCAAAGAAAGCACTTATACCATCAATATTTTCGCTTGAACTCTCAGACGTGTTCTCCGGGAAGAACGTCGCACGACAAAGTTTAAGCGAAGTAACGGTGATGCTGTTTTACTAGATTTTAAGGAGAGACATGAGACACTTTAGTTTTATCATACTTGTATCAATGTCTTTGATGGTTGTTTCCTGTGCTCCGGAGCGGGAGGCTCGCCAGTATTCTCACAAACAGGTTGATTTTGGGCCTCAAAAGTCAGACGTCGATCTGGGGCTAGATGGATTAAAAACGTCAGCGAACAGTCAGATTCAGATAAAAGGCGATCTCAGAACATCTGATTTTCTAAAATTTATTGAAGAGCTGCATGTTTATGGTGAGTCAACAGGAAAAGATACTTTTGTACAAGCCAGTCGTAAGATGCTAACTGATTTTGAAAATGCAAAAGGGGTCATCGGCAAAATACCTGTTTCAGAGAGCCCCTATTTTCAAGCAGCTGTTGGGGAGACTGAAGATCAAGCACTCAAAGAAATTGGTGAAACGCAGGAGATTCTTGAGAGAGATAAGGGGAGGGTCCTGCAGGCTATTCCTCAAGTTGAGTTGAATACTGATTTGAGAAATAGTGACTTAGTTGATATCGGAGTTCAGTTTTTAAATAAATTTGAGCACAATATACAGATACTAGATATGGATGAGCGCATTCGACAAGCCTTGATTAAGGAGCTCCAGACGTATCGAAGTAAGATTGAAAATACTCTTCATCCAATGATGAGTCAGTATCTCAGATCACAAGATGCAGGGGAAAAGCTTCGCCTTATACAAGAAGCTGCGCAGCAGCTTGATGTGAAGCTGAACCAGTCCGACAGTCAGATCATTCAATCCTTGTTGGTGATTAATGATAAGCTGAGTAAGGTCAAGGATGAACAGGATGTTTTAGATGTTATCGTGAGTATTTGGGAAATTCTAACTCCGAGTGATCGTGAGAACGTGTTTGCTCAGAAATCAAAAGATCTTTTTGATTTTTTAACAAAAAGGTCAGAAAAACAACTTCGATGTCTAAAGAATGAGGACTGCAATAGCTTTTACATTGGACTTGCTAAATCCTTTCGAATCTTACCTCAAATAAAAAAAATGGGTGTTTTCAATTTGCAGAAGGATATTCAATCGGCTCTTGTCACTAAGATAGACGAAAAGCTTCTATTAACGGCAGTTGATCTGATGCAGACGATGCCAAAATTGGTCGAAAATAAAATTGTGAAGGGTATTGACGAAAAACAAGCAGAGTTGGCAAAGCTTTCATCCCAGTATCCACAAAATATTGAAGCTATGTTGCGGGAATGGGCAAAGCGTGAAGTTGGCACTGATTCTGTTAATGCGTTTGAGAACGATGTGATTATTGTTGAGAAAATAGGCTCTCGACCGCTCATGATTAAAGAGAATGTCAAAGAAAATAAAGATTTAATTGAGATTGAGACAGTTGGTCAAAGTTTTTCGACAAATGCTCAGGTGCTTGAATCTATGAAACTTGAGACGCAGAATAAAAAACAAGTTTCGAAAAGGATTCTTCATCAGATTAATCGAATGTTGGCATTGTCAGGATATCGAAACTCATCTGGAGAAGATGTTCCTGCATTTGCAGTTTCTGTTGAAACAAAAAACTCGGGCAAAGACAATTTTAGTATCAAACGGTTTCTACAATCAAAATCAGTTTTTGTTTACCCTGATCAGGTTTATACAGATGGAATTAGAAGTATCGAATACGGAAATATTTTACCGAGTGTTTCTGTTCGATCTCAGGCTCTTCTCCTTCAAGGATTAAGTTCGATGGTTCGATACCTACAAGACTGGAGAAAGAACTCCTTTGATCAAGCTTTTCATGATGTCACTACCGAAAAATACATGAAAGGTAGCATCGGAGCCGAAATAAATAAGCCGCTTTTTCCAAAAGACTCACTCTTGTCGCTAGCCGTTGCGAATTCCTCTGTTATTTTGACTAATATCATGAAGGATTTAACCCCTGTATTTTTATTAAGTTCACAAAGTCATTTGATCTGGGCGAACGAGTTTGATTTCTCTACCGGTGGTGCTGCAACAATGGCTGGAGTAGTTAATATTAAAGGTCTACAAAGGGAAAAGAGAGTTTATGCTCAAGATATTTCAGATTATATATTGGCCTTATCTGCATTTCTAGATGCAACGAAGGATATTGCTCGTACTCAAGCGCCCCTTTTGCAGAGGAAAGATGAAAAAGGAGAATCTCCAGTGCAAACACTAATTCAGTCTCGTGAAAAAATTAAATTACTTATCATTGGATTAGCGAATTTTCTTTCGCATCAGATGATCCACGATGATGGGTTGGTTGTAAATGAGTACCGAGTGGATTTAGCACAACAGGTAAATCAGGAGAGGTTTTTGGCCACGCAGTATAAGGCTATTCAAGCTCTTCTACAGGCAAGTCGGCAAAGTCATGTCCACATTTATAAGAATGTAGCAATTGATATCTACTATTCAATGAATACAATACTATTTAATCGTCAAGTAGGTGCTTACGCATCATCAGAGTCAAAAGTTGATTTACGTGGTGGAGTGGTCAATCTGCGGGAGGCAGTTTCAATATTGAAGACCTTGCAGGAGTTAGAGGGAGTTGTACCTGAAAAAAGTCGATATCAGTTACAACTTTTGGAAAAGAATTACGAATCTATGATTCTGAAAGTTATCTAATATTCATATCCATTTAACTCTATTGATATAGTTTTCATAGATTTTGATATTCTTCTCAATTTCATTGGAATCATTTTTCTTAATAGCGATCTCGATCTGGTGACAGATTTGGCTAAGGTCGTTGAATCCATAAACTCCAGCAGTTCCTGATACGTTGTGAGCGATAGTTCGCAGTTTCTCTAAATCCTTCTCAGTAAAGGCTAGTCTCATGGAGATCAGATCATCTTTTCTGGAAGAAATATAGGCAGGAGCACGCTCTTTCAAAAACTCTTCGATTTCGACAACGATGGGCTCTGTATCAAGGAGCATATCTGAATCCGAGATCGTCTTTTCTTCTGGTATAAGATGATTTAGTTCTTCAACAGAATCTGTTGGTGCTTCGGGATAAAAGCAGGCTATGGCTTGATAAAGATCTGTTCTGGAAAGAGGTTTGGATAAGTGGTCATCACATCCAGAATCAAAAGTTTCTTTGACCTCGTCGGCCAGAGCATGGGCAGTCAGTGCTATAATAGGTGTGTGGGAACGATTTCCCTCTTTTTCTATCCGTCGAATTTCTCTGGTGGCTTGATAGCCATCCATGACTGGCATTCGAATATCCATAAGAATAAGATCAAATTGTTTTTGTTTGAAGGCGGTGATGGCATCAAGGCCATTGTGGGCCTCAGTGAACTGATAGGGAAGGCCCTGTAAAAATGATTTTACAATAAATCTGTTCTCTTCAAGATCTTCTACGAGAAGAATTTGAAGAGGCTTCTTTGTGGGGTTTATTTCTTGAGATACGGTTTGTGGTATTAGCTTTGCTCGCCCAAGTGAGCTTCCAAAGGCATATTGAATACTATCTAATAATTCATTTCGTTTGATTGGCTTGATGAGATATTCAACTACCCCAAGCTCGGACATTTTTCCTACTTCTGTTCTTCTTCCATCTGAAGTAAGAACCATGGCAACAGAGTGTTCAGCAAGTTTTTCTTTTTGAATGGTTTCCATGACAACGTTGCCATTCATGCCTGGCATACGGTAGTCGAGAAGGATAATATCAAAAGCCTTTCCTGTATTTTTCTGTTTTCTCAGGATTTGTATGGCTTCGCCACCATTTGTGGCCTCTGAAATCAGAGTCCCTGTTCCTTCAAGATATTTTTTAACGAGAAGGCGATTTGTTTCATTGTCATCAACTATCAAGACACGTTTTCCAGAAAGAGAGATGGGTGGGTTTGATGGAGTTAAGTCTTTTGAACTCTTATCAAAGTTTGCAGTAAAAAAGAATGTAGACCCAACGCCGACTTGGCTTTTGACCCAAATTTTTCCTCCCATCATTTCAACAAGTCGTCGACAAATGGCGAGCCCAAGTCCCGTGCCCCCATAATTGTAAGAGATGGAGGAGTCTGCCTGTGAGAAGCTTTCGAAGATCAGCTCGTGCTTGCTCTCGGGAATTCCAATTCCAGTGTCAGATACCGAAAATCTGAGGCGAACATTCTTATCAACAAGAGATTCTGATTCAACGCGGATCACAATTTCTCCAGCAGCTGTGAACTTGATGGCATTGCTGACAAGATTCATGATGATTTCTTTGAGTTTATTCGGATCACCAACAACATACTGAGGCGTTTCGGGATGAATATAACAGATTAGCTCTAATCCCTTTTGATGTGCACGAATGGCCATAATTTCGCCAACGCGGTCCACTAATTCGTGTATGTTAAACTCAGTTTTATCGATAATCAACTGACCTGATTCAATTTTAGAGAGATCAAGTAGATCATTAATCAGAGCAAGTAAGGTGTCGCCAGATCTTTTGAAGGTTTCGACATATCTGGTTTGTTCCTTAGTTAAACCTGAATTTAACAAAAGATCAGCCATTCCGATTATGGCGTTCATCGGCGTTCGTATTTCATGGCTCATGTTTGCCAAAAATTCAGATTTGGCCTGTGATGCCTTGATGGCTTCCTCTTTGGCAAGGATAAGAGCAGCTTCTGATTTTCGCTTTTCGCTGATCAGTTTATTCAACCAAAGTCCAAAAAGTGAAAGTAGAAGCACAATCACAAGACTCCGGATAATCATTGATTTTACTTTTTTCTGAGACTCTTGAACATAAAGATCGACAATCTCGTTTGTTACAAGTCCGATTTTTTCGTTTAATGAAAAAAGAATCCCCATTTCGGAATCACTTGGAAGAAGGCGGTGAGTTTTTCCGCTTTTCAGTATGTCAGTAGTGTTGCGAGAAAAGGAATCAAGCAGATCTCGAAATTCATCAAGTTTATTTTTTATTTCGATCGAAGGAGCAGGTTGAATTTCGATTTGGTCTTTGCCATCAACGTGTAGATAGATCGTTCCTCCATTGCGAAGAACAGTTGCGTGGTCAGATAGAAAGCGAAGGGTACGGTTGTAGGCAGTTTGAACACCGTTGATTTCAAGCAGAACTTCAGTCAGGCATCTTTGATTCAGCATACGCTGCCGACCGGCGATATTAATCAGAGTAGAGTCCATGTTGAGTGACTGGATCATTCTCATCGTATCGACGGACATAAAGATGGTTAAAAAAACGATCACCGAAGTGAAAAAGGGGATTGAGTATTGAATGAGGGGTGCGTTTTTTTTAATAATCATTTTGTAATATATCTGTTAAAGATCATTGAACGTGAAGGATATGAAATCAAGAAAATCAATGGGTTAAATCTATTGGTGAATCATTGTGTCATGAATGTGATTGTCTCATCGGGAATCATGAGAAAGTAAATCGGAAAATTTCTTAGATCACGAGGTGTCCCTTGTTTTTTGTGAAGTTCTATTAGAGGATTTCCCTGATTGGTCGGAGGTTTTTATGCAGGACATTCATCAACGAATTCGAGATATTCAACATTTTGGAGAAGAGGGTGGAGTTGTTCCAGTAATTGATGTTGCCTCGACTTCGACCTTTCTTAATCCTGAGGATATGGAACGAGCATTTCATGGAGAGATGGAGGGGTGTTACCTCTATAGTCGTCATTCAAATCCATCGGTAAATATGTTCTCTAAAAAAATGGCTGCCCTTGAGGGTATGGAGTTTGGTCTAGGTACTGCGAGTGGTATGTCGGCTATATCCTCTGCACTTGAGCAGATAATGGGTGATGGAGGGGAGATTATTTCATCCCTTACTGTTTACGGTGGTACCTATGCTCTTTTTAAAAATGTTTTTCCGCAACAGGGTATTCAGGTAAAGTTTGTCAACATTGAAGATCTTCAAGAGGTTGAGAGGGCAATTACACCCAGAACCAAGGTGATTTACACTGAGACTCTCAGTAACCCTTTATTAAGAGTTAGCCCTTTGCAGAAATTAGGTGATCTTTGTCGGAAAAGAAATATCAAATTAGTTGTCGATAATACCTTTACCCCTATGCTAATTAACCCTTCAGTGTTTGGAGCTGATGTTGTTGTGCATTCTTGTACAAAATTTATTTCTGGTGCCAGTGATCTGATTGCTGGAGTGGTGTTATCGAGCAAAAAGTTTATTCATGAACTTATTGATTTGAATCACGGACGAATTATGCTCAAGGGTCCAGTGATGGATCCCCGTATTGCACACGAGCTGTATTTGCGGCTTGACCATTTGCCAATACGAATGAAGGCGCATTCAGCGGCAGCTCAGTACTTTGCTGAAAATGTGGAAAAGGCGGGAATTAAAATTATTTATCCAGGCCTTAAAAGTCACAATCAGCATGATTTGATGAAGTCGATGATGAATCCGGGATACGGCTTTGGTGGCATGATGGCAATAGATATGAAGGAATCCAAGAAAGCCATGAGACTTGCTCAGCGATTACAGGACGAAAAATTTGGTTTGTATGCCGTTTCTTTAGGGTTTTCACGCACTTTGATGAGTTGCCCGTCTGTGAGCACTTCCAGTGAAATCACGGCCGAGGACCAGGCAAAAATGAATCTTTCTCCTGGCTTATTAAGGCTGAGTATTGGATTTGTCGGTGATCACCAGATCATGTTGGAACGTTTTGTGAAATGTTATCGTGAGTGCGAGAAACATAATCCCTAATCTTCGTATCACCCTGAGAACTTTTCAAAAATAACTCTCAGTTTTCTAAAAAATATGAGATTCTGTCTTCACTGAGTTGCGCAACTCAGTCTGCTGAGGAAGGGCTCAGCATCTTAACGGAGGAAGGCATGATTGATCCAAATTTCAAACTACAAATGCCAGAGCTTCGCGGGCTAGTTGTTGGGTCTCATCCACCTTAGCAGTTTCTCCGACCATAGTTACTCTTAAATTTTAAAATTACATACAGGCCTTGGAGCCTGCTGAATAAGGGTTCAGATAACAGAACCTGCAAAAAAGCCCGCCTAAAATGCGGGCTTTGCTGTTTGTAAATAATAAGACTCGCTCAGAGCATCAACCACAATTTTGAGACAGCGAAAGAGATAGGTTTGCTGTTGGGGGTTAAGTTGGTGATCATCTTCTTCCATGTAAATAGCCTCAATCATGTACTGTAAAACATGGGGCTGGGTGTACACATTTTGATGTGAGAGAAAGTTTTCAATCGAGAGTTCATTTTTTCGTGCAAGAGAGTGGAAAATCTCTTCATTTTTTTCATATATGCTTTTTATGTATTTCTCAGTCAGTTCTTCAAAGCGGCCCTTGGTTGATTTGGAAAAGATACGCCAAATGACCATGGCTATGTAATAACCAAGATCAGCAGTTTGATCGTCTGTATTTGTCTTAAGATAATTCACAACGAATGCTGCGAGAACAGGCTGTTTTTCTAGAAAGTCATTTGAAATAGCCTTTGCTTCTTTCTGAGTTTCGGTCATTGAAACTGATTTCCAAGTCTCTTCAATTAGTTTCTGTGGAATAATCATTCCTGTCCTCTTTTCATGCCGTTATTGAGCGGACTGTCTAATTATGAGACACCGATTTGTCGTTAAAGTCAAATATATGGCTTTCATAGGTAAATGCTGTGGAATAAATCCTGCTAGTAGACCGGTGTTACAAAAAAGGATTGGCTATGAAAAAGAAAAATATATTTGTATTACCTCTGTCTGTATTATTAGTTGCAGGTCTTGTGTCAAAAGCTCAAGCAACCTGCGATGAGCATTATGCTGGTTTAATCGCTGTCGAGAAAGAAAAGCAATTAATGCATACCATGAAGTCCACGGGACTGACTATTTTAACCCTGTTATTTCCACCAGCAGGTATTGCGAAGGTTGGGTCCGTGGCACTATCTAGTAAAATGACCATTGATGGGGTTAAGGGGTACGCTAGTATAGACGAATTGGAGAGAATTCAGCGTATATTCCAACAGGCTGAAACGGAAAAGGGTGAAGATCTTGAACATGTCCATCGTCTTGTGATGCAAGAAAGACCAGAGACCAGTTTAGCCTGGGTTGCTCGGGAAATCCGAAGTCGTAATATTGATGAGTTTTATTGTACTGAGGCTGGTTTAACAAATTATCCAGACCTATTAATGAGTCTTGGCGTATCAGAAGAGCTTGCTAAGAAGAGCCTTGGACTCTTTGGTGAAGTTCTAGTCATTCCAGTTGAAAATAACAATAACGCAAATTAATCTAGCTTGCAGAAGAAGTTTTTTGTTTTGTTTGTTGGTGCCCACCAAATTTTGATTTCAAAACAGGTGGCCAGGCATGTGCGTCCCAGGTCGATGTTGAGCCACAATTGTGCTTAACAAAGACCTCAATTTTTCCATTTCTGGCTTCATTTTCAAGAATATCCTCAATGTCCCCAGAACAGCTTGGACAGCGAATGTGAATTTTTCGATCAATGACGTTTTCTTTGACCTTATACTTCAATTTTTCGCGAGTTATAAATATCATTCCAACGACGGCGACAACAGCGATTGTCAAAACAAATCCAATCAACATCTCGTGCATAACATCCTCTTTATTGCATGTGCGTGATCAAGGATATATAACGGATGTTCTCAATAGAATCTTAAGTCTAAAATAAAAATAAATTTTTTGATCAAAATGAGAGGTCTCAATTTTAGAAAGTAAAGAATTAGCTGACAGATAAGATTTCAATTTCTTTAACATCATCACCGTTTTCGATTGAGACAAAACTTCCAGATATCTGCCCCAGAAGGGCTTCTCCAAGGGGGGAGGCAGAGGTGATGATTTGAATTTTACGACCTTCGAACTGTAAGCTATGGCCTCCGCCGCTTGGCATAAAAAGAAACCATAATTTCTTTCCATCCATGTCTAAATGAATTAAGGCAGTCGCTTGAATTGGATCAGTTGGTTGAAAGCTCTTTGCGGGTACATTTTTAAAAGCTGCCAAGGCTTCTTTAGCGTCTAGAATTCTCTTTGATTGGGCTTTGACGAGATACCCAGTTTCAAGTGCCCGAGTGTCGTATTCGTTCTCGGGCTTACTTTCTTCATGAGTGGCTTCTTCTTTGGTTTCTTTTATATTTTGCTCTAAAGCATGAATATCGGTTTCAAGTTGGGTGATAAATGCTTCGATCAGCTTGGCTTTATTCATTTAGTCATTCACCTTCATTATACTCATAGTCCTATATTCTATGGTTTTGGGTCTTCTGGCATCAAGGTTAAAATAGCCAATTCTGATAGAAGCTCCGCCTTTGTCACGTTCACAAGCTTTGAGTCCTCAAGAGATTGAATCGCTGCGGTGAGATCTTTATAACTTAATTCAGAAGGCAATTTTTTTGCTGTTTCAAGTACCTTAATCACATTCTTCATCAACTCAGCCTTAAGTAACTCCTTTTCCTCTTTGAAAAGTTCTGTATTTGATTTAATCGATTCAGGATAGCGCTCAGGTGATACGTATTTCACGAGCAGGAATTTCAGATTATCTTGAGCACTCAGGTCTTCAAGCTGGAGCTCAATTTCCTGATCATAGACCCTTACCTTTTTAGGAACTTGGCGAGAGAGAATATTCTCACGTGCCATCTTAAAGAGATCTGGAATATCCGCCTGAGATATTTTGAGTTCTGTTCTGTATTTGAATATGAATTCATTTGGCTTTTTCTGAGTGTCTTTTTGATCAGCTTCAAGGGATTTTGTTGATGACTCTGGTATTGCATAGCGCAGGGGAGATACTGGCAAGACAGCGACAAGTATAGCCCGATTTAAACTCTGATCAGCTTTGATTGCAGCGGCTTTCATTTCTTTCTTGTATTCTTCGAACTGAGCTTCAGTGAGATAGGGATAATCAGTCCAGGTCATTTGTTGAAATAATCTATCAAATTGATTCTGAAAAAAAGTTCCTTTTTGTTCGGGATCTGGCATTAACCAATTGAGAATGCCTTTGATATTTCCAACCTCAGCCATATCCTTGGATAGTTTTTCTTTTAAGGAAACTCCATCTTCTGAAATTTTATCTTTGACGGAGCTATCAATAGCGGATTTTAAACTAACCAATGGGTCAAAACCTTTACCCTCTGCCAAATAGAGGATTTTATTCAGGCTTGTAAAATTATGATTAATCTCAAATGTTGGTTTCTTTGATGGAGTAAATAAGCCTTCCTCTTTGACTGATTCGATTGTGCTTTGCCAGGTGTTAAAGACCTGATTCTTCATGGCTTTACGAATTGAGTAAAGTGCACCCATTAACGGATTCTGGAGGTCATCAAATCTTTCACAGCCGTAGATACTTTTTCCTTCAGAATTCGCAACGGCAATATGTTCATCTGAGCAGTACTTATACTTTTCAATTTCCACAGGGCGATTCAAATAGGACCAGTTAATAAAGTGTTGATCATAGGGAAGTACGCTTTGTTTTAAATAGGCTCCATTAATTGCTGTCGTCAGCATGTTCGTATAATCCATGACGGTAGAGCTTAGTGGAGCGCCGACATGATTTTCCTCTTTAACATAAGTTTTTGAGATTCGAATTTTTTCTTTATCTTGAGTGGGTGCAGTTAAACTACCGGCAAAATTATGTCTCATTCCGATGGCGTGTCCCATTTCATGGGCAACAACTGTTCTAATCACATCTAGAGCAACCTTTTGACGGTGCGACTCTTTTGCTTGGGAAAGTTCAGCTAACGTTCCCAGCTCGCTCTGATTTAAGAAACAGAAAGCTGATTTTGCGACTATATTTGGTACGTCTACATCCAGTTGACTACCTTTTGCCATTAATTCTTTTGCGATTTTATACCAAGAACTTGTGAGAAAGACTTGAGCTCTTAAAATCTCCCCAGTGACGGGGTCTGGTTGGGCCGAGGCATAGGCAAATCCCGCACTTTCCCAGTTAATCCATCGAACGATCATTTCACGCTCTTGAGGGAGATCTCCCGAGCTCCCTCGTGTTATTCCAACAAAGATGTCTCTTCCAAGAGCCCGATTCCAATATTGCCCAGCTTCAAAAACGGCTTGAGCAATTTCTTTTGGTGTGTTCTCAGCGACGACCAGTTTGATCGGTCCAGCTTCTGGAGAAATGTCCCACTTCATGGCGAAAGGAGTTGGATAGTCTTTGCCGGCTTGATTCGCGAGAGTTAAAAAACTGCCGATTCTTTGATTTTTATCAAAAGCCAGTGGCTGAAATGTTTTACTGGGTGTGTAGGGGCGTAGTTCAAGTCTGAGAGTTCCTGTGGACTCAGTTTTTTCTAGCTTTTGTCCTTCGGTAATTTCCTCACTGAAGATTCGCGTGACTTGCTCAATCGTCAAGCGATCATTTTCCATTTTGACAGAACGAAGATAAGTATCTTTCATTTCTATGGCCTCATCATTCCCACTATCAGCCGCTTGAAGTTTTTTTCGAAGATCCTTATTGTTCATGATGACTTCATAATTCGCAGAAAGATGAAGTGACTGAAGACCCTTTGATAGGTCAAAGCGGATCGAGTCTTGATCCTCGCTGACGATTGTAAATCGCTGCATTAAATTATCAGCTGGAATATCGGAATAGAGATTGTCAGTTGTGAGTTTAAAAAGGCCAAGTTGATTTCCTGATTTTTCAAAACTAACCAGAATTCCTTTAAAATCAGCCCACTGGGGTTTTCGTCCCCCGGTTCTGATATTTGGAAGAAGAAGAAAAGTCTTACCAAGGGACGATTTTTTGATCACCACTTCTGTTTCTGACGGAACACTCATAGATTCTTTTACGTCCCGAGGAGCAAGTCTCTCTGGTATGATTTGTTGCTCTATAATTTTCGTCTCTTTCATGCAGCCTTGAGAAATTAAAGCTGCAAACAGCAGCGCCCCATATCTTTTCATTTGACCCCCAAATAAAAATAGATGGGGCATTTTTGCCACGAAATAAGTGACTGATAAACCAAGGAATGGGCTTTGATAAATAAGAAAGGACTGTCAAAAAGTTTGTCAGAGTTTCTCTTTACTCAACCGATGGTTTGGATTCTCCTTCAATAGCTGGAAAGTACACCCTTTTTGGATTGATTTTATGACCTGCAGGAAGTCCTGTTCCAAGCTCTTCAGCGCGAAAGACTGTTTCAGGTAGATTTAAAGACTGACGAAGCTCATTCATTGTTTGGGGAGCGAATGGGGCTAGCATAATCATTAAATTTTTAAGAACATAGAAACATGTAAAGAGAGCATCTTTTCGCTCAGCCTCAGGGGCCCGATCATCGTGGGGCTTAAACTGAGTAAAGAGCGAGTTGATTTGTCTGGCATAGTTTTCGATTTGTCCCAGCAAAGTCGAGTAGTCTCCCTTTTGCATTGAGCGAAGATACATTTGAACAATTTTAACAGTTTCTGCCTCTGCTTTTCCGATCAGCTTTCCTTCTGGAACTTGACCATGAAATTTTGAGTGACAAGCAGAGATGGGTTTTTCAAAGGCCGCATTCATAGGTCCAGCGAGAAACTTGTTTCTTTCTGCAAAGTGTTCAAAATCAAAATTCGAGGCTTTTACAGGCAGGCTCAGCAGGGCTAAGAAGTAGCGCACTTGATCTGGAGAATAACCCATCTCAAGTAACTGATCACCAGTGTAGAAGTTGCCTTTTGACTTGCTCATCTTTTCGCCGTTTACCATGAGATGGTAGCAGCTTAAAATTTCAGTCATCTGCAAGTCGCCCTTTTGTGGCAGTTTTTGGGGGTCTTGCTTTTGACCCAACCACATTGACCCTTGCATGATCACATAGAAGAACACATTATCCTGTCCAAGAAATTGAACAACGGTAGCCTCGGGGTCACACCAAAAATCAGAGTATTGGTCTTGTTTTCTTCCTGACTGTTGAAGTGCGACTTGAGTAAAGACAATTGGCGCAATCAACGAATCTGGCCACACATAAAGAGTTTTCCCCTTCATTTCAGGATCAAGTTCAGGTGGAACAGGGATGCCCCAAGAGACATCACGGGTAATGGGGCGATAAGCCCACTTATCTGTTACCTGAGAGGGGATTCCAGAGGCTTCGAGTAGAGATTGAGCTTTCGCTAGATCAGTTTTTGAATCAAATAAACATTCAACTTTTTTCCCCGCGACATATCTTGATTTGTGCTTGGGTAGAGTTTCCTTAATTTCTTTGTATTTAGCTTCAAATTGATTTTCAAATCGGCACCCAATCAAAACTGTGTTGATGACCTCTTGAACAACTGCTGAACGCCATGTTTTTTGTTTTGTTTCAATCCATGCTTTCAGTGGATCGGCGACTTTCCACATATCGAGCCACCAGTGAGCAGTATCCTTCAGCTCTGGCTTTGCATCGCTCAGCTGACTTCTAGGATTTTGCAGTAAGCTGGGATCAAACTGAGTGCTGCAGGCTTCGCACTCATCTGAATAGGCCTCTGTATTTGCACAATTGGGGCAGGTTCCACGGACAAAGCGATCTTGCAAAAAGCGATTCATTTTTGGATCAAACCACTGCTTGGTTGTCCGTTTTTCTAATAGTCCATTTTTATAGAGCCGTCGCAAAAAATCTTGAGAGTATTTTTCATGAAGGGGATAGGTTTCAGGACGAGATGTTCCAGTGAATACGTCTGTTTGAACGGAGTATTTTTTTAAAGTTTCTTTTTGTTGTTCGTGAATTGTATCAATAAACTCGCGAATCGTTTTTCCTGCTTTAACAGCAGCCACTTCGCTTGTAGAGCCATGATCATCATTTCCGTTAACAAAAAGAACATTTTCAGAGCCGATGAGCATTCTCATCCATCTGGCATAAATATCAGCGGGGACATGGGCTCCAGCTAGGTGTCCTAAATGCAGGGGGCCATTGGCATAGGGCATACCTGCTGTGACGACAACTTTCTTCGGTTTTTTAAACTGATTTAAAACTGAATGAACATCAGTTGGTGGAGAAAATTTGTTTTCGGGTTTAGAGCCTTGTTGCATAGTTATACCTCTAAAGATCCAACCTTAGCTAAAATACAAGCGTGATGCATCGAAAAAAAGAGGCGTAAAAATGGAAAAGGCCCAATGGTTTACCATTGGGCCTTTATTTGGTTGCGGTTCTAGACCAATAAACCACCTTGCCTATCCACATGATATTATTGATATTTCACACCTTGTAAAGCAAGCAATTTCTCATAAAGCTAGCGAATTATATGAAAAAGGCTATTCAACTAGAGCGATCTCTAATGAATTGGGAATAAGTAAAACGGCCGTGAAAAGCCGCTTAACTGACGTTGGAGTGGAACTCAGAAGCCACTCTAATGACCAACTCACTTCAAATAAAAAACCAAAAATTAGAAGCATTAAGGCTGCACCATACGGATACTGTTTGGTTGACGGGATGCTTCACAAAGAGCCAAGAGAGCAGTCCACCCTGAAGCTCATTCTGAAATGGGCCAAGCAGGGTCAAAGCCATTGTGCCATTGCCCGAAAGCTTAATGATCAAAACCTAAAACCAAGACACGCAGATAAATGGAGTCAGCCAACCGTTGGCTACATCATTAAACGTCATCAAGAACAATAAAATGATCGGAGAATTACATGAACAGTCTTATCAAAATCGCAGTCATCTTAGCTTTAGGTGCTGTTGCCAGTGGAAATCTGCCCAAAATACTGAACCAAGTCCGCAACGCTCAATTTCAACTCATCATGGAATCTAAGGCATCTTCCTGGCCTAAGGCCATGCGACTGCCTAGTAGATAATACCAAATCGAGGTGGATCGATTACATGCTTGTTTTCCAAGAAAACCTAAAGTGACGCAAATTTTGTCTCCGTTAACTAATTATTCAGATCAAAGCTTCCTTATTGCTTAATGGAAGGCATGAGCTTTGCTTTGATAAGTCTCTGAAATGCTGTTTTAAGGCTGTATAGAAAATTGACACCCACAAAAGGGGTGGTTCTTTTTTACACGGATTCAACACATTTTTTTTGAATATGTAATTATTAACGAAATTATTAATAACAAACGATGGTTCAAAGCCATTCGTTTTGAGTCGTCAGTTATAGACGGTGATGTCAATGTCTGAAGGCAAAGTTTCAACACGTGGCCGACTTCTTTCTTTATCCTCATTCAATGCCATAAGGTAAAAACTTCTCTCACAAACGGTATATTCTTTTGGCACTTTTCGTTCAGGCAAATGATGTTAATCATTTAGTAAAATTTAATCAGTCACAGTTTCTTGCATGTACCGCGGAATGTACATTGCCCGCGACCCATACAGTTCTGACCTTCATTCTTTGATTCGAGAAAATTACCGCCAAGTTTTTTTCAATAAAGAAAATATTGGAGTCCATCTCCCATATCACTTGGAGAGAGAATTCAAAAAATACCTACGATGCGGAAACCTCGCCTTCGGCATGGCAAGGTTTCACTGCTCCTTATGTCAAAAAGATAAGCTTGTTGCCTTTAGCTGCAAAGGGAGAACGCTTTGTCCGAGTTGCACTGGCAGACGCATGTCGGATACGGCTAAACATTTAATTGAAGAAGTGATTCCGGAAGTACCGACAAGGCAATGGGTATTAAGCATGCCCTATGTTCATAGATTTTTGCTCGCGCGAAATCCTGATTTCTTAAGAAAGGCCTTGGCGATTTTTCACCGGACACTTAGTCGCCATTATGAATACAAGGCCAGAATCCACAATCTGAAAAATCCCAAAGCTGGAGCGATTACAGTCGTTCAGCGTTTTGGAGGAGCACTTAATCTAAACGTGCATTTCCATACGATCTATATCGATGGAGTATTCTATGAAAATAATTTTGGCGATGAAGTCTTTTTTGAAATTGTTCCAACGCATGAAGAAGTCGTTCAACTCAATGGCACATTGAAGAAACGCTTAATGAGACTACTGGAAAAATTTGAGCAAGTTGAAAATGACTATAACGATCAATCCGACTTTCAGGCCCAGAGTGTACAAAACCGAGATGAGAATTTTCAGCTCCCACTTAAGATCGGCAAGGTCTGGGACCCGCCATTCAGAGAATTTGTAGGGAAGCGTTGCTCCTACGATGATGGGTTCAGTCTGCATGCGAATGTAAAAATCTTGGCACATCAACGGGCCGAATTGGAGAGACTTTGTCGCTACATTCTGCGAGGTCCCATTGCAAAAGAGAGGATTACTTATGAGGCATCTGGAAAAGTAAGGCTACAGCTAAAAACACCTTACTCCGACGGGACAACTCATCTGCAATTCACTCCAGATCAATTCATCAAAAGGATTATTGCTCTTATACCGCCACCGAGACAAAACCTTATTCGCTATATTGGAGTTTTTGGGGCCCGTCATAAGAAGAGATCTAAAATAACGAGTTTGGCGTGTCCTAAGAAAGTGAAGACCAAGAAGAAAGTTTACCGCACGCCATGGAGCGAATTGTTAAAATACGTTTTTAAATATGAAGTTAGTAATTGTGATCACTGTGGCACCAAGCTAACTTTGGTAGCCACGATAACTTCCCAGAATATCTGCCAAAAAATATTGAATCATCTTGGCCAGCCGGCAAATGAAGTGATTATCAGGTCTCCGAGAGCACCTCCTGAGGCAGACTACTTTGATCAAGCAGTGGGCGATTTTTAAGCAAAATTAGTTGAGCAAGGGCAGGGGTGCGCCTAATTTCGGTCTTAAATAAGACCGTCCCGTAAATTTCAGCCGAATCCGACAAAAAGGCGTGAAGATTTCCTTTAAATAGAGAGACCGAAGGTCATCCTTTTCCTAAAAAAGGGGGGGGCCATGGTTCCAAGATGTAAAATCGAGGGCTAATTCAGGCTATACTTTCGGTAAGTTCTAAAACTAGATCGGCTTGGAAAGAACAAAGTTTTATCCCCTTAATGAAATTTAAGCTAAGGGGATAAAAAACTTATTTAGCATTTACGAAATCGTGAGCAACTTGATCAACAGAAAGTTCCATCGCTTTAGCTTTTGTATAATTACTAAACAGTCTGTTGAACTTCTTCCATTAGATGACGGTCTAAGAGTTCAGGAAGCTGCAGAAGCTTGTCTGGTTAAAGTTATTAAGTTTACTAAAGCTGGTTAAATCCTTCCTAAATATTTACATAAGGGCCTACTTGTTAGGCCCTTTTTATTTCATTAAAGACTTCATCTTTAATTCCGATAGGACTTAAGTACTGTTCAATCGGAGTCATCGTATGCATGTCCTGCTTATCCTGTTTTGTTTCAATATTTTTGCCCAAGACTTTACGGTTACTACTTTTGATAAGGATCTGGATGCATCAGTTCTTGATAAAAAAATACAAGTTCGGCATATTGATAAGTTGAAGGAGGATAGGAAGTATCTTTCTCCCAGTGAACGCGACAAAATCCTAGAGGGTGTGATTAAGAACAAAATCTCTAGTATTGTTCACATAGAACGAATTGAAAAACGAAGATAATAGAAGCGGCCGCTAGATGGCCGCTTCTTGTTTTATTCCGCAAGTTCCAAATGTAAATCTTGAATACTCAAATCAAAAACCTGACCTTGATGAACCTCGTTTGATTGTGGAGTAGTATCGTCTAGTTCAATAAGATTAGGTAAGACAACTTCAAGCACCTTTCTTTTGGCTTCAGCTTTCATTGCTCGCATTTCAGCGCCCACTGCTCCAGTCGAGCATTTAGCAATTCTTGCGATATCTCTAAATGTCATCCCACTGGACCGAAGCTTACGAATCAAATCACTATCACGAGTTTTGAGTCGACCAATTCTAATCCCTTTGGCTTTTGCGTTGGCAAGACCATTTCGAACCCTTTCAGCAATCAAATCGCGTTCCAATTGAGCGACAGCTCCAAGTATAGTAAATACTGCCGATCCTAAAGGAGTATTGGTGTCAATGGATTCAGTGATTGAAACAAAGCCCACCTCCACTTTTTTAAATTCTTCGAGAGCCCTCAGCAAATGGGTCACACTTCTAGCATACCGGCTGAAGCTATAGACGATGACCTTTCCAATAAAACCATCTCGAACATCCTTCATCATACGATCCAGTGCTGGTCTGGATTGTTTTACTCCTGATTGGTTCTCATCTTCATAAATCACATAGTCAGAAATGTTATTTCGGGTACAATAATCTCGCAATGCTCGAACTTGAGCTTCAAGTCCAGTCGATTGATTCCCCGTACTGACTCTGCAATACAGGGCTACTTTTTTTGCCATAGGCGCTCCTTTTGAATTTATATTGACAAAAAGTCGCGCAGAAAATCATATCAAGAATTAAGAACCTTATTTTCAATTTTTGATCGAATAAAATACAAACTGACTGAAACTCCAAAAATTATCAAATTAAATGGACTCAAGAGTACCATTCCAGCTTCAGAAATCACATAACCCAAATACATTGGGTGTTTGATGTAACGATAGATTCCGCTACAAACGTGGCCACGGTTTGCGGGGGAAATGCCAATTGAAGTACCAAGTTCAACCGTAGCAAAGACCACTATTAAAAAACCCAAGATGGCCAAAAGGTCAGAAGCAAGAAAAAGAGATTTAGAAGCAACAGTTAGTCCAAAATACAAAAGTGGTATCGCCGAAGAAATATAGGCCAGTATACTTGGAACAAGTGTCGATCTTGTTTGAGAAGGCTTTCTTTTAAAAAAGAAATATCCGGCGGCAAAATCTCTTAAGACCAACAATAAGAAAAAAATGAGCTGAGTTTGGTGCCACCGATACAACGCCAAGATACCAAACCCTATCATCATTGCCGAACCAAAGTATTTTCCGTAATCGGTTATCACATTAGATTCCTGGCTCACCACGATCACGGAGCGATTGGAACTCAGGCCTTTGAATCACTCGGATAAGAGCATCTTCAGCACCAATTGCTTGTAGATATCTCAAAGTGTGTCTTGCCATGGCTTCCTTTAGCTCCTCCTTATTCGTGACCTCAGGAAATTCAGCATTAACACTAGAAATTCTTGGATCGAAAGATTCGCCTTTAACTTCGACTTCTTTTCTAAGCTCCATGAGTTGAGTAATTTTATATTCTTCTTCATCTGCTGAAAATAGACCGACCTCAACAGCATAAGCTTTTAGAGTCTGAATAGTCGCCCCAATAGCTAAAACAAGAGCAAGAATCTGTATTGTTTTTTTCATATCGTCTCCCTTATGATCGCAATAATTTAGTTTCGATTAGCCTTGCGACCTCTTCTGGCTGATCTACTGTTACAAAATGACTTGCGTGCTCAATTTCATAAAAATCAAATTTACCGAGATGTGCATCGTTTTTTAAAATATTTGGAGGCAAAAGTTTGTCATCTTTGCCACAAATAAAAACTTTTATCCCATTCTTCTTTTCAAGAGACTCCAGCATGACTTCTTTATCTAAAACATCAGTGCGGTTATCTCTAAAGAATGCAGACGAAACTTTGTCATTAAGAAGTATCGTTCTGCCTTCCAAGTTCTTAAAATACAAAACACCATATTCTGAAAGCCATTTTGCGAATGAAGCATCGTCTTGATTTTGAGACCAATCCAATTCGGCTTCCGCTAATGCAGGAGTTTTATGAGTTTCATAGTTGTCATTCGCTGCCGTTAGTGAGGCCCTTGAAAACGGAGTTGAAATGCAGACAAGACCAGCCACGCCTCCTTGAAGAAAAATGTCAGAAGCAAAAAAGCCACCAAATGAATGACCAAGGATATACTTAAGACCAGACTCATTTTTAATGGCCTCAGAAAGCAAAGAGACCTGTTCAACAAATGATTTTTTTCCAAGATAAGAAGAGTCATTTGTACCCTGAAAATCCACATAAATAATTTCAAAACTGCGATTCAATAAATCTAAACCTCTCATCGTGAGTGAGCTTAGTCCTGGCCCTCCCGATAAAACAAAAAGCTTAGGAGCGTTTACAACTGATGATGCAACTCTAGTTAGCTTTATCATGCAAGAACCTCAAAGTTATCTCTGAAAGACTGCGCGCTTAATTTCTTTGTCAGATCAAATTCTTTTAGCCAGCGATATAAAGTGGCCTCGCTTATCCCAAGACTGACGGCTGCTTTCCGTTTATTTCCGTTATACTCATTGAGCGTTTTAATAACCTCTTCTTTACGAGCGTTGTTTTCTACGATTTCGGCCCTTGTGATATTTACTTCGTGAGGAGGCTTGCCGTATTCGATAGCTTCCGCGACAGCGGACTTGTCGATAGTCATTCGTGGAGACAAAACAACGATTCTTTCAATGACGTTTCTAAGCTCTCTAATGTTTCCCTGCCAAGGGTAGGCCAGTAATTCTTTTTCACCATCTGGAGTTAAATGAAACCTGGCCCCATCACGAGATAATTCTTCAATAAAAAGATTTGCATAGAAGATAATGTCTTCAGGTCGTTCTCTGAGAGGAGGAAGCTTAAGGATAAAGGTATTTAATCGTTGAAGAAGATCGAGACGAAATGTGCCATCGGTAACGAGTTTATTTAAATCCCTATGAGTGGCAGCAATAAATCGAACATTTATCTTCTTGGTCTTATTAGAGCCAAGAGCCTGAACTTCTTTTTCTTGAACTACTCGCAAGAGTTTCGTCTGAACGGAAGAAGAACATTCGCCAATTTCATCAAGAAAGAAAAGACCATTATGAGCAGTTTCAAGAAGCCCTGCTTTGCTGGTAATGGCACCAGTGAAAGCTCCACGTTCGTGACCGAACAAAATACTTTCGGCCATTTCTTTAGGGATACAGCCCATATTTGCAGTAACCGCCTTCACTTTCAGATTAAGAGCAATATGTTGGGCCAGAAACTCTTTTCCAGTTCCTGTTTCACCTAAAATCAGGATTGGTGCTTCAGAGTTGCTTCTCAAGATTGTATCAACTTTGCGAAGAACATCTTTCACTGCTTCAGACTGAGTAAGGTATTTTGTCTGGGCCTGCTCTCTATTGGCAACACTGAGTTGAGTCGCTTTTTTAAGGGAACCCGAAAGTTGTTCAAAATAATTAGCATCTTTTACTATGAACTCAAAAAGTCTTCTTCTAGTGGCTTCGATAATACGTTTTGTGCTGGTGTCGCCACTAAGAACAATCAGAAATGTACCAGGAGAAGTTTTGCTCATAAAATCTAAAAGATGAATGCCATCTTGCTCTTGTCCTTCAAAGTTAAGGTCAATCACAGCAGCATCGAAAACAGAATCTTTAACGATCTTTTTTGCTTTACTCACGTTATTTGCCGTCACGATCTCAAAGCTTGAGCGAAGACTCAGATGAAGTGTTTGCAGAATTTCTGAATCGTCATCACAGATGAGAATTTTTGGCTTAATATTCATACTACCCCCAAGCGTATCTCAAAGCAGGAGCCTCCAAGATCGCTTCGTTTATAAATCAATTTTCCACCGTGTGATCGAACAATGTGATTTGTTGATGAAAGTCCGAAGGCCTGTCTGTTGGCCTTTCCCGATTGTCCTCGCCCCTGAAGGTAAAGTGGAACTTTGTTTTCATCCATTCCATCACCATCATCACAAACGCGGATAATGGCATTACTATCAATTTTTGAAATAGAAACTCGAACTTGGCCTTTGGCAGCTTCGATGCCATTTTCAAGAAGATTAACGATAGCTCGCCTTAACAGAGCTGGATCGTGTGGAACATGTAATGACTCGGAATCAAAATTCATCAGGATGCTCTTCTTTGTTCCAAGAGACTGAACTTGATGAACTCCATCTTGCACACATTCAATGATATTCAATTCCCTCAACGCCATTGGTTCTTCTTCTAAGTTCTTTTTGGCAGCAGTTACTTGACTTAAAATTTGGTCTGCAATTCGCGGGATACTGACGGAGGCTTCTTGTCTTGTTTCTGTATCCATTGATTCATCATTTGAAACCTTCGCCATTTGTCTTAAGGCCGCTACGGGGTTATGAAGATCATGAATCAATCTTTTGTATGATTCTGCGGACAGCTTCTTAGCCTTACTTTCTGCAAGTCGATCTTTTGCGTTTTCTAGAGATATTTTTGTAGATCGAACTGTGCTTCTAATCTCTTCAAGTTCTCTGATCTGGATGGGATCAGACTCAATATCGTTTTCATCGACCATACCTTTAATTTCAGCGTGTAATTGATCCATCGGACGAAGGGCTTTTTTAATGGCCTTTCTCATCTGACGTGCCGAAAACAAAGAAATAAAAAAGCTTACTGCAAACACTCCAAAGAAAATGCCAATCGTGCTCATTAAAGATGGAAGTAAAGGCGAAATTATATAAATTGAAGTATCAAGGGATTGATGGCCCGATTTTCTAACTTCAGAAGTTGTGACGATTTCATTTTTTCCAAAATCCATATCAAAGAGACGAAACTTAGTTTTTGGCTTAAGAAATGGTCTATCCAACTCTTCGAGACTTCTGCTTGAGGCAAGCACACTTCCCTCTTGAACCAAAACCACTTCGGAATGAGCAGTTTCTGCGACTGAGTGAAGCACTCGGAGCATCTCTGGGCGATCCGATGATTCAACTAAAGTTGCCAAATACGGAGATAAGGCTTCGGCCATTTTCTTGTCAGTCTCCAATTTGCTTTCAAGTGATAGTGCCGCAAACAATCCAGAAATAAGAATAGCGGCAATCAAAGAGATGGCCCATCGGTAAGGATTCAAAGAAGAATTGACATGCTTAAATAATGAAATGCTTTTCATCGTTGCACCACCTTCTTAGATGGACAATTGAATGAAAGAGATACCTTTGCGTAATCAATATAAACGTCTGACAGAATATTTGGTCTAAAATTTTGCACACATTTAGAAACCCAATAATTTGCCCTTGGGTGAAAGAGATTTACGGTAACAGCGGATTCTTCAGTTAGCTTAAGAGCAGACTTATAATACTCCTCTCTAAGTTTTCTATCCTGAGTCGCACGGGATTTTTTTAGTAAATTATCAAGCTCTTTACTCTTAAGACCGCTAAAATTGTCTGAATTATCTGATTCAAAGTTTTTTAAAAGAAAATCTGCATCAGGATAGTCCATATTCATAGCAACCAAAAACGCTTGATGAGATTTTTTGGCGTAACCATCCATAAGCTGATTCCATGCCATCAGATTCACTTCAATATTCCAGCCTTTATCCGTCATGGCTTTTTCAATCATCTTCTTCATTTCTTCTGCACGGGCAAGTTCACTCGGGATAACAATAGTAACCTTACTTTTGGGAGGACGAACATTCGTAACTTCCAGATCAGCTTTAACCTGAGAACCAGGAAGTCCATTTGGAACATAGCCATTGGCCTTGATTGAGTCTGGATAAAACCTCATGCGAAACTCATCAACAGGGATATTACTTTTGAATAGCTGTCTTACTTGAAGGTTATTAAACGGCGTTTGAAGCGTATTAAGTCCGATGATCCATGTTGAGGCCACTGGACTAGAAATTTTCTGACCTATTTTAAAAATTGAATCTTCTTCAGTCAAAGGCCAATTCGCAAGATCGTTAATCTCTCCAATACGTGCAAGCCTTAGAGCTTCGCCTTCGGTAGTTTCTTTTAAGATCATCCGATCTATTTTGGGCTTACCAGAGTAATATTTAGGAAATGCTTCCAGAAATATTTCCTTTTTATTCTTATCTAAGGAAGAAAACCTAAATGGGCCTGAGCCGATGGGATTTACAAAAAACTTGGGGTCAGTAAGTTTTGATTTTGGAAGAACTTTTGCTGTCGCTCCTGCAAGAACAGACAAAAATGGAGGAAATGGATAATTCAATTCAATCTCAATGGTCTTATCATCAAGCGCACGAATCTTTTTGATAGAGTCATAAAACTTCCGAACCGTACTTTTATTTGAGAGCGCACGTTTAAGCGATGCCTCTACATCAGCGGCAGTGATTGATTCACCTGAATGAAAAAAGATATTTGGCTTGAGTTTAAAGGTAAGAACTTTTCCATCCTTACTGGTTGACCATGATTTGGCCAATGCTCCTTCAATTTTTAGTGACGGCGAAAATTTTAAGAGGCCATCATAGATTAAATTGCCAACGACCAATGAAGCCGTGTCGTTCATCTTTATAGGATCAAATGAAATTGGAAGTGAGTAGATCGCCTTAACATAAGTTGGAGATCCATTTTGAGCATAAGATGGGAGCTGGATTAAAAATCCAATAGAAACGATTATTGAAAGTAGCCTTCCACCGAAAATCATTCTTACCCCTTCTACAAATTCAGTCCTGCTCCTTCTAACTGCGAGTGTTGTGCCAAAACAACAGGGCTTATTTATGCCAGAGCTTCTTAAATGACAAGCGAGGCGTAATTCTTAATTTTAACAAGGGGTTATTTAATAATACTGAATCACAAGAGTGAAAATAGTGAAACTATTACATGGTTTCTGTAGTCACTTTGGCTCCACATCAGTGAGAGAGTCTCTCAAAAATGAGAGACTCCTATTTAATCAATGTAGTCCTTGAAAAAAATTGCTTGATATACTTTAGAATTATTTTTTAATAACCCCTTAATCATATCAGTATATGTTTTGGCCGAATCCTTATGCTTTAGGTGGAAGTGAGCCATCTTAAGCCATGCCGAAAACACATAATAAAATAATTTTTTATTATCAACATATTCAACGGCCCCTTCGTGGACAAATTTACTTCTGGTTTTATATGCGGCTTCAAAAAAACCATAAACCTCATCATGTTTTGCGCCACCAGTAGGATCAATAATTGTGGCCATATATGTACTTAAATTTTTCTTGATTGATTTTCCATTCAAGCGAAACATCGCCTCGGAGGCAGAACAAAGAAGAACCGTTGAAACAGCTTTCCTAGTTACCGCATTGCCACCACCATCTTCATGTTCAAAAAACTGATATAGCAATTCTACTGAGTTCTTTAAACTTTCCCATGAAGCATTTGATGCTTTATGGGAGTATAGCCTCTCAGTTATTTCGGAAAACTTATTTTGTCGCAGCTTTTTCAGAAGATCATCACTAATGCTGACATTTAAATTAAACATGACATTTCTTCTAAAACGCAGTGGCTCAAAATCTTTTAATCCTACGCCGATGATTCCATTTGGTTCCAAGCGATCTAGTGGCGTTGGCATTAAATCACGATGACCTTCTCCATTGGATTCTAATGAAAATAAGCCTCGGCAAAAAACAAAGAAAATTAAACTGGGATCATACTTCGAGCTTAAACTTTGCAATGATCCACTTAATTTAAAAATCAAATAATGCCCACTGCAAACATCTTCTGACGGCGCATATTTGGCTCCACCAATTTGGCATAGTTGATGCCGAAATGTGGATATTTTATCCTTCCACACCTTGGCCTTATTTGCTCTCAAATGATTTTTAAAATTTTTATGAGCCCACTTAAAGTGAATGCTCTCATCAGGTGCAATATTAGATAGCCATATGTCCTTGCCAATCTTTGTGTGATTCCTACTAAGTTTCTCTCCGGACCATTGAGCAAAAGGGTCAATAGACCTTATAAAAGGAACAAACACTAACCATTGCGAACTTAGATAACCGCCAACTTCTTTTAAGACGTTTTCAGTGATATGCGTGACTCCATTCTTTCGCGCTAAATCAAAAATATGTGGTGGGATGGATTCGTATTCTAAAAATGTTCCACCAACCTTCCATTCTTCAAGGGTTTTATAGTAATCGTAAATATCCCCCCAGAGTCCCTCGGCATTTTTTTTCGTCGGAAAGTCATTATCTTGAAAAACATCTAAGTCGAATGGATTTTTATCCCCCAACTTTTTGTCGCCCATAATTTTTTCAAGATTCTTGTGAATCCTTTTAAGAATTTTATCTTCTACTTTTACCATATAAACTCCGCGTATAAATATTATGGGTTATTGCAGGTGAATAATCAATGACTTCAAATGTCTCTCATGCCAGTCTCTCATTTCTCATAAGGCTCTCTCACGCATGAGAGAACCTTCACTCTACGGCATAATATTAGTCGAATCCGTAATTCTTAAATCATTTTAAACTCTTGGTTCAATTTTAAAGATCAATTCATTCTCCCTGAATTACTTGGCACGCGTTTGCTCTTAAGTCCTCTCGTGAACCGAAAACGAAAGGAGGATTTATGGACGGCTACTTCAAGCCAAACTTCAAAAATGAAAAACGAGAGCTTCATGTTCTTAGCTTAGATGATTGTGAATTCGTTCCAGATGATGAACAAAAAACTCACTTCATCCCTGGGCGCAAACACATTTGCCCTCGATGTGGGTCTGCTACTCACATCACAGGCGAAGACCCTTATTGCACAGACTGTAACTGGGATTCACTAACTGATCCCTTTTACGAGAAACAAAAATGTGCGGCTTAGTAGCGACCAAAGCTTTCATTAAAAAGATTTTGGCAAAAATAAACGATCAAAAGATTTATCAAGTGAAAAGTGGCAATCAAACAGCGTGGATCACGCTCGATGAATTGATGAAAAGGAACAAAGAGCATCACTTTTATCTAAATTTATTAGGAGAACAAAAACATGAAAGCATTGAAAGACATTTTAGACACTCACATGGACAAATTGAAAACAACGAAATTCTATCGGTTTCATCTCTTCGTGCAAGGAGCGGAGAAAAAGAACACCGTAGGCATGGCCTATCTTAAAGAGGGTCAAAGCATCTATACGCTTCGCCTTTGGACGTTTCTCGATGATAAATACTTCCTTCTTCCAAGCAAGGAAGATTCAACTAAGTATTTACTGATGACGCGAGAGCCGAATAAGTCCAACACATCAAAGAATAAATACTTCTGGAATATCGTTGGAAATGCCAAAGCCGATTCAACTAAAGGTGTGATCGAAATGAATTTTGATCTACTCGATAAAAAGATTTACATGAGCATTTACCCTGAAGAGTCAGCGACCCCCTACGGACAACCAGTTCCTGATGGAGCCTTAGAAGCTGCTTAAAAACTAACTATTCGCGCGACCTTTTGAATTTTCAAAACAAGAAATTTTCATAAGGAGCAAACAATGAACAAGAAACAAATGATTTTTATGGTGGCCGTAGTGGCCGCTGTAGGTCTCTTCATGCCTGATCTTGCCCATGCTGGGCTTGAATCAAGCTTGATGGGAATTAAGTCAAAGCTTACGGGTGTTATTCTCCCTCTGCTTTCGGTCATCGGAATTGCGATTGGAGGAATTTCCTTCTTCACAGGAAATCCAAATGCAAAACAACACATCGCCTACGCGATCATCGGCTGCATTATCGGCTTTGGCGCACAAGGGATCGTGGACTTTATCGCCCAAACAGTTCGCTAGAGGTGAAAAATGGAAGAAGAAGGACTCATCACAACCAGAGTGCCACGCGCACTCGAAATGAAAAGTAAGCTCTTTGGGTATGAACTCCCTGATCTGCTTCTCATCTTTTTCAATCTTGCGATCACAAATTTGATGTTTGGCGGGACAGCTCTACGCTATCCGCTTGTGTGGGGAACAACACTCGCTTTGGCGTTGTTCCTCCATTTTGCGAAGAAAGGTCGTCCAGATAACTACGTTCAACATTTAGGCGAATTTCTCATCCGTCCTGCTTACTACGCAGCAGGTGGAGTTGATCGTCTTTATCGCAAATTTAAAGGACAGGTGAAAAATGTTTCAAAAGAAAAACGCTGAGGCTTCACTTTCTGAAGAATTACCTTATTGGGAGTTCTCAGACACACCAAGGCCGCATTTGATTTTAAATGATGGATCTTTGGTGAGCGGAATAAAACTCACTCTTCTCGATATTGAGTGCTTCGATGATAACGAAGTCAATCAACTTGCCATGAGACTGCGCGGAGTTCTTAACTCCATTTCAGAAAATACTTCTGTTCAATTCTGTCTTTCAGTAGGTTCTGATTTCTCAGAAGTCATTAGAAAACACGCGGAAGGAAAAACAGCATCAATTCATCCATTGGTGGCAAGTATTGCGGACTATCGGGAAAAGAAACTTCAAGCGGCCTTAGAGTCTTCAGAACTCTATCGTCCTGAGCTTTCAATTTATCTTCGCACACAGATGTTAGGAGGAAAGAAACTTAGCTTCTTAAAGAAGCAAGAGGATTTCTCAGACAACACGGCCAAGACCTACGAGGAGACTTTGGAAGTTCTTTTTCAGAACGTCGATACATTGATCTCGTCTTTTGCTTCTATTGGCCTCTATGGAAGACTATTAGAGGCTCAGGAGATGCAGAAACATATCTATGGTTTCCTTAATCCGAAACGCTCTAAAGCGGAGCCTACGCCTAAAATTATCACGCCCAAGGAAGACAACCTTGAGCGTGAAACCTTGGAGTCTATGGAGTGGCTTGCGGAACAGTCACCACGAGAGCAACTTGTTTTTGGTGATCTGATCTTGGGGTTTGAGCAATTCACCCTAGATTCTCACCATCACAGGGTTGTGACTCTAAAAACTCTGCCAGAAGTGACCTTTGCTGGACAGCTCTCTACGTTTCTGCGTATGCCATTTCACTATGATTTGATGTTGTCTTTTGAGGTTCCAAGTCAGGCCGATGAGATGGCAAAGCTCCAACAGAAAAGGAAGATGGCCCACTCGCTTGCGGCGACTTCGGGAAACAAAGCAAGTGACCTTGAAAGTGAAACGAAACTGTCATCGACTGAGGAGCTTATTCGTGAACTTCTGAGCACTGGACAAAGAATCTATGCCGTTCAAATGAGCCTAGTCCTTCGCGCTCCCGCAACAGATGAAGGAGTAAAAAAGCTTAACCGCCAAGTCCGAGAAGTGCTTTCTCGTTTTCGTTCCCTTCAAGGTTCCGAAGGACTTGAAGAATCCGTAGGCTCTTGGAAGATTTTTAAAGGCAATCTTCCAGGTGCGCCCGTAAAACTTGAACGAGCAAAGAAATTTAAGACTAACAACTTAGTCGATTTCATTCCGATCTATGGGCCACGCGAAGGAGATGATGATCCTGCGGTGATTTTCAGAAACAGGCTTAATGGTCTTGTGAGCTTTAATCCCTTCGATTCAAGCCTTACAAACTATAATGCACTAGTCACGGGTTCATCAGGAGCTGGTAAAAGTTTTTTGAATAACTGTATCCTTGCTCAAGAACTAGCTCGCGGCCTTAGGGTATTCATCATCGACATTGGAGGTTCTTATAAAAAGCTAACTGAAGCTTTAGGAGGTCAATATCTTGAAATGGATTTGTCCGATCAATACAGACTTAACCCATTTGATATTCCTGACCCATCTCAAGGGCCTAGCAACCAAAAACTAAAATCTCTGCTTGCAGTAATTGAGAGCATGATCGTCGAGGATGAAAAGTCAAAACTTTCAAAACTTGATCGAGTGCTTTTAGAAAAAACGGTCATTGAGCTTTATGAAGAAAAAAGAAAACAAAACAAAGTACCAGTACTTTCTGAACTAACAGAACGACTTGCTAAGAGCAAAGAATCCTCAATGGTTGATATTTCCAAAATCCTCTATATGTGGACTGGAAACCGACCTTACGGAAAATTGCTTGATGGTATTGGCTCACTGAGAACAGATGCGCCAATTTGCACCTTTGATTTAAAAGGTCTTGGAAATTACCCTGATCTTCAAAGCGTGATGATCTTAATTCTCACGGACTTCATCTTGACTCAGGTCGAACAAGATAAGGTGAATAAAAAGCGCATTATTTTAGATGAGGCCTGGCAACTTTTAAAATCAAACGCTGCTGCTGATTTTATGGAGTATTGCGCGAGAACTCTTAGAAAGACAGGCTCAGGAATTACTTTCATCACTCAAGGGGTTGAAGAGATCGTCACAAGTCCAATTGGCCCTGCGATTATGAACAACACCGCGACGAAGTTTATCCTACTTCAGCGCGGTGATTCGGAAATCTTGAAGAACGCTCTTAAGCTTAATTCGCAAGAGCTGAATCTGGTTTACTCACTCGAACAGCGTAAAGGTGAATTTGCAGAGGGCTTTATGATTGAAGGCGATCATCGTCAGGTGATCCGCATTTATCCGAGTCCCTTTGAGTATTGGCTTTCAACTTCAGATGCAAGTGACAATCGCCATATTCAGGAATTGAGAGAATCAGGTCTATCGCTTGTTGATGCGATTGAAACCGCAGCTCGTACATATCCCAATGGCATTGCTCAAGGGAAAGTCGAACTGGAGGTCGCATGAGCGTAAAGAAAACACTTATTGCAGTCGTTATCTCTTTTTCGCTGGTTTTACCTAGACCAGCAAAGGCCGATCTATTCGGTGGAGACATTGCTGTTCTAGTGCAGATTCTCGCTCAGGCGATCAAGCAACTCTATGAGCTACAACGAATTGTTAGCACTGGGCAAGATACCCTCGGCCTAATGAGAGTCATTAACAAAGGGATTCGGGATGGGCTTGCGGTGATTCGGATTATCAATCCAAAGTTTAATCCTGGCCTTTATGGAGGGCTTGAAACTGTAGATCAAGTTCAACGAGCGATTGAAGACCTTTACGGTACAATTCCGCAGACTAGCGAATATCGTTTGCAAGAAGCTCAGGATCGTTCTGTATCTGAAAGCATTGCTATGAATGGCACGCTCTTTCAGTACGCCGATAACGTGGATGAAGAAACAAAGCGAATCATTGCTCACGCGCAGAGAGTAAGTCCACAAGGTGCAGGAAAGCTCACGGCTGAGTCTCTTGCCGTTTTGATCGGAGTCACAACTCAAGTGCTTCGTACTAACTCGATGATGTTAAAAATGATGGGACAGAATATGGCCCTCTCAAACAGAAAAGAAAAACTTCAAGCGACTCAGTTTAAATCTCAATACGAAGGCATCTCTAATGCGTTAGGTGCGCTTCCAAAGGAAACAAATTTGAGTCCTCTTGGTTCAGGAAGTGGGAGGTAGTTCATGCCGCAGTTTGAACTTTTAGGATCACTTGTGCGTGACCTCCATCAAGAGTTTGTGAATATGTATTATCTACTTCTGCCAATGTTCTTTTCTCTGGCCGTGGTTGTAGCATGGTTTCGCAATCCTACTGGTAGTCCTGAGTTTTTGGATATTATCAAGAGAGCCGTTATTGCGACGATTTTACTTGTGGCATTTCCAGATATCAGTAAAGCAATTCTTTATGTGGCCGATGGAATAACAGAGAAGATCGACAAACTTAATAGCCTTGATACTTTGATCCGAATGGCCCAGGAGAAATCCGACAGCTATTCAATGTCAGCAACAAGTATGCTTTTACAGTTTAACGACCTGATAATCGCAACACTGTCATTCTTAAGTTACCTCATCCTTTATATTGCTCGGTATCTCACAATTGCGATGTATCACTTCTTTTGGATCTTCTTTATGATCTCGGCCCCGTTACTTCTGCTGTTCAATCTATTTGAAGGAACACAGCAAATCACAAAGAACCTCTTCAAAGGAATGATTGAGGTCGCTTGTTGGAAGATTGTTTGGGCAATATTAGGTGCAATGCTAGCAGCATTGTCTTTTGGAGATCTGTATCGAACAGAAGGAAGTTATCTCGTCATCATTGTAATGAACTTTGTCATTGCAGTTGCCATGTTAATGACTCCGATGATGGTGAAGTCTCTTGTAGGTGGAGGACTTCAATCTATGTCCTCTAGTATTGGAGCAGCTAGTATCGCTGCAATAGCGGCGGCCCCAGGAAAAGCGGCAGCATCTATTCGTACTTCACGAGCGTTTATCAATGACCCTAAAGGATTCGCAAATAAACAAATTGATAAGGCCTTTAATCCAAACAGTAAATACAACCGCCAGCACCGTCGGTAAGGAGAATTACTCATGCTAGAAAATAAATCAAAGAATCTAAAAATATCTTCACTCCCTAAGAGTTTGGCTGAGCTTACACATTCAAACCAATTTCTGAAAGTCTTTGCACTTTCAGCCCTCGCTCTCCTATTTATGGGACTTGGAGTGACTTTGGTTATGGCAATGAAAGGGCCTATGGTTATCACGCTTGGGCCTGACGGAAAAGCTCTTGAACGAGCCATTCTGCCTAAAGCAGAAGATCAAATTCGTGAAGGTATCAGACGCTATCTTGAAAAACGTTATCAATGGGGGCCAGAAAATGTGATTAAGAAGCTCAAGGAGTCAGAGCAGTTCATCACTCCACAAGCTTTGAAGGCCTTTCAAGTTGCGGTCGCCAATGTTGCAAAGTTCTCTACGGAAAAAATAGTTTCTCAGAAGGTCTATCCCGAGAAGATTGAAATTGATTTAAAAAAACAAACGGCCCTCATTACTGGTGACCGTATAACTTCCATTCAAGGACTGAAAGCTGCTGGGAACCTAAAACTCGAACTTACTTTTGAAAGCGGCCTTCGCACACACGAGAATCCTTGGGGAATCTATATTTCAAAAGAACGTGAAGAATAACGAATTATCCATTTGCGAAACCTTCTGATTCCCCTAAATGAACAAAAGGAGAATTATGAAAATAAAACTTATCACACTGTTGGCATTTTCTCTTGCTGCAATGACCTCGGAGGCAAATCAAAGAGTCCGGCGAGTTCCTGTGCAGGGAGATCAAATCGTGACCGTAAAAACAAGTCTTGGTATTGCCACGATCATTCAAGTTCCAGATCGTCCTAATAGCGTGGTTGTTGGGGATCAGGATTCTTTTAAGGTGGAATACCTTGATCAGGCGATCACGATTAAGCCTATTTCAAGTGGGGCCAAAAGTAATCTCTACATTTACACCGATTGGAGACGGTTTAATGTAGCCCTCATTTCTGGAAGTGAGGCCGTGGCTGATTATGTGGTTTATCTCGATATACCAAAAACTAAACCACAGACCACATCGAACAAAGAATCTGGTATCAAATGGACTGATTTCAAAAATTCACTCAAGAACGACACGCTTTCTTTAAGTATAAAACGTGTCGGACGGGCAAAGGATGGAATCTTACTGATTGAGTTCTTCGTTTCCTCAACTCAAAAGGAAACTTTTAAACCTGAATGGCTATGGCTCACTCAATCTGATGAGACGCGACCAATTCACAATCTCTTTATGTCGGCCCTTGAAGTAACGCCTCAAAGACCCATTTCAGGTGTACTTCAGATGAGAGAAATTGATCTAAATGCAAACCAATCTATACGAGTCGAGCTGAGAAGGAAAAGAATTTCATATCTCACAATCCAGAAGGTCACTTCATGGAAGCGATAGAAAAGGAGGTGCATTTGGAAGGCTTTAAAAATTACTTTTTGAAAGAACCTAAGCTTTTCACTTCTAAACGCGAAGTAAATTGGTCAAAGGTACAAACTTGGGCAATTTCATTTGTAGCCGCTTTGATTATAGGAATTATGGTCATTCCTAGTTCTGAACCAGATCAAGAAACTTTCTATGAAAAGGCAGAACGAGGAAGTCTTGCAAAAGCACTACCGGCCGAAAATGATCCAACACAAGAAACGATCAGACAGCTTCAGGAGTCACAAGTAAATGTCAGACAAATTCCTGGCTCTCTTGATTACCTTTATCGGCTAAATGGCCCTACTGGTTCAGGGAGTGGTGGTCGAAGCGGTCAAGATCGAAGTGCTTCGATGATCTTAAGCCGTGGTGGAACTGATGCCAGAACTCAGCTCTCTGCTGGAACAAGAGTGTCTATCCGCTTGAGCGGAAAAGTGACAATGTCCAATCAAGGAATGCCTGTCGTTGGGATTGTCTCTAATGATGTTTCAGCCGAAAGCGGAATTGCCATCCCAAGCGGCTCAAAGGTTTTAGGAGATGCCTCTTTTGATGAAGAGTCCGAGCGAGCTTCGATCTCTTGGCGTTCGATCATTCTTCCAGATGGAAGAGAAAGGCCATTTTCTGCCATTGGGGTTAATCGTGACGGACAAGTTGGAGTAAATGGCAAAGTCCATTCTGACGGAGTAAAAAACGCAGTTGGGCAAACGCTTACTAGATTTGTAGGGGCCTATGCTGCTGGCTCGATGAACACAGGAGCTTTTGGTGCGAATCAAGGTGGCAACGAAAATGGTCTTCGCAATGCAGTTGCTCAGACTGCCACTGATCGAGCAAATGCAATGGGCGAAGAACTCCAAAAAGAGCGCAAATGGATTAAACTACAAAGTGGTGCTGAAACATTTGCTGTTTTAAATCAGCCTTTCACTTTCAGGGATGCTGGGGCCACTTATGGAAGATAAAGCTCATCCAATTTCTCACGGAGAAAGCATCATCATTGGAGGATTGGTTCTTATTTTCGTTGTGAAAGGAATTGAACGCTTGTGGAACTGGATGCAGTCGCCTCGCCACTTTGTCTTAGCGGTGGGGCTTCTGCTTATAATCCTTATTCCTGTGGGGAAAATACTTTGGAACAAGATTAAAAAGAAACATGAAAAAGCACTCTTTGAGAAAACAATTACGTCTAAAGTTGATGACTCGGTTTTCTGTGGAACCAGTGATAAAGACGAAGACATTTGGATTAAACCTCGTCAACGGGCCATGCACACTCAAGTCATTGGGACGACTAATGCTGGTAAAACTGAAAGTGTGATTCTCCCCTGGGCGATTCAAGACATTTATTCGGGGAAAGGTCTTTTGCTTATCGACGGAAAGGCTGACAACTCTCTGATTGATAAGCTTTGGGCCTATACAAAAAAGGCAAAGCGAGAAAAAGATTTTAAACTTTTTAGTCTTAGCCGTAGAGAGCAGTCTTTTCAGTTCAATCCTTTACTTGGAGGAACTGCGGAGGAAATTACAGAACGAGTTTTTAATTCATTTGATTTTGAGAATCCGTACTACCGAAGTCTTCAATATGAAGTGATGAATCAGGTCATGAGAATATTTGAGGCATCCAATACGACTGCTACTTTTCAGCGACTTCATCAGGCGATATCTCGTCCTAAAGTGATGGAGGAAATGGCGAAGAAAGTAAAAGACCCTGAAGTTCGCCGTTGGTATGTGACGTTTTGTGAAATGACTCCTAAGGATCGAGAAGAACGCACAAGTGGTCTTCTCTCCGCCATTGGACATTTTGCCTTTGGTGATAATGCAAGATTGTTCAATCCTGAAGAAGGGGCCATTACGATTGACGAGGCATTGAGAAGTAATCAGATCGTTTACTTTCAGTTACCAGTGCTTCTTTCACCATTTTTAGGAAAGGCCACTGGAAAGCTAGTTCTTCAATCTTTGCAAGCGGCCGTGGCCAATCGCCATAGACTCGCTCATGGAGTAGAAAAGAAGTTTTTCAGCGTTTTTCTGGACGACTTTTCTGAGTATCTTTATGAGGGATTTATTACGATCTTAAATAAATCAAGATCGGCCAATGTGGGAATCGTATTCGCTCATCAAGCTTTAGGAGACATTACTGTTCTTGGTGACTCGGTTGCAAACTCGATTCTTACAAACGCAAACCTAAAAGTTTTTATGCGTGGTAATGATCCTGACTCTGCCGAATACTTCTCTAAAGTAATTGGAACACTGACTTCGACAAAGTTCACTGAACGACAGACCAAGAATATTTTGGGAACAAATAAAAGTGGAGAGATGTCAGTTCGTGATGTGGAGGAATTTACTATTCACCCCAATGTTTTCAAGAAAGATTTAGGCGTTGGTGAGGCCATTATGATCGTTCCCCACGAGCGCGGGGCCAAAACTGTGAGAATTAAATTTAGCAAAACGGATGATCTTGAACCTGAGATTATGCCACAGATTGCAAAAACGATGATGCCACTACTTGAAGAGAAGGAATCGAAACCTAAAAAAGATCAATCGGATAAAGCAAGTAACGCTCTTGATAACGCTGCTTAAAAAATCAGGAGGAAAAAAATGGGAAAATTTAAAAGCAAATTCATTTTCATCTTGGGACTATCGACTTTGTTGTTACAGACAGGCTGTTCATCAATGGGAAAATCTATGGGTCTCGGCGGCGCGATTGGCGCAGGAACTGGAGCCGCTTTAGGTGGGATTGTTGACCCAGGAAAGAACGGACAATACCGCACTCGTAACGTCATCATCGGTGCTGGAATGGGCGCGATTGCTGGAACACTCGCAGGAGCTTCAATTCATGAAAGCAATGAACGCGATAAGGAGCTTGCTTATCTAAAAGGAAAAGAGGCCCAAAGAAAATCATCTAAAGGACAATCTGCTCCGGCCCTACAGCAGCCAAAGGTTGAAGCAATCTGGGTTGAAAGTAAGGTTGTTGGTAATCGCTACATTGATGGCCACTTTGAATATGTCATTACGGAGCCTACACGATGGGAGGCCCCGTAATGAAGTACGCTCACGGTCGAAGGCTTTCAAAAAATGCTGTTGAGGCCGTGAGGTTTGTGGCCAAGGTTGGGGCCATGAGCCGCGAGACTTGGTACGAGCTGTTTAGTCATGGAACTCTGAGGTGGCGGCAAATGCAACTTCAACACTTGATTGATAGAAAGATTTTTAAACATCACACCAGCAAACACGGACACGATGCTGTAGTGATTGATACCTTCGGAGTTGAGCTTATTAAAAGCATGAAGTGGCAACACGTTCACACGATCTATCCACACTTCATTGAGCATGACGAAACAGTGGGTGCTGGTCTTTGGAAATTAGAGATAGCTGGTATCTGCCAAAAATGGATGACCGAAAGTGAAATGAAGGCGCAGAAGTCAGCAAGTTTTAGACTAGACGTTCAGGAAGGCGGTTTTAAATATCCAGATGCAGTTTTCAAACTTCAAGGAAATCTCACTGCTCCGATTGTGGCCATTGAATACGAAAGAACGGCAAAGACGAACTGGCGATACAACAAAGCTATTCGCGCATACAGTGAGGCCTACGATTTTGGATATGTCTTCTTTATTGTGGAAAGCGATGCCATTGAAAAAACCATTCAAAGAGCCATGAAATACATTGGAGATGGAAGGCTGAACTCACGAATTGGATTTATTAGTATTGAAGATTGGAAAACGAACCCAGTAAGCGCGGAACTTCGAGGACCCAAATCAGTTCAGAGCTTAAAGGAGCTTGTTACAAAAATCTGAGAAAAGAAGTCTTCGCCAAAGTCTACATACAGCGAAGACTTCTTTGACTTGATAATGAGAGGAAGATCAGGCGAAAAGGTAAGGAAAAACAAGAATTTCCCCACCGCCGCCTCGTTCTTAACGTCCCTTGATCGTCATTGACCCCTCCCCCCCAACGAGTTGAGAGGAAGGGGTCAATGACTAGGTACTAAACATCGGCGGCGGTGGGGAAATTAAAGAGGTATGTTAATGGATAATGAAAATAATAAAGAAATAAAAATACAGAATACGGAAGAAACAAAAAATAGCGGGAACGAAAAACTACAGAGGATCACAGTATCGAAAGAGGCACAAAATGCATTAGAGAACATCAAAGATCGAGTTAATGATGGGTTCTCTGGTGGCAAGGTCAATCTAACACAAATGGCGAACTGGATTCTACTTCGGTTTCAAAATGATCTTGATGAGGCTTATATTAAAGATATTCGAGCGGAACATTTTGACGAGGTAGCAATGCTCGAAAGCATTTTAAAGAAAGCTAAAGAGTCAGGAAAAGTACCAACAGATTTCAAAGCTTTACTTCAGAAACAGCTAGGATTAGATGAGCCGACTAAGCGCAAAAATAAAGTGGCCTTGACTTAAAATAAAAACTATTTCATCATTGATGAAATGAATATAAATACCGAAGAGGGGTCATGAAAGGCAAAGACGTAAGACTAATAAGAGAAAAATTGGGATTAAGTGTGGAAGAGTTTGCTGAGTTGCTTTGCCTTGCTGGCTATCAAAGTGTGATGAATATCGAGTCAGATTTTCGCAAACCAAGTAAATTAGCGATTCGCCTTCTTCGCTATCTTGATGGCCAACAAAGAAAAAAAGCGTTGGACCTTATTGAGGAGTTTAAAGGTTATAAGCCTAAATAAGTTTTTCCAGTTTTGGAGAATATTAATGGAAGTCAAAAAATCTAAAACTGCCAGTAAGGCAGCTAGCGATTTTTTGAGCATCAAAGTGATTGAAGTTGAAATGGACTCAGAAGAAATCAAAAGAACCAAAGAGTCTGCACAAAAGATTTTGGGACTTATGTTCTCTTTACTGCATAAGCGCGGCCGTCCTTCTAAAAATCAAGACGAGGTATTAAGCTATGGCTTTTAACATTGGACTTTATATTCGTGTCAGTACAGAAGAACAAGCCTTACGAACTGAAGGCTCTCTCGACAGCCAAAAGCATCGCTTGAGTGGTTATGTTGATATTAAAAATATGCAACAACAAGGCTGGGGTGTTGTCATCGATGAATATATTGATGACGGTTTTTCTGCAAAGGACACCAATCGCCCAGCCCTTCAGCGACTCATAAAAGATTTAAGAAAAGGACGTATCAACACTGTTCTTGTGACAGACTTATCTCGACTATCAAGAAGCATCAGGGACTTCTGTGGCCTTATTGATTTTTTCAAGGAGACAAAAACTCAGTTCCTTTCACTCAAAGAGCAATTTGATACAACCACTGCTGCTGGCGAGATGATGCTTTTTAATATGATTAACCTCGCTCAGTTTGAAAGACGACAAATTTCAGAACGAGTAACTTTAAATTTCCACTCACGAGCAATGAGAGGACTCAGAAATGGTGGAGCGACTATCTTAGGATACAAAGTCGAACCGACAAACAAAGCTACTTTGTTTGTAAATGAAGAAGAAGTTCCATTGGTTGATAAAGTATTTAGAACATACATTGAAGAAAAATCAATTTATGCTACTGCTGCTAAACTACGCTCCGAGAATATCCCATTCAAAGGTGCTTTGGGAGAAATGTGGAACACACAGACTGTTAAGAATATTCTCCACAATCACAGCTACATTGGAATGAGAGAAGTAAACAAAGGCAACAAAACAAAGAATCAAAACGAATTAAGGCCTTATGAACAATACCAAATTGTTCCTGCTTCATGGCCAGCTATAATTGATGAGGCAACCTTCTATACCGTTCAAAATATGCTCGCCGATAATGCCAAAGGTGAAAGGTCCCGCTTAAAAAATGCCAAGGCACGAACATTTTTATTTTCTGGATTGGCCGTCTGTGGCGAATGTGGCCGCGCTATCGTTGGCTCAACAGGACACGGTAAAAAAAATAATATTCGCTACTATATTCATCGCCCACTTGAAGGAAAGCCAGTTACTTGCTCGGTAAAACGATATCGTGCTGAAGAAATTGAGGCAGCTCTTGAGGATCACCTACTGCGAGTTATAAATCAGGCCGGATATTTAAACGGAATTGAAAAGTCAGTCGGACAATCTATTCTAGCAAATAAAGGAACTCTTGTTGCTCAAAAAGAGTACTCCGCCAAATCACTAGAACAAATTGATAAAGACATAAAAGGACTCGTAAGGCTTCAAATGCAAACTGATCATTTAGAATTACAAAAATTGTATTCTGAACAACTCATCGAATTGCAGGGCCAAAGAAAGATAACAATTGAGACACTTGAACGTAGCAGTGCTGAGCTGTCTGATCTTATTGATCCTAAAAAATTTGTAACAGATCTTCATGAAGGGCTTAGTCGCCTGCAAATGGCATGGAGTAAAGCTACACCTAAAATGAGAAAGTCTTTACTTCGGGTTGTAATTGATAGGCTTATTTTTCAAAACGGAGAGGCACAAATATTTTACCGTCAGATCGATATTCGTTCTGACGGCGGCGATTCTGCAAAATCACGCAACCAACCACAAAATGTTCTGGTGGATTTGAATACTAAGAGAAAAAGCCAAAAAGAAGGCGTGCGAAATCCTCCACTTATATCCGACAGTGGTAAGGATGCTTCGTCTAATGATCTTGATGGTTTATCTGGAATGCCAACCCATAATTTGAAGGTCTCTGGGTGGTATATTGGTAAAAATGGTTGCGGGGGCAGGATTTGAACCTACGGCCTTCGGGTTATGAGCCCGACGAGCTACCAGACTGCTCCACCCCGCGACAGGATTCTATTGATGGTGAGAATATAGTGATGCAGAGGGTGAAAGTCAATGAAAAAGTCGAGTCTTTTTCATAATATATGAATTTAATGTGGCTACTGGATGTCCATACATATTAGACACTTACAACTTTCCCGTCAGCAAGATGGATTTGTCTGCTCGCGTTTTTTGCGAACTCTTGATCGTGAGTGACCATCACAATGGTTGTTTTATTCTTTACGTTGATGTCGTGAAAGATTCTCATTACAAGTTCGCCGTTTGCACTGTCGAGATTGCCTGTTGGTTCATCAGCAAAAATAAATTCAGGACTCATCACAAGAGCTCTGGCGATCGCCACACGCTGCATTTCTCCGCCAGAAAGCTGATGTGGCAAGTTATTGATGCGATCTTGAAGTCCAAATTGTTTGAGTAGATCGATAGCATAAGGACGTTTTTCATTTTCCTGTTTTAATTTTCGAGCGGGCATCAGAACATTTTCCAGAGCTGAGAGTTCGGGCAAGAGAAAGTGAAACTGAAAGACGAATCCAATTTTTTGATTTCGAAAAAGATGAAGGTCAGTTTCGGACATTTGGTCCAAAGAAAGTCCAGAAAGAGAAACATCTCCCCGAGTTGGTTTATCCAGTGAGGAGAGAATATAAAGTAATGTTGATTTTCCAGAGCCTGATCGTCCTGTGAGAGAAACAAATTCACCCGTTTGAATTTCAAAATTAATCCCTTTGAGAACATGGGTTGGAGGATCTCCAAAGAGCTTTTCAATATTGTGGGCAACGATGGACATACTACTCAGCTCCTGAACGAATAATTTCAATTGGTGTTAACTTTCCAGCGGCCCTTGCAGGTAAAAAACTAGCTGCAGTTGAAGAAATCAGGGCAATCAACATTCCATAAAAATAGATGTGTTGGCTAAAAGAGATTGTCATATGGCCAGCGCCTGATCCTAGTGGGCCTCCGCCAAAGGAAATGGTTTCCAGATATCGGCAGATCCAGTATCCCGTAAATACTCCAGTCAGTCCACCGATCAAACCTAAGATGATGCCCTGACTGAGAAAAAGAAAAATGACTTCATTTTGATCAAAGCCCATGCTTCTTAAAATAGCGATGTCTTTTCGTTTTTGAATCACGATCATATTGAGAATATTGTAAACACCAAAGCCTGCAACTAAGACGATCACAAAAGTGACCAGATATCGTGTGGCATTTTGAATGTTAAAAACATTCAAGACGTTTGAGTTAATAATATCCCAGCTTTGCACCTGTTCAGGAGATATCTTGGCCCAGGATTCTGCTATGGATCTGGCATTTTCAACATCGGTAACTCGAATGGCAATCTCATTCACTTGACTGGTGGCTTGAGCAATTTTCTGGACATCCTGTAGGGCGGCAAAAAGAACTCCCTGATCAAGACTGCGAATACCAATGTGAAAAGATCCGACAATTTTAAAGGGAGTAGGAGTATTCTTGCCGTTTGAGATCAATAAAGTCTCAGAGACTCGAGCTCCAATTTTTGCCAAGAGCTCGTCACCAACGATAACGCGATTTCCGCCCACTGCGATGTCTGAGAAATGACCCTCTTTCATTTGGTTCTTAATATTGGTCACGCGCTGCTGTTTAAGGGCATCAGAGCCGATCAGGCGGGCCGTGGTCGAGGTATTGGCTCGGGTAATGATCACCTGAGCTGTCATTTGGGGAGAATAGGCAAGAACGCGAGGGTCTTTTTCTAATCGGGAATACCACCCCTGGGGGTTTTCAATTTTTGTTTCATCTTTTCTCCCCCCAGGGGGGACAGTCCAAAAAATGTGTTTTGCTTCAGAGAAGAAATTTCGATCAAGATCCCGTTCATTGATGATCTCTTCTCTTGCTGAAACTCTGATATGAGCGTCGTTGTTGATGAGTTGATCGACGAGATAGTCTTGAAAACCAAGAAAAAATCCGGCGATCACTACATAAGCGCACGCGGCGAAAAAAACTCCTAAAAAAGTAAAAAGAGTTTGTTTTTTTCTTGAAATAAGATGGCGATAGGCAAGGTATAACATTATTTGATTTCAACTCCTTGAATGATAACCTCGTCATTTTCATGAATATCACCACTTATAATTTCAAATTTATCGGCATCAATTATTCCAGTTTTGACTGGGACAAGAACTGACCCATTGCCGACTTTTTTGGAAAGAATTCCGTTTGAGAGTCCTGCGACCGGGCCCAGAAGAACATTTTCTTTTTTTGAAATTTGGATAGCCACGTCAACCGTCATGCCTGGTAGAATCTCAGCAGGTAAGTTATCGGCTGAAATTCGGGCATAGAACTGTCCTTGGTTAGCAAAGATTGCCTCGACCTTGCCTTCGAAGGTTTTGTCTCGAAAACTTTCAAAATTAAGACGTGCGGTTTGTCCGACATGGATTCTCACAGCGCCTTGCTGCTCCATTGAAACAAGAAGATATCGATCCTTCATGTCCGCCATGGTCAAGATGGTTGAGTTCGAGGTCACAGTTTCTCCCGGTTTATACTGAATGGAAGTAATTGTGCCTTGAAAGGGAGCTCGAAATAGAGGAGTTTCTTCAAGCAAGATTAAAGGGTCACCTTTTTTAACAAGGTCTCCCTCTTTGACCATCAGCTCTCGAACATTCGAGGGCACGGCGACCTTAAAAACAAAACTCTTATTTGCTGTAACGGTTCCAATTCCATAGACCGCTTCGATGATCGTCCCTTTCGTAATTTTGTAGACTTGAATTTTTTTACGCGTCAGGATTTTAATACTGATCAGAGTTATGACCAATGTGGGGACAAGGATGATAGCGGTCATCCATTTCCATTCGCGATTTCTGAATTTGGCAAAAATAAAATTTTTCATATCAACTAGATTGAATCTGATTCGTTGAATAAGACATGCCTTATGCGGAGCGCAATACTTCGAAATTGATGTATATCTTGAGATAAGACGGACTTTTCGCTAAAAACAAGAGTTTTAAAGAGGCATGCATGCTACTGACAGGTCTACCCGCCCAAGAAATTCAACGCCGCCGCACTTTTGCAATTATCTCGCACCCAGATGCGGGTAAGACAACATTGACAGAAAAATTACTTTATCACGGGGGAGTCATCCATCAAACCGGAGAGGTGAAAGGGAAAAAGGGCACCAAGGCTGTGACCTCTGATTGGATGGAGATGGAAAGGGAAAAGGGGATCTCGATCACCTCATCGGTCATGACCTTTGACTATCAAAACCTGCGTATAAACTTACTGGATACCCCCGGACACAAAGACTTCTCTGAAGACACTTACCGAGTTCTTATGGCTGTGGACAGTGCCTGCATGTTGATCGACGTAGCTAAAGGGGTCGAGGAAAGAACAAAAAAACTTTATGATGTTTGCCGCTATCGAAATATTCCAATTTTTACTTTTGTGAATAAATTAGACCGAGAGGGAAAGGCTCCTCTTGAATTGATCGATGAAATTGAGACCACTCTGCAAATGCAGTGTTATCCTCTCACTTGGCCTATTGGTATTGGTCAGCGTTATAAGGGTCTTTATAATCGCCTGACAAAAGAAGTGATGTTGTATGACCAGCGCCGAGATGATGTGGGTGATGTACAAGTGATTCCAGTTTCTGTATACAATGATCCCAAATGGAAATCCGCAATACCCGAAGATATTTATAACCAAGTCCTTGAGGAATTAGATTTGGTTGAAGGGGTACTTCCTCCTTTTGATGTTGGAGAATTCTTAGCTGGAAAAATTTCTCCGGTCACATTTGGCTCTGCAAAGCAAAATTTCGGTGTGGATGTTTTTCTCAATTTCTTCTGCCAATTTGCCCCAGGTCCTCAACCGAGAAAAACAAAACAAGGAACCGAGATCGATCCCATTGATGCGAATTTTTCGGGTTTTGTATTTAAAATTCAGGCCAATATGGATCGCAGACACCGTGACCGTGTGGCTTTTATTCGAATCTGTTCTGGTAAATTCGAACGGGGAATGAAAATTAAACATTCTCGTCACGATAAAGAAATACGTTTGGCATATTCCAATCAGTTCGTTGCTGCTGACCGTGAAACGGTGGACGAAGCTTTTGCGGGAGATATTGTCGGAGTTAATGATACTGGCAATTTTGCTATCGGGGATTCAGTTGGTTCAGAGACAAAGGTTCAATTCGAAGATATTCCAAAATTTGCTCCAGAGCTTTTTGCTCGAATGGGCGTTTCAGATGCGATGAAGAGAAAAAAGATGCAAGAGGCCCTTTCTCATCTTTCCGAAGAGGGCGCCATTCAGCTTTTTATCGATCCTTTTGTCGGTGCTCAGGATCCGATCATTGGCGTTGTTGGCGAGCTTCAGTTCGAGGTCCTCGTGCGTCGAATGCAGGACGAGTACAACTTAGATGTTCGTCTCAATCGACTGCCATATTCTGTAGCTCGTTGGCCCAGAACAACAGATGGAAAACCTGTGGATACATTAAAAGGTAATTTTACTATTTATCGTGATATGATTGAGCAACCCGTGATTCTTCTGAATCAAGAATGGGATTTAAATTGGGCGAAGAAAGAAAATCCCAATGTTGAATTCGCGACTTCAATTGCTCGAGCAAGGTAGGAAATATGTTTGATTCGTTATCAGAAAAAATACTATCCAGTGTAAAAAAGATTCGAGGTCAAAATAAGATTTCAGAGTCCAACATTGAAGAAACCTTACGTGAAATTCGCATGAGCCTTCTTGAGGCCGATGTGAACTTCAAAGTTGTTAAAAATTTCATTGATCGAGTCAAAGCAAAGGCCATTGGTGCCGAGGTTTTACAGGGAGTTAATCCAGGCCAACAGTTTGTTAAAATTGTTCATGAAGAATTGATTCAAACCCTTGGTGGAGCTGCCGTTGATATTAACGTACGCGAAAATCCAAGCGTGATTTTCCTAGTTGGTCTTCAAGGTGCTGGTAAGACAACTAGTGCCGCAAAATTAGGTTTATACATCCGACAAAAAATAGGAAAAAAAGTGGGACTTATTCCTGCTGATATCTATCGACCAGCTGCTGTTGATCAGCTGATGACCTTGGCTAAGCAAAATAATTTTCCATTTTATCCAACGCAGTCTGGGGAAAAGCCTGAACAAATTCTTGAAAGGTCAAAGGCTTGGGCTAAAGAGAATATGATCGAAGTGGTTATCGTAGATACTGCGGGACGACTGCAAATTGATGATGACCTGATGTCAGAACTTGGGCGATTAAAAAACATTTGGCAACCACAAGAAATTTTATTGGTTGCTGATGCCATGTTAGGACAGCAGTCCGTGAATGTGGCCGAAGGTTTTCATCAAAGACTCAATCTGACCGGACTTGTGCTGACAAAAGTGGATGGAGATGCTCGTGGCGGCGCCGCGCTCAGTATTCGCGAAGTCACGGGGATTCCGATAAAATTTTTGGGAATTGGAGAAAAAGTAACAGCTCTTGAGGTCTTTCACCCTGATCGTTTAGCTGGGCGTATCTTGGACATGGGTGATGTTCTTTCTCTGGTAGAAAAGGCTCAAGATTTAATTGATGAAAAGTCAGCTCGAGATTCAGCCAAGAAACTGATGAAAAATGAGTTCACTTTTGAAGATTTCTTAAGTCAGATCCAAATGCTGAAAAAGATGGGCGGGATGGAATCACTGATGAAATTTTTACCCGGTATGGGTCAGTTGTCGAAGCAACTTCAAAACATGACTCCGCCGGATAAGGAAATGAAGAAAATTGAGGCTATTATTCAATCCATGACCTTTCAGGAGCGAAAAGACCCAAGAGTTCTCAATGCATCGCGCCGTGAGCGAATTGCAAAAGGCAGCGGGACTCAAGTTCAGGATATAAACCGCCTCGTAAAGCAGTTTGAAGAGTCAAAGAAGATGATGGGAAGTATGATGAAAATGGGGATGGGAAAGCCTGGTAAGGGCATGAGGTTTCCCTTTTAACACTTAACCCTTGCGTTTAAGTCTTAAAAGCTATAGATATTTACGGCTTATTGTTTGAAATCGAGGAGAAAAAACATGGCAGTTGTTATTCGTTTATCACGAGTTGGTACAAAACACGCTCCAAAGTATCGCGTTACAGTCGCTGATTCGCGTCGTTATGTGACTGGAAAATATCTTGAAGTACTCGGTACTTATAATCCACTTCTTAAGGATGAATCAAAGCGTGTTGTACTTGATTTAGCTAAGACTCAAGCTTGGATTAAAAAGGGTGCTCAGCCCACCGATCGAGTTAAGCACTTAATGAAGTTAGCCGCCCAATCTAAATAATCCATTAAGGCTGTTAATTTTCTTGGCAACAGTCTTAAATTCAGTAATATCAGACATACATGCTGACTATTTAATCAAACTGATGGTCAGCTGCTGAGTTGAAGCTGAATAGCCCGGAGGTTGTAAATGGAAACTTCAAGTCTAAAAGAGCTCGTTGAGTACATGGCAAAATCACTAGTTGATGAGCCAGATAATGTTGAGGTGAACGAGGTTGCTGGAGAGCAGACAACTGTCGTTGAGCTTAAAGTAGCGAAGTCTGACCTTGGAAAAGTGATTGGAAAGCAAGGTCGAACAGCTCGGTCGATGAGAACAATCTTAAATGCAGCTTCAACAAAGCTCAATAAGAGGTCCATTCTCGAAATCGTTGAATAGATTTAATCACAAATAATGATTTTATAAAAAGGGTCGGCAACGGCCCTTTTTTTATTTTGGAAACGTGATAGAAGACTCTCCATGGCTGATCAGTGGCAACTTGTAGGAAAGATTAAAGATCCCCATGGGCTTGGTGGTGAGGTGGTTGTCTTGATATTTTCTGGTCAAGCGGACTGGAAAAATCGACTAAAGACATGTCTACTTTCAAAGTCTGAGACACTCAGTGGCCCTTCACAGGAAATGGCGATTGAGAGAATCAAGGGTCATAAGTTGGGCCTTCAAATTAAATTTAAAAATATTCAAAATCGAAATCAATCCGAAGCCTTGGTAGGACAGTTTTTTTATATTCCAAGTGACCTTTTAATATCTCGGAAAGGTGAAACGATTTATTTACGAGAAATTCTTCATTTTCAGGTCATTGACGAAACTGTTGGATCTGTTGGGCTGATTACAGATTTCTCAAGCAATGGTCCTCAGGATCTTTTGGTTGTAACTGAAGGACAAAAAAAATATGAGATTCCTTTTGTTCAAGCTTTTATCAAAAAGATTTCTTTTGAAGAAAAAACTGTCTACATGAGTCTTCCGCCTGGCCTTTTGGAGCTTGAAAATGAAGACCTATAAGGTGATCACAGTTTTTCCTGAGATGGTGAAGGATTTCACTCGTTATGGGGTTCTTTCTCAAGCGATCAAATCAGGTTTGATTCACGTTGATGCAATCAATCCTCGAGATTTTACTGAAGACGTGCATAAGACAGTTGATGATCGTCCTTTTGGTGGTGGAGACGGGATGATTATGCTCGTGGAGCCTTTAGAAAAAGCAATCAAATCGCTGCAGGCTAACAAGTCCACTGATCAAAAAATACGAGTGATTTATCTTTCTCCTCAGGGAAAAAAGTTTTCAGATCAAATGGCCAGAGATCTATCAAAAGAGGAAGATATAGTTTTTATTTGTGGGAGGTATGGGGGGATTGATCAGCGCTTCATCAACACTTATGTGACTGAAGAAGTCTCAGTTGGTGATTATGTTTTATCGGGCGGAGAGCTGGGCGCTTTTGTCATGATTGATGCGATATCAAGGATGGTTCCTGGAGTTCTTGGACATAAGGATTCGGCCGATGAGGACAGTTTTGCTCAAGGCCTATTAGAACACCCAAACTTTACTCGTCCCCGTGAGATCTTGGGTCAAAGTGTTCCTGAAGTTCTTTTTTCAGGTCATCATAAGGTGATAGCAGAGTGGAAAAGAATGACGAGTCTTTTGGTGACTATTAAGAAACGTCCAGATCTCTTGAATTCGAAGACAGGTAAGTCACTTTTATCAGCTGAAGATAAGAAGAAACTGATCATTTTCTTTAATTCACTCAGTGAGTCTGATAAAAAATCCTGCGGATTAAATGATTTTGTGTTGGAGTTGTAATGTCTGAAGTTTATGTCCCTAAAATGGCCCTTGGCTTAGTTCATTATCCCATTCTTGATCGGGAAAAACGCATTGTCGCGACAAACATTACGAATTTTGACATCCATGATATTGCCAGGGCTTGCACGGTCTATGGAGTTGATAAGTACTACATTATTCACCCCATGAATGAGCAGTTGATGTTTGTGGATCGAATTTTGGACCATTGGCGACTGGGAGAGGGATCTAAGTTTAACCCCTATCGCCGAACAGCACTGACCAATGTAAAAACAGCTCACACTGTGGACGAGGCCCTAAAAGACTGGGGTCTTCCCAGAAACCAGGTTAAAGTCATCACGACCCATGCTCGCCCTGTCCCTGGGAGCCGACATTGGACGATTCCAGAACTTAAAAAAGAGATCCAAACCCCTGATAATGCTCTATTTTTGCTGTTTGGGACGGGATTTGGGATGACTGAGGAGTTCATGCAGTCCCTAGATGGGACCCTGGAAAGTATCCGGGGAGCTCCGCCCAAGGATTACCGGCATTTATCTGTTCGATCTGCCGTAAGTATCTATCTTGACCGCATCATGGGTCCGTGGTAACCATCTGTGTTCGTTTTTGAAATACTAGAAGTAGTGAATTAGCAATAAGGATGAGGACATTATGGATCTTGTACAGCGCGTAACGAAGAGAGCAAAAAACACTAAAATCGCCGAATTCCATCCCGGTGACACTGTGAACGTTTTCGTTAAAATTAAAGAGGGTGAGAAAGAGCGTGTTCAGGCTTACAAAGGCGTCGTTACAAAGATTCAAGGCGCTGGAGCTTCTCGTTCGTTCACAGTTCGAAAAATGTCTTCAGGTGTTGGCGTAGAGAGAACATTCCCTTTTGTGAGCCCAGCTGTTGAATCAGTTGAAGTTCTAACGAAAGGTCACGTTCGTCGCGCGAAGCTTTATTACCTTCGAGAGCTTTCTGGTAAAGCTGCTAAGATCGAGTCTGATATCGCTACCAACCAAAGCGCAGAATAGTTCTTATTCTGGGTTGAGTTTTTCTCTTGAAGGACTCTTTGATTACACCAATTCATTATTTAGATTACAGTCCGCACCCTATTGTGGGTGTGGATGAAGTGGGACGGGGCTGTTTAGCAGGCCCCGTTGTCGCATCTGCGGTTTGTCTGCAATCAAATCTTTATCAATCCGAAATGACGGATTCGAAACTTTTGTCCGAAAAACGGAGAGAGGAATTAGCTCCCTTGCTTTGTCAGGCTCATTGGTTTGGCTTAGGAAGTGCAAGCGTTGAGGAAATTGATGAGCTTAATATTTTGCAAGCAAGCTTACTTGCAATGAAAAGAGCTGTTGAAAATCTTGAAGAAAAGATGGGGCAAAAATCAGGTCACATTTTGGTGGATGGGAATATGAAAATTCCTGATCTCAGTCGAAAGCAAACGACAATCATCAAGGGAGATTTGCGAGTTTTGCCAATTTCTGCGGCCTCAATCATTGCAAAAGCTCATCGAGATGGATTGATGAGGACCTATGCGCAAGAATATCCCCAATACGGATTTGAAAAGCACAAAGGATATGGGAGCGAGTCCCACCGAAAGGCCATTGAAAACTGGGGGCCTACCGACATCCACAGAGCCTCTTTTAAAGGTGTCAAAGAGTATATTGGACAGAGGACTTCAGGCTGAAATTAAGGTCCTTGACCATTACACTCAGCAATTAGGCTATACAAAGTTACATCATCGGTTAAGAACTCCATTTGCAGAAGTGGATCTTGTTCTTAGGTCTCCCCAAGGAGTTTTGACTATTATTGAGGTGAAAACCTGTATCAACTTTGAATATCTTGGGATGAGAATAAAGAAAGATCAAATGAGTCGTCTGAAACGAGTCATTCGATATTTCTCAGAACGAGAGTTCTCTGTTGATTTCCACTATGCCGTTGTGAGTCATGATGGGAAAATTCAAGTCTTCTCAGATGTCTTTAGTTGACGGTGGAAAATGCCTTTTTGACAATATTGATATGAAGAAAACACTGAGAACAATTTCGGGAATTATACTAACATTGATTCTGATTTTCTCTTCTCATTCTGCTCAAGCCCAGAGCCAGGATCGATTAAAAGTTTTTTTGCTCAGCTGTGCTTATGGAACTGCAGCCGGAGCGCTATTGGGAGTGGCGAGTCTAGCTTTTTCTGAAGACCCTGGTTCGAAGTTAAACCAAGTTGCAAGAGGGGCTTCGTATGGTCTTTATGCTGGAATTGGAATGGGACTTTATTTTGTCTATGGCCAGCAGTCGACAAATCAAGATGTCCAACTAAGTCCCCTTATTATTACACCTCAGTATGCCAAGAATCAGATTGAGGGAATCAAGGGACAGGTAACGATTTATCAGTTTTAATTCCTGTATCAGAGATTTTAAGTTTTAAAGTACTGGTCTTGAGTTCTTATTTTTAATTGGGGGCGTCGATTAGAAGTTAAATGGATCCATGATGGATTCAGAGAGACTCGGCTTCTTTTGCCCATCAAACGAAAAGTCAAAAGAGATTTTATATGTTTCATCACCACCAGGGGGACGAAATTGAATCACAGTAAAATACCAGCATTCACCGGGCATTCTGAGTTGAGCGCCATATCCGTAACCACTGAATCGGTTGGCTTCTGGTCCTGGCGTTGTGATGTCGTAGGCAAACTTTCCAACGACGTCAAGCCAGCTAATTGATTTTTTAAGTGAGAAAATATAACGTTCACTGCGGCTATTAGGATCAACTTCTTGTCCAGGGGAAACTGAGTAAGCATTGCTGTGAGCGATCTGGAAAAAATCACCCACATCATTCAGTAGTCGCACTCTTGACGCTGAATTAATCACTTGCTGATAAGGATAGTAGTGAGCATTTTGAATAATTTGTAAACGATCGAGTGAAACAGTTAGATCAGACGCGATATCTGAAAGAGGCTGTTTGCGAGGGTCATTTCTTTCTGCTTGAATAAAGTCGTAGGATTGTTTGAGCTTCCAATATAAAAATTGTCGGTACTGCGGCGATCCTGCCGACCAAGTTTTTCTTGTTATCTTATTGATAACCGCAAAGGTCATTAATTTACGGTCAACCATTCGATCAGTGTAATCAAACTGTACTCCATAGGGACCATTCACGTCCGAGTTGCTCACGCTGTCTTCCGAGGTGTAAGGAGTTTCGCTGGACGAACCAAAGAATGCATGTTGGGGATGATGGAACCATGGAATTGAGGTGTAGGTGAGTTCCGGTTGAATCTCATGCTTCATTTGATCACGGTCACCGATTCTAAAAATAGAGTTGAAGGCTGTACGTGCACCAATTTCTGCGCGTAAATAGCGCCGGATGTTTGTCGTATCCTCTCCGGCAAAAAATTTATATTGAGTTTCGTTGTAACTGACTTTGGGTAGAAAATCAGCTCGACCAACTTGTATCGGACGTATGACAGTGAATCGTCCATCTAAGCGCTGACCAGTGCGGAGGAGGTCCTTAGTTGGATCAAAGGCCCCATCTCTTTTGTAGAAACACTCTGGATGTTTTTCAGCTTCTGCGCCTGTGCAGTTGGGTCCACCATCATAAGTGAGATGTCGATCTGTTGTCCCAGAAGGATTGTATCCTGCGTTGAGATCATCATAGGCATAGCTGTTTCGTGCAAAATTTGCATGAGTCAGATTGATTGAATAAAGAAAGTCACTTGTTCCAAAATTTGTGTAGGCTGTTGAAAAATCAAGTTCTGGTAATCGATGAACCGCGTCCTCATTTTTTGCAAGGGGGTTGGACTGAAGCATATTGATGTTGTACGAAGTGTCGAGATGGTAGTGTTGGTTGTCTGTATTTTTTGTAAGAGACATTCGGTTTTCAAGCGATGAATCACCAAAGTTTTTTGTTTCGAGAGGAAAATCTTTTGGATATTGAAGATCGCTGGCATTGTTGAGTTGAGCTCGATGGATAAAGTTATCTGGCAATTCGTAGTAATGATTATATTTAATAAACCAGCGACTGACCATATTGCCCTTAGACGAGTCATTTCTAAACTGATTTAAACGACTGTCTCCAGAGAAAACCCGGTCTTTAATAAAAGCAGTATCGAACTCGCCTTGAGTGTATTCAGTTAGTGCGTATCTGTAATTGAGTAATCCTTTTAAACCACGAAGTTCGTAGTTTTTGGCCGTGAAGGTTGCGTCTTGACTTCGATCAATTGCCCAGAAGAAACTTTCCGAGACGGCCACACCACCCGCCGTTGATCTCTCTAGTTCAGGGGTAAGTAGTCCGCTTTGTCGATCAGACTTAAGGGGAGTGATGAGATAGGGGAGCCAGAAAATGGGAACATTTCCAATTCGCAATATCGAGTTTTTAATATAGGCATAACCACCAAGCTCAGCGCGAATGCGATTTCCGGTAAAGCTCCAGGATTCTGGGCAATTGCTACAGGTCGTGTATTTGGCTTTATCCGCAATGTATTCATTTTCGGACATTTTATACAGAATTTCACCCTCGAACATGACGGTGCCAGATTGAACATATCCATCGTAAACAATGCCCGTATTTGTTTCGTAGTCCAATGTTACTCGGGCCCCAGCTAATGTGTATTTGGGATTAACAATGACGACGTTTCCGACCGCATCAATTGTCTTTGATTTAAAATTAATTTTGGCGCGATCACATTTGACATGTTGATCCTTAAAAATCAATTGAACATGGTCGGTGAGTTCAAGAGTATCATTTTCCGTATCACGAAAGCTAGAATCTGCACTGATGGAAATTCCCTGGACCTTGCTTTGAGCTGAATATGGCCTATTTTGGGAGAAGCTCCTCTCAAAAAAGACTAATAGCACTATAAATACGAGATGCGGTATTCTTATCATCACTTCGTCTTCATCACAAAGACACCATCCCAATTTTCAGGAGGTGGTTCTTGCATATATTCATCACAACGCTCAATGTAGAGTTCTGAGACGGGATCTCCGGGGCGAGCCTTGAGAGCTGATTCAAAGCATGTTTTTGCCTTTGCAAAATTCTTCTGATGATATAAATCAAATCCTTGATTGAAATAATGTATGCAGTCCTTCCATTCATCTGTCGGAGGACCCTCACAGATGAGTTCATATATACGAACGGGTTCATTTTTTCCCTTTACGCGGACCCAATCAACTTCTCGTGCTGTGAATGAATCACGAATATCCTTGTAGGTAAATTCGCTGATAATGATTCGCGTTCCATACTCTTTATTAATTCCTTCAAGACGAGAACCAAGGTTAACCGCATCACCCATAACGGTATAGCTTCTCACGATATCTGAACCCATATTGCCAACACTCATCTCTGCAGTATTAAGTCCAATTCCAATATCGATCTCAGGTAATCCTTCTTTTTTATACTGCTCCTGAATTTCCTTAAGTTTTTCTATCATTTGCAAGGCACAGCGGCAGGCGTATTTAGCGTGATCAGGGTAAAAGACTGGTGCGCCAAAAAAAGCCATAATGGCGTCACCCATGTACTTGTCTAGTGTGCCTTTGTTTGCAAAAACCAGTTGAGTCATTGGTGTCAGATAGCGATTCAAAACATCAGAAAGAACTTGTGGATCAAGTTTCTCAGAAATAGTTGTAAAACCACGAACGTCAGAGAACATCACAGACATGCGTTGTTTTTTCCCACCAAGCTCGATATTCTCTGGGTCTTTAAGGATTTCGTCCACAATTGCCGGAGAAACATACTTCGAGAAGGTGCTTCGCAGGTGCCTCTTTTTCCTTTCTTCGGTGAAATATTTGTAAAAAGTGAGAATAATATAAAGACCTGTAACAAGAAAGAATGGAAGAACAATTGTGACAAAGAGTCCTTTTTTGAAAAGGAAACTATCTATCCAAACCGTGATTCCTCCGAGAGCAAGGGTTAGAATAAATCCGCTCACAGCTCCTGTGTGTGAAACGGCAACCGTAAATAGAATACCAATAGCAGCCAGTAACCATGGCATCCAAATATGCTCATCGGCATAGGTTCTGATAAAGTTTCGATCAAAGAGGTTGGCAAGAGAATTGACATGAGTCTCGGGTCCAGGGAAGTTCTTTTCATAGGGTGTGACGCGAAGATCGTAAACTCCAATAGCGGTTGCTCCAAAAATAAAAGCTCGATCTTTAATAAATTTGGCCTTATCAACCTCTTCTTCCTGAATGATCCATCTCCCGAGTTGTGGAATATATTTGGTCTGTGAGATGGTCATTGTTTTTTTATTTGTGAAAAGTTCTCGTGCTGGAACGTAAGGAAACATATTCTTTCCACCAGCGTAATTAATCTTCAGTCGTCCCTGAGAGTCCACAGGGATATCCGCATAGAGAACCTCGGGATCTTTCGATGGGTTATAGATTTGAAATTTTGTTAGAGCTTTCTGGTTAGAGTGTCTTGGGTCATTGTTGATTTCAATTCTCGCTTGCAATCCCGTCGCGATCAGGAAAGTTTGTAATGAGAGGGATGGAATAAAGCTGGTCCCGATCCGATTTCCTGTACGAAAGAACATAGAGGCCTTACGAATTGTTCCATCTGAGTCTTGCTCAGCATTGAATGAGCCTGTGTAATCAGCCGGGGTTTGAAGTGTATTTGTGTTGATAGTCCATCGTCGATGTTGAACGATGGGGTGAGATTTTACCATGGACTTAAATTTAGCAATAGCTGTATGAAGATCCAAGCCTTTGAGATGTTCTGACTTTTCAAAAATTTGTAGATATATTTTTTCAGACGGTTGCAGATATGAGTCTTGAGATAGAAGCCATTGATCACAATAATCCATATTGGCTTCTTCCGTGTAATACTTGAGTTGATTGATCTCTTGCGGAGTTAGCCTATCAATAGGCTTGTTCTGAAACTTTGATTGCAGTATAGAGTCTGTATTTTTCTTTTCAAGGTCTTCAAATATTAAAGTGAGAACTTTTTCAAATTCAAGATCGACAAAGTGATCAGCTTCGTCGTTGACGATAAAGGTTGCATTTAGTTTAACAAACTGATCTGCGTTTGCTCGTTTAAAGGCCTCATTTCGACAGTAATCTTGATAGGGAAGAAATCGATGGGTGGTTTCATCAGTGAAAGCCCCGAGCACAATTTTTTCCTTATATTTTTCGATAGTCTGAGCTAAAGCTAAGTCCGGTTGTGCTTTTAGTTTTTCTGCGGCGATGGCGTTTCTTAATTCAGCAGGGGCGTTTGAGGACACTTGTTCAACTCGTTCCAGAGTTTCAAGTGTCGAGTCGATCTGTGGCTCTGAGAATACGATATCAAGACCAAGAGCTTTTGCTCCGTTCTGAAAAAGTTGATCAATTACGAAGGCAGTTTTTTCTCTTGACCATGGCCAGCGACCAACCTCTTCAAGAGACCGATCATCAATCGTGAGAAGAGCGACAGGGGCTTGAGATTGAACTTCGCCTCTCCATTTAAACCTCATATCCATACTTTTTAAATCAGCCCATTCAACGAGATCAAAGAGAATGCTGGGTTTTCTTTCTGCATCGTTTTGACTGCGAATTTGATAGAAAATTTTTGCTGAGTACACGAGAATTGCTGTTACGACTAAACCAACTGTGATCGGTGATCTGATTGCTTCAAGTATTTGGTTTAGTTTTTTCGTTTTTGATTTTTGGTCTTTTTCAGACTTTTCACCTGCATTGGTCATCTTATGCTTGTCCTTTGTTGCCCATCATGCTCACTGAATGTAAGGAAATTTTAATGAAATTAATGGCTTCTGTCAGTTTAGAAATACCTAGACGCAGGTCGAAAAAGGAAGATCCCCAAAACTAGTCATTGGGTCATCTTGAGACAAATTCTATTTCTCCGATAAGGATATGTCACTAAGGAGGGTGTATGCAGGCGAAACTAAAAAATGAAGGCGAGTTTGCTATCGTGAGCATTCAAGGGTCTCTAGAAATAGAGAGAGCTCAGTTCTTTCGCGAAGTCTGTAAAAAACAATTTGCGAATGAAAAGGTCATTTTTAATATGGAAAAAGCCTGCTTTGTTGGCTCGACGGGAATTCAATCTTTTCTTGATGCAATGAGAATTGTCTCTGAAAAGAACAGCCATGGTCTTTGCTTGGTGGGCTTAAAACCTGAATTTAAGCGTATTTTTGATAATCTTGAAATGAAAGGTTTGCGAATTTTTGAAGATGAATCAGCTGCGATTCGTTCTTTCGATGCAGCCTGCGAAGCTGAAATTCAACCAATGACTTCCTCAGACAAGGAAGTCATTCAGAATTCCTAAATAAAAACCTCTCCCTTTCTTGTTTCATTAAGTTTTCGGCTCAGTTCGGCATTGAGTTTCTCTAAAGATTCGATGCGAAGTCTCATTTTTTCACATTCCTCGGATTTTTGTGACCAGAGGTATCTTAGGCTCTGGAGCTGCTCCTCAGATTGTTCCCTCTGTTTAGTGAGTTCATCAAGGATTTTTGATTTATCCTCAAGTTCTTTTGACTTAACTTCAAGAAGAAGATTTTTTTCAGTTAACTCCTGTTTTATGGAGCGGATATTTGATTGGTGTTGATTGAAATTATTTGAAACTTGATTTTCGAGTTCTTCTTTGACTCTCTTCAGGGCGACAACTTCATTTTCAAGATCATCCTGGCGTTCAAGGCTTTTGTGAAGTCTGATCGTTTTAGACTCTAATACAGAGTTGGTCTCCTTTAAATTTTGAATATCATGAATGAGCTGAGCTCGTTCAATCTCAAATAGGCGAGTTAAGTTGTTTTCATTTTGCTTACTGGCAGCAAGTGTCTGTTCAAATTCCTTGCGGGCTTGGTCAAACTTTTTTTGTTGTTCAATAATAAAGCTTTCTTTGTGTGAAAGCTCTGAATTAAGCGATCGAATTTGGCTAATTAAGTTTTCAGAGTATTCCTTCAGTTGATTGATGTAGGGTTTTACTTGTGTGCGAATCTTCTCTTGATATCTCTTGTATCTTTCAATTGTATCTTGCATGGTTTGATACTCAGGGAATCGACGTGTAAACTCTTGGACCTGACTTTCAAGGGCATGAATGCGTCCCTGCCATGCTGTTTCTTTCTCTTTCCAGATGAGCAATTGATCTTGAAGGTTAGAGTATCCCAAAGAAGCAGATTTTGATTTCTCAAGGAGTTCATAGTTTTCTGACTCAAGTATTGACAATCGTCTGAGGCAGACTTTCAGTCGTGCGGAAAGATCCTCATTCTGATGAATAAGAGCTTCTAGAGAGTTGGACTTTGCGAGAGGAATTTCTGTTGGGATCGGAGGAAGAGTTGTGGAAATTTTTGTCTCCCATTCCTCGACTCTAGTTGAATCTTCAGCAAATTGTATATCTCCTAGTCGCGTTTGGAAAAATCCGTTTTCCATTAAACCCTCCTCGGCTTACGACTGACCTATGTTCAGGTCACGGCCGACCTTGGCCTTGCTTGATTGTCACAAACTGATACATTTAAAGTCAAAAATCCAGTCTAGAACTAGACCATAGTCTTACATTTTTCTTCAGGTTTTTCGATTTTTGTCCGATACCTTGGTATGGGTGCTTTAATTAAGTCTGCTCAAGAGAGTAAGATTCAAGTTGATCGAAAAGAGATGGGTAAGGCTGATACCCTTAGGTACAACGTCTTGGTATTTGTTGTTGATGAGAATTATGATCGGGCAATAGCTGAGTTAAAGGAATATTTAGAAATAGAGTCGGAATACCCCCGATTTCACGAAAAAATTGAGCGATATATTCGCCATGCAGTTGATCTCGTGAATGCCATTCGTGCAAAGAGAAAATTTCCAGGTGCTCATTCTCTGACAGTTGCAAAACAACAGGAGCTGAATGAGCGATTTCATGAGCACTTTAATGAGCTCCAGCATATTTTAAAGAGAATTGAAAAAGTTGAGCATGATATGAAAGTCGAGGATGTCCGATCGACGGTCTACGTCGTTAAGGCCTTGGTGAATGCTGCTTTTGCAATAGCAATATTGGGTTTCTTTCTTGAGATTTCTCGAGGGTTATTGAAAACAATGTGGGTCGTGACAGACGATTTCTTTCTGTCCATCACGGATTGGATTTTTAAATTTATTAAAATATAATTACTGGCGAATGAGATCGTAGGCACCCTGAAGTATGGGTAAAAATTGACCTCGATCTAAGGCTTTGCCGTTAACAAAAATAGATGGGGTTCCCATAATTTTAGCATCAACCCCTTCCTTGGCCATCTTTGTAATGGCCTCATGGGTCTCGCTGCTTGAAATACACTTTTTAAGTTCTTCAAGCGGAACATTAATTTGATCACTTAAGGCTTTTAAATCATTTTCAATTTGGCTGATGTTCCATTGAGTTTGTCGATCAAATATATAGTTATGGGCTGCCCAGCCTTTTGTATTGATTTTTTCACTGCAATAAACTGCCGCTGCGAGCTGACATCGCAATCCATCTCCCTGACGTTGAATGCCTTCGTTGCAGACTCCATCAAGTGGGAATGGTTTAAAAATAAGCTCAACATCCGGATGGCTCTCGGCGAAGGCATGAAGGCTGGGTGAAGCTGTTTTACAGTGTGGACAAAGAAAATCTGCAAACTCGACGATTTGCATTTTTGCAGGCCCTGGTTTCTTTTGAAATTTTAAACCTGTTGAGTAATCAAAATTCATCTGCAGTGAATTTTGCCAGTTTGAAAGGCTTTCTTGAGTCATAATATCTAACTGTCGAAAACCAAAGCTATCATAGATGATGGAGTTTGAGAGAAGACTTATTCCAGGAATAAGAAGACCCATTATAAGAACCCACTTTGCTCCGGCAAAAAGATCTTTTATGTCGTCGGTAGCGTGAGTGAGAGCTTCTTTTCCACAAAGGCTCCCCAGTGATAAGAGGAGGATAAAAGAGAGTATGTATGTGATTATGCAGAAGAGACAGTAGTTGCTTAATTTAAAGATCGAAATGAGCAACATAATAATAGACATAAAGCTTGTCAGAAGGCTTAACCAGAAAGAGTATCGAAGTATTTGTTTGTTGTTTGAACCAAGATTGAGCCAGCCAATAAAGAGAAAAAGGCTGAGTATAAGGTGAGTAGAGGCTCCCCAATTTGAAAGTGGACTTCCGAGAAGAGTCGAGTACTGACTTGCGGTTACAGCATCACAATTAAAGGTTTCGTTGATATTGCAAAGGCTTTTTCCTTCTCCTAGGCCAAACTTAAGGCGATAATGCTGAATGGAAAGATAGATGTGAAAACCGATGGACGCGAGAGTAGCAAGAAGGCCAATTCCAATAATTTTTTTTACTTTTTCTGTGTTTTGCATATTTTTATATCTGAGCAGGATTCTTATTTGAAATCAATAGTTTCGCATGCAAAAATAATTTTTTGCGAAGTGAGTTATGAAGTCATTGTGGAAACTGCGATATGAACTTTACACCCAAGTACGACGCCATGTTGAGCAACTATTGGGTGAAGAGTCTGTCGGAATGAGGAAATACCGAGAAAACTTTGAAAAAAGCTTTTATAAGCGATGGAAGCCTATTCAAAGAGTGGCCTTTTTGCATAAACTGAGAGTCTCTCGGGTTGTGTTGTTGGCAGACTTTCATGCCCATCATCAATCTCAGAAGGCGCAAATCAGATTGCTTAAAAACATTAAAAATAAAAAAGTTATATTGGGAGTTGAATTTTTAGAATCAAAGGATCAAGCCCTGATTGAGTCCTATATGAAGGGAGATCTGTCAGAAGAAAAATTTTTAGAGAAGGTGAAGTGGGATCAACGATGGGGGTTTCCATTTTCTCATTATCGGCCGATTCTCGATTGGGCGCGCAGAAGTGGAGTGCGTGTCCTTGGAATTAACAAGTATTATAAAGAAAGAAGTTCAAGGACTTTGAAGAGTCGAGACTCTCATTCAGCGCAAGTGATTTCTCAGATCTTGCAAGAAGATACTAATTCTCAAGTTTGGATTATTTATGGGGACTGGCACCTTGCTCAGCATCATTTGCCGAGGGAAATTATAAAACAATGCGATATGGTTGAAAAAAAGGATATCGTTACAGTATTCCAAAATTCGGAAAAAATATTTTTTCAGGCAATGAAACAGGACCGAGATCACGATTTGGATGTGGTACAATTGTCAAATCAAGAATATTGTTTAATGAGTGTTCCTCCTTGGGTTAAGTGGCAAAGTTACCTTCAGTTTCTTGAAAGTGAACTCGATCTTGAAGGGGAGGGAGAAGAGCAAGATTACACCGATCATATCTCTCAATATGTGCAAATTCTTGGTCAGGATCTTCAAGTTCAGGTGGATCAAGATTCAGTCTCAGTGTACGCGCCAGGGGACGAATCCTTCTTTGAAAAGATCAATAATGTTTTTAGTGCGAAAGATGCAAGAGTTTTATTGTCCTTGATTCAAAGGGAAATGAGTTTCTATTGTCCGGAATGCGATATGGCCTTCTTATCGCGTCCTTCGGTCAATCATGCTTCGTCTTTGGCAATGGATATTGTTCACGCGCAGCTTTCTAAGAGGGATTGCACGCCACTTCATTTTCCTGAAGATTTTCAGTTGGCAATTTTTCTTGAAGCGATACGGTATTTTGGTTCAAAACTGATTAATCCAAAAAGGAAAACAGATACATTGATGGATGTACGGATGACCTTAGAGTCGCAGTTTCCTGGGGATCATGGCCGTGAGGCAATGCAGCTGGCGATTGCAGAAAAAATGAGAGAGATGATTTACGTAACCTCTGGAACCCTAAGAGGCACATCTTTTTTAGCGCGACATAAGTCGAGCTATTTTGGTGCAGCAAGGTTACTGGGTGGGATGATGGGCGAAAAGTTATATTGGGGATATCGTGAGGGGCGTATGAGTCGAAGATTTATTATCCAACTGCTTTCTCATCCTTTAGGTCCAGGTTCAAATTTTCATTCGTATTACTATGAGTTGGTGCACGAATTGGATGCGATACCTGAACCCTTCCTTTCCAAAACTGAAAAGTTGTGAAACACTAGTTCTGTAGGGGTGCAAAATGAGCGTGTGGTTTTACAACGAGAAGGGGCAGTCAAAGGGGCCGGTATCAGCTCAGGCTATTGTTTCATTGTGGAGACAGGGATTATTAAAAGGTGAAGATCTGGCTTATCTCCAAGAAAAGGGAGAGTGGAAAACTTTACTTGAGTGGGATGAGTTAAGGGCATTGAAAGAGATGAATCAGGATCTTCATCGAGATATTTCCATCTCTTCTGAAATATGGATTCTGCTGCAAAAAGATTCTCAGGGACGATTTCTTCAGAACGGCCCCTATGATAGCCAACAAATTCTAGACCTTATAAAAAAAGCACAAGTCCAGCAAACGGATTATCTATGGAAAAAAGGTTTTGAACAGTGGGTTCAGATAAAAGATCTTCCTGAGTTCTCTGTCGTTGAGCCCAAGTTGACAGAAGAACAGAATAAAATGCTAACTGCAATTGAGGAGATGCCTAAGCTTCCCGCCGAAGACTTTTCCTCAGTAAAAGCACCAGTGATTTCCTTGCGAACAATGGTTGGAATAACGGGACTCATTGTTTTACTTGGGGGGTTGGTGATGGTCACCCAAACTCAGAAAGAATCACAGTCACATCAGATGGTGGAGGCAGAAAAAGCGGTAGTGGAAACTGACACCACAACTGTAAATTCACAGGTGAAAGTGGGACCGACTCGAGAGATCGCGTCCGTTTCATCTGCACCAAAAAAGCAAGAATCAAAGCTGAATATTCAAATTAACCAAAATGAGTTGATGATTAAAACATCTGAGCTCGTGGGCAGTGTCGTCCGAGTGATAATTCATGGACGTTCTGGAGAAATTCTTGAAATTCCAGCCTTAAATATAAAAACTTCATCTCAGGTCAACTCAAAAGGTGAAATTCGACTTGATCTTGGGGGGATGAGGGTCCCTGCGGGGTATTATGAGATTCGCGTTGAAAATATGCGGGGAGGGCTCCTTGGGAGTGAGCGTCGATTCCTTGGAAAAGACGTTCAGATGTTTGAATCAAAAATCGAAAAGCACAAAAAGCAAATTTCTTTTTTGCAGCAACAAGAAAGAAAAAAACTACTGAAAAATTTAAATGATATAGAGGGAAAGATTTCAAAAGCAGTGGGTGCTCGGGGAGCCTTGAAGGTTCATAATTTTGACAAGTGGTGGGCGAAAAATGTGGGCACTCATTTGCCGAAGGAAATAGAAAAATCTCAAAGTAATCGAAGCGAACTCGTGTATGTTGACCAATGGAAAAAAGTAGGTCATCAGATTGAAAAGCTGAAGTTGAGTCTTAAATCTGATGCCTCTAGTGGCCGAAAACCAGCGTCTTCAAGCTTAGATCAGTTCAAACGTCAAATGCGTAAGCTTCACAAAGAAGCTAGTCAATATTCAGTCTCTTCTCAGAATTCCAAATAATTGGGGTCTTAGTTCAGAGTATCCCTAAACTCTTTGCCCGGCTTGAATCGCGGAATTTTCATTCCCGGAATTTCAATGACTTCACCAGTTTTTGGATTACGTCCCTTACGAGCCTTGCGATGAGTGCGCGAAAATGTGCCAAAGCCTACAAGTTTGACTTCATCGCCTTTTGCGACTGCTTTTTGGATAATTTCAATTGCTGCATCAAGGACAAATTCAGATTGGTGTTTTGAAAGTTGCGTTTTCAGTGACAATTTCTCGATGAGTTGGGCCTTGTTCATATTTATTTTCCTTACAGAGAGGGGGCTAATCTAATGAGTTGGCAGTATTGGGTCAATCATTTTGCGCAAACTGTCAAACAATTGAAAGTCTCAACGTCTCATTCTGAGAATTGAATTAAGAAAAAATTAAAAATAGCTCACAGTATTATGGCTTGATCTTCATTTTTTTTACAAACTGCCGAAAAGTCTGTGTATGAAGAAACAAGGTCATAGTTTATTTCTTGTCTTTATTCTGATTCTTCTTGTTGGTTTACTTGAGATGAACCATCTTTTTCGAAGATATTTTAGCGATGAAAGTGCATTAGTTGATCAGGTTTCTCGTCTAGAAAAATCGGTGCAAAAAGAAAAACTTAAGTTAGCGATATCACAGAACCAACTCTTAGATTTTCAGACAGAAGTTGCTGGAATTCTTGAAAAAGAAGATCCTAAGGTTCTATCAAGATTAAATTATAAGAAAAGCCAAATCCTAGGGACAATTCGTTTGCCGGCGTCGACCTCGACAATTGATCTATCTGCAACATTGATGGCTCGTGGAAAGTCAGACTTTTCACAAAAAAAGTATCTTGCGGCGATTGAAACATTTAAAGAGGTCATCCGTAGATACCCAACATCGGCAAGTGTAATTGAATCGCATTTTATGCTAGCTGAATCATATTATTTAGCAAACAAACCTGAGGATTGCCTTGATGTGGTCGATCAAATGATGGTTCATTATCCGGAAAGTGACTTGACCGGCTTCATTATGCTGCGCATGGGGCAGATTTTGCAATATCGTAAAAGGGCAGCTGAGGCCGCTCGCGTCTATCAGATAGTAATTGAAAAGTTTAATAATAACGACGTTCTTAGAAAACAAGCTCAGGAGCTATTGCGCTCGACAGAGGTGTGACGTGGCTCGCTTCTTGTGCTATACACTGGTAAGTATATTTTTTTTCGGTCAATATGTCGTCGCCAGTCAGTATGTGGATGAACCGACAGGTTGCTATGCTTCGGAAAAATTTCCTTGTGCCATTCGTGCATTGGGTGTGTCCCTTTCTATTGTGCAGAAAAACTATGCTTTCAAGCTCAAGAAAGACTCAAATTTGATCTTTTATGGGAAAAACCAGGCTCGGTTACTGGATGGGGCGGTTTGGGTTGTTCAGGGAGAGGCACTCAAGTTACAAACAACCCATATTCAAGTGAGTGGTCGTGGGGATTACTGGGTAGAAAAATTCAATTCGGAAAGAACATTGGTTCGCAATTTAAATGCGGATATCCAAATTCTCGCTGGTGGAAAAAATCATGAAGTTTTGCCTGTTGGTTTTGAAAATTGGTTTGGTGGTTTACAGTCAGATCAGAATCTTGCAAAAGGTATAGTGCGTCCTATTGAAAAAGGTTATTTTTTGTCGTTGTGGAATCAAACAGCGCAGCTATCCAAAAAGAATACTATTCAGAAAATTGGATTTTATCGACAGCTGTGGGATAAAAATATTGAAGGTAGTTCTCAGTTATATAGAGAAATCGTTCAGAGAAAATTAGCATCTGTTGAGCTAAAGGAAAAGCAGAGAGTGAAACAAGAGCAGAAAAATAAAGAGGAACGCGAAAGTCTCCGGCAGGTTTTTCGGAGTCGTTTATTCGAGAGATAGCTAGACCATCGTCCATTATCTTGTTCTTTGAGGTCCAGTTTTTTAATCCAACATAATACTGAAGGTCGTCCTACCCATTTACGAATGATAAGCTATTCATAGCCGCAGTGTTTTGGGTAAGGGGGATGTATGTCGAGTGTTACCGCTAAAGAGCGTTCCAGTCAGACGGATGATATTCGCAGAATTCGTGAAGAATATGAAAAGAAAGAAGCCGACAGCACAAAAAGAAAAAACAAAGAACTTCGTACTCAAAGTGAAAGATATCAAAAGGATATTGATACTTTAGAACAACGGCACGATCAAGAGTTGTCAGATCTTCGCAATAAACATTCTGAATTAATTAGTCAAAGAGATGAAAAGCATCAAAATGATATTAAAGAAATGAGAGAAGTCTACGTTAATACCTTAGCGCGCAAGTCTGAAGAGTCGCAAAGGGCAAGAGAGGAAATGCAGAATACTTATCGTAGTGATGTGGATAAGCAGAAACAAATTGCCGAACAGCAGAAGCAGCTTCTTGCAAAAGGATACGAACAATCAACTAATGAGAGAGAAAGGACCTTTAATCACTTTGTGGATAATGCAAACAAAGAGGTTAAAAAAACAATTGAAGATCGTACTGATAAATTAAAAAGACGCCATCAAGATGAAATGACAGCATTACAGAAAGATAGAGATATGCGTGTTGGAAATCTTGAGCGAGTCCTAGATGAAACTAAAAAAACATATAAAAGAGATACTGTTGAAAGAAAACTTAACGAAATGGATCAAGCTCGAGCCAAAGATGAGCATTGGAAAAATGTTTTGAATACGGAACAACATTCCCATTCTAAAATTTTAGAAGATCAAGAAAAGTCACTTGCCGCTCATAAAAAATGGCTGGGTCAAGATTATCGTGAAAAAATTGAGCAGAAACAAAGGGACATGGATGAGTCTAATGATAATTTCCGTGTTAAAGTAATGGAAAATATTGATAAGAGAGTTAGGGCGGCAAAGGCCGATAAAGAACAGGCTAGGAATGACCGCTTGATTGACATGATGACGAATCGCCGAATTCACAATCTTGAAAAAGAACACCTAATTAAGCAACATCAAGATCGTGTTGAGGCTCTTGAGAAAGAAAGAGGAGAGATTTACTCTGAAGCCAATGATCATGCCGATAAGAAGATACAAGAGATTTTGCATCGTAATGAGCGACTCATTCAAGATGTGAATCGAAGTAACAAAATTAAACAAAATGTTCTTGTAACTCAGTCGAAAGAGGATCGTGATTTTATGAAATTTAATCATCAAAATCAGTTGGATCAGCTTTCTCAGTCTTCAGAGGGTCGTGTTAAGAAGATTGTGAAAATTACAGATGAAAATCAGCGGGTTCAACAGAAGTATCATGAAAACAACCTAGAGTCTCTAAAGAACAAATACATGGAGAACTTACAGAATCAACGAGAGGTTGCTTTGGAGCAATTAAAGGACTTGTATTTGCGAATGGAGAAGCGATTGAAAGATACTGAAAGCACACTGCAAAAGAAATACGATTCAATGACAGAATTCTATGAAGGCAAGATAGCTCAGATGGAAGAAAAACAGCAGGCTGAGAAGCAGGATATTATTAAAGAATATGAAATAAGATCAAAAAACAGAGAAAAAGAAGTCAAGATGCAGACGGATTCTTTGGAAATGAAATATCAAAATAAGTTGGCGCAAGTTGAAGAGGCTCAAAGAAAAGAACTGGAGCGACAAGAGCGAAGACATGCTGATCAGCTTCAGACCGTCACCAATCGAGCAGCTGCGGCTTATAATATTAAGAAAGTCTGATTTTTATGTTAGTGGACCGCCGAGCGAAAATTGTTGCAACGATTGGACCGGCAACTCAAAGTCCGGAAAATCTAGAAAAAGCGATTCGCGCAGGAATGAACGTTGCACGTTTGAACTTTAGCCATGGAACTCATGAAGATCATCTAAAAGTCATCCAAAACATTCGTCGTTTATCCCATGAGATGAGCGCACCAGTGACTATTTTGCAGGATCTTCAGGGACCAAAAGTTCGAGTTGGTAAGTTTAAAAGTGGGTCAATTGTTGTTCAAGCTGGAGAGCGAGTTGTGATCACAATGAAAAAGATTCTGGGAGACACCGGCTTAATTCCAAGCGATTTTCCAGAATTGGCCCATTCTGTTTCTCCTGGAGATCGTATTTTACTTGATGATGGTCTTCTTGAATTTAAAGTGCTTGGGGTGCGAGATGATGAGGTCGATTGTGAAGTTATCTATGGCGGAGTTTTAAAAGATCGCAAAGGGATGAATTGTCCCGGGGTGACTTTAGCAGTTGAGGCGCTCACGAAAAAGGACCTCGAAGATCTTGAATTTGGACTGGTCAACAATGTTGACTATGTGGCGCTGAGTTTTGTTCGATATGGAAAAGATATTCGCAAATTGAGAGAGTTAATAGATCAAAAAAATCCTAATACAAAGATTTGTGCTAAGATTGAAATGCTTGAGGCTATTGAAAATCTAGAAGAGATTGTTCGTCTGAGCGATGTGGTGATGGTGGCCCGCGGAGATTTGGCAGTTGAAATTGGTCAAAGCCGATTACCCATTATTCAGAAACAGATTATTCACCTCTGCAATCAGTTAAATAAACCCGTGATTACAGCGACACAGATGCTCGATTCGATGGTGGAAAACCCAAGGCCGACACGAGCTGAAATTACTGATGTGGCCAACGCGGTGATAGACGGATCAGACGCTTTAATGCTTTCAGCAGAATCGGCCAGTGGGAAATATCCATTTAAGTGCATTCGAACCATGCATGAAATTATTCGCGAGGTTGAGGCAAATCAGGATAAGTATTACAAGATCAATCTGGATAATGAATTTCTCAGCGTTGCTGGAGCAATCGGAGCCAGTGCAAGTTTAAGTGCCTTAAAATTGGACGCAAAAGTCATTGTTTGTTTAACAACAACTGGAAAGACAGCTAATATTATTGCGGGTTATCGCCCTAAAGCACGCATTATTGCAGTGACTGATAACATAGCTACTTTGAATCGTCTTGAGTTGATTTGGGGACTGCAGACTCTTGTCATTAAACCTTATAATACTCCTGAAGAGGTGGTTGCTCAGGTTGAAAAATTATTGATTGAATATGGTTTGGCACGTACTGGCGATAAGGTTGTGTTTACTTTGGGGATTCCTATTCCTGATGGGGCAAAGACAAATACTCAGTACATTTTTACCCTCGGCGGGGAAGGCTACGTTCGCCTTGACGACAAAGAAATCCCACTTCGATGCCGTGTCGAGGCTGTTTATTAGATTGAGTCAGGCTGCTTGATGTGCATTTTTTTGATGCGTTGGAATTTCAAGAACAAAGCAAGTATTTGATTTTGATAAATCAACACTGAGAGATCCTGAATGATCTTGTGCAATTCTTTTTCCGATACTTAAGCCAAGCCCAGTGCCTTCACCAGATTTTTTTGTTGTATAGAAAGATGTAAAAAGTTTCTCAGCTACAGTGTGTGAGATTTTAGGCCCACTGTTGATGACTTCGAAGCGCAGTGTTTTATTAAGCTGTAGAACTCGAATTTCAATCCATTTTTCAACTTCGCCTTGTATTGCCTGACTGGCATTGTTAATTAAGTTCAATAATACTTGGGAGATTTGAACTCCTCGGCATTCACAAGTCATTTTTTCATCCACAGAGGGAATTTTAAGAATGATATTTTCATGTCGTAGAGTCCCTTGGCAGACAGAAATAGCTTGCTCAATGATTTCATTAACTGAAGTTTGAGAGAAGGGATCGGCTGAGCCCTCGCGAGCCAGGGCTTTCATACCTTTAACAATTTTTTCAATTCGATAAACTGTCTTATGCGCAACTTGTATGCAGTTGTTCATTTTCTCGGGATCTATATTTCCTGATTTGAGGAGCTTATCAAGTTTTTCAAGATTCAGTGAAATGATCAATAGGGGATTGTTGATTTCATGGGCAATAGAAGTAGAAAGTTCTCCAAGTGAGGTCAGACGCGCTTTTCGAACCTGATCGGCTAGAGCATCTTGAACTTTTTTAGCCATTGCTTGCAAGGAGTGAATTAATGTTCCGACTTCATCATTTGAAATTTGAACATCAGAAAAGGCATTGTAGTCGCCCTCTCCAAATCTTTTTGCTCGGCCTACGGCCTCGTCTAATGGTTTTGTCATTTTATGAAGAGTCATGGACATCGCAAAGAAGGTTAATAAAATAACTAATATAACTGCAAAACCAATCCAGGTGACGGTGTGAGCCTAGTCCCATTCTTTGAACACTTTGAAGGTTAGTCAACCTGCATTAGTTCTTGTTCAAATTCCATCGGCGTCTTCATCCCAATCGAGGTATGCGGACGTCGTTCGTTATAATAGCTCCACCA